>CAWDYO010000022.1:0-113418 GCA_963806515.1 uncultured Actinomycetes bacterium | reverse complement strand
GGTGGTGGTTCAGATCGAGGCTAGTCGGCGGCGGCTGCTCGCCGGCGCGGCCGGCCTTCGGGCCGCGTGCTCGTCAGCTCCGCCTCGCAGTACGGGCAGATCTTCCAAGCCGGGTCCAACGGGCGCCCACAGCTGCCGCACGGGTCGCGCAACTTGCGCAGGCACGTCGGACAGCGTAGGAAGTCCTTCTCGACCTCATAGTCGCAGTGCGGGCACAGCGTGTAGTTCAGGTCGGCGAGGCGCGCCTCGGCCGCCTGCATCTCAAGCTCGCGCTCGCGGATGTCGTCGAGGTACTCGGGCGGTCGCACGATCACGTAGAGGATCGGGCCGATGAACGGAAACAGCGCGGCAACCGTCGCGCAGATGACGAGCATCGGGTCCGAGATCCGCCTCAGCGCGTCCATGTACGTCCAGTACACGAGCGCCAGGTAGATGACGACCAAAAACAGGATGAGCAGGTTGACAGCGAGGTTGAGTTCCTCGCTGTTGATCCCGAATACCGCGAACACGATCGGGTGAGCTTAGCCGTGTCGGTGGACGCCGGACTGCGAGGCGCCCTGCACAGGCTCCGTCAGAATGCTTCGGGCGCGCTCACAGCAAGATCCGGCCGAGGCCGTAGCCGATCGCGAAGAAGACGAGGATCACGAGCGCGACGATGATGGCTACGGCCACGATCAGGACGAACGCCGATGGCCCCTTCTCGCTCACAGCATCGACCCGCGTCGCGTGCCGGCCGGGCGCTTGAGGTCGGCGATGAGGTAGATCGAGCCGGTCGCGAGCACGACGCCCTCGGGACCCGCGAGCACCCGCGCGGTCTCGAGCGCGCGGCGCGGGTCGGGCTCGACGGCGCGCGCCACGTGGTCCAACCCCTCCCGGCCCTCGCCGGCGAGCTCCGCGAGCCGGCCGGCCGCGATGGCGCGCGGGTTGGCGCTTGCCGTGAACACGACGCCGGAGCACAGCGCCAGCAGCCCCTCCAGCATCGCGCCCGCGTCCTTGTCCTCGAGCACGGAGACGACGGCGACGAGCGGCCTGCCGGCGAGGAAGGCCGGGAGTGACTCGGTGAGCGCCGCGACACCCGCGGCGTTGTGGGCGCCGTCGAGCACGAGCTCGCCGCCGGCGCCGTCCGCAAGGACCTCGAACCGCCCGGGAACGCTCGTCGACCCCGCGGCCCCGCGCACGGCGGTCGCGTCGAGCGAGCCGAGGTACGCCTGCGCCGCCGTGCACGCGACGGCGAAGTTACGGCGCTGAAACGCGCCGCGAGCGAGCAGCTCGAGCCGCGACCCGGCACCGCCGGCGCCGCCGTCGCCGCCGTCGCCGGGCGCGACGGGCTCCCGAGGCGCCCGCAGGATCGTGGCGCCGCGGGACTCGGCGGCGACGCGCGCCTCGTGGTCGGCCTCGGGATGCAGGTCGCTCCCGAGCACGAGCGTCGCGCCGGGCGCGAGCACCGCGAGCTTCTCGCGCGCGATCTCGGCGATCGTCTCGCCAAGCCAGCGGGTGTGCTCGAGGCCGATGTTCGTCAGCACGGCGATCTGCGCGTCGATGACGTTCGTCGCATCCCAGCGCCCGCCGAGGCCCGCCTCGACGACCGCGACCTCGATGCCCGACCGGGCGAGCCGGTCGTACGCCGCCGCGGTCAGGGCCTCGAACTGCGTGACGGTGTCGTCGGCGTCACGCGCGCGATCGACGAGCTCGGTCGCCGCCCGCGCGCGTGCGGCCGACGCCGCGAACTGCTCGGGCGACACGTCGGCGCCGTCGACGCGGATGCGCTCGGCGAAGGAGACGAGGTGCGGCGACAGGTACGCGCCCGCCCGCACGCCGTGGTGGGAGAGCAGCGCGGCGATCATCCGCGCGGTCGAGGACTTGCCGTTCGTGCCGACGACGTGGATCGCGCGGAAGGCCCGGTTCGGCTCGCCGAGCTCGGCCATGAGCGCGCGCATGCGATCCAGGCCGAAGCGCATGCCGAACAGCTCGAGCGACAACAGCCAGTCCTCGGCCTCGGCTGCCGTCCGGCAGGCGGGCGGCGGGCTTTCCGCCGGCGGTGTGTCCCGCACGTCCGCGCGCACGGCCACTACTCCCCCTCGACGAGCGCCGCCAGCTCCGCGCGCAGGCGCTCGAGCTTGTCGCGCTCGGCGGCGACGACCGCCTCCGGCGCCTTGGCGACGAAGCGCTCGTTGGCGAGCTTGCCTGTCGCGCGCGCGATCTCGCCCTCGAGCTTCTCGCGCGCCTGCGCGAGGCGCGCCTCGGCCGCGCCGAGGTCGACGGCGTCGGACGCCAGGACGTCGACCGCGCCGCCGGGGATCGCGATCGTCGCGACCGGTGCCGCGCCGTTGTTGTCGTCGTCGTCGGCGAACGCGAAGCGCGCGAGGCCGGCGACGCGGACGGCCGTGTGCTCGTAGCCCGTCGCGCGCAGGACGCCCGGCACGATGGCCCCGGCCTTGACGCCGACGGAGTCCCTCCAGGTCCGCAGCGACTGGATCGCGTCGATCGCGCGCCGCATCGCCGCCTCGGCCTCGGGGTCGCGCAGGGCGCCGTCGGCCTCGGGCAGCCGCCCCGCGGCGAGCAGCCCCTCGGCCGCGGTGTAGCCGAGGAGCTCCCACAGCTCCTCGGTGACGAACGGGATGATCGGGTGCGCCGTCGCGATCGTCTCGCGCAGGACGTGCAGGAGGGTCGCGCCTAGGTGGTCGCGCTCGTCGGGGCCGGCGTCCTCGCCGAGGCGCGGCTTGACGAGCTCGAGGTACCAGTCGCACAGCTCGCCGTAGACGAAGTCGTAGAGCCCGAGCGCGGCCTTGGCGAAGTCGAAGCCGTTGATGCGCGCCGCCGTCTCCGCCTCGATCGCCTGCAACCTCGACAGGATCCAGCGGTCCTCGACCGTGGTCGGCCGCGGCTCGGCGACGATGCCCTCCCCCACCCGCAGCGCGACGAACCGCGTCGCGTTGTAGAGCTTGTTCGCGAGCGCCTGGCCCTGGGCGATCTTCTCCTCGCTGAAGCGCACGTCCTGCGTCGAGGACATCGCGAGCAGTCCGAACCGCACGGCGTCGGCGCCGTAGGCCGGGAAGTCGCCGGGCGGCTTGCCCTTCGTGCCGAAGACCGGCGGGCGCGGGCCGCCGTCGATGAGCTGCAGCGGGTCGACGCCGGTGCCGAGCGACTTGCTCATCCGCCGCCCGTCTGGCGCCTGGATGATCGAGTGCACGTTGACGTCGGCGAAGGGGATGTCACCGGTGAAGCGCAGGCCCATCATCACCATCCGCGCGACCCACAGAAACAGGATGTCGCGGCCCGTCGACAGCACGTCGGTCGGGTAGAAGGCGCGCAGCTCGGGCGTCTCGTCGGGCCAGCCGAGCGTCGCGAACGGCCACAGCGCCGAGGAGAACCAGGTGTCGAGGACGTCTGGATCCTGCTCCCAGCCCTCGCCCGCCGGCGGCTCGAGACCGCAGTGCGTCTCGCCGCCGCGATACCAGACGGGGATCTGATGGCCCCACCACAGCTGGCGCGAGATGCACCACGGACGGATCTCCGACATCCAGTCGAGGTAGCGCTTGGACTGCGACGGCGGGTGGATCCGCACTCGCCCCTCGCGCACGACGTCGATCGCGGGTCCCGCGAGTTCGTCCATGCGCATGAACCACTGCAGCGAGATGAGCGGCTCGACGCGCTCGCCGGAGCGCTGGCTGTAGGGGACGGTGTGCACGTACTCCTCGCGCCCGCGCAGCAGCCCCTGCTCCTCGAGGTCGGCGACGACGCGCTCGCGGGCGTCGAGCACGGTGAGGCCGGCGTAGCGTTCGCCGGCCTGCGGCGTCATGAGCCCGTCCTCGCCGATGACGCTGACGCGCTCCAGGCCGTGGCGGTTGCCGATCTCGAAGTCGTTGGGGTCGTGGCCGGGCGTGATCTTCAGCGCGCCCGTGCCGAAGTCGGTCTTCACGTAGTCGTCGGCGATGAGCGTCAGGTGCCGCCCGACGAGCGGCAGCACGACCTCCTGGCCGACGAGATCGGAGTAGCGCTCGTCGTCGGGATGCACGGCGACCGCGGTGTCGGCGAGCAGCGTCTCCGGGCGCACCGTCGAGATGACGATCTCGCCCTCGCCCGACGCCAGCGGGTAGGCGATCGCGTACATCGTGTCGACGATCCCGTCGCGCTCCTCGACCTCGAGGTCGGAGATCGCCGAGCGCAGGCCCGGGTCCCAGTTGACCATGTAGTTGTCGCGGTAGATGAGGCCCTGCTCGTAGAGTTCGACGAAGACCTTCAGCACGGCCTCGGCGTAGCGCTCGTCCATCGTGAAGCGCTCGTCGGTGTAGTCGAGCGTGGCGCCGAGGCGCTTGAACTGCTCGATGATCTGACCGCCGTGCTCCTCGCGCCACTCCCAGACGCGCGCGGCGAACGCTTCGCGGCCGAGCTCCAGCCGCGACGTGCCCTCCTCGATCAGCCGCTTCTCGACCTGGCGCTGCGTCGCGATGCCGGCGTGGTCGGTGCCGAGGATCCACTTCGTCTGGCGACCGCGCATGCGGTTGGCGCGGACGAGCGCGTCCTGGATCGAGCCGTTGAGCGCGTGGCCCATGTGTAGGACGCCCGTGACGTTCGGGGGCGGCACGGCGATCGAGTAGTTCTCGTCGGCCGTCCCTTCGGCCTCCGGGTGCACGAGCCCCGACTTGAGCCAGCGCGCGACGATCCGAGGCTCCACCTCGGCTGGCTCGAAGCGCGTGCGATCCTCCAAAGCACCCATGGACCGATCAGTCTATGGAGGCGGCCGGTGTTCGCCGCACGACCCTCCGGCGGCCACGCGACAGGACTGGTCCATGGTCCGGTACGGCGGGCCGGGCCACGATCTAGGGTCTCGTCCATGCGCTATGCAGACCCGTTTTGCATCGCCGGCCGGCCCGAGACCACCGATCACGACTTCCTGCTGACGTGCGCGTGCGGCCTCGAACAGCGCCTCGACGAGATGACGCTGGACGAGGACGGCCCGATCGTCCTCTACGACTGCGCACGCTGCGAGACGAGCGTCGTCGGCGTCGCGAGCTCCGACATCGCCGAGCAGACCCACGCACCGCAGGGCATGGGCCGCTGGGAGGAGAAGGCCGGCCACGAGCTGCGCGGCTTCACGCTCGGCTCGCGCGTCGACGTGGCGTTCCGGCCGGAGGGCGCCGACGCGGATCTCCTGGTCCTTCCCGCGACGCCCTACTTCTTCAAGCGCTACCTCGATCTCTGACGACTAGCGCTTCCCGCCGAGGGCGCGCTTGCCGATCGGCGAGACGCTGCGGACCATCGCGAACGGCTCGAGCTTGCGCACGAGGCGCCGTACGTCGGCGCGCTCCTTCGGGCTCAGCCTCGTCGGCACGCCCTGAGACTTCTTGATGAGCCCGGCGAGCTGCGAGCGCTCGGCCGGCGACAGGTACTTCCAGTGGCGGCGCAACGCGACGGCGAGTTGGAGCACCATGATCCACGGAGCGCCGCGCATACGAGAGATCGGGAGAGCCATGGCGGCCATCGTACCCAGGCCGGCTGCCCGGCCCGCCTATGACCTCAAGGTTGTATTCGGTCCGCGATGCGCCCCGATCTTCTCCTCCGCGACGCCCGGCGGGCAGCGGGCCTCACACAGGCCGAGCTCGCCGCCCGGCTGGGCGTCAGCCAGTCGGCGATCGCCAAGCTCGAGCGCGAGGGCTCCAACCCCACGGTCGAGACGCTCGACCGTGTCCTGCGCGCGACCGGCCACCGCCTGCAACTCATCGCGCCGGCCTGGGGCAACATCGACACGAGCCTCATTCGCCAGGCGCTGACACGCACGCCCGAGGAGCGCATCAAGAGCGTCGAACGCATGCACGGACATGCGTCGCCTTCTGCTCGCCGCCGCCCAATCCCGCGAACGTGAAGTCTGAGCGTCGACCCGAACGGCTCTCCCGGGCTACGAGGAGCTCAAGGCGCGCGCCCGACGCATCGACTTCGACGGCTTTGAGGTGCTCATCGCGTCGATCGAAGACCTGCTGGCGATGAAGCGCGCCGCGAACGGGCCGCAGGATCAGACGGACATCCAGGCGCTCACCGCCATTCTGCGGCTCCGCAGCCATGAGGAGTCCTGACGGGCGGGACGCCGAGCGTGCCGGCGGTGCGGGACGTGTGACTCACCTCACCTCGGTGTCCCAGCTCACACTCCGGCTCGGGTCAGAGGGTTACGGTGGCGCGCTGCCACTTCACCCCCAATCACCCCCCGGAGCCACCCCATTGTCAATCCGCCGCACCGTGATGTCACTGATACTCGCGCTCGCCGTGCCCGTGATCGCCGCGCCTGCGGCCCACGCCGCTTCAGACGTCGTGCCGCCGAACGCCAAGCCCGCCGGCTACTCGCTCGAGCGGATGGCCGCCGAGCACGCGCTGTTCACCTCGAGCGGCAACGACCCCGCCTACTACCCGCAGACGCCGTTTCAGGTCCTCTTCGCGTCGTCGCTTGACGCCGCGCCCGAGAACGGCGGCTACGTCGTCACGGGAACGAACACGTTCGACGTGCAGAAGGGCGCGCGCTTCTACCTGCCGGTCCTCCACGTCAACGACTCGCCGCCGGTGATCGGCACGTTCCCGTCCGCGCCCGGCGCCGCCGCCGACTACTTCTTCGGCTCGAGCCAGGTCGGCGCCGAGCCGGCCGTCGTCACGATCGACGGCAAGCCGACCACGATCGGCGCAGCGTTCCTCGCCGGTCCCGTCGAGACGCCCACGCTGTTTGACGGCGGCAACCACATCATGACCCTGGCCGCGTTCCTCAAGCCGCTCAAGCGCGGCACGCACACGATCCACGCGAGCGGCAACGTCGCCGGCGACGCCTTCTCGCAGGCGTTCGGGCTGTCGTTCCTGCGCTTCGAGTTCACCTACACCGTCACCGTCGACTGACGGCGAGCCTCGCGGGTGGCCGGCGAGTCCGCCGGCCACTCCCGTGGCGCCTACGCCTACGCCGACTCGGCGCGGCGCGACTGCGGCACTTCGGGTGCGGCCTCGGTGACGAGCGTGGGCGACAGGCCCTTCTCGATCGTCTCCTTCGTCACGACGCACTTCTTGACGTCGCGGCGCGAGGGCAGCTCGAACTGCACCTCGAGCAGCGTCTCCTCGATGATCGAGCGCAGGCCGCGGGCGCCGGTCTCGCGCGCAAGCGCCTTCTCGGCCACCGACACGAGCGCCTCGTCGGAGAAGACAAGCTCGATGCCGTCGAAGGAGAAGAAGCGCTGGAACTGCTTGACGAGCGCGTTGCGCGGCTCGGTGAGGATCGTGATGAGGTCGTCGCGCGTGAGCTGGTGCACCGCCGACACGACCGGCAGGCGCCCGATGAACTCCGGGATCAGGCCGTAGTTGACGAGGTCCTCGGGCAGCGTCTGCTCGAAGACCGCGCCCTTGTCGTGCTTGGAGCGCGACGTGATCGTCGCGCCGAACCCGATGCCGTTGGAGCCGATGCGCCGCTCGATGACCTTGTCGAGGTTCGCGAACGCGCCACCGCAGATGAAGAGGATGTTCGTCGTGTCGATCGACAGGAACTCCTGGTGCGGATGCTTGCGCCCGCCCTGCGGCGGCACCGAGGCCGTCGTCCCCTCGAGGATCTTCAGCAGCGCCTGCTGGACGCCCTCGCCCGACACGTCGCGCGTGATCGACGGGTTGTCGGCCTTGCGGGCGATCTTGTCGACCTCGTCGATGTAGATGATCCCGGTCTCGGCCTTCTTGACGTCGTAGTCGGCCGCCTGGATGAGCTTCAGCAGGATGTTCTCGACGTCCTCGCCGACGTAGCCCGCCTCGGTGAGCGCCGTGGCGTCGGCGATCGCGAACGGCACGTTGAGGATCCGCGCGAGCGTCTGCGCGAGCAGCGTCTTGCCGCAGCCGGTCGGGCCGAGCAGCAGGATGTTGGACTTCTGCAGCTCGATGTCCGAGTCCTCCACCTGCATCATCTGGACGCGCTTGTAGTGGTTGTAGACCGCTACCGACAGCGTCCGCTTGGAGTCCTCCTGGCCGACGACGTACTCGTCGAGGACGTCGTAGATCTCACGCGGCTTGGGCAGCGACTCGATGTCGAACGACGGCGGAGCGGTGAGCTCCTCGTCGATGATCTCGTTGCAGAGATCGATGCACTCGTCGCAGATGTAGACGCCGGGGCCGGCGATGAGCTTCTTGACCTGGCGTTGGGACTTCCCGCAGAAGGAGCAGAGGAGCTGTTCGTTGGAGTCGGTCGGTCGCGCCATATGGGTCAGTGCTGGTGGATCACCCTGTCGATGATGCCGTAGTCCTTGGCCTCGTCGCTACTCAAGAAGTAATCGCGCTCGGTATCGGTGCGAACCTTCTCGTACGGCTGCTTGGTGTGCTTGGCGATGATCTCATCCAGTCGTCGGCGGATGTCGATGATCTCTTTAGCGTGGATCTCGATATCCGTTGCCTGGCCCTGAAATCCGCTGGACACCTGATGGATGAGGATCTTCGCGTTCGGCAGCGCCATCCGCTTGCCCTCCGCGCCGCCGGCCAAGAGCAGCGCGCCCATCGACATCGCGATGCCGACGCAGATCGTCGACACGTCCGGCTTGATGAACTGCATCGTGTCGTAGATCGCGAGCCCCGCGTAGACGGAGCCCCCCGGCGAGTTGATGTAGAGCGAGATGTCCTTGTCGGGATCCTCGGACTCGAGGTGCAGGAGCTGCGCCACGATGAGGTTCGCGATCTGGTCATCCACGGGCGTCCCCAAGAAGACGATCCGCTCGTTCAGCAGCCGGCTGTAGATGTCGAAGGCGCGCTCGCCTCGCGACGTCTGCTCGACCACCATGGGGACAAGTGGGCTCATGGTCCTCGCTTCAGTTAGGCATCGTCTCGTGAAGTCCTGCCGGGGCAGCCTACCAACCGCCTGCCTCGGGTCCAGCGCGTGCGGACCCCTGCGCCTCGAAGCGTCCGGGCCCGCCGCGAGTGCGCGTCCGAAGCGCCGCTAGGCGTCCGGCGTCCAGAGCTTCTTGTCGCCCGCGGACTCGGCGTCCTTGTCGGGCGTCCAGATCTCGTCCTTGGGCTTGGCGGGCTTCTTCTTCGCCGCGGGCTTGCGCTTCGGCTTGGCCGCAGCCTCCTTGGCCTTGGCGTCCGCGGCCGCCTTCGCACGCTTCTCCGCCTCCTCGATCGAGATCGGCTTGGCCTCCGACACGACGAGGTCGATCGCCTGCTCGGCCGCGACCTCCTTGGCGAGCCCGTCCACGCGGCCGGCCGAGCGCAAGCGGGCGAGGAGCTTCTGGCGCGACATCTGCTCGCGCTCCGCCGCGCCCTCGAGCGCGTCGAGCAGCTGCTGCTCGGTCGGCTCGATCGCCTCGGCCTTGATGACCGCCGCGAGCACCGCCTCGCGCTTGAGCGCCAGCTCGGCCTCGGGCTTGGCGTCCTCGACGAGCTCGCGCTCGGTCTTGCCGGAGATCTTCAGGTACGCGGCCTTGTCGATGCCCTGGTGTCCGAGGGCGTGGAGCATGCGCGTGAGCAGCTCGTTCGCGCGCGCCTCGACGAGCGGCTCGGGGACCTCGACCGTGGCATCGGCGACGACGGCGTCCAGCGCGGCTGCGCGGAACTCCGACTCGATGCGCTCCGCGTCGCGTTCGAGCATGCGCTCCGAGATGTTCTCGCGCAGCTCGTCGAGCGTGTCGAAGCCGGCCGCGTCGGAGGCGAAGTCGTCGCTCAGGTCGGGCAGGTGCTTGTGCTTGACGTCCTTGACCTGGATGAGGAACTCCGCCTCCTTGCCGGCGACGTGCTTGGCGCCGTAGTCCTCGGGGAACGTCGCCGTGACCGTGCGCTGCTCGCCCTCGACGGCGCCGATGAGACCCTCTTCGAAGCCGGGAATGAGGTTGCCCGAGCCGAGCTCGATGAGCTGGTCGCGGCCCTCGCCGCCGGGGAAGGGCTCGCCGCCGACGGTGCCCTCGAAGTCGATCGTGAGGAAGTCGCCGTCCTTCGCGGGGCGCTTGACGGTGTGCAGGTGCGCCGACCGCTCGCGCAGGTCCTCGATCTCCTCGTCGATGGCCTCGTCGTCGACGGACGGCTCGCGGCGACCCACCTCGATGCCGCGGTAGGTGCCGAGCTCGGCGGTCGGCCGCACGCCGACCTCGAAGGAGAAGACGAGCGGCTTGCCCTCGTCGGGCATGTCGCCGAGGTCGACCTTCGGGTCGCCCACCGGGGCGATGCCCGAGTCGTCGATCGCCTTCATGTACCAGCCGGTGAGCTGGCCGTGAACGGCCTCTTCGAGGATCGGATCGCGCCCGAGGCGCTGGATGACGATCGTCGGGGGGATCTTGCCCTGGCGGAAGCCCGGGAGCTTCATCTCCTGGCCGAGCTTGCGCGCCTGCATCTCGAGCGAGCGCTGCACCTCCTCGGCGGGGATCTCGGCTTCGACGCGCACGCGCGAATGGGGAAGCTCGGTAACGGTGGTCTTGACTGCGGTGGCCATCGGGTCACCTTATCGTCACGGCATGCGCCGGCCCCGTCCCCCCCACGTCGTCGTCGCCGCGTGGATCGCGACCGGGCCGCTCGGGCACTTCTACGCGGGCGTCGCCGACTGGACCGCGTTGCTGTGGCGCTGGGCGCGCGGTCGCGGGGTGTGACGGATCGCCACCCGGGGTGGCGCGTCGGACGGCCGCCGGATGCCGTTGGAGGTGGTGCATGCCCCCGTCACCGCCCAGGAAGGTCCCGATGCGCCGCCACCTGCTGCTCGCCGTGCTGCTCGTCCTCGCGTGCTGTCCCGCCGTCGCCTCCGCCGCCGACACCCATGCTCCCCCCGGCGCGCGCGCCGACTGGCTGCCGCCGTCGGAGTGGGTGATGTCGAGCTGGCTGCCGTTCGACGAGGCGCGCCTCCACGCGGTGCTCGGCACCGACCGCGCGGAGCTGTCGGGGTGGCTCAACGACCGGCGCACGCTCGGCGCCTTCGCCGCCAAGCGCGGGCACCGCTCGCGCGCGGAGCTCGTCGAGACGCTGCTTGCGCCACGCATGCGCGGCGCGTCGCCGACGACCAAGCGCCGGCTGCGCTCACGCACGATGGACGTGCTCACGCAGGCCCACCTCGCGCGCCACGTGCTGTTTCACATCTTCCACACGCCGGCGATCCCGCGCCACGCCCAGGAGATCTTCGGGATGAGCCCGGACGCCTACCGCCGCCTGCGCGACAGCGGCTGGTCCCCGACGGCGATCGCGGCCGAGGGCGGCATGTCGGCGCAGGCGTCGACCGCCGCGCTGCGCTCGATCCTCGTGCGTCGCGGCGACCAGGCCGTGCGCGTCGGCGCGATGAGCCGCCGACAGGCCGACACGCTGCTCGCCCACCAGGACGCGGACCTGCCGCGGTACATGACGCGCCGCTACCGCACGACCGCGCAGCAAGCGCTCTTCGCCTGCAGCCTGCACTAGCGAGCCGGCGGTCTTGTCGTCTATCCCGCCAATATGGCGGAGTATTCGACAAGACCGCCGCTTCAGGCCAGCAGGTCGGCGTAGTCCGCGGGGCGCATCGCGCGCAAGGCCGGCCCGATGCCGGGGACCTTCGGCTCACGGCCCATCTCGCGCATGAGCGCGTCCATGTAGTGGTGCTGCAGGCCGACGCACGCGTTGCGCAGGCCGCGCGTCGTCTCCGGCCAGCGCTCCATCCGCCATGCGAGCTCGGCGGCGACGTGGTCGTGCATCGCCGCCGGTGACGGCAGCGCCATCCGCCCGCCCCAGTGTGCGGCGAGCCAGTGCGAGGCGACCTCGGCCGCGAGCGGCGACGAGATCGCCGAGTTGAAGCCGACGAACGCGAGGGAGGGCAGCGCCGGCGGCAGGACGTTGCGATACAGGCGCAGCATGCCGTCGGCGTCGAAGACGTCAGCGCGCACGGCCTCCGACAGAAACGGCAGGGACACCTCGAAGCCCGTCGCGTACACGACGGTGTCGACGCCGAGCCGCGCGCCGTCGGCGAGGACGGCGACGCCCGGCTCGAGGCGGTCGATCGTGGTCTTGCGCGCGCGGATCCTGCCGGCGCCCAGCGCGGCGTAGAAGCCCGGCGTCTCGATCGTCACGCCGCAGTGCGCCTCGTCCTCGACGCCGTTGTCGGGCACCATCCCGAGCCGGCCGAGGCGAAACTGCGCGCGCAGGACGAGCTCCAGGGCGCGGAACTGCAGCGCCGCCGGCCGCCCCACGACGCGGTGCACGATGCGCTGGCGCGCCGTCGGATCGGGCACGGACGTCGCGAGCCGGCTCAGCGCGTCGAAGGAGCGCGTGAAGAGCGTGTCGGCGATGCTCACCGAGCACGCGAAACGGCGCGGGAGCTTCCAGCGCGCGCGGCGGTAGGCCATGTCGACGCGGGATCCGTGCTCGGCCGCGAACACCGCGAGGTCGGTCGCGGTCTTCTGGATGCCGACGATGAGCACCCGGCGACCGGACAGCAGTGCCGGGTCGGTGCAGTGCGCGCTGTGCACGACCGTGCCGCCGGCGGCCTCGAACGCCTCGCGACCCGGCACGGACGGCAGCACGGGGCGGTCGAAGATCCCCGACGACACGACGACGCGGTCGTAGCGCTCCGCGACGCGCTCCCCACCGCCCGCCGGCCGCGCGACGACCGCCCAGCCGTCGCCCGCCGCGGCCACCGACACGACCTCGTGGCCGAAGCGGATGCGCTGCGCCACGCCGAAGCGGTCGGCATACGCGCGCAGGTAGGCGAAGACGTCGGCGGCCGGTGGCCACGCCGGCAGCCCGTCGTCGAACGCGAAGTCGGAGAACTCGAACTGCGCGCCGGGCGTCTGCGTGTGCAGGCCGGGGAACGCTCGCCACGGCGCCCACACGCCGCCGAGCTGTGGTGCCCGCTCGAACACGACGACGTCGTGGCCGTCGGCGAGCAGGACCTTTGCGGCGACGAGCCCGCTGCCGCCCGCGCCGATGACGCATGTCTTCCGTGACATCGGCGCGACAAGCTACCGACGCCGCCCGGCGCGCGCGTCAGCTGTTCAGCGCGAAGATCGGCCAGCGGCCCGGGACGCCCTTGAGGATCTTCTCGCCCTGGTAGTCGAAGTCCAGGCCGGCGCCGAACACCGTGCCGTACGTCGTGCCGGAGACGAGGATCTCGCCCGGCTCGGCGAGCGAGCCGACGCGCGAGGCGATGTGGACGGCCATCCCGCCGACGTCGTCACCGATGATCTCGCACTCGCCGGTGTGCAGGCCGATGCGCAGGTCGACGCCGTGCGCCGCCACGACCTCGCGCAGCGCGCGGGCGCAGCGCACCGCCCGGCTCGGCGCGCCGTCGAAGACCGCGAGGAAGCCGTCGCCGATGCGCTGGATGACGTCGCCGTCGAAGGCGCCCAGCGTCCGGCGGACCTCCACGTCGTGCACGGCGAGCAGGTCGCGCCAGCGCTTGTCGCCGAGCGTCGCGGCGCGCGCGGTGCTGCCGACGATGTCCGTGAAGAGGACGGTGAGCAGCGCGCGCTCCTGCTCTCCCCCGCGCCGGCCGCCCGTCAGGAACTCCTCGATCTCGCCGAGGACCGCGTCGGTGTCGCCGGCGCTCGGCAGCGAGTCGACGCCCGGCAGCTCGACGAGCTGCGCGCCCGCGATCCGCCGCGCGTACTCGCGCCCGTGGCGCACGTCGACGAAGACCTCGTCGGTGCGGTGCAGGACGAGCGTCGGCGCGCGGATCGAGCCGAGCTCCGGCCGCACGTCGGTCTGGCGCGCGGCCATCACGAGCCGGCGCGCCTGGCCGGGGCTCGCCGCGAGGCGCTCGAGGCGCGCCAGCCACGCGCGCATCTGCGGGTCGTCGGCCGCGGTCGGCGCCAGCACGGAGAGGTTCGTCCCCTCGCCCCAGCGTTCGATGAGCCCGGCGAGGCGCCGGTCGCGCTCCTCGTCGGTCTCGACCCACGGCAGCGCCTCGTCACGGACGACGTGCAGCAGGCAGCCGTACAGCACGAGCGCGCCGACGCGGTCGGGGACGCGGGCGGCGTGCAGCGCGGCCAGCGGCCCGCCGGCGTTGTACGCGAGCACCGCCGGACGCTTGCTGTCCGCGGCGTCCAGGACCGCGTTGATGTCGCCGATCTCCTGCTCGATGCCCAGCGGGCCGTTGTCCGACAGCCCCGATCCGCGCCGGTCCCAGACGATCAGCCGCGAGAACTGCGACAGCCGCGTCAAGAAGCGCGCGAAGCCGGGGTTCTCCCAGATGTGCTCGACATGGGAGATGAACGAGCCGACGAGCAGCAGGTCGATCGGCCCCTCGCCATGCACCTGGTAGGCGAGGTTGACGTCCCCGTTGCACGCGTAGTGCGTTGTCGTGACCGCCATCGCCGATGCATCATCGAGCATCGACCAAGGCGGTTGGCCCTCCGCCGCGACTCAGTTGTCGAAGATGTTCAGCAGCGCGAGGAAGATGTTCACGATCGAGACGAAGATGCCGGTCGCGAGCCAGACCGCATCGTCCTTCGTGCCGTGCTTACGCAGGTAGTTGAAGTCCACCATGATCAGCAGCGCGGAGACGATGCCGATGGCCGCGCTGATGAGCGGGTTGCCGCCGCTCGCGAAGATCAGCATCGCGAACGAGACGGCGACGAGCCCGAGGATGATGAACGACAGCGGGCGCATCCAGGCGGCGAGGTCCTTGCTCATCGCGAAGCCCGTGGCCCCCATGCCGAGCGTGATGAGCGCCGTGCAGCCCGCGGCCTGCGTGATGACCGTGCCCTGGCCGGTGTTGAGGAAGTAGGCGATCGTTGGGCCGATGCCGAGGCCCAGCAGCAGCGCGATGCAGTACAGCCAGCAGATCGCGATCGTCCCGACGCGCAGGCGCTCGACGAACGACTGGGCGATCAGCATGCCGAAGGCGACGAGGAAGAAGACGAACCCGGTGCCAGGCGAGAGGTCCTGTCCGATGACCGCGCCGGCGGTCATGAAGCCGAGCGCGATGGCCACGAGGAACATCACCTGGCCGAGCAGCGCGGAGACCTCCGAACGCGCGCGTGCCTGCGAGGGTGCGTAGCCGGAGGTGCTGAAGTCGTCCATGCGGATGGGTCTCCAAGGTCGGGAAGCTTGGTCGCAGCGTAGCGCCGGAGTGCGACGGCTCCAACCACCAAGGGTAGGGTGACGCCGTGCGTTCTCACCTGATGTTTCTCGCCGGCGCGCTGGTCACCTGCACGCTCGCGCCTGCGGCCATCGCGGAGGCGCCCACCCCGCCGCGCGGGAACTTCGGCGGTGGCGCGCTCGTCTCCCCTCCGGCCGACATCTTCGGCGCAGGCAACGCGATCGTCGCATTGCGCGCGTTGCCGGAGCGCCGCCTGGAGATCGAGGCCACGGTGCGCGCGAAGTGCGCGGGCGGCGACATCTCCGCGGCCACGAAGATCGCGACCAGCGGGGCGTTCGGATCGGACGGCGAGGTCACCCAGGAGCCGGGTCCGGGGCTGAAGATCACGACGACCTACAAGCTGTCGGGGCGCTTCACCGGCGCGAACGCCGCGGAGGGGATGATCTCGGCGACGATGGTGCGCTCGCTCGAGGGGCGCAAGACGACCTGTCGCAGCGGCGAGGTGAAGTTCGCGGTGCGGCGCGCGACGTCCGGGCTGGGCACGCCCGGCGCTCCGAAGGCGGCCCGGTACTACGGCACGACCGCGCAGAAGAGCACGGGGCCCAACCGTCCGATCGTCATGCGGGTCTCCGCGGACGGGCGGCGCATCACGCGCGCCCTGTTCGGCGAGTCGGTCAAGTGCGACGACGGCAGGCTCTCGATCGGCGTCGAGGCGCCGCGGACGAACGTCGCGATCGACTCGCGCGGGCGCGTGAAGGATCGCGACCGCTTCACGATCACCGAGGGCGAGACGGTGACCTACGTCGACGACAGCTTCACCGCCCAGCTCGGGACCCGCGGCGCGCGCGGGACGTTCTCGCTCAGCGACCGCACGACCGACCGGGCGAGCGGCCGCACGATCCAGCGCTGCAAGTCCGGCACGATCCGCTGGCGCGCCGCGCGCTGAGCGTCCGCGCTCAGGCCCGCGCGCGCCGCCGCCGGCGGCCGGGCTTGAAGACCGACAGCACCGTCGAGATGACCAGCGCGACGACGTTGTAGGCGCCCGCGACGACGAGCTGCGTCTCCGCGCCGCCGTCGCCGTTGACCATCTGCTCGGAGCCCTGGCCGATGAACAGGGCGCCCGACAGGATCGTCGTGACGAGCAGGACGAGCTTCGTCGTGACCCAGGGGTAGCGCAGCACGCCCCACTTCGACCCGAGCCCGAGCGCGATCCCCGTGAACAGCGCGCTGAAGCTCAGCGGGATGCCGAAGACGAAGCCGAAGCGCCCGATGAGCGTGTAGGCGGAGTCCGCGAGCTGCGCGTCGGAGGTCGTCGCGCCGGTGATCGCGAGCATGAGCAGCGCAGACGAGGCGCCGAGGAGGCCGACCGAGGAGACGATGTGCGCGGTGAGCAGGACGCGGCGCGTGAACGGTCGCCAGTGACGCGGCGGCGCCGTGCGAGCCGCGGGTCGCCGGGCCGCGCCGGCCGGTGCTTCGGATGTCTGCGTGGGAGGCATGATGGACCTTTCGCTCTCTAACGATTAGCATGCTAACGGTCATGGCCCCGCCTCGTCAACGCCCGATCGGCCTCGTCGTCGGGACGACCGCCAAGCGGCTCGGCCGCGCGTTCGACGAAGCGCTCGCCGAGGCCGGCGGGTCGCGGTCGGCCTGGCTCATCCTGCTCGCGCTGAAGACCCAGCGACCGGCGACGCAGCGCGAGCTCGCCGCGGCCGTCGGGATCGAGGGCGCGACGCTCACCCATCACCTGGACGCGATGCAGCGCGCCGGCCTCGTCTCGCGGGAGCGGCTGCCGGAGAACCGGCGCGTCCAGCGCGTCGAGCTCACAGCCGCCGGCGAGGAGGCGTTCCTGCGCATGCGCGACGCCGCGCGGCGCTTCGACGCGCGACTGCGCCGCGGCCTCTCGCAGGAGGACGTGGACCGCCTGCGAGAGCTGCTCGGCGCCCTTGCCGCGAACGTCACCGATGAGTCTGCGCGACCCGCGTCGTTCATCGAGTGAGGCGCGTCCCCCCGATCGGGGGTGGTGGGACCGCATGGCCTGCTCGACGCTCCACGGGCACCACTCACTCAAACGGGGAGCGATCCACATGCATGCTCGCAGCATCGCCGCTGTCGCAGGGACTGTCGTCATCGGCCTCGGCGCGTCCGCGCCGGGCGCCTCGGCCGCCGACCAGGGCAACGCCTTCGAGGCGAACGTCGCGGCGTACAAGGCCGCCTATCCGAAGCTCTCGGACGCTCGCGCTCGCGCCGCGGCGGCCGGGGCCGACGCGCGCCGCGCCGTCTACGACGCGGCCGCAGCGGACAGCGCCACGTTCGGCGGGGCGTGGTTTGACCCGGTGACCGGCACCGTCAACGTCGCCGGCACCACGGACGCCGCCGTCAGCCGCGCCGCGGCGCTCGGCAGGCAGCACGGCGTCGCGGTGAAGGCCGTCAAGGTCAGGCGGTCCGCGGCCGCGCTCGAGGCCGACGCGGCCGAGCTGCGCGCGGGCAAGGACGAGCTCGGCAGGGCCGCCGCCGGCAACGTCGGGATCGACGTGACGACCAACGAGGTCGTCGTCGCGCTGCCGTCAGATCGCAAGGCGGCGCTCGCGAGCAAGGCCGCGGCGCGCGGCACGAAGGTCGTCACCGCCTCCAAGCAGCAGCAAGCGCAGCTCGACGCCGGCTGCACGTCCCGCCTCGCCTGCGACTGGACGCTCCGCGCCGGCTCGATCATGTGGTACGGGACGACCACGTCGAACCAGACGTGGTGCTCGATCGGCTTCACCGCGCGCAACTCGAGCAACACGCGCTACGTCTACACCGCCGGCCACTGTTCGACCGGCAACGGCGTGAACTGGGGCATCGGCGCGCAGAACATCGGCCCGCTGACGAGCTCGATGGACTCGGGCGCCATCGACGCCGCGGTCATCCAGGTGACGAACTCGTGGTTCACGGGCGACACCGGCGGCGAGATCTACATCAGCGGAAGCATCGACGGCTGGGCACCGGTCAAGGGCGTCGCGCCGAGCGTGACGTACATGGTCGCGGGCGAGACCGTGTGCCTGTCGGCGAACTACACGCAGCCGACCGTCTGGGGCAACTCGTGCGGCGTCCTCGGCACGAACAGCGACGCCGGCCAGCGCGGGATGGCGCGCGTCGACGGCCTCGACGCCTGCGGCGGCGACAGCGGCGGCGGCTGGTACTGGGCCTCCTCGTCCGGCAACCGCTACGCCTACGGCATCCACAGCCGCAGCGACTTCGGCTGCCACGGCGACGGCGGCGGCACCCGCTCCTGGTACACGCCGATCGCGCTCGCGAAGAGCGGCTTCCAGCCGACGCTGAACGTCGAGATCCGTCCCTAGCAGCCTGGCCCCGGGTCGGGTGCGAGCTACTCGCGCCCGACCCGGCTGTGCCCGCGCGCGTACGCGAAGTAGACGACGACCCCGAGCGCCATCCAGATGAAGAAGCGCTGCCACGTCTCGGCGGGCAGGTTGAGCATGAGCCACAGGGCCGACAGGACCGCGAGGATCGGGACGAGCGGCACGAGCGGCGTCCGGTAGGCGCGCTCGAGGTCCGGGCGCGTTCGCCGCAGCACGACGATCCCGATCGCGACGACGATGAACGCGAACAGCGTCCCGATGTTCACGAGCGCGGCGAGCGTCTCGAGGTCGACGAAGAACGCCATCGCGGCGACCACGATGCCCGTCGCGATCGTCGTGCGGTACGGCGTCCTGAACCGCTGCGAGACGGCGGCGAACACGGGCGGCAGCAGGTGGTCGCGGCTCATCGCGAAGAACACCCGGCTCTGGCCCATCATGAGGATCAGCGTCACGGTCGTCAGGCCCGCGAGCGCGCCGACGGAGATCACCTGAGCGATCCCCGACCGGCCGACCGAGCGGAAGGCCTCCGCGAGCGGGGCTTCGAGCTCGATCTTGTCGTAGGGCACCATCCCGGTGACGACGAGCGAGACGAGCACGTAGAGCACCGTGCAGATCGCGAGCGAGCCGAAGATGCCGATCGGCAGGTCGCGCTGCGGGTTGCGCGTCTCCTCCGCCGCCGTCGCGACGATGTCGAAGCCGATGAACGCGAAGAAGACGAGCGCGGCGGCGCTGAAGATCCCGCCGATCCCGAAGGTCCCGGTGTTGAGGCCGATGTCCTGCAGGAGCGTCGTCGTCGACTCGCCGCCGGGCGCGGGCGTCGAGCCCGTCGGCGGGATGAAGGGGTCGAGGTTCGACCCGCTCACGTAGAAGACCCCGGCGATGATGACGAGCAGGACGACCGTGAGCTTGATCGCGACGACGACGGCGTTCACGCGCGTCGAGACCTTCACGCCGAGGCACAGCACCGCGGTGATCGCGAGGACGACGAGCGCGGCGACGAGGTTGTGGTGCGAGCCGTCGATCCACGCGGGCAGGGCGATCCCGAGCGTGTCCTCGCAGACGACGCGGAAGTAGTCCGACCAGCCCGACGCGACGGTCGCCGCCCCGAGGGCCAGCTCGAGGATGAGGTCCCAGCCGATGATCCACGCGACGAGCTCGCCGATGCTCGCATACGCGAACGTGTACGCCGAGCCTGCGACCGGCACGGTCGAGGCGAACTCCGCGTAGCAGAGAGCCGCGAGCGCGCAGGCGATGCCGGCCGCGACGAACGACAGCGCGATCGCCGGCCCGGCCAGCGTGCCGGCCGCGACGCCGGTGAGCACGAAGATGCCCGTCCCGATGATGACGCCGACCCCGAAGACGACGAGGTCGAGCGGCCCCAGCGTCCGGCGCAGGCCGCCCTGCTCGTCCTTCGTGTCCTCGATCGACTGGTCGATCGACTTCGTTCGCAGCAGCGACCCTCGCGGCATGGCGGGCGGGCTACCCCGTTCTCGTCCCCCTCAGCCCCGCAGCTCGCCCCGCGCAGCCGGCTGGGCTCGCCGGATGGCAAGCCCGGCCGTCCGCGACGCTCAGCGCAGCTCGACGTTGAGGTTCGGCGTGAAGTTCGCCTTCACCGTCGGCATCGCGCTGAACCACGACCGCGTCCCGCCGGCGTCGCCATGACAGCCGCCGTCGCTGCTCGAATGGATCCCGTAGGCGTAGCGGTTGCCCGACGCCGGCAGCCAGTACCAGCCGCCGCCGCTGTCGCCGCCGCAGGCGTCGACGCCGTCGACGCGGACCATCCCGCGGAAGGAGGCGTCGCTGTTCGTGCCGACGACGCCGCAGAGGTTGGTTCCGGCCGGGTCCGCGTAGTTCGCCGACAGGCACACCGTCTCGCCGGCCACGATGTAGCCGAGGTACGGCGCGACGCCCTTCACAGGCACCGTGTGGTTGTCGAGCACGTAGTAGATCTCGCCGCCGGTGTCGCTCGTGAACCACGTGTTCGTGACCTTGACGATGAGGGCATCGACGGGGCCCGTGTCCTGCACCGACTCGACGGGGCCGACCGAGGTGGTCGTCGCCACGGTCCAGTTCTGGCCGACGCCCTGCGAGCAGTGACCGGCCGAGTACGCGTAGCGGACGTTCGCGGTCGTGCGCGCGGTGAAGCCGATCGCGCACCACTGCGTCCCGTTGGGCAGCTGGAAGTTGACGCCGGCGCGGAGCGTCCAGTCGCATACGTAGCGCGTCGTACAGCCGTAGTCCGGCTCGGGCGTCGCGGCCGGAGCTTCCACGAGCTTGACGTCGCCGGCCGCGGCCGCTCGCTGCAGCCCCGTGCGCCGCGAGGCCGGAACGGCCGCGGTGACCTGATTGGTCTTGACGTCGAATCCGACGCGGCCCTTCGCGGCCTGGCCGACCTCGTCCTTGCCGGCGCGTAGCTTCGCCGCCGCTTGCTCAAGCGCGGCGACGCTGCGCGCCACGCGGTGCGCCTGCACCGCGACGCCGTAGCGCCGTCCGATCGCCGCGATGTTCTTGACCGCCGCGTCGGTGGTGGCGGCGACGTGGACGATGCCGGTCAGCGGGTCGAACCACGCGCCGCCGTAGGTCTTCGCATCTGCCCCGGCGGCGTCGTAGACCGCGCGCCGCGCGTCCGAGCCGGCGGCGGCGGCGCGCGCCTGGCTCGGCGACAGCTGCGGGTACGCGGCCCGGTAGGCGGACGCCCCGGCTTCGAGCGCGTTGGTGCCGGTGTCGGCCGCGGAGGCGCTCACCGCCGCCGATCCGATCCCAACGACCGCGGCGCTCGCCGCGCCAAGGATTCGCCTGCCTCGTCCGGTCATGAATGCCCACTCCCCGTCATCGCTGTTGAGCGTGTCGCGTAGGACTCTTGCGCGACACGGGTGACTCGCCCCACCCAAACGGATGGAACCGCCACGGGGACTTCGGGCCATTGCGTCGCTGGTAGCGTTGGGTCATGGGGATGCGAGCGCGGTCGACGCGCCTAGTCGGGCTGGTGCTGCTCGGCGCGGTCGCGCTGGTCGTGGTGCTCTCGGTCGTCGTCTTCTCCGGTGAGGACACGGCGTCGACGCCTTCCGAGGTCCTCCCCGTCAAGAAGGCCTCGTTCGACTCCGAGGCGCCCGTGACCGCGCCCGCGCACTGGCTTCCGCCCGAGGACTGGGTCTACAACCACTGGCTGCCCTACGACGAGGGGCGCCTGCACGAGCTGCTCGGGGTAAGCCGCGGCGCGATCTGGCGCCAGCTGCGCGACGACCGCCACAACCTCGCCCAGCTCGCCGCACGTCACGGCTGGCCGGATCCGGCGAAGCTCGGCGCGGCGCTCGTGGCGCCGCGCAAGGGCGAGGTGTCCGCGACGACGTTCGCCGTGCTGCGTTCGCGCGCGCAGCGCACGATCACCCAGGGCCACCTCTCCCAGCACCTCCTGTTTCACTCGTTGCACCAGTTCTCGATCCCGAGCGAGGCGCCGGCGATCTTCGGCGTCACCGACGCGGAGTTCCGGGCGCTGCGCCGCGGCGAGCAGAGCCCGCTCGAGATCGGGCGCCTGCACGGGCGCTCGCCGTCGCGCATCCAGAAGCTGGCGGCCGACGTCCTGCGCGAGCGCGTCGAGTTCGGCGTCCGTACCGGCGCGATGAGCGCGCGGCAGGGCCGCCTGCTCCTGCGCCGCCAGGTCTCGCAGCTCCCGCGCTGGCTCGCGCAGGTGCGCTACAACGGCCCGCCGCCGACGCACCTCGGCAAGCTCACGCGCAAGCCGCGCAACTTCGCCGCGAACCCGGCGCTGTCGAGCGACGGCGCGCGGATCGTCTTCGAGGGCTACGAGCAGAAGCTGCCGCTCGCGCTCAAGCGCGGGGAGATCAGCGTGCTCGCGAGCTCGGCGGGCGATGGCGAGCTGCGCAACGTCTCGGCGCGCAAGGATCGCCGCACGCCGCGCTCGGCGTACAACCCGACGGTCTCCGCGGACGGGCGGCGGGTCGCGTTCGAGTCCGCCGAGGGCAACCTGAACTTCGCCAAGCGCTACGGCCAGATCCGCGTGTTCGTCTCGGACCTGAAGACCGGCCGCACGAAGGCCATGCCGATGCCGCGCGTGCGCACGGGCGTCTCGCTGTCGGGCTACAACCCGGCCATGTCGGCCGACGGCACCCGGGTCGCCTACCAGGCGCAGCGCCGCGGCGGTCAGAGCGCGGTCTACGTGACCGACCTGCGGTCCGGCCGTTCGACGCTCGCAAGCCGCGGGTCGGGCGGGGCGCCGGGAGCCGACGACGGCGTCTATGACCCGGCGATCTCCGGCAACGGCCGCTTCGTGGCGTTCACGACGGCGGCGTCGAACCTCGGCGGCGGCGACCTGCGTGGCCGCACCCAGGTCTTCGTCCGCGACCTCAAGGCACGCACGACGACGCTCGTCAGCCGTGCGAGCGGTGCGCGTGGCGCGGTCGCCGACGACTACTCGGCCGACGCCGCGGTGTCGCGCGACGGGCGCTACGTCGCGTTCTCGTCGGCCGCGCGCAACCTCGGCGCGGCCAACCGCGGCTCGCGCGTCTACGTCCGCGACCTGCGCACGCGCCGGACCAAGGCCGTCAGCGACGTCGACGGCTTCGCGCTCGAGCCGTCGATCAGCGCCGACGGTCGCACGGTCGCCTACACCTCGATCGCCCGCGGCGTGTCGCGCGTGCTCGTCCGCGATGCGCGTGGTCGCGGCGCCGAGCGCCTCGCCTCGCGGGCGAGCGGCCGCGACGGCGCGGTCGCCGACCGCGGCTCGTCGGACGCGACGATCTCACCCGACGGCCGCCATGTCGCGTTCACGTCGGCGGCGACGAACCTCGCCGCCGGCAAGCCGGACGATCGCCGCGGGGTGTTCGTGCGCGACCTGCGCGCCGAGACGACGGCGCTCGTCAGCCCGCCCGTGCCGAAGGCCGCGCTCGCCGCGGCGGCCGCGAAGGGTCCGGTCGCGGGACCGAAGGCGTCGCCCGAGGGCGTCGTGGCGCAGCGCAGTGCGTCGCTGCCGCGCACGTCGGTCGTCTCGATCTTCGACAACGCGTTCTTCCGCAGCCGCGACCGGCCGACCGTGCGCCTGCGCGCCGGCGGCGTGCTGACGTTCAGGTGGGCCTCGCAGCAGTCGCACCAGGTCACGGTGCGCTCGGGCCCGGTGCGGGTCGTCTCGCCCGCCAAGGCGGCGGGCGTCTACTCCGCGCGCTTGACGAAGCCCGGGCACGTACGAGTTCGTCTGCTCGATCCACGCCCCGGGCATGCGCATGGCCGCCGTCGTCCAGTAGGGCGTCGGCGCGCGCCGCCAACCGTCACCGCCGCACGCGATTCCTCAGCCGCCGAGCCCGTTGGCGAGACGGCCGTCGGCGCGCCGAGCCGCTGTGGCGCCACGCCTCAGCCGCCGAGCCGCTTGGCGAGCCGTCGCCTCAGCCGCCGAGCCCCTTGCGGGCGAGCTCCTCGCGCGCGGCGTCGCTCTTCTCGAGGCCCTCGGGCGCGAGCGCGGCGAGCACCGCGGGCGCCTTCGTGAACTGGACGTCGCGGTAGTCGACGACCTCGATCTGGTTGCCCCACGGGTCGTCGAAGCGCAGCCCGCCGCTCGGCGCGACGTCGACGCCCATCGCCACGAGGGCTGCGCGCACGGCCTCCTTGTCGTCGACGACGAGCCCGAAGTGCCGGCCGTCGTCGGGTCCCTGGCGCCGGCCGGCGCTCAGCGCGAGGAACTGGTCGCCGAGGTCGATCCACGCCATCGTCGGGCGCTGGCCGCGCAGCTCGAACTCCAGAAACCGCCCGTACCACTCGAGCGCCTCGCCGACGTCCGCGACCTCGAGCGCCACGTGGTTGATCCCGATCGCCCGCGCCATCGCATCAGCCTAGCCCGCGCCCTGCAGCTCGCCATGCGCCTCCGCGACGCAACGCCAGCTCGACGCAGAGCGACCGGCCGCAGGGTCGAAACTGCCGGTTGCTTAGCCGGCCGGGCCGGCGGGGTCAGCGACAACCTCCCGGGCGCCGTCCTTGAGCGTCGCCTCGATCCTCACGTCCAGGATGCCCACGCCGGGACCGAGGACCGCCAGGAACGCCCGGCGCGGACTGAGCGCCAGGTCACGGGCGACGCCCTTGACCGTGATCGTGATGCTCCGCACCTTCGGCCCGGCGACGCCGAAGACGGTCGTCCCCGGGGCGCCACTCGCGTTCGAGTCGGTGATCGCCGCCAGCGCGGTCGTCACCCTCAGATCGGCGCAGCTCGCGCCCTCTTCGATGGGGTACGGCTCGATGGGGCTCCCGGCCTTGTCGCCGAGGGACCCGACGACGTTGCCCTCCTTGCGGCCTGCTTCGGCGCAGGTACTCCCGTTCCGGGCCTTGAACACCGTGACCGCCCAGTCGCGACCGGTGCCTTTCGACGCGCTGTTGATGGGATCGCGCGTGACGCTTTCGATGCTCTCCGTGCCACGTACCCCCGCCTCTTCGCCGACCGCCAGAACGCTCGATGGCTCGGGGGGATTCGGGGAGCTCACGATCGCTGCGGCCGCGTATCCGATTGGCAGCGTCGCGAGGAGCACTGCGATGAGGACGACATGCGAGCGCTTCCAGCGCGAGCTGTTCATGGTGAAGGGCCGACAGCGCGAGCGTAATGCGCTGACTCCCGAGCGTCCAGAGCGATTCCCAACCCCGGACACGTCCGATGCTCCTCGTCTTGGCGGTCGCGTGCCGCGTTCGCCGCCAGCCTGTTCGGGGCGTTCGTCAGGACGTCAACGTCACGTGCTCGCAGCGCACGATCGTGTCGACGGAGTCGGCCGTGGCCGTGTCGTCGCCGGGGCCGCAGTCGATCGTGTCGGCGTTGTGGTCGTCGGCGGTGATCGTGTCGTTGCCGCCGCCGCCACGCAGGGTCTGCGAGTTGGGCGGCGCGAAGATCGCGTCGTCGCCCGGCCCGCCATCGACGATCGTGCCGGCCGTGGTGTCGACGTGGACGTCGTCGTTGCCCGCGCCGCCGTAGATCTCGTCGGTGCCACCGCCGGCCGTCTGGATGATGTCGTCCCCGCCGCCGCACGTCGATCCAGTCGGCGCCGCCGAACTGCCAGATGACGTCGTTCCCGCCGTCGCCGGTGACGCGGTCGTCGCTGTTGCCGCCGGCCGACAGGCTGTCGTCGCCCGCGCCGAGCGACACGACGTTCGGCCCGACGTCCCCCGAGTCCTGGGTGACGGTGTCGTTGCCGCCCCCGGCGACGATCGTGTCCGCGCCCTGGGTGTCGGAGATCGCGTCGTCCCGCCGCCGCCGTCGAAGGTGTCGTCCCCGAGTTGGTCGGCGATGAAGTCGTTGCCGGGGCCGCCGTCGAGGACGTCGTCGTCGTCGCCGCCCTGCAGGAAGTCCGCGCCGCCGCCGCCGTAGAGGTGGTCGTCGCCGACCTCGCCGCTGCCCCCGGCGCCCGAGCTCCCCTTGCCGAGCCGGTCGTCGCCGGCTTCCCCGTAGAGGACGTCGTTGCCGGCGTCGCCCTGGACCGTGTCGTCGCCCTCGCCGCCGTGGATGACGTCGTCGCCCTGCTCGCCGATGAAGAACACGTTGCCGCCGCCGAGGAAGTCGTCGCCGCCGTCGCCGTAGAGAGGAGGTCGTCGCCGAGCCCGCCGTTGTAGGAGTCGTTGCCGGAGCCGCCGTGGAAGACGTCCGAGCCCGGCTCGGTGAACGGGACGGGGATGTTGAAGCGCGCGCCGCCGTGGTCTGCCCCCGGCCCGCCGTACACGACGTCGTCCCCCTGCTCGCCGACAAGTGAGTCGTCGCCAGGGCCGCCGTCCACGACGTCGTCGTCGCCGCCGAAGATGCTGTCGTTGCCGCGCTCGCCGTACGGGCAGTCCTCGCCCGCGAGCGCTTCGATCACGTCATCGCCAGCCTCGCCGAAGATCGTCTCCCCGAGCGCCGTCCCCGTCAGCGCGTCGTTGGCCGGCGTGCCGTACACCGTCGGCGCATCACAGGCTGCTGCGGCTGTCGCCGCCGGTAGGACCGCCCCCAGCGCGGCGAGGGCGAGCACACGACGGATGGCATGAACGGACGCGACAGTCCCCCGGCTGCGCGGACAGGAGCCAGAGCTCCCCGATCATGCGATGCGAACGTAACCGCGACGAGCACCTCAGAGCAACGATGGACCGGGTTTCTGTGCGTCAGATGGCGCGTTTGCGCTCACGCGCGGCCTCGGGTCTACCGAGTCAGCCGACGCCCGGCAACGTCTGCACCGGATCGTTGAAGCGCGCGTAGACCCGCTGGGCGAGGTACTCACGGACCACCGCTCCAAACGCCGGGTCGTCGATCATCCGCCCGAAGAACGCCTCGTTGGCGTCGAGCCTGTCGATCACGAGGCCCTCGAGAACCTTGTCCAGCGCGAGCTTGAAGTTCTCCGGCGAGTTGACGCGGGCTTGCGTCTCGAGCGTCGTGCTCTCCACGCACGTCTGCTCGATCTGGTCGACGAAGACCTTGTCCGCCTCGGTGAACTCGGTGCCGAAGCGCGTGTTGAGCGTGTCGATGATCTCCGAGAGCTTCGCGAACTGCGGATCGTGCCCACCCGTGCCGTCACCCGTGAAGCCGTCGACGATGCCGCCGCCCTCGGAGAGCGACAGGTCGTGCTCGCCGATCAGCTCGGTGCGCAGGTGCGTCAGCACCACGTCGTCGGAGAGGTCCAGGCCTGCGGGCTGCTCGCGCGGGAGCCGCAGCGCGAGGAAGCGACTGTACGTATAGAGCTGCTCAAGCTCGGAGTCGGTGAAGGGGACGATCTGCGCGATGAACGCATAGGCGCGGACGAAGGCGGTCAGGGCGGCGCGGAACGTCTCGCGCACGTCGTCGTCGGGCAGCGCGAGATAGCGCTCGACGGCAGGGTCCAGGCGTGCGTAGAGCGTGGCGTTGGCCGCCGCGCCGGACCCGAGGAACGCCTCCGTGAACGACGCCGCCTCACGGCGATCGATCACGCCGAGCTCGTCGAGCCGCGCAGCGGCGTTGTAGAGCAGGTTCGGGTCGGTCGGCTCGGCGATCGTCGCCTCGAAGAACGGCGCGAAGGCCTCCTGGATCTCCTCGGCGTCGTTGACGAAGTCGAGGACGAAGGTGTCCGTCTTGCCGGGGTAGATGCGGTTCAGGCGGGACAGCGTCTGCACGGCCCTGACGCCTTCGAGCTTCTTGTCGACGTACATCGTGTGCAGCAGCGGCTGGTCGAAGCCGGTCTGGTACTTCTCGGCGACGATCAGCACCTGGTAGTCCTCGCCGGCGAACTCGCGCCGGCAGCGCGCTCTCGACTCAGGGAACGCCGTTCATCTGTGGCTCGGTGTACGGCGCCGCCGATCGTCGATCGACCGCTGCCGCGAGAACGCGACGAGCGTGCGCACGTCGCGGTAGCCCTTCTCGGCGATGTACGCGTCGATCGCGAGCTTCGTAGCGCACCGCGTGCAGGCGGCTGCGCGTCACGACCATCGCCTTCGCCCGCCCGCCGATCTTGCTGCGGGTGTGCGTGCGGAAGTGCTCGACGATGACCTCCGCCTTCTGCGCGAGGTTCGTCGGGTGCAGCGACACGAAGCGCGCGAGCTGCGGCGGCGGCCTTCGCCTTGTCGACGTCCGGGTCCTCGCGCGGCCGCCGTTAGCGATCTTCCAGTACGAGCTCGTACGTCGTGTAGCTCTTGAGGACGTCGAGGATGAAGCCCTCCTCGATCGCCTGCCGCATCGAGTAGAGGTGGAACGGCCGTAGTGGCTTGCCGTCGTGCTGCCGCGTCGTCGGGTGCCGAAC
Organism: uncultured Actinomycetes bacterium; assembly: GCA_963806515.1. Taxonomy (GTDB): domain Bacteria; phylum Actinomycetota; class Thermoleophilia; order Solirubrobacterales; family Solirubrobacteraceae; genus CADCVQ01. Next base: position 85,360 of record CAWDYO010000022.1, on the reverse strand, counting down.
AGCTCCAGGGTCCGCGCCTTCGGCGTCGCGGTGAACGCGAAGAACGACAGGTTCGGCTGGCGGCCGCGCGCGGCGACGGCGAGCGCGCCAGCGCGTCCTGCGCGTCCGGCCTGCGCGTCGGCCGCCGCGTCCGCGGCCGCCGCGGCCTCGAGCTGCTCCTCCGCGGTCGCGCCCAGCACCTGCTTGAGGTCCTTGCGCCGCCTCGCCCGTCTGGCGACGAGTGCGCCTCGTCGACGATGACGGCGAAGCGGCCGGCCGGTCAGCGCGCGCGACCTGCTCGAGGACGAACGGGAACTTCTGCAGCGTCGTGATGATGATCTGCGCGCTGCTCGCCCGTCGAGCGCCTCGGCGAGCTGCGCGCGAGTCCTTGTCGATCTTCTCGACGACGCCCGGCTTGTGGTCGAACTGGAAGATCGTGTCCTGCAGCTGGCGGTCGAGGACGACGCGGTCGGTGATGACGACGACCTTGTCGAAGACCTTGCTGGTCGTGCGCGTCGTGCAGCGTTGGATAGGCGGTGGGCGAGCCAGGCGATGGTGTTCGACTTGCCCGAGCCGGCCGAGTGCTGCGACGAGGTAGGTCCGGCCCGGCGCCGTGCTCGCGCGCGTCGCCGACGAGCGCGCCGGACCGCGTCCCACTGGTGGTAGCGCGGGAAGATGACCTGCGCGCCGTCGGCCCCTTGCCGTGTCCCGGGCTCGACGTGGACGAAGCGATGCGAGCAGGTCGAGCCAGTTGTCGCGCTGCCAGACCTGCTCCCAGAGGTAGGCGGTGCGATAGCCGGCCGGGTTGGGCGGGTTGCCCGCGCCGCCGTCCGCCGGTGCCCGTGGTTGAACGGCAGGAAGCGGGTCGACGCGCCCTGCGAGCCGGGTCGTCAGGAAGACGAGCGTCGGGGTCGACGGCGAAGTGGACGACAGCGCGCTGGCCGAAGAGCAGAGTCCGTCGGGTCGCGGTCGCGCGCGGTACTGCGTGCTTGGCGTGCTCGACGGTCTGGCCGGTGAGCGGGTTCTTCAGCTCGGCGGTCGCGACCGGCAGGCCGTTGACGAACAGCGCGAGGTCGAGCTCGTCTGTCGTGTCGTCGTCGCAGTAGCGCGAGCTGGCGGGTGACGCGTGCAGCGGTTGCGCCTCGTAGCGCTGCGACGAGCGTCGGGCGTGAGGCCGTGCGCCGGGCGGAAGTACGCGAGCTCGAGCTCGACGCCGAGGTCCGTCGACGCCGCGGCGCAGCACGTCGATGACGCCGCGCCGGTCGAGCTCCGCGGCGAGGCGCGCCTGCTGAACTTGCGCTGCGCGCGTGTCCTGGTCGCCGCCGTGGCGGCGCGACGAGCTGCGTCCCACGTCGTCGCTGCTGCGTCGCGCCGATGAACGCGAGCAGCTCGGCCGGTGTCGAGCGCCGAGCTCGCGGTCGTAGGTCGATGCTCGCGCCCGATGCCACCCGTTGGCGAGCAGGTGCGCCTCGATCGCAACCTCGAACGCCTCCTCCAGGTGAGCACCGGCCGGAGTCATGCCAGGGCGTTCGCCGCCTTTGGGTCGGGACCTGCAGCTTGCCGGTGACGGCGGCCGTGATGAGCGCCTGGCGGCGCTCGCGCAGGAGTGCGATCTGGCGCTCGATCAGAGCGTACATCGGCGTCAGGACCTCAAGGCGGCTGTCGCTCGGAGCTGCTCGAACGGTCCGACTCCTGGCTCTCGCGACGCTGGCCAGGGATGCGCAACTGACTTCGCGGCTCGTGCCTCGTTGAGAGCGAGCGGCACGCGGGCCTCGGCGTGCTGAGAGTCGCCGAGGTCGATAGCGTGCGAGACAGTGGCGCAGACGACTTCCGGTTCCCGGTCGTGACGTTACGCCCATGACGTTCTGATCGAGGCACGACGGCCTCGCGCCAGCACGGCGCGGCGAGTTGTCAGCAGCGCAGCCCCCGATCTTGGGAAGCACGATCGTCCCGGTGGCAGACGGAGAGCGCAGTGCTGGCGACCGCGCCGGTGACGCGTTCGCGACCGTGACGATCGCGATCGTCCTCGCTCGACGTTCGCGCAGGTCGCGCACCTTGACGTACGGGATCGTGCCGGACTCGTCGTCCTTGGCGATCGTGAGGAACGCCGCCCGGCCTGCAGTCGTGCGATGCGCCGCAGCTGGATCGAGCCACGCGGAGCATGCGCTGGGAGCACCGCGGTGAGCGTTCGACGGAGCGTCGCCCATCGCTCGTCGAGCAGCTCGATCATCGCCGCGTCGCGTCAACGACAGCGTCGAGCCGCGCCGTCTCGGCGTCGAGGAAGTCGGCGATCTGCGGCCTGCGCGCCCCGGTCAGGCACGACGATCTCGATTGCGCGCAGCTTCTCAAACGAGGTCCGAGGCATCTTCGCGCCATCGGTCGACGCGACCGCGGCATCGATGAACGCGTCGCTCTGGACGACGTACGCGAGATACCGGGTGTCCACGTGAGGCTCGGGCCGTAGCACGAGGAACTCAGGCGAGCAGGCTGCTGGCTCGTCGATGTGCAGGCTCTTTCTCGGAGACTGATGGACGGAGCTTGCCGAAGAGAACGTCACCTGGTTCTGCAAGTAAAGCCGATCGCCCTCACGCACGGGCGGGACCTGGCGCAACCGGCCGGTCCCGACTCGACATCTTCCAAGTCGAACGGGTCCCATCGTCGACAGATCCTTTGACGACCACGCTTGCGGACCAGCCTCGCAAGGCGAGCACTGCTCACCCGCGCACCGCCGCCAGCAGCCGCAGGATCTCCTGCTCGACCTCGTCGATCTCCGCGTCGATCTCCTCCAGCGGCCGAGGCTCGACGTACTTGTAGAAGTAGCCGCGTCAGCGGGATCTCGTAGCCGATGACGGTCTTGCTCGTCGTCGACCCAGGCGTCGGGAACGTGGGGCAGAACCTCGCGGGCGATGTAGTCCTCGACGTCTTCCGTCAGCGGGATGCTCTCGTGATCGCGCAGCTCGGGGTCGGGCTCAGGGCCGCCCGCACGGTCGGTGACGACTTGCCCACCGGGGTCGCGCGGGAGGAATGCCGCGAGCACGAGCTTGCGCTTCGGAGCCGGCAGCTTCGGCAGCGCCTTGGTGATCGACGCCGTCGCCTCCGCGGGCGGACGCGGCGGCTGAGATCGACCAGATCGGCCGTCGCTGCCTTCACCTCGGCCACGACCTCCGTGCCGAGCTTCTCGGCGAGCGCGTCGAGGCGCTCCGCCGCGCCGGCGACGTCAACTCGCACCCGCAGCGGTCGCTCGACGGTCACGCGCCGGAACCCGAACGCCTCGTTGTCGAAGAGCTTGCTCGTCTCCGTCTCGGCGAAGTCCGCGTACCAGCCGCGTGATCTCCGCGATCGCGCCGTCGGGGATCCGCTTGCGCTTCTCGCCGAGGCTCTTGGGCATCTTCTCCCACTGCTCGCGCGCGTCGATGAGCTGCACGCGCCCACGCCGCTCGGGCGCCTTCGCGTTCGTCACGAGCCAGATGTAGGTGCTGATGCCGGTGTTGTAGAAGAGCTGGTCGGGCAGCGCGACGACGGCGTCGAGCCAGTCGTTCTCGATGATCCAGCGGCGGATCTCGGACTCGCCCGAGCCCGCCGCGCCCGTGAACAGCGGTGAGCCGTTGAAGACGATCGCGATCCGCGACCCGCCCTCGCCGGCCGGCTTCATCTTGCTGATCATGTGCTGGAGGAACAGGAAGCTGCCGTCGTTGATGCGTGGCAGGCCGGCGCCGAAGCGGCCCGCGTCGCCGAGCGTGTCGCGCTCGTCCTTGATCTGCTCCTCGATCTTCTTCCACTCCACGCCGAACGGCGGGTTGGAGAGCATGTAGTCGAAGCGCCGCGTCGTGCTGGTCGTCGGACAGCGTGTTGCCGAAGGCGATGTTCGGCGCGTCCTGGCCCTTGAGCATCATGTCCGAGCGGCAGATCGCGTAGGACTCGGCGTTGAGCTCCTGGCCGAAGACCTCGAGCTGGCCATCGGGGTTGAGCTCGCGCAGGTACTCCTCCGCGACGCGTCAGCATCCCGCCCGTGCCGCACGCCGGGTCGTAGACCGTCTTGACGATGCCCTCGGTGCGCAGCTCGGTCGCCGTCGCCGGCGAACAGCGAGGTCGACCATCAGCCGGATGACCTCGCGCGGCGTGAAGTGCTCGCCTGCGGTCTCGTTGGACTGCTCGCTGAAGCGCCGGATGAGCTCCTCGAAGACGTAGCCCATCTGGAGGTTGCTGACGACGTCGGGATGCAGGTCGATGTCGGCGAACTTGCCGATGACGAGGTACAGCAGGCCGGCTTCGTCGAGCCGCTGATCTGCTGGTGGAAGTTGAAGCTTGCTGGAACGTCTCGGCCGCCCCCGGCGAGAAGCCCGCGATGTACGACTCGAGTTGATCCTTGAGCTGCTCGGGGTCGTCGAGCAGGCGGCGGAAGTCCAGCGGCGACGTGTTGTAGAAGTCGGCCTTGGCCGCGTGCCGGAGGAGCATGTCCGGCTTCGGGCGGTGACGGTGCTTCTCGACGGCCTCGAGCACGGCGGGCTTCGTCGCCGCGAGCACGCAGTCCAGGCGCCGCAGCACCGTCAACGGCAGAATGACCTTCCCGTACTCCGCGGGCCGGTAGTCGCCGCGCAGCAGGTCGGCAACGGACCAGATGAACGCGACGTGCCGGCTGTGCCCGTCCATCACATGCTCCAGTAGGGGTCCGGCGTCGGCGATCCAGCGTGCATCAGGCTGCAACGGTAGTCGACGCGGTCGGCCGCTCGCGTTGATGCCAACGGTGGCGGGTCGATGCCCGTCCGACACCGGCGGTACAAGGCAACGATGCGACGCGGCGACGTGCGGGGAGATGATGGCTGATGCCGAAGATCAGCGCGTTCTACGGAATCGTCATCTCGATGTACTGGGACGAAGGTCCGCACGCCCGCGCGCACTTCCACGCGCGGTACGCCGAACACAAGGCGTCCGTCGATCTGAACGGGGAGATCATCGCCGGGTCACTTCCACCACGCGCAGTGAGGCTCGTGCAGGAGTGGGCGCTGCTTCACGCCGAAGAACTGCTCGCCAACTGGGATCGCGCGCGGGCAGATGAGGCCCTTCTCCCGATCGAGCCTCTCGCCTAGCATGAGAACGATGGACCCCCTCATCGATGTCGTCGCTGTCGAGGTCATCGGCGAGTACCGCTTACGAATCGCCTTCGAGGACGGTACGGTCGGTGATGTCGCGTTCGACCAGCGCGAATGGCGTGGCGTGTTCGAGCCACTGGCCGAGCCCGCGTTCTTCGCCCGAGTTCGCGTCGACCCCGAACTCGGGACGGTCGTCTGGCCCAACGGCGTCGACATGGCGCCCGAGCCACTGTACGAGCAAGCGCGTTTGCATCCAGCGCCCGTCTTGCCCGTCAGTCGGTAACGCCGGCGGGTCGGCGCATCGCGCCCGACCTTCGCTTCGGTCGGCGTTCAGCGCTTGCGCTTGGGTGCGACGAACGTCGTCGTCGCGGCGTACGGCGCGACCTGGCGCTTGAAGCCGAAGCGCCCGTCGACCTGGATCTCCCAGACGCCGGACTTCGGCTTGGAGATCGGCAGCAGCTTGCCGCGGTAGGTCAGCGTTCCACACGGGCCTTGCGGCTTGCCGAGCTTGATCGTCTTGCGCAGCGGGTGGCTGACCTCGGACTTTGTGTACGCGTAGTGCGCGTAGAGCGTCGCGACATCGAAGAACCCGCTCACCTTGATCGTCGCCTTCTTCGACGGCGTGACGTTCGTCGGCTTGACCGACACGAACGGGATCGAGACCCGCACGGGCGCCGCCCCGACGTTGCCCGCTGAATCCGCCGCCGTGAGCGCGGTGGTGTGGACGAGCTCGCCGTCCCCGGTACTCCCCGCGCCGAAGCTGCCGGCAAACGAGCCATCCGACCCGACCTGGACCGCGTCGAGCAGCCCGCCGTTGTAGCCGAGCGTGACGAAGTCGTTCGGCGTGAAGCCGGCGAGCGCGAAGTTGATCTTCGCGTTGGCGCGGTAGCACGCCGCATCGACCGTCACGGTCGCGGCGCTGGCCGCCGATGGAAGCGCCGTGGCAACGGCCAGCGCAAGCGCGAGAACGGGAGTTCGTGTCACGGTGCGCGATGCGTAGTCGCGAGGTTCGACGCCCGCGGCAAGTCCCCCCAAGGGCCAGTCTTGCTCCGAGGCGGCCTGGCACGCGACCGCGCGCGCGGTGGACGGCGCCGGTGTTGGCTGCTCGGCGGCCAGCGCTGCGCTCGAGCCCGTCGAGGATGAGGTCGAGGCCGAACTCGAACTCGTCGCCGTAGTCGTAGCCGGGCCGCAGGATGTGCTGGATCGTCAGCTCGGCGAGGTGCGGATACTCGTCGACCGGGAACTGCGCGAGCATCATCTCGGCCACGGCGGCCGTCTCCTCCGGGTCGAGCCCAACGGCATCGTCGTCTCCTGCAGCGCGAAGCCGTAGATGTAGCTGTCGAGAGCCGAGAACGCGTGCGCGGTCAGCACGATCGAGAAGCCGGCGCCGCGGAGGCTTCCGATGACGGCGTCGTGATGGCGTAGCGTCGCGGGGCCGGGCGAGGTCCGCGACTCCATCAGGCCGATCGCCCAGCGGTGGCGCATCAGCGCGTCGCGCGCGGAGATCGCCCGCTCGCGCATCGCCGTCTTCCAGTCGGCGCCCGGCGGGCAGGCTCGATCTCGCCGAAGACGAGGTCGACCATGCCGTCGAGCAGCTCGTCCTTGTTGGCGACGTGGTTGTAGAGCGACATCGCCTCGACCCCGAGCGCCTGCGCCGAGCTTGCGCATCGTCAGCGACGCGATGCCGCTCTCGTCGGCGAGCGCGACGGCGTCGCGCAGCACGCGCTCCCGGCTGAGCGGGGCGCGGCGCTCGGTGGTCGGCTTCGTCACGTGGTGCCATCTGCGATCCCCTAGTCGGCTTGACAGGACTTACGTTGTAAGCGTACAGTACTTACAACGTAAGCCTCAAGCCTCGGAGCCACCGATGACGACAGCAACGCTCGACCCACCGACCGCACCGCCCACGCACGCGCCGTCGCGCAGACGATGCAGGCGATCGTCCAGGACGTCTACGGCAGCGCCCCCGCGGACGTCCTGCGACTCGCCGAGGTCCCCGAGCCCGCCGATCGGCGCCGACGAGATCCTCGTCCGCGTGCGCGCCGCCAGCGTCGACCGCGGCACCTGGCACGTCATGGCCGGCCTCCCCTACCCGATCCGGGTCGCCGGGTTCGGCGTGCGCCGGCCCGAGGCGCTGAACCCCGGGCCGCAGCGTGGCGGGCACCGTCGAGGCCGTCGGCGCGAACGTGACCGCGTTCGCGCCGGGCGACGACGTCTACGGCACGGTCGAAGGCGCCTTCGCCGAGTACGCCGTGGCCGTCGCCGGGCGGCTCGCGACCAAGCCTTCCAACCTGACGTTCGAGCAGGCGGCGGCGGTCCCGGTGTCCGCGCTCACCGCGCTGCAGGCCGTGCGCGATCAGGCCCGCGTGCAGCCCGGCCAGCACGTGCTCGTCATCGGCGCGTCGGGTGGCGTCGGCTCGTTCGCCGTGCAGATCGCCAAGGCCTTCGGCGCCGAGGTGACCGGCGTGCGCAGCACCGCCAAGGTCGACCTCGTCCGAGCGCTCGGCGCCGATCACGTCATCGACTACACGCGCGAGGACTTCGCCACCGGCGCGCGCCGCTACGACGCGATCATCGACATCGGCGGCAACTCCCGGCTCTCGCGCCTGCGCCGCGCCCTCACACCGCGCGGGACGCTCGTCATCACCGGCGGCGAGACCGACGGGCGCTGGCTCGGCGGCAGCGATCGCCAGATCCGCGCGATGCTGCTGTCGCCGTTCGTCGGCCAGAAGCTCGGCACGTTCATCGCATCCGAGAACGCCGCGGACCTCCGTGCGCTCCGCGAGCTCGTCGAGGACGGGAAGCTGACGCCCGCGATCGACCGGACCTACACGCTGGGCGAGACCGCGGCCGCGATCAGCCACGTCCAGGAGGGACGGGCGCGCGGCAAGGTCGTCATCGCCGTGTGAGCACGGCGAGCAGGTAGGGGCTCGTCGCGCCCTCGCCGATCCCGTCGGCGCGCAGCGCCGCGATGGCTTCCTCGCGCATCGGCTCCCATCCGCCAGCCGGCTCGAGCTGACGGCGCGCCGCGATCCACATCGGGTGGAAACGCTCCCAGCGGTCCCAGAACTCCTCAGGGCTCGCCTGCCGGTGCGGGAGCTGGTGCTCGGCGACCTCGACCTCGCCGTAGGGCGCGAGCAGCGCTTCGAGCGTCTGCGGATCGCCCCAGTCGAGCGGGGCCGACTCGTCCTCCGGCGGACGCACCCGGGCGAGCGCTTGGCGCATCACCGCGATGGCGCCGAACATCGGCCCGCGAGGCGGCCACGCGGTGATCGCCACCCGCCCTCCCGGCCGCACGACACGCGCGATCTCTGCCGTCGCCTGCTCGGCGGAGCTGGCGAAGATCACGCCGAAGACAGACACGGCAGCATCGAACTGCGCGTCGTCGAACGGCAGCTGCGTGATCTCGCCCTGCACGAACTCGCCATCCGGGATCCGTTCGCGAGCGACGTCGAGCAATCGCGGCGAGCCGTCGAGGCCGGTGACGATCGCGCCGGCGCGGTGCGCCACGAACGCGGCGTTGCCTGTCCCGCACGCGACATCGAGCACGCGCGCCCCGCTGGCCAGGCCCAGCGCGGCGACCGCCACGTCGGAGGCAGGCGCGATGTCCGCGGCGGTGTCCTCGTAGCTGCCTGCGCCCCACGCGTCCACTCCTCAAACGCTATCGCGCCTTCGCTTCAGGACGCTTCCTGGAACCCCGCGATGATGAGCTCGGAGAAGAAGCGCTCGTGGACGGCTTGCAGGTTGAGCGTCGGCGCGAGCTCGGACGTGACGGAGTCCATCGCGAGGACGACCTTCATGTACAGCACGATGAGCGGATCGGCCGAGAGGCGGTGCCGGCGCGCCGCGGAGAGCAGGTCGATCTGAAAGCGCGCGAGGATCTCGCGCCGGCGGGCCTTGGGGTGCTCGAGGTCCTCGAGGAACTGCTCGGTGAGGGTGAGCATCTCCGCGCGGGCGGCCTCGGGATCCGTCCGCTTGGACGGGCGCAGCCAGCGCAGGAGCTGGTCGACGGCGTCCGCGGAGTCGCCGCCGAAGAGCGAGCGGGCGTAGTCGCCGAGCGACTGCTGGACCTCCTGCGGGATGCGCCCGACGATCCCGAAGTCGACGTAGCCGATCTTGTTGTCCGCGAGCAGCAGGACGTTGGCGGGGTGCAGGTCGCCGTGGAAGACGCCGGTCGCGTAGACCTGGCCGAGGAAGTTCCAGACGACGTTCGCGGCGGCCGCGTCGAGGTCGTGCCCCGTGGCGGCCAGCCGCTGCGTGCAGGCCTCGCGGTCGGCGCGCAGCTCGCGGATGACGTCGACGAGCGGCAGGCCGTCGAGGCGCTCGGCGGTGAGCACCCGGCGCGTGGAGTAGTCGAGGTGGATCTCCGGGACGTACTCGGTGTCCGCGTCGCGGATGTTGTCGCGCATCGCGATGGCGTTCGCGGCCTCGACCTCGTAGTCGAGCTCCTCGCGCGTCCAGCGGGCGAGCTCGTCGACGATCTCCCGCGTGCGGGTCGCGCCCAGCACGTGCGTGCGATCGACGAGCGAGGCGACGCGGCGCATGAGCGCGATGTCGCACATGAGCAGCAGCCCGATCCCGGGACGCTGCACCTTGACGGCGACGCGGCGGCCGTCGTGCAGGACCGCACCGTGCACCTGCCCGATCGACGCGCTCCCGAACGGCTCTTCCTCGAACGACGCGAAGACGTCGTCCGGGTCCCGACCAAGCTCCTCGCGAACGACCCGCTCGACATCGGCGTACGGGAACGGCGGCGCGCGGTTGAGCAGCTTGAAGAGCTCGAGGCAGTACGGCTCGGGCAGCAGGTCGAAGCGCAGCGCGAGCAGCTGGCCGAGCTTCGCCCACGCGCCGCCGAGCGTCTCGAGCGCGCGGCGCAGCCGGACGGGTCCGGGAGCGCGGCGCCAGCGTCGCGGCACGAGCAGCGGCAGCAGGATGCGCAGCAGCAGCACGCGCAGCACCTCGACCAGCCGCCGGACCGTCATCGCGCGCAGCACCGCGCGCCCCGGGCCAACTGCCCCCTCCCAAGCCGCTCTCACGGCGCGGTGATACCCGCGAAGGGGAGAGGGGAGGTCATGAGGCTCATCGAGCGCCGAAGGCTATGTGACGCAAGCTCCAACGGAGGTCGCGCCCGTGGAGCCTGGCGCGGGAACCCGCGGTAGCAGTCGCGGCACAAGCTGCGCCTCTCGCCGAGGTCGGGGACCGGCCGATCGAAACTGTAAGCCGATCATACGTATGATCGTCTATCCTGACGATCATGTTGTTCAAGACGCCTCAGGTGAGCCGCCAGCTGGCGCGCCAGCTCGACGAGCTCGACGAGCTCCGGAAGCGACTAGGCGACCAGGCTCGCATCGCCGGACCGTGGCTCGGCAGCCTGCGGCGCCAGCTGCGCGCGTCGTCGGCGGAGAGCTCGATCGAGATCGAGGGGTTCCACGTCTCCGAGTCGGAGACGCTCGGCGTCGCCAGCGGCGATGTGGCGCCCGATCCCGGCGATGACGATCGCATGGCGCTGTCGTGTTACGCCCGCGCGATGGACCACGTCGGCGTCATGGCTCAGGACCCGGTCTTTCGCTGGGTCGACCGGGTCATCCTCGACCTGCACTTCGACGCCTGCTACTTCCAGAAGGACAAGGACCCCGGCGTGTACCGCGTGCGTGGCATCGAGGTCACGAACCCGGCCGGCGGACCGCCGGCATACGTCGGTCCGCCTCACGAGGACGTCCCGACGCTCATGGCCGAGGTCGTCGAGTGGCTTGAGCATCGCGACCTCGACGCGCACGTCGCCGTTCGCGCAGCGATGGCGCACCTGCACCTCGTCAGCGTCCACCCCTTTCGCGACGGCAATGGGCGCATTGCGCGGATCGTCCAATCGCTGGTCCTCGCCCGGACCGGTCTGCTGACACCGGAGTTCGTCTCGATCGAGGAGCACCTGGGCCGCAACACCGGCCCGTACTACGCGACCCTTCAGAAGGTCCAGGGCGGGGTTTACCAACCCGATCGCGACGCCGCCACGTGGGTGCGGTTCTGCGTCGAAGCACACATCCAGCAAGCCCTCCGTCGACTCGAGCAGCTCGCCGAGGCGGGTGCCCGTTGGTCCGCGCTCGAGGCCCTGGTGGCCGGTCGAGGCTGGCCGGACCGCCTCGTCATCGCACTGGAGCAGAGCATCTTCACCGGCGTCGACCGCGCGTCATACACCGCCGAAGCCGAGGTGTCGGCGCCGACCGCGAGCAACGACCTCAGGCGGCTGCTCGACGCCGGCTTCGTCGTCCAGCGCGGCAAAGGGCGCAGCACACGCTACGTCGCCTCCGAGGGACTGCGCGCCGACCTCCGGCGATCGCGCGGTCAAGCGACCTCGCAGTCCACATAAGCGGCCAGGATGCTGCGGCCGCTGCACACAGGTCGCCCGCCGACGAGTCGAGAACGTCCGCACAAACCGCTCGACGATGGAGTCGCGACATGGAATCGATCGAGTCGGCACCGCAATTGCAGTGTTCGCGAAGGGTGAGCGAGGGGACTCGAACCCCCGACCGCCTGGACCACAACCAGGAGCTCTACCAGCTGAGCTACGCCCACCGTGCGGCCCTGAATCTAGCACCGCGCGCGCCGCCGGCCAGCGCACGCTCGGCGCCGCCGTCCGCTCAGGTCAGCTTGAGGCGAATGATGCGCTCGTTGGCGTACAGCAGCCGCAGCGGGCGGTAGGACCGGCCGCGCAGGCGCGCGATCACCTCCGTCGGCTCGCTCAGCTCGACGTCGAAGACGACCGACGCGCGGTCGAAGGTCCGGATGTGCACGCTCTCGACGCCGGGGATCGACGACAGGGCCTCGGCGAACTCGGCGATCGGGTCCAGGGTCTCGAAGGGGCCGACCGTGACCGCCAGCTTCCCGGTGAAGGCGTGGTGCTCGGGGTCGCGAACCTTTGATGGTCGGGCGGGCGCCGGCTCGGCCGTCGGCGAGTTCGCTCGCGGGCCGGCGACGTGCGCCGAACGGCGAGCCCGCACCCTCCAAGGGCACGTTCTCGACCTCGGTCAGCGTTGCCGTTGCTTGCCCGGACCCATCCCGGTGGACTGCCATGCCTTGCCTCCCTTGCGCGCCGTCCGTGGCTAACGACCTACCCGCCTGCACCGCCGAGCCCGCATCCCCACAACGCGGCTCTCCGCAAACCATAGACAGAGATTGAGCGTTTGACCACATGCTGGACGGGTGATCGACGTGACGGCGTCGCAGGCCAAGTCGAGAACCTGGCGTGCTCGCGGGGCGTGGCGCCGGTGGCCGGCAGAGCGCGTCCGCTACACATAAGGGCATGAGCTTCGTAATCGGCGATGCCGTTCCCGCCTTCACGCTGACCGACACCGAGGGTGTCGAGCACTCGGTCCCGGTCGACGACGCGCCCGACGCGACCGTCGTGATCCTGATGTGCAACCACTGCCCCTTCGTCCAAGCCTGGAACCCGCGCGTCGCGGCCGTCGCGAAGGAGTACACGCCCCGCGGCGTGCGCTTCCTCGCGATCAACTCCAACGACGCCGAGCGCTTCCCGGCCGACTCGCTTCGACCGCATGGTCCAGTTCGCGCGCGACCAGGACTGGCCGATGCCCTACCTGCACGACGAGAGCCAGGACGTCGCCCGCGCGCTCGACGCGCAGGTCACGCCCCAGCTCTACGTCCTCGACCGCGCGCAGACGCTCGTCTGGACCGGCGCCGCCCGACGCGGACCCCGGCGACGAGTCCGAAGAGGAGAACGCGGGCTGGCTGCGCGAGGCGCTCGAGTCGGTCCTCGCCGGCTGCAAGCCCGCCATCGAGGAGCGCCCGCTGCGCGGCTGCTCGGTGAAGTGGAAGTCGTAGACGGCGGGCTATGGCCCGGCGGTGAATCCTCCGCCCGCCGATCTGTCCCGGCGGGCGAAGGTCAGCCGCCGCTCGCGCGGTTAGGTTTCGCAGACAGTGCGACTGTCGCCCGCCGACAAGGACAAGCTGCTGCTCGCGATGGCGGGCCTCATCGCCCGCGAGCGCCGCGAGCGCGGGGTCAAGCTCAATCACCCCGAGACCGTGGCGCTGCTGTCGTGCTGGGTCATCGAGGGCGCGCGCGACGGGCGCTCCGTGGCCGATCTCATGGAGGGCGGCCGCCACGTCCTCACGCGCGACGACGTCATGGAGGGCATCGCCGAGATGGTCGCCGAGGTGCAGGTCGAGGCCACGTTCCCCGATGGGCGCAAGCTCGTCACGCTCCACGAGCCGGTCACGTGATCCCCGGCGAGCTGCGCACCGCCGCCGGGGAGATCGAGCTCAACGCGGGCCGCGAGACGCTGTCGCTGGAGGTGCTCAACACCGGCGACCGCCCGATCCAGGTCGGCTCGCACTTCCACGTCGCCGACGTCAACGAGGCGCTGCAACTCGACCGCGCGGCCGCGGCGGGCTTCAGGTTCGACGTCCCCGCGGGGACGTCGCTCAGGTTCGAGCCCGGGGCCTCGCGCACCGTCGCGCTCGTGAAGCTCGCCGGTCGCATGACCGTCCCCGGCTTGCAGGTGCGCGAGTGACCCGCATCGATCGCGCGCGCTACGGCGCGCTCTACGGCCCCACGGTCGGCGACCGGCTGAGGCTCGCCGACACCGACCTCTGGCTCGAGGTCGAGGAGGACCGCTGCGTCGGCGGTGACGAGGCCGTCTTCGGCGGCGGCAAGACGATCCGCGAGTCGATGCTCCAGGGCAGCCGCACGTCCGCACAAGGCGCGCCCGACGTCGTCATCACGAACGTCGTCGTGCTCGACCACTGGGGCGTCATCCGCTGCGACGTCGGCATCCGCGAGGGTCGCATCGTCGCGCTCGGCAAGGCCGGCAACCCCGACATCGCAGACGGCGTGCATCCCGACCTCGAGATCGGCCCTTCGACGGACATCGTCTCCGGCGAGGGCCGCATCCTCACCGCCGGCGGGATCGACTGCCACGTGCACTTCATCTGCCCGCAGATCGTCGACCAGGCGGTCGCGGCCGGCATGACGACACTGATCGGCGGCGGCACCGGGCCATCCGAGGGCACGCGCGCGACGACGTGCACGCCGAGCCCGCGCGCGCTGCACGAGATGCTCATCGCGTTGGACGAGCTGCCCGTCAACGTGCTGCTGCTCGGCAAGGGCAACACGGTCTCGACCGAAGGCCTCGTCGAGCAGCTGCGCGCCGGCGCCGGCGGGATGAAGTTGCACGAAGACTGGGGATCGACGCCCGCTGCGATCGACGCCTGCCTGCGCGTCGCCGACGAGACCGGCGTCCAGGTCGCGATCCACACCGACACGCTGAACGAGGCCGGCTACCTCCAGTCGACGCTCGCCGCGATCGACGGGCGCGCGATCCACGCCTACCACACCGAGGGCGCGGGCGGCGGCCACGCGCCGGACATCATCGAGCTCGCCTCGCACCCGAACGTCCTGCCGTCCTCGACGAACCCGACGCGCCCGCACACCGTCAACACGATCGACGAGCACCTCGACATGCTCATCGTCTGCCACCACCTCAACCCGCGCATCCCCGAGGACCTCGCGTTCGCCGAGTCGCGGATCCGCGCGAGCACGATCGCCGCCGAGGACGTCCTGCACGACCTCGGCGCGATCTCGATGATCGGCTCCGACGCGCAGGCGATGGGGCGCGTCGGCGAGACGATCATCCGCACCTGGCAGACCGCGCACGCGATGAAGGCGCGGCTGGGCGCGACGGCCGGCCCCGCCGACAACGAGCGGTTGCGCCGCTACGTCGCGAAGTACACGATCTGCCCGGCGGTCACCCACGGCATCGACGAGCACGTCGGCTCGGTCGAGGTCGGCAAGCTCGCCGACCTCGTCCTCTGGGATCCGGCGTTCTTCGCGATCCGCCCGCGCCTGGTCATCAAGGGCGGCGCGATCGCGTGGGCGCCGATGGGCGATGCGAACGCGTCGATTCCGACGCCGCAGCCGGTGCTGAGCGCGCCGATGTTCGCCGGCAGCGGCCGGCTTGCGGCGCGCAGCTCGATGGCGTTCGTCTCGCCGCTGGCGGCGAGCTCGGGCGAGCTGGCCGGGCTCGGGCTCGAGTCCGAGATCGTGGCCGTGTCCGACACCCGTCGGGTCGGCAAGGCCGACATGCCCCAGAACACCGCGTGCCCGTCGATCCGGGTCGAGCCCGACTCGTTCAAGGTCTTCGTCGACGGGGAGGAGATCGAGCCGCGGCCGGTCTCGGAGCTGCCGCTCGCCCAGCGCTACGAGCTGTTCTGAGCATGGTCTCGGTCGCAGCCATGCTGCTCGCCGACTCGCGCTTCCCGGCGGGGTCGTACGCGCACTCGCTCGGGCTCGAGCAGGCGGTCGCGGAGGGGTTGTCCGTCGACGACGTCGCGCCGTTCATGGAGGCGCGGCTGCGGCTCGTCGCGCGGCCGGACGCGGCGCTGAGCGTGGCCGCGCGGCGGGCTGTGGCGAGCGCCGGCCGCCACGCCTTCGCCGACGGCGAGCCCCCTCGCGCCACGCACGCAGATCTCGACGGCGTGCTCGCGAACCTCGATGCGGAGCACGCCGCGCGCTGCCCGAGCCCCGTCCTTCGCGATGTCGCTCGCAGGCTCGGCTCCCAGCTGCTGCGCAGCGCGGCGACCGCCTGGCCCTCGCCGACGATCGACGGCTATCGCAGCGAGTCGCAGACGACGCCGCGACCGGTGGCGCTCGGCGTCGTCGGGTCGGTCGCGGGACTCAGCGACGTCGAGGTCGCGATGGTCGCGCTCTACGACGACGCGGCGACCGTCGCCTCGGCGGCGCTGAAGCTCCTCGGCCTGGATCCGGCGGTCACCGCGCGCTGGCTCGCCGAGCTCGCGCCGCAGATCGGCGCGATGGCGGGCGCGCTCGCCGACGACGACCGCCCGATCGCTCGGCAGCCGCCGCCCGCCGCCGTGGCGATCGAGCTCGCCGCGACTCGCCACGCACAGCGCACGGAGCGGCTCTTTGTCTCCTGACACGCGAGCGCTGCGCATCGGCGTCGGCGGGCCGGTCGGCTCGGGGAAGAGCAGCCTCATCGCGGCGCTCTGCCGCGAGCTCGCCGACGACGTGCGGCTCGGCGTCGTGACGAACGACATCTACACGACCGAGGACGCGGAGTTCCTGCGCTCGACCGGCGTCCTCGCGCCGGATCGGATCGTCGCCGTGCAGACCGGCTGCTGCCCGCACACGGCGATCCGCGACGACATCACGATCAACCTCGAGGCCGTCGAGGAGCTCGAGCGCGACCAGGGTCCCTTGGAGCTCGTGCTCGTCGAGTCAGGCGGCGACAACCTCACTGCGGTCTTCAGCCCCGCGCTCGCCGACGTGCAGATCTTCGTCATCGACGTCGCGGGCGGCGACGACATCCCGCGCAAGGGCGGGCCGGGGATCGCGCGCGCCGACCTGCTCGTCATCAACAAGACCGACCTCGCGCCGTACGTGGGCTCCGACGTCGAGCGGATGCTCGCCGACGCGCGCGCCCGTCGCGGCGAGCTGCCGGTCTGCGCGCTGTCGCTCGTGACGCCCCCGCACGCGTCGCCGGTCGCCGCGTGGATCCGCTCACAGCTCGGCGCGTTCGCGGCGCACGGGCACCTGCACTCGAGCGCGATCGGCGCCCCCGACCCGCATCACGACCACCCCCACACCCATGCCTAGGGCCGCCGATGGCGATCGCTAGCCCCCCGGCCGCCGTCGCCGTCCTGGCGATCGAGCGCACGGCGACCGGGCACGCGATCACCGAACTGCGCCGCGGCACGCGCGTCGCGCCGCGGATCCTCGACAGGGGCGGTGACGTCGTCCGCGCGGCGTTCGTCCCGACGCAGGCCGGCCCGCTCGCCGGCGATCGAGACAGCACGAGCATCGTCGTCGGGGCCGGCGCGACGCTGATCGTGGAGCCGGTCGCCGCCACGCTCGCGCTGCCGGGAGGGGCGCGGACGGCGCTGCGCCTCGACGTCACCGTGCGTGCGGGCGGGCGGCTCGTGCTCGATGAGGGCCCGCTCATCGTCGCGGCCGGTGCCGACGTGCAGCGCCATTGCACGATCGAGCTCGAGGCCGGCGCGGTCGCCGCTATGCGCGAGACCGTCGTCCTCGGCCGCGACGGCGAGCCGCCCGGCGCGCTCGACAGCGCGCTGCGAGCGACGCTCGCCGGCCGTCCGCTGCTGCACGACGGGCTCCGGGTTTCGGGCGGTGACGCCTGGGTCTCGCTCCCTCCCGGCCATCGCGTCGTCGCGACGCTCGCTTTGCTCGGGATCCGACCCGTGCGACCCACCGCCGGTGTATCGGACCTCGAAGCGCCAGGAGCGGTCGTTCGGGCGACCGGGTCGGCGATGGCGACGACCGATCTGGCGCTCGCCGGGTGCTGGTGGGACTGGACCTGCGCCGCGCTCGGGCAAGAACCGCGATCATCCAGCCTCTGAGCCACGCACCGGACAATCCGACGGACCGGCACGGCGCGTGGCACGCGCTGCTGCCGCGCGCATGGCACGCCGCCGCGGTCGCGCCGCTGCCGCGCGCCCTGATCGGCTGCGTGCTGGTCGCGTCGCTGGCCCTGCTCGCCCTCGGCCCCGGACTCGCGCACGCCACCGCGTTCCCACTGCCGGGCCCGACGAACAAGGAGCCGCTCGACGCGCTCGTCACGCCGGGGGACACGATGCGGCTGTCCGACGAGCTCAAGGTCACGCGCTGGTCGCACGCCAACACGCGCAACCCGATCCGCAGCGCCCCGAGCACGGCCGCGCGCACGATCACCCGCCTGCGCTACGTCACCGAGGACAAGCTGCCCGAGGTGTACCTCGTGCTGTCGGCGACGGTCGACGCTGTCGGCAGGACCTGGCTGCGAATCCGCATCCCGATGCGACCCAATGGCCGCACCGGCTGGGTGGCTCGCGACAACCTCGGCCAGCTCTATGTCGTGCGCACGCGGTTCGTCATCAACCGCTCCACGACGCGCGCCACGCTGTACAAGGACGGACGCCGCATCTGGCAGGCGCCGGTCGGCGTCGGCAAGGCCGCGACGCCCACCCCGAAGGGCAAGTTCTACGTCCGCGAGCTCCTCAAGGGCGACGGTGGCCTCTACGGGTCGTGGGCGTTCGGCACGAGCGCCTACGCGAGCATCTCCGACTGGCCCAACGGCGGGGTCGTCGGCATCCACGGCACCGACCAGCCGGAGCTCGTCCCGGGCCGCCCGTCGCACGGCTGCGTCCGGGTGCGCAACGTCAACATCAACCGGCTCAGGCTGATCATGCCGATCGGCACACCGATCCAGATCATCGGCTGACGCTCGCTTTCGGGGCCGGCCGCGGCGCTCACCGCAGCGAACTGGCGATTGATCTCGTCGAGCACCGCCCGAGGGCCTTAGGGCCGGCGGGCGCGGGCTTGCCCGACGACCCGCTTGCCCGACCGGACGGCGATGCGGATCGTCGCGTTGCGTGTCCGAGCCCGGCGTGCGATCACGAACGTCAGGCCGAGGCGGTGCCTGCGGATCGTGACCGTCCGCCGCCCGTGGCCGACCGTGCGTGCTCGAATCTTCGAGCGCCAGCTGACGGTGACCCGCCCCGTGGCGCTGATCGGCCCGCTCACGCGTAGCTGGCGACCGCGCAGGACCGCCGTGATCTTCGTGCGCGGCGGCACGCTGGACGGTGGCGGAGGCGGCGGCGAGACCGCCGGCGGCACCGTGACGCTCGCCAGCGCCGCGTTGTGCGCCCCACCCTTGCCGACGCTGTCCACCAGCCACAGGCGCACGGTGAAGAAGCCCAGGCCGGGCGAAGTCACCTGCGCAGCCCCACCGCCGCCGACGCTGATCGGGGCGAGGCACGACGCCTGGCACAGCTGGGCCACCGCACCGGTGATCGGAGCAGGCGGGTTGGGCGGGTTGATCCACGACAACGCGACGACGTTCGAGCCCGGACCCTGGGCGGTCGCACCGAACGCCTGTGGTGGCGGCGGCCCGTTGTTGTCGACGACCACCGGCGGCGACGTCACCGTCTGGTCGTTGCCCGCAGCATCCCTCACGACGAGCGTGAACGTGTGCGGCCCATCGGCAACCCGAGTCGTATCGACGTTCACCACCGCCGACGGCTGCTGACCGCACGGCGGCGCGGTCGTGAAGTCGCACGCCAGCGGCACGGAGGCCAACGTCTGCCCGGTATCAGCGCGAACGGCCAGCTCGCGAAGGCCGCTGGCATCGCTCGCGGCGAACGTGACCGGCACGGTCCCGCTGACAAGACCACCCCCCACGCGCTGCCCCCAACGTTCGTCACGACCGGAGCCACGCTCTCGGACACCGTGACCTTTGCCGAGTACATGTCCGCCTGAACCGCGTGGATCGTGCCACCGGCCCCGCACGCGAGCACCGGACGGACGGCCGAGCGCATGCGCAGCACAGCGCGCTCGCGCTCGAATCGCTGCTGGCGCGCTCGCCGCGCTTGGATGCTCAAGGCCGCCCCCCCGTGTTGCGACGGCGAATCTCGCACATCGCGCGATCAAAGGCGCGCCAAGCTGGCAGGATGCCTCCGGGACGCATCGCGCGAACCTCGTCGGCGAGGTAGTGGCGGTACAGCCGGCGCGCCTCATCACCGAGCTCCCACAGGATGGCGTCGATGTTCGGCTCGGAGTGCCCGGTCAGCCAAGCCGGCTCGGGGAATGGCAAGGGGTCGCGTCGTGCCGCCACATTGCGCAATCGAGACAGCCCCCGCAAAGGGGGCAGCACGGGTCAGCGATCGAAGAAGAACAGCTGCCAGGCGTCCCACCAGCGGGCCGCCTCGACACGAATCGTGCGGCCGTCCAGCCGCTCGACCTCCGGGCGAAAGCGCAGCCGGTCGACGGGTTCGGTCCGCTTGAACTCGACCTTGATCTCGCACGGGCTGCCGGGGTCGTACGGCGCGACGGCGCCGAGATCCTCCAGCGCTTGGCGTGCGCCGTCCTCGATGAGCCGCCGTGCGCGCACCGGCGGGATCATCCGCGCCGACAGCGCGCCGAGGCCCTGCTTGACCGCGACGGTCGTGAGCCCCGGTCCGAGCAGCGCGCGACCCTCGTCGCACGAGGCCTGATCGCCCGTCACGAGCAGCACGGGGCAGCTCCACGTGCCGCACAGCGCGGCGTTGATCGCCGTCTCGCCCACCTCGGTGCCGTTGAACCACAGGCGCTGGTAGTCGCGACCCGAGACGGTGTGGTTCATGTTGGCGAACCTCGTCCCGGCCATCGCGTGCATCCCGACCAAGAGCGCGGCATCGCAGCCCTCCTCGAGAAACCCCGTGTAGCCGGTCCACTCCTGCTGCACGACCCACTCGCAGTCCGGGTCCAGGTCATCGGCGACGAGCGAGTTGAAGTTCCACCCGCCCCCGGCTCCGTGACAGTCCATGACGACGATCTCCGTCGCGCCGGCGGCCTTCGCGCCGCGCACAGCCGCGTTGATCTCCTGCGTGTAGAGCTTCTGTGCGTCGGCGTACATCGGATCGCCGCCGCTGCACTGCTCGGGCTTGACGATCCCCGACACGCCCTCCATGTCGCTGATGATGTGCACGCGCACGGCGACGATCCTACGCGGGGCGCGCCGGGCGGCCGGAGCCCGTCAGCACCCCGGGCTGGATTCGAACCAGCGACCTGCGGATTAGAAGTCCGCTGCTCTATCCACTGAGCTACCGGGGCACGCACCGGCAGCGTCGCCGGCCGATCGGGATGGCCGGATTCGAACCGACGACCCCCGCGTCCCAAACGCGGTGCTCTACCAAGCTGAGCTACATCCCGTGCGCGTGAAAGGTACCGGCCGCCAATCCGAAGGGCCGAGCCAGGGTCGCGGCTCGTCCATTCGTCCAGGGAAGGGCATCGACCCTTTGTCCAGAGCGACCGACGTTCGTTCCTCAACGGCTGGGCCAGGTCGATCAGTCCCACATGATCTCCCGGACACTCCGTTACGGGCTCTTCCCGGCGATCGTCGCCTGGGCAGCGCTCGTACTACCGGCGACGACGCCGGCCGCTACGTGCGCCGGATCAGAACTCATGCCGACGCACGACAACGCACCCGCCCTGCGTGCCGCGACGCTCTGCCTCCTCAACGAGGAGCGGGCCAAGCGCGGGCTCAAGGCGCTGAAATCTCACCCTCAACTCGAGAAGGCCGCACAGAACTACACCCGGGCCATGGTGCGCCAGGGCTTCTTCGACCACGTCAGCCCGGGTGGAAGCACCCTGCTGAGCCGCGTCCGCCGCGGGACCCGCTACCTGCATGGCGCCCGCCGCTACTCCCTCGGCGAGAACATCGCCTGGGGCAGCGGCAACTACGCCACGCCGCGCGAGACCGTCCAGGGCTGGATGGAGTCGTCGGGCCACCGCACCAACATCCTCAACCGCCGGTTCAAGCACATCGGCATCGGCGTCGTCGCCGGCGCGCCCGAGGACGATCAGGGCATGCCCGCGGCAACGCTCACCACGGACTTCGGGTACCGCTCCCCCGGCTGAGCCGGCCTGAATCGACGCGTGGCAGCGGCGCGGGACCTACTAGGCTCTCGCGCCGATGCCGCGCATTGAGCCGTTCCGAGCACTGCACTACGACCCCGCCGTCGCCGGCCCGCTCCAGCACCTCGCGGCCCCGCCCTACGACGTCATCGACGCCGCCCAGCGCGCCGAGCTGCAGGCGCGCTCGCCCTACAACGTCGTCGGGATCGACCTGCCCGAGGACCCGGACGGCGGCGATCGCTACGACCACGCCGCCGCCCTCCTGAGCGCGTGGCGCGACGACGGCGCCGTCGTCGAAGACGACGAGCCCGCGATCTGGGCGCTCGTCCAGGACTACACCGCACCCGACGGTCGCCGCCTGACGCGCAACGGCTTCTTCGCCCGCGTCCGGATCGAGGACTACGGCCCCGGCGCGATCCGCCCGCACGAGCGCACGCACCCCGGCCCGAAGGCCGACCGCCTGAGCCTCACGCGCGCGACCAAGGCCAACCTCTCCCCGATCTTCTCCTTGTACTCCGACCCCGAGCTCACCGCCTGGAAGGCGCTCGAGGCGGCGACCCACACCCACGAGCCCTTCGGCGAGGTCACCGACGGCGACGGCACGCTCAACCGCCTGTGGCGCGTCACCGACCCCGACGTCATCGCCACCGTCACCAAGGCGACGAGCGACGCCGAGCTGCTCATCGCCGACGGCCACCACCGCTACGAGACCGCGCGCGTCTACGCGGAGGAGATCGGCGGCGAGGGCGCGCACCGCTACGTGCTCATGTGCCTCGTCGCGCTCCAGGACGAGGGCCTCACCGTGTTCCCGACACATCGCCTCGTCGACGGGCTCATGGGCGACGGCCCCAAGATCGAGGCGCTCACGGCGACGCTCAAGCAGTGCTTCGACATCGCCGCGATCGCCGCCGACGACCTCGTTCCGCCCGGCGAGGGTGACGGCACCATCGAGATGGGCTACATGGACAGCCACTTCAAGCGCGCCTTCCGCCTCACGCTGAAGGACCAGGCGATCGCCGACGAGGCGCTCGCGGACATGCCCGAGCCCTACCGGCGCCTGGACACCGCCGTGCTCGAGGCGCTCGTCCTCAAGGGTCCGCTCGGCCTCACCGAGGACGACATCTCGCATCTGCACGGCCTCGACTACGCGCGCTCGTTCGAGGACGCCCGCGAGCTCGTCGAATCGGGCACGTTCGACGCCGGCTTCTTCCTGCGCGGGATCGGAGTCACGCAGATCCAGGAGATCGCGGCGGCGGGCGTCAACATGCCCCCGAAGTCGACCTACTTCTTCCCGAAGGTGCCCACCGGGCTGCTGTTCAATCCCCTGGCGCACGCGGAGTAGCATCTGCTGCATGCACGCATCGGCTCAGCGAATCAGCGGCTTTCGTCACATCGTCAAGGTGCGACAGCACCGGCTGAACTGCGATGAGCCGGTGGAGAGCGGCGGCGACGACGCCGCCCCGTCACCGCAGGAGCTGCTCGCCGCGAGCCTCGCGTCGTGCACCGCCGTGACGATGGAGATGTACGCCGCCCGCAAGGGCTGGGACCTGCACGACGTCGAGGTCGCCTGCGACTACCTCCCCGGCGAGCGCGGCTGCCCGACGAAGTTCACGCTGACGCTGCGCCTGCCCTCCGACCTCAGCGACGAGCAGGTCGCGAAGCTGAAGGTCATCGCGACGAAGTGCCCGGTGCACCGGACGCTCGACGGCGAGGTCATGTTCGACGAGCGTGTCGAGCGCGTCCAGCTCGCTCACTGACGCGCTGCGGGGGGTCCTGCTCGACCCCGCCCGCGCCACGACGCTGTCCGTGCACGGCCGGATCGAGGCTGCGGTGCTCGCGGCGCTGTACCGCGAGCACGGCGAGCTGCACGCGATCTTCACCCGGCGGCGCCGCGATCTGCGCAGCCACCCCGGCGAGATCTCGTTCCCCGGCGGGCGCCGCGACCCCGGCGAGGAGCTGTCGTTCACGGCGCTTCGCGAAGCCGAGGAGGAGATCGGCCTCGCGCGCGACGACGTCGAGCTCCTCGGCGCGCTGACGCCCGTCCCGACCATCGCGACGAACTACGCCGTCTATCCGTTCGTCGGGATCATCGAGCCGGGCGGGACGTGGACGCCGTCGGCCTTCGAGGTCGACGAGGTCATC
Organism: uncultured Actinomycetes bacterium; assembly: GCA_963806515.1. GTDB lineage: Bacteria > Actinomycetota > Thermoleophilia > Solirubrobacterales > Solirubrobacteraceae > CADCVQ01. The sequence goes on along the minus strand of CAWDYO010000022.1, from coordinate 61,732 downwards.
GAGCTCAGCCTCGCCGACCTGCGGGCGGCACGCACGCGCCGGCGCCTGAGCCACCGCGGGATCCCGTTTCGCACCGACGTCTACGACATCGGCGAGGATCTCGTCATCTGGGGCGCGACGGCGAGGATCGTGACGGACCTGCTCGCACGGGTCGAACCCGTGCTGGACGGAGCCGGCGGCTGACGGCGATGGACCGCGAGAGCCTCCTGCGCAGCCTCGCGACACGCGTCTCCGACGAGCGCGTGCTGGCCGCGATGGCCGCCGTGCCGCGCGAGCTGTTCGTCAAGCCGCAGTACGTCGCGGCCGCCTACCACGACGCGCCGCTGCGCATCGGCCTGGGCCAGACGATCTCCCAGCCCGCCGTCGTCGCACGGATGGCCGAGCTGCTGGAGCTACACCCGATGGACCGCGTGCTCGACGTCGGGACCGGGTCGGGCTACCACGCGGCCGTGCTCTCGCGCCTGTGCGACCACGTCTGGGGCGTCGAGCTGCACGAGCAGCTCGCGCTGCGCGCCGCGCGGGCCCTGCAGCGCGCGGGGATCGAGAACGTCACCGTCCTCGCCGGCGACGGCGCCGCAGGCCTGCCCGAGCACGCCCCCTTCAACGCGATCAACGTCGCCGCGACCGCCCGCGGCGAGGTGCCGCGCGCACTCGAGCAGCAGCTCGCCCTCGGCGGGCGGCTCGTCGCCCCGATCGCCGACGAGGAGGGCGAGCAGCTCGTGCTCGTGCGGCGCCACGAAGGTTGGTTCGAACGCCACCGGCTGGAGTCGGTGCGCTTCGTTCCTCTCCGTTAGCAGGGACTTTTCGGCGGCATGCATCCGTCCGGCGAACGATGCACAATGCGCGATATGAGCCGGGGGAGCTTGAGGCCGCAGTCGATGGCTGCGCAGAGCAGTGCAGCGCCGGTCCGAGTCCTCGTGATCGGCACCGATGCGCGCTATCGGGAGCGTGCCCAAACGGTCATCGGCGCGCTCGGCAGCGTGTCCTTCGCGGTGGCCGCGCCGTGCGATCCGGACGACGTCGCCGTCCTCGCAAAGCGCGAACGCGCGGACGTCGTCGTGCTCGACGCCACTGAGTGCGAGGCAGCCGTCGCGGTCGTGGTCGCGACGCTGGCGGCGAACGCGCCGCGACTCGGCGTCGTCGTCGTCTGCGAGCACCTCACGAACGCCGCGCGCGAGCTCGCCGCGCTGCCGAAGTGGGGCTGGCGCAGCGAGCTGAGCGCAGCGGTGCAGCACGCGCACATCGACGGCAGCCCGCTCGCCCGCTCGCGCGAGCGCTGGAGTGCGGGGCGCCGCGACCTGCGCGGCGTCACGCCCGCGGCCGGCTCGCGCCGCTGACAGCCACCGTCACGCCCGCGGCCGGCTCGCGCCGCTGACAGCCACCGTCACGCCCGCGGCCGGCTCGCGCCGCTGACAGCCACCGTCACGCCCGCGGCCGCTCGCGCCGCTGACGGCAACCTCGCGCGCGGCGGCCGTGAGCCGCTGAACCGCGCCGCCCAACGCCGAGCGCGCACCGCGCGCCGACGTCGGCCGCCGGGGCGGAAGTCGCGACGCGCGTGCGCCGCTCCCTCCCCCGGCGATCGAAGGCGTCCGGTCAGCCCGCGGGCTGCGGGACGACGCGGATGTACGGCAGCGGGGACTCCCACTCGCCGAAGATCTCCTTCGCCTCGTCGTTGGAGACGGCGCCGGTGATGATGACGTCGCCGCCCTGCTGCCACTGCGCCGGCGTCGCGACGCGATGCTTGGCGGTGAGCTGCAGCGAGTCGAGGACGCGGAGCACCTCGTCGAAGTTGCGGCCGGTGGTCATGGGATAGACGAGCAGGAGCTTGATCTTCTTGTCGGGCCCGATGACGAACACGTTGCGGACCGTCTGGTTCTGGGCCGGGGTGCGCTCGGTGGCCTCGCCCTCGACGTCGGCCGGCAGCATGCCGTAGGCCTTCGCCACGGCGAAGTCCTTGTCGCCGATGAGCGGGTAGTTCGGCGCGGTGCCCGTCGCCGTCTCGATGTCCGCCGCCCACTTCTCGTGGTTGCCGACGGGGTCGACCGAGAGGCCGATGATCTTCGTGTTGCGCTTGTCGAACTCCGGCTTGATCGACGCCATGTAGCCGAGCTCGGTCGTGCAGACGGGGGTGAAGTCGCGCGGGTGCGAGAAGAGCACGCCCCACGAATCGCCGAGGTACTCGTGGAACGAGATCGGTCCCTCGCTCGTCTCAGCCTCGAAGTCTGGTGCCGTATCGCCGATCGTAAGCGCCATGTGCCTGCCTCCTGAAATTCCGATTGGTAAATCCCTATCCAGATTGCTTGGATTCATCGTAGCTCAACCGATCGCTTGATCGATCGCGCGGCGTACGGCCACGATCCAGGTCCCCTGATCCGTGGGATCGGCGTTCACGACCGCGTGCGGGATCTCGTTGAGCCGGCCCATGCGCTCGAGTTCCGCGATGCCCGTCGCGAACACCTGCGGCGCGATCGTACCCGCCGCCTCGTAGACGACGCCCCGCACCGTCGTGTCGATGACCTTCGACAGCATCATCTCCAGTCGCGGCCCGTGCAGCGCGGCCACCTGCTCGTCCGTTCCGCGCGCGGTCCCCAGCGCCCAGACGACGATCGTCACGCTCTCGAGCGCGTAGCGCAGCGTCCCGACGACGTCCGGATCGCCGATCCAGCACTCTGCCCCGGCCGCCTCGATCGCCTCACGCCCCGCCTCGGTACGCGTGACCGCGCGCACGGCGTGACCGTCGGCGACGAGCGTGCGCGTGAGCGCGAGGCCGCGGCAGCCGCCGCCGATGAGGAGGACGCGCATCGGCGCCGGAGGCTAGACGGTGTGATGGCGTGACAGCGCGCGATGACGAGTGGGCCCCGCCGCGCGTGGGCTTACGCTAGCGCGGTGGACTTCGACCTCACCGACGAGCAGCGGCTCGTGCGCGAGACGGCGCGGGCCTTCGCCGACAACGAGATCGTCGACCGCGCGCGCGAGAGCGCGCGCGCCAAGCGCTTCGACCGCGAGCTCGTCGGGATGCTCGCCGAGCAGGGCTACCTGGGCGCGATCGTCCCGCGCGAGTACGGCGGCGCCGGCCTGGACCACGTGACGTACGGACTCCTCGTCGAGGAGATCGGCCGCGCCGACAGCGCGATGCGGACGGTCGTCAGCGTCCAGACCTCGCTCGTCTGCGGCTCGCTGCTGCGCTGGGGCACCGAGGAGCAGAAGGCCCGCTACCTCCCGCGGCTGTGCTCGGGCGAGTGGCTCGGCTGCTTCGGCCTGACCGAGCCGGGCTCGGGGTCGGACGCCGCGAGCCTGCGCACCCGCGCGCGCAGGTCGGACGGTGGCTGGCTGCTGAGCGGCGAGAAGATGTGGATCTCCCTCGGCAACCACGCCAAGCTCGCGCTGGTCTTCGCCCAGACCGACCCGGCGCTGCGCCACCGCGGCCTGGCGTGCTTTCTCGTCGACACCGACGACCCCGGGTTCACCGCCACCGAGATCGAGCACAAGATGGGCCTGCACGCCTCGGACACCGCGGGGCTCGCGCTCGACGACGTCTTCGTCGCCGACGGCGACGTGCTCGGCGCGGTCGGCGACGGCTTCAAGGTCGCGATGTCCGCACTCGACGGCGGGCGCTACTCCGTCGCCGCCGGCTGCGTCGGGATCTGCCAGGGCTGCCTCGACGCGTCCGTCTCCTACGCGCGCGAGCGCGAGCAGTTCGGCCAGCCGATCGCCGGCTTCCAGCTCGTGCAGGCGATGCTCGCCGAGATGAAGGTCCGCACGGACGCCGCGCGCCTGCTCGTCCAGCGCGCCGGCTTCCTCCACGACGCGGGGCGCCCCTGCACGACGGAGACCTCGATCGCCAAGCTCTACGCGACCGAAGCCGCCGTCTGGTGTGCCAACGAGGCGATCCAGGTCCACGGCGCCGCCGGCTACGTCGACGACCACCCCGTCGAGCGCTGGTTTCGCGACGCGCGCGTGACGACCCTGTACGAGGGCACGTCGCAGATCCACCAGCTCATCATCGGCCGCGCGCTGACGGGCATCGACGCGATGGTCCCCCGCAAACCTCACGATCGGGGCGCGCCCGGCGTTTGATCTGCGTGAGCAGCCTGCCGCCCTTCCAGCGCTTCCTCGACGCGCACCGCGACGACGTGCTGCGCTTCCTCGTCGCGTCGCTCGGGCGCCACGACGCCGACGACGCGTTCCAGGAGACCTTCCTGTCGGCCCTGCGCGCCTACGAGCGGTTGCGGCCCGGGTCGAACCTCCGCGCGTGGGTGCTGACGATCGCCCACAACAAGGCGCTCGACGTCCACCGCGCCCGCGCCCGCCGGCCGCTGCCGGTCGCCGAGCTCGACGACGGCGCCGCGCCCGTCGCGGGCGCCACGGCCCGACCACCACGCGCAGCGGACGGCGACGAGTGGGAGCGCGTCCGCGGACTGCCCCCGCGCCAGCGCGCCGTCCTCACGCTGCGCTACGCCGCCGACCTCACCCACGCCGAGATCGCGCTGGCGCTTCACTGCAGCGAGGAGGCCGCGCGCCGAGCGGCCTCAGACGGCCTCAAGACCCTCAGATCGGAGCTTGCCGATGTCCCTGCACCCGCCCGCTGACCTCGACGACGGCGAGCCCCCCGCGCTTCGCCTCCCGCAGCTGCCACCCGGCGCGTCGGCCGAGCTCGCAGCGCGCACCGCGGCTCGCGCCGCCGCCGAAGGCGTCGCCGAGATCGCCTACGCGCTCGTCGACGCGCCCGTCGGCAGGCTCGTCGTCGCCGCAACGCCGCGCGGGCTCGTGCGGATCGCCTACGAGCTGGAGAACGGCGGCGTCGACAGCGTGCTCGACCAGATCGCCGAGCGGCTGTCGCCGAGCATCGTCGAGGCGCCGGCGCGCCTGGACGGGGCGCGCCGCGAGCTCGACGAGTACTTCGCCGGCCGCCGGCGCGACTTCGACCTCGCGATCGACTGGCGCCTCGCGCGGCCGGGGTTCACGCGCCGCATCCTCGAAGCGACGACCCGGATCCCGTTCGGCGAGACGCGCAGCTACCGCGACGTCGCGATCGCCGCCGGCTCCCCGAAGGCCTTTCGAGCGGCGGGCGGCGCGCTCGGCTCCAACCCGATCCCGATCGTCGTCCCCTGCCATCGCGTGCTCGCCAGCGGCGGCAAGATCGGCGGATACACCGGCGGCCTGGAGCGCAAGCGCGTCCTGCTTGGCATCGAGGGCGTCCCGGGTGTGGGGCAACTCACGTTGCCCACGGGCACCTGAACTACGCTGGACCCCATGTCCTCACTCGTCGACCCGAACGACCACGACGTCTTCCTGCTGCGTCAGCGGATCAAGCTCGTCATCAACCAGTACGAGTTCTTCCTGCCGTCGGCGGACGGCTCGCTCGGGCAGCCGCTGTGCTTCGTGGAGCAGAAGCGCTTCAAGTTCAAGGAGGACATCCGCTTCTACACCGACGAGTCCAAGACGCAGGAGCTCCTGCGGATCAAGGCCCGCCAGCGCTTCGACCCGCGCGCGACGTACGACGTCACCGACAGCGTCGGGGCGAAGATCGGTGCGATCCAGAAGGTCTTCGGCGCGAGCCTGCTGCGCTCGACCTACGCGATCCTCGACGCGAACGGTCAGCAGATCGCGATCACGACGGAGAAGAGCCTGCCGATCGCGATCTTCCGCCGGGCCGTCGGCTTCATCCCGTACGTCGAGAACGTCGCGGACTGGCTGCCGATCCCGTACCACTTCGTCTTCAAGCGCGGCGAGGAGATCATCGGCGAGAACACCCGCCAGACGTTCAAGATCCGCGACAACTACACGATCGACATGACCGCCGACTCGAGCCGCGTGCTCGACCGCCGGCTTGTGCTCGCGATCGCCGTCGGCATGGACGCCCTCCAGGCCCGGTAGCGCCGATCCACTAGCCTTGTCCAATGAACAGCGAGCGCTCTGAAGCCTACGGCCGCGTCGTGAAGACCCTCGACGACGAGGGGCCGGCCAAGCTCTTTCCTGCCGAGATGCAGGTCATCCGCACCGCGGCCGACGCGCTGCTGTTCGACGGCGACGCGTACGACGAGCTCGCCGCGGTCGAGGACCTCGCCCAGCAGCTCGTCGATGCGGACCGCTGGCTGCCCGACCACGCGCGCCGGCTCGTCGATGACGTCGCGGCGTGCGGCGCGTCGTCCGGCGTGGTCTGAGCGCCCACCGGACCTAGCAGTGCAGCGTTCCGCAAGTCCGCTCACCCTCGGAGCGGTCGCTGATCACCGCCCCGAGGGCAAACGGACCTACGGAACGCCGCACTAGCCACTCGTCAGGCGCAGCGCGCCCGCCAGCTCGCCGCGCGAGCGCACGTCGAGCTTGCGGTAGGCGTTGCCGAGGTGCCACTCCACCGCCTTGCGCGTGACGAACAGCGCCTCGGCGATCTGCCGGTTGGACAGGCCGTCGATCGCGAGCGCGACGACGCGCCGCTCGCTCGGGCTCAGCGCGTCGGCCCCGCGCCGCGCCGCCCGCTGCACGCGGGTGCCGGCGACCTCGAGCTCCGCTTCGGCGCGCTCCTGCAGCAGGTGCGCCCCGCACGCGCGAGCGATCTCCGTGGCCTCCCCGAGCGCGCGGCCGGCGTCGGTGCGACGTCCCGCGCGGCGCAGGGCCGTGCCGAGGTCGAGCAGGGCGCGGCAGTGCTCGAGCCGCGCCTGGGACGCCCCCGCGATCGCGACCGCCTCGTTCAGCAGCGCGATCGGCTCTTCGAGATCGCCCTGCGCGCGGGCGTGCGCGAGCTCGCGCAGCGCCACCGAGAGCGCCCGCGGCGCGCCGAAGCGCCGCGCCAGCTCGAGCTCTTCCGCGGCGAGGGCGCGGGCTTCGGCGCCGCGCCCGAGCGCCGAGAGAGCGCGCGCGGTGCAGCTGCGCCAGCCCGCGAGGCTCGCCGGGTTGCGCACCCCCTCGACCGCGCCGCGCCAGGCCGCGAAGTGCGCGAGCGCGTCGGTCTCGCGCCGCTCGACGAGCGCCAGGCGACCGAGCGCCGCGTGCCACGGCGCGAGCAGCGCCGACTCAGAATGCGCCGCGATGTCCAAGCGCGCGGCGCACCGGGCGGCGGCCTGCAGCTCGTCGCGATCGACGTGCAGCGCGATGAGGACGCCGTAGGCGGCCGGCAGGAAGTGGCGCCAGCCGTAGCCCTCGGCGTCGATCGCATGCTCGACGTCGGAGACGGCCTCGTCGAGCCGACCCTGCTCCCAGCGCGACGCGGCGCGGAGGAGGCTTGCGGTGGCGAAGGCCATCATCGAGCCCTGTGCGCGCGAGCGGACCATGGCGGAGCTCAGGACGCGGTCGTTGAGCTCGAGCTCGTCGCACGCAAGCAGCGCGAGCGACACGCCGGCGAGCAGCGCGCTGCCGCCCGGGTCGGCGAGCAGGGCCTCGCTCTTCATCGCCTCCCGCGCGAGGTCGGCGATCGCCGTGCACGACTCGCCGGCGATCGCCTCGCGCAGGCAGCGCGTCGCGAGCGCGATGCGGCGCTCCTCGCCGTCGCCAGCGCCCGCCGGCACCGAATCGCCCGCCTCGAGCAGCGCTGCGCGGCGCTGCGGGTGCAGCAGCCCGAGCGCCGCGGCCTCGGCGCGCGCCTGTGCGACGACGAGCGACTCCCCTTCGGCGATCTGCGCGGCCGCCTCGAACGCGGCGAGCGCCTCCCGGTGCTGCCCGCCGCACGCGCGTGCGCGACCGAGGCGCAGCAGCGTCTCCGCGCGCTCGCGTTCGTCGACGCCCACCTCGAGCGCCTCCTCGAGCCGCGCCGTCGCCGTCGGCAGCCCGGTCGCCGCCTCGCTGAGGCCGAGCTCGCGCAGCACGCCGGCGCGCGCGCCGGCACCGGGAGGTTCTTCGAGCGCGCGGCGCAGGTAGCTCGCGGCCGACTCGGGCGCACCGGCGCTCAGCGCGCGGTTGGCCGCCCCGCACAGCACGTCGACGACCCATTCCGCACCGCTGCCGGCACTCGGGAGCAGGTGCGCGGCGACGCGCTCGGACGAGATGCCTTCGTCGTGCAGGATCTCCGCGGCGCGGCGATGCAGCGTCGCGCGCTCGCCGGCGCCGACGTCGGCGTAGACCGCGGATGCCAGCAGCGGGTGGGCGAAGCGCAGGACACCGGGGCCGGCCGGGCGCAGGATCTCGCCGGCGGCGAGCGCGTCGGCCGCGGCCGCCGTCGTCTCGGGGTCGCGGCCGGTCAGTGCCGCGACGTGTCGCAGCTGTGCGTCCTCGCCGAGGATCGCGACGGCGCGCGCGACGCCGGCCGCGTCGTCGGAGAGCCGCATGAGCCGCACCGCGACGGCGCGCAGGACGGCCTCCGGCGCGAGGCTGCCGATGCGCGTCGCGTTGCGCGCGGTCGGCTCCCAGCCCTCGGCCTGCACCGCGCGTACGAGCTCGCCAAGCAAGAAGCAGTTGCCCTCGGTCATGCGCCAGCACGCGACGGTGAACGGCTCCTCCGCCGCCGGCAGCCGCGCCGTGACGAACGCATCGGCGCCGGCCTCGGAGAGCGGGCGCGGGCGCACCGGATGGCTCGCCTCGTGTGCCGCGATCTGGCCGAGTAGATCGTCGGGTGCGCCGGGCTCGCCGAGCCGCCGGGCGACGACGATCGCGATGCTCGTCTCCTCCATCCGCTGCAGGAGGTAGAGGACGAGCCGCAGCGACGTGCGGTCGGCCCAGTGCGCGTCGTCGATGACGATGAGCACCGGCCCGGCGGCGGCGAGGTTGGACAAGAGCCAGAAGAGCCCGTGGATGACGGAGTACGAGCGCTCGTCGCCCGCGTCGCCGCCCCAGCTCGTCGGGCGCTCGAGCAGCGGACCCGCCAGCGCGGCCGAGCCCCCGAGCAGCCGGTCGCGGGTCTCGTCGTCAGCGCCCGCGAGCAGCGGCTCGAGCAGCTGCAACGCGACGCCGAACGCGAAGTCCGACTCGAGCTCGGACCCCCGCGCCCGCAGGACCGTCGCCCCGCCCGACCGCGCCCGCGCGACGGCCGCCTCCAGCAGCGCCGTCTTGCCGCTGCCCGCATGGCCCTCGACGAGCAGCAGGTGTCCGGCGCCGGCGCTGACGGCGCGGAGCAGCTCGTCCACGGCGCGCAGCTCGTCCTCCCGCTCGAGGAGGACATCCGGCTCCGCGCCGGCGGCGACTGATTCGCGATTGGTCAAAAGACTGGGGAGCTGCCCTAGTGTGCCCGACCCTCCGACCCTCTAGAAAGCAGCCTAGCGGCTGACCGGGAAGGTCGGCTGGGGCGCGCGACACTATGTCGAGAGCGCAGCATGAGCGCGCGGACTCGCACGGAGGCTTCATGGACCCGGGACCGGGATGGTCTCGGGTCCGCGTGCTTAACGGGCCGCGCCGGCGCTGCTCGCCGCGAGCTCAGCTCGGCTCGGCGGCCGGCGCCCACTGTGCCTCGGCCAGGTCGCCCTCCGGCATGCCCTCAGGCGCGTCGATCCCGGGCGTGTCACGCAGGTACCACTCGGCATCCAGCGCGGCCTGCGTCCCCGACCCGGCGGCGGTGACCGCCTGGCGATAGGTGTGGTCGACCAGGTCGCCGGCGGCGAAGACGCCTGGGCGCTTCGTGCGCGTCGAGCGGCCCTCGGTGATGACGTAGCCCTCGTCGTCGACGTCGACGAGATCGGATACGAGCTGCGACTGCGGCTCGTGGCCGATCGCGATGAAGACGCCCGAGATCGGGACGTCCACCGTCTCGCCGCCGTCGGCGTGGCGCAGGCGCGCATGGTCGAGCGAACCGTCCTCGCCGGCGACGAACTCCTCGGGGACGTACGGCGTCATCCACTCGATGTTCTCGATCGCGCGGGCGCGCTCGAGCATGATCTTCGATGCGCGGAACTCGTCGCGGCGATGGACGACGACGACCTTCGAGGCGAACTTCGACAGGAAGATCGCCTCCTCCATCGCGCTGTCGCCGCCGCCGACGATCATCGTCGCCTTCTGCTTGAAGAACGCGGCGTCGCACGTGGCGCAGTAGCTCACGCCACGGCCACCGAGCTCGTCCTCGCCGGGGATCGCGAGCTTCTTGTGCTCGGCGCCCATCGCGAGGATGACCGTGCGGGTCTTGTGCTCCTCGTCGTCGACCCAGACGGAGTGCACGCCACCCGGCTCGGTGGCGAGCTCGACCTGCGACGCCTCGTCGGTGATGAAGCGCGTGCCGAAGCGCTCGGCCTGGTCGCGGAAGCGCTGCATGAGCTGCGGCCCCTCGATGCCATCCGGGAAGCCGGGGTAGTTCTCGACGTCGGTCGTCTGCTGGAGCAGGCCGCCCCACATGAAGCCCTCGATGACGAGCGGCTTCAGGTTCGCGCGCGACGTGTACAGCGCGGCGGTGTAGCCGGCTGGTCCGGAGCCGACGATGATGACGTTCTCGATGTCTGGGCTGGTCACTTCACAAAGGATAGTGCCTACGCCCTCGGCCGCGCGGGCAAGCGCCGGTCAGGCGCGGACGGTCGCTGCGAGCTCCGGGCGGGTGGCGCGCTCGTCGCGCCAGCGCGCGACCGTGCGCCGCAGCTGGAAGTACGCGATCGCGCCGGGGATCGTCGGCAGCCAGAACGCGAACAGCCGGTAGGAGAGCACCGCCTTCACCGCGAGGCTCGGGTCGACGCCGAACGCCAGCAGCGCGCCGATCATGCCGCCGTCGACCCCGCCGATCCCGCCGGGCAGCGGCAGCAGGTTGCCGAGGAACCCGACGAAGTAGGCCATGATGATCACCGGCCACGGCGGCGGATCGCCGAAGGCGTGGAAGCAGGCCCACAGGATCGCGATGTTGAAGCCCCAGTAGGCGAGCGCGCCGAGCAGCGAGCGGTCGCCCTTGCGCACGTGGCTGACCGCCTCGCGCATCCCCGCGGAGAACGCGGCCGGGGCGTTGGAGAGCCGCTGCGCCAGCCGTGCGAGCCGCCCGCCGCGGAGCGCGAAGCCCTCCAGCCGTCGCTGCAGGTCCGGCGGCACCCGCGCGAGCGCGAGCCCGAGCACGATGACGACGAGCGCGAAGATGGCCGGGATCACCGTGATCCCGAACGGCGCCGGACCCTCGAGGACGTTGAAGTACAGGCCGAAGCCGACGATGACGAGTGCCCCGAAGTAGACGGCGTACGTGAGGATGAGGAACGCCAGCGTCTTGTCGGCGACCCTGCGGCGCTTCATCCCGGCGCGGCGCAGCGCCCACGCGGTCAGCGCTATCCCGCCCGCCCCACCCGCGGCGAACAGCCGGGTCGCGGCGAGGCCGGCCATGGTGATCTGGTAGCTCGCGGCGAGGTCGATGCGCGACGTGTCGTTGACGAAGACGCCGCGGAACATCGCGACGTAGCCCCCGAACGACAGCACGGTGAAGGCGAACGCGCCCGCCAGCCACCACGGATCGCCCTTGCCGATGTCGCGCCCCTGCGCTTCGAGGTCGGAGAGCTGCGGGAGCACGAACCACAGGAAGGCGACGGTCGAGATCCCGAGCAGCGCGAACAGCAGCACATGCTTCCGCGTCACCTGGACACGGGGCATCGCCTCGTCGAGGTCGTCCTGATCCTCTTCGGGCTCCGGGGGGTCGACCTCTTGGGGCGTGACCTTGTCCATGACTCGGGTCCGGCGGCTCGAGCGAGTATAGGTCCAGCACCGGCGCCTGATGAACGGCTGCGGACGCGGAGTCAGCCTGCGGTGTCGCGGACGGCCGCGGCCTCCTCGACCAGGGCCGCGATGAGCCGCGAGCGCTCGTCGGCCTCCGGATGCCACTGGACGCCGAGGGCGAAGCGACGGCTCGGCTCCTCGATCGCCTCGACGAGCCCGTCGAGATCGGACCAGCCGGTGGCACTCCAGCCATCGCCGACGCGGTCGACGCCCTGGTGGTGATGGGACTTCGTCGCGTGGCGCTCCTCCCCGGCCGCGCGCGCCGCTCGCGAGCCGCCGAGCAGGCGCACGTCGTGGTCGGCGCCGTCGAAGGTCCCCGGCACGCGCCGGTGGTGCTCGTGGTCCAGCAGCTCGGGCAGATGCTGGTGCAAGGTGCCGCCGCACGCGACGTTCACGACCTGCATCCCGCGACAGATGCCGAGCAGCGGCAGGTCGCGCTCGAGCGCGCGGCGAACGAGGGCGATCTCGAACGCGTCGCGCCGCGGATCGGTGTCGACGGTGAGCGGGTGGCGCTCCGCGCCGTAGGAGCCGGGATCGACGTCGGCGCCGCCGGCGAGCATGAGCCCGTCGATCAGGTCGAGCGCCTCGTCGGGCTGCTCGGCGAGGGCCGGGTCGGGCACGAGCAGCAGCGCGCTCGCGCCGGCCCGGTGGACCGGGTCGACGAAGCTGCGCGGGAGGACGTACAGCGGGTGCTCCGGCGCACCCGCGATCCGGGCCGGCTCGATCGGTGTGCAGATGCCGATGACGGCGCGCGCCATGTCGCCCACAGTATCCGCGCGGCTGACTCGCGGGGCGCAGCTCGCGATAGCGTCTCGTCGATGTACGAGACCATCGAGGTGCGGCGCGACGGCGGCGCGGCGACCATCCGCCTCAACCGGCCCGAGGCGCTGAACGCCTGGAACGCGGCGCTCGGCGACGAGCTGCTCGACGCGGTGCGGGCGATCGCCGCCGACGACAGCGTGCGCGCCGTCTGCGTCACGGGTGCGGGCCGCGCGTTCTCCTCGGGCGGCGACCTGCGCGACATGGCCGCGCGACCTCGCACGCCCGACGGGCACGTCGACGTCTACACGTCGCTGACGACGACCTTCCACCCGATCCTCACCGGGCTGCGCACGATGGACAAGCCCGTCGTCGCGGCCGTCAACGGCCCGGCCGTCGGCATCGGCTGCTCGCTCGCGCTCTCCTGCGACCTGCTCGTCGCGGCCGAGTCGGCCTACCTGTCGCTCGCGTTCGCGCGCATCGGCCTCGTGCCCGACGGCGGTGCCAGTGCGCTCGTGTCCGCCCGCGCGGGCGGCGGGCGCGCGCTCGAGATGGCGATGCTGGGCGACCGCGTCAGCGCGGCCACGGCGTTGCGCTGGGGGCTTGTCAACGAGGTGCTGCCCGACGACGAGTTCCACGCCGGCGTCGACGCGCTGCTGCACCGCCTGGCGACCGGGCCGACGCGGTCCTACGCCGGCTCCAAGCGCCAGCTCAACGCCTGGCTGTACGCGGACCTCGAGGCGCAGCTCGAACTCGAGGCTCGCGTCCAGCAGGAGATGGCCGGCTCGAGCGACTTCGCCGAGGGCGTGGCCGCGTTCCTGGAGAAGCGCGATCCCGACTTCGGCGGCCGCTGACCGTCCCGAGGGCCGCGGTCGCCGAGGGCGGGCGGGGGGCGGGTGGGTCCATATTCACGGGAGATCGCGGACCCGAGGGAGGGGCACGAAGCAGATGCCCGCCGCATGAATAGAATGCCGCCCGCCTTGGCCGCCGCCCACTCCCGCACCCGTCGCCGCGCGTTCACGCTCGCCTTTGCGGCGTCCCTCGTGGGGGTCCTCGCGCTGACGGGCGTCGCGTCCGCCGACCTGTGGACGCCGGAGTCCGGCGGTTCGCCGAACGCCGACGACATCGACACGCTCTACAAGATCGTGCTCGCCGTCGCCGCCGTGATCTTCGTCGGCGTCGAGGGCGCGCTGCTCTACTCGCTCGTGAAGTTCCGCGCGCAGAAGGACGCGGTGCCGGCGCAGATCCGCGGCAACACGAGCCTCGAGGTCGGCTGGACGCTCGGCGCCGCCGTCGTGCTGGTCGTGCTCGCGGTCGTGACGTTCGCGATGCTCGGCGGGATCCGCACGCCGCCGAACTCCGACGCCGACGGCTTCGCGACGGACGTCGTCGCGAACGTCAAGAACGCCTCGGCCTTCCAGCCGCGCCCGCCGAACGGCCGCGCGCTGAACATCAAGGTCAACGGCCAGCGCTACGTCTGGCGCTACACGTATCCCGACAAGGACGACAACGTCCTCAACAACGTCTTCTCCTACGTCGAGCTCGTCGTGCCGACGAAGACGACGGTCACGCTCGACATCGAGGCTCAGGACGTCGCCCACTCCTGGTGGATCCCGGCGCTCGGCGGCAAGTTCGACGCCGTGCCGGGCCACGTGAACTTCACCTGGTTCAAGGTCGACAAGCCGGGCGTGTACCGCGGGCAGTGCGCCGAGCTGTGCGGGCGCAACCACGCGGACATGGTCGCCCAGGTGCGCGCCGTCTCGCCCGACGAGTTCAAGACCTGGCTGGAGACCAAGAAGCGCGAGATCGACGAGAGCAACGCGGCCGCCCTCGAGCGCCGCAACGCCGATGCCGAGGCGGCCACCGCCGAGGATGCCGAGTCCTCCGAAGCGCCCGCCGAGGAAGAGGCGTCCGGCGGCGCCGCAGCCGAGGCGCCCTAGGAGAGCACGATGGCCACGACGCAAACAGCCGTCCGCATCCCGGAGATCGTCGCGCACGCGGTCGCGCCCGAGCCCAAGGGCTGGGTCTCGTGGGTCACGACGACCGACCACAAGCGGATCGGGATCCTCTACCTCGTCACGACGTTCGTCTTCTTCCTGATCGGCGGCGTCGAGGCGCTGCTCATGCGCATCCAGCTTGGCGCGCCCGACAACACGTTCCTGACGCCGTCGACGTACAACGCGCTCTTCACGCTGCACGGCACGACGATGATCTTCCTGTTCGTCGTCCCGATCATGGCGGGCTTCGCGAACTACTTCCTGCCGCTGATGATCGGCGCGCGCGACATGGCGTTCCCGAAGCTCAACGCCCTGTCGTACTGGCTGCTGCTCATGGGCGGCCTCGTCTTCTACGGCTCGCTGCTCTTCCACCCGCCCGAGGCCGGCTGGACGTCCTACGCGCCCCTGACCGACGAGGCGTACTCGCCCACCGGCGGCATCGACGCGTGGATCTTCCTCATCCACCTCACGGGCATCTCGTCGCTGCTCGGCGCGGTCAACTTCTACGCGACGATCGTCAACATGCGCGCGCCCGGCATGGGCTGGGGCCGCCTGCCGCTGTTCGTCTGGTCGATCCTCGTCTACGCGATCCTGCTGATCCTCGCGCTGCCGGTGATCGCCGGCGCCGTGACGCTGCTCTTGACCGACCGGCACTTCGGGACCGGGTTCTTCGACCAGAGCCAGGGCGGCGATCCGCTGCTGTGGCAGCACCTGTTCTGGTTCTTCGGGCACCCCGAGGTCTACATCATGATCCTGCCGGGCTTCGGGATGATCTCGGAGATCCTGCCGGTCTTCGCGCGCAAGCCGATCTTCGGCTACAAGGCGATCGCGGCGGCCACGGTCGTCATCGCGTTCCTCGCGCTGCTCGTGTGGGCGCACCACATGTTCTCGACGCCGAGCGCGACGCTCGTCCTCGTCTTCTTCATGATCAGCTCCTTTTTGATCGCGATCCCCACCGGCGTGAAGATCTTCAACTGGGTCGCGACGCTGTGGCGAGGGACGATCGAGTTCAAGACGCCGCTGATCTTCTCCGTCGGCTTCATCTCGGTCTTCCTCATCGGCGGCATCACGGGCGTGTTCCTCGCCGTCTTCCCCGTCGACTGGCAGCTCACCGACACGTACTTCGTCGTCGCCCACCTGCACTACGTGCTCGTCGGCGGCTCCGTCTTCGCGATCTTCGCGGGGATCTACTACTGGTTCCCGAAGATCACCGGGCGGATGCTGGGCGAGAGCATGGGCAAGTGGTCGTTCGCGCTCATGTACCTCGGGTTCAACGTCACGTTCCTCATCCAGCACTCGATCGGCCTGGACGGCATGCCGCGGCGCGTCTACGAGTACCCCGACGTCGGCAACCTCGCGCTGTACAACCTCATCTCGACGTTCGGCTCGTTCATCCTCGCGCTCGGCATCGGCCTGACCGTCGTCAACGTCGTGCGCTCGCTGAAGGTCGGCGTGAAGGCCGGCCCCGACCCGTGGAAGGCGAACACGCTGGAGTGGTTCACCGAGTCGCCGCCGCCGGTCAACAACTTCGACGTCATCCCGCGCGTGCGCTCGGTCGAGCCGATGAAGGACATCCGCCGCCAGGTCTCCCGCCAGACCGGCCAGACCGGCGCGCTCCCCGACATGTCGACCACGGGCTCCGGGCACTAGGCCCGGGCGCGAGTCACCCGCATGGAAGCCTCAAGCGCATCGAAGCCCGTCGTCCTGCCCCCCGCCGCCGCTGCCGGCGGCGTGCGCCAGATCGTCGGTGACTACGTCGAGCTGACGAAGCCGAAGGTCCAGTCGCTGCTGCTGCTGACGACCGTCTGCACGATGGAGATCGCCGGCGACCCGTCGGTCGGGCTCATCGCCCTCACGGTCGTGGGCGGCTACCTGTCGGCGGGCGGCGCGGGCGCGGTCAACCACTACTTCGATCGCGACATCGACGCGCAGATGCCGCGCACGGCCAACCGGCCCGTGCCGAGCGGCCGCGTCGCGCCGCGCGCGGCACTGATCTACGGGATCGTCCTTGCGGCGCTGTCGTTCCTGCTGCTGACGACGACGGTGAACCTCCTGTCAGCCTCGCTGGCATTCACCGGCTTCCTCGGCTACGTCTTCGTCTACACGATCTGGCTCAAGCGCCGAACGCCGCAGAACATCGTCATCGGCGGGGCCGCCGGGGCGATCCCGCCGCTCGTCGGCTGGGCTGCCGTGACCGGCGAGCTCGCCGGCATGCCGATCTACCTCTTCGCCATCGTCTTCTTCTGGACGCCGCCGCACTTCTGGGCGCTGTCGCTGCTGATGAAGGAGGAGTACGCGCGCGTCGGCGTGCCGATGCTGCCCGTCGTCAAGGGCGAGCACGAGACCCGCAAGCAGATCCTGCTCTACTCGGTCCTGCTGTGGGCCGTCACGCAGCTGCCGTTCTGCGCCGGCGGCCTGGGCGTCTTCTACATGGTCTCGTCGGTCGTGCTCGGCGGCGATGTTCATCGCGGGCGCGGTCGTGCTGTACCGGCGCGCCGACCGTCGCAGCGCAC
This sequence comes from uncultured Actinomycetes bacterium, assembly GCA_963806515.1. Classification (GTDB taxonomy): domain Bacteria; phylum Actinomycetota; class Thermoleophilia; order Solirubrobacterales; family Solirubrobacteraceae; genus CADCVQ01. The sequence continues at coordinate 44,871 of CAWDYO010000022.1, read as the reverse complement.
TGCGGCTGTACCTGTTCTCGCTGGCCTACCTCGCGCTGCTGTTCGGCGCGATGGTCTTGGACGCCAAGCTCTAAACTCCCCGCCGTGGATCAGAAGCTCGCGCGCAAGAACGTCCGCTCCGGCCTCGTCGCCGGCGTCGTCTGCTTCTTCATGTTCGGCATGACGTTCGTCGCTGCCACGATCTACGTCTCGTGAGCCCGCTCGACCCGCCCGTCCCGCCCGCCGGCGAGGAGATCCATCTCCCCGGCCCGAGCCTGCAGCCGCTGCTGCTGGCCGTCGGCATCACGATGGCGCTCCTCGGCGTGACGATGGGCATGTTCTTCCTCGTCAGCGGGGTCGTGCTGAGCCTCTGGGTGATCGTCCGCTGGGTCGCCGACACGCGCCGCGACATCAACGCGCTGCCCGCAGATCACGACGCGCACTGACCCGACGCACCGGTTTTCGGGTCTCAGGCCACGGCGAGGGCCGGAAGCGAGCGTTGACGCGCCAGGTTGTCCAGTGGGCGGCGGAATCGCTCATCCCAGATGGTAGACCGGGTCGTATCACAGACCATGGATCTCTCCGTTCAACGACCCGCCACGATTCGCCACCGCACGAGCCTCTTTCGTGATGCCGTAGCCATCGTCGAGGCCGAGTACGGCTCCGACCTCTCCCTCGACGACATCGCTCGCCGCGTCGCCTCATCCCGACGCCAGCTGCAGCGCTCGTACGCCGAGATCGGGAACACCACCTTCCGCGAGCACCTCACGGCGGTGCGGATGGAACGCGCGGCGCAGCTGCTCGCCGCCCGCGGCCTGACCGTCCGCGAGGTCGCGCACCGGGTCGGCTACCGCCAGCCCGCCCAGTTCGCGAAGGCGTTCCGGCGCCACCACGGCCTCGCGCCGTCGGCGTTCCGAGACACGCGACGATTTCGCGCCGAAGTCCGTCTAGCGGCCTAAACGCCTGCATTCCGGCCCTTCGCCACGGGACAGGCGAGGGTCGGGGTCGGGCGCGCGGCGACTGAGCGCGCCGCACGGAGAGCCCGTTCGCTCGAGACTTTGCGACACCCGTTGCGAACCCCGGGTGCCGCCCGAGTGGCGCCGCGCCGGGCGGGATGGCACCGGATTGCCGTTCGTCGCGCGCACCGCATAGGATCCCTCGCCGCATGAGCAAGGGCACCCGGCGCAACGAGCGCACACCAGTCGGTTGGATGGTCGTTCACGGACTGATCGCATCGGCGGTCGGCATCGCCATCGGCATCCTGATCGAGTGGTTCCCGGAGCAGGGATCGACCCAGGCGGGCCCGGTCGATCACCTCTGGGACGTGCTCATCTGGGTGTCGGTCCCGGTCTTCGTCACGGTCATGATCATCGTGCTGTTCAGCGTCGTGAACTTCCGCATGCGTCCCGGCGAGGAAGAGCTCGACGGCCCGCCGATCCACGGCAACACGCGCCTCGAGGTCATCTGGACCGCGATTCCGGCGATCATGCTCGTCGCGATCTGCACGTACAGCTACATCGTCCTCCTCGACATCGAGGAGGCGAAGGCGAACGAGATGATCATCACCGTCACCGGTCAGCAGTTCGCCTGGACGTACGAGTACCCGCAGGCCGGCGGCAAGCCCGTCAAGTCCGACGTCTTGTACCTGGCCAAGGGCCGCCCGGTGCGCTTCGAGGTCAAGGCCCGCGACGTCATCCACGACTTCTGGGTCCCCGCGTTTCGCATGAAGATCGACGCGGTCCCCGGCATCACGACCCGCTACCGAATCACGCCCAGCCGCCTCGGGACCTACCCCGTCGTCTGCGCCGAGCTCTGCGGGCTCGGGCACTCCCTCATGCGCTCGACGACGAAGGTCGTCACGCCCGCGGACTTCGACGCGTGGATGGCCGAGCAGAAGGCGCCGGCCACCGCGGCCGCGCCGGAGGGCGAGGAGCCTGCGGGCGGCGAGGAGAGCGGCGACGCAGCCCTCGCGGCCGGCAAGACCGTCTTCGAGGGCAACGGCTGCGGCGGCTGCCACACGCTGGCCGACGCAGGCACCAGCTCGCAGACCGGCCCGGTGCTCGACGAGGTCCTCAAGGGCAAGGACGGCGCGTACATCAAGACGTCGATCACGGACCCGAGCGCGGAGATCGCCGAGGGCTTCCAGGACATCATGCCCAAGACGTACGGCGATAGCCTGTCGCCGGAGGATCTCGACGCTCTCGTCAAGTACCTCGAAGAGGTCGCAGCCAAGTGAGCACGACGCTGAGGAGGATGCGCTAGATGGTCGCCAAGTTCCGCGCACCGGGGATGCTTCGGGCGTTTCTGTACACCGTCTACGGGGTCATCCTGTCGTACGGGATCATCTTCGTCTTCCGCTCGTGGTACGACCTGAACCCGCGCCTGAAGGGCGAGGCGGTGCTCGAGCTGGCGCTGTTCCTGGCGCCTCTGGGATTCCTCGTCGGGCTCGGCGCCTTCACGTACTGGTTCTACTGGGCGAGCGGCCAGAAGACGCAGCCCGAGGATCACTCCGGCCACGGCGCGCACTCCTGGCGCGACTACTTCCGAGTGAACACCGACCACAAGGTGATCGGCATCCAGTATGTCGTGACCTCGTTCTTCTTCTTCTTCGTCGGCGGCCTGTTCGCGATGCTCATGCGGGCCGAGCTCGCGCAGCCGGGGCGCCAGTTCGTCGACTCGAGCACGTTCAACGGGCTCTTCAGCGTCCACGCGTCGCTGCTGATCTTCCTCTTCATCATCCCCGTCTTCGCGGGCCTCGCGAACTTCGTCCTGCCGCTGATGATCGGTGCGCCGGACATGGCGTTCCCGCGGCTGAACGCGCTGTCGTTCTGGATGCTGCCGCTCGCGGGCATCATGATGCTCATGTCGTTCGGGGCGCCGGGCGGCTCCTTCGCGAGCGGCTGGACGGCCTACGCACCGCTGTCGGTCACAGCGCCCGAAGGGCAGGTGTTCTTCACGATCGGGGTGCAGTTCGCCGGCGCGTCCTCGATTGCGACCGCGCTGAACTTCCTCGTGACGATCATCACGATGCGCGCGCCCGGGATGAGCTTCTTCCGGATGCCGCTGCTCGTGTGGGCGAACTTCTCGACGTCGCTGCTCGTCGTCATCGCGACGCCGTTCATCGCCGTCTCGCAGTTCATGGTCCTCTTCGACCGAGCGCTCGGCTTCAACTTCTTCGAGCCCGCCGGCAGCGGAGACGTGCTGATGTACCAGCACATCTTCTGGTTCTACTCGCACCCGGCGGTCTACATCATGATGCTGCCCGGGTTCGGGATCGTCTCGGAGATCCTCGCCGTGAAGTGCCGAAAGCCGATCTTCGGCTACCGGATGATGGCGTTCTCGCTGCTGGCGATCGTCGTGCTCGGGTTCACGGTCTGGGCGCACCACATGTTCGTGTCCGGCATGCAGGAGTGGATCCGCGTGCCGATGATGATCACGACGGCGATCATCGCCGTGCCGACCGGCATCAAGGTCTTCTCGTGGCTCGCGACGCTGTGGCGGGGCGTGATCCATCTCGACACGCCGATGCTCTTCGCGCTCGGCTTCTTGACGATGTTCACGCTCGGCGGGATCTCGGGCGTGATGCTCGCGGTGCTGCCCGTGACGATCCACGTCTCGGACACGTACTTCATCGTCGCCCACATCCACTACGTGCTGTTCGGCGGGTCGCTGCTGACGATCTTCGCCGGCGTCTACTACTGGTTCCCGAAGATGACGGGCCGGATGTACGACGAACGGCTCGGCAAGATCCACTTCTGGACGACGTTCATCTTCTTCAACCTCACGTTCGCGCCGATGCACGTCATCGGCGTCCAAGGCATGCCGCGCCGCGTCGCCGACTACGCCGAGCAGTGGGCTACCTGGAACCTGATGATCACGATCGCGAGCTTCATGCTCGGCCTCAGCGCGCTCGTGTTCGCCTACAACATGATCGCGTCGTGGCGTGGCGGCCCGCGCGCGGAGTCCAACCCGTGGCGCGCGCTGACGCTCGAATGGCAGGTCACCTCCCCGCCGCCGATCTTCAACTTCGATGCCGTGCCGACCGTCGTCGGCGGGCCGTACGAGTACGGCGTGCCCGGTGCGGTGCACGGCGTCTTGAAGGGCGGCGCCGAGGTGCCGCAACCGGCTGGTGCGACTGCGCACGGCGGTGGCGGCGGGACAGCCACCGCGACCAAGGACGAGGCTGGCCACTGATGTCCAAGCACATCCTCGTCGTCGCCAACCAGACGATCGGTGGCGCCAAGCTCATCGACACCGTCAAGGACCGAGCGAAGCAGGACGACACGAGCTTCACGCTCGTCGTCCCGATGACCAAGCCGCGCTCCGGCTACGTCATCTACGACGACGCGGTGCGCGACTCCGCGCAGGTGCGCCTCGACCTGACGCTGTCGTACCTGCGCAGCGAGGACGTCGTCGCGAACGGCGAGCTCGGCGACGAGGACCCGTACACCGCGACGCTCGACGCGATCGACGAGTACCACCCCGACGAGATCATCATCTCCACGCTGCCTCACTCGTCCTCGGGCTGGCTGCGCCGCGACCTCATCGAGCGGATCCAGGACGCGTCGGACGCGCCCGTCACGCACGTCATCTCCGACATGGACGCCGAGGGGCTGCCGTTCGAGGTCACCCTCGTCATCGCCAACGTGACGGCCGGACGCGGCGCGCTCCGGGGCCGCATGAAGGAGATCGCCGAGGAGCACGAGGACATGCACTTCGTCGTGGTCGTGCCGCTTGCGGCCCAAGGCGACGGGCGCGCCGCCGCGGTCGCCCGCGCCCGCCTGGGCAACACGCTCGATCGCATGCGGCGCGAGGGGTTGCACGTCGCCGGCATGATCGGCGACCCCGATCCCTTCACCGCGACGATGAACGCGCTGCAGTTCTACAAGGTCGAGAACATCATCATCTCGACGCTGCCCGTGACGCGCTCGGGCTGGCTGCGCGCCGATCTCATCGCGCGCGTGCGCAAGGCCTCGAACATCGACGTCGAGCACATCGTCGCCGAGCCCGAGCCGGCCGGAAAGGCGGCGCACTGATGGAGGCAGCCGGGATCAACGCCTCGATCGCGCTCGAGCACCACGACGACCACGGCGACCACCACGGGCCGCCGGCGGCGAACCGCAGCTCGCGGGTCAGCCACGAGATTCTCGGGATGCTGCTTTTCATCATCTCGGAGATCATGGTCTTCGGGGCCTTCTTCACGGCCTACTTCTTCATCCGCTTCGTGGCGGAGGGCCACCGGTGGTTCCCGTTCGACGGCAACGAGCTGCCGGTCGCGATCGCGGGCATCAACACGGCGATCCTGCTCAGCTCGTCGCTGACGATGCACTGGGCGCAGACCTCCGTGAAGAACGGCAACTACTTCGGCCTGAAGGCCGGCATGCTGCTCACCTCGCTGCTCGGCGCGACGTTCCTCATGATCCAGCTCAACGAGTACGTCCACATCGGCTTCTCGCCGCAGGACTTCGCCCAGGGCACGATCTTCTACGGGCTCACCGGACTGCACGGTGCGCACGTCGCCATCGGCCTCACGCTGCTCGTCATGGTGACCGTCAGAGCCTTCCGCGGGCACTTCAGCCCCGAGCACCACCACGGCGTCGAGGTGCCGGGCATCTACTGGCACTTCGTCGACGTCATGTGGATCGTCGTCTACACGACGATCTACATCCTCTAGGGCGGCGCGGTGGGCGAGAAGCAGCGCCCGTGGGAGTCCGAGCAGGCCGCGTTCTCGTTGCTGCTGCGGGTCGCCGCCGTGTGCGGCGTCATCATCGCCCTGATCCTGATCGCCAAGGCGGTCTTCTAGCGCCGCGCAGCGGCCTGCCGGGCAAGTACCCCGGCCGGGGTCTGTGCTACTTGACGGTGAGCGTGCCCAGCATGCCGCCCTCGCGGTGGCCGGGCAGCGTGCAGTAGTACGTGTACTTGCCGGCCTTCAGCGTCGCCGACACCGTCGACACACCGCCGCTTGTGACGGTCTTGCCGCGCTCGTCGACGCCGTTGCCCTCGAGCGCGATGTCATGCGGCGTCGAGGACTCGTTCTCGGAGTTGATCTCCAGCATGCCGACGGGCGCCGTCGCGACCTTCGTGATGTACGCGAGCTGGCCGTTGGGGTCGGCGGGCATGTCGAGCTTGCCGTCCTTCGCGGCGACCGGCTTGCCGGCGCCCGGGGCTGCCACGGCCGAGCCGAGGCGTCCGGTGTCCTTGCCGGGTGCCGCCGCGACGAACGCGACGTATGCGGCGACGTCCTTCGCCGCCTTGCCCTCCACGAGCTTGGCCGGCATGTAGACCGGGTTGTCCTTCTTCAGCCGCGCGGGATGCAGGATCTGCTGGTAGATCACGCCGCGCACGGTGTCGCGCCCGAAGCCCTCGCCGAGCGAGCGGCTGAACGCCGCGTCGAGGTTGGGACCCTGGACGCCCTTCGTGCCAGCCCGGTTCAGGATGTGGCACGACCCACACGACTTCACGAACGCCTTCTTGCCGGCGATGAGGTCGGCGTTCTGCGGGCACCGAGTCGGTGCCGCAGGCGGCGAGCGCGGCGGCCAGCGTGGCCCCCGCGGAAAGGCTGATGAGCGTCCTCGTGAGCGATGGTCTCCCCATGGGCGCGCGGGACTCTATCCGAGGCGACCGGCGGCGTGCCTCATGCCTGTCGCCCGCCCGCGGATCGTCGCGGCGGGGCTGGCGCGGCGCCACCGATCGGCGCTGTCGCGCGCTCCCCGAGGGGCGGTCACGCGAGCTTGGACTGGTAGGGTTCGCGCCGTGTCAGCCGCCCAGCGCTACCGCATGCGGACCCCCGCGACCGACCGCGAGATCATCGTCGAGGCCGAGCCCGGCCGCGTGTACGTCGACCGCGAGAGCGGCGAGACGCTCGAGGTCGTCGGCAAGGTCCTGCCGCTCGCGCCGTCGCAGTCCCGCCTGCCGTGGGCGGTCGAGTGCCTGCGCTTCTGCAACTGGTGCGACCAGCTCGCGCAGCGCGATCTCAACGACTGCCCGCACTGCGACCGGCGCATGGACCCGGTCGCCTGAGTCAGGCTCCGGCCATGACCTCGCGTTGCGCAGCGCTGCTCGCCGTCCTCTCGCTGGCGGGCGGGCTCAGCGCGTGCGGTGCCGACGAGGAGCTGTCCAGCGACATCCCGCGCACCTCGCCCGACCTGACGATCCCCACGGCGACCACGGAGCTGCCTCCGTCCGAGACGCCGACGACGACGTCGACGATCGCCACCTCTACGACCCCGCCGGCCGGCGCCGCGCCGCCCGCCGTCGTGCAGCCGCCCGCCGTCGTCACGCCTCCCCCGCCACCGGCGGCCTCGACGACCGGCGGCGCCGGTGCCGGCACGTCGCGGCACCCCGACGACCGGTGGGGCGACCCCGAGCGACCCCGACTTCCAGAACTTCTGCCGGGACAACCCCGGCGCCCCGCCACCCTGCTGAGCGATCAGCGCGCTTCGGGTTGCGCTTCGGATCGGGGATGAACGTCGCGCTGTAGGTCAGCCGCGCCGTCCGGTACAGGCAGCGGAACATCGCCGACGTCCGGCCCCCGAGCAGCGCGAACTGGGTCGTGACGTCGAGGCAGCCGGCCTGCGCGCGGCTCGAGCGCCACGACGTGTCCGAGCCGAGGCCGATCTGCAGCGTCGGCGCCCACGTCGGCACGGTGAGGCCGATGAACTGCCCCTTGCGGATGCGCATGCGCCCGCGACAGCGGGAACTGCACGGTCTGGCCGAAGTAGTCGGTGAGCTTCTGCAGGGGTGCCTTCGCCTTGACGGTCCGCAAGAGCTTCGCGCCGGGGTCGAGCACGACGACCGCGGCCTGCGAGGTGCCGCCGTAGCGCTCCTCGAAGAACGCCGTCTGCTTCGGGCCCGGCTTGCCCAGCGCGATCGTCCACGCGACGATCCGCCCGTTCGCCGGCGCCTGGTAGAGGTCGCGGTCGGGGCCGACCTTCGCCTGGTAGCCGGTCGTGCGCGTGAGCGCCTGGCAGGAGTCCGGGCAGCTGCCACGGGCGCCGTCGGTGAGCGCGCCCAGCTCCGAGAGCTTCGCCGCAGCGGCAGCCGGCAGGATTGCCGCTACGACCAGCACGGTCGAGACGACGCTCGTGATGACGACGTGATGGCTCAGCGCCCGCATGTGCTCTCCCCGTGAGACGACCCCGCCGACAGCGGCAGGCTACTTCGCGGCGGCGGCCGTCGCATTGCTGATGAACGTCGCGCTGTACGTCAGCCGCACGCCCTTGTACAGACAACGGAAGAAGGCGGAGTTCTTGCTGCCCAGCAGCGCGAACTGGACGGTGATGTCCAGGCAGCCGCTCGACGCGCGGCTCGAGCGCCACGAGGTGTCCGCGCCGAGGCCGAGCTGCATGACCGGCGCCCACGTCGGCACGGTCAGCGCGACGTACTGGCCCTTCTTGATCGGCAGCGTGTTGATGAGCGGGAACTGGACGGACTGCCCGATGTAGCCGGTGAGCGTCTGCACCGGGCCCTTGGCGACGACCGTGCGGCTGAGCTTCTTGCCCGCGTCGAGCACGACGATGGCCGCCTGCGCGGCGCCGCCGTAGTTCTTCTCGAAGAACGCGATGTCGCTCTTCGTCGGGGTGCCGAGCGCCAGCGTGAACGCGACGATGCGCCCGTCGGCGGGCGCTTGGTACAGCCCGCGATCGGGGCCGACCTTGGCCTGGTAGGCCGTCGTCTTCGTCAGCGCCTGGCAGCTCTCGTCGTTTCCGCTGATCGTCGGACAGCTGCCGCGGACGCCCTCGGACATCGCGCCGAGCTCGGTGATCTTCGCCGAGACGGCCGCCGGAAGCAGGGCACAGACGGCAAGCGCGGCGGCAAGGCTCTTGATTCCCGAGTGCTGGTGCATGTGGACCATTCAACACGACCCTGCCGTCGTTGTTGCGATTGGGCGCCCGGAAAGAAGTTGCACGTGCAATAGCATGGCCGCATGGCAGCGATCGAGGTGAGCGGGCTCGAACGGCGGTTCAAGGGTGGTCTGAAGGCCGTCGACGGGATCGATCTGGAGGTCGCGCCGGGCGAGGTGTACGGGTTCCTGGGCCCCAACGGCGCTGGCAAGACGACGACCGTCCGCATGCTCGTGACGCTCCTGCGCCCGACCGGCGGGCGCGCCTTCGTCGCCGGTTACGACGTCGCCACGCAGCCCGCCCAGGTGCGCCGCCGCATCGGCGTCGCGCTGCAGGAGGCGGCCCTCGACGGGCTCATGACGGGCTCGGAGCTCATCGAGCTGCAAGCCACGTTGCACGGCATCCCGCCGCGCTCGGTGCGCGCCCGCGGAGCGCAGCTCATCGAGCGCGTCGGCCTGACCGGCGCGGCCGACCGGCGCGTCGCGACGTACTCCGGCGGCATGCGCCGCCGCCTGGACCTCGCGATGGCGCTCATCCACGAGCCCGAGGTCCTCTTCCTCGACGAGCCCACAACGGGCCTTGACCCGACGTCGCGCCTGACGCTGTGGGACGAGGTGCGCCGCCTGCGTGACGAGGGCACGACCGTCTTCCTCACGACGCAGTACCTCGAGGAAGCCGACCAGCTCTGCGACCGGCTCGGCATCATCGCCGCGGGCAAGATCGTCGCCGAGGGCACGCCGGCGTCGCTGAAGGCCGAGGTCGGTCGCCCCCACCTCGACCTCGTGCTCGCCGACGGCTCGGACCTCCCCGGCGCCCGCGAGCTCGTCGACCCGCTTCGGCGACCATCGTCCGGCCACCGAGGGTTGCCACCTGTCGATCGCGCTGGAGCGCGGCGCCGCGGACATCGCGCCGATCCTGCGGGCGCTTGACGACGCGGGCTTCGAGGTCGCCGAGCTCGAGCTCAAGCAGCCGACGCTCGACGACGTGTTCCTGGACAAGACTGGCGAGCACCTCGAGGGCGCGGCGGAGGCCGCGAGTGTGCCGGAGGCCGAGGACGAGACCGTCCTCGTGCCCGCGCCGAAGACCGGAGCGATATGAGGCCAGCCGTCGTGGCGCTCGCGCGCCGCGCGCTCGTCAACTCGTTGCGCCGGCCGCAGTTCCTCGCTCCGCTCGTCATCTTCCCGACGCTGTTTCTCGCCATCAACGTCGGCGGCCTCGGCGCGACGCGTGGGCTGCAGGGCTTCCCGAGCGTCGACGGCTTCCTCGACTACCAGCTCGCGGCCGCGATCCTGCAGTCGCTGCTGCTCGGCGGCGTGAGCGCCGGGATCGCGACGGCGCTCGACATCGAGGGCGGGTTCTTCGACCGGCTCGTCGCCTCCCCCACCCCGCGCGCCGCGCTCGTGCTCGGACGCGTGCTCGCCGCCAGCGTCATCGCCGCGTTTCAGATCCTCTACTTCATCGTGCTCGGCTACGCCTTCGGCGCGACCGTCCAGGGCGGCATCGTCGGGATCCTCTGCGTCTTCGCGATCGGGATCGTCGCCGGGACCGGCTTCGGGGCGATCGGGGTCCTGATCGCCCTGCGCTCGCGCAGCGCCTCGACCGTCCAGGGCATCTTCCCGCTCGTCTTCGTCGTGCTCTTCATCTCGTCGGCGTTCTTTCCGCTCGAGCTGCTCTCGTCGCCGGCGGACGTCGTCGCGGAGTACAACCCGCTGTCGTTCATCGCCGAGGGCATGCGCGAGCCGATCGCGTTCTCCAACGCCGCCGGCCCGATGCTCGAGGGCCTCATCGCCGCATGCACCGTGGCGGCCGCAGCGATCGGCCTGTCGATCGCCGCGCTGCACGGAAGGCTGCGCGACGCATGAGAGGCGACCTGCGGACCGTCGGCGCGCTCATGCGCCGGGGTCTCAACGAGATCCTGCGCGTGCCCGTGGCCGCGCTGCCCGGCGTGCTCGCCCCGACGATCTTCATGCTCGGGCTGGCCGCGGTCTTCGGCAAGGCCGCGTCCCTGCCGGCCTACGAGGGCGTGAGCTTCCTCGCGTTCATCGTCCCGGTGGGCATGCTGCAAGGCGCCGGCTTCACCGGCGCGGCGACCGGGGTCAACCTCGCGCGCGACATCGAGCGCGGCTGGTTCGATCGCATGCTGCTCGCGCCGACGCCGCGACCCGTGCTGCTGGCGGGCGTCGTCGCGTCGGCCTGCCTGCGCGCGCTGCTGCCCGCGACGGTCCTCGTGACCGTCGCCCTGGCGCTCGGCGTCGGCTGGCCGGGGCTGCTCGAGCTCCTGCTCGCCGCGGTGCTCGTCATGGGCCTCGCGGCCGCGATGGCGTGCTACGCCACGCTCGTGGCCTTGCGGTTTCGCACCCAGCAGGCGGCGCCGCTCATGCAGATGGGGTCGTTCATCCTCGTGCTCTTCACGACGTCCTACGCCCCGCGCGAGCTGCTCTCGGGCTGGCTGCGCGCGATCGCCGACGTCAATCCCGTCACGCACGTGCTCGAAGGCGTGCGCCAGGGGTTCGTCGGCGACGTGACGTGGGCGGCCACGTGGCCGGCCCTCGTTTCGATCGCGGGCCTCGTGCTCGTCTTCGGCGCGCTCGCCGTGCGCTCGATGCGCCGCCAGGGCCTGTAGTCGCCGTGCGAGACGCACCGCGCATCGCCGAGCAAGCGCTGCTCGACGAGCTCGAGCGGCGGATGCGCACGCTCGGCGAGGTCTTCGACCTCTCGCGCCTGGAGGGCCGAGGGAGCACGCCGCAAGCCATCCGGCGCTACTACGAGCGCTCGCGCGTCGGCTACCGCTTCGTGCACTCCGACGAGGGCGCGATGCACATGGCGCTCAACCCGGACGGCGCCTTCGATCCCGCGGGCTACGAGGGCCAGGCGCTGCTCGTCCACGAGCGCCTCGCGCCGGGGACGCGCGACGTGCTCGAGCTGGCGTGCGGCAACGGCTACAACCTCGCGCTGCTCGCGCCGCGCAACCCCGGCGTGCGGTTCGTCGGCGTCGACCTCGTGGCGTCGCAGATCAGCCGCGCTCGTGCGACGCTCGCCGAGCTGCCGGGCGCCGACGCGCGCATCGGGGACTTCCACTCGCTCGCGATCGGCGACGGGTCGCAGGACTGCGTCTACGTCTTCGAGAGCCTGTGCCACAGCACCGACCTGCCGCGCGCCCTGGGCGAGATCGCCAGGGTGCTGCGACCGGGCGGGCGCCTGATCGTCGTCGACGGCTGGCGGACCGAGGGCTTCGACGCGCTGGACGCGATCGTTCGCGAAGCGACGGTCGCGGTCGAGCGCGCGATGGCGGTCGCGGCCGGGCAGACGCTGCCGGCGTTCAAGCGCGTGGCGAGCACCTGCGGGCTGTACCCGACTGAGGAGCTCGATCTCACGGCGCAGATCGAGCCGAACCTGGCGCGGCTGTCAGCGATCGCGGAGCGCTTCGTGTCGCGGCCCCGGCTCGCGCGCGTGGCACGCGCGATCGGGCCCGAGTCGCTGCTCGTGAACGCCGTCGCCGCGTACCTCATGCCGCTCGTCGTCCAGGCGGGCGCCCACACCTACCGCCTGCTCGTCTTCGAGAGCCGCTAAGGGTTCGCGCAGGAACAAATGCGAGGGTTTGGGCAGTTGTTCCTGCGCGGGCCCTAACGCACGCGGAAGCGACGCACGGCGCCCTTGTCGGGCGTCTCGTCGATGCAGCTCACGCGCTCGCAGCCGGGACGCGTCGCCTCGACGGCGAACCGCAGCAGCCGTGGACGGCCGAGCGAGCTCTGCGAGATCCGCAGGACGATGCTGCGCCCGCTCTTGGTCACGCTCACGGGCGCGGACGTGACGCGGACCGGCAAGCCCGGAGCGGTCTGCGAGAAGACGCTCGCACGCAGCTCCTCGCTCGAGCGCGCCGTCACGCAGACGAGGCGGTCGGCGCGGGTGGCCGCCGGGTCGGCGTCCTCCTTCGTCCAGAGCTTGAGGCAGATCGAGCCGGGCGGGCCGGTCCCCGCGAGCAGCTCGCGCGGGTCGATCTTGCGTGCCACCGTGGCGACGGCGCGCAGGCGGCCGTCGGATGCGAGGTTCAGCGACGCGCGCTGGAGATCGAGCACGCCCGTGACGTCGCCCTTGGCGTCCGGGATCTCGACGATCTTCGACGCCGCCCCGAAGGCCACGGAGACGGTGAGGCCGGCCGCACCCAGGACCGTCGCGGCAGCGACCAGCCGGGCGCGCGATCCGCACGCCGCTCGCAACCGCTTCTGAGGACGCGCCCGCACGCCTCCAAGCATGACGCACGGACCCCGCCGCGGTTGCAACAGCACTGTCTGTCAGCCCGCGGCGAGCTCTGCGCCGGCTGCGGTGATCGCGTCCATGTCGCCCGGCGCCGGGGTCCACGGCAGCCTGAGCGGATCACCCTCGTAGCGCGGGATGACGTGCATGTGGAAGTGAAAGACCGTCTGCCACGCTGCGGCGCCGCTGGAGTTGAGGAGGTTGACGCCGTCGGCGCCGAGCGTTCGCGAGCTGCCTCGCGGCGACAGCCTGCGCCATGAGCGCGACCGCTTGGAGGTCCTCGGGATCGATCGCGTGGACGTCGGCCGCGTGCGCGCGCGGGATGACGAGCGCGTGCCCGCGGCTGGCGGGCTGGATGTCCATGAAGGCGATCGCGCGCTCGCCTTCGTCGATGATCGTTGCCGGCAGCTCGCCGGCGACGATCTTGCAGAAGATGCAGTCGGGGTCCGAGGCCATCGGCGAAGGGTAATGGCGCGACGCCGCCGCACGCAGGGGTGGATACCTTCGATCCCCGCTGGAGGGACTGAACGCCTCCACCCCCGTGCGTGGAGTGCGCCTGTCGTCTCGCAGTCGCTCGGCGAGCGCGATCGCCTCCTCGGGCGTCGACACCTCGCCGGCGAAGCGGGCCTCGTCGATCGCCGCGAGCAGGCGGCCGAGCTGTGGTCCGGCGTCGATGTCGAGCGCGCGCGCGAGCACGTCGCCGCGCACGAGTGGCTGGCGGCGCCCGTCGGCGCGCCACGCGAGCGCCGCCGGCAGGACCTCGCGTGCGAGGTCCAGGTGCTTGGCGATCGCCTCGTCAGCCTTGCGCCCGCGCGTCGCAAGCCGGTCGGCGACCGACAGCAGCGTGACGTCGACCTCGACCGGCTGGCAGGTCGTCAGGTAGCGATACAGCGCGCGCCGCGACAGCGGGCGCTCGTGGACGAGGAAGCCCAGGCGCAGGTGGTGGCGCACGAGCGCGGACACGTGCGCCTTCAGCCGCTCGCTCGCGCGCAGCCGCGTGAGGACGTCGCGGGCGAGCCGTGCGCCCTCGCGGTCGTGGCCGAGGAACGTCGGGGATGCCGTCGTCGCGGTGCCCCAGCGTCGCGGGCTTCGCCGCGTCGTGCAGCAGCGCGCCGAGGTGCAGCGCCACGCCGCGATCGACGTCGTCGGCGAGCGGCTCGGCGAGCAGGTCGCGCACCGCTTGCGCGTGCCGCTCGTCGAAGACGGCACCGGGATCGGCGTGCAGCGCGAGCGTCCGCTCGAGCACCTCGATCGTGTGGTCGTGGACGTCGGCGTGGTGGTAGCGGTTCTGCTCGACGCCCTGGAGTGCCGCGAACTCGGGCAGGATCGCCGCGGTCAGGCCGAGGGCGTCCATGCGCCGCAGCGAGCCCGTCACGCCGTCCGCGGCGAAGATGCGCTTGAGCTCGGCGAAGACGCGCTCCTGCGCGACCTGCGCCACGCGCGCGGCCTGCATGCGGGCGAGCTCGCTCGTCGTCGACTCGACCTCGAACTCGAGCTCGGCCGCGAGTCGCACGAGCCGGACCGCGCGCAGCGGGTCGTCGGCGAACGTGCGCGGGCCCACGGCGCGCAACCGCCGGGCGGCGAGGTCGGCCGCGCCGCCGTGCGGGTCGACGAGCTCGCCGCCGTCCAGCGGCTGTGCGATGGCGTTGACGGTGAAGTCGCGCAGCGCGAGGTCGGCTTCGAGCGATCCGCCGCGCAGCGGGCTGAGGTCGGCGTGCCACGCCCGGTCGCCCGCCATCACCCGCCACGCCCCGAACTCGTCGGAGAGCTCGAACGCGGGGCCGCGTGCCGCGCGCGCCAGCCGCCGCGCTGCCGCGCCGACGTCGCCGTCGACGACGAGGTCGAGGTCCACGGTCGGTCGCTCGAGCAGCCGGTCGCGGACGGTGCCGCCGACGATCCAGGCGTCGATGCCCGCGAGCGCCTCCCGCGTCGTCGCGACGGGGTCGCTCACGGCTCCCCGTGGCCGCCGGTCGCGCCCTGCGCCGCAGCCTCGCGCCGTTCGCCGCCAGGACACTCCGGAGCGCCGTCGCGGTGGTGCTCGCGCGGCACCCGCGGCAGCAGCCCGCACGTGATCTCGTAGTTGATCGTGTCGAGGCGCAGCGCGATCTCCTCGGCCGTGATCCGCTCGTCGCCCTGGACGCCGAGCAGGACGGCCTCGTCTCCGACAGCCACCTCGGCGGGCGTGCCGACGTCGAGCGTGATGTTGTCCATGCTCACGGTCCCGACGAGCGGGTACCGCTCGCCGCGCACGAGCACGTCGGCGTTGTTCGTCAGCGCGCGGCGCACGCCGTCTCCGTACCCGATCGGCAGCGTGGCGACGTGCGTCGGCTCGCGTGCGCGGAAGCGGCGGCCGTAGCCCACGCTCTCGCCCGGCGCGACGGGCTTGACCGCGCCGACGTACGACGCCAGCGCGAGGGCGGGCTCGAGGTCGCGCAGCGCGGGATCCTCGCCGAACGGGTCCAGCCCGTAGATCGCGATCCCGGTGCGCACGAGATCGAAGTGGGTCGCCGGGTCGCGCAGGGTCCCGGCGCTGTTCGCCGCGTGGACGACGATCGCCGGGTGCGCCTCGCGCAGCGGCCCCACCCATGCCGTGAACCGCGCGAGCTGCTCGTCCATGAACGGGTCGCCGCGGTCGTCGGCGGTGGCGAAGTGGGTCATCGCGCCGGCGAGGCGCACGCCGGGCGTGCCTGCGGCCAACTCGGCCACGGCGGTCGCCTCGGCGGGGTCGCGCGTGCCGAGGCGGCCCATCCCGGTGTCGAGCTTGACGTGGACGGCGCCGCCGCCGCGCGCCGCGACGGCCGCGACGAAGCGCTCGTCCCACGCGACGACGTCGGCGCGCGCCGCGAGCGCGACGTCGAGCTCCGACGGCGACAGCGCGCCCATGACGAGGATCGGGACCTCGCCGATGCCCGCCGCCCTGAGCGCGGCGGCCTCGTCCGCGGCGACGACGGCCAGCCAGCCCGCGCCGCCGGCGATCGCCGCCCGCGCCGCCGGCACCGCCCCGTGCCCGTAGCCGTCCGCCTTGACGACCGCGCACAGCGCGGCGCCGGGCGCGAGCTCGCGGCACAGGCGCGCGACGTTGCGCTCGATCGCGGCGACGTTGACGCGAGCGACGGCACGGACCGTCATGACGGCAGCCTCCGCCCGCGGCCGGACGCGAGCGCCCGTATGACCGGCCGCCGGCCGCCGCCGGGCGAGGTCGCGCCCCAGGGGCTCACGGGATCCTCGGCGCCGCCGCCGCCGGGCGAGGACGCGCTCCGGCGGCTCACGGGATCCTCGGCTCGGCCGCCGCCGGCTCCGGCACGCCCGGCATCGCGCCGCCGGCCGTCTCGCCCTCCAGCGCGCGTGGCAGCGCGGCGACGACGTCGCTCGCGATGACCCCGTCGGGGCCGTGCTCGGACGCGGCGACCCGGCCGGCCGCGGCATGCCGGCGTACGCCCGCGCAGGCCGCCGTGAACGGGTCCATGCCCTTCGCGAGGAACGCGCCGATGACGCCGCTCAGGACGTCGCCCGTGCCGGCCGTCGCGAGCGCCGGCGCACCGAGGCCGTTGATCGCGACGGTCCCGTCGGGGGCGGCGACGATCGTGTCGTCGCCCTTGAGCACGACGATCGCCTGCGCGCGGCGCGCCGCCTCGCACGCGCTGGTCAACCGGTGGGCCTCGATCTCCTCGCTCGAACGGCCGAGCAGCCGCCCGAGCTCGCCCGCGTGCGGCGTGAGGACGGTCGCGGCGGTCCGCGCCGCGAGGTCGTCGATCGCGCCGGCGTGGGCGTTGAGGCCGTCGGCGTCGAGCAGCAACGGCGACGGCGGCGCTCGCGGCGACCTCGCGGGCGAACGCGAGGGCTCCGTCGTGGCGCCCGAGCCCGGGTCCCAGCACGAGCGCCCCGGCCCTGGCGGCGGCCTCGACGACCGCCTCGGCGCCCCGCGCCGCAAGCGACCCGTTCTCGTCGGGCAGCGCGCGCGTCATGGCCTCGAGCAGGCGCAGCTCGAAGATCATCTCGAGCGAGCGGGGGACGAACACCGTCACGTAGCCCGCCCCGGCGCGCATCGCCGCCTCGGCCGCGAGGCACGGCGCGCCGGTCAGGCCGCGCGATCCGCCGGCGAGCGACGACGTGCCCGGAGGTGAACTTCGTGCCCGGCTCGCGGCGACCGGGAACGAGCGCGTGGACGCGCTGCGTCAGCAGTCCGGCCGCGCGCCTGGACGGGCGCGCCCGCCGGGATGCCGATGTCGATGACCCGCAGCTCGCCCGTGTGCCGCTTGCCCGGCGCGATCCACTGCCCGATCTTCGTGGCCGCGAACGTCGCCGTCAGCGTCGCCGTGACGCAGACCGAGGCCGCCTCGCCGGTCGAGCCGTCGACGCCGCTGGGGACGTCCGCCGACACGACGACGGCGTCGAGCAGCCGCGATCGCCTCGATCGCCTCCTTGGCGGCTCCGCGCGGTTCGCCGTCGAAGCCGGTGCCGAAGATCGCGTCGACGACGACCGCCGCATCGTCGAGTCCCTCCGTCGAGAAGGGCTCGTACGCGCCCTCCAGCCGGAGCAGGTTCTCGGCGGCGTCGCCGCGGTGGTCATCGGGCGCGGCGAGCGTCAGGACGCGGACAGTGCGACCGAGCTCGCGCAGCATCCGCCCGGCGACGAACCCGTCGCCGCCGTTGTTGCCCTTGCCGCAGACGACGACGATCGGCCCGCGCGGCACGAGCCGGTCGACGGTCAGCGCGAGGCCCGCGCCCGCGCGCTCCATGAGGTCCAGTGACGGGATGTCACGGTCCTCGATCGCCCAGCGGTCGATCGCGCGCATCTGCTCGGCGTCGTACAGCGGGTCGAGCCAGTCGGCGATCACGAGCTCACCGCACGAGCGCGACCGCGCCCGCCGTGACCTTCGAGTGCGTCAGCGAGATGTCGACGCGCGACGCCGAGCTCCGACAGCCGGCCGTGCAGCGCGATCGCGGTGCTCGCCCCCTCCCCCACGACCTCGATGTCCAGCGGGTTCCACGCTTCGAGGCGCAGCGCCTTCGCCACCGCCTCCTTCGCGCAGAAGCGGGCCGCGAGGTGCTGACCCGGCCGCGCGCGGCCGACCGCGTACGCCCGCTCGCCCTCCGTGAACAGCCGCAGCGCGAGCCCCGGACGGCGTTCGAGCGCTTGCTCCATGCGCTCGATCTCGAGCAGGTCGATCCCGACGGGCACCGGGCCATCGTAGCCCCCGTCGCCGGCACGGTGAGCGCACCGCTGTATCAGCGCGCGCGCGGATCGCCTCCACCCATGACATGGCCGAGCGCACTTCGACGAACGACGCCCGATGCCCGTCGCGCTGACCACAAAGGTCATGGGCGTGCTGCGGCGCTGGCTGCACGAGGCCAGCCGCCACCGGCTGCTCGTCGCACTGTCGGTCGTGGGGCTCGTCGGGCTCTACGACGGCTTGGGCGCGGTGGCCTTCGCGGTGCTCGCCGCCGCGATCGTCGTCGACCTGCTCGCACGCATCTCGAAGTTCGTCTACTCGCTCGGACTGGTCCTCGGGACGATCGCCGTGCCGTGGCTCGGCCTGCTCGGCTTCAACGTCCTGCTGGAGCTGCTCGTCCTGTCGTGGCTCCCGGTGCCCAAGCCGCCGCTCGAGGTCGGGCTCGTCCTCGGCGTGCTCGTCTTCGCCGCGGTCGCGACCCGGCTGCTCGTGCTGTGGCAGGACAGGCTCGTCGTCGCGGTCGTGACGGGCGTCCTGCTCGCGCTGCTCAACGTCGCCGGAGTGCCCCTGCTCGTCGGCTCGCGCGCGCCCGAACGTGCCGTGGCCACCTCGCAGCCGCTGATCTCAAAGCTCGACGCGATCATCGTCGTGCCGGGCCGCACGGGCGCTCGCATCGCGCGGGCCGGCATGCCGACGGCGTTCGCGGGCTGGCAGGTGCGCTACGCGGTCGCGCGCGCCAGCAACGGCGACCGGCCCGAGTGGCTCGCCCACGGCACCGACGACGCCGATGTTGCGCGCACCGCTGCGCTTGGCACCGGCCCGGCCATCGCGGGCGGCCCGCAGGCGCGCCCCGACGCCGACCAGCTCGTGCTCCTGAACGTCGACGCGACACCGCCCGTCACGGAGCGCCCGTGGGAGCTGGAGGAGATCGACGCGACGCCCGGCGAGATCGATCGCTGGCTGCGCGTCGCCGCCGGCCTCGACGTCGCGAAGGACACGCCTGTCGTCGCGCTGCTGCAGAGCACCGACGCCAGGCGCCTGGCCCGCTGGAACCACGCGCTGCGCGCCCGCGGCGGCTTCGCGCTCTCCGTCCAGCGGCGCCGGCCACGGTCGATCACCGATGCCGCGATGCACGCGGCGATCGAGTCGCCGACGGCCGACGAGGACCTGTCGCTCGCCGTGCGCTTCCGCCCGCTGCTGCTGTTCTCGAGCGACGCCGGCGCCGGCAACGACCGGCCGCTCGACGTCGACGCGCTCCTGAGCAAGGGGATCGTCGAGCTCTGCCACGACGACCGCCTCGACGGCGCGGAGCGCTGCAACAAAGTCGACGGCGCCGCCGGCCTCGTCAACGGCGCGACGCACCTCAAGCTCCCGCGGGCGGGCAAGCCGCTCGACGTTCCCAGCCGCATCTACGTCCATCCCGTACGCGTGCGCGACGGCAAGCACGAGCTCCTGTACCTCGACTACTGGTGGTACATGCTCGCCAACCCGAACAAGGTCGGCCTCGGCGGGTTCTGCGGAGCCGGGCTCGCCCTGCCCGGCCTCACGTGCTTCAAGCACGACTCCGACTGGGAGGGCGTGACGGTCGTCGTCGACGTCAGCGGCGGCGAGGCGCTCGGTGTGGCCGTCCAGTACGCCCAGCACGCGGACATCGTGCGCTACTCGTTCGCGAGGCTGCGCGACGTGACGTGGCGCGCACCGAGGATCCGTTCGCTCTTGCAGGCCGCCGGCGTGAAGTCCATCGACACCGTCGACCGCCCGCTGGTCTTCGTCGCCGCGGGCTCGCATGCCTCCTACGCCGTGCCGTGCCGCGCGGACTGCCGGCAGCTTCTCAAGAAGGACATCGGCGAGGACCGCCACGACGGGCGCTGGACGCCGACATGGGCGGGCAACGACGCCAACCGCTGCCTGGCGGACGCGTGCGTGCGCCTCGTGCCGACGCGCGCCCACGGCAGCAAGCCCGCGCTCTGGAACGGCTACGAGGGCGTCTGGGGCGAGCGCCGGTGCATCCTCGTCTCCTACTGCGACGCCGAGGTCTCGCCCGCGGCGCCCGCCGCACAGACGCGCTACAAGCGCCCGGCTCGCATCACCGGCTACGTCGACGAGCGCGGCCGCGTGCTCGCCTGCTCCGGGTCCGGCGCCAAGGGCAAGCGGGCGTGCCCGCCGCTGCCGGCCGCTACTCGACCGTGACGGTCTTCGCGAGGTTGCGCGGCTGGTCGACGTTCAGCCCGCGCTTGCGCGCGACGTAGTAGGCGAACAGCTGCAGCGGGATGACCGCGAGCAGCGCCTGGAGCATCCAGTCCGTTCGGGGGACGTAGATGACCTCCTCGGCCTGCGCTGCGATCCGCTCGTCGCCCTCGGTCGCGATCGCGATGACGTGCGCGCCGCGCGCGCGGACCTCCTGCATGTTGGAGATCATCTTCTCGAGCACGGGCATGTCCGTGGCGATGCAGACGACCGGCGTCGACTCGTCGAGCAGCGCGATCGGGCCGTGCTTCATCTCGCCGCCGGCGTAGGCATCGGTGGCGATGTAGGAGATCTCCTTGAGCTTGAGCGCGCCCTCGAGCGCCACCGGACGGCCGACGTGGCGGCCGAGGTAGAGGTAGAAGTCCGAGTCGGCGTGGCGTTCGGCGGTGGCCTGGATCGAACCGTCGAGCGTCCCGATGAGCTCCGTGATGCGCGACGGGAGCTGCTTGATCTCCGCGACGAGCTCGACGATCCGCTCGCGCGGCAGCGAGCCGCGCAGCTCCGCGAGGCGCAGCGCGAGCAGGTACATCGCGGCGACCTGCGAGACGAACGTCTTCGTCGCGGCGACCGAGACCTCGAGTCCCGCGCGCGTGTAGAGAACGCCGTCGGCGTCGCGCGTCGCCTGCGACCCGACGACGTTCGTCACGGCGAGGACCTTCGCACCGCGCTCGTGCGCCAGGCGCATCGCGGCGAGGGTGTCGGCGGTCTCGCCGGACTGGGTGATGCCGATGACGAGCTCGCGCGGCGACACGATCGGGTTGCGGTAGCGCCACTCCGACGCGATGTCCATCTCGACGGGCACGCGCGCCCACTCCTCGATCGCGTAGCGCCCGATGAGGCCGGCGTGAAAGGACGTGCCGGCCGCGAGGATGAGGATCCGGTCGACGTCCTCGAAGAGCGACTCGTCGAGCGCGGCTTCGGCGAGGTCGACGCCGTCGACGCGCAGCGTGCGGTCGGCGATCGTCTCGGCGACGGCGTCGGCCTGCTCGTGGATCTCCTTGAGCATGAACGTCTCGTAGCCGCCCTTGACGGCGGTGTCCTCGTCCCAGTCGACGGTCGTGACCTCGCGGTCGATCGGCGTGCCGTCGGGCATGAGGAAGTCCACCCCGTCGGGGCGCACGACGACGATCTCGCCGTTCTCGATGTACTGCACGTCGCGCGTGTGCGCGAGGAACGCGGGGATCGCCGAGGCGAGGAACTGCTCGCCGTCGCCGCGGCCGACGATCAGCGGGCACTCCTTGCGCGCGCCGACGAGCGTGTCGGGCTCGTCGGCGGAGATCGCCACGAACGCGTAGTGGCCCTCGAGCTCGTTGTAGGCGGCGCGGACGGCCTCGACGAGGCTGCCGAGCGCCATGTGGTGGGAGATGAGGTGCGCGATGACCTCGGCGTCGGTCTCGGACGTGAACTCGGCGCCCATGTCGCCGAGGCGGACCTTCAGCGCGAGGTAGTTCTCGACGATCCCGTTGACGACGACGTGGACGCGGTCGGCCGTGTCGAAGTGCGGGTGGGCGTTGGACTCGGTGACGCGGCCGTGGGTCGCCCAGCGCGTGTGGCCGATCCCGCTCGTCGCCGGGGGCGCGATCGTCGCCACCGCGGGCGCGTCGCGACCGGGAGGTCCGCCGTTTGAGTGCAGGAGCGCCGCGCGCAGCTTGCTGAGGTTTCCGACCGCCCGAACCGACGAGATGTCGCCGTCGGCGAGCACCGACACGCCGGCCGAGTCATAGCCGCGGTACTCGAGCTTCTCCAGGCCGGCCAGGAGGATCTCCTGGACGGCGCGCTGACCGACGTATCCGACGATGCCGCACATGTGTCAGACAGATTAGGCGGTGGCCGTTGGAGTCCTCCCCCGGGGTCCGCCCATCTTGCGCGCGCGGCGCGCGCGGCGGTCGCCAACGTCCATGCCGGCCCGGCCGGTCGGGCCCATCTCCGGGCGCGCAGCGGGTCGGCCCGGGCTCGACCCTCGCTCGACGTCCCGTGCCTGCGCGCATTCGGCTTGTGCGCGCCGGGCCGCTTTGGTGGAGTGGCCTCTGACCCGAGCGCATGATCCTCGACACCCTGGAGATCCCGATCGTCCTCGCGCCGCTGGCCGGCGGCCCGGCCACGGTCGATCTGGCCGTTGCGGTGAGCGACGCGGGAGGGCTGGGGTTTCTGGCCGCGGGCTACCGCCCCGCCGCCGATGTGCGCGAGCAGGTGCGTGACTTCAGGGCTCGCAGCGACGCGTCATTCGGCGTCAACGTCTTCGCGCCGCCGGCCACGGCGACCGAGCCCGGCGACTATGCGAGCTACGTCGAGCGCCTGCAGCGCGAAGCCGACCTGGCGGGCGTCCGACTGGGCGAGCCCCGACGTGATGACGACGACTGGAACGCGAAGCTCGCGGCGCTGTCCGAGCTCGCTGTGCCCGTCGTGTCGTTCGTCTTCGGCTGCCCGCCGCCGGATGCCATCGCCGCGCTTCGGGCGGCCGGCACGTCGGTGTGGGTGACGGTCACGAGTCCCGCGGAGGCTCGCCAGGCCGAGCATGCGGGCGCCGATGCGCTCGTCGTCCAGGGCTACGAGGCGGGCGGGCACCGCGCGTCGTTCTCAGACGGCGACGAGGCGGCCTACGGACTGCTCGCGCTGCTGCAGCTCGTCGGGGCGCGCGCGAGCGTCCCGCTGATCGCGACGGGCGGCATTGCCACCGGGCGTGGCGTCGCCGCTGCGCTGGCCGCCGGAGCACGCGCAGCGCAGATCGGCACGGCGTTTCTACGCTGCCCCGAAGCCGGCACCTCCGCCGTGCACCGAGCGGCGCTCGCGACCGCCCAGCCAACCGCGCTCACGCGGGCGTTCACCGGCAAGCCCGCGCGCGCCATCGTCAACCGCTTCATGCGCGAGCACGGCGACGTCGCGCCGCCCGCCTATCCCGAACTGCACCACGTCACAGCCCCGCTGAGACGGGCCGGCCGCGAGCGCGGCGATCCCGGCGCCGTGAACCTCTGGGCCGGTCAGACGCACGAACTCGGCAGCGATGAGCCCGCCGCGGTCGTCGCGCGCCGGCTTGCCGACGAGGCTCGGCTCGCAGTGCGACGCGCGAACGACCTGCTCGGCGAGTAGCGCGCTCGACCCGCGTTCGCTCAGTCGCTGGCCGTGAGCGCCGAGGTGAGCGCGCCGCGCGATCCGATGCCGAGCTTGGAGTAGACGTGGCCGAGATGGGTCTCGACCGTCTTGCGCGTCACGAACAGCGCCTGCGCGATCGCGGGGTTCGAGACGCCCTCGGAGGCCATGACGGCGATGCGGCGCTCGCTTGCCGTGAGTGAGTCCACCCCCGTCAGCTGGACCCGTCGCGGGCGGGCGCCGGTTCCGAGCAGCTCTTCGTGAGCGCGCTCGGCGACGACCGTGGCGCCGCAGCGCCGGGCGATCTCGACCGCCTCGCGCAGCGTCTCGCGAGCGTCGGCGCGGCGATTGGCGCGCCGCTGTGCCGCGCCGAGATCGGTGAGCGCTCGCGCATGCTCCAGGCGAGCCGGCGACGTCGCGAGCAGCCCCACCGCCCGGCCAAGCCCGGCGATCATGTCGTCGGGGTCGTCCTCGAGCAACGCGACGACGCGCTCGGCACCGCCCAGCGCACCGCGGGTCCCCCAGGTCTTCGACGCCGCCAGCTCCTGTGCGGCGAGCGCGCGCGAGGGTCGAGCTCGCCGCGCTCTCGCAACGCCAGCGCGGCATCGATCCGCCAGGCGTACACGATCGGGCATCTCGGCGCAGAGCGCCGGTGCCCGTGCGCTGTGCCTGCACGTCATCTCGATCCCGGCGGGTGGCCGTGCTCGCGCTCATCTACACGAGGACCACGAGTCGGCCGTCTATCAGGTCCAGGGCGAGACCGTCTGCTGGTACGGCGACCGCCTGCAGCACCGCGTCACGGCGCGCCAGGGCGAGATGGTCTACATCCCGGCGGGCGTCGCGCACCTGCCGATCAACGCGAGCGAGCACGAGCCGGCGACGTGCATCGTCGCGCGAACCGATCCCAACGAACAGGAGAACGTCGTCTTGCTGACCCACCTCGAGACGCTGCCTCACACGCGCCCGCGGCTCGGCGTGGTGGTCGAGCTCGACAGCGTCCGGCGCTGAAGGCGCTCGCGCCGCGGTCGCCGAGCGACGGGCCCGCCCGACTCGGTGAGGGAGTCTTTCGCAGGCTCCTACGGTGCGGCGACTGCCTCGACCAGCGCGACGAGTCGTGCGCAGACCTCCGCCGTCTCCTCGTCTGACGGCGCCTCGACCATCACGCGCACGAGCTGTTCGGTGCCCGACGGGCGCACGAGCACGCGCCCGCGGCCCTCGAGCGCCGCGTGCTCGCGCTCGGCGGCGGCGAGCAGCTCGGAGTTCGCCATCGCCGCGTCGCGGTCGGCGACCCGGACGTTGACGAGCCGTTGCGGGAGCTTGTCCATCGCGTGGCGGTCGGCGAGGTCCGCGCCGGCGAGCGCCTCGAGCGTCAGCAGCGCGCTCGCGATCCCGTCGCCGGACGCGACGAAGCCCATGTCGATGATGTGCCCGGACTGCTCGCCGCCCAGCCCCCACCCGCGCTCGCGCAGCTCCTCGAGCACGTAGCGGTCGCCGACCTGCGTCGTGGCCACCTCGACCCCGGCGGTGCGCATCGCCGTGTGGAAGCCGTAGTTCGTCATGACGGTGACGACGACGCCCCCGCCTGGCAGGCGGTCGTGCGCGCGCAGGTGCAGCGTGGCGAGGGCGATGAGCTCGTCGCCGTCGACGAGCGTGCCGGTGCGGTCGACGGCGAGCAGGCGATCGCCGTCGCCGTCGAACGCGAAGCCGATGTCGTGGCCGCCGGCGCGCATGGTCGCGCGCAGCGCGTCGGTGTGCGTCGAGCCGCACCCGTCGTTGATGTTGCGCCCGTCGGGAGCGTCGGCGACGACGGTCACGGTCGCCCCCAGGCGGCGGAAGATCTCCGGCGCCGCGCGGTAGGTCGCGCCGTGCGCGCAGTCGAGCACGACGTCGATGCCGGCGAGGTCCAGCCCCGCGAAGCGCTCCTCGAGCGCGCGCAGGTAGTCCTCGCGCGTGCCGTGCAGCTCGCGGATGCTGCCGACGCGCGGCGCTCCGGGCGCGGCGGGGGCGGGCGCGGCGGGCGCGGGCGGGGCCGGCGCGGCGGGCGCGGCGGGCGCGGGCGCGGCGGGGGCGGGCGCGGCGGGCGCGGGCGGGGCCGGCGCGGCGGGCGCGGCGGGCGCGGCGGCGGGCGCGGGCGCGGCGGGCGCGGCGGCGGGCGCGGGCGCGGCGGGCGCGGCGGCGCTGGCCGCGGCAAGCACGTCCATACGGGCTTCGATCGCGAGCTCGGTCGCGTCGGACAGCTTGAACGAGTCCGCGCCGAAGAACTTGATGCCGTTGTCCTCGTACGGGTTGTGCGAGGCCGAGATCACCGCCGCGAGATCGAGGCCGTAGCGCGCCACGAGCAGCGGCGCCGCGGGCGTCGGCAGCACGCCGCCCAGCAGCACGTCGCCACCGGCCGACGCGATCCCGGCCGCCAGCGCGGCCTCGAGCATCTCGCCGGATTCGCGCGTGTCGCGGATGACGAGCACGCGCGGGCGCTCGCCGCCCACCTCGAGCGTCGCCGCCGCGCCGATCGCGACCGCGAGCGACGCCGTCAGCTCGTCGCCGACACGGCCACGCACGCCGTCGGTGCCGAAGTGCTTGCGCACCGGCGGGTCCGCGCGCTCCTCCCGCGCTCATGGCGACGGGACGATCAGCGCTTGCTGAACTGCGGCCGCTTGCGGGCCTTCTTCAGCCCGGCCTTCTTGCGTTCCTTGACGCGCGAGTCACGCGTGAGGAAGCCGCGGCGCTTGAGCTCGCCGCGGAGGCTCGGATCGGCCTCGAGCAGCGCGCGAGAGATGCCGTGGCGCAGCGCACCGGACTGCGAGCTGACCCCGCCGCCGTGGATGCGAGCGACGACGTCCATGCGGTCCTCGTAGCCGACGACCTCGAGCGGCTGGCGGATGTTGCGGCCGAGCGCGGGGCGCGGGAAGTAGGTGTCCAGCGTCTTGCCGTTGATCGTGTACGCGCCCGTGCCGGGACGCAGGATCACGCGCGCGACCGCCGTCTTGCGCTTGCCCGTCGCGCGGTAGCGCGCGCCGGCGGCGAGGTCGATCGTCGCGGCGACGGGCTGCTCGTCGGCGCGGTCCTGCTCGGCGGCGGCCTCGATGGCGGCCTGCTCGTCCTCGTCCGGACCGGCGAGCGGGTCGGCGCCCTCGGCGACGATGTCGACCTCAAGGTCGGCACCGGGGATCGCAGGCTTGACGCGGGGGGCAACGGGCTCGTCGTCCTCGTCGTCGTCGACCTCGTCCAGCTCGGGCTCGAGCTCGGCGGCGGGCTCGGGGGCCGGCGTGTCGGCGGGCGCGGCGTCCGTCGAGGCTTGGGGCTCTGGTGCGTCGGCCGGCGAATCCTCGGGCGGCTCGGCGTTCTCGTCGATCACGAGCGGTGGATCTCCATCGGTTGCGGTTTCTGAGCCTCGTGCGGATGGTCCGGCCCGGCGTAGATCTTGAGCTTCGTGATCTGCTTGCGGGCGAGGCGGTTGCGGGGCAGCATCCCCTTGACGGCGAGGCGCAGGACCTCTTCTGGACGGCGCTCGAGCATGTCGCCGAGCGTGCGCGTCTTCAGGCCGCCCGGATATCCGGAGTGGCGGTAGTACTTCTTGTCCGCACGCTTGTTGCCGGTCACCGAGATCTTCTCGGCGTTCACGACGACGACGAAGTCGCCCGTGTCGACATGTGGCGTGTAGGTCGGCTTGCGCTTGCCGCGCAGCGCGTCTGCGATCTGGGTGGCCAGGCGGCCGAGCGTCTGCCCGGTCGCGTCGACGACGAGCCAGTTGCGCTCGCGATCGTTGGCATTGGCGACGTAGGTCTTCATGGCGTGAAAAAGGCCACGCGTTCAGCCGCGCGGCGTTCGAGAAGCATAGGACATCGCGACCGGGCACGGGATCCGGAGGAATATGTCAACCGCGATGCCGCCGTATCCGATACGGTTCCGCTAGCAGATCGCCGAATCCATCGTGTCAACGCGATGGAACGGGGGAACCATCGGCGTCCACGCTCGCGTGAACGCTGTGGGGCGAATCCAGCAAGGGATGCTGGTAGCGCGGACCTTGCCCGCGCGAGCCCGTCAGCTAACCCCGTAGGCAGCACACAAGGGGGGTTGGTCGCGCTGAAACGGGTGTGGGTCGCAGTGCTTTGCGTGCTTGGCGTGAGCCTGGCCGCTGCCGGGACCTCATCCGCCCAGACCACGGGCGGGGCGATGGCGACCGAGCCCAAGCCGCCACCCGTCATCTCGGAGGTCGCGTGCGTCATGCGCTGCGCCTCGCTGGATGCCGTCGCACCCGGCGCGCTGCTGCGCCTGCGCGGCACGGCCATGAAGCAGATCTCGAAGATCGTCTTCCTCGGCGCTCGCGGCACGTCCGACGACGTCATTGTCACGGCCCTGCGCGCCCGCGTGAAGAGCGTCGACGTGCTCGTCCCCGAGAGCGCGACGAGCGGGCCCGTCATGGCCATCAACCGCGACGGCACGAAGTCGGCTGCAAGCCGCGCCGCCGTGTCCGTCCAGCGCGCGAGGACGGGCGGGACCCCGCTCGAGGTGAAGGTCATCGGCAAGCGGGTGTTCGTCGGCGCCGCGCGCCAGGCGCGCGTCGACCTGCTCGCGCGCCAGCCGGTCGCCATCGCGGTCGCGCTCGTGCGCCTCTCGGACGGAGCGGTCGTGCAGGGCTGGCCGCTCGGCGTGCTCGCGCCCGGCGTCGTGAAGACCGTCACGTGGGACGGCACGATCGCCGGCGTGTCGCAGCCGATCGGCCGCTACGAGTTTCGCGTGTACAACCAGGCGGGCGGAGCGCAGGCCGCGCAGACGCCCGCGCCGCTCGCGGTCGGCTCGTTCGACCTCGTCGACCACAAGTTCCCGATCCGCGGCAAGCACTCCTACGGCACCGGCGCCGCCGCATTCGGCGCCGGCCGCAGCGGACACTCCCACCAGGGCCACGACGTGTTCGCCGAGTGCCGCACGCCGCTCGTGGCGGCGCGGGGCGGCGTCGTGAAGCTCAACCAGGTCGAGGCGAGGGCCGGCAACTACCTCGTCATCGACGGCGCCGGCACGGACGTCGACTACGTCTACATGCACCTCGCCGAGCGCTCGCCGCTGAAGAAGGGCGCCGTCGTCATGACGGGCCAGCCGATCGGCCTCGTCGGCGACACCGGCGTCGCCTACGGCTGCCACCTGCACTTCGAGATGTGGGGCAAGCCCGGCTGGTACACGGGCGGCTCGCCGATCGACCCGCTGCCGTTCCTGAAGGCCTGGGACGCCTACAGCTGACCGGGCGTCCGCCCGGCCAGATCAGACCGGCAGGGCACAGCTCGCGCGGCCGTCCGTGAAGCCGGCCGCCAGCGCGAGGGTGTTCGCGCGCAGCGACCCGAGGACGGTCGCCCCCGGCGTGCCCTTCGCGCCCAGCGAGTCGGCGTACAGGGCGCGACCGACCCGCGCGCCCGCCTCGCGAGCGATGGCCCGGGTGAGCTTCGGGTTCGCGGAGCTCTCGGGGAAGATCGTCGACACGCCCTCCGAGCGGATCGTCCGAACGAGGCGGACGACCTCGCCCGCCGAGGGCTGAGCCTGCGTGGAGCTCGCCGGGATCACCGTGCCGACGACCTCGATGTCGTAGCGGTCGGCGTAGTAGCCGAGCGCGTCGTGGTCGGTGACGAGCTTGCGCCGGTTCGCCGGGATCGCGCGCATGCAGCGCTCGATCGCGCGGTCGAGCGCCCCGACGCGCCCGAGGTAGCGCTCGGCGTTGGCCTCGTATGCCGGCCGGCCGGCGGGGTCGGCCGCGGCGAGCAGGTCGCGGATCTCGCGCACCGCGGACTCGACGTTGCGCGGGTCCTGCCACCAGTGCGCGTCGATCCCGTGTTGGTCGCGGCGGGGCGACGGGAGGCCGTCGAGGATCGTGGCGGTGCGAGCGTCCGAACCCGCGTTGCGCAGCACGTCGCGCAGCCACGCGTCCAGATCGCCGCCGGATCGCAGGACGACGCCCGCCGAGGCGACGGCCTTGACGTCACTCGGCCGCGGCTCGTAGGCGTGCGGGTCGGAGCTCGGCTCGAGGATCTGGCGCACCGCGGCGCGCGAGCCCGCGACGGCCCTGGCGAGGTCGCCCAGCTGGGTCGTCGTGGCCGCGACGGAGGCGCCGTCAGGCGGGCCGGCAGCCCCGCCGCAGCCGGCGGCCAGCGCCGCGAGCAGCACGACGAGTGCTGCGGCCGACCGGCGGGGAGAGGTCATCCCCGCCGACGCTAGCAGGAATGATTCTCATCTAGGCCGCCTGGCTCAGGTCGCTGCGGACACCGCGTCCGAATCGTGGTCGGGCTGCTCCTGCACCTGCCCGGGTGCTCCGCCGACCGACCGCGACGTGACGTCGTCGCCGCCGACCGCGACGGTCGCCTTCGCGGTCACGAGGTGGTAGAGGATCAGCACCTGCACGATCGCCAGCGACTCCGACCGGTGCACCTCTTCGCCGATCGTGAACTCGCCGAGGCGCTCGGTGCGCAGGTGGCTGGCGAAGTGCATCTTCTCCCAGATGGCCTCTTCGATCGCCGCGCCGCGCTCGCGATCGAGGATGCCGGGAATGAAGATGCAGGTCTCGTTGGCCTTCTCCTCGAGCGTGATGCCGTCGCTCGGGTCCTCCGACACGATCCCCGAGAAGTCGGGGTGCGCGAGGCCCTTGCGCAGCATGAGCACGGCGTCGAGGTGGTCCTGGTCGCCGCCGTCGCCTTCGCGGAAGGAGATGACGATGTCGCCGCGCCCCTGCTGCGGGCGGATGAAGGCCTCGGAGTCGGGCTCGCGCTTGTCGAGGTCGTCGAGCACGCCCTGGCGGGTGTAGCCGCGCTTGCTCGTGTCGCGCTTGATCTTCCACTCGCGGCGCAGCTCCTCCGGCGGAGCGAGATAGACGCGCACGTCGTACGCGGCGGCAAGCGTCTGCGTGTGGTAGCCCAGCAGGCCCTCGATGACGGCGAACCGCTTGGGCATGACGTATTGCGGCGGGCCGAACGTGCCGTCGCCGTGCTGGTAGACCGGCTTGAGGATGGGCTCACCGTTGCGCAGGTGCGTCAGGTGCTGCTCGATGATGTCCATGTAGTTGCAGTCCGGATGAAGCGGCGTGATGTCGCGCTCCTTCCGCTGCGTGCGGTCGTACTTGTGGTAGTCGTCCATCCCGATGTGGGTGACGTTCTCCTTGCCGAGAATCTCGACAAGGCCCTTCGTGATGGTCGTCTTGCCCGTCGCCGAGTCGCCGACGACGCCGAGGATGATGGGGCGCGCCATGTGTTCCTCTCCAGATGTAAGTCGCCGCCGAGGTCGGGAAAGATACCGCCCGCTCGGCAAAGGCGACCTGCCGGTTCGCTCAGACGCGCCGGAGCTCTGACGCTAGCGGCCACGCGACACGCCACAGCGCGCCGAGCAACCCGATCGTTCCGAGGATTCCCAGTGGAATCCCGATCGACCCGAGCTGCCTGACGGCGCCCGCCTGCCAGAGCGCGAGATGGCGGCGATAGTCGTCGTCGCGAGCGCTCGGGTCGCCTGCGGCATGGACGGAGTTGCGCGTGAGCTGCGGGAGCTCGCGCACCTGGCGGACGATCTGCGGGCCGTCGGCGCTCGGGTCGCGATCGAGCAGCTGGGCGCCGGCCGGCGCGACGACCGCGGGCAGCGACAACAGGAAGCCGAGCGCGAACAGCGCGGCGGCGACCCGCATCCGGGCGACGTGGTCGCCGATCCACGGCGCGAGCGCCACGAGGAGGACGGCGACCCCGGGGATCAAGAGGCGCGGGCCCCAGCTCCACCCGCCCATCCACGAATGCCAGGTCGCGGCGAGCACGAACGACGTTGCGAACAGCCCGGCGATCAGCGCGGCGAACGCCCGCCGTCCGCGGGCCAGCGCGACGAGTGCGGCCGGCACGAGCACGATGGCCGGCGCGAAGAGCAGCAGCGACTTCTCGGGCGAGAAGAGCAGCCCGGCCGCGCCTTCGAATAGCGGCGTCGTGAAACCTGGGTCGGCCGGGGGCTTGTAGCCGAACTCCAGCGGGTCGCCGAAGCGCGCGAGGTTGTAGGCGATGGTCAGCACGGCGGCGAGCGCGAGCGGCGGCGCGGTGCGCACGATCGCCATCAGCGCGTCGCGCGGCGCGCCGTCGCGCGTGCCACCCTCGCGCCCCGCGCCGTCGCGCGTGGCACCCTCGCGCCGCGCGCCGTCGCGCGTGGCACCCTCGCGCGGCGCGCGATCGCGCGCGGCGCCTCGCGCGTGGCTCCGGCTGCCCGCCATGCGAGGAAGGCCCACAGCAGCGGCACGAATGCGGCGGATTGCGGCCGGGCGAGGACCGCGATGGCGAGCGCCGCGCCGGCCTGCAGCTCACGGCCGGCGAGCGCGCGCTCGAGCATCGCGACGAGGCCGAGCGCGACGAGCGGCTCGGTGAAGAAGTCGCGCCCGTACGGCAGCAGGTACGTGCCGAGGACGATGCCCGCGGCGACGAGCGCCGCCGCCGGGCGCGGCGCGCCGAGCCGGCGTCCGAGCGCGAACAGCGCCGCGACGAGCGCGCCGGCGACGAGCGGCATCAGCGACGCGGCCGCCGCAGCCTCGAGCAGGTCCACGCGGCCCGTGATCGCGCCGATCGGCTGCACGATCGCGACCGGCAGGACCGACAGGAGCGGCAGCAGCAGGCCGTACTTCGAGTAGAAGCGGCCGCCGTCACCGGGCACGCCGAGCTCCGGCGGCACGCTGAGCGAGCCGTGGTGGACGATCGACTGGGCCACCGCGAGCATCGAGCTGCCGTCGAGGACGGTCACCTGCGCCTGTCCGATGAGCAGGAGCAGCAGCGTCACGGTGGCGCCGAGCCGGAGCGCGAGCTTGCGGTCCGCGCGCTCGGAGGGCATCGCGCTCGAATCTACCCGACCGCCCCGCACCCCGGCTCGTCGGGGCTTTGCAGTTGAATGCGGCGATCGGCGTTTCCTTCCTCATCCCCGCCTACAACGAGGCGGCCACCATCCTCGAGGTGCTCGAGCGCATCGAAGCGCTGGATCTCGACGTCGAGATCATCGTCGTCGACGACGGCTCCACCGACGACACGGCGGCGCTCGTCGAGGCCTACGCCGCGTCGCATCCCGCCGTGCTGCTGCTCCGCCAGCCCAACCGCGGCAAGGGATCCGCCGTGCGCCATGCGGCGACGAAGATCACGAAGGAGATCGCGGTCATCCAGGACGCCGACATGGAGTACGACCCGGCCGACGTCGTCCGGCTCATCGAGCCGATCGAGCGCGGCGTGGCCGACGTCGTCTACGGCTCGCGCCTGTCCGGCGGCGCCCCGCAGCGCGCGTACATGTTCTGGCACCTCGTGGGCAACCGCTTCCTGTCGCTGCTCGCAGGTGTCCTCTTCAACACCACGATCAGCGACATGGAGACCGGCTACAAGGCGTTTCGCTCCGACGTCCTGCGCTCGCTGCGACTGACGCAGGACGACTTCGCGATCGAGCCGGAGATCACGGGCGAGATCTGCCGGCGCGGACTGCGGATCTACGAGATGCCGATCGCGTACTACGGGCGCACGTACGCCGAGGGCAAGAACATCACGTGGCGCGACGGGTTCAAGGCCGTCTTCGTGCTCTTCCAGGTCCGGCTGCGGCGGCGGTGACCTCCGGGCGCGCGCGCCCGCTGCTACTCGTCGCGGGCCTGATCGTGACGGTGGCGGGCATCGTGTTCGCCGTCCGTGGCGTCGCGCTCGACGACGCGGCCGACGCGCTGTCCGACGCGAACCTCTGGTGGCTCGTGCCGTCGTTCGCGGTCTTCGTCGCCGGCGTCCTGCTGCGCGGGCTGCGCTGGTGGGCGCTGTTCGCAGCCGACGAGCGTCCCCCGCTGCGCGAGGTCACGCGCGCGCTGCTCGTCGGCTACTTCTTCAACAACATCCTCCCGATGCGCGCGGGCGAGGCCGCGCGCGTGATCTCGCTGCATGCGCGCACGAAGACACCGCGCGCCGAGACCGTGGGCACGGTCGTCTCCGAGCGCGTGTTCGACCTCCTCGCGCTGCTCTTGATCCTCTTCGCGGCGTATCCGTGGCTGCCCGAGCTCTCCTGGCTGCGGGCGGCGGCGGTCCTCGCGTTCGTCGCCGTCGCGGCGTTCGCGGTGCTCGCCTTCGTGCTCGTCCGCTGGGACGAGCGCGCGATCCACTGGCTGCTCTCCCCCCTGCGGCGCGTGCGCCGCGACGGCTTCGCCGAGCGCGTCGAGCAGGCGGCGGTCAACGCGACGCGCGGCCTCGTCGCGATCCGGCAGCCGCGCCTCGCGCTCCAGGCGCTGGTCCTCACGATCGTGTCGTGGGTCGTGCTGAGCTTCTCGTACTGGATCCTCATGCAGGCGTTCTCGCTCGACCTGCCCTTCGCGGCCGGGTTACTCGTCACCGTGACGATCAACATGGGCCTCGTCCTGCCGTCGTCGCCGGCGGCGATCGGCGTCTTCGAGGCGGCGACGATCATCGCGATGACGGCGTACGACATCCCGCAGGCGGAGGCGCTCTCGTATGCCGTCGTCCTCCACCTGCTCAACCTCGTCCCGTTCCTCGTCGCCGGGGCCGCGCTGCTCGGGCCGAGGGCGCTGCGCCGCCGCCGGCGCGACGGTCCGTGACGCGCGTACGCCATCATCGAGGCATGTCCGACGACGTCAAGACCGATCGCCCACCTCCGACGACGATTGCCGAGGCCGTCGGTGGACCGCTCGGGATGGCCGAGACGGCCGTCCCCGCCGTTGCGTTCGTCGTCACGTATACCTTGACCGGCTCGAACCTCGATGCCGCGGCCATCGTCGCCGTGGCGATCGCGCTCGTGCTCTCGATCGCGCGGCTCGTCCGCCACGAGTCCCCGCGGCACGCGCTGTCCGGGCTCTTCGGCGTCGCGTTCGCGGCGTTCATCGCGACGCGCAGCGGCAAGGCCGAGGACTTCTTCCTGCCGGGCCTGCTCATCAACGCCGGAATGGTGTCCGCGCTCGTCATCTCGATCGTCGTGCGCTGGCCGCTCATCGGCGTGATCGTCGCCAACCTCGACGGCGAGGGCACTGGCTGGCGCGACGATCCGCTGCGCTCGCAGGCGTTCCGGCGCGCGACGTGGCTGTGGGCTGGGCTGTTCAGCGCCCGCCTCCTCGTGCAGACGCCGATGTACCTCGCTGGGGCGGTCGTTGCGCTCGGCGTCGCACGGACCGCGATGGGGCTGCCCCTGTTCGCGCTCGGCCTGTGGGTCACGTGGCTGCTCGTGCGCGGCGTCCGCGCGCCAGCGGCCACCGCTCAGGCCTGACGCTGCGGCTGCGCCCAAATCCGAGGGGTGGATCCATCTGGACCCCGCTGAGGGGCCTAGATGGATCCACCCCCCCGGATTCTCAGCGTGATCGCCTCGGCGCGGGCGAGGAGCATCGTGACGCCTGTGCGAGGGTCGCGCGGGGAGCGGCGCTGGTCGCGCAGCGAGAGCGCGGACCACGGCTCGCCCGCGTCGAGCTGCGGCGCGAGCTCGGCCGCGACCTCGCGCGGCACCCATCCGATCTGCTCGCCGCCGGCGGCGTGGACGGCGATCGCGTTCGGGTCGTGCTCGTTGGCCGGGTCGCGGCGCAGGTCGAGGGCGCGGCCCGGCGCGACGTCGGCCGACGCCACCGCGCCGGCGTGGTGGCGCGACGCGCCCGCGACGCCCGCCACGCGCAGGCCGCGATCCGCGAGCCGCGGATCGTCGCGTCCGACGTAGCCGCCGTCCTCGTCGACGAGCTGGTAGCCGCTCAGCCAGACGATCGAGCCGTCGTCGGGGTACCAATAGCGCTCGTCGAAGATCACGTCGACGTCCACGATTCGAGCATAGGGCTGTACTGTCGGGCGACTGGCGATCCGGGAAGGGGAACGATGGCTGCTCAGAGCACTGCGTCAACGGTCTGGGAGGGTGGGCTTGCCAAGGGGTCGGGCGTCACGACGGTCGACAGCGGCGCGTTCGGGCCCGTCGACGTCACGTGGGGCTCGCGCACGGCGCGCTCGGCGGGCAAGACGAGCCCCGAGGAGCTGCTCGCCGCGGCGCACGCGTCGTGTTACTGCATGGCCCTCTCGCACGAGCTGGGCGAAGCCGGGACGCCGCCGGAGCGCCTCGAGGCGAGCGCGACGGTCGACTTCGTGGCGGGCGAAGGCGTGAAGTCCTCGCACATCGTCGTCAGCGGGCGCGTGGAGGGCATCGATCAGGACGCCTTTGCCGCGGCGGCTGCTGCGGCCGGCGAGGGCTGCCCGATCTCGGGCGCGCTGAAGGGCAACATCGAGATCACGGTCGAGGCGACGCTCGAGTCGTAGGAGGGACTTCGAGCGCGACGCTCGAGTCGCAGGCGCGCACGACCTTCGAGCGCGGCCCGCGAGTCGTCGGCGCGCGACCTCGGAGCGCACCCCGCGAGCGGCGTTGACGCGGCGGCTTCGGCCGCCGCGAAGCTTGGCGAGGACGCCGCGCGGGCAGTGTGCGGGCATGTCCCTTCGCGCACCTGGTCTCCTGCTGGTCACCGTCCTCGCTTTCGCGGCGGCGCCCGCCGCGTCCGCGCAGTCCCCCGCGACCGCCGTCGGCAAGGGCGGAGCCGCCGCGACCGTCGACCGGCTCGCGACGCAGGCCGCGATCGACACGCTGCGCCGCGGCGGCAACGCCACCGACGCCGCGGTCACCGCGGCGGCCGTGCTCGGCGTGACGGAGCCGTTCTCGTGCGGGATCGGCGGCGGCGGGTTCATGGTCTCCTACGACGCCCGCGCGCGGCGCGTGTCGACGAACGACCACCGCGAGACCGCGCCCGCCGACATGCGACCGGACTCGTTCATGGTCAACGGCACGGCCCTGCCGTTCAACGACGCGCGTTACAGCGGCCTGTCGGTCGGCGTTCCCGGCACCGTGCGCGGCTGGGCCGCCGCGCTGCGCCGCGACGGCACGATGTCGCTCGCCGACGCGCTCGCGCCGGCGGTCCGGATCGCGCGCGGCGGGTTCGTCGTCGACCAGACGTTCTTCGATCAGATCAAGGGAAACCTCGACTACTTCGACGACGCCCCCGCGACCGCGGCGCTGTACCTCGATCCCGACGGCACCCCTCGCGACGTCGGGACGACGTTCCGCAACCCCGACCTCGCGCGCACCCTGGAGCTCATCGCGCGCGTCGGGACGCGGGGCTTCTACCGCGGCAAGGTCGCCAACGCGATCGTCGAGACCGTGCGCCGCCCACCGGTCAGCCCGACCGCGAACCACACCTGGCGCCCCGGCGTCATGCGCAACCGCGACCTGCACGCGTACACCCATGCACGCCGCCCGCCGACGCTCGTCGGCTACCGCGGCCTGCAGGTCTACGGCATGGGGCCGCCCTCCAGCGGCGGCTCGACGGTCGGCGAGGCGCTGAACATCCTCGAGGGCTATCCGCTCGGCGCGCTCACGCGCGAGCACCAGATGCACCGCCGCTTCGAGGCATCGCGGTTCGCGTTCGCCGATCGCGGCACGTTCCTCGCCGACCCCGCCTTCTTCTCCGTGCCGCTGCGCGGACTGCTGTCCGACGGGTTCGCCGCGACGCGGCGACCGCTGATCGGCGAGCGAGCGGCGACGAGCCCCGTCGCCCCCGGCGACCCGTTCCCGTTCAACGGCTCCGCGAACCGTGCTGCCGAGCCCTCGGCCACGACGGTGCGCGCCGGCTCGACGACGCACATCTCGGTCACCGATCGCCGGCGCAACGTCGTCTCGTACACGTTCACGATCGAGTCGACCGGCGGCGCGGGCCTCGTGGTCCCCGGCTACGGGTTCCTGCTCAACAACGAGCTCACGGACTTCAACTTCGACTCGGTCACGCACGCCAACCGCGTCGAGCCGGGCAAGCGCCCGCGCAGCTCGATGAGCCCGACGATCGTCCTGCGCGACGGCAAGCCGTGGCTGACCGTCGGCAGCCCCGGCGGGTCGATGATCATCACGACGGTCCTGCAGTTGCTGACGGACCGCATCGATGCGCGCATGACCCTGCCGCAGGCGATCGCGGCCCCGCGGGCCAGCCAGCGCAACACCGCGTCGTCGAGCCCCGAGGCGGAGTTCCTCACGCTGCCGGAGGTCGCCGCGCTCCGCGCACGCGGGCACACGTTCGGTGCGCCCGCGGAGATCGGCGCGGCGACGGGGATCGAGCTGCGCCGGGACGGCAGGACGACGGCCGCAGCCGAGCCGGTGCGCCGCGGCGGCGGCAGCGCGATGGTCGAACGCCCTTAGCGCGCTGCCAGACCGGTCGATGGGTGTTGACCCCGATGTCCGGGGTCAATGCGCCACGTCGTCGCCCGGCGACCCGTCCCTGACCTGGACGGGCGCGGCGTCCTCCTTGGGCTTGCCGAACAGGGTGTCGAAGACGTCGGTGAGCTTGCTGACGGCGTGGCGGGTGAAGAGGCCGACGAGCGCCGAGAGGGCCGCGACCCCGTACGGGTTGACGGGCGCGCTCTGGTCCTGGCCGAGGTAGCCGCCGCGCAGCGTGAAGTAGACGATGAGCGCGAGCGCCGCACCCTGCAGCGGGCGGATGAGGTAGGACCACTCGTCGCGCTTGGTGAGCTCGTCGCGCGTCGAGAAGTACAGAAAGCGCCTGCTGCTCCCGACGAGCGCGCCGAGGGCGCCGACCATGAGCACCATCGTGATGAGGGCGACCTGGTGGTCGAACGCCATCCCCGTGAGCCCGAACAGCAGCGGCGTCGACTCCGGCTCGGGCACCTTCGTGCCAGGGATCCGCGTCGCAGTCGCGGCCATCACGGCGGGCCAGATCGCGAGCAGCTGCGTCATGAGCAGCGCGGTCACCGCGACGAGCGACCCGCCGATGATGCAGCGCTGGACCTCGCCCATCGGATGCTTGTCGACGATCGGCGGCGGCGCTGGAGGCAAGCCGGGCACACCGGCCGCGGTCGCGGTGATGGCCTCCGCGATCTCGACCGCGCTCGGGCCCTCGACGCGCAGGAGCGCCGGAGCGCCGCCGGCGTTCGCGTCCTTCGTCAGCGTGTCGTCGCTCATGTCCAGTCCTTCGATCGTTTGCGATCCGGCCGTCGAGCCCGGGGTGCGTCATCGAATGACAGAGCGTTCCGGCGACGCGCCAGATACACCAACGCGCGGTCGACGCCCTCCGGCGTGTACGGTCGGGCGCATGCGCGCGGTCACGACGGTCATCGCACTCCTCCTCGCTGTCGTCGTCGGTACGGCGGAGCGCGCGAGCGCGGGGGACGTCCCGCCGGCCGGGCGCAGCGCGGCGGTCGCGGGCACGACGATCGCCTGCTACCCGACCCCCAAGGTCCATCCGCGCGATTGCACGGTCTTCGGCCTGCCGGGGACCGTCACCCGCAACGCGCGCATCGTCCTGAGCCGCATGCAGTGGTCCGCCTGGGGTGCGCGGACGGCCGTCGGCCGAGGACGTCTGCTGCGCCGCGGCCGGCAGGTCCGGATCAGGGTCGTCGCATCGCAGCGCTTCAGCGGGACCCTGGCGGAGCACTACTACTCGCGGCTCACGCTGATCGACACCGCCGGCCACCGCCAGCGGGTCAACCTCGAGGAGATCACCGAGAGCTCGTGACGGCCGCGCGAGCGGCGCCGGCTACTCCCACTCGATCGTGCCGGGCGGCTTGGACGTGATGTCCAGGACGACCCGGTTGATGTCGCGCAGCTCGTTGATCATCCGCGACGCGATCTGCTCGAGCAGGTCGTAGGGCAACCGCGCCCAGTCGGCGGTCATCGCGTCGTCCGAGGTGACCGCGCGGATGACGACGACCGAGCCGTAGGTGCGCTCGTCGCCCTGGACGCCGACCGTGCGGATGTCGGGCAGGACGCAGAAGGACTGCCACAGGTCGCGGTACAGGCCGGCGCCGCGGATCTCGTCCTGCAGGATGTAGTCGCACTCGCGCAGGAGGTCGAGGCGCTCCTTCGTCGCCTCGCCGCCGACGATCCGGATCGCGAGGCCGGGACCCGGGAATGGCTGGCGCCAGACGAGCCGCTCTGGCAGGCCGAGCTCGGCGCCGACCGCGCGGACCTCGTCCTTGAAGAGCGCGCGTAGCGGCTCGACGAGCTCGAACTGCAGGTCGTCGGGCAGGCCGCCGACGTTGTGGTGCGACTTGATCGTCGCCGCGCCCGTCCCGCCGCCGGACTCGATGACGTCGGAGTACAGCGTGCCCTGGACGAGGTACTTCGCATCGCCGAGCCGCGCGGCCTCCTCCTCGAAGACGCGGATGAACTCGGCGCCGATCGCCTTGCGCTTGAGCTCCGGGTCGCGCATGCCCTTCAACCGCGCGAGGAAGCGCTCCTCGGCGTCGACGGCGACGAGCGGCACCTTGAAGTAGTCGCGAAACGCGGCGACGACCTGCTCGCCCTCGTTCTTTCGCATGAGCCCATGGTCGACGAAGACGCACGTGAGCTGGTCGCCGATGGCGCGGTGCACGAGCAGGGCCGCGACGCTCGAGTCGACGCCGCCGCTCAGCCCGCAGATGACCTTGCCGTCGCCGACCTGGGCGCGGATCGCGGCGATCTGCTCGGCGACGATGCTCTCCGGACTCCATGAGCCGTCGGCGCCGCAGATCTCGATGAGGAAGCGCTCGAGGATCGTCTGGCCATAGGGCGTGTGGACGACCTCGGGATGAAACTGGATGCCGTAGATGTCGCGCTCGAGGTTCTCGATCGCGGCGACGGGGGATGCGGTCGACGACGCCAGGGCGGTGAACCCGTCGGGAGCGGTGTAGACGGTATCGCGATGCGACATCCAGCACGTCTGCTGGTCGGGCAGGCCGGCGAACAGGCGACCCGGGTCGCGCACGGTCAGCTCCGAGCGGCCGAACTCGCCGATCTCCGCGCCCTCGACCCTCGCGCCGAGCCCGAGCGCGATGAGCTGCATCCCGTAGCAGATGCCCAGCACGGGGATGCCGAGCTCGAGCAGCTCGCGGTCCAGCCGCGGCGCGCCCGGCGCGTAGACCGACGCAGGCCCGCCGGACAGGATCAGGCCCTTCGGCTTGCGCTTGCGGACCTCCTCCACGCCCACGTGATGCGGCAGCAGCTCGCTGAACACCCCGAGCTCGCGCACGCGGCGCGCGATGAGCTGCGAGTACTGCCCGCCGTAGTCGAGCACGACGACCTCGTCCACCCGGCGCGGCGCGTGAACGTCGAGGACGTCCTCGTCGACGAGCTCGGTCGCGGCGTTCGCGGAGGTGACGACGCCGTCGGTCATCGGCGCACCGCTCCGGCGCGCAGGACCGCGGGGGAGCGGAGCGCCCGACCGCTCATGCGTCCGAGAGGGCCGGCTCCTTGTGGACGCCGTTGCCGTTGGTCGGCTCCGGCCCGGCCGCCGCGGTCGACCCACGGGCGCCCATCCCGACGCCCTGAGCGACCTGCAGCTGCTTGCCCTCGGTCTGGAGCGCCGGCGCGATCAGGCCCAGGCCAGCATGACCGCGGCCGTCGCGGCCACCGCGGTCATCTTGCGCGGCGCGGGGGCCGGAATCACGGTCGTGGAGGCGGTCCGCACCGGTGGCGCGGCGGACGAGATCCTGGCCCAGGCCAAGGAGGACGGTGCCGATCTGGTCGTCGCCGGCGCCCGGGGGCACGTGAGGCTCGGAGCGTTTGTGCTTGGCAGCGTCAGCGAGGCCTTGGTGGAGCGGTCGGCCTGTCCCGTGCTGATCGTCCGGGGAGAAGGGTGGGCCGCCGCCCCGACAGTTCTGGTCGGGATTGGGCCAGAGGATTCGCCGGAGCGGTTGGGCGATGCGGTGCTGAAACTGCCGTTGCTCCAGGGTACGCAGATCGTTGCGGTCGCGGTGATGGACAGCGAAGATGGCGACCAGTCCGAGCGGCTAGCGGCGCACCTGTCCGCGAATTCGGCTGGTCACACGGTCGACAGCCGCTCCTTGACTGGTGATGTTGCGGGCGAACTGGTCGAGACCGCCACCGCGATCTCGGCCGATCTGATCGTGACCGGGGCGCGGGCGCGGCATGGGATGCGCGCCCGCCTTGGCCTGGGCAGCGTCTCCCGGGCCATCGTGCGCCGGGCGGGCTGCTCGGTGCTGGTGGTGCGCTCCGGCTCGTAGCGGCGAGAGATACCCGAACCATCGGTGGGAGATGCGGCGAAGGGGAGCGGGATGGCGTCGCGGTTGTGGGGGAGGTCCGCGTCCGGATGGCGCGACGGTGTGCTGCGGGCCCGGGGCGAGGGGATCACCGAGGTCCGGTCGATCGAACTGTTCCCCTATCTGGTCTACGTGCTGGCCATCACCCAGATGACGCACCACCTGGTGGAGCACCTCTCCTGGCGGGGCGCGGCCGAGACCGGTCTGCTGCTGCTCGGAGTCTGGGGCGCCTGGCACTACACGAGTTGGTTCACCAACTTCTTTGAGCCCGACGCTCGCCCGGTGCGCGCGCTCTTGCTCGTCCTGATGCTCCTCAGTCTGATCATGTCGTCCTCGATCCCGGAGGCGTACGGGGGACCGAGGGCTGGGCTTCGCGATCCCGCTGGTGGCGATCGAGGTCGGGCGACCGCTCTTCATGGTCGTCGCGGCTGGCCTGGGACACATCCTTGGGCAGAACTTCCGGCGGGTAGCGATCTGGTTTGCGGTGGCCGGGGTCTTCTGGATTGGCGGGGCGCTGGTGGACGACGATGCCAGGATCGCCTGCTGGGTGGTGGCGGTCGCGATCACGTACGCCGGTGGAGCATTGACCTTTCCGGTCCCCGGACTGGGGCACTCCCAAACGACGGACTGGGCGATCGCCGGGGAGCACCTGGCGGAGCGCAACCGCCTATTCGTGATCGTCGCTCTGGGTGAGTCGATCCTGATCACTGGATCAAACATCAGCGATCTGCCGGTCGAGACGGCGCGGATCACGGCGTTCGTGATCGCGTTCGTGGGCAGCGCCGCCTTGTGGTGGCTCTACTTCGACCGGCTGGAGGAGGCCGTGCTCCACCTGATCGAGCAGTCATCGGACCCCGGCCGTTTGGGCCGCTCCGCCTATTACTACTTCCACGTTCCGATCGTGGCCGGCATCATCGTGGTGGCGGCTGGCGACGAGGTGGCGATTGCCCACCCGAACGACGACACGACGGCGACCTCGGAGCTGTTGCTCCTGGGCGGACCGGCGCTCTTCCTGGCCGGCCTGGTGCTGATGAAGTGGGCGTTGTGGGGGCGGATCTCGTACCCACGCCTGGCGGCAATCGTCGTCCTGGGTGCGTTGGGCTTCGTCGCCACGGCGATGACGGTGGTGGTCCTCTCCCTTCTAGTGACGGTGCTGCTCGTAGGGCTGGCGGTCTGGGATGTCTGCACGGCAGGGATCAGGCCGTGGCCGGCGCCTGGCGTGAGTCCAGAGTGATTGGCTGTAGCGCGTTCGGCGGCCCCACCGGGGTTTGGGAACCTCGGCAGATGGGGGGTTGTATTACAGCGGTAGGGGCGAGGCACGCCTTGGTCGGTCGCCGCGGCGCCGATGATCCGGTGTTCCATCGCGAATCGCCGGGGTGGGGTGAATCGGGCAATGCATGCATCGCCCCTACGACCCGAACTGCGCAATACCGTCGTAACAGATCAATGGGTTCAGTCGGAGGTGCGCGGTGATGGATCGGCCTTCTTGAGTTCGCCAGTTGCGGGATGGCGCTGGGTCCTCCGCTGGCTGGTGGTCGCCGGGCTGCTCGTCGCCGCGGCTCCGCGACCAGGGGTGACATCTTCGGCTACGGAGCGGTCCACGCCCGCGATCGAATTGGTGTCCTACGGGAGGGATGCCGATCAGTCCATGTTGCTTGATCCGCTGACCTTGGCCGATCGCGAGACCGTCGATTCGCGTGATACCGATGGACCCTATGGTGGGTGGCTGCGGGTCCCGGCCCATGGTCCGACCCAGGAACGATTGTCAGGTTCAGCGGTGATGGGCTGGTCCCGGCCGTCGAGCAGGACACGATCATCATCGCCGATGGGGCCAGCGGCGCGGAACGGCTTCGATTTGCGCTGCCCGAGCCGGGGGGAGCGGTCGGACTGAGCCGGGACGGCACCCGGCTGGTGATCGCGACGGGGCAAAGCGGCAGCCCGTCCGGCGTCAGCCAGCCGACCTGGTACGCGCTCGATACCCGCGACGGGGGAGTGCTGGCCAAGATCGCGGGCGAGGGGCAGGGGTTTGGACCGTACGGGTTCTTGACCGCGTTCCTCGATCCCGAGGGGCGCTTCCTCTATCGCCCGTTCGTGCCAGGTGACCGGGCTGGCGACGGTCCGTTGCCGCTGCAGATCGTCGCGAACGACCTGACGACCGGCGAAGAAGTCGCCAGGATCTCCCTGTCCGATATTCAGGCCGAATCGTGGTGGCCGGGGGCGATCGAGCAGTTCTCCGGTCAACCGGGTGATGGCGCCTGCCGTGGCGCTCTCGCCGGATGGCGACCGCATCGCCATCGTCCATGCCGACGCCAGGCACTCTGACGCTCATCGACACCCCGACCCTGACCATTCTGCGAACCACGGAACTGACCCGTCCGAGGACTCTGGGGAACCAGGCGCGTGGCGTGCTCGGCTGGTTGGGGCTTGTGCCGCAGTTGCCGAGGCCAAGATCATGACCGGCCGCGTGCTCCAGGCGGTCTTTGCGCCAGATGGCCGGTCGCTCTACCTGACGGGCCGGGAGGGGAGCGCCGGCGAGACGAAGGCGTCGGTGAAGGAGCATGGCCTCGGCGTGCGCCGCATCGACGTAGCGAGCGGCGAGATCGTCGCCGAATCAATCGGAACTGACTTGCTCGATGAACTCCTGCCGACACCAGACGGCAGCGCCCTGTACGTTTACGGCCCGACCGAGTCCTGGTTCACGAGCGACGGCGAGCCATCCTACCAGCTCAGCCTGCTCGATCCCGGCACGCTCGAACTGCTGGCGCAGCGCGAGTTTCCGGCCGCGCAGTAGAATTATGGTGTTGCCGTTGGGCTCGAAATAGGGCGACGCATTGATTAAACCGACGCGGGCCGCGATGGCATGGGCACAATCGATGGGCACGGTCGTGCCGGTGTCGACCTCGACGTCGTAGGTGACGCCTTCGTGCACCAGCACCGCCTGCGAGGCGGCCATCCCGCCGATCCGGGCTCCCCGGGCGATCT
Source organism: uncultured Actinomycetes bacterium (assembly GCA_963806515.1). Lineage (GTDB taxonomy): Bacteria > Actinomycetota > Thermoleophilia > Solirubrobacterales > Solirubrobacteraceae > CADCVQ01. The sequence goes on along the minus strand of CAWDYO010000022.1, from coordinate 285 downwards.
CGCGGCCGGCCGCGATCTCCGGGGCGCAGCGCACCCCGACCCACAGGACCTCAAGACCCTCAAGGTGGGCGCGGACGCGCTCCTGGGAGGCGGCCCCGCCGAGGAAGACGTCGTCGACGATGACCCGTGCTCCGGCCTGCACCACGGCGGCGATCCCGGTCAACCAGGCGGCCTCCAACTCCCGGAAGCCCTCCCCGATCTCGACCTCTCCCTGTTGCCCGAACGCGACGCCGGAGCCCGAATCCGTCAGGGAGGGCGGCAGCGCGTCGATAAGGTCGTCCACGC
>CAWDYO010000021.1:0-140863 GCA_963806515.1 uncultured Actinomycetes bacterium | reverse complement strand
GCCTGCAGCAACTCCGGCGGCCCCTACTGGGACTCCTACTGCGTCACCAAGGGCGTCGACACCATCATCCCCGTCGACGTCTACGTGCCCGGCTGCCCGCCGCGCCCCGAGGCGCTGCTGCAGGGCATCGTCCGGCTGCAGGAGAAGATCGCCGGCGAGACCCTGTCGAACCGCCAGATCGGGGCCCGGTATGCCGGTGGCCGGGTCGCGTCGGCCGGCGAGGTGCAGCGCCCGCTCGTGACGGCGGAGACCATCCCGGGGCGGGGTGACGCGCTCGTCCCGCGTCCGGGGGAGCCGGTCCGCGAACGGATCTCCCCGCCGGTCGCCGAACCAGCCCAAGAGACGGCCCAGCAACCACTTTCAGAGACGGTCGAGCAGCCGGCTCCGCAGCCGCCGACCGAGCCGATGACCCGGCCGACGGCGCCCCACGCGGGACCGGAGACCGTCGCCATCCCGGTCGACGACTCCCCGGACTTCGGCCTCCCGAGCAGGCCCGCGCCCCCTCGGGACCCGAGACCACGGTCATCCCCACGCCACGCACCCCACGGCCGCCACCGCCACGCCGACGGCGGCCACCCCCGCCGTCCCGCCGGCCGGTGACGGCCGGCAGCGAGGGCGGCGCCCGCCCCGGCCGGCCGCGGCCCGAGCACACGCTGGCCGACGACATCTTCGACCTCGGGGACGAGGACCGAATGACCGAGCCCGCCACCGAGCCGGTGACCGGACCGGCCGTGTCGCCCACCACGGACCAGCCGGCGGGGGACGAGCCCTGCCTCGACGTCACCCCCGCGGAGTGGCGCGGCGCGGCCCGCGAGCTGGTGTCCCAGGGCTTCACCTTCTTCGACTGGCTCAGCGCGGTCGACCAGACCGACGCCCCCGACGCCGCGGGGTTCGACGTCGTCCTGCACGTCCTCGACGTGTCGACCCCCGGGGCCCTGCGCGGCCACCTGTTGCGCACCCGCATACCGGACGGTGCCCCGCTGCCCAGCCTGACCGGCGTCTTCGCGGGCGCCGCCTGGCACGAGCGCGAGACGCACGAGATGTTCGGGATCGACGTCGAGGGCTTCGACGACGGCACCGACCTGGGGCTGCGGCCGCTGCTGCTGCCCGAGGGCTTCGAGGGGACGCCGCTGCGCAAGTCGTTCGTCCTCGCCGCGCGGGCGTCCAAGCCGTGGCCCGGCGCCAAGGAGCCGGGGGAGGGTCACGACGCCCCGCGGTCGCCGGGCCGTCGCCGCGTACAGGCTCCCGGCGTCCCGCCGCCCGAGTGGGGGCCGCGATGAGCGTCCTCGAGGTCGTCGTCCGGACCGTCGCGGTGCTCGCGGCGTTCCTCGTCCTACCGCTGCTCGTCGGCCAGACCGAGCACAAGGTCATGGCCCACATGCAGGGCCGGCTCGGGCCGATGTACGCCGGTGGGTTCCACGGCTGGGCCCAGCTGGTCGCCGACGGGGTCAAGTTCGTCCAGAAGGAGGACGTGGTCCCGGCCGCCGCCGACCGGTGGGTCTTCCGCCTCGCGCCCGGCGTGGCCCTGGTGCCCTACCTCGTCGCGATGAGCGTCATCCCGCTGTCGCCCACGCTGGTCGGGGCCGACGTCGACGCCGGGGCGCTGTTCGTCGTGGCGCTGGCCGGGGTCGGCATCCTCGGCACGCTGATGGCCGGCTGGTCCAGCGCCAACAAGTACTCGCTGCTCGGGGCCATGCGGTCCGCGGCCCAGCTGCTCAGCTACGAGCTGCCGATCGTGCTGTCGGTCGCCTCGGTGGCGCTCGCCGCCGGGACGCTCTCGCTGAGCGGCATCGTCCTGGAGTGGAGCTGGTGGTGGCTGGTCTGGCAGCTGCCCGGTGCCGTCGTCTTCCTCGTCGCCGCGCTCGCCGAGCTGCAGCGCCCGCCGTTCGACATGCCCGTCGCCGACTCGGAGATCGTGTTCGGGCCCTACACCGAGTACACCGGGCTGCGGTTCGCCTTCTTCCTGCTCTCGGAGTACGCGGGCATCGTCCTCATGTCGCTGCTGTTCGCCGTGCTGTTCCTCGGCGGGTGGCGCGGCCCGTTCGACGACGCGGTCGGCTGGGTCTGGACGCTCGCGAAGGGCTTCGCCATCGCGTTCCTCATCGTGTGGCTGCGCGTCGCCTGGCCCCGCCTGCGCGAGGACCAGCTGCAGCGGCTCGCCTGGGTGTGGCTGGTGCCCATCGCGATCCTCCAGGTCGCCATCACCGGCGTGGGCGTGGTGGTGACCCAGTGACTCCCGAACCCCGTCGCGGCGGCCTCCCCGGGCTCATCAAGGGCCTGGCCACGACCGCCCGCACGCTCTCGCGCCCGACGCATACCGCCGAGTACCCCGACACCAGCCCGGCCCTGCCCCCACGGTCCCGCGGCGTCATCGCCCTCACCGAGGAGAACTGCACCTCGTGCATGCTCTGCGCCCGTGAGTGCCCCGACTGGTGCATCTACATCGACTCGCACAAGGAGACCCTGCCGGCCACGACCGAGGGCGGGCGCGAGCGGCAGCGCAACGTGCTCGACCGGTTCGCCATCGACTTCTCGCTCTGCATGTACTGCGGGATCTGCATCGAGGTGTGCCCGTTCGACGCCCTGCACTGGAGCCCGGAGTTCGAGTATGCGGAGACCGACATCCGCGACCTCCTGCACGAGAAGGAGCGGCTCGGCCAGTGGATGCAGACGGTCCCGCCGCCGCCCGCACTGGACCCGGGGGCGGCCGACCCGGCCGAGGTGGCGGCCGCGAACAAGCCGCCGCGCGCGGCGGGCCTGCGCGAACGCCCCGCGCCCCGCACCGCCCGAGGCGCGTCCCCGGAGGCCGGCGCGACCACCACGTCGGCCGAGGCGGCCGCCCGCGTCGAGCCGGAGGCACCGTCGGGCACGCCGGCGGAGTCGGCCCTCCCGGACGGCGGCCCGAACGCCGGTCCGGGAACGAGTGCAGATACGGGTCCGGACACCAGCTCGGGCTCACCGGCATGACCACCCGCGACATCGTCTTCGCGGTCATCGGGGTGATCTCGGCGGCGAGCGCCATCCTCGCCGTGACGACGCGCAACCTCGTCCACGCGGCGCTCTGGCTGGTCGTCTGCCTCGGCACGATCGCCGGCTGCTACGTGGTCCTCGGCGCCGAGCTGGTCGCCCTGGTCCAGGTGCTCATCTACGTCGGCGCGGTCGTCGTCCTCGTGCTCTTCGCCCTGATGCTGACCCGTTCGCCGATCGGACCCAACCGCGAGCTGGCCACCCCGTGGTGGCAGCGGCTGCTGGCCGCCGTCCTCGGCGTCTCCGTCGCCGTCCTCCTCGGTGCCGCGCTGGTTCCGCTGGTCGGCGAGGGGGCGCTGGAGTCGCGGAACGGGGACACCACGGCGGTCTCGACCGCCGTCTTCGGCACCTGGGTGTGGCCGTTCGAGCTGCTGTCGGTCCTGCTGCTCGCCGCGCTCATCGGCGCGTTCGCGCTCGCCAAGATCGCCGGGGCCGGGCTCGTCCGGACGCCGCGCCGGCGACGGTCCGAGCCCGCTCCTTCTGCCACCGCCGCCACCGCCGCACCGCCGCCACGCGCGAGGACCGCTCGTCGTGATGCACCTCTGGCTGCCGATGCTCCTCGCGAGCGTCCTCGCCGGAGCGGGCACCTACGGGGTGCTCGCCCGGCGCAACGCGGTCCTCGTGCTCATCGGGGTCGAGCTCATCCTCAACGCCGCCAACGTCATGCTCGTCGCGCTGGGTGCCCGCGACGACTCGCCGCTCCAGACCGGCCAGTCGCTCACGCTGTTCATCATCACCATCGCCGCCGCCGAGATCTGCGTCGCGCTCGCCGTGGTGCTCGCCATGTTCGCCGCGCAGGGCCACATCGACCTGGCCGCGGCGCCGCTGCTCACCTCGCCCGAGGACGAGGAGGCCACCCGGTGACCGTGCTCACCGTGGCGACGGTGCAGCTGCTCGTCCTCATTCCGGCGCTGGCCGGTCTCGTCGGGCTGCTGCTACGGCCGCGGCGGGCGTTCTCCGGGTTGGTGGCCGTGGCGGCCGCGGCGCTGGTCCTCGTGCTGTCCGTGTTCCAGTTCGCCGAGACCGCCGGCCGGTCCGACGTCGTGCCGACGTTCGGCCCCCTCCCGGTGGGCGAGCTGCAGATCCCGCTGAACCTCCTCGCCGACCGCACCTCCGCCGGGATCGCGGTCGCCGTGGCCGTCGTCGGGCTCGCCGTGCAGGTGTTCTCGGTCTGGTACCTGCGGGACGACCCGCGGTATGCCGTCTTCGCGTCGACGGTGTCCCTGTTCCTCGCGGCGATGCTGCTCGTCGTCCAGTCCGGCGACCTCGTGCTCACCCTCGTCGGGTGGGAGGTCATGGGCTGGTGCTCGTTCCTGCTCATCGGCCACGTCAGTGCCCGCGAGTCGGCGAGGCGCGCGGCGTACAAGGCCTTCCTCGTCACCCGGGTGGCCGACATCGGCTTCGTGGTCGGGATCGTCATCCTCTCCGTCGGGGCTGGGAGCACCGACATCGGCACCGTGGTCCAGCACTGGGCCGGCGGCTACGGGTCGGCCACCGCCGCCCTCGTCGCCCCCACACCGGCGCTGACCGCCGCGCTCGTGCTGCTCCTCGCCGGCGTGGCCGGGAAGTCGGGCCTCGTCCCGTTCCACGACTGGCTGCCGGACGCCATGGAGGGCCCGACCCCCGCGTCCGCGCTCATCCACGCGGCGACCATGGTCGCCGCCGGGACCTACGTCGTCGCGCGCCTCCACCCGCTGTTCGCCGTCGACGACACCGCCCGCATCGTGCTCGGCGTCCTCGCCGGGCTGACCATGGTGTGGGCCGCGCTGCTGGCCTTCGCGCAGAGCGACGTCAAGCGGATGCTGGCCTACTCGACCCTCAGCCAGGTCGCCATCATGGCCAGCGCGCTGGCCTTCGTGCTCTCACCCGGCGAGTCGCCCGGCCTCGCGCTGGGGCACCTCTTCTCGCACGCGATGTTCAAGTCGCTGCTGTTCCTCGCCGTCGGCTGGCTGTCGGTCCTCGCCGGCGGCACCGCCTTCGTGGCGCTGCGGGGCCGGGCCCGGGGCCGCGGCGCCCTCTACTGGTCGATCGCCGTCGGACTGGCGTCGCTCGCCGGGGTACCCCCGCTCGTCGGGTTCTTCTCCAAGGAGGGCGTGCTCTTCGCCGCCGAGGAGTCGCTGAGCGGCCGGGACGCGGGGCTCGCGTGGTTCGTCCTCATCGCGCTCGTGGTCACGGTCGGCCTCACCGCCGCCTACTGCACCCGCGCCTGGCTGCTGCTCACCACCGAGCGGGCGGGCGGGCTGGCCGAGCTGGAGGCCGAGGAAGGGCAGGCGGAGAGCGCCGAGGAGGCGGCTCCGGCGGGTGACGAAGCGGCGACCGGCGCCCACGAAGCGCGTCCGGTGACCATGGTGGCCGCGCTCACCGTCTCGGCCCTCGCCGTCCTCACCGTCGTCGGCGGCCTGCTCCTCATCCCCGTCAGCGGCGGGATCCATCTCGGCCTGGTCATGACGGTGGTCTCGCTCCTGGTCATCGGCCTCGCGTTCCTCGGCGTCCGGGCCATGGCCACCGCCGGCCACGACCCGGCCGCTCGGCTCGGCCCGGCCACCGCCGATCTCAGCGACCGCGGCTTCGGGTTCGACTCGGTCTACGTCGCCGTCGGCCGCGCGGTCACCGCCGCGGCCCGGCTGGTCGTCCGCCTCGACCGCGACGTCGTCGATGCCTACCCGCGTGGCGCCGCGTCCCTCACCGGCATCGCCGGCCGGCTCGGGGAGCGGGCCCACCGGGCCGCACCGTCCGCCGGTCTGGTCGCCGTCGTGGTCGGCGTCGTCCTCGTCGCCGTGGCGGGGGTGACGGTGTGGCACTGACGCTGACCCTCGTCGTCCCCGCGGTCGTCGCCGTCTGGCTGCTCGCCGCCGGGCGCCGGTATGCGCCGCGCACCGCCCGCGGGCTCGCCCTCGTCGCCAGCGTCGTGACCTTCCTCCTCACCGTCCTCACCGTCGTCCTGCGCACCGACGTCGACGCGCCGTGGGTCACCTCTCTGGGGCTGCGCTGGCACTTCGCCGTCGACGGGATCACCATCCCCCTGGCGCTGCTGACCGCCGCCCTCGGCGTCGCGGTCGTCGTGCACGCCCGAGGACGCGAACCGGGTCGTCCCGACGGGACCGCGGGGACGGCCGGGGCCACCACCGCGAACTCCGCCGCGACCTACTACGCCTGCCTGCTCCTCGTCGAGTTCGGCGCCCTGGCCACCTTCTTCGCCCGCGACGCGATCCTGTTCTTCGTCGCCTTCGAGGTGGTCCTCGTCCCGATGTGGGTGCTGATCAGCCGGTTCGGCGACGCCCACGCGAGCGAGCAGGCGCGCGCCGACGCGTCCAACCGGTTCGTGCTCTTCACCGCCCTCGGCTCGACGCTGATGCTCCTCGGCATCCTCGTCCTCGTGGTCCAGAGCGGGACGTCCGACCTCGGCCGCCTCGCGGCCGCCCACGGCGCGGGGCTCTCGACGCCGACGCAGGTCCTCGTCGCCACCCTCCTGGTCGTCGGGCTCGGCATCAAGGTCCCGCTCTGGCCGGTCCACACCTGGCTGCCCCCGGCGCACACGATCGCGCCGACCGCGGGCTCGGTGCTGCTGGCGGCCGTGCTGCTCAAGATGGGGACCTACGGGATCATCCGGCTCGCGATCCCCACGGTGCCCGAGGGTTTCCACGCCGTCGCGCCGTTCCTCGCGGCCAGCGGCGCCGTGGGCATCGTCTGGGGAGGGCTCGCCTGCCTGGTCGAGCGCGACCTCAAGCGGCTGGTGGCCTACAGCTCGGTGGCCCACATGGGCTTCGTCGCCCTCGGCCTCGCGTCGGGCACCCAGACCGGGATGCAGGCGGCGCTCTTCGGCAACGTCGCCCACGGGCTGGTGTCCGCGCTGCTGTTCTTCGTCGTCGGCGGGCTCAAGGAGCGCTGGGGCAGCGCCGACCTCACGGTGGCCCGCGACGCCCTGCGCGACGTCTCCCCGCGGATGGGCTTCGCGCTCGTCGTCGGCTTCGCCTCCGCCCTCGGCCTTCCCGGGCTGGTCGGGTTCTGGGGCGAGTTCCTCGCCGTGTACGCCGCGTGGACGCCGGCCGAGGGGCTCCCCGTCGTGCTGTTCCGCATCTGCGCGGTCGCCGGCGTCGTCGGGATGTCGCTGGCCGCCGCATACTCGCTCCGCGTCCTGCGACTGGTCTGGGCCGGCCACGAGAACTGGACCGGACCGCTGCCCGGCTCCACACCACGCCGTCGCGGTCGCGACGACGCGCACGGCGCGGAGCTGGCCGTCGTCATCGCGCTCGTCGCGCTGGTCATCGGTCTCGGGGTCGTGCCGAAGCCGCTGCTGGGCGTCACCGAAGCGGACACCGCCGTGCTCGTGCCCCGGTCGGCACCGATCCTCATCGTCACCCTTCAGAGCGGCGCCACCGTGCAAGCGAGCGGGCCGTGATCACCTTCGACGTCGGGACCCTGCTGCCCGCGCTCGCCCCGGTGGTCGGCGCGGTCGTGGTCCTCGTCGTCGACATCCTCGACACCCGGGCCCAGCGCGTCCACTACGCGGTCGCGTTCATCGCCCTGGTCATCGGCATGTTCGGCACCTTCGGCGCCCTGGGGTCGCCCACCGGTGACGAGCTGCGCACGCTCTGCCTGCCCGACGGTGGCCCCTGCTTCTACTCGGCGACCGCGCTGACGACGACGCTCCAGCTCGCCGCCCTGCTGGCGGCGGCCGTCACCCTGCTGCTGGCCTGGCCCTCGGAGCGCGCCGACGACACGGGACGCACCGCCGTCACCGTCGCGCTGCTCCTGGCCGCCACCGGCGGCGCCGTCGGGGTGGCCGGGGCCCGCGACCTCGCCTCCTGGCTGGTCACCCTGGAGCTCGCGACCCTGCCGGTCGTCGCCCTGGCCGCCCTGCCGGGTACCCGGCGCGCCCTCGCCGGCGCCGTCCAGCTGGTCACCACCTCGCTGGTCTCGTTCGCGATGCTGGCCCTCGGCGCCGCCTGCTGGTACGCCGCCACCGGCTCCCCGGAGCTCGGCGCCGGCCCGGCGCTCGCGGCCACCTCCACCCCGCAGCGCGGCCTGCTGGCGCTGTCCGTGGTGCTGGTGCTGGGCGGGATCGCGTTCAAGCTCTCGCTCGTGCCGTTCCACGCCTGGACCCCCACGACGTATGCGGGTTCGCCCCTGCCGGTGACGGTGTTCCTGGCCGGCGTGTCCAAGGTCGCGGCGCTGGCCGCGCTCCTCGTCGTCGTCGAGGCGGTCACCCAGCTCGGCCGCTCGGCGCTCATCGCCGTCGCCGTCCTGGCCATCGCCAGCATGACGCTGGGGAACCTCATGGCCCTGCGGCAGGCCGACGTCGTCCGGCTGCTGGCCTGGTCCACGGTGGCCCAGGCGGGCTGGGTCGTCGTGCCGCTGCTGTCGGTCTCGTCGTTCGGCGCCCGGGCGGCCGCCGGCTACCTGCTCACCTATCTCGTCGCGACCCTCGTGGCGTTCACCGCCGTGATGATGACCGTCGCCGTCGTCGGGGCCCGCCGCGGTCGCGACCTCGCCGCGTACGCCGGCCTGGTCCGGACCCACCCCTGGGCCGGTGGGGCACTGCTCCTCGCCCTCACGTCACTGGCCGGTCTTCCGCCCGGCGTGCTCGGGCTCATCGGCAAGATCGTCGCGCTGCGACCGGTGCTGGCCGAGGGGTGGTGGCTCGTCGGCGTGCTCGCGGCGGCCAACGCGGTGCTCGGCGTCGCGGTCTACCTCCGCTGGGTCCGGGTGATCCTGCAGCCGGCTCCCGAGGCGGTCGAGACGGCCATGGCGGAGGGCGGCAGCGGCTCGGTGACCACGGTCACGCGGGTCCGGACCCACCCCAGCCACCTGGTCGCCCTCGGCGTCGGGACCGCCGTGCTCGTCCTCGGCTCGGTGCAGCCGGACCTGCTGCTCGGCCTCCTCGGCTGACGCCGACACCCGCCATCCGCCGCGGCTCGACGCCCGGGAACGCCGGTGGGCGACCTGACGTTTCCGTGACATGCCCCCTCTGCACCGCCACTACAACGGCCTGAAGACCGCTGCACTGTTCGGCGCCATCTGGGCCCTGCTCCTCGGGATCGGCGCGCTCATCGCCGGTGGCCGGTTCATCTGGATCTTCGCCCTCATCGGCGTCGCGACGACCTTCTACGGCTACTGGAACAGCGACAAGCTCGCCATCCGCGCGATGCACGCCTACCCGGTCAGCGAGGCGCAGGCGCCGGCGATGTACCGGATCGTGCGCGAGCTGTCGACCAAGGCCGGGAAGCCGATGCCGCGGCTCTACATCTCGCCGACCGAGGCCCCGAACGCCTTCGCCACCGGACGCAACCCCCAGAACGCCGCCGTCTGCTGCACCGAGGGGATCCTCCAGCTGCTCGACGAGCGGGAGCTGCGGGGCGTCCTCGGCCACGAGCTCCAGCACGTCTACAACCGCGACATCCTCACCAGCTCCGTCGCTGCGGCCATCGCCGGCGTCATCACGGCCGTGGCCCAGATGGCGCTGTTCGCCAGCATGTTCGGCGGCAGCGACGACGACGAGCGCGGCAACCCCATCGCCCTGCTCCTGCTCTCCCTCCTGGCGCCGTTCGCCGCGACGGTCATCCAGCTGGCCATCAGCCGGACCCGTGAGTACGACGCGGACGAGGACGGCGCGGCGCTCACCGGCGACCCGCTCGCCCTGGCGTCCGCGCTCCGCAAGCTGGAGCTCGGGATCGCCCGGGCGCCCCTCGCCCCGCAGCAGCAGATCGTCAACGCCAGCCACATGATGATCGCGAACCCGTTCCGCGGCCAGGACGTCTCGAAGCTGTTCTCCACCCACCCGCCGATGCCCGAGCGGATCGCCCGCCTCGAGTCGATGGCGTCCGGCTACCTCGAGCGCTGACGGTCCGGCGGGGGGATCTCGCCCGACCCGCGGACGACCAGGGTCGGGATCGAGAGGATCCGGCGCGGCGGTGAGGTGTCGCCGTCGATCCGGCTGAACAGCAGCTCCGCCGCCCGGCGGCCGATCTCCCGCACGTTCTGACGCATCACCGTCAGCGACGGCGTCATGAGGTCGGCCAGGGGGAAGTCGTCGAACCCGACCAGCGCGACCTCGTGGGAGAGGCCCAGCTCCCGCAGGGCGCGGATGGCGCCGATGCTGAGGATGTTCCGGCAGGCGAAGACGGCGGTGGGCGGGTCGGGCCGGGCCATCAGGGCGACCAGCGCCGCCTGGGCCTCCTGGGTCGTCCGCAGCCCGGCCACGACGAGGTCGGGGTCCGGGGTGAGCCGGGCCGCCTTCATCGCCGACTCGTAGCCCCGCAGCCGCGCGGCGGCCGTCGGGATGCTGGTGAGGTCGACGAGCACCGCCACGCGGGTATGCCCCCGGCTGACGAGGTGCGCCACCGCCTCCCGGGCGCCGCGCCGGTTGTCGACGATGACGCTGTCGGCGTCCACCCCGCGGGGCGGGCGGTCGACGAAGACCGTCGGCAGCCCCGCCCGGACCTCGGAGGCGAGGTAGGACTGGTCCAGCGTGGACGGCATGAGGATGAGCCCGTCGACGCGGCGGGCCACGAGGTCCGCGACGAGCGCGCGCTCGCGGTCCGTCTCCTCGTCGATGCTCGCCGCGAGCACCACGCACTGGTGCTCCCGAGCCGTGTCCTCGAGGCTGCGCAGCAGGCTGACCGAGAAGCTGTTGCTGACGTCCTGGACCAGGGCGCCGACGACCCCGGTGCGACCGTGGCTGCGCCGGAGGTTGCTCGCGGTGAGGTTGTGGGTGTAGTCCAGTCGTTCGACGGCCCGTTCGACCCGTTCGCGCAGGTCGCCGGACACTCCCGCTTCGTGGTTGACGACCCGAGAGACGGTCTTGAGGCTGACGCCGGCCAGGGCGGCGACGTCACGCATGGTCGCCCGACCCAGTCTGGGTGCGGGCGGTCCTGACGTTGACATCGTTGTCACGGCCACGGCGACAATTAGGTCACAAACGTTGACTCAAGCGCAAGACCTCCGCTATACATACCTCTGACAACGTTGTCACACCAATGGAGGTCAGACATGAAGTCAGCCATCGCCACCACCCGGCGCACCCGCGTCGTCGCGTTGGCATCGGCCGCCGGGGTCGCACTGGCCCTCGGCGCGTGCAGCAGCAGCAGCGGCGGAGGGGGCGGTTCCGGGGCCACCGGTGGAGGCGGCGGCGAGAAGATCGGTGTCGCGCTCATCACCAAGGACTCGAGCAACCCGTTCTTCGTCGCCATGCAGAACGGCGCCAAGGAGCTCGCCACCAAGCAGGGGAACATCGACCTGACGATCGCCTCCGGCAAGCAGGAGGGCGACGACCAGGGCCAGATCACCGCCATCGAGAACGCCATCGCCAAGGGCGACAAGGGGATCCTCATCACCCCCATGTCCACCGGCGTGAACTCGGCGATCAAGAAGGCCCGCGACGCCGGTCTCTTCGTCATCGCGCTCGACACCCCGCCCGACCCGGCCAACGTCGTCGACATCACGTTCGCGACCGACAACTTCAAGGCCGGCGAGCTCACCGGCAAGTGGGCCAACGCGACGATGGCCGGTAAGCCGGCGACGATCGCGCTGCTCGACCTGTTCAGCGACAAGATCGTCTCGGTCGACTACAACCGCGACCAGGGCTTCCTCACCGGCATGGGCATCAACACCGCCGACAAGAAGAAGAACGGCGACGAGGCCAAGACCGGCAGCTACACCGGCGGCACCTACACGATCGTCTGCAACGAGGCCGGCAACGGCGCCGAGGACGGTGGCCGGTCCGCCATGGAGCGGTGCCTCACCAAGAACCCGGACATCAACCTCGTCTACACCATCAACGAGCCGACCGCCGTCGGCGCCAGCGCCGCCCTCAAGGCGCAGGGCAAGACGGCCACCATCGTCTCGGTCGACGGCGGCTGTGCCGGGGTCAACTCGGTGAAGTCCGGCGTCATCGGCGCGACGGCCCAGCAGTACCCGCTGAAGATGGCCCAGCTCGGCATGGAGGCGATCTACCAGATCGCCACCGGAGGAACGAAGCCCAGCGTCACGCCGGGCCTGGAGTTCTACGACACCGGTGTCGCCCTGGTGACCGACAAGCCCGCGACCGGCGTCGACAGCATCACCACCGCAGAAGCATCGAAGATCTGCTGGGGCTGATATGACGTCCACCACCACGGCCGGCGGCGCTCGTCGAGCGCCGCCCAGGCCGAGCTGTCGCGGCGGGCGCAGAGCCCGGCACAGCGGATCCAGCACATGCTCCACGGACACCCGTGGGTCAGTCCGCTGATCCTGCTGCTCATCACGATCATCGTCTTCTCGATCGCCAACCCGCGGTTCATCCAGCCGAACTCGCTGTCACTCCTCGTGCAGCAGACGGCCATCACCGCGGCGTTGGCCCTCGGTCAGACCCTGATCATCCTCACCGCCGGCATCGACCTGTCGGTCGGCGCCATCACGATCCTCTCGGCGATGATCATGGCCTCGCTCGCCGCCAACAACGGCGTGAACGGCGTGCTGGCCCTGCTCATCGGCATCCTCTTCGGGCTGGTCGCCGGGTGGATCAACGGCATGCTGGTGACGAGGATCAACCTGCCACCGTTCATCGTCACGCTCGGCACGCTGAGCATCTTCACCGCCATCGCGCTGCTCTACTCGGGCGGCTCGAGCATCCAGGACAACCGCCTGCCCGACATCATCAACTGGGCCGGGCAGAGCGTGAACATCCTCGGGTTCAGGGTGACCACCGGCGTGCTCATCGTCCTGCTGATGTACATCGTCGTCGGGTTCGCGCTGAGCCAGACGGCGTGGGGGCGGCACGTGTTCGCGGTCGGTGACGAGCCGGAGTCGGCCCGCCTCAGCGGCATCGGCACGAAGCGCGTCCTGCTCTCGGTCTACACCGTCGCCGGTCTCATCTTCGGCATCGCCGCCTGGGTGCTCATCGGGCGGTCCGGCGGGGCGACCCCCAACGCCATCGCCGACGGCAACCTCCAGAGCATCACGGCGGTCGTCATCGGCGGGACGAGCCTCTTCGGCGGTCGCGGCGGGGTGATCGGCACCCTCATCGGGGCGCTCATCGTCCAGGCGTTCACCGTCGGCCTGTCGCTCGCCGGCGTGGACCAGCAGTTCCGCGTCCTCGCGGTCGGCATCCTCGTCATCGTCGCCGTGGCCATCGACCAGTGGATCAGGAAGGTGAAGTCGTGAGCCTCCAGGACGCACCGACCCAGTCCCAGAGCCAGTCCCAGTCCGAGTCCGCGTCCGGGGCGGGGGGCGGGCGGACGCCCGTCCTCCAGGGCAAGGGCCTGGTCAAGACCTTCGGACGGGTCATCGGGCTCGACGGCGTGGACATCGAGCTCTACCCGGGCGAGGTGCTCGCGGTCATCGGCGACAACGGGGCCGGCAAGTCGACGCTCATCAAGTGCCTGTCGGGGGCCTACACCCTCGACGGGGGCGAGCTGAGCATCGACGGTCATCCGGTCAACTTCCGGAACGTGCAGGACGCCCGTGACGTCGGGATCGAGACGGTCTACCAGACCCTCGCCGTGATCCCGGCGCTCGACATCGCGAGCAACCTCTACCTCGCCCGCGAGGAGCGCCGCCCGGGTCCCCTGGGGTCGGTGCTGCGGATGCTCGACAAGAACGGCATGCGCGAACGGGCCAGCGAGGCCGTGCAGAAGCTCGGCATCCAGACGATCCAGAACATGGGTCAGGCCGTGGAGACGCTCTCCGGTGGGCAGCGGCAGGCCGTCGCCGTCGCCCGCGCGGCCGCCTTCGGCAGCAAGGTCGTCATCCTCGACGAGCCGACCGCGGCCCTGGGCGTCAAGGAGGGCAACGCCGTGCTCGACATGATCAAGCAGCTGCGCGACAACGGCGTCCCGATCATCCTCATCAGCCACAACATGCCGCACGTGTGGGAGGTCGCCGACCGCATCCACATCCAGCGGCTGGCGCGGCGGGCCGGGGTCATCACGCCCCAGTCGCACACGATGCAGGAGGGCGTGGCCATCATGACCGGCGCGGTCACCCTCGACGGCGCGGGCGCCACCAAGGAGGCCTCGTGACGATCGTCGTCGGCTACCTCCCCACCCCGGAGGGCTCGGCGGCGGTCGACCACGCGATGGAGGAGGCGCGACTCACCTCCTCCCGCGTGGTGGTCGTCAACACCGGTCACTACGGCGACTTCTCGCACCCGAACTACGCCACGGCGGAGGACATCGACGCGCTCGACGCCCAGCTGACCGCGGCGGGGCTCGAGCACGAGATCCGTCGCAGCATCGAGAGCACGTCGGCGGCCGAGGCCATCCTCGAGGCCGCCAGCGAGTCCGCGGCGAAGCTCATCGTCATCGGGGTCCGCCGGCGTTCGCCGGTCGGGAAGCTGTTCGCCGGCAGTACCGCCCAGCACGTGCTGCTGGACGCCGACTGTCCGGTCCTGGCGGTCAAGCCTCGGTAGCCCGCACCACCGCGAGGCCGGGGAGTCGGCAAGGACGCCGACTCCCCGGCCTCCGGCGTGTCAGTCTTGGTCCCGTGCCGAGCCTCACCCGCGACGAGGCCGAGGCCCGTGCCGCCCTCGTCCAGGTGGAGTCGTACGACGTCCACCTGGACCTCGACACCGGGCCGGTGACCTTCGAGAGCACCAGTACCGTCCGGTTCCGCTGCCGCGACGCCGGCGCGTCCACGTGGCTCGACGTCGCACCGGTGACGCTGCACGAGGTGTGGCTCAACGACCGGGCGCTCGACCCAACCGGCCTGGTCGACGGGCGGATCGAGCTGCCCGACCTCGTCGCGGACAACGTCGTCGTCGTGCGCGCGACGATGGCCTACAGCCGCGACGGCCAGGGGCTGCACCGGGCCGTCGACCCGGCCGACGGCGAGGCCTACCTCTACGGCCACGCGTTCCTCGCCGCCGCACCCGCGGATGTTCGGCTGCTTCGACCAGCCGGACCTCAAGGCGCCCTACACCGTCTCGGTGACCACGCCCGAGCACTGGACCGTCGTGGGCAACGGGGTGGCCTCCCCTTCCGGCGCGGGCCGGTGGTCGCTCGCGACCACCCCGCCGCTGGCCACCTACTTCGTCACGGTCTGCGCCGGCCCCTACGTCACCCGCCGCGCGGAGCACGACGGCATCCCGCTCGCCCTGCACGCGCGTCGCTCCCTCGAGGCGCCGCTCGACCGCTGGGCCGACCAGATCTTCACCCTCACGACGCAGGGCCTCGACCGCTACCACGGGCTCTTCGGCCTGCGCTACGCCTTCGGCGAGTACCACCAGGTGTTCGTCCCGGAGTTCAACGCCGGCGCCATGGAGAACCCCGGGTGCGTGACGATCCGCGACGACCGCCTGTTCCGGGGCAGCGCGACCGAGGACGCGCTGCTCATCCGGGCGCGCACCGTGGAGCACGAGCTGGCCCACATGTGGTTCGGCGACCTGGTGACCATGAAGTGGTGGGACGACCTCTGGCTCAACGAGTCGTTCGCCGAGTACATGGCGACCACCACGCTGGTGCACGCCACGCAGTTCCACGAGGCGTGGACGTCGTTCGGCATCGTCCGCAAGACGTGGGGGTATGCCGCGGAGCGCCGGCCGAGCACCCACCCGGTCGCCGGTTCCCCGGCCCTGGACGCGGCGGCCGCGCTGCAGGACTTCGACGGCATCTCCTACGCCAAGGGCGCCTCGGTGATCCGGCAGCTCGTCGCCTACCTCGGCGAACCGGCGGCGACCGCCGGCGTCGCCGCATACCTGCGCGAACACGCGTACGGGAACGGCACCTTCGACGACCTCGTCGGCGCGCTCGAGAGCGGCGAGCGGACAGGACCTCGGGGCCTGGTGCGACGCCTGGCTCCGGACGGCGGACCGCGACCGCCTGTCGGTGGAGACCGACGTCGTCGACGGCGTGGTCCGCGGCGCCCGGCTGCTTCGTGAGGTGCCGCGCGACCATCCGGCCGACCGGACGCACGTCGTCGACGTCGTCGGCTGGACCGACGGGGTCGAGCAGGTCCGCACCCTGGTCCGGACGACCGGCGACGTGACCGACCTGCCGGAGCTGGTCGGTCGCCCGCTGCCCGCGCTGCTGGTCCCGAACGCCTCCGACCTGACGTGGGCCGGTGTGGACCTGGACCCCGCGACCCTGGCGGCGCTGCCCGGACAGCTCTCCCTGGTGCCGGAGTCTCCCGCCCGCGTGGTCGTGTGGTCCGCCCTGGTCGACGCGGTGTCCGCGGCCGCGGTGGACCCGCGCCCGGTGCTGCGGCTCGTGGAGTCGGAGTGGCAGAGCGAGGTCTCACCGCCGCTGCTGGAACGGCTCGCCGCGACGGCCGTCCGGCGCTTCGTGCCCGAGTTCCTCCCCGAGGTGGAGCAGGCAGCGGCCTGGGAGGACCTCGCGGCGGTCGGGCACCGGGTGATGGGCACCGCCGCGCCCGGCTCCGACCACGCGGTGATCGCCGCTCGGCTGGTGGCGGAGTGCACCGGCGACGAGGCGCTGCTGCGGCGGTGGCTGGACGGCCAGGACGTGCCCTCCGGCCTCGCCGGCGACACCGACTTCCGGTGGCTGCTGCTCGGCAACCTGGCCCGGCGCGGACTGCTCCGGCCCGGTGAGCTGGACGACGCCGAAGAGGCCGACCCGACCTTCGGTGGGCGACTCGCCGCACTGCAGGCCCGGGCGTCCCAGCCGACGGCCTCGGCCAAGGCGTGGGCGTGGCACCAGGTCGTCGAGGAGTCGACCCGGTCCAACCACCAGCTCATCGCGCTGCTGCAGGGGTTCTGGGCCACGCCGGACCTCGACCTGGTGCGGCCCTACGTGCCCCGGTTCTTCGCGGAGGTCCCGCGGCTCTCCGCGTGGCTCGGCGACGACGCGCTGGCCCGGGTGGTGCGGTTCGGGTTCCCGCGCGTGGTCGAGCGGGCGACGCTGCGGCTCGCCGAGGAGGCCCTCGGCAACGGCGCGCTGTCGCCCGCCACCCGGCGCAACATCGTGGACGGCGCCTCCTCGCTCGGCGAGGCGGTGCGCTCGCGCGAGCGGTACGCGCCGAGACGGGAGGCGCCGAGGCGGGAGGCGCTCGGCGGCTCGTCTAGCGGTAGTTGGTGAACTGCAGCGCGGTGTCGAGGTCCTTGCCGCGCAGCATGTTCTGGATCGACTGGAGGTCGTCGCGCGACTTGCTGGTCACCCGCAGCTCGTCGCCCTGGATCTGCGACTTGACCGTCTTCGGGCCCTCGTCGCGGATGATCTTGGCGATCTTCTTGGCCGTCTCCTGGTCGATGCCCTCCTTGAGGCCGACCTCCAGCCGGTACTCCTTGCCCGACACCCTCGGGGTGGGCTTCTCGTCCTTGCCGCCGTAGTCGAGGTGCTTGAGCGACACCTTCCGCTTCACCAGCCACGTCTGGAAGACGTCGAGGACGGCGAGGGCGCGTTCCTCGCTGTTGGCCTTGATGAGCACCGCGTTGTCGCCGGAGAAGGCCAGCGAGGCGCCGACACCCTTGAAGTCGTAGCGCGTCGAGATCTCCTTGGCCGCGGTGTTGAGGGCGTTCGCGACCTCCTGCTTGTCGATCTTGCTGACGATGTCGAACGACGAGTCGGCCATCTGCTCCCCACTCCTGCCTCACCCCGGGTGGTCACCCGGTGACGAGGTGCCCGCCGATTCGGGGCACCGCTGGTTGCTTGCTATCCTTCCATGCGCGTCACGGCAGGTTGCCCGAGCGGCCAATGGGAGCGGACTGTAAATCCGTCGCGAAAGCTTCGAAGGTTCGAATCCTTCACCTGCCACCAAGTGCGCACAAGGAGGTCTGACCTGCGGAGACGTGGGTCAGACCTTCTCTGCTGATACGGGGCGGGGGTGCTCGACGGTCAGGCCTGTCCGTAGTTGTTCCTGCCCCAGCAGACGACCGCGTCGGCCGTGCTGACAGCGCAGGTGTGATAGGTGCCGGCGCTGACGTCCTTGAACGTGCCTGCCGGTGCTTCGGTCTGGCCGTACCAGATCTGAGAGTCGTCAGCCCCCCAGCACACCACCGTGTCGTCAGTGCGGAGAGCGCAGGCGTGGTACGTGTTGGCGCTCACCTTTGTGAAGGTGCCGGTGGGCACGGCGCCGAGGCCCGTGCCGTTGTAACCCCAGCAGGCGAGGGTGTTGTCGGTCCGCACGCCGCAGCTGTAGTCCTTGCCGGCACTCACCGATGTGAACTGGCCCGCCGGCGGCGAGGCCCCGCCGAGGCTGTTGTCGCCCCAGCACGCGACGGCGCCATCAGTTCGCACGGCGCAGGCGTGAATGAATCCGGCGCTCACCGACTTGAACGAACCCGCGGGTGCCTGGCTTTGGTGGTACTCGTTGTTGCCCCAGCAGGCGATGGTGTCATCGGTTCGTACCGCGCAGGTGTTTCCGCCACCGGCGCTCACCGATTTGAACATGCCTGCCGGTACCGTCGTCTGACCGTATTTGTTGCCGCCCCAACAAAGGACCGCGCCGTCGCTGCGGACCGCGCAGGTGTGGCCGCTGCCGGCGCTCATTCCTTTGAACAACGTGCCTGCTGGCACCCCCGAGACCTGCCCGGAGGTGGTGTCGCCCCAACACTTGATGTCGCCGTTGGGACGCAGACCGCAGGTGTGAAAACCGCCGGCGCTGACCGAGATGAAGGTCTCCGTCGGCGCACCGGCTTGCTTCGTGACGGCCGGTGACGTCGATGCGACGCTGGTGGCGGACGATGCCGAGCTACAGGCAGACAGCGCGAGGACGGTCGTGCCGAGCAGCAACGCCGATCCGCCCCAGGCGGCGGCGCGGCGAGCGCGGGTACCTCGAGCCGCGCGTCGGTCGGTCGGGCCAGTTGCGTGCCCGGCGCTGGCGGTGTGCGCGGTGACAGGGCGCGGCGTGGTGGGCACGGTGGATCTCCTGATCGAGCGGCGGCGAAGTTGGGTGCGGCCATCGAAGTATGTCGGCGCTGACGGCCCTGGATGGTCGGCCTAACGGTTGTTTCCTCGGTTGACGCCCGTTTACATCGATCGGTACAACCCATCCTCGATCGGCCCCGAGAGCGACTACACCGTCACATCAAAGTGTCAGCGGGCAAGCGAACGAGCGAAAGGTCCTGTCCCGAAGCGTTTCACTGTCTACTGAGCGCGACGAGGACGCGGCTGTGGAGGACGGCGAACCACTGGTACTCGAGCCCATGGAGCGTTTGCTCGTCCGTGATCTCCGGTATCCGTCCGAAGGCCAGCTCTTGGCCCCACTTGCTGTTCCACTGCAGGTAGGAGGCATCGAGTCCGGCGGCGGTGATGGCCGTCGTCTGCGCTGCGGTAGTGGTGGCCGCCGTGGTCGCCTGCCGGGCGACGACCGCAGGGTCCTTGATCGGTAGCGTGTTCGGTGGGCTCGTCGTCCCGGCGAGCGGCCTCGATGTGAGGTCGTTGACCAGCTGAGTGGTCTCGACGTACTCCAGCAGTGCGGCCCCGAGGTGCAGCGCCGGGCGGGCGGTGGGCCCCAGGTCGGCGCCGAAGCCGGTGTCCTTTCCGGCGGCGATCGGCTGGGTGGCGTCGATGAGGCTGCGCAGGTAGCCGCTGCGCTTCCGAGGTGACGGCAGGCTCTCGGCGTAGGCGCTGTTGGCTTCCGCGCCGTCCGCGATCAGGGTGGCGTACGCGTCGAGGAGCGCACCGGCTTTCCCAGGGTCGGAGAGGGGTTGCCGTCCGATGAGGGGGAGCGATTCCGCCGTGGCCGTCATGTACGTGTCGGCCTCGAAGCGGGCGGTCTCGACGAACCGGATGACCTGGTCGAGGTCCGCCCGGCTCTGCACCGCGGACAGCTGGCCGTCGGCGACGTCCATCGAGGTCATGGCGAACAGCCCCCACGCCAGCACGTCGGGCAGGGCAGCGAGCTGCTCGACGGTGCTCACCGGCGTGCCGGCGACGGCGAGCACGGCGGCCTGGATCTCGCCCTTGGACCGGGCGGCTTCCTGACGCACCTGGGCGACCTGGTCGGTCAGGGACGTCTGCGCCGACTGGTTGTGGGACCGATCCAGGGCGGCATACTCCCGCAGCGCCTGTCCGGCCTCGGACGCCGCGGCGAACGCGCGGACGGCGTCGCCCTGGTCGAGCTCGCTCTGGGCGACCGCCAACCAGGCCCGGATCCCCGGCAAGGCCGCCTTCACGTCCGGATCCTGGCTCACGGTCAGGGCCGCGACCTGTGTTGTGGCCGTCGTGACGAGGGCGTGGCTGCGCCGTTCGAGCATGGTGAGGACGCCGGGCGCGATCGGTGCGGGCTGCTCCGCCTTCGCCACGTCGGGCGTGCCCGTGAGATGGCTGTAGGCCTGGGGGACGTCGCTCACGGGGATGACCTCGACACCGAGAGACCGGCCGAGAGCCACCAGGTCGACCGGCCTGCCGGTGCGCAGGTCGGTACTGGGTCCGATCGGCACGAGCACTCGGGTGTAGCCCGCCGCGTGGGCCGCCTTGAGCTTGTCCGAGATCCCGCTGACCGGGCCCACGGAGCCGTCCGGGAGCACAGTGCCGGTCATCGTGGTGCGCGGCAGGACCGGCACGCCACGGATCGAGGCCAACGAGGCTGCGCTGAGCAGCCCGCCGGCGGAAGGCCCGTCGATGGCCTCCTTGAGCGAGTAGGTGACCTGGATCTCCCGGGGGTCGACACCGGCGATGAGCACGGCCTGGACCTCGGCCACCGCCGTCGCCGCCGTCCACATCGGACCTGCTCCGGCGGCCCGCAGACCCCCCGTGTCGATGAGCAGCGGGGTGGCCGGGTCGTCGTAGCTGGCAGCCACGGTCACCGGTGTCACGCCGGCCTGGATGCTGCCGTCCGCCGCCTTGCCGTACCAGAGCGCCTCGACGCGCAGGCTCGGAAAGTCCCGGATGCCGCTG
Organism: uncultured Actinomycetes bacterium; assembly: GCA_963806515.1. Lineage (GTDB taxonomy): Bacteria > Actinomycetota > Thermoleophilia > Solirubrobacterales > Solirubrobacteraceae > CADCVQ01. The sequence goes on along the minus strand of CAWDYO010000021.1, from coordinate 120,065 downwards.
ACGTCCGCCGCGGCCACCGTCCCCACCAGGAGGACGAGCAGCCCCGCCGTGACGAGCCGGCGGAGCGCCCGGTGGGGTGGCCTCCGGCCAGGAGGTGATGTGCTGGCGTCACCGCCACCCCTCGAGAACCCCCCCATGGCAGGAGCAGGTCAGGACGTGGGCGTCGGGGTGGCCGGAGCCGGCAGGGCCTGCGTCCGCTGCGCCAGGTAGTCCACGTCCGCCGGGATCGGCTGGGTCAGCATGACGTATGCGGAGTACGTGTCGTTGTTGTAGAGCGTGACGAGAGAGTTGTCGCAGTCAGCCACCGTCATGCCGCCGCCAAAGAAATCCGGGATGCGGCCGGGCTGACCTTGGGTCTCAAAGGCGGTGGCGCCCCCCATGTTCCCGACGTGGTGCAGCGTGTACGTCCGGGTGACCTGACCGTCTTGATACGGGTCGCAGTCCATGGGGTTCGACGCCGAGGTGTCGCTGGTCCAGTACCACGTCTTGCCGAAGTCGTCGATCGCTTTGGCCTCGGCAGAGACTCCCCTCGGCGGCCCATACGTGCCCAGACGGCCGCTGTTCTGCCAGATCGACCCCAGGTGCGTGGATGGGGTGCCCCAGAAGGACTCGACGATGGGGGTGCTCTTGGTCGCGTCGTACAGCGTCCCGAGCTGTGCGGCGGTCGGCAGCACCCAGCCCGGGTTGGCCGTCTCCGTGTCTCGCGGAGTGTAGGTGCTGAGCGGTCTACCTTCAGCAGTGATCGGCAGCCACGCTCCGTGGCTCGCCACCGTGTCTTGTGGGTAGGCCGGGGTCTTGAACATCCGGGTGCCGAGCTTCACCTGTGCCCACGGGATCTCCGGAGGGAGGTTCGCCTTCTCGACAGCGTTGTCGGAAACGTACTCGTCCCGGTGTCGCTGCTGCGTCGCGGCGTCGGCGCCGAACATCTTGTCGTGCTCGAAGATGAGCAGGGCGGACAACGCCTCCTGGTCCGAGAAATAGCGGTACATGTCGGCGAGCGACTGGGAGTCCATCCAGGTGGCGTAGCCCTTGGTCCCGATGGCCTGCCCGGCGAGCTTGAGCACCGACGACGTGTTGGGAGCTGGGTACAGCGCGTCGTGCTGGTTGTAGAAGGTGGCGACGATGTCGTTGTTCAGGAACGTCGTGTGGAAGTCAGCCTTCGCGGCGTTGAGTTCCTTGAGGGCGTTGTCGTATGCGAGCTGGACGTCGGGCGGCAACGTGGCGGACGTCGAGCACGCGGGACTGGTCGTGGCCGTGCTCGTGCTCGTGGCGGTGCTCGTGGCGGTGGGATTACAGGAGGCATTCTGGGCGTCAGCGAGCGCCTGCTTGGCCGCGCTCAAGGCCTTGGCCTTGGTGGCAATCGGGAGGAACTGCTCCTTGTAGACCGACAGTGAGCTGTTGTGCCACTTGTCCAGGTCCCCCTCCTTGAGGGTGAGGGTGTCGCCGGCCACCTGTCCACTGATGCTTTTCAAGCCGTCGTCGATGGCGTCGAGCCGTGTCGTGATCTGGTCGAGCTGCGACTGCATCGCATCGAGCTTCTCGGTGGTCGCTTCCGCGCTGACGCCATCGTCGCCGAACACCAGGTCGCTGAGGAAGTTGTAGCCCTGGGCGCCGACCCCTTGGAGGACTCCCTCGAGCAGGAACGTGGCGAGCTGGCCCGGCCCGAGGCTTCCGACCGTCGCCGCTCCCGCCTCCTTGGCGACCGATGCCGTGGCGGCGGGGGTGTTCCCTCGGAGGTGGCGCAGGCTGCGAGTCCGCCGAGAACTGGCGCAAGCAGTACGCACGTGACTGCGGCGCTGAGACGGCGCATGGTGGTGTCCCTGTCATTTGATGGTGGAGTGATGTAGTTGCTGTTCGGACTGTCTCACGGCGATTGGCGGGGTTTGTCCGTTTCTGGTCCTTCGCGGCTCAGAGTGTCAGCATGTGCTGACGTCACAGGGCAGTGGCGCTGCTCGAGAGCCACCACGGAAAGCGGTGCAACTCGGCCAGGTTGCGAGTCGCGTTCAGCGGCAGAGGGTCCGAGCCTCAGCCCTTGTCGAACTAGCGCTCGCGGGCTCAGCCAGCCTGACGGTGCGGATGGCCGGGCGTCCCGCCTCGACAGCGGTACGTTCGGGCGCTATCGCTTGGCGAGTTCCGCGCGGAGTCCCCTGATCTCCGCGGGCAGAACTGGAGGTGCATTGCGTGACTCAGCAATCAAGCCTGACGACGTTCGCGGGAGGGCCGCCGGCTCAGCTTCCAAGGGGCAGGATGGTAATCCTCATCTCTTTGTAGTCGGTGTCAGTCAGACGTTCCAGTTGCAGCGGGTGACCGTTAACGCTGTATCGCGTGCTTTGCAGCTCGTCGAAGCGGAGGTCCTCGGTTGATGAGCCATCGTCGGCTGTCGGATCGTGCGCGAAGGGCTCATAGCCGGGGGGTGAGCCCGCGTTGCGCGCGGCCTGGAGCTTCTCCAGGGTGAAGTCGGCCGCTGACGCGAGACGGAATCCGGGTCTGCTGATTGCGGGGTTGAACGCCTCGAAGGTGACTCCCACCGGGCTCAGGTGAATGACTCCCTGCACAGCGCCGTAGCGGGTCTGTTCCGCCGTGTTCCACGTTCCACTCATGGGCCAACTACGGCGCATCGGTCCAAGAGTGTGCTTCTCGCACGTGTTCGAGCCCAAGTCCGAGCCCATCGATACCCACATGTTCTCGCCGCAGAGTTCGATATCGACGTTTTGATACGTGAGGTTGATGACGGTCATGTGCACATCCAGCTCCGTCAACCCGGCCTGCTTCGCGACAGCGGGCGACGACGTCGAGGCTGCGCGGTCGGGCGGCGAGCTGGAACCACAGGCAGCGAGGGCGAGAGCGCTCGTGCCGAGCAGCAACACCGCTCCGCCCCAAGCGGCGGCCCGGCGAGCCCGGGCGCCTCGAGCCGGCAGCCGGCCGGCCAGCCGAGTAGTCGGGTGCTCGGTGCTGCGGCTGTGTGTGGTGGGGAGGCGCGGGGTGGTGGGCACGGTGGTCTCCTGACCAAGCGGCGGGAGTCGCTGATGGGCGATCAATCGAAGTCTGTCAGCGCCAACGGCCCCTGAAGTCGGCCAAACGGTGGATTCCCCGATTGACCCTGTCCATCGGCCGGTCGACCACCTCGACATCGACCACGCCAGGCCAGGCGACACCAGCACCCCCATCTGGGCGGGAAACCAGCGTTACAACGCGACCATGGGCGACATCGTCGGCTACTCCCTGTCGGGCCCCACGACGTCGATCACAGACCTCACCCGGTGGGACTTCCAGTTCAACGACGGGTGGGGAAGGACCAAGCCCTCGTGCGGCGGACCGTCTTCCTGCCGAGCTGGACCGCGACGATCACCGTCGTGCCCACATGGTGCTGCTCTTCAAGGAGCTCACTGAGCCGGTGGCCGTCAGCCCGTTCAAGGCCACCCTCCTGATCCGTGACGCGGGCTACCGAGTACCTTTTCGGCGGGTCCGGTAATGATGTGTTGTGCGGTCTTGACGGCAACGATGTGATCGATGGCGGCTCGGGGGCCGACATCCTCGAGGGTGGCAACGGCGTGGACCAGCTCGTCGGTGGTACCGGACGGAACACCTTGCAAAACGGCGAAGGTTCTTCTCTGGGCTCCGCCGGCAGCACCGCATGCGCGCAGATCGGTGGCTCATTTGCCACTGGCCCGTCTCCTTGGACGTGTCTCTACGCCGGCGGCGAGATCCGTACCAAAACCCTTCAGCTGGCGTGTGGTACCGATAACGGCGATAAGGGCACCTTCACAACCACCGGCCCCATTGGCCTTTCCTCACAACCCAGGCGGAATGCACCATAGCCTAGTAAGTGGATCTTCCCCGGAACTGCCTGCCCTAAAAAAAGCCCCCACGTCGGCCGGCGTCCCAAACCCATCAGCCTAGCAGCAGACACTCAATTCAGTGTCTGCGCGAGTTGGGTCGGTCGTGCGGCTGAAAGTGTAGTTCCTGTTGTTGAGGTAGACGCGTCTTGATTGCCCAGAGTCGAGGGCGAAATACCTGTCCCTTTCTTCGAGGTTAGGGGCAATGAGGGTGTAGGTAATGACACCGGTAGCCTTGTTGAGCGACACGTCGAAGGCCAGATTGTGGGGTGATCCGAAGCTGGCTGTGACCCAGTTCTTATACCCGAACCCATAGGGCGCCACGGGCTTGACGGGGTTGAGGATCTGGCTTACACAATTCGCCTCTGCCGGCGGTGTGGTACCACCTGGGGTGGGGTCGACGCTATCCGGACAGACACGCGCTGCTATTGGCGTAGTTGAGGGCGAGATGTAAAGGACCACATCAGGGCAACTCCCGAGTTGTGGGGCGCATGTAATTGGGCCAGGGCTGACCTCTGCCGCGCCGGCGTTCTTCTGCACGACTGACGTCGTCGACACATCCTCGGTAGGGGATGAGCCCGAGCTGCAGGCGGTGACCGTGAAGGCGATGCCCACGAGAAGGAACGCATATCCCGCCAACGCCACCCTGCGGCGGATTTGGAAGTCTGGGCCGGTGTGGGCAGCCCAGCGTGTCGGGCTCACAGCACTGGGGACGTGCGCGGGTTCGGCAGGGGCCGGCGTGGCGCTCAAGTGTCTCTCCTGGATATGGGGTGAGCTCGCGTCATCCGACATGAATTCCCAACCGTTAGCGACGAAGCACCGTCGATCACAAGGGCGGCTGCCGGTGGGGGCTGCCTACCTCCGATGCTAATGGTTGCGTCAGACGCCCGCTGTCGAGCGTTGAGTTTCGATGCCCCGTTCTGGCCCGCGGATAGCCTGCCTCGCCCGTCCACCCGACGGGCATGTCTTGAGCACAGCCAGGACGAGCGCTCATCGGAATGAGCCCGACTGGGGTCGAGTGTCTGTGGCCCATTCGTGGTCATGTTTCGCGGATCGCGGTGCAACCGCAAGTCAGTGGGGCATCAAAGTCGGACTGCATGTACGCCGCGAAAGCTTTGAATCCCACGCCTGCCAGACGCTGATCAGGGGCTGTTTCGTCGTGTCCGGCGATGTCCGACGAAAGCTGTAGGCGCGCAGGAGGATAGCCACGCAAGTGGTCTTCCCAGGCCGCCACTTGGGTGTGCGGAATTCCCCTGGAGGTTGAGGCGGAAGAGACTGGCCGGACGAACGGCCGGGCAACCGGACGTCCCTCACGGCCCGCCCGGGTGACGAAGAGTCGGTCCTCGGCTGGTAAGAGCTGAGAAGCACGATCTCACCCCAGCCGGCTTGGGGATCTCACGGTCGAACCGCGGTGATCATCCAGGCGTGGGAGTCGAACCACACCCCGTGGCCGGTGTCGTGGGCGTCGAGCATGGTCAGTAGCCGGTCGAGCGCACGAGCTTTCTGTCTGGCGTCCAGGACGGCGATCTGGTCTTCGACCATCCCCAGGGCTGACAGGGCGGTGCGGGCCGTGTGCGCATCCGCACCGTAGTAGACGGGCTCGCGTACGCCGGTGCAGGTGACTCCCCTGAAGCCAGCAGCGGTCAGCAGGCCGGCCGCGGTGGTCGGGTCCGCCAGGGAGAAGGCTGCGTGGGTGAGCCCGGATGACCCTCTTGGGCTGCCGGTGACGTCCAGCGCGTCCCGGACCGCATAGGTCCACTCCTGCTGGTCGTAGGCCTGCCACACCAACTGCACCAGCCGCGCTCCTGGCCGCAACGCCCGGCCGATGTTGGTGAAGGCGGCGACCGGATCGGAGAAGAACATCGTGCCGAACCGGCTGAGCCCGACAGTGAAGCCTTCCCGTGCGAACGGGTGGACCTGAGCGTCGGCCACCTCGAACTCGACGTTGAGGATCCCTTCTTCTTCGGCGAGCTGGCGGGCGCGATCGGTCATGGCGCGGGACAGGTCTACTCCGAGAGCACTTCCCGATGCGGCTGAAGCGGCAGCGTCCCGCGTGGCCTGCCCGGTGCCGCAGCCGATGTCGAGCACCCGGTCGGTGGTGCCGATGTCCGCGGCTGCTCGCAGCCGCACGTTGTAGCGGCTCGGCTCGGCGTCGTAGTCGAACATGTCACTCACCGCTCGGACTCGCGGGGCCGTCGCGCAGCACCCCGCGCACGGTGTCGAGCGAGCACCCGGGCTCGACCTCAGGCAGCCACCACGTCGCGCCGGCCTTCGCGAACGGCTCCGGGTCGACGCCGACGGGCAGGCCGACCGCGATGTCGTAGGAGTCCATGTCGCCGTTGCGCAGGTCGGTGAGCGTGGCCACGGCCTCGGCGAGCTGGTCGGGATGCTCGAGATTGGCCGGGAAGAACCCGTCGAGCCGCGCGGCGCGAAGCATCGGTCGCAGGTTGCCGGGGAACCCGGCCGCCCACACCGGCACGCCGGGGCGCTGGACCGGGCGCGGCAGGAACGTGATGTCGTCGACCGTGTAGTGCTCGCCGCGATGGCGCACCGGCTCGCCCGACCACGCGCCGGCGAGGATCTCCAGGGACTCGTCGAGCATCTGGCCGCGCCGTCGGTCGTCGAGCTCCTCGCCGGTCTTGACGAACTCGCCGCCGAACCGGTCGCTGCCGAGGCCCACACCGAGGGTGAGTCGCCCGCCGCTGAGCCGCGTCGAGCGTCGCGGTCTGCCGGGCAACCGTGGCGGGCCGGCGTCGCGCGAGTGGGGTGATCATCGGGCCGATGCGGAGTCGCTCGGTCGCGATGGCCATCGCCGCGAGCGTGATCCATGAGTCCGCGACCTGGCGCACCGGCGCCCGCCAGGTGAGGTGGTCCCAGACGAAGCAGCCATCCCATCCCGCTTCCTCCGCGTCCGCGGCGAGCGCCGCGACCACGCGCGGGTCGGCGAGGTCGTCGAAGAGCGGCAGCCACAGGGCGGAGCGCAGCCGCGTCATCCTCGCGCCTCCTGCTGAGATGGCGAGGATCTCGGCGATCACCGTGTCCCACATCTGGCGCGGCGGCATCTGGTGTCCCATGCCCTCGAGCGGCACGAGCCGCGCTCCCGGGATCTCCCGCGCCAGGGCCTCGCCGTGCGGATACGGAAACAGCGGGTCTGCCGTGCCGTGCAGCACGAGCGTCGGCATCGTGAGCGTTCCGAGGCGGTCGCGGATCGGCGCGCCGCCGTCGAGCTGCCAGTGGTTCTGGCCCGAGGCCAGGTTGGGGCTGCGCCGCCAGGCCCGGGTGACAACCTCGACGCAGCGCCTCGATCGTCGACCGGGATGGTGCCGGCCATCATGCGCTCGCCGGCGGTGTAGTAGTCGATGACTGCTTCGAGGTCGCTCCAGTCGGGTGTCTCGCCGCCGTTGGAGAACGACGCGGCCAGCGCAGCGCTCATCGGCGGCAGATCGGCGTGATCCGCGCCGCCCGGACCGTCCGGCGTGGTCGAGATGAGCGTGAGGGATGCGACGCGCTCAGGGTGCTCGACCGCCAAATGCTGGGCGACGCCACCGCCGGCCGAGATCCCGACGACATGCGCGGCGGCGATGCCGAGCGCGTCGAGCACCCCGACGGCGTCTGCGATCAGCTCGTCGCCGCCGTAGGGCGGGCCCCCAACGGGGTAGGTCGTGGAACGCCCAGTGTCTCGGGTGTCGTACCGCACGACGTACCGCCCGCCCGCGGCGAGGCGCTCGCAGAACTCGTCCTCCCACCAGTCCATGGAGGCTTCGGCGCCGCCGATGAGCAGCAGCGCGGGAGCGGCTCGGGTCGCCGAACGTCTGGACGCAGAGCTCGATGTCGTTGACGGACAGGAGCTGCTCATCGTGAGCCGCGCGAGGTGTCATGTCCTCAGCACGCTAGGAGATCAACAGCCATCGTGAAAAGCGATGAATCGCGATCAAATCAATCGCTCTGGGCAATGACTCGCGTATGCTCGCTCACATGACCGACCTCGAGCTGCGCCATCTGGCGGCCATGGCGGCGATCGCCGATGAGGGATCGTTCGGTCGCGCAGCCGCACGCCTCGGCTACACCCAGTCGACGGTGAGCCAGCAGATCGCCGCACTCGAACGTGCAGTCGGCGGAGCGGTGTTCGACCGGCCCGGCGGCCCGAAGCCCGTGCGCATCACCCCGCTGGGCTCCGTTGTCCTGGCCCACGGTCGCGACGTGCTCGCGAAGGCCGAGGCGCTGTCCGGCGCCGTCGACCGGTTCAAGGCGGGCGGCGGGCGGATCGACATCGGCACGTTCCAGAGCGTGTCCACCGTGATCCTGCCGTCGGTGGTGCGCCGGCTGCGCGATGAGCATCCCGACTGCGACATCCGGCTGTTCGAGGAGGAGTCCGCACCAGCCGACAGATCGGCGAGCTCGACCTGCTGTTCTACGACGGACCGATTCGCGGAGATGTCGAGCATGTCAAGCTGTTCGACGACCCGTACCTGCTGGTCGCCAAGGCGGGAACTTCCCCGATGGGCCGGTGCCGCTGCATCTGCTCGACGACCTGCCGATGGTGGCGTGGCCGCTGCCGGGTGACCAGCCGGGCATGGAGCAGGCTCTTGCCCGCGGCGGCGCACGACCGCAGGTCGTGTTCCGCACGCGAGGTCAACGACACCGTGCTGTCGATGGTGCGGGCCGGCCTCGGATCGGCGATGTTGCCCTGGCTCGCGATCCTCGGCGCAGAAGGCCGTCGCGACGAACGGCTCAGCGTGCACGAACTCCACCCGGCCGCTGCCGCCGCGCGAGATCTACCTGCACTGGCCGGCCGGACGCACCCACTCCCCGCTTGCCCCTCGGGCGATCGAGATCGCGATCGAGTTCTCGGCCCAGCTCGCCCAGTCGCGCTAACGCGTGATGGGAGCCGGCGACCCATCAGGACATGCGTCGCGTCGTACTCGGTCAGTGGTCCGCGCAGCACGGGGTCGGGTCGGGCTGCTCGAAGGGTACGAGCACTCCACCGGCCGCTGGTCGTAGCACCAGACGACCGCACCGTCTTGCAGGGTGGGTCGCACGAACCCCTGGGTGTCGACGACCGCAGCGGGGTCGACCCGCGCGGGCGTGCCGACCAGGCGGACCTCGTCGATCGCGCTGAACTCCAGCAGCCGCGTGACGCTCATTCGGCCCCGGAGAAACGTCGAGCCGGGGAACACGAACAGCCGGCCACTGGTCTGCATCAGGTGACGTCCGCGGAGCTCGGCCTGCTCCTCCAGGTCGTCGGTTCCGATGGCCGTGACGACGCCCGAGGCGTCGGCGACGGTCACGAGGACCGCCGGGCCCTGGGTCGAGAAGTGCGTCGCGGCGCTGACCACTTCCGCGCGGGCGACCTCGGCGGCCGTCGCATGCTCGGCGTCTCGGGTCGAGCGCCAGCCGGCCATGACGGACTCATCGCGGGAGCACCCAGATGGGGTTGGTGTAGAACCACAGGTCGTTCCACGGGTCGGCGTCGCCCTTGACGTCGGCGGCCGGTCCGGCCGGGTCGACCGCGGCACCGTTCAGGCCCACGGCCTGCGCTTGCCGTCGGTTCCCCGGACCCGCACGTAGAACGGCCCGTCGACCGCGCCGAGGTCGTAGGTGAGGTCGACCTGGCCGGTCGCGCCCGGACACGTCGCGCTGCGTGACCACCTTCGTGTTCGGTGCCCGGAACGTGTCGCGGTCGGAGGCGGCGCCGGTGACCGCGCCCTGGATGACGTCGACCCGGGCGAGCTTCGGCACGAACTGCGCCCAGTTCGGCAGGGTCGGCAGCGTCATCGAGATGGCCAGCTCGAGGCGCTCGCCGCGCCGGGGCGTCACGACCGACCCGAGCGGCGACCCGGGCCGGCGGTCGCCCTTGTTGCGGACGCTGACGTCGACGCCGCCCACCAGGCCGCCGTGGGAGACGTAGACGCGGCCGGCGCGCAGCCCGTCGAGCACCGCCGCATACGAGAAGGACGAGGCGCCGACGTGGGTCTTGGAGTAGTACCCGGGCCAGAAGTCGCCGTAGGTGCGTTGGGTCCGGTGCCGCCGTGGACCGGGTCGCCGTACCGGCCGTTGGCGGCGAAGTCGGCCGCGCTGCTGTTCGGGCCGCGGACGGAGTCGTCGAGGTAGATCTGGTGCGAGTCGGAGTTCGCGGTGACCCACCACGGCTTGCCCTCGGCGAGCAGGCTGTCCCACAGTCCGCCGACGGTGCTGGTCATCCAGTCGAAGCCGCCGTAGGTGATGTACGACTCGATCGGGTACGCGGCGAACGAGTCCGCTGACGGGCTGTTGTCGTAGTAGCCGCGGCCGGACCCGGGGCCGATCGGCGCCTTGATCCCGGCGGCCTGGTGGCCCGGTGCGCCCTCCATGCCGAGCGCGACGTGGGCTGCCGGTCACGCCAGCCGCGGATCTCGTGCGGGCGAGTCGAGGCCCTTGCGGGCCGGGTGGTTGGCGAAGAAGGCGGCGTCCTTGACCCGGCGGGACTTCACCGACGCCGCCAGGAAGTCCAGGCCCTCGAGGGCGTGCGTCTCGTTGGCCGGGGTCGACGCGGTCCAGTTGTTCACCACGCCGTCGAAGGCGTTCTCGAACTCCTTGAGCACCGCCACCTCGTTGCTGCCGGGGTGCACGAAGACCGTGCCGTGCTCGGCGGCGGGGATGTTCCACTCGAACCCCTGGAACACCAGGGTCTGGTCGTCGAAGAGCGTCCGCGCCTTGACGATGTCGGGGTTGACCTTGTCCACGCCGATCTTGGCGTGGGCGACGCTGCCGTGGTCGGTGATGACCATCCAGTCCAGCCCGTACGCGGACCCGTGCTGCACCTGGTCGAGCACGCGGTACTGCGCGTCGCTGCTGTACTGCGTGTGGATGTGGTGGTCCCCGGCGAGCCACTGGAGCTGCGCGGCCCTCCGCCGCGCGCCTGGGGCGCGGGCTGCTCGGCCGCGCGGCGGCCGGGGCGGCGTCGACGAACACGCCTGCCGCCGCAGCGGATACGCCGACCAGCCCGGCGCGCTGCAGGAAGCCGCGGCGACCGAGCTGCTGGGGCGACAGCTCGGTGTCCGGGACCGTCAGGTCGAGCTCGGGGGAGGCGGCGAGGTCGGTGTGTGCGTGCTGGTGGTCGCCGTGCTCGTGCGTGTGCTCGTGGTCGCCGTGGGAATGCCGATGCATGGGGTCGCCTCCGTCGCGAGAGGGGCGGGCGCTGGTGTCGGCCCGCCCGGGTCCGTCCGTTGTCCATCCAAGAGGCGAGCGATGAACACCCGGGTCGCTGAAGGCGAACACCAGGCCAACGTTGCGTCGGCACCGACGTTGAGCCCCGCCGAACCTTTGCCCTCTTGGAGGTGCCCTGAGCTATCCGCCAGCCCCGACCCGTGTCCCGCCCAAGCCTAAGAGCATGCACGGCGAGGCGCAGGAAACCTCCGCCGAGCCACCGAACTGGTGGATCATGTTTAGGAAGAGCTTCAGAAACGGCTCGCCCAGCAGGGATCGCTGACGGGCTCGCAGCTCGCCGAGGTTCTCACCGATGCGTCAGTGGCCAATGAGTCCTTCCGTCTTGCCGTACGCCGCGTCACCGGTAGGACGCAACCGCGGTGGCTGGCGGCGGAAGGCTCGAGCGTCAGCGGCCGGCCCTGGTCGGGCCAATTTGCTCTGACAGCGGCGTGAGGGGAGGTTGGTTGTTGACCGATTGGGTCGGGGCCGCTGACCCGCGTGAATCGCCGTACGCGGCGGTGGCGGATGGCTGTTCATCTAGTCCACGGGCGAGTTCGGCGCAGTGCTCGAACGGGATGGGCCTGACGAGGGGGTCGGCGTGCCTGTGCAGCAGTTCCCAGCCGGCGGTGGCGCGACGGTAGACCAAGGTGACGCGCAATGACCAGTCTTGGTCGGGCAGGCCTCCCACCTGGCCGTGTTGCCGCTCGATTCCCGCTAGCACCACGACGTCGCCCGATCGGATGGAGTGTTGGAGGTCGAACCGGCCCTCACCGGAGGCGAAGAACTGGCTGGTCTGCTCGATCGCTTCCTCGTCGCGTTGCAGGTTGAAACAGTCTCCCCTCCGTAGGGGGCCATGAGGCTGCACTCGGCCGGATGGTCGAAGAATGTCAGGTACTCCTGGATGTGGCCCTTGATGTACGCGTCGGTCGCCTTGTTCACCAGGTCCACCAGGCTGGCGACCTCTCGGTCGGCGGGTTGGTCAGGCTGGTGGCGCGGTTTCGGCATCGGTCTACGACCTTCTGGTGAGCGTTGAGTGAGTAATCAGACTGCCCCCGAAGCCGTGTCCGGGCATGGGCCGGCCTCCTTAGATTGGCACGAACGTGGCTTACCGGCCGTTGACAGCGACTCTCTAACGGCGCCTATGCGAGGCGGCCCGAACGACAGCCATGCGCGCCCGGTCAAGGGTCGGCCGCGGCTGCAGCGCAACGCCGGCAGTGCTGGTGGCCCGACCGAAAGGACCCGCCGCTCTGTTCGCGCAGGGGGCGAAGTGTGAGGGTGCTTGTGCGGGCCGATCAGCAGCGTCAAGGAGCAGACCTTGCCGCACTATGCGCAGCGGCTGGCCGACGCGGGCTACTCGGTGTTGTCGTTCGACCCGGCCGGATTCGGCGAGAGCGACGGGGAGCCACGCGCCAGGTACCAGCCCAGCCGGGTCATCGACGACTACGCGTCGGCGATCCAGTTCGTTATGTCGAGGTCCGACGTCGACCCGGAACGAGTATCGCGTGGTCGAAGTCTGCATGGGGCGGGTTCGCCGTAGCCGTGGCCGCCCGGCAGAAGCGTCTTCGGGTGGCGGTCAGCATCGCGGGCGGCTACAACATCGGGCAGACCTTCCAATCCGCCTCGGGGTCGAACAGTTCGCCCTCGTACGTCAGCCAGATCAACGCCCTGGTGCACCTGCGCTGTAAGGGTGCTAGGCACTTTAATTCTTTTATTTTTTTTCGTCTTTTCCATCGTTAATTTGTACATTTCGTTTTACAGCTATTGTTTTTGTGGTTTTTTGTGACTACTTCTGTCACAAATATATGTCAGTACAAATCACACCACCAAATTTATTTTGTGACTATTTATATCAAAAGTGGAAATAAAAGACAGGATAAAGCAAATTAGAACGCAAACCGGCCTAAGCCAGGAGGATTTTGCAGCTTCAATTAACTTGAAAAGGCCTAATTATGCCAACATTGAAACAGGAAGGCAGGAACCAACATTAGAAACGTTGAGAGAAATTGTCACAACATATCATCCAAGAGTGGAAATAGCCACCTATGACTATATATTAGAAGGGAAGGAACCTGCCCCAAAAATGGCCGCTAATTTGCGAACGAGCTGCTCGGCCATCACGGCGACGAGCGCCTCTCGGGCGCGGGCGGCAACGACATCCTGTGGGGCGACTGGGACCCGAAGAACAACTCGACCAAGCAGCGCGACTACCTCAGTGGGGGCTCGGGCAACGACTGGCTGTATCCGAGCCACGGTCGCAACACGGTCCTCGGCGGCCCCGGCGTCGACTACGTCTACGCGTACTACGGCAAGGGCACGATCGACTGCGGCCCCGGCAGAGACACGGCCCGGGTGCGCATCGGCACCGGCCAGTACCGGGTGCGCAACTGCGAGACGATCAAGCACTTCTGCGCGTTCGGCGAGAAGCCGGGCGGCGGTTGCTACAAGCCGGGCGAGAACCCGAACGCCCGCCGTTTCGCCCGCTGAGCCGGGGGCGGCGAAGCTCAGCGAAGCGTCCGGGCGAGCGCGAGCGCCTGCTCGCGGTCGAAGCGGCCCTCCAGCCGGATGACGAGGTCGCCGCGCTCGAACGCGAGGGTGTTGCCAGCGAGCCGCGCGGGGAGGGGGCGGACGTCGCGGCCGGGCTGCTCGAGCAGCAGCTCGTGCGGTTCCCCCGAGAGGAAGACCCCGCTCGCGCCGCGGACGCGCACGCGCTCGACCACGGTCCCCGGTCCCGCGGTCTTGCCGATGTACGTCGTCAGACCGGACGCGCGCAGCTGTGTGACGAGCACGCCGAGGCCGGTCTGGGCGTCGCGGCGCAGGCCCGGCCGGGGGCGGTAGGCCAGCGAGACGATGCCGCCGGCCGACACGTAGATCGCGTCCGGCGCGCCGAGCGCGCTCGGGACGCTGACGGAGAAGCCCGCGCGCCGGCTCGCCTCGCCAACCGACGCGACGCGCCGGCCGAGGTCGGCGCGGTCGAGCGCCTCACGGCGCGGCACGGTAGGAGATCGTTCGACACGCACGTGCGCGAGGCCGAGCCAGTCGAGCACCGCGTCGCGCGCATCGGGAACGGCGGCGACCGCCGCTGTCGGCACGAGCACGAGCGCGAGCGCGAGCGCGATCACGCGCCGCCGCCGCGCAGGCCGCGCGCGGGCTTCGCCGGGGGTCAGTGGTTCAAGACGGCGACCAGGCCGCCGCCGCGCAGTCCGCGCGTGCGCTTCGGCGGTCGGTGGTTCAAATCGGCGACCACGCCGCCGTCTTGAACCACTGATGCCCGTGGACGCGGCCGCGGTGGCCGCGCTCGTCTCGCCGCTCGCGGCCGCGATCCTCGCTGCCACGGCCGCGCGGACGTCCGGCGGCGGCGGGAACGCGTCGGCGGCGAGGGCCTCAAGACGGCGCTCGAGGTCAGTCATCGTCGCCCTCCAGCTCGCTGCGCAGGCGCGCGAGCGCCCGCGACGTGCGCGACTTGACGGTCCCGTTGCGACAGCCGAGCGCGGCCGCTGTCTCGGCTTCGGACAGCTCGGCGAAGTAGCGCAGCCACAGCACCTCGCGGTCGGCACCGCTCAGCCGGGCGAGCGCGGCACGCAGCCCGGCGTCGCGATCGGCGGCGAGCGCCAGCGTCTCCGTCGACGGCGCCGTCGCGAGCCGCTCGCCAGCCACTCGCAGCGCGAGGTGCTCCCGGCGGCCCGCGGCGCGGCGCCGGTTGCGCGCCTCGTTGGCCGCGATCGCCAGCAGCCACGGCCGCAGCGGCGCCCCGGTGCGAAACCGCCCGAGCGCGCGGTGCGCCTTGACGAACGCGTCCTGCGTCGCCTCCTCGGCGTCGGCGGCGTTGCCGCACAGGACCCACGCGACGCGAAACGCCGCACCCTGATGGCGCTCGACGATCCGCGCGAACGCCTCCGGTTCGCCGGCTCGGGCGCGCTCGACGAGCGCCGCATCCTCGTCGGGACGGTGCACCACCATCGAAGTGGTACACCGTCGGGCCGCGAGCGGTTCCGCCCCTATATCGCGGGCGGCGCCGGAAGCCCGAGCGGCGGTGGCGGCCACCGGCGTCAGCGGGTACCCACCGCGCCTGCCGCGGCTGACGGGGACCCGCCCCGGCGCCGGCGAGCCAGCAGCGCCATCGCCGCCAGCGCGGCCACGGCAGCAGGCACGACCAGCCACCAGGCTTCGAAGCCGTCAGCGCTCGCCGCTGCCGGGGATGCCGCGGGGTCGAAGACCTCCGGCGCCAGCGGCCCGCCGGCGCGCGCCGGACCATCGGCGGGCGCGCCGCCCTCGAGCAGCGTGGGGTCGGCGTCGTGGATCTCGCGACAGCCGTCGGCACCGCAGACGGTCGCGCCGGCGATGCCCTTCGCACCGGCGGACGCGGGCGCGAACAGCAGCAACACGGCGGGCACGGCGATGGCGAGCAGACGGCGCATGTCACGGTCCTCCGGTCGATGTGCCGCTGGTACACCGGCCGGCGCGCGCCGGTTCCCGCGCCCCCTACCCGGGAGCGTCAGCGCAGACGGATCTGCACCACCTTCTCGCGCCCAGCGCCCGACCCGTTCTCGGTGTCGATCGTGACGCGCAGGATCGAGCCGTCGCGCGCGCGGCCCGCGCGCGCGGCGGGGTTGAACTCAAAGCGCTTGACGGCCGAGACCCCGGCGCGCTGGATCCGCTCGCCCGCGCCGACGATCGTGCGACCGCTCGGCGTGCGCAGCGTCGCGCGACCGGTCACGAGGCAGGCCTCCGAGCAGCGGATGCGGACCCCGAACGCGTTCGTCGCGCGCAGCCGAGCGGGTGTGCCGTCGAGCAGCGTCACGGTCGTACGCGGGGGGCTGAGATCGGGGCGGCGACCGTCGAGGCGGGTCGTGTAGTACGCCTCGCCGCGACCGTCGTCCCACGCCACGAGCGGCTTGCGATCGCTCAGCAGCGTCGCGACCGCGACGCCGCCGTGACCGAGGCTCGAGATGACGCGCGGCCTCGTGAAGCTGGCGCTGCCGGCGCGGCGCTGCGTGACGTGGACCGCGTCGCCGCTGAAGCCGACGTCGTAGGCGAGCAGCACGTCGCCGGCGCGGCTCACCGCGACCGACGGGCTGAACGGCTGGAGCCGAAACGTGTCGCGGACGCCGACCGTCGGGCGCTGCGCCGCCTCGAACCGGCCGCTGGCGCGCGCGATCGCCACGCCGATGCGGCCATCGGCGTCGTTGCGGTCAAACGCGAGGGCAGTGGTTCGGCCGGCCGCCGCCAACCGCAGCTGCGCGAAGCCGGCCGCACCCATCGCGGGTCCACCGCCGGAGACGAGCTGTGTGGCGCCGAAGCGCCCTCCCGCCGTCGCGCGGCGCGCGACGAGCTCGCTGCGGCGCTTGCTGATGCGGGTGTAGGCGACCGTCGCATGGCCCGCATCGTCGAGCGCGGCGGCGACCTCGGAGAACGCGCCGCTCGTGAGGCGCTGAGCCGGCCCGAGCGACGATCCGACCGTGCCACGCCGTGCGTGGACGCCCTTCCTCGAGAAGTCGTAGTACGCGACGACAATGCTGCCGTCGTCGGCGATGTCGACCGCAGCGGTCTCGCTCATCGTGCCGACATCCTGCGGCGAGCGAGCGGGGCGCCCCGGCTTGAGGTCAGCAACGTGAGGTTGCCGGCGCCCTTGAGGAGCACCGCGGCGTCGCCGCGCGCGGTGGACGCACCGCTCACCACGCGCGCCGCCTGTCCGGCTGCGAACGGCACCGGGGCCTCAAAGCCGTTTGCTGTGCGCTGAACGAGCAGCAGGCCGAACGGCGCGTTGTTGTCGTATGCGAGCAGTGTCGCGGCGTCGCCGGGGCCGGTAGCGATGAACGCCGGGAATGCCTTCGGTGTCGCGATCGTCGCCGGGGCGGTGAAGCGCCCGTCGGCTGAGCGCTCAGCGAAGTCGATGCCGGCGCCGGCGGATGGCCACGCCATGACGGCGCGGCCGTCGGCGCCAGCGGCGACCGAGATCGCGTTTGCGGTTGCGGGTGCGCCGAGGGTGGTGGCACAGAGGAGGAGTCCGAGGAGCGTGCGGGGCACGAGCTACGAAACGCGTCGGCAGGGGCAAAGGTCGCGCCGGGTCGGTCCATCCGATCGCACGGAGCGCGACAGGACGGATCCACTCGGTGCTCGGCGGGGGTCGGCCGGACGGCAGGGGCGACTATGATCGGCGCGCCTGTCTTCCGCCCATGCCGGAGCCCTCCACCTCCTCATCCAAGAAGATCCGCGTCGTCGTGGCGAAGCCCGGCCTCGACGGGCACGATCGCGGCGCGAAGATCATCGCGCGGGCGTTGCGCGACGCCGGGATGGAGGTCATCTACACCGGCCTGCACCAGACGCCGGAGCAGATCGTCGAGACGGTCATCCAGGAGGACGCGCACGCCGTCGGGCTCTCGATCCTGTCCGGCGCGCACATGACGCTCGTGCCGCGGATCGTCGCGCTGCTGGCCGAGCAGGAGATCGACGACGTCGTCGTCACCGTCGGCGGGACGATCCCCTCCGACGACATCCCCGAGCTCAAGCGCCTCGGCGTCGCCGAGGTCTTCGGGCCGGGATCGAGCACCGAGGAGATCGTCGGCTTCATCCGCGGCGCCGTGGCCTCAGCGACCGCCAGCGGCGGCTGAGCGATCGCCCGCCGGAGCACGCGATTGACTGGTCAGTCAATGGGATATCCTGCGCCCACGAACCGTCCCTCAAGGAGGTCTGAGTGAAGATCTGCGTCCTGGTGAAGGAGGTGCCCGACGCTGCCGTCGACAAGCGGATCAACCCGCAGACCGGCCGGATGGACCGCGGCGGCGAGCGCAACCTCAACCCGTATGACACGCACGCGATCGAGGCCGCGATGCAGGTCAAGGAGGGCGGCGTCGTCGAGGTCGACGAGATCGTCGCCGTGACGATGGGTCCGAGCACCGCCGTGCGGGCGCTCCACAAGGCCGTCTCGCTCGGCGCCGACCGCTCCGTCCACCTGACCGACGACGCCCTCGTCGGCTCGGACGTCGCCGCGACCGGCTACGCGCTCGCCAAGGTCCTCGAGCGCGAGAGCCCCGACCTCGTCCTGCTCGGCCAGCAGTCAGACGACGGCGAGTGCTACACGATCGGCGCCGTCGTGGCCGACCACCTGCAGATGCCGTCGCTGACGCAGGTCATCAAGATGGACGTCTCCGAGGGCTCGCTGCGCTGCGAGCGCCAGGCCGAGTATGGCTACGACACCGTCGACATCGAGCTGCCCGCGGTGATCTCCGTCGGCGACGCGATCAACGAGCCGCGCTACCCGTCGCTGAAGGCGATCATGGGAGCGAAGAAGAAGCCGCTGGAGTCGCTGGGCATCGCCGACGCCGACATCGCGGCCGACCGCGTCGGCGAGGAAGGCTCGAAGGTCGTCTGCGGCGACTTCAAGGCGCCGCCCGCGAAGGCCGGCGGCACGATCATCGAGGACGAGGACACGAACGACACCGTCGAGAAGATCGTCGCCTGGCTCGACGACAGGAAGCTGCTGTCATGAGCGACATCCTCGTCTACGCGTTGCACTACGAGGGCGCGTTCAACAAGAACTCGCTCGGCGCCGTGTCCGAGGCCGCGCGGCTGGCGTCCGAGCTGGGCTCCGAGGCGCACGCGGTCGTCATCGGCGACGTCGCCGACGAGCTCGCCGCCACGCTCGGCAACTACGGCGCTTCGAAGGTCTTCCGCGCGAAGGACGCGCCCGAAGGGCTCGCCCAGCCCGTCGTCGACGTCATGGCGTCGATCATGGACGAGGGCGGCCACGGCTACGCGCTGTTCGGCGGCGGCCTGCTCGGCTTCGAGATCGGCGCCGGCCTCGCCGCGCGACTGAACGCCGGGGTGACGATGGAGGTCACGAAGGTCAACGTCGTCGACGGCAAGCTCACCGCCGAGCGCCCGATCCACGGCGACTCGTCGATCTCGACCTCGTCCTACAAGGACCGCGGGATCGTCATCGGCCGCCTCAACGCGTTCGAGATCTCCCAGCCGTCCGATGCGTCCGCAGACGTCGAGGACGTCGCCGTCGAGCTGTCTGCGTTCTCGACCAAGGCGAAGATGGTCCAGCGTGGTGAGGCCCGCGGCGCCGAGGTCGACATCGAGGGCGCCGACTTCCTCGTCGCCGGTGGGCGCGGGCTCGGCAAGGCGGAGGGCTTCGAGCTCTGCGAGGCGCTGGCCGAGGCGCTCGGAGGCGCGGTCGCCGCCACGCGCGCGGTCGTCGACGCCGGCTGGTACCCGTACTCGACGCAGATCGGCCAGACCGGCAAGACCGTCGCGCCGAAGCTCTACCTCGCGGCGGGCATCTCGGGCGCGATCCAGCACAAGGTCGGCATGCAGGCCTCGGAGCACATCGTCGCGATCAACAAGGACTCCAACGCGCCGATCTTCGAGTACTGCGACCTCGGCATCGTCGGCGACCTCAACAAGATCCTGCCGAAGCTCACCGACGCCGTGAAGGCGAAGAAGGGGTAGATGGCCTCCGACGACGGCGCCGCGCCTTCGACCGCGCCCCTGGACTACCCGCCGCCGGTCGACCCGCGTGGGGAGTTCGTCAAGCGCGGCCTCGATCCCGAGGACGAGCTCATCGAGGTCGGCGTCGCGATCGTCGGCGGCGGCACGGCCGGCCTGTCGTGCGCGAACCGCCTCTTGCAGCTCCTCGCCGACGACGAGGAGCTGCTCGAAGAGCTCGGCGAGGTGCCGGTGGCGGTCATCGAGAAGGCCAAGACGTGTGGCGGGCACAACCTGTCCGGGGCGGTCATGCGGCCGGGGCCGCTGGAGGAGCTCTTCCCCGATCTCAGCCGCAAGGACTGGCGTCTGGAGGGCTTCGCGTTCGGCGAGGTCACGCGCGAGGCCGTCTACCTGTTGCCGAACTCCAAGCGCCGCGTGAAGATCCCGCCGCCGCCGCCGTTTCAGAACCACGGCAACGAGGTCGTGTCGGTGTCGGCGCTCGCGCGCTACCAGCAGCGCCTCGCCGAGGAGGCCGGCGCGTACATCCTCACCGAGACGGCCGCGTCGCAGCTCATCGTCGAGGACGGCACCGTCGTCGGCGTGCGGTCGGGTGACAAGGGGCGCGGCAAGGATGGCGAGCCGCTGCGCAACTTCGAGCCGGGCACCGACGTGAAGGCCCGCGCGACCGTCCTGGCCGAGGGCTGCTGGGGCCATCTGACGGGCGCCGCGATCAAGGAGTTCGACCTCGCCGACGGCCGCGAGCCGCAGGTCTGGGAGCTCGGCGTCAAGGAGGTCTGGAAGGTCCCAAAGCCGCTGGATCGCGTCATCCACACGATCGGGCCGTGGCCGCTGAAGCTCTCGTCGAAGTACGGCCAGATCGGCGGCACGTGGATCTACCCGATGAACGACGAGTCGACCGGCGAGTCGTACGTCTCGATCGGCTTCGTCGTCGACCTCGAGTACGCCGACGCGACGACCTCCGCCCACGACCTGCTGCAGAAGTTCAAGCTCCACCCGCTCGTGCGCGAGATCCTCGAGGGCGGCGAGCGCGTGGGCTGGGGGGCCAAGGCGCTGCCTGCCGGCGGCTGGTGGTCGATGCCGAAGCTCACGATGCCCGGCGCGCTGCTCGCCGGTGACAGCGGTGGGATGGTCGACACGGTCGCTCTGAAGGGCGTGCACCACTCGGTGATGTCGGGCAAGCTCGCCGGCGAGCACATCTACGCGGCGCTCAAGCGCGGCGACACGGACTTCTCGTCCTACGAGGACGCCGTCGACGAGTCCTCGATCGGCACCGAGCTGCACGAGGTTCGCAACACCCGCCAGCCCTTCCAGAACGGCTTTCTCAAGGGCGGCCCGATGGTGAACCTCCTCATCGCGACGAAGGGCCGGTTCCCGCGCAAGCGCCGCGCGTGGCATCGCAACGACGCCCGCAAGATGTTCGTCGGCAAGACCAAGGACTCATATCCCAAGCCCGACGGCAAGTACACGTTCGACAAGCTCTCGTCGGTCTACATCAGCCGCAACGCGACGCGCGACGACGCGCCCAACCACATCCGCGTCCAGCGCCGGGTCCCGCGCGAGGTCGCCGAGACGTGGGTCTGGATGTGTCCCGCGGCCGTCTACGAGATCCCCGAGGATGCGCCCGAGAAGGGCACCGTCGACGTGATCGTCAACTACACGAACTGCGTGCAGTGCGGCGCGATCACGGCCAAGGGCGGGCGGTTGACGACGCCCGAGGGCGGCGACGGGCCGCTCTACCAGAACACCTGAGCCGTCCGACGGCGACGCCGTCGAGCGGCCCTGGCGGGATCGGCGTTCGTCGCGCCACGCGCGGCGGTTTCACGGCAGGTTGGTCGCGGCAAGTTGGGACGACGTCGGGCTTGCCAGCTCATCTGGATTGAGTGAATGCTCCGTGGACGTGATCTTCCCGTCACGGACGACGATCAGGACCCAGGACGTGAGCGTCACTTGCGCGCCGACCGGCAGATGCGTCCCGTCGGGGGTACGCGTCGGCTCGGTCTGACGGCCATCCCAGGCCATGTGCAGTACCGCCGTGTCGCCGCTGACGTGCGTCGACAGCACCGTCCCGGAAAGGCCGCCGTAGCGCTCGTGCCATCGCTTCAGCTCGCCGACGATCGCCGCCGCTCCGACCTTCCGCACGCCGGTTGCCGGCTCCTTGAAGATCGAAGCCGGCGTGTACAGCTTCGCGAGCTTGTTCCAGCTCCGGCTCAGGAACAACTGCACGCCCATGTGGGCCGTGGCCTTGACGGACTCCTCGTGCGTCGGGCCGAGCAACGCGCGAAGCGGTTGGTGCGCCAGGTCGAGCGTCACCGCCGCACCGATCGCGACCGCGAACGTCACACACGCAGAGATCCACCACCTGCGTGTCGTCAGCCTCGACGTTGCACGGGCAGCATCATGCAGTGCACGCTGCGCCGGGCGCAGCTTCACCTCTCCAGCCATGGTCAACTCCCTTACGAAAAAGTTGGTTAGTCCCTGACCCGGCCGGGCTCCCGCTGGTGCGGGCCAAACGTTGACCACAGTTATGCATGGCCGCCGACCGGACGCAACCGAGATCCACGGATGGCCCCTCGCTGTCGAACGTGGTTCGACATGTGCGTTGACGGTAGTCATGTCGTGCGACTTACCGATATTCGGGGCCCGCACAGTCGGGAGCCCTCGCTTGTCCCATGTGAGCCGCGCCAGGGTCGCCTGGCACCCGGAAGTCGGCGAGGCTCGCCTGCTGGCGACGGTCGAGGCGTGGCGCGCCGCGCCGTGTGAGACAGCTCACACGACTCGGCTGACGCGACCTTTCTCGTCCGGCTCGGGCGCCGTCGCCTGGTAGGAATGGCGGCGCACGATGGCGCGCCGTCCGACAGCCGCCAAGCTCTCGTCCGAGTTCGCCCTCGGCCGGCTCGTCGATGCGCTGTGGCCGGTCGTCCCGCGCGAGCGCCGCGTGCGCGTGCGGCGCCCCGACGACCTGCTCGTCTTCGACCTGCTGTTCGACAACCTGAACTTCGACCGCGGCGACGGTGAGCCGCGGCTCGTGCGCGGCGGCGCGGGGGCCCGTGCGCTGCTCATCGTCGAGTTGCCGCCGCAGAGCTTCGGCGAGGAGGCCTTCCAGCTCGCCGAGCCGAACCTCAAGGAGCCCGTGCCGCCGCTGCCCTCGGCCCGGATCCGCATGGCGGGGCCCAGCCGGCTGGCGTTCGTCATGCCCGCCGCCCAGACGAGCCTGCCCTACACGCTGCCGGCCGTGCTCGACGCGATGCGCACCTGGCCGCTGGCGCTCCCGGCCGGTGCGCTGCCGGACCTCGCCGCCCTGCGTCCCGGCGACTGGCTCGTGCAGGCGCTCGATTCGGCGACCGTCACGCAGACGGTGCAGCGGCTGTCGGCGGCGCTTGACCGCGCCGGCGCGGAGGGGGTCGCGAGCGCGATCGAACAGGCCGGACGGCGCGTCGCGCAGCGCGCGGCCGGCGGGCTGGCCGGCGGCGGCAACGACGCGCTGGGTGCCGTCGCGCTGTCGGCGATCCAGACCGAGCTCGACGACCTGCACCGGCGCTTTCCGGTCCTGCGTGAGGGCGACGCGCACGAGGCCGGGATCGCGGCGCTGTCGCTCGCCAGCGCTCGCGCGATCGCGCCACTCGCGGCGCGTGCCCAGCTCGGCGACGAGCTCGTCGCGCAGCTGCCGTTCCTGCCGCTGCTCCTGACGCCGCACGAGCCGTCGGCGACGTCGACGGCGATCGAGCTGCCCTACCGCCTCGTCATGTCGCCGATCGAGGAGGCGCGCTGGCAGCACGGCGACGCGCCCGTCACGCACGGCGGCCGCACGGAGCTCTGGCACACGCGCCTGCGCACGACCCCCGGCGACAAGGGCCGCGACGGCACGGCGAAGGTGCGCGCCGTCTGGTCGCCGGACTACCCACTCGACGTCGAGCAGTTCTCCTCGCCCGACACGCCGCTGCCGTTTCGCATGAGCCTGCACGCGAAGGACCGCCAGCGGCTCGTCAAGCTCATGGCCGGCTACGACGAGCAGCAGGCCAACGGCCGCCGCTACCGGCCGCGGTCGAGCAGTGCGCGGCGCCTGCACCTGTCCGCGCTCGGCGCCCTGCTCGACGTCGAGGGCGCGTGGGAGGTTCGGCCGAAAGGGGTCAGCCTGGCCCAGTGGCGCCACCTCGCGGCGCTCGGTCGCGACGCGTACGTCCGCGTCGTCAACGTCGGCTTCCTCGCGTGCTTCGGCCACGATGCCGCGCTGGTCAAGGTCACCGAGCGCAAGTTCGAGTCGCTCGGGGCGCCCTCGGGCAATCGCATCGCGGTGCTGCGCCAGCGCCAGTTCATCGTCGTGCGCAAGCGCGTCATGGAGTACGACGGCTCCGGTCACGTCTTCGGCGGGCGCAACTTCCCCTTCCAGCGCGTCGAGATCCTCACGAAGGTCACGCCCGATCTCGTGACGCCCGGTGCCGGCCCGTCCGCGCTGCAGCCCGCGACCGGGGACACGATCGCCGGCGCGGACACGACCGTCGCGTTCTGGCCGATGCTGCCGACGACGACGCCCGGCAGCCCGGTCGACTTCCGCTTCGAGATCCTCGCGACGGACCGCAGCGGGCGCACGCGGTCGTTCTCGATGCCGCTGCTCTTCGTCGACGAGGTCATCAACCAGGACAAGCACCCGGAGGTCCGCCGCGCGTACAACCTGCCAGCGACCGCTCCGCGCCGGACCGCGCCGCTGAACGGCGGCACCGTCCTCTTCGCGCCGTTCGACCCGCTCGCGGACAAGGGCGATCCGAACCTCCCGACGCAGCGCATGACGTTCACCGCCGGAGACCTCACGAGCTACCACCTCGACCGCGCGAACTTCCATCCCGAGACCGGCGCGGCGTCGGTCGGCATCCGGCCGCTGCAGAAGCTGCTCGGCCAGCCCGGCGCCGTCGCCGACGTCACCTACCCGCAGGTCTACAAGGACCACGGCTTCGGCGAGGCCGACCCCTCCAAGAACAAGGGCAAGCTCTTCCTCCAGCTCATCGACCAGCCGCACACGCTGGCCTTCGGCGGCGGGTCGGGCGCCAAGAGCGACGCGCTCGGCGCGCTCGCCGCGCCGCAGATGTCGATCCTAGGACTGTCGAAGGTCATGGGCCCGGTGGCCGGACAGCCGCCGAAGCCCGCCGATCTGAAGGATCCCGCGAAGATCGAGGCAGCGCTCGGCAAGGTCGTCGGCGGCCAGTTCGACCCGACGGACTTCTTCTCCGGCGCGACGATCCTCGGCGGCGTGAAGCTCGCCGACATCCTCAAGGTCGCGACGGACCTCGCTCAGCCCGAGGTGCCGAAGCTGCTGTCGAACGAGTTCCCCGATCGCGTCGAGGCGAGCTTTCACTGGACGACGACGATCTCAAAGCCCGACCCGCTGAAGCTCGTCATGCCGCGAGCCGGCGGCGGCGAGAGCCCGCTGACCATGCGCGGCGTCGTGACGACCCCGGTCGGCGCCGCTGCGAGCGCGACCTTCGAGGCGACGGCGACGCTCGCGAACTTCAAGGTCAACCTCTTCGGCTTCATCATCCTGTGGTTCGACGAGCTGAGCTTCGCGGCGCGCAAGGGTCAGAAGCCCGACGTCGCGGTCGACCTGCACCCGACCGACGCCGTGATGTTCGGCGGCCCGCTCGAGTTCGTCAACGAGCTGCGCGACTACATCCCGTCCAACGGCTTCAGCGACCCGCCGTCGCTCGCCGTCACGCCGAGCGGGATCGCGGCGAGCTACTCGCTGACGCTGCCGGCGCTCGGCGTCGGCGTCTTCGCGCTGAAGAACGCGTCGCTCGGCGCCGGCTTCAACCTCCCGTTCGACGCGACGCCGGCATCGGTCAGGTTCAACTTCTCCGAGCGCCAGCACCCGTTCTCGCTGACGGTCTCGCTGCTCGGCGGCGGCGGGTTCTTCGCGATCGGCATCAGCTCGCGCGGCGTGCAGGAGATCGAGGCCGCGATCGAGTTCGGCGCGGAGATCGCGATCAACCTCGGCGTGGCGTCCGGCGGCGTGGAGATCAAGGCCGGCGTCTACTTCCACTGGCTCGAGAAGGTGCCGAACAAGGGCTCGGTCGAGCTGACCGGCTACGTGCGGTTGCACGGTGAGCTGTCGGTGCTCGGCCTGATCTCGGCGTCGCTGACGTTCAACCTCCAGCTCGGCTTCCTCAAGGCGGGCGGCACGACGACGGTCTGGGGCGAGGCGACGCTGACGATCGAGGTCGAGGTGTTGTTCATCAGCTTCGACGTCTCGGTGACGTGCCGCAAGGAGTTCGACGGGCCCGACGCCGACCCGAAGTTCATCGAGCAGGTCCCCGACGTCGAGACCTGGGACGAGTACTGCGGCGCGTTCGCGGCGGAGGAGGTGTAGATGGCCACCCAGTCGCTGCTGTGGACGGCCGTGCCGAACGGGCTCACCGAGGACGGCACGGGGCTGCGCGTGTCGGTCGTGCTCTCGCCGCGGCTGGATCCCGCCGGCGATCCACCGGCGCTTGCGACGTTTCGCGAGTGGCTGGACTGGCCGGCGACGCTCGCGCAGGCGAAGTTCGAGCTGCGCTACGGCGCGGCGAGCGCCGGCGTGACGATGTCGCAGACGGCCGGCCCCGACCGCGTCGACGACACCGTCGGCCTGCCGGACTCGGCCGCCTGGACGGCGCTCTTCCACGAGGACCTCCCGGTCCGCGGCGGCTCCTACGTCGACCACAGCTCAAAGACGATCGTCTCCTACGAGGCGGCCGGGCTCGCCGACTACGTCGCCGATCTCTACGGGACGCTCGCGGCGAGCGCCGACGGCGAGCTGCCGACGGTCACGGGCCTGCTGAACGCCCCGGGCTGGGACGGGCTCGTGAGCGCGGTCGATCGCATCGACGACCGCAAGCACTTCAACGCGGACACCGGCCTGCGCGACACGCGCAACCTCTTCGCCGAGTACCGCGAGCACCGCTTCGAGCGGTTGCAAGGCAGCGCGGCGATGCTCGCGCGGGCGCAGCTCTTCCACACGCCGCCGTCGCGCCAGGTCGACGTCGTCCGCCGCGCCCGCGACGACGACCCGGACATCGAGGCGAGCTGGCGCGAGCACGAGCAGTCCACGCTGCCCGCGCCCGAGGACTTCGCGACGCAGCTGGACTTCCACGCGATCGTCGGCGCGATGAGCTCCTACCCGACGGTGCTGCGGCGCCTCGGGATCGTCGTCGACCTCGTCGTCGCGCGCGACGCCTTCGCCGACAGCGCCGATGCGCCGCTGTCGGTGACGGTCGACTTCCCCGAGGACGCGCTCGCAACCCTGCGCCTGCCCGACGTCTCGCCGGTCACGCACGCCTCGCTGTCGCCCGAGGGCTTCCAAGCCGTCTCCGATCCGGCCCCCGGCCCTGCCGACGCGCGGGTCGCCGACGGGCTGCTGGACCTCGACCCGCGGCGCTTCGACCTCGTCCAGATGGACGTCGACGGCGCCGGGCTGAAGCTCATGAACTTCGCCCGCTCGCTGGCTCGCAAGGCGCGCGCCGACGAGCGCGTGGACTCCGTGACCCGGGCCGAGAGCCGGCTCGGCGCTCCCACGCTGCGCACGGCGGGGCTCGTGCTCGTCCAGCGCCGGCGGGCCGTGGCGCTCGAGGGCCGCTTCGACGCCAACGCCGTCAAGAACGCGCACGCGCAGGCGGTCATCGACGGCGTCCCGGGCGCGACCGCCCCCGACCTCTACGCCGAGGAGCTCCTGCGCGGCTTTCGCATCGACGTCTGGGACGCGACGAGCGGCAGGTGGCGCTCGCTGTGTCGCCGCGAGGCGGCGTACACGCTGGGGGAGGGCGAGGTCGTCGTCGTGCCGGCGGCCGGGGAGGAGGAGGGCATCGTGCGCCTTGCGGCGACGACCTCGTCGGACCCGGCGACCAACGCCGACCTGCTGTGGCTGCACGAGGCCGTCGTCTCGTGGGCGGGGTGGAGCCTCACCGCGCCGCCACCGGGCAAGGCGATCATGCCCGACGACACGGTCGACACCGCCGCGCAGACCGAGGCCGCGCTGCCGCCCGGCTTGCGCTTCGAGTCGCGCTTTCGCGCCGTCCGCGGGTCGCTGCCACGGTTGCGCTACGGCCGGCGCTACTGGCTGCGCGCGCGCGCCGTCGACCTCGCCGGCAACTCGCTGCCTGCGAGCGAGAAGGACCTCGGCCCGGAGGACCCGGAGAGCCAACGCCCGCCCGTTCCTGCGCTACGAGCCGGTCGCCGCACCGGTGATCGCGCTCGCGCGGCCCGCCGGCGGCGATACCGAGCGCCCCGCCGAAGGCGAGTCGATGAAGCGCATCGCGATCCGCAGCTTCAACGACGTCCCGGTAGACAACGCCGTGCCGAGCGCGCAGGTCGCGCGCCGCTTCGCCGTGCCGCAGCAGGTCAGCGCGCGCGAGGCCGAGCAGCACGGGATGCTCGACGACGGCGGGGTGCTCAGCGCGGCGACGTTCGACATGCTGGCCACCGTCAAGGATCGCGACGCGCGCGACCCGGCGGCGGCGCTCGTCGAAGAGGTCATCCCGATGCAGGGGCCGCTCGACGCGGCCGCGGTCGACACGACGTTCGCCGTCTACCGCGAGGGGGAGGAGCTGACGCACCTGCCCGATCCGCTGGCGATCACCGTCGCGGCAAGGATCCTCGGCCACCCCGACGCCGACCCCGACGACACGATCGCGATCGCGCTGTACCCGGGCGACCGCGGCTGGCCCGACGCGCTGCCGTTCGCGATCGAGGCGTTCGAGGGAGCCGCGGGCGAGCGGCCGTCCTACGACGAGGACGCCCGCACGCTCCGCGTCCCGCTGCCAAAGGGCGAGCGCGCGACCGTCCGCGTCTCGCTGCGACTGTCCGGCAAGGCGCTGCACGAGCTGATGGGCGTCTGGCGCTGGGTCGCGGCGCCGACCGGCGAGCTCGAGCGGCTCGCGCGCGACGGCCGGCACTGGATGCTCACGCCGTGGACGGACGTCGAGGTCGTGCACGCCGTGCAGCGCCCGCTGCTTGACCCGGCGTTCGAACGGCTGGACATCGAGCGCGGATCCGGCTCGACGTCGGCGTCGCCGCGCTTCCTCGCGCGCTGCTCGATCAAGAGCACCGACCGCGTCGAGCTGCGCGCCGAGTGGCACGAGCCCAGCGACGACCCGGTGGCGTCCGAGAGCGCCGCGGTGCAGGCCGACCACCACCGCCGCGACACGGCGTTCGCGGTCAAGATCACCGACCCCGACAGCTACGCCGCGCGCCACCTCGGCTTCGACCGCGGCGGAATCGCCGACCACACGATCGAGGGCGAGGACCGCATCAACGTCGGCTTCATCGGCCACGACCTCGTCGCGACCAAGCAGCACGAGCTCGGCGACACGCGCTACCGGCGCATCGAGTACTGGCTCGCGGGGACGACGCGCTTTCGCGAGTACCTGCCGCCCTCGCTGCTGCTCGCCGACGACGACGGCGACGGCGTGGCGGAGCCGACCGAGCGCAACATCGAGGTCGTCGGCCCGCGCGAGGTGCGCTGGATCCCGAGCTCGGCGCCGCCGCCCGCTCCAGAGGTCCTCTACGTCGTGCCGACGTTCGGCTGGGCGCGCTCGCAGTCGGAGTCCGGCGAGGCGCGCAGCTGGCGGCGCGGCGGGGGCCTGCGCGTGTACCTCGACCGGCCGTGGAACGTCACCGGCTACGGCGAGATGCTCGCGGTCGTGCTTGCGCCCGCATCGTTCAAGGGCGATCCCGAGCACGAGCCGAAGGGGCGTCCGTACAAGAAGCTCGTCACGCAGTGGGGCAACGACCCGATCTGGGACTCGCCGTTCGTCTCGGGCATCGCGCCGTCGCGGTCGAGCTTCCCGCTCGCGCGGACCGCGCCGGATCCGGCGGGAGCCTGGCTGCCGGAGAACGCGCCCGCGGCCGAGGCCGACCAGCCACCCGTGCCGTTTCGCGTCACCGATCTCGGCGAGTTCCCCGCGCGCGTCGACATCGCCCCGCACGACGTCGCCTACGACAAGGAACGCCGCCTCTGGTACTGCGACATCGAGATCGACCAGGGTGCGTCGTACTTCCCGTTCGTGCGGCTCGCGCTTGCGCGCTACCAGCCGGTCTCGGTCTTCGGCGAGGAGCTGTCGGAGATCGTGCTCGCCGACTTCATGCCGCTCGTCGCCGACCGCTGGCTCAGCGTGCGGCCCGGCGACGGCCGGCGCGCCCGCCGCGTCACCGTCTCGGGCCGCGCGCCCGCCGACTCGAGCGGCCGTGCGGAGGCGGCCCGGCGCGCCGTCGATGAGCCTCATCAACCCGCTGACGGGGCAGACGGAGTCGCTCGAGCCCGCCAAGCTCGGCGGCTCCACGGTCGTCGAGGTCGGGCTCGAGCGGCTGGACGCGAGCAAGGGCGAGGACTTCGGCTGGGAGCGGGTCGCGAGCGCGGACGGCGTGCGCGCGCAGTCGCCGGTCATCCGTGGGGCGGGGCCGGCGGCCGCGCCGGCGCTCGGCGGGCGCGCGCGGTTCGTCGCGGCGCCGAAGGTCGCGCGAGCGAACGAGCTGCTCGCGGCGGGCCGCCACGCCGAGCTCGTCTCGAGCGGCCTCGTCGACGTGCTGCGCGGCTTCTTCGAGCTGTGGGACGGTACGGTCACGCTGC
Organism: uncultured Actinomycetes bacterium; assembly: GCA_963806515.1. GTDB lineage: Bacteria > Actinomycetota > Thermoleophilia > Solirubrobacterales > Solirubrobacteraceae > CADCVQ01. The sequence goes on along the minus strand of CAWDYO010000021.1, from coordinate 90,008 downwards.
CCGAGGATCCGTCCCCCGAGGCGCGCTTCCGGCTCGTCGTCACCGAGTACGAGGAGTACCTCGTCGACGACGACCGCCCCTACGACCGGGTCCCGACGCGCAAGGGCCGCCGGCTCGTCTTCGTCGAGCATGTCGAGCTGACGTAGCCCTCGGCGTCGCGCGGCCCGGGATCGCGGGCGCCGGGTGGACGCAAAGTCGGCGACAAACCGCGCAACTTGCGGGCGCGGGCGCTGTCATATGCACCGCATGGATCGCGCCAAGTGGATCGGGTCGGTGGTGGTCGCATGGCTCCTCGCGGGGCCGGGCGTCGGCATGGCACAGAGCGCCGAGGCGCCCCCGCTGAGCGCCGGCCTCGAGACCTGCACGACGAGCGCGCTGCCGACGAAGCGCGTCGCGGCGTTCGTCGGGTCGATGCCTGCGATGAGCGGCTCGATGCGCATGCAGATGCGCTTCGACCTCCAACGCCGGTGGGCCGACGAGAAGCTGTGGCACAAGGTTCCCGGCCTCCAGGGCTTCGGCATCTGGGAGACGGCGCAGCCCGGGCGCGCCGGCTTCGTCTACCACAAGAGCGTCGACGGGCTGCAGGTCCCCGCGTCCTACCGCGCGATCGTCCGCTTTCGCTGGTATCGCCCCGACGGCACGGTCGCCCGCCACGTCCGCAAGCGCACCGCGGCGTGCGTCCAGCCCGACCTGCGTGCCGATCTCGTGGCCGGCGGCGTGCGCGCGGTGCTCGACGTGCGGCCGGCGTTCGCGATCTACACCGTCCTCGTTCGCAACGACGGGCGCTCGGCGGCGGGTCCGTTCGCCGTTCGGGTCGCGGGCGCCCTCACGGAGGTCGCGGGGCTCGCGGCCGGCGAGCAGGTCGACGTCGCCGTCCTCGCCCCGGCATGCCTGCGCGGATCGATCGTCCGCGCCGTCGTCGACGCCGACCGGCGCATCGACGAGGCCGACGAGCGCAACGCGCTGAAGCGCGGCTGCCCGCTCGCCCCCTGACGCGCCCGGCGGGCGCTCAAGTCTGCCGCGGACCGGCCGATAGACTGGGCGCAACTATGAAGACAGCCATCCATCCTGATTACGTCAAGGCCCACGTGCGCTGCACGTGCGGCAACGAGTTCGAGACGCGCTCGACGACGCCCGAGATCCACGTCGAGATCTGCTCGAACTGCCACCCGTTCTACACGGGTCGCCAGAAGCTCGTCGACACCGGCGGTCGCGTCGACCGCTTCAAGCGCCGCGCCGCCAAGCGCCAGCCCGGCACCTGAGGTCTCCGCGTTGGCAGCCGCGCAGGACGGACAGCGGCTGCCGGCGCCCGAGCCCCTCGTAGCGAACCGCGACCTGCCCGTCGGCGGTCAGGCGGTCCTCGAAGGCGTGATGATGCGCGGCGTCTCGACATGGGCCGTCGCGGTCCGCATGCCCGCACCGGAGCAGCTCGCCGACGGCGAGCGGATCGACCCGCGCGCCGTGCCGGCGGGTCCGATCACGGTCCAGAGCTTCCCGCTCGTCTCCGTGCTCAAGCGCCATCGCTGGCTGCGCTGGCCGATCGTCCGCGGGGTCGTCGCGCTTGGCGAGTCGCTGCGCATCGGCGTCAAGGCGCTGAACATCGCGGCGAACGCGCAGTCGGCCGAGGACGAGCAGCCGATCTCGCGCGCGACGTGGATCGGGACCGTCACGTTCGCGCTGGCCTTCGCCGTCGGGCTCTTCTTCCTGCTCCCGGTGGCGCTGACGAGCCTCGTCCAAGATCGCCTGCCGAACTCGATCGTCTTCGTACTCGTCGAGAAGGTCGTGCGGGTCACGATCTTCCTGCTGTACATCTGGGCGGTCACCCGTCTGAAGGAGCTGCGGCGCGTCTTCGAGTACCACGGCGCCGAGCACAAGACGATCTCCTGCTACGAGGCGGGCTTGGCGCTCACGCCGGAGAACGCCGCGCGCTTCAGCCGCCTGCACCCGCGCTGCGGGACGAGCTTCATGCTGATCGTCATGGTCGTCGCGGTCTTCGTGTTCGCGCCGCTCGGGACGCCCGCGTGGTACTGGCTGTTCGCGTCTCGGGTCGTCGGCATCCCGCTCGTCGCGGGCCTCGCGTTCGAGGTCATCAAGTGGATGGGCCGCAACCGCTCCAAGCGCTGGGCACGCGCGCTGATGGTGCCGGGGATGAAGCTCCAGCTGCTGACGACCCGCGAGCCCGACGCAGCTCAGCTCGCCGTCGCGATCGCAGCGCTCGAGGCCGTGCTCGCCGTCGAGACGCCCGCCGACGCGAGCGACGAGGACCGCGTCGGCATGGAGGTCGTCGCGTAGCGACGTCCCGAGCGTTCAGGGTTAACCCTTAAACGCTCGGACGTGGGTTCAGGGTTAACCCTGGAATTCCACGCCTCGACCGTTGTTTCGCATGGATCACGTGATGCACCGCACACTGGAGCATCGTTCGGCTGCCAAGGTTGAGTGGGACAGGATCATCCCATTGCTTGCACAGTTAATCCGCATGACCGGTGCGGAGCGCAAGCACGACCAAGAAGTCAGGAGCTTCCCATGGCCACGAACGTACAGGACCTTCCGCCCAACCTCGGCAAGGCTGACTCGGACGGCATCAACGACGCCTACGAGGCGCTCGTACACGACAAGCGGTCGGCCGGCGAGCTGGCCGCGCTGCTGAGGCGTGATCCCCGGGGCACGATCCGGCGTGTCGTCCGCATGAGCGCCACGCAGCGCCAGACGCTGAACTCGATGAGCGCCGACGGGCTGAAGACGCTCGTCGCCCCCGTCCTCAAGGCGCTGGGCAGCCCCGACCCGACGCGCGTCGGCTTCAGGCTCGGAATCGAGGAGCGGCCCCTTGCCGCGGGCCCGAAGACGGGCGGGACGCCGACCGGGCCCAAGGGCAAGACGACCATCATCATCGAGAAGGACAAGGCCAAGGACAAGTCGTCCTGAGCTCGCGCTGGTGCGTCACGGCTCACGTCTCACGGCGTGCGCCGTGGCGCCGGTGCGTCCCAAGGCGCGCTACTTGCACATGAATGGCATGACGGCAGTCAGGCGCCGATCTTGGTGACCGGCAGCCCGTCGCGCACGACCCGGTTACGCCCGGAGTCCTTGGCGCGGTAGAGCGCCTGGTCTGCGAGTCGCAGCAGCTCCTCGGCGCTACGGCCCGGGACCAGGCCCGCGACGCCGATCGAGAGCGTCACGCCGTGGCGCTGCGAGAGCGACGGGTCCTCGACGATCGCCGCGAGCATGCGGTGCGCGACGTCCGCCGCCTGCTCGGGCGGGCAGTCGCCGAGGATCATCGCCATCTCGTCGCCGCCGATGCGGGCGAGCAGGTCGCCCTGGCGCATGACGGCCTGCATGTCGCGAGCGAGGTTCACCAGCACGCGATCGCCGGTCGCGTGGCCGAAGCGGTCGTTGATCGCCTTGAAGTGGTCGACGTCGACGAGCATGAGCGACAGCTCGCGTCCGTGGCGCAGCGCGCGCTCGGTCTCGTCGGCGAGCCGCTGGTCGAAGGCGCGGCGGTTGGAGAGGCCGGTCAGCGGGTCGGTGAGTGCCTGCGTCGCGAGGCGCTCGCGGGCGTGCGCGTTGGCGACGGCGACGCTCGCGAGCTGGGCGAAGCGCGCGATGCGCTTTTCGTCGTCGTTCGGGAAGGGTCCGGGCCGGTCGCGCAGGGCAAGGACCATGCCCCACGTCTCGCCGTCGACGACGATCGGCGCGCCGATGCGGTGCTGCGCGGCGATCCCGTGGCTGCCGGGTGCGACGCTGCGCCGGCGCGCGGACCGCCCGCGGCGAAGGTCGGAGACAAGGCCGTCGGGCGACTGGGGGAAGACCTCGCCGAGCGGCAGCATCGTCGCGCCCCTGCGACCCCACGAGCCCATCGTGCGGTACTCCGCGTCGCCTTCGAAGCGCAGGACGTAGCCGCTCTCGGCGCCGAGGAGCATGCCGACCTGCTGCGCGACGCGGGCGAAGAGGATCGCGGGGTTCGTCTCGGCGGCGACGCTCGTCGCGACGCGTTGCAGCGCGGTCTGCTCGCGGGCGAGCGCACGCGCCTCGCTGGCGCTGCGCCGCAGCGCCCGCGCGTCGTGGAACTGTTCGATCGCGAGGCGCGCGAGGTGGATCGAGCGGTCGATGACGATCTCGTCGCTGGGCTTCGGCAGGCGGCCGCCGCCGTAGTAGATGGCGAAGGTGCCGAGCACGTCGCCGGCGCTCGAGAGGATCGGGGTCGACCAGCCGGCGCGCAGCCCGTGTGCCTCGGCGAGCTTCACGAACGGCGCCGTCAGCGGGTCGGCCATGACGTCGAGCACGATGACGGGCTCGCCGCGAAACGCGGCCGTCCCGCAGATGCCCTGGCCGTCGCCGACCTCGAGACCGTCGACCGCGCTCGTGAAGCTGCGCGACAGGCTCGGCGCGGCCGCATGGCGCAGCACGTCGCGGCCGTTCGGCGAGCGCTCGATCAACAGGATCGAGGTGAGCATGCCCGCCGCGTGCGACTCGGCGACGCGCAGGAGCTTCGTCAGCGTCTCGGCCAGCGGCGCGCGGCCGGCGATGAGCTCGAGCACCTCCTGCTGGCCGTCGCTCCAGCGCCGCTCGCGCTCGGCCATCGCGCGGGCGGTGCGCAGCTCGAGCTCGGTCGTCGCCGAGATCGCGAGTTCCTCGAGCAGCGCGGTGTCGTGCGTTGACCACTCGCGCGCCGACTCGTCGATCGCGCAGAGACAGCCGAGGACGTTGCCGGTGCTGTCGATGAGCGGCGCGCCGAGGAACGCAGCGGGCTCGGCGCCGCCGCCGATCGCGATCGGCGCGTGCGTCGCGACGACGCGGGCGCACAGCGCGGCGACGCGTTCCTCGTCGGCGGTGCCGGTCGACGGGCTCGTGACGACGAGGAGATCGCCCTGGACGAGCGACACGAGCGCCTCCGGGGCGCGCAGGGCCGTGGCGGCCCAGCGGGTGAGCCGGTCGAGTGCGGCCGCGGCATGGACGTCGAGTGCCGATCTCGCTACGGGATCGCCTCCGGCGGCTGGACGGTTGATCGACCTGGCCTCCACGAGCCCTGCATCGGACGTCGAGCGCCGGGCCTTGAGGACTTGAGTCGAAGTCGTCGAAATCGTTATACGTACGAAGGGGGACCTCTATATACCCGATCGCGGCCTGCGCGGCTGCATTAACCTCGCAGGGGTGATCGAGCAACTGGTCGAGCAGATCGAGGCGCGCTTCGCCGATGCGCAGCTGCAGATGTCCGACCCCGAGGTCTTCGGGGACCGCAACCGCGCGGCCGCGGCCGGCCGGACGTTCCGCCAGCTCGAGGTCGCCGTCAAGCTCGCCGAGCAGTGGCGCACGGCGGTCGCCGACGAGGCTGACGCGCGCGAGATGCTCGACGAGGCCGAGGACGCCGAGGTGCGCGAGATGCTCGGCGACACGCGCGCGGAGATCGAGCGCCTCGAGGAGGAGATCCGCCTGGCGATGGTCCAGCGCGACCCCAACGACGAGAAGGACGTCATCGTCGAGGTCCGCGGCGGGGCGGGCGGCGACGAGGCCGGCCTGTGGGCCGCCGACATCGTCCGGATGCTCACGAAGTACGCCGAGCGGCGGGGGCTGAAGGTCGAGCTGCTGGAGGCCGGCGAGGGCGCGTACACGTTCGCGATCAAGGGCGACGGCGCGTACTCGATCTTCAAGTTCGAGGGCGGGACGCACCGCGTGCAGCGGGTCCCGGCGACGGAGTCCCAGGGGCGCACGCACACGTCGACCGCGACGGTGGCGGTGCTGCCCGAGGCCGAGGAGGTCGACGTGCAGATCGACCAGGGCGACCTGCAGATCGACGTCTACCGCTCCTCGGGACCCGGCGGGCAGTCCGTCAACACGACCGACTCGGCGGTGCGCATCACCCACAAGCCGAGCGGGATCGTCGTCTCGATGCAGGACGAGAAGTCGCAGCTGCAGAACCGCGAGCGGGCGATGCGCGTGCTGCGGGCGCGGCTCTACGACGCGGCGCTCGCCGAGCAGCAGGCCGAGCTCGCCGCAGACCGCCGGTCGCAGGTCGGGACGGGCGAGCGGGCGGAGAAGATCCGCACGTACAACTACAGCCAGCGGCGCGTGACCGACCACCGCATCAACTTCACGGTCCACAACCTCGACGACGTCCTCGAGGGCGCGCTCGACGAGATCACGACGGCGCTGCAGTCCGACGAGAAGCGCCGGGCGCTGGAGCTCCAGGCCACGGCCTGAGCGCCGGCGGCGGGCGCCATGCGGCGGTTGGGCGGCGCGCGATGAGCGGCTTCGGCGGGGTGACGGTGCGCGAGGCGCTGGACTCGGCCGTCATCGCGATCGGCGCGGCTGGCTCGGACACGCCGCGGCTGGATGCGGAGCTGCTGCTCGGCGAGGCGCTCGGCATCGACCGGCGTGGGCTGTACATGGATCCCTCGCGGGAGGTCACGGGGCCGGCGGTGCGGACGTTCCAGGGGTTCGTGCGGCGGCGGTCCGTCGAGCGCGAGCCGGTCGCGTACATCCTCGGGCGCAAGGGCTTTCGCCACATCGACCTGCTCGTCGATGAGCGCGTGCTGGTGCCGCGACCGGAGACCGAGCTGCTCGTCGAGGTCGGGCTCGACGTCGCGCAGGGCGCGAAGGTCGTGGATGTGGGGACCGGCAGCGGAGCGATCGCGCTCGCGCTCAAGCAGGAGCGCCCCGACATCGAGGCCATCGGCACCGACGCCAGCGGGGACGCGATCGCGGTCGCGCGGGCCAACGCCGCGGCGCTCGGCCTCGACGTGGCGTTCCGCGCGGGCGACCTGCTCGCCGGGGTGGGGGAGTGCGACGCGATCCTGTCCAACCCCCCGTACATCGCCGATGGCGACCGCGCCTCGCTGCCGCCCGAGATCGCCGCGCACGAGCCGCCGGGTGCGCTGTTCGCCGGCGCCGACGGGCTCGACCTCATCCGCCGCCTCGTCCCGGCGGCGGCCGCCGCGCTGACGGACGGCGGCCTGCTCGCGATCGAGGTCGGCGCGGGCCAGGCGCCGGTCGTCGCGGCGCTGCTGGAGGCCGCGGGGTTCGGCGCGGTCCACGCCCGGCCGGACCTCGCCGGGATCGAGCGCGTGGTGGTGGGGCGCGCCGTGGCCGCTTCGCCGGCGGGTGCGCCGTGAGTTCGGCGGACGCCGGCGCGTTCGAGCGCTGCATCGCGGCGGGCGGCGTCGCGGTCTTCCCGGCCGACACGGTCTACGGCCTCGCGTGCGACCCCGCGTCGGCCGCGGCGGTGGCGCGGCTCTACGAGCTGAAGGGCCGCCCGCCCGACAAGCCCGCTGCGGTGATGTTCTTCGCCCTCGACGCAGCGCTCGACGCCTTGCCGGAGCTGGGCCCGCGCACGCGGGCGGCCGCGATCGCCCTGCTTCCCGGCGGGCTCACGCTGCTGCTGCCCAACCCCGAGCGCCGCTTCGCGCTCGCGTGCGGTCCGGACCCCGGCACGCTCGGCCTGCGGGTCCCCGCGGTCGCGGCGCTCGCAAGCGTCGGCGTGCCGGTCCTGCAGTCCAGCGCGAACCTCGCCGGCCAGCCCGACGCGCGCACGCTCGACGACGTCGAGCCCGCGATCCGCGCCGGCGCCGACCTCGTCCTCGACGGCGGCGCGCTCCCCGGCACGCCGAGCACGGTCCTCGACCTGCGCGACTACGAGCGGGCGGGCAGGTGGGGCGTCCTGCGCGAGGGCGCCGTCGACCGCGACGCGCTCGCGGCGGCGCTGGGTCCCCTCCAGAACGGACCCACTAACGTCTGAAGCATGCGTATCGCCATCGCTTCAGATCACGCCGGCTACGAGCTCAAGGAGCACGTGAAGGCGCAGCTCACCGCGGGTGGTCACGACGTCGTGGACGTCGGACCGGACTCCGACGAGTCGGTCGACTATCCCCGTTACGCCGCTCCGGCCGCGCGCCTCGTCGCCGAGGGCGACGCCGAGCGCGGCGTGCTCGTCTGCGGCTCCGGGGTCGGCGTCGCGATCGTCGCCAACAAGGTCCCCGGCGTGCGCGCGGTCAACGCCCACGACGTCGAGGAGGCGCAGCTCGCCCGCGCGCACAACGACGCGAACGTCGTCACGCTCTCCGGCCGCCGGCTCGCCGGCGACGAGGCCGACGCGATCGTCGAGGCGTTCCTGACGGAGGCCTTCGAGGGCGGCCGGCACTCGCGTCGCGTCGCGGCGATCGAGCCGCTGCCGTAGCCCCGCCGGCACGCCGGCACGGCGCCTGCCGCAGCCCCGCCGGCACGCCGCAAACGGCGCCTGGCGTAGCTGCGCCGGCACGCCGGAACGGCGCCTGCCGGAGCCCAAGGGGCACGCGGAACGGCGCCTGCCGGAGCCCAAGGGGCACGCCGGAACGGCGCCTGCCGGAGCCCAAGGGGCACGCCGGAACGGCGCCTGCCGGAGCCCAAGGGGCACGCCGGAACGGCGCCGGCAGGCAGGGCCTTCGGCGCCCGGACGCCGCGCGGTTCGGTAGCCGCACGCAAGGGCCGCTCCCGGCCGCACCGCCGGGTACAGTCGCGGGCGTGCTCGACCAGCTCGACGCGGTCACGGCCTTCGCGATCGCCCTCGCGGCGACCGCCGCGCTGACGCCGCTGACGACGCGCTTCGCGCGTTCGGTCGGGGCGATCGATCGCTCGCGAGGTCGTGGCCTCGCCCCCGGCGGGACGCCGCTGCTCGGCGGCCTCGCGATCTTCGCCGGCGGGACGATCGCGGCGATCGTCGTCATGCCGGGCAGCCGGGAGCTGCACGGGATCCTCGCGGCGGCGCTCGTCATCTGCGTCGTGGGCGCGATCGACGACCGCTTCGACCTGCATCCGGGCGTGAAGCTGGCCGGCCAGGCGCTCGCGGCGATCCTCGCCGTGCGCGCCGGGGTGCGGGTGGACTTCGTCACGGTTCCGTTCGTCGGGCGCTTCGAGTTCGGCGACCTCGGCGGCCCGCTGACGGTGCTCGGGCTCGTCGCCGTCATGAACGTCGTCAACCTCTCCGACGGCATCGACGGCCTGGCCGCCGGCGTCTGCGCGATCAGCGCCGGCGCACTCGCGATCATCGCGTTCGACCTCCAGCGCACGGAGGGCGGCGTCCTCGCGGCGATCACCGCCGGCGCCGCGCTCGGCTTCCTCATCCACAACTTCGCTCCCGCCTCGGTCTACATGGGCGACTGTGGCTCGAACCTGCTGGGCCTGCTGCTCGGCTGCGTCGCCGTGCTCGGCTCAGCGAAGACGAACGCCGTCCTGGCGCTGATCTTCCCGCTGATCGTGCTCGCGGTGCCGTTCCTCGACACGACGTTCGTCGTGCTCAAGCGGATGAAGTACCACCGTCCCGTCTACGCGGCCGACCGCGAGCACTTCCACCACCGCCTCGATCGCATCGGCTTCTCGACGCGCCGGACCGTGCTCTACCTCTACGCCTGGACGTTGTCGCTCGCCGGGCTGGCGATCGCGCTGCGCTTCGTGCCCTACTCCGACAACGGGGGCTCGCTGCACCTCGGCTGGGCGGCCGTCATGGCGGGGCTCGGGCTCCTGACGATCGTCGGGTCGGTCTACCTCGTCTACGTGCTCGAGATCCTGAAGTTCAAGCGCCTGGACGCGGCGCTCCTGCGCCGCTCGCGGCCGACCGCGACCGACGCGGAGATCGACGCGGACGTCGCGGTGCGCCTGGAGACCGGCGAGTTCGACGCCGTGCGGCGCGAGACCGAGGAGTTCGACCGGCTGCAGTTATGACGCGCGGCCACCGCCGCGATCACTACCGTTGCGGGCCATGCAGCGCTCCCGTCTCGACGAGGCCAAGCCGTTTCGCACGACCGACGGCTCGACGATCCGCGAACTGGCCGGACGCGTGTCGCTGCCGTCCGTCAACCAGTCGCTCGCCGAGGCGACGGTGCCGGTCGGCTGGGCGACCGACGAGCACTACCACCCGATCGCCGAGGAGATCTACCTCATCACCTCGGGGGCCGGGCACATGCGCCTCGGCGACGAGCACGTCGACGTGACGGCCGGGGACTGCATCCTCATCGCCCCCGGCGAGGTCCACAAGCTGACGAACACCGGTGACGAGCCGCTGCGGCTGCTGTGCTGCTGCGCGCCGGCCTGGACGCCCGAAGACACCATCCTCACGGGCGGCTGATGAGCATCCGCGCGCGATCGGCCGGCGCGCTGCTGGCCGCGGTCGCACTGCTCGCGGCGACCGGGGCCGCTGCCGAGGCGCCCGTCGCGCCGCCCCCCGCGATCGCGCCGCCGCCTGCGGCCGAGCCCGCGCCCGCGGCCGAGCCGGCGCCGCTCGTCCCGGCGCCGGCGGCGCCGCTGCTGCCCGGCGGCGTGCGCGTCGGCATCGGCGACCAGAAGGCCGACATGTTCCGCGACCCGCGCTTCGTGGCGCTGGGCTTGCGCTACGCGCGCCTGGCGATCGGCTGGGACGCGATGACCAGCGACTGGCAGATCCAGGAGCTCGACGCGTGGCTCGAGGCGGCGCGCGCGCTGAACGTCCAACCGCTCCTCTCGCTCGGACACTCGCGCACCGAACGGCGTTCGCTGCCGACCCCCGAGCGCCTGAAGTTCGAGTTCCGGACGCTGCGCGCGCGCTATCCCTGGGTCAAGACGTTCGCCGTCTGGAACGAGGCCAACCACTGCGGCGAGCCCGTCTGCCATCGCGCGCCGCTCGTCGCGTCGTACTACAAGGCGCTGCGCAAGGAATGCCCGCAGTGCACGATCCTCGGCCCGGAGATCCTGGACATGCCCAACGCGGTGGCCTACATCAAGGCCTTCCGCAAACGCCTCGGCTTCACGCCGAGGCGCTGGGGCCTGCACAACTACCTCGAGGCCAACCGCTTCAAGATGACCAGGCTGCGACAGATCATCACGGCGATGGGCAAGGGCGCCGACGTCTGGCTCACGGAGACGGGCGGGCTCGTCCGGCGCAACAACGGCAGCACGACCGACATCCCCGAGGGCGCGACGCACGCGGCGGAGGTCACGCGCTTTCTCTTCGATCACGTCCTGCCGCGCAACCCGCGCATCAAGGGGGTCTACCTCTACCACTGGAACGCCGGCCCGCTGACCACGACGTGGGACTCGGGCCTCATCACCCCCGCCGGGCGCGAGCGCACCGCGCTCTACGTCCTGCGCCGCGTGCTGACGCTCGGCCTGCGCCCGTTTGCGAGCTACCGCTCGCCGCGCTGATGCTCGTCGACTGCGCCCACTACAAGGAGGGCTGCCGGCAGAACGACGAGCCGCTTCAGATCGCCGAGGCCGCCGAGCGCGCGGGCGACGACGGCTTCGTCTGGCTCGGCCTGCACGACCCCGAGGCCGACGAGCTGAGAGAGGTCGCCGAGCGCTTCGACCTCCCGCCGCTCGCCGTCGAGGACGCGATGCAGCGCCACCAGCGCCCGAAGGTCGAGGACTACGCGCAGGGCTACTTCCTCGTCTTGCACACCGCGCGCTACCTCGACTCGACGGAAGAGGTCGAGTTCGGCGAGGTCCACGTCTTCACCGGGCCCGGTTACGCGATCGTCGTGCGCCACGGGGCGGCGAGCGAGCTGCACTCGGCGCGCGAGCGGCTCGAAGCGCAGCCCGAGCTCTTGCGCCTGGGTCCGTCGGCCGCGGTGTGGGCGGTCATGGACAAGGTCGTCGACGACTACGTCCCCGTCGTCGAGGGGATCGAGAACGACGTCGAGGAGGTCGAGGAGCAGGTCTTCGAGCGCCAGGGCGACCAGACCCGGCGGATCTACTTCCTGCGCCGAGAGCTCGCGCGCTTCTACCGCGCGGTGCACCCGCTGCTTGGCGCGCTCGACGTACTCGAGTCGACGCGGCGCGCGAAGGTCCCGGACGTCCTGCGCGAGAACCTCCGCGACGTCCAGGACCACCTCCAGCGCGTGGAGGACGAGATCAGCACGCAGCGAGACGTCCTGACGAGCATCTTCCAGGCCAACCTCGCCGTCATCAGCCTGCAGCAGAACGAGGCCGTCCGGAAGATCTCGGGCTGGGCGGCGATCATCGCCGTGCCGACGTTCATGGCGTCGATCTGGGGCATGAACTTCAAGCACATGCCCGAGCTGAAGTGGACCATCGGGTATCCGCTGGCGCTCTTGACGATGCTCCTCGTAGGCCTTGGGCTGTACGCCGTCCTGCGCCGAGCGCGCTGGCTGTAGCAAGATCCCGCGATGGGACACGAAGAAGGCCTCTTCATCCTGGCCGCGGGTGGCCTGCTCGCGCTGGGCCTGGCCGCGTCGCTGGCGGCCGGCCGCCTCCGGATCCCGGGCCTCGTCCTGTTCCTCGGCGTCGGCATGGCACTTGGGTCCGACGGCCTCGAGCTGATCCCGTTCGACAACTACGACCTGGCCCGCACCGTCGGGATCATCGCCCTGTCGCTCATCCTCTTCGAGGGAGGCCTCGCCGCCGGCTTCGGCGAGATTCGCCCGGTCATCGGCTCCGCGGTGAGCCTTGCGCTCCTGGGCACCCTGCTGACGGCCGTCATCACCGGGCTGGCCGCCTACTTCCTGCTCGACCTCACCCTGCTCGAGGGCATGCTCGTCGGCTCGATCGTGTCTGCGACGGATGGTGCGGCGATCTTCGCGCTGCTGCGCGGGTCGACGCTCAAGAGGCGCCTCGCGCGGACGCTGGAAGGCGAGGCAGGCATGAACGACCCGGTCGCGATCCTGCTCGTCATCGGCTTCATAGAGTGGCTGCGCCAGCCCGATTACGGCGTGCCGGAGATGGTCCTGCTCTTCGTCCAGCAGCTCGGGATCGGCGCGATCGTCGGCGCTGCGGTCGGCTGGCTGGCCATCCAGGCCTTTCGCCGCGCCAACCTCGCGACCGGCGGCCTGTACCCCGTGGCGTCGCTGGCGGTCGTGGCGCTCGCGTTCGGCGCGGCCGACGTGCTGCACGGCTCTGGGTTTCTCGCGGTCTACCTCGCCGGGTTGGCGATGGGCTCGACCGCGCTCCCGGCCCGCCAGACGGTTGCCGCGTTCCACGACGGGCTCGCCTGGCTCGCACAGCTGACGATGTTCTTCACGCTCGGCCTGCTCGTCTTCCCGTCGGACCTTCTGAACATCGCGCTCAAGGGCACGCTCGTCGCGCTCGTGCTCGTCTTCGTCGCGCGACCGCTCGCCGTGATAGTCGCGACGGCGAGGGCGCCGCTGAACACGCCCGAGCGGCTCGTGCTCGGCTGGGCGGGGCTGCGCGGCGCCGTGCCGGTCGTGCTGGCGACGTTCCCGATCATCGAGGGCATCCCGAATGCCGTGCAGTTCTTCAACATCGCGTTCTTCGCCGTGCTCGTCTCGACGCTGCTGCAGGGCTCGACGTTCACGTGGATCGCCGGCAAGCTCGGCGCGCTGACGAACGAGCCGGCGCTGCGCGCGCCGCTCGTCGAGGTCGGGCAGATCCGCCAGCTCGGAGCGGACGTCGTCGAGGTGCCGCTCGTCGAGGGCGATGCGGCGATCGGCGTGCGGGTGCGCGACCTCGGGCTGCCGCGCGACGCCCTCGTCAACGTGCTCGTGCGCAACGACGAGGCGCTGCCGCCGCGCGGATCCACGCGGCTGGAGGCGGGCGACCGGCTCTACGTGCTGGCCCGCCAGTCGGCGATGGGCGCCCTGGAGGAGGCGCGCGAGCGCTGGCGCACCGGGCCCGTCGGCCCGGCGCCGCGACCCGAGCGCGCGCACCGGCCATCGGGCGCGCCGATCTTCACGACGCGGCCGTGGACCGACGCCGACGGCGATCCCGACTCGCCGGTCAAGGTGCTCGGCCTCGACGTCGTCGACCGCCTCGGCACGCGCTGGGACGTGCCCGGCGCGCTCGTCGTCCTGTCCGACGGGCGCTACGCGGTGACCGGCCCGCAGGTGCTCGTCGGAAGCCGCGAGCAGCTGCAGTGGCACTCGCGCCGGCGGTTGAAGATCGCCAAGACCGACCCCGAGCGCGCGTGGTGGCAGGAGGTCATCGGCTCGTCGGCGCTGTAGCCCCGGTCGCGTCGACGGAACGTTGCTGATTATCCATCAGAGCAGTGGAGCTTTGACGTGAGTGTATTCGTGGTAAACGTGTGCACTGTGCAACTGTCGCGGCGTCGCGGCGTGCGATCTGGTCAGGTGCACCCATGGCCGGGTGTGAAAACCAGCAGGCCTTCGTCTCGCTCTGTGGCGCGCTGACCGGCTTCGACGCGGTCGAGCTGACCGCCACGGGCTCGGTGGATCGCTATGCCAACTGGCTCGCCGGGTCGTTCCCCCAGCTGGTCGCAGATCTCCTGGAGCGGTGGCGAGCGATCGAGCGAGAGCACCCGGATCCCGGTTCGCGCGAGGCGGCGCTGCGCACCGAGATCCTCGCCGACCCGCGGCTCGGGCCGCTCGCGCGCAACGTGACGCAGCTCTGGTACACGGCCAACTGGGTCGCCATGCCGGACGGCTGGACGACCGCATACGACCAGCTTGACGTTCCGAGCCTCGTGTTCGGCCTGGACTATCCGCGAAGCCTCGTGTGGACCGCGGCCGGCACGCATCCCGTCGGCGCGAACCCGACTGGGTTCGGGGGTTGGGCACTGCCGCCGAAGCCACCATCGACCTCCCCGAGGAGCTGATCCGAACCGATGAGGACCGACCCGTACGACGTGGTGATCGTCGGTGCCGGCATCAGCGGCTCGATCCTGGCGAAGGAGCTGGCCGACGCGGGAGCCGACGTGCTGGTCCTCGAGGCGGGGACGGACGAGGCGCGGACGTTCGCCGGCTACCAGCACCAGGTCGAGCGCTTCCGCGGCGCCGTGTTCAAGACGCCCGAGTCGCCCTACGCGTTCAACCCCAACGCGCCGCAGCCCGACATCCCGGGCATCGATGCGCTGCCCGGTTCACACTACTTCGTGGAGGACGGCGAGCAGCCGTACCGCAGCACCTACGCGCGCACCGCCGGGGGCACGACGCTGCACTGGCTCGGCACGTGCCTGCGCATGCTGCCCGAGGACTTCGAGATGCAGACGCGCTTCCAGCGAGGTCGCGACTGGCCACTGTCCTACTCGGACCTCGCCCCCGACTACGGCCGCGCCGAGTGGGAGATCGGCGTCAGCGGGGACGCGGCCGAGCAGGGATACCTCGGCATCGAGTTCCCGCCCGGCTACCAGTACCCGATGCAGCCGATCCCGCCGAGCTGGCTCGATCGCCACATCGCGGCGGCGGTCGACGGTTGCGAGGTGCCCTATGGCGGCGCGACGAGCACGATCACCGTGCGCAACACGCCCGCCGGGCGCAACTCCACGCCGAATCCCGGCTACGCGCCGGTCGGCGCCGTCGACGTCACCGCGGACTGGGGCGAACCCGAGGAGGGTCAGGCGCTCTCGCGGGACATCGGCGAGCGCTGCCAAGGCAACACCTCGTGCACCCCGATCTGCCCGGTACAGGCGAAGTACAACGCGCTCAAGACGTTGACCAAGGCGACGCGTACCGGGCGCGTCACGGTCGTCGCGCAAGCCGTGGCCTCCCGCGTGCTCAGCGACGGCCGCGAGGTCACCGGGATCGAGTACTACCGCTACGCCGACCCGGCCGCGCCCGGCCACGCGGTGCAGCAGGCCCGGGGTCGGACGTACGTCCTGGCGTGCCATGCCGTCGAGAACGCGAAGCTCCTGTTGAACTCGAGGGCGCCGGACACGAGCGGCCTGCTCGGCCGCTGCGTCTACGACCACCCAACGGTCTTGGCGTGGGGCCTGATGCCCGAGCCATGCGGGTCGTTCCGCGGCCCGCTCTGCACCTCCGGGATCGAGGACCTGCGCGGCGGCGCCTTTCGCTCCGACCTGGCGGCGTTCCGGCTGGAGATCGGCAACGAGGGCTGGCTGTGGCCGATGGGCGCGCCGGAGAGCACCGTGGCGACCGCGCTGAACGACGACCACCTCATTGGCGCGGGCCTGCGCGAGACCGTCGGCAACGCCGTCGCGCGCCAGTTCCGCATGGGGATGCTCGTCGAATGCCTGCCCGACCCGGCCAACGGCGTCTCCATCGATCCGAAGTACACCGACGCGATGGGTCTGCCGCGCCCCGTCGTCACCTACAACCTCTTCGACGACTACACGCTGGCCGGCATGCAGGCCGCGCAGAACGTCGCGGACGCCCTGTTTCAGCGCATGGGCGCCGAGAATCGCACGGACCCGGACAACAACTTCATCTACGCCGCGACGTACAAGGGGACCAAGATTCCCTGGGACGGCGCCGGCCACTACGCGGGCACGCACCTCATGGGCCGTACGGCGAAGGACTCCGTCGTCGACGGCAACCAGCGCTTCTGGGGCCACGACAACCTCCACGTCGTCGGGGCCGGATCGATGCCCACGATGGGGACGTCGAACCCGACGCTGACCGTCGCCGCGCTCGCGTTCCGGACCGCTCGCGACATCCTCGACGCACTGGAGCTGCGCGATGGCCGCCACGCCCGCTGACTGGACGCTCGACGACCTGCGGCTTCACTTGCAGGCGGCCGTGGAGATCGAGCTGCTCGTCATTCCGCCGTATCTCGCCGCCCTCTACTCGCTGCACCCGGCGACCAACAGCGAGGCGTCGGCCATCATCCGATCTGTCGTCGTCGAGGAGATGCTCCACCTCATCCTCGCTGCCAACGTCCTCAACGCCGTCGGCGGGCGACCCACGGTCGTCGATCCGCGGTGGGTGCCCAAGTACCCGGCGAAGATCCCGCACCACAGCGGGACGTTCGCCGTCAGCCTACGGCCGTTCGACGACGCGGCGCTCGACGGGTTCCTCATGATCGAGAACCCGTCCTACGCGCGGGCGGACGACCTCGCGGCGCCGCTGCCGGGCGCCGCCGTCCCGCGCTTGCTGACGCTCGGCAGCGACGGTGACGGGGAGGACGCCGACGCCGACGTCTACGACTCGATCGGCGCGTTCTACAAGGCCGTCGAGGAAGGGCTTACGGCGGTCGTCGCGCGGTTGGGCGCGGGCAAGGTATTCACCGGCGATCCGGCTCGCCAGATCGGCCGCGAGCACTACTACGCAAGCGGCGGAACCGCGCGCAAGGTGTGCTGCCTCGAGTCGGCGCTCGAGGCGCTGGATGAGATCGTCGAGCAGGGCGAGGGCGAGCTGACGATCCCGCCGAGCGGCGAGAAGTTCGACGCCGACCGCGACCTCGCCCACTTCTACCGCTTCAACGAGTTGCGCAGGCGCAGGCGCTACCTCGCCGACGACATGCCCGACGAGCCGACCGGCGCGCCGATCGACGTCAACCTCGCCGCCGTCTTCCCGATGAAGATCGACCTGCGCATCGACGAGATCGCCGACGGCCCGGTGCGCCGCGCGACCGAGCGCTGCGCGGAGCTGTGGACGCGCCTGCTGTGGCAGATCGAGGACGCGATCACGGGGCGCCCCGGCGCCCTCCAGGAAGCGGTCACGACGATGTTCGACCTCCGATACAGCGCCGAGGAGCTCCTGCGACTGCCGCTGCCCGGCTCCGGCGGCCAGCACGCAGGGCCGACGTTCGAGTACCTGACGTCCGCCAGAGAAGTCCCGCGCGAACCCTAACCGTCCGCGGTGAGGAGCTCAGAGGCGAAGGCGCCGGCGCGCATGTCGTCGACGAACGTCGCCCAGTAGAGGTCCGTGCCCATGGCAGCGGGATCGATCGCCTCGATGATCCGCGCGACGTCGGCGGCGGCCGCGATCACCTCGTCGGGGCTCGAGGTCAGCGAGTAGTACGGATAGCGCTCGACGACCGCGCGGGCGGTCGCGGTGAACTGGGCCAGCGACGAGCTGACGAACGAGGGCGTGGCGCCGCGGACCGTGACGAGGAACAGCACCTCGCCGAGCGCCGGCTCGACGAGCAGGCTCGCCCCGAGCCCGGAGGTGGCGAAGCGGATGAGCCGGCCGAGCGGCGGGACGTCGACCGCGCGCAGCTCGCGTGCCGCGTGGTAGCCGGCGTAGAACCACGCCTTCGGCACGCCGTCGCGCGTGAGCGCTCGGACGACGGCCGCGTCGGCGTGCGCGACGGACGCCGGAAGGCTCGTCGCTCCGAAGACGACGAGCTCGCAGCGTGGGGGCCAGCCGGGCACAGAGCGATCATCGCGCAGCGCCCACCCGAGTCGCTTCGCCTCTGGCGCATTGACCCCGCCATTCGGAGTCAACTCGCCAGGATCGCGGCGGCGGCCGCGTCAGGTGCTCCGCGCGGGCGGTTCGATCTCGAGGAGCTCGTTCCAGGACTCGTGGTCGACCTGGAGCGTCGTGTGGCGGATGCCGAAGCGCTCGCGCAACAGCGCCTGGAGCTCGCGCCGGCAGCCGTGGCAGTCGTCGTCGGCCGCCACCACGACGTGCGCCGCGAGCGCCGGGAAGCCCGACGTGACCTCCCAGACGTGCAGGTCGTGGACCTCGACGACGCCCTTCTGCGACGCGAGCGCCATGCCGACCTCCTCGGGGTCGATGCCCTGCGGCGCGGCCTCGAGCAGCACCCGCGCGGAGTCGCGCAGCAGCGACCAGCCCGAGCGCAGCATGAGCGCGGCGACCGACAGCGCGGCGATCGCGTCGACCTGCGCCGGCCCGCCGGAGGCGATGACGACGCCGGCCGCGATCGCGGCGAACGAGCCGTACAGATCGGCGAGCACGTGCGCTCGCGCGCCCGCGACGTTCAGGCTCTGGCGCTCGGAGCGCGACAGCGCCCAGAACGCCGCGACGTTGACGACCGCCCCGAGCACGCCGACGACGATGACGATCGGCCCCTCGACGTCCGGCGGCGAACCGAGGCGCCGGATGCCCTCGAACGCGATGACGCCGGCGAGCACGAACAGCGCGGCGCCGTTGACCTGCGCGGAGAGGATCTCGGCGCGCCCGAAGCCGAACGTGAACGCCCCGCGGGCAGGACGGGCGGCCAACCGGGCCGCGACGAGTGCGAGCGCGATCGCGGCGGCGTCGGTCAGCATGTGCGCCGCGTCGGAGAGCAGCGCGAGCGACCCGGCGAGCAGGCCCGCGACGACCTCGACGCCCATGAACGCCGCGATGAGGGCGAGCGCGACGGTCAGCCAGCGGCGGTCCGCGTCCGCGGAAGGCGCGTGAACGTGGCCCGAATGGCCGTGCTCATGCCCGGCGTGAACGTGATCGTGCGAGAAGGCCACGCTTCGATGCTAACGCGCGCGTGTAGCTCGTACCGCCTGTCACAATGTTGTTACAAAGTCTGCGATGTGGCTATGGTGCAGGGGCGCAACGCGTCCGCTTCGACCGCAGTACCCGCGGGGTCGCGCACGTGTAGGGTTGCGCACCCCTTGTCATGCCCTCTTTCGAGAACACACAGCGCCTGACGGACGAGCCTACCTACGGCGCGGGTGGTCGTGGGTATTTTCGGACGTTGTTCGTAGGGAAGCTCCTTGTCGGTAAGCGCTAGCGCGACCTTCGAGCGCGAAACCGTGCCCCTGACCTCGTACCTCGACATCGTCTTGGTCGTGGTCGTGGCCGTCTGCGCGATCGCGCTGGGCGCGCCTACGGTCGGCATCGCCGTCGGCGCCCTCGCGTGGATCGCCGTGCGCGGCGCCTCGCTCGTCGCCGACCGTCGCATCGCCGCGATCGACGACGGGCGCCGCCAGCTGGGGCTGGGCGTCGCTCTGCGGATGCTCCGCGTATGGGTGCTGGCCTGCGCGATCATCGCCGTCGGCCTGACGAGCACCGAGGCCGACGCACTGGCCGCCGCGCTGATGATCTTCGGCGCCTTCTCCTTCCACTTCGTCGTCGCTGCCGTCATGCACAGGCAGAAAAAGAGGATGTCCGCATGAGCACGCGCCGCAAGATCACGTTCGGCATCCTCGGCGTCTACGTGTTCGGGTTGGTCGCGATCGTCGCGATCTTCGGCGCCGCGCGCAAGGACAACCCCTACGAGTTCGAGCCGGCCGCCGAGTTCAAGCTCGACACCTGGCTGGCGCTGCCGGGGCCGTTTGATCTGAACAAGGGCGTGCTGTACCTCTTCATCGCGACGTTCCTCACGCTGGGGATCATGCTCTACATCTCCAAGCGCATGCAGGGCCGGCCGAACCGCGTGCAGGCCGCCATGGAGTGGGCTTACACGGGCATGCGCGACAAGGTCGTGCGCGACAACATGGACGACGCGATGGCGCGCAAGTGGTTTCCGCTCGTCTTCACGCTCTTCGTCTTCATCTGGATCTCGAACCTCATCGGCTACCTGCCGCTGCCGGTCAACACCGAGCACAAGGTCGACGTCTTCGGCCTCTTCGAGATGCCCGCGTTCCAGATCTACGCGGCGACCGCGAACGTCTCGATCCCGCTCGTCCTCGCGCTCATCGTGTTCTTCGCCTTCAACATCGAGGGCATCCGCGCCAAGGGCTTCTTCGGGTACGTCAAGAGCCTGATCCCGCCCGGCTTGACCGGCCCGATCCTCATCATGATCTTCCCGCTGGAGGTGCTCTCGAACTTCCTGCGCCTGATCTCGCTCACGGTCCGGCTCTTCGCGAACATCCTCGCCGGCCACATGCTCATCCAGTTCATGTCCGGCGGTCTGGCGGTCCTGCTCGGCCTTGAGGTCCTCGCCTGGTTCACGATGCCGGCGGGGGTCGCGATCTACATCTTCGAAGCCACGCTTGTCGCCGGTTTGCAGGCGTTCATCTTCGCCATCCTGACGTGCATCTACCTGGGTAGCGCCGTCTCCCACTCCCACTAGAAGGAGCTTGACCTACACATGTCCCTCTCCCTGGCCACTCTGAACATCATCGCGCAGGCGGCGGAGACCAACGCCGACTACGGCTCGAAGGCCGGCAAGGCGATCGCCCTCGGCGTCGGCGCCGGTGGCGGCGCGGCCGGAGCGGGCGCCGGCATCGGCATGCTGTTTGGCAAGGTCATCGAGTCGGTCACGCGCCAGCCCGAGATGAAGGACGAGATCGCCTCGATCCAGTGGCTCGGCTTCGCGCTCACCGAGGCGTGCTTCTTCTACGGCCTCGTCGGCGGCCTGATCGCCTTCTTCCTCTAGGCCACGATGGACCTCTCCAGCATCATCGCCGGACTTCCGCTCGCGGCCGCCGAGCACGCCCCGCCGGAGGAGAGCGGGTCGTTCCTGGTCTCGCCCAACGTCGGGCTGATGATCTGGACGCTGCTCGTCTTCACCCTCTCGCTCTACATCCTCAAGAAGGTCGTCTTCCCGCGCATCCAGGAGACGCTCGACCGCCGCCAGCACGCGATCGAGGAGTCGATCGACCACGCGGCGCGCACGCGCGAGGAGGCCGACAAGATCCTCGCCGAGTACCGCGAGCGGTTGGCGGCGGCACGCGAGCAGGCCGAGGAGATCCTCTCCCGGGCGCGCAAGGCGGGCGAGGCTGCCGAGGCGTCGGCGCTCGCCGATGCGAAGGCCAAGAAGGAAGAGCTGCTCGAGCAGACCAAGCGCGAGATCCAGGCCGAGACGCGCCGCGCGATTCAGGACATCCGCAACGAGGTCGCCGACCTGACGATCCTCGCGACCGAGAAGGTCACGCGCAAGACGCTCACCGGCGAGGACCAGCGGCGCCTCGTGGAGGACGCGCTCTCCGAGCTCGACTTCTCGGCGCTGGCGGGCGAGCGGGGGAACTGAGCGCATGGAGGAGATCGCCGAGGTCTACGGCCGGTCGCTGTTCGCGGTCGCCCAGGAGCACGACAAGCTCGACGTCATCCGCGAGCAGCTCGGGCAGTTCTGCGACGCGCTGGCGGACAACCGCGACCTGGCGGTCTTCTTCTTCTCGCCCTACTTCTCGACGCCGGAGAAGAAGGACGGCCTCGAGAAGACCGTCGAGGGCGCCGACCCGACGCTCGATCAACTTCCTCGAGCTGCTCATCGAGAAGCACCGCATGCCGGCGGTGTTTCGCATCCGCCGCTACTACGACGGGCTCTGGGAGCAGGAGAACAAGATCCTGCCCGTCTCGATCTCGACCGCCACGAAGCTCGACGAGGCCACCGTCAAGCAGATCGGCGACCGCATCGCCAAGGACACGGGCCAGAAGATCGAGCTGACCGCGGACGTGAACCCCGACATCCTCGGCGGCATCGTCCTGCGAGTCGGCAACTCGATCCTCGACGCCTCGATCCGCAATCGCCTCGACAACCTGAGAAAGCACGTCGCCCGCGGCGCTTGACGCCACCGCGAGCACAAGGAGCTGACACGACCTCCATGAAGATCAAGCCTGACGAAATTACCTCCATCCTCAAGAGCCGCATCGAGGGGCTGGACGCCGGCTCGGCCGAGCTGACCGAGGTCGGGACCGTCCTGTCGGTGGGCGACGGCATCGCGCGCGTCCACGGCCTTGAGAACGCCATGTCGTTCGAGATGCTCGAGCTGCCGCACGGGGTCACGGGGCTCGCGCTGAACCTCGAGTCCGACAACGTCGGCGTCGTGCTGTTCGGCGACTGGGACAAGATCGTCGAGGGCGACACGGTCAAGCGCACCGGCGACCTGCTCGAGATCCCCGTCGGCGACGAGCTGCTCGGCCGCATCGTCGACCCGCTCGGCAACCCGCTCGATGGCAAGGGCGACATCAACGCGTCGTCCAAGCGCCCGGCCGAGTTCAAGGCCCCCGGCGTCGTCCAGCGCCAGCCGGTCATCGAGCCGATGCAGACCGGCATCAAGGCGATCGACGCGATGATCCCGATCGGCCGCGGCCAGCGCGAGCTGATCATCGGCGACCGTCAGACGGGCAAGACGACGATCGCGATCGACACGATCATCAACAACCGCAAGACGGGCGTCATCTCCGTCTACGTCGCGATCGGCCAGCGCATGGCGACCGTCGTCGCGCTCGCCGAGACGCTCTCCGAGGCCGGCGCCATGGAGAACACGATCATCGTGGCCGCCTCCGCCGACGAGGCCGCGCCGGTGAAGTTCCTCGCGCCGTACGCGGGTGCCGCGATGGCGGAGCACTTCCTCTACAACGGCAAGCACGCGCTGTGCGTGTACGACGACCTCACCAAGCACGCGTTCGCCTACCGCCAGATGTCGCTGCTGCTGCGTCGCCCGCCGGGTCGCGAGGCCTACCCGGGCGACGTCTTCTACCTGCACAGCCGCCTGCTCGAGCGTGCCGTCAAGCTCAACGACGACCTCGGCGGTGGGTCGATGACCGCGCTGCCGATCATCGAGACGCAGGCCGGGGATGTTTCGGCGTACATCCCGACGAACGTCATCTCGATCACCGACGGCCAGATCTTCCTCGAGCCGAAGCTCTTCTTCTCGGGCGTGCGGCCGGCCATCAACGTCGGCATCTCGGTGTCGCGCGTCGGCGGCAACGCCCAGATCAAGCCGATGAAGAAGGTCGCCGGGCGGCTCAAGCTCGAGCTGTCGCAGTACCGCGACCTCGAGGCGTTCGCGCAGTTCGGCTCG
Source organism: uncultured Actinomycetes bacterium (assembly GCA_963806515.1). GTDB lineage: Bacteria > Actinomycetota > Thermoleophilia > Solirubrobacterales > Solirubrobacteraceae > CADCVQ01. The sequence goes on along the minus strand of CAWDYO010000021.1, from coordinate 66,751 downwards.
GACCTCGACGCCGACACGCAGGCGACGCTCGCCCGCGGTGAGCGGCTCGTCAAGACGCTCAACCAGAACGAGCGCTCGCCGATGGCCGTCGAGGAGCAGGTCGTCGTGATCTACGCCGCGACGAACGGCTTCATCGACCGCGTCTCCGTCGATCGCGTGCCCCAGTTCCACGAGGATCTCGTCTCGCGCATGCGCGCCGAGCACGCCGACCTCCTCAAGCAGATCGCCGAGAACAAGTGGGATGACGACATGATCGAGACCATCCACGCGGCCGTCGAGGAGTTCGTCAAGGACTTCGGCGAGGACATCGACGAGGACGGCGTCGCGATCGAGTCCGGGTCCGACGACGCCCCGGCCTCGTCGACCTCGGCGAAGGCCGACGACGCCGACGACGACGCCGACGCCGACGCCGACGATGAGACCGCCGACGAGCCCGAGAAGGAGGCGGCACCGGCGTGAGCGCAAACCAGCGCGACGTCAAGGCCCGCATCGGGTCCGTCAAGAACATCCAGAAGATCACCCGCGCCATGGAGATGGTCGCGGCGGCTCGCCTGCGCCGCGCCGAGCAGCGCATCGCCGCGCTGCGCCCGTACGCCGGGGCGATCCGCCGGATGACGCGCCAGGCCGCCGAGGCGGCCGGGTCGTCCGAGGTCTCGGGCCTGCCGATCCTCAAGGAGCACGCCAGCGAGGACAAGGTCGCGCTGCTGCTCGTCACCGGCGACCGCGGCCTCGCGGGCGCGTTCAACTCGCAGATCGTGCGCGCCGGGCTGCGCGCGGGCCGCGAGATCGAGGGTGACGGGCGCGCCGTGATCTACAGCGCCGCCGGCCGCCGCGGCGTGTCGACGCTGACCTTCCGCGGCAAGGATCCGGTCGGCCGCTACGTCGGCTTCACCGACCGGCCCGCGTACGCCGACGCGCGGGCGATCGCCGAGGACCTCATGGCCGCCTACATCGACGGCAAGGCCGACCGCGTCGAGATCTTCTACAACGGCTACATCTCGCCGCTCACGCAGGAGGTCCGTCGCGAGACGCTCCTGCCGCTGCAGCAGGCGACGATCCTCGAGGGGACCGAGGACGAGGACGAGGAGGAGAAGCACCGCAGCCGCGCGCTCGTCGAGTACGAGCCCGACGCCAAGGACATCCTCGCCCGCCTCGTGCCCGACTACGTCGAGATCTCCGTGTACCGCGCGCTGCTCGAGTCCACCGCGTCCGAGCACGGCGCCCGCATGACCGCGATGCGCAACGCCTCCGAGAACGCCGGCGAGCTCATCGAGGACCTCACGCTCGAGATGAACCGCGCCCGCCAGGCCGAGATCACTCAGGAAATCATGGAAGTCGTCGCGGGCGCCGAGTCGCTCACGTAAGGAGAAACCCCAGTGGCCACCACAGAACAGACAGAAGAGACCGAGACCACGACCGCTACCGGTCGGATCGAGGAGATCCAGGGCGTCGTCGTCGAGGTGACGTTCCCCAACGGCCAGCTGCCCGAGATCTACAACGCGATCACGATCGCGCGCGGCGAGGACGATGACGCCGGCGTGCTCGTGCTCGAGGTGCAGCAGCACCTCGGCGACGACCGCGTGCGCTGCGTCGCCATGGACTCCACGGACGGCCTGGCGCGTGGCCAGGAGGTCGTCGACACGGGCGGCCCGATCACGGTGCCCGTCGGCAAGGGCGTGCTGGGTCGCATCCTCAACGTGCTCGGCGAGCCGATCGACCAGGTCGGCGACGTCGACTTCGACGAGCGCTGGCCGATCCACCGCTCGGCGCCGAACGTCGAGAACCTCATGCCGACGACGGAGATGTTCGAGACCGGCATCAAGGTCGTCGACCTCCTCGCGCCGTACGCCAAGGGCGGCAAGGTCGGGCTGTTCGGCGGGGCCGGCGTGGGCAAGACCGTGCTCATCCAGGAGCTCATCAACAACCTCGCCCAGGAGCACGGCGGCCTGTCGGCCTTCTGCGGCGTCGGCGAGCGCTCGCGCGAGGGCAACGACCTCTGGCTCGAGATGAAGGAGTCGGGGGTCATCGACAAGACGATCCTCGTCTTCGGGCAGATGAACGAGCCCCCCGGAGCGCGCATGCGCGTCGCGCTCGCCGGGCTGACGATGGCGGAGTACTTCCGCGAGAAGGGCGGCCAGGACGTGCTGCTCTTCATCGACAACATCTTCCGCTTCGTGCAGGCCGGCTCGGAGGTCTCCGCGCTGCTCGGCCGGATGCCGTCGCAGGTCGGCTACCAGCCGACGCTCGAGACGGAGATGGGGCAGCTGCAGGAGCGCATCACCTCGACGCGCGACGGCTCGGTCACCTCGGTGCAGGCCATCTACGTCCCCGCCGACGACCTCACCGACCCGGCGCCCGCCTCGGTGTTCGCCCACCTCAACGCGACGACCGTGCTCTCGCGGGCGATCTCCGAGAAGGGGATCTACCCGGCGGTCGACCCGCTCGACTCGACCTCGACGATCCTCAAGCCGGACATCCTCGGCGAGGAGCACTTCACGACCGCGAACCGCGTCAAGGAGATCCTCCAGCGCTACAAGGAGCTGCAGGACATCATCGCGATCCTCGGCATCGACGAGCTGTCCGACGAGGACAAGCTCATCGTCGGCCGGGCGCGCCGCGTCGAGCGCTTCCTGTCGCAGCCGTTCTTCGTCGCCGAGCAGTTCACCGGCACGCCCGGCCAGTACGTGCCGATCGCGGAGACGATCCGCGGCTTCAAGGAGATCATCGAGGGCCAGCACGACGACGTGCCGGAGTCGGCGTTCTTCCTCAAGGGCACGATCGACGACGTCGTCAAGGCCGCCAGCGGCAAGAAGGACGACTAAGCGGCCCGTTCCGCAACAGCCCACCCGAATCTCCGGGCGCCGATCACCGTCTGGCGGCGTCCTCGGACCTCGATGGCCCGGAGGGCCACCTTCGCTCCTGCGTCCTTGCCAGACGGCGCCGGCATCCCGGATCTCCGGGCGGCCTGTCACGGAACGGACCACTGACCGTGGCTCGTACACCATTTCGCGTCGAGGTCCTGACGCCCGAGGGGTCGGTCTTCAACGACGAGGTCGAGTTCGTCTCGACGCGCACCGAGATCGGCTCGATCGGCATCATGGCCCGCCACCAGCCGCTGCTGGGCCAGCTCGTGCCGACCGAGCTGCGGCTGTACAAGTCCGAGACGGACATCGTCAGCTACGCGCAGGGCGAGGGCTACGTCCAGGTCTCCGACGAGGGCGTGCTCGTCCTCGTCGAAGAGGCCCAGGAGCCCGAGCGCGCTCGACGCCGCGGACCTGCGCGACAAGCTGCGCAAGGCCGAGGACGCCTACGCGGCCGCCGAGCCGCACACCGAGGAGCAGCGCCGCGCGGGTCGCGACAAGCGCCGCTGGGACGCGTTCCTGCGGATCGCCGAGGGCAGCAAGGCGGCGTAGGCGGACCGGGTCCGGCGCCGCCAGGTCCGGGCGTGTGACGTCCGGCACGGGCGGTTAGCCGCACCACGATTGAGGAGTTCACCGCATTGGCGCGACCTCTGTGTCGCGGGAGAGTTGTCATCACCAACCGACCCTCTCCCTTGGACCTCGTCATGTTCTCGCCAACCGTCACCGAGCTTCCCCGCCGCCTCGAGTCGATCTCTCGCGACACGTTCAACGACGCCGGCCGCACCGCCCCGTCGCCGAGCCGCCCGTCGCCGAGCAACGTCATCGAGCTTCGTCCCGCGGCCTCCGGCGCTCGCAGCATCGGCCTCGCAGCGGCGTAGACGCGGCCGGTCTCCGCAGCGGCGGCCCCGCCGCCCTCGGAGCGCGCCATCTGCGAGCCTGCGGGCATGCAGCTGGCACCGGTCCTCGACTTCCTGCGCCGCAACTTCGCGTACTTCGTCGCCGTGGCGCTCCCGCTGGCGGGCCTGGTCCTGGCGGTCATCAAGTACGTCGAGGGCGATCGGGAAGCGGGGCTCGGGATCGCCGCCGCCGCGCTGCTGGGCGTCTGTCTCTACGCGCTGCTGCTCCTGTGAGCGTCGGCGTGGAGGACATCGAGCGGGCACGCGTCGCCATCCGCGACGTCGTGCGCCACACGCCGCTGCTCACGTCGCGGACGCTATCGGAGCGCTGCGGCGCGAAGGTGGCGCTGAAGGCCGAGAACCTGCAGCACACCGGCTCGTTCAAGCTGCGCGGCGCGCTCGCCAAGCTCGCGGCGCTGGGAACGGGCTGTGAGCGCGGCGTCGTGGCCGGCAGCGCCGGCAACCACGCGTGGGCGCTCGCCGAGGCGGCGCGGGCGCGCGGGGTGCCGTGTGAGGTGTTCATGCCCGCGCGTGCGCCGATCGCGAAGGTCGAGGGCTGCGCGGCGCTGGGCGCGGTCGTGCGCCTCGTCGGCGAGTCGGTCGAGGACTGCGTCGCCGCGGCGAGGGAACGAGCGCAGGAGGGCGGGCTCGCCTTCGTCCACCCGTTCGACGATCTCGACGTCGTGGCGGGCCAGGGGACGATCGGCCTCGAGCTGCTCGAGGACGTCGCCGACCTCGCCAAGGTCGTCGTGCCGCTCGGCGGCGGTGGCCTGGCGAGCGGCTTGGCCATCGCGGTGAAGTCGGCGCGGCCCGAGGTCGAGGTCGTCGGGGTCCAGGCCGGCGTGTGCGCCGCGTTCGCGGAGTCGCTGCGTCGGGGCGAGCCGGTCGGCGTCGCGTCCGCCGTCACGATCGCGGACGGCATCGCCGTCAAGCGGCCGGGCGGGCTGACGCTCGGGCTCGTCGCGCGGTGGGTCGACGACGTGGTCGCCGTCGGCGAGGACGAGATCGCCGAGGCGATGGTCTTGCTCATGGAGCGCGGCAAGCTCGTCGTCGAGGGCGCGGGCGCCGTGGGCGTCGCGGCGCTGCTGGGCGGCCAGGTCGCTCCCGCCGCGAGCGGGAGCACCGTCGTCGTGCTGTCGGGCGGCAACGTCGACCCGGGGATGCTCGCCGCCGTCGCCCGCCGCCACGAGACCCAGGTCGGGCGGCGGCTCGTGCTCTTCACCCGCGTGCCCGACAGGCCGGGGTCACTCGCGCGCCTGCTCGCCTGCGTCGCCGCGGCGGACGCGAACCTCTTGGAGGTCGAGCACGTCCGCGAGGGCGTCGACCTGCACGTGCGCGAGACCGCCGTCCAGCTCGTCCTTGAGACGCGCGGGCACGAGCACGCGAAGGCGGTCCTCGCCGCGCTCGACGGCGACGGCTACGGCGCCAGGGTCCTGAGCGGCCGGACCGGGGGCGGGCCGGACTGGACCGCTCGCCGCTGAGCGCGGCGCAAACGTCGGGGGTGGTTCGTTCTGCGCTGCTATAGACCCAGTAGAACGAACCACCCCCTTGGAAACGGCTCGATCTGCCGCGTCGCGTCAGCCCTCGCCGAGGCGCAGCCGCGCGTGCAGGCGCTTGAGCGGCGCCGGCGCCCACCAGTTGCGCTCGCCGAGCAGCGCCATGAGCGACGGCACGAGCAGGCAGCGCACGATCGTCGCGTCGATGAGGACGGCGAGCGCGGTCCCGAGGCCGACCTGCTTGACGAAGACGATCTCCGACGTCGCGAACGCGCCGATCGCGATGCACAAGAGCAGCGCGGCGGCGGTCACGATCCGGCCGGTGCGCTGGATCCCGACCGCCACGGACTCCTCGTTGGACGCGCCCGCGTCGCGGGCCTCCTTGATGCGCGTCAGCAGGAACACGCCGTAGTCGGTGCTCAGCCCGAAGGCGAGGGCCAGCAGGACCAGCGGCTGGGTCACCTCCAGGCCGCCGGCGGACTCGTAGTCCAGCAGCCCCATGAGCCGGCCGTCCTGGAAGATCAGCACGAGCAGGCCGAACGCCGCGCTGATGCCGAGCACGTTCATGACGATCGCCTTGATCGGCAGCACGACCGACCCGGTCATCGCGAAGAGGATCAGCAGCGTCGTGATCGTCAGCAGCGCGAGCGCGAGCGGCAGACGGCCGCCCAGGCTCGACACCTGGTCGACGAAGCGCGCCGACTCGCCCGCGACGGCGACCACCCCCGGTGCAGGCCCGTCGCGCACGCGCTCGACGAGATCGAGCGCCGGCTGCTTGAGCGCGGGCGTCTCGGGCGTCACCTGGACGAGCCACGTCCGCTGACCGATGTAGCCCGGAGGATCGGCGGCGTCGGCCCCTTCGAGCCGGGCGAGGCGGCGGGCGTACGACGTGACCTCGGCGGCGTCCGAGCGGGGAGCCGTCACGGCGACCTGCAGCGGCGATGTGGGACCCGGCGGGAAGTCCGTTCGCAGCGCGCTGTCGACGACCTTCGCGCTCGACTCGGCCGGCAGGACGCTCGCGTCGACGCCGGCGAACTCGATGCGCAGGAAGGGCAGGCCGGCCAGCACGAGCACGGTCGCGGTCGCGAGCGCGACGACCACCGGGCGGCGCATGATCAGCAGCGACAGGCGATAGAAGAAGCCGCGCGAGGTGATCACCTCGCGATGACGCAGCCGCGCCGGCGCGAGCGCGTTGACGCGATCGCCGAGCACGACGAGCAGCGCCGGCAGCGCCGTCAGCGCGACCGTCCCCGCGACCACGGCGGTGATCGCGCCGGCGATCCCCATCGAGTAGAGGAAGCGCGCGGGGAAGACGAGCAGCGACAGCATCGCGACCGCGACCGTCAGCGAGCTGAAGATCACCGTGCGGCCGGCCGTCTTCAGCGTCCGGACGAGCGCGTCGCGCCCGGCGCCGACGCGCTCCATCTCCTCGCGATATCGCGACAGGACGAACAGCGAGTAGTCGATCGCCAGGCCGAGCCCCAGCCCGATCGTGAGGTTCAGGGCGAAGATCGACAGCAGCACGCCCTCGTTGACGATCCGCAGGCCGAGGAACGTCCCCATGATCGTCAGTAGGCCGACGAACAGCGGCAGCAGCGCCGCGACGGCGCCGCGGAAGACGAGCAGCGACAGGAGGAACAGCAGCGGGAACGCGAGCATCTCGGCTCGCTTCAGGTCCTCGGAGACCTGGTCTGAGACCTGCGGCACGGCAACGGCGTAGCCGCCGACGGTCACGCCGGGGATGCTGGCGAGCTCACGCATGATGTGCTCGCCGGCCTCCCCCTGGTCCTCGCCGCTGCGCAGGTAGGCGGCGACGTACGTCGCGCGCCGGTCGCGCGCGACGAGCGGGCTGCCCTTCGGCGGTCGGGCGCCGACGGCCACACGTACCCGATCGCTGATCCGGCGGGGCGCGCCGCCGCTCGCCTTGCCGCGGGCGCGCCGTTCGGTGACGCCGAGCAGCGACACCGTCCGCGCGACGGCGCCGTCGTCCGCGAGCCTGTTGACGACCCGCTGGACCTTGCGCAGGCCCGCGTCGCCGAGGACCGGCGTGCTCGTCGGGACGAGCACGATGATCGCGGGGCTCAACGTCCGCCCGAGGCGGTCCTCGAGCTCCGCCGCGGTCCGCGTGCTCTCCGCGCTCGGATCGACGAAGTCGTCGGCGTTGCCGGCCGAGAGCAGGCCGGTGACCGGTGTGCCGACGACGACCGCCACGACGAAGAACACCGCCGCGGCGAGCACGAACCGCCGCGGGTGGTCGGTGATGCGCTGGGCGAGCCTCGTGAACATCGCGACGCGCGAGCCTACGCGAGGCGCAGGCGGCGCGCCCCATAGCTGGCGCCGGGGTTGCGAGCATCGGGCTGGCGTCGCGCGGGGTCGCTACGGCACGTCGCGCGACGTCGGTCGGTCTCGCGGCGGCGTCGCTCAGGCGACTCGCGTGATGCCCGCGGCCGCGACGTCGGTTTCGAGCTCGTCGAGGCCGAACCCGTCGACCGGGCCGAGCGCGCCCGCGCCGCGCAGGCCGCCGGCGGCGGCGCGGATCGACGCCTCAGCGAGCATCTCCGCCGTGAAGTCGTACGGGCTCGCGCCCTCGATGCGCACCGTGGCGAGCGTCGTGCCCGACGCGTCCGAGGCGATCGCGATGACCCGCGAGCGTGCCCTCGCGCGGGTCGCGGCGTCCGGCCCGCCCGTCGAGCCGCGCACGACGCGCGACGTCACGGCGGAGATCGCGCCGCGCACGCCGGGCACCTTCGTCGCGAGCGCCGTCGCCGCCGACAGCGCCTGTAGCTGGCGCGACGCCGGTCCGAACCAGCCGAGCCAGACGCCGACGTCCCGCAGGCCGGGGTGGACGCGCGGCAGCGCGAACTGCTCGCTCGCGCCGATCGACACCGCCGGCCGCGCGCGGTCCAGCTCGAACTGACGCAGCGCCTTGGCCGTGCGCTCGCTGACGATGCGCCCGGCACGGAGCGCGTAGGCAGGCTCGGCGATCATCCCGGCGCCCGACGCCCGCGTCCCGCCGCTGAACTGGCCGCCGCGGTCGCCGCTGACGAAGTAGCCGACGTCGACGCGCGTCGCCGCCGCGCCGGCTTCGCGCAGCGCGAGCGCGCCAGCGAGGTTGCCGGGCACGTAGTCGTAGCCCATGGCGGTCAGCAGCCCGCTCCCCGCGGCCTGCGCGGACGGCCCGTGACGTTCGAAGACCGCGCGGATGAACGGGGGCTCGCCCGTCGAGTCCAGGTAGTGCGCGCGCGCCGCGATCGCGGCCAGCACGGCCGGCTCGCCCCAGCGCACGAATGGCCCGACCGTAGAGACGAGCACGTCGCCCGCCCCCAGCAGCGCGGCGATCTGCGCGCTCGCATCGGGGGCCGTCGCGTCGGCGGTCGCGCTCTCGAAGCCGAGCTCGGAGGCGAGCGCCTCGACGCGGCCCGCGCTGCGCCCGACGAGCAGCGGCGTAGCCCCGCGCGCCGCGAGCGCGCGCGCCGTCAGCTCGCCGGTGAAGCCGGTGGCGCCGAAGAGCACGATGCGCGCGGACACCCCGCCCACGCTACCCGCCGGCGCCCGTCGCCGAGCGTCGCGAGGCACGAGCGCCCGCGAACGCGCGAGGCGACCGCCTTCCGGCGACCCGGAAGGTACCCTTCCCCGGATGGACGAACGGGTACTGGCGGAGCGCCTGATGACCTACGACACGTCCACCGACAACGGCCTGCGCGCGGCCGTGGGCTTCGTGAAGGGGTGGCTCGAGGCTCGCGACATCCCGGTCACCGGGCGCGAGTTCGGCGGCCTGCCGGTGGTGCTTGCCGACGTCGGCCCGACCGACGGCCCGACCGTGATCTTCCACGGCCACGTCGACGTCGTCCCGGCGCACGCCGACCAGTTCGAGCCGCGCGTCGAAGGCGACCGCCTCATCGGCCGCGGCGCGTACGACATGAAGGGCGGCCTCGCGGCGATGATGTGCGCCGTCCACGACGTCGCCGGCAACGACCGGGTGCGGGTGCGCTTCATCTGCGTTCCCGACGAGGAGTCCGAGGACGTCGAGCACCGCTGCACCGAGGCGCTCGTCGAGGAGGGCCTGCGGGCTGACTTCGCGATCACCGGCGAGCCGACCGACCTGCACATCGGCGTCCAGGCCAAGGGCGTGCTCGCGATCCGCGTCGAGGTCTCCGGTACGGCCGCGCACGGCTCGACGCCGTGGCTCGGCGACAACGCGATCCTCAAGGCACTCGACGTCTTCCGTCGAATCGAGACCTTGCCGTTCAGCCGCGAGTCGTCGGACCTCTTCGACCGGCCGTCGATCAACGTCGCGCGCATCGACGGCGGCGACGCGTTCAACAAGGTCCCCGACCGCTGCAGCATGGACATCGACATCCGCTACCTCCCAAACCAGGACCCGGGCGCGATCCTCGCCGACATCCGCGCCCTGCCCGACGTGCGGATCGTGAAGACGTTCCAGCGCGCCCCCGCGCACGTCTCGCGGGCGAACCCATACGTGCGGGCCCTGCGCGAGGCCGTCTCGAAGTCGCTCGAGGGCGAGGCGCTGTCGGTCGGCCGCGACGGCGCGTCGGACGCGATCTCCTTCCTCGAAGCCGGGGTGCCGGCGGTCGAGTTCGGACCCATCGGCGGCGGCCATCACGGTCCGGAGGAGTGGGTGTCGATCGAGTCGCTCGCGAAGTACCGCCAGGCGCTGAGCGACTTCGTCGTCGGGCTGCCCGGGTGGCTTGCCGGTGACGTCGAGAAGCCGCCGCTGCGCGCGGTCGAGGGCGGGCTCGCGTGAGCGTCCTCGAGCCGGAGGGGCCCCCGTCGCTGGGATGGCAGATGGCGAAGCGCTTCGGCCTCGGCGCGATGCTCGTCATCTTCTTCACCGCGACGGCCGTCGCGAGCGGCCTGCTGCTCGAGGTCCATCAGGACGTCACGGTCTTCGCGCGCGAGGCGACGCCGATCCCCGGCGTCAAGAACGTGCTGGACGAGGTCCCGGCGGGCGACCCGCAGACGATCCTCCTGCTCGGCTCCGACCGCCGCTACGGCGACGGCAAGGGCAACCCGCCGCGCTCGGACACGATCATCGTGGTGCGGCTGGATCCCGACAAGAAGGCCACCGCGGTCATGTCGCTGCCGCGCGACCTCAAGGTCACGATCCCCGGCCACGGCACCGACAAGATCAACGGCGCCTACCACGCGGGCGGGCCGAAGCTGACGATCAAGACCGTGCGATCCCTGCTCGGCATCCCGATCCATCACGTCATCAACGTGAACTTCGGCGGCTTCGCACGCGCGGTCAACCGCCTCGGCTGCGTCTACGCCGACGTCGATCGCAAGTACTTCAACGACCGCGGCGGTCCGGGGGGCTACGCGGTCATCGACCTCAAGGCGGGCTACCAGAAGCTCTGCGGCCAGGACGCGCTGAGCTACGTGCGCTACCGCCACGCGGACTCTGACTTCGTCCGCGCCGCGCGCCAGCAGGAGTTCCTGCGCCAGGCGAAGGAGCAGATCGGTCTCGGCAAGCTCTTCGGCGATCGCAAGGAGCTGCTGAAGATCTTCGGGCAGTACACGCAGACCGACATCGCCGACTCCAACGACGCCGCGATCCTGCGCCTGCTGAAGCTCGCCTACGAGTCCTCGAAGACGCCGCTGACCGAGATCCGCTTCCCGGCGCTCGACGCGCCCGGCGGCTACGTCGAGATCTCCAAGAGCAAGCTGGAGAAGACCGTGCAGAGGTTCGTCGACGTCCGCGGCCGCGAGTCCAGTGGCAGCGGCGAGCCGAAGAAGCCCAAGCGGATCAAGGCCCGCAGCAGGCTCGCGCCCGGGCTCGTCCTGGACAGGACCGGCGGCGAGAACCACGTCCTCGCGATGAACCTGCGCCTCTCCGGGTTCGGGCTGCCCGTCTACTACCCGAAGGCGCGGGTCGCGACCGACAACGCCGGCTACACGAAGGACGGCAGCCCGCGGTCCTACGAGATCTACGACCGCAACAAGAACCGCTACCGGGCCTACCGGATCGTGCTCTACGCGGGCGAGGTCGGCCAGTACTACGGCGTCCAGGGGACGACGTGGAAGGCGGCGCCGATCCTCGACAACCCGACCGACGAGGTCCGGATGCGCAAGCGCACCTACCGGCGCTACTTCGACGGCAAGAAGATCCGCCTCATCGCGTGGGAGACGCCGAAGGCGGTCTACTGGGTCTCCAACTCGCTGCAGCAGAAGCTCTCCAACCGCCAGATGATGGACGTCGCCCGCTCGCTGGAGCGGATGCGCTGAGCCGCCCTCAGGGTCGCCGGCGTCCCGCGGCATATAGGGTGGCCGCCGCATGAGCGGCGTCCGCGAACCCATCGGCGTCATCGGCACGGGCTACGTCGGCCTCGTCACGGCCGCAGGCTTCGCACACCTCGGCTCCGAGGTCTACTGCATCGACATCGACGCCGGCAAGATCGCGCGGCTGCAGGCGGGGGAGATCCCGATCTACGAGCCGGGGCTCGCCGAGATGGTCGCCGAGCACCGCGACCGGCTGCACTTCTCGACGGACATCGCCGATGCGCTCGAGCACGCACGCCTGTTGTTCGTCGCCGTCGGCACGCCGCCGACGTACTCGGGCGACGCCGACCTCAGCGCGGTGCGAGCCGTCGTCCGGGCGATCCCCGCGTCCGACCGCCACGCGCTCGTCATGAAGTCGACGGTCCCGGCCGGGACCGGGGCGTCGATCAAGCGCGTCCTGGCCGAGGGCGGCAAGCAGGGTCTGGCCTACGTCTCGTGCCCGGAGTTCCTCAAGGAGGGCTCGGCGGTCAAGGACTTCCTGAACCCCGACCGCGTCGTCATCGGCGACGACGGCGACTGGGCCGGCGACGCCGTCGTCGAGCTCTACGCCCCGCTCGACGCGCCGCTCGTGCGCACGGACATCGCCTCGGCGGAGATGGTCAAGCTCGCCTCCAACGCCTTCCTCGCGACGAAGATCTCCTTCATCAACGAGATCGCGAACGTCTGCGAGGAGACCGGCGCGGACGTCATCGAGGTCGCGCGCGGAATGGGCCTCGACGACAGAATCGGCCACAAGTTCCTCCAGGCCGGGATTGGATTTGGGGGAAGTTGTTTTCCGAAAGATGTGAATGCGCTCAAGCAACTTGCTGGGAATTCCGGGTACCACTTCCAGCTGCTGAACGCCGTCATCGAGGTCAACGAGCTGCAGAAGCGCCGGGTCATCGGCAAGCTCCAGAAGCACCTCGGCTCGCTCGTCGGCAAGACGATCACGCTGCTCGGGCTCGCGTTCAAGCCGAACACCGACGACATGCGCGAGGCGTCGTCGCTCGTGCTGAGCGCGCGGCTGCAGGCCGACGGGGCGTTCGTGCGGGCGTACGACCCGATCGCCGAGGAGGAGGCGCGCAAGCTCATCCCGGCCGTCCACTTCGCCGACGGCGCACTCGACGCGGTCGAGGGCGCGGACGCCGTCGTGCTCGTCACCGAGTGGGACGAGTTCGTCGGGCTGGACTGGGCCGAGGTCGCCGGACGGATGGCGGGCACGCTCGTGCTCGACGGGCGCAACGCCTTGGATGCCGACGCGGTGCGTGCCGCGGGGCTGACCTACGAGGGCATCGGCCGCGGAACAGTGACATCCTTCCCCTGATGCACCGGGAGGTAGAGCAGTGCAGGCGGTGATCCTCGTGGGGGGCGAGGGGACGCGGCTTCGGCCCCTGACCTCGACCGTCCCCAAGACGGTCGTGCCGCTCGTCGACAGGCCGCTCATCGTCTACATGCTCGAGTGGCTGCGCGGCCACGGCGTCGACGACGTGATCATGTCGTGCGGCTTCCTCGCGACCGGCGTGCGCGAGGTGCTGGGGGACGGGTCGCAGCTCGGGATCCGCCTGCGCTTCGTCGAGGAGCCCGAGCCGCGCGGCACCGCGGGCGCGCTGAAGTACGCGGAGGACCTGCTGGACGACCGCTTCCTCATGCTCAACGGCGACGTCCTCACCGACCTCGACCTCAGCGCGCAGATCGCCCAGCACGAGGCGACCGGCGCCGTCGGCACCCTCGCGCTGGTCCCGGTTTCCGGACCCGTCGAGCTACGGCCTCGTCAGCCTGCGCGACGACAACTCCGTCGAGGAGTTCCTCGAGAAGCCGGGGCCCGACGAGCCGATCACGACGAACCTCATCTCGGCCGGGGCGTACGTGCTCGAGCGCTCGATGCTCGACCTCATCCCGCCCGATCAGAAGGTCTCGATCGAGCGCGAGGTGTGGCCGGCGCTCGTCGACAACGGCCTCTACGGATTCGCCGACGACAAGGCGTATTGGATCGACATCGGCACCCCCGCCCGCTACCTGCAGGTGACGTTCGACATCCTCGAGGGCAACGTCCGGACCGACCTCGGCGCCCGGCTCGGCGAGAGCTTCGTCGATGTCGACGAATCCGCGACGGTCGACGGGCGGGTCGTGCCACCTGCCGTCGTCGAGCGCGACGTGACGATCGCCGGCGGCGCGCACGTCGGCCCGCTCGCGTTCCTCGCCGACGGGGTGAGCGTCGGGGCAGGCTCGATCGTCGAGCGCTCCGTCGTGCTGCGCGGCGCGCGCGTGGGCGAACACTGCGTGCTGCGAGACTGCATCGTCTGCCCCGGCGCGGTCATCGGTGACCGCAGCCAGATCGTCGATGGCGCGATGATCGGCGAGAATGTGAAGATCGGCGCCGACAACGTGGTCTCACGTGGCGCTCGTGTGTTCCCCGGCATGGAGGTACCCGATGGCGGCCTCGCCTTCTGAGATGACGCAGCGCCTGGATCCCGAAGCGATCGCCGAGGTCGACACGTCCGACCTGCTCGCCGACGTCGCCGGGCTGCCCGAGCACCTGCGCGACGCGAAGTGGAAGGTCGAGTCCGCGCAGCTGTCGCCGTGGGACTCGCCCGGCGGGCTGATCGTCGCCGGCATGGGCGGCTCGGGGGTCGGCGGCCTGCTCGCGCGGGCGATGCTCGGCGACCATGCCTCGCGCCCGATCCTCTCGGCCCGCGAGTACGGCCTGCCGGCCTGGACGACGCCCGACACGACCGTCCTGTGCGCGTCGTACTCGGGCAACACCGAGGAGACGCTTGCCTGCTACGAGGCCGCGGGTGCGCTCGGCGCGCGCCGCGTCGTCGTCACGAGCGGGGGCAGGATCGCCGAGCTCGCGCGCGCCGACGGCGTGCCGGTCATCCCCGTCGCGGGCGGCTTTCAGCCGCGCGCCGCGGTCGCGTACATGACGGTCGCGGCGCTGGAGGTCGCGGGCCTCTGCGGCGCCGGGCCGCGGATGGGCTCGGAGATCGACGTCGCCGCAGACCACCTCGAGCAGCTCGTCGTCGAGTGGGGGGCCGAGGGTCCCGAGGACTCGGAGTCAAAGACGCTCGCACGCGCGCTGGCCGACACCGTTCCGGTGATCGCGGGCGCGGGGCTGACGCAGGCGATCGCCTACCGCTGGAAGTGCCAGTTCAACGAGAACGCGAAGATCCCGGCGTTTCACCACGAGCTGCCCGAGCTCGACCACAACGAGATCGTCGGCTGGCAGAGCGCGGCGGCGCTCGGACGCTTCGCGGCGATCTTCCTCGACGACGCGGACACGCATCCGCGCGTGCAACAGCGGATCGCGCTGACACGGGAGCTCGTCGCCGAGCAGGCGACCGGCACGTTCGTCGTCGCCTCGCGCGGTGGCACGGCCGTCGAGCGCGTGTTCTCGCTCGTCCTGCTCGGCGACCTCGTCTCGCTCTACGTGGCCGTCCTGCGCGGCGTCGACCCGACGCCCGTCGACGTCATCGAGAACCTCAAGAGCCAGCTCGCCTTCGGCGGCTGAGGCGCGATCGACCGATAACCGGTGCAAACCGGCCGGTTTTGCCCGGCTGACGGTGTGCCGACCCGGCGCTCGTCCACCCTGGTAGTTCCCCCGGGGGCACCCCAGTCTTTTCAAGGTGTCCAGTCCCCGGCCGACCACGGCCTTGAGCGACGGACGATGTCCCTAGACGTTTGTTGCATTTCGCCCGCTCGCCTACAACCGGGGGCGCGACCGCGTCTCATCCCAAGCGACTGGGACCCCTATGCCTGCCTATATGCCGCGCCCTTGGGCCGCCCGCGCCGCGCTGGTGGCAAGCCTCGTCACGCTCGTCTTCGCCGCCAGCGCATCGGCGACACCGCTCGCCGGAAGCGTCTACGACTCGGCCGACGGCAATCAGGCGACGGCGGGCGCCGTCCTGGACTGGCAGGACGTGGCGTCCGCGTCGCGCCTGGCCGCGACCGTGGACAACGGGACCAGCGACGACGACTGCTTCGGCGGCGGCACCAAGGAGGAGGACCCAGGCGATTGGATCTTCGTCCCTCAGGCGGGCGGCTGCACGCCGGGGAAGATCAATTTGCTCGGGCTGTGGGGCCACGGCGAGATGACCGCGTCGAAGGCCATCCTGCACATGGCGTTCATCCGCGAGGAGAACAGCGGCACCTCGTATCTCACGTTCGAGCTCAACAAGGTCGCCTCCGAGTGGACCAACAGCAAGGGCACGCCGATCCCGTGCCGCACCGACGGCGACGTGCTCGTCTCCTACGTCATCAGCGGCTCGTCGCTCGCCGTCGTCGTCAACCGCTGGCTCGGCTCCGGGGGCCCGGCCGCGTGCCCGGACGGCGACACCGGAACGTTCACCGCCGGGGCGGCGCCGAACAACGGCGCGATGAACACCGGGTCGATCACGAACTCCCTCGCGCTGACCCCGCCCGTGGTCAACCCGCTCGAGCCGCTGCGCTTCGGCGAAGCGCAGTTCGACCTCGCTGCCGTGCTCGCCGCGGCGCCGTTCAGCGACGCGGGCTGCTGGTCCTACGTCCAAGCCCAAGCGCACTCGCGCAACTCCGACCCGATCTCCTCGCAGCTCGGCGACTACTTCAAGCCGGCCCGGATCAAGCTCGCCAACTGCGCCGTGAGCGGCACGGTCTTCGCCGACATCGACAACGACGCTGTGAAGGACGCCGGCGAGACCGGCGTCAGCGGGCGCCTCGTCTACGCCGACCGCAACAACAACAACGTCCTCGACGCGGGCGAGCCGTCGGACACGACCGGCAGCGACGGTTACTACGCGATCGGCACGACGTACACGTCGGGCACCGCCGTCATCCGCGTCGCGGTGCCCGCCGGCGCGACGTGCACCCTCCCGGCCGGCTCTGTGCACGTACACCCCGACGTTCACCGGCGCCGGCGCGAGCACTCCTCAACAACGACTTCGGGCTGTTCACGCCCGCCACGGTCTCCGGCACGGCGTACGTCGACACGAACGGCAACGGCGTGCGCGACGCTGGCGAGAACACGCCGATCGCCGGCCGCACGATCTTCAACGACGCGAACAGCAGCGGCACGCTCGATGGCACCGAGTCGTCGGCGACGACCGCCGCCGACGGCACCTACACGGTCGGCGGCCTCGTCCCCGGCACGGCTCGCATCCGCTTCGTCAACGGCGGCGGCTACGTCTGCGACTCCCCGGCGGGCTGCGTGCACGCCGCCGCGGTCGTGGCGGGCGACGCCCTCACGGGCCGCGACTTCCTCGCCTACCAGCCGCCGACGGTCTCCGGCACGGTCTTCACCGACGCAAACGCCAACGGCACGCAGAACGCCGGCGACGTCGGGCGGTCCGGCGTCACCGTCGGGCTCTACAGCGGCGCGACGCTCGTCGCCACGACGACGACCGACGGCTCGGGGACCTACACGTTCTCGACCGCCAACTACACGGCCTTCGCGCCCGGCAGCTACACGATCCGCGTGACGCCGCTCGCGGGCTACTCGGCGCCGGCTCCTGCGACACGGCGGTGACGCTGACGTCCGGGCAGACGCTCTCCGCCCCGGCGAAGGGCGTCTACACGAACGCCACGATCGCCGGCACCGTCTTCACCGACCAGAACGTCAACGGCGTCAAGGACCTGACCGAGAACGGCGTCCTCGGCAAGACCGTGTACAACGACGCGAACGACAACGGCGTCCGCGACGGCGTCGAGCTCTTCGCGACGACGGCCGCCGACGGCACCTACACGCTGTCGCTGCCGCCCGGCGTCGCCCACATCCGCACCGTCCTCACCGGCGCAGACGTCTGCACGGGCCCGAGCCCCTGCCGCTACGACCTCACGCTCACGTCGGGCACGCCGTTCCCCGCGAACGACTTCGGGATCTACACGCCGAGCACGGTCACCGGCACGGTCTACGCCGACACCGACGGCAACGGCACGAAGGCCGCCGGCGAGGCCGGCCTCGCCCCGCGGACCGTCTTCGCCGACTACGACGCCGACGGCGTGATCGACGGCGGCGAACCGTCGACGACGGCCATCGTGGGCGGGAGCTTCACGCTCACGGGCGTGCGCCCCGGCACGGCGACGATCCGCACCGTCACGACCGGCGCCGAGGCCTGCACCACCCCGGCCGCGTGCGCCGTTGCGCACGTCTTTGAGTCCGCGAGCTCCTTCGCGCAGGACTTCGGCATCTGGCTGCCCGCGACCGTCGCGGGCACCGTCTACGACGACTCGAACGCCAGCGGCTCGCGCGCCATTAGCGAGCCCGGCCTCGGCGGTCGCACGGTCTTCGACGACGTCAACAACAACGGCTTGCGTGACCCACTCGAGGCGCAGACGACGACCGCCCTCGACGGCACGTACTCGCTCCCGGGCCTGGCCCCCGGCCCGCACGACATCCGCGCGTCCCTGCCCGCCGGCTACACCCCGACCGAGCCGGCCGGTGGCGCTGCCCACGTCCTGACGCTGACCTCGAGCCAGATCGCGGCCGCCCGCGACTTCGGCGGCTACCAGGACGCGACGGTCCGCGGGCACCTCTACGAGGACGTCGACGGCGACCACGTCCACCAGGCGGGCGAGCCGCCGATCGCCGGCCAGGCCGTGCGCCTGTATGCCGCCGACGGCACGACGCTGCTGAAGAGCACGACCACCGATCCCGCGGGCCTGTACGCGTTCACCGGCCTGATGCCGGCGACGTACGTCGTCAAGCTCGCCCTCTCCGGCTACGTCTGCTCGTCGCCTGCGCCGTGCGAGCAGACCCTCTTCGTTGCGAGCGGCGAGACCTCCCCGGGCCAGGACTTCACGGCCTACCGGACGGCGACCGTCACCGGCACCGTCTACACCGACTCCGACAACGACGCCACGCAGGACGGGGGCGAGCCGCTCGAGCCCGGCATCGTCGTCTACGCCGACCTGAACGCCGACGGCGACCGCGACGGCGTCGAGCCGAGCACGGTGACCGCTGCCGGCGGCACGTACTCGCTCGCCGGCCTCGCGCCCGGCAGCGTCCACATCCGCGCCGACCTGGCCGCCGGCTTCGCGTGCTCGACGCCCTCCGGCTGCGATCACGCCGTCACGCTGACCTCCAACGAGACGAAGACCGGCCGCGACTTCGGCATCGTCCAGGGCTCCACCGCGACGGGCACCGTCGCGACGGACGACGACGCCGACGGCACCGTCGACGCGGGCGAGCCGCGGCTCGCCGGCTGGACGGTCTCCGTCGACCTCGACGGCGACGGCCAGCCCGACCTCGGCGAGCCCGCCGACGACACCGACGCCGGCGGCGTGTACACGATCGCGAACATCCCGCCGGGCACGCGCACGCTGCGCGTCGCCGCACCGGCTGGCTGGACGTGCAGCTCGCCGTGTTCGCGCAGCGTGCCGTTGACCTCCGGCGCCACGACCTCCGGCCTGGACTTCGCGCTGTATGAGCCCGTGACGATCTCCGGCACCGTGTTCGAGGACGAGAACGGCGACGGCACGCGCAACGGCAGCGACGCTCCAATCGCCGGCCGCACCGTATACCTCGACCTCGACGCCGACGACGTCCAGGACGGCAGCGAGCCGACGGCGACCACGGGCGCCGGTGGCGCCTACGGCTTCCCCGCCCGCGCGCCCGGCACGTACCGGGTCGCGACGGCGGCGCCCGCCGGCTTCACCTGCACCGTCTGCGCGGCCGTCCGTACGCTGACCTCGGGCCAGAGCGCGACCGCGAACCTCGGCGTCTACGCCGCAGCCAGCGTCGCCGGCACCGTCTACGACGACCTCGACGCAGACGGCACGCAGGATCTCGGCGAGCCCGGGCTCTCCGGCCGCCAGGTCTACCTCGACCTCGACGGCGACGCGGCGTACGACGGCGGCGAGCCGACGACGACCACCGTTGCCGGCGGCGCGTACACCCTGCCCGGGATCGTGCCAACGAGCGGCACGCTGCGTGCCGTCCTGCCGGGCGGCTACGTCAAGACCCAGCCCGGATCGCCCGGCTACGCGCTGACGCTCACGTCCTCCGACGCCGTGACCGGCCGCGACTTCGGCGGCTACGAGCCGGCGTCGATCAGCGGTCACGTCATCGACGACCTGAACGGCAACGGCGTCGACGATCCTGGCGAGCCCGGCAAGATGGGCTGGATCGTCTATCTCGACACCGACGGCGACGGCGCACAGGACGGCACCGAGCCGACCGCGACGACGAACGCAAGCGGGGACTACGCGTTCGCGGGCCTCGTGCCCGCCACCTACCGCGTCCGTCCCGCGATCACCGCCGGCTTCACGTGCACGAAGCCCGCCGTCTGCGTCTACGTGGACGCGCTCGTCTCCGGCGAGGACGCCACGGCGCGCGACTTCGCGCTCGTCGAGGCGGCGCGTGCGTCGGGCACCGTGTATCGCGACAGCGATGCAGATGGTGGCCGCGACGTCGGCGAGCCCGGCCTCGACAACCAGACGGTCTACGTCGACTACGACGGCGACAACGTCCGCGACTCGGACGAGCCCTTCACGGCGACGGCGGCGAACGGGACGTACACGCTGACGGGCGTCTCGCCCGGCACGTTCCGCCTGCGCTGGGACGCAGCGGCTGGCGAGCACGTCTCCGAGCCTGCCGCGGGCAGCTACCTCGTGACCTTCACCTCCGGCGCCACCGTACCTGCGCGCGACTTCGGCGGCTGGCGCGACGCGAGCATCTCCGGCGTGCAGTTCGAGGACGTCGACGGCGACGGGACGCGCGACGGCGGCGACGGCGGGCTCGGCGGGCGCACGATCTACATCGACGCCGACGGCGACGACGCGCTCGGCGCGAGCGAGGTCAGGACGACTACGGCGCCAGACGGCACCTACGGCTTCCCCGGCCTGCTCCCCGGCGCGTACGCCATCCGCGCGGTCGTGCCCGCGGGCTCGACATGCTCGGCCCCGACGGGCTGCGAGCACGCCTTCACGCTCACCTCCGGGGAGAGCGCCGGGGGCCGTGACTTCGGCAGCTACGCCGACGGCACGGTCGCCGGGCGCGTCTACGGCGACGCCGACGCGGACGGCACGCGCGACGGCGACGAGAACGGCCTGCCCGGGCGCACGGTCTATCTCGACCTCGATGGCGACGACACCCACGATCTCGACGGAGCCGATGCACGACACGGACGGCTCTGGCGACTACGGCTTCGGCGGCCTCGCGCCCGGCGACTACACCGTCCGGCTGGTCGTCGCGACCGGCGAGCGCTGCACGGGCGGCTGCTTCGCGAGCGCCACGCTGAGCTCGGGTCAGACCGCCGCGCGCGACATCGGCGTGTGGGAGCCGGCGACGGTCGGCGGCAACGTCTTCGCCGACGAGAACGCCAACGGCACCGACGACCCCGGCGACGGTCCGCGCGGCGGCGAGAAGGTCTACGCCGACCTGAACGCCAACGGCGCCTTCGACGGCGGTGAGCCCTGGACGACGGCCGACGCCGGCGGCCACTACGAGCTCGACCTCGATCCCGGCACGTACACGATCCGCATCGTCGTGCCGGCGGGCGAGGACTGCTCGCTGTGCGCTCACACGGTCACGCTGACCTCCGGCGAGTTGGCGGCCGAGCGCGACTTCGGCCTGTTCGCGCAGGCGAGCGTCTCGGGGCACGTCACCGACGACGCCGACGCCGACGGCACCGCCGAGGCGGGCGAGCCCGACCTCGGCGGCCGCCTCGTCTGGGCCGACCTCGACGACGACGGCGTCTTCGATCTCAACGAGCCGTCCGCGACGACGGACGCAGACGGTGACTACAGCCTTCCCGGCCTCGATCCGGGCACGTACACGATCCGCATCGAGTTGCCTTCCGGCTGGCACTGCTCGCCGGTGTGCAGCAGCACGATCACCGTCGGCTCCGGCGACGAGCGCTCGGTCGACTTCGCCCAGTGGGGCGACGCGACGATCTCCGGCGCCGTCTACGGCGACGTCGACGACGACGGCATCCACGACGGCGCGGAGACCGGCCTCGGCGGCCGCGCCGTGCAACTGGACGTCGGGGCCGACGGCTCCGTCGACGCGACCACGACGACCGCCGGCGACGGCAGCTACGTGTTCGGCGCCTTGCGGCCGGGCAGCTACCGCGTCACGGTGCTGGTCCCCGGCGGGTATGAGTGCTCCGCTCCCACCCCGTGCCGGTTCGACCTCACCCCAGCTCCAACGCCACCTCCGCGGGCCGCGAGTTCGGCCTGTTCCGCCCGGACGTCGCCGACCTGTCGTTGACGAAGTCCGCGCCCGCCACGGTGAACCAGGGCCAGACGTTCGACTACACGCTGACGGTCCGAAACGCCGGGCCGGACGCGGCGCAGGGCGTCGTCGTCACCGACGCGCTGCCCTCCGGCGTGCAGTTCGTCTCCGCCGCGAGCGGCTGCGTCGAGACGATCCCCGGGACCGTGACGTGCACGCTGGGCACGGTCGCGAGCGGCGCGTCGGTCGTCAAGACGATCACGGTCCGGGCCATCGCGGCCGGCGCCATCGCCAACAGCGCCAGCGTCGCGTCGCCGACGAGCGATCCGACGCCCGCGAACAACGACGACGGCGCGGACGTGGACGTCACGCCGGTCGCGGACGTGTCGATGGACAAGACGGGCCCGGCGAGCGTCGCGGCCGGCGCGGATGCGACCTACACCGTGACCGCCACGAACCACGGCCCGTCGACCGCGACCGGCGTGAAGCTGCGCGACACCCTGCCCTCGGGGTTGGTCTTCGATGCGGGCGCGTCGAACCCGGGCTGGACGCTCGTGGCGCCCGGCGTCTACGAGCTGACGGTCGGCTCGCTGGCCAGCGGTGCGAGCGCGTCGGCGCAGGTCGTGGCTCGGGCCACGATCGCGGCATCCGGCAGCACGCTCGTCAACGGCGCGCTCGTCACGACGACGACGCTCGACACGACGCCCGCCAACGACACCGACACGGTCACGACCGTGGTCGGCCCGTCGGCCGACCTGTCGCTGACGAAGTCGGCGGGGGCCGCGACGGTCAACCAGGGTCAGAACGTCACGTACACGCTCACCGTGTCAAACGGCGGGCCGTCGGCGGCCGCGAACGCCCGGGTCACCGATGCGTTGCCCGCCGGGATGACGTTCGTCTCGCTGAGCTCGCCCGCGGGCTGGTCGTGCGCGACGCCGGCCGTGGGCGCGAACGGGACCGTCACGTGCTCGATCACGAGCCTCGCCAACGGCGCCAGCGCGACGTTCACGCTGACCGTCACCGCGACGGCGAGCGGCGCGTCGGGCAACACCGCGTCCGTCGACGCCGACACGCCCGACGCCGACCCGGCGGACAACGAGGACTCAGAGCCCGTCACCGTCGCGCCGGTCGCCGACGTCGCGATCGCGAAGACGGGTCCGGCGAGCGTCGCGGCGAACGCGAACGCGACGTACACGCTGACCGCGTCCAACAACGGGCCGTCGACGGCGCACGGCGTCGTCGTGACCGACCCGCTGCCGGCCGGCACGACGTTCGTGTCGCTCTCCGCGCCGGCCGGCGTGACGTGCACGACGCCCGCGGTCGGCTCCACCGGCACGGTCCGGTGCACGGCCGCGACGCTCGCCAACGGCTCAAGCGCCGTCCTGACGCTCGTGCTCAAGGCGGGCTTCGCCGCCGCCGACCAGACGCTGACGAACACCGCGACGGTCGACGCCGACGAGGTCGACGGGACCCCGGGCAACGACAGCGCGAGCGCCTCGACGGACGTCGGACCGGCGTCGGACCTGCGCCTCGTGAAGACCGCGTCGGTCGCCGCGCTGGCGCAGGGCCAGCAGCTGACGTACACGCTGACGGTCCACAACGACGGTCCGTCGGACGCGACGAACGTCAGCGCCAGCGATCCGCTGCCGGCGGGCGTGAGCTTCGTCTCGGCCTCGGCGGGCTGTGCGAACGTGGCCGGCAGCGTGACGTGTGCCCTCGGCACGATCGCCGATGGCACGTCGGCGAGCGCCACGATCACCGTGACGGCCGTCGCGAACGGCCACCACGTCAACACGGCGACGGTCACCTCCGACAACCCCGATCCCGACCCGTCGGACAACCCCGGCTCGGTGGCGATCGACGTCGGCCCGACGGCCGACCTGTCGATCTCGAAGACCGCTCCCGCCACCGCGCAGGCCGGCGGCCAGGTCACCTACGCGCTGTCGGCGCACAACAGCGGACCCTCGACGGCGACCGGCGTGACCGTCACCGACCAGCTCCCGGCCGGCACGGCGTGGGTGGCGTCCAACCCGTCGCAGGGCAGCTGCTCGGTCGCGGCACAGACCGTCACCTGCGCGCTCGGCTCGCTTGCGAACGGCGCATCGGCGACGGTCACGATCACCGCCCGCGCGACGTTCGCGGTCGCGGGGCAGACCGTCGTCAACGGGGCGACGATCTCCGGCGACCAGAACGACGGCGACCCGGACGACAACTACGACTCCGCCCCCGTGAACGTCGGCCCGGCCGCGGACCTGACGTTCACCAAGGACGCGCCGGCGCACGTGCCGGCCGGCAGCCGGCTCGTCTACAGCCTGGGAGTCGCCAACGCGGGCCCGCAGACGGCGGCGAACGTCGTCATCACGGACACGCTGCCGTCCGGCCTGAGCTTCGTCTCGGCGACCGCGACGCAGGGCAGCTGCTCGGCGGCGGGGCAGACGGTGACGTGCGCGATCGGCAGCGTGCCGGTCGGCGGCAGCGCGCAGGTCATGCTCACGGTGAGCGTCTCCTCCGGGCTCGGGGGCCAGAGCGTCCACAACACCGCGGTCGCGTCCTCCGACACGACCGAGGTCGACCCGGCCACCAACACGGACGATGCGACGAGCGCCGTCGACGTGGTCCCGGTCGCGCCGCCGGCGCCGCCGCCTGCTCCACCGGCGCCCGCAGGCGTCCTGACGGTGATGAAGAGCGCCGACGGTGGCGCGAGCGGGGCGCTCGGCGCGCCCGTCGCGTACACGATCCGCGTGGCCAACGAGTCCGCGGGGATCGCGCGCGGCGTCGTCGCGATCGACCAACCGTCGGCACCCGTGACGGTGAACTCGGTCACCACGGATCGGGGCACCTGCGTGGACCTGCGCTGCGAGCTCGGGGACCTCGCGCCGGGCGACGTAGTCCTCATCCACGTCGTCATGACGCCGACCACGACGGGCACCCTGGTCAACGCGGTCCTCGTGTCCACGGTGGGCGGCGCGAGCGAGGTCAAGAGCGCGCACGCCGATGTCGAGATCGCGGCTCGCAAGACGAGCCTGAGGCTGACGAAGAAGGTCAACCGGAGCAGGATCCCGGCCGGCAGGGACGTCTGGTACACGATCAGCGCGCGCAACGTGGGGCGCTACCCCGCGACCAACGTGCGGATCTGTGACAGCCCCGCGCCGAACACGTCGTACGTCACCGTGCGCGGAGCGAGGTTCTCGAAGGGCCGGCCGTGCTGGACCGTGAAGGTCCTCATGCCGGGCAGGAGCGTGTCCTACCGCCTCAAGGTGCGGGTCTTCCGGGGCTCCTCCGGGCGAACGAGCACCGCCCGCGCCTCGGCCGTCGCGTCCAACGCGGCACCGCGACGAGCGGTCAGGAGCGTCGAGGTCGTCGGCCGCCAGGCGGTCAAGTCCGGCGGCGTCACGGGCTGAGCGGCGTGCGCCGGTTCGCCGTCCTCGCCGGCGTCGGCCTCGCGCTGGCGTGGCCCTCCGGCGTGCGCCGGTTCGCCGTCCTCGCCGGCGTCGGCCTCGCGCTGGCGTGGCCCTCCGGCGTGCGCCGGTTCGCCGTCCTCGCCGGCTTCGGCCTCGCGCTGGCGCTGCCCGCCGGCGCGGCCGCCACGCCGGCGACGGTCTCGCCGCCGAGCACGGGCGGCGCCTGGGTCGCCCGCGTCATGTCGCCAGCCGCCGGCCGGGCGGCGCCGCACCGCCCGCGCGTCGTCGCGCGCATCGGGACGCGGGCGCAGTGGGGCGGGGGACCCGTGCAGTTGCTCGTGCTCGACACGTTCACGATGCACCGCCCGGCGCCGAGCGGCGGCGACCGCCTCTGGCTGAAGGTCGCGCTTCCGCGGCGCCCGAACGGCAGCTCCGCCTGGATCCCGGCCGACCACGCGCAGGTGTACTACACCCGCTGGCGGATCACGCTCTCGACCCTCAAGCGCCGGATGGTCGTCTACAGCGGCATGCGGATCGTGCGCAGCTTCCGCGTCGTCGTCGGCGCGCCGGTCACGCCGACGCCGCACGGCCTGTTCGCGGTCGCCGAGATGATCCGCCAGGCCGATCCGGCGGCCTTCCTCGGCCCGTGGGCGCTGCACCTCACGGCGTTCTCGAACGTGCTCGACAACTACGGCGGCGGGCCGGGGCGCGTCGCCATCCACGGTCGCTCCGGCGCCAGCCTGCTCGACCCGCTGGGCGCGGCGCGCTCGCACGGCTGCATCCGCATCGACAACCGCCAGGTGAGCTGGCTCGCGCGCACGGTCCCGCTCGGGACACCGGTCCAGATCACGTACTGACGCGCTACGCCGCGGTGCGGCGCAGGCTCGCCGCGAGCTGCTCGACGGCGTCGACGTAGGCGTCGGAGTGGTTGTAGGAGCGCAGCGCCTCGCGCCAGTCCTGGGGTGCGCCCGACGCCCGCAGGTAGCTCGCCATCGCCGGGATGGCGTCCGCGGCGTCGTGGGGGTTGCGCCGGCCATCGCCGTTTCCGTCGAGTCCGAAGCGTTCCCACGTGCCCGCGAGGAACTGGGCCGGTCCGCTCGCGCCGTCGGCGTTCGTGCCGGTGACGACGCCCGCGGCCAGCGCCTGCCCGTGGCCGGATTCGATCGCGCCGACCGCCGCGAGGCGCGTCCAGTCCAGCCCGTAGCGCGCGGCGGCAAGCCGGTACAGCCTGAGGTAGCGCGCGGGGATCTGCAGGCGCAGGGCGAGTGGGTCGACGGTCGGCTTGGCCGCGATGCGCAGGCCATCCGCGCTTGCGCTGGCCGCGGGGAGGCCGCCCACGCCGTGGTCGGCGCCCTTGCCCGCCGGCCAGGCGAGGATCACGACGAGCACCGCCGCGGGACCGAGCGCGCAGGCGGCGACCGCAACGCGTCGACCAGGTCGCGGGCCTCGGGCCGGCGCCTCGCTCGTGGCGCCGCCATCGCGCAGCACGTCGCTGGATGACGACAGCGACCGCTGCCGGCGGCGCAGGCCGGCGGGAGCGCGCAGCCGGAGCCCGGCGCGCCAACCGCGGCGGCCGGCCGGCTCAAGCCGTCGCGCGAGCTCCTCGGCGCGCGCGGTCGCGTCGTGCGCGGCCACCTCGGCTCGAGCCGCCGCGCGAACTGCCTCGCGGCGCGCCGTCGCGATGCTCACGTACGCCCCGCGCGCCTCCTTCAGGCGTGCTCTCGTCGCTTCGAGCTCGCATTCGAGTTCGCGCCTGGCCCCGGCATCGGACAGCGCGAGCGACTGCTCGCCGAGCACGAGGCCGAGCGGCGTCGCGCCGCGCTTCACCGCAAAGCCGATCGTCACGCGCGAGGACCCGGCGGCCGGCGCGGGGGAGGGCAGCGCCTCGCAGCGGGAGATCCGCCCGCCGTCGACGACGACGAGCTGCGCGCCGGCGGCGGCGGCCGTCGTCTGCTCGGTGGCGAGCGTGACGCGGATCAGGGCCGCGCGAGGACCGGCCGCGATGCGCTCGCAGCCCAGGACCCGACCGAGTGACGGCTCGGCGCTGACCTCCGCCGTAGGCGCTTGCGGGCACATCGAGGTAGCGCGTTTGTACTGCACAGCGCCACATTCGCCGCGGATTGCAAGATTGCCTGCAAAGCCCGCACGACGCCCGATCGGCGAACCAGATCGCCGGACAGCGGTCAGGCGGCTGACTGCTCGGCGGGCCCTCGTGTGGCGCCGGACGCGCGGTATTGAGCGGAGGATGTTGCGAGGTTGTGGCGAAAGCATCAAGAATCGGCCTGATTGACGCGTCCGCGACCCCCTCGGGGGTAGGATGCTCCCCAATGACTCGGCACGTCCAGGGGTAGCGTCGACGGTGGGAGTCACGTCACAACTCACCGAGGGTCGGGCTCACGTCCGACCGTGTGGTCGTGCGGAGCGCCCGCCAGGGTCGATGCGCGGCCTCTGTGCGATGCCTCATATAGACGTCCGGTTCGGGTTGACTGCGGACGTCCTATGCAACAGTATGCGGCTATCACCCGCCGCAGGGTGTCTACGGCTCTTCAGAGAGGCCTGAGCATGCCACCGGTCGGTCGCAAGCTGCACGACATCATTCCGCCGGACGTTCGGGCACGGGCCAGCAAGTCGGGAGTGAGTCGGTTTGACTGGTACGCGGGTCGAACGCTCGACGGCATGGACGAGCATGCAGAGTCGGCACCGGATGACCTGCCCCCCGGTGAGATCGAGCGCCTTCGTGGAGTCGCCAAGGACATGGATGCTGGCGGCACCGCCCAGACTGCTGACAGCAAGGGCGTCCTGCTGAAGCTCCGCCACTTCGTGCATCACTTCCGGCTACGCGGCCACCGCGCTTGAACTAGCCGGGCTCGCGCGTCCTCGCAGACGACTCGTCTGCCTCGGGGCGCCCGTGGGGCTCAGGCGTAGGATCGCTGCCGCGAGCCTCGCGTTGCGTGCGGGCCTCGAGTGACTGCAGCGCGGACACCATGCGAACGCGTCGGCGCCGGACGGCTCCGCCGGCGAACCGGCGCAACAGCCGAGGACCGACGAGCGTTCCGGTGATCGTGACCTGGCTGCCCTGCCACACGCGCTCGACCTCGAGCTCGTGCAGCCATGTCCACACCCGTGTCTTCTCGAGCGCGGCAAACGTCGTGCGTGGCCTGAGCGCGGGAACGCGGCGCGACCTCCTCGAGAGCAGCCTCACCGCCGCGTCGCCTCGAAGCAGTTGCTCGGTGAGTTGCTCCGATGTGACACGGAGATAGCCGCTGGTCGTGAAGTGCATGCGGGTTTGACGTTCCCACCACACGCCCCCGGTGAGGTCGGACCAGGTCGCTCGCCACTTGGGCTGGGAGCGCGCGAAGCTGCCGAGCAGAAGCAGCGTCGGTCCGAGGCTGAGCAGTGTGAGCGTTCCGAGCATGTACTGCAGGTACTCCGTGCGGTCGTGCAGGTCCGTCGGAGTCTTTGGCGTGGGACCACTGAGAGCCACCGATGCAGCTGCCAGGTAAGCGAACAGCGCCACCAGTGCCAGCAGCTTGCGAGCGCCAGACAGCATCCGGGCCGTCAACGCGTGAACGGTGGGACGGATCACGTATGAGGCGAGCACCGCCGGGATCAGGAGCAGCAACGAGGGCGCGCTCGTGGGATACGCGGCGATCGCCGAGGCGCCATACCAGCATGCGCCCAGCGCGAGCAGCGAGAGCACGGCGGCGGTGACCGCTCCCCCGACGAAGACCTGCGTGTTCGGGAGCATCTCGAGGATCGCGGTTCCTGCTCCCGCTCCTTGCGCTCGCTCCCGCACGAGGTGCACCCGCCGTAGGAAGCCCTTCTGGCTGTGCCCGCCCGGCTCCTGGTCGTCGATCAGCGAGGCCGACAGCAATCTCAGCCCCTCGGGCGCCGTGACCTCGACGTGGAAGTCACGGGCTTCGATCCAGGGCAGATCCACGCCGACCTGAAATGGGGTGAGGCCGAGATGCGACAGCAATCGCGGCTCTCTCGCGAAGGGCTGTTGAAACTCGAGTTTGAGCAACGTCCTTCGCATCGTCGGCACCCCGCGGAAGCAGACCGGGACGATGGAGCTGTGGCTGAGCGTGGTGAGCCACCAGCAGAAACGCTTGCTGTTGCGAAGGACGTCGAGCTCGGTCTGGGGCACGGCGGGCAGCGTTCCCGCCAGCATGCGACGGAAGGTGAGGCCCGCTTCCCGCGAGTCCCCGCCGGCGATGTCGATGAGCGCTGCCTGAAGGTTCTTCGAGGGTGGGCTGCCGAGCGTCAGTCCTCCCATCTCGACGAGCACGCGCCCGGAGAGCACCCGGTTGTCGCGCATGCTCGAGAGCGCCAACCGGCCCCCCTCGGCGTCGATGAGATCGAATGCCATGAGGCCGGAGGCGGATTTCGGCAACACGAATGCGGGCGCTGCGAAGAGCATCTGGTCTGAGTCGTCGATCGGAAGTGCGAGCCTGACTGTTCCGATGTCCACGCTCACGCGGCGCTGCAGCGCTGTGTCATCGAGGATCGTTATGGCTTCCTTGCGGCGATAGATCCATTCCACTTCTTCATAGAGCAACTCGGCAAAACGGCGCCAGAGCTCTGGATGGTCGATCGCCGAGAGGGGGGGAATTTTTGTCGCCACAGTCATGTAAGGCCGTGGGGCACCGACGACGTCAGCCAACGTCAGATCAACAGCTCGACCTATCGAGGTTGCAAGAATACGGCTGACCAGGGATTTCGCAATCGCGGTCGGCGCCGAACGACGGCTGTCAGCGGTTGCGTGCAGGGTTGTAGGGCGGTGTCGCGCAAACCTTGACACGCCCGTGGTAAGGTTGACCGCGATGGACGCCTTGACGATCCAAGAGGCTGCGGAGACCACGGACTGGTCCCCGCGGATGCTGCGCTACATCGAACGCGCCGGGCTCATCGAGCCCCAGCGATCGAGCGCCGGCTACCGCCTGTACGGACCCGCCGAGCTCCAGCGGCTGCGGACGCTGCGCGAGCTCGTCACGAGCTTCGACATCGGCCTCGGCGACGTCGGCTTCGCGCAACGGCTGCGCCGCGAGGACGAGCTCGCGGCAGCGCTCGACGCCTGGTTCGAAGCGCAGCCGCGCCGTCCCGAACACGTCCCCGCAGCCGAATGGCTGCGCTGGGAGCAGGACAAGCACTCCAAGCTCTTGGCTCTGGCCGGAGCGCATTCGGCCACCGCCTGACCCGCACAGAGGAGACCCACACCACATGACCCCCGAGACCGCCACGAAGCTCGACTACAAGGTCGCCGACATCTCGCTCGCCGAGTACGGCCGCAAGGAGATGGACATGGCCGAGCACGAGATGCCCGGCCTGATGCAGACCCGCGCGGAGTACGCCGACGCGCAGCCGCTCAAGGGCGCGCGCATCACGGGCTCGCTGCACATGACGATCCAGACGGCCGTCCTGATCGAGACGCTGACGGCGCTCGGCGCGGATGTCCGCTGGTGCTCGTGCAACATCTTCTCGACGCAGGACCACGCCGCCGCCGCGACGGTCGTCGGCAAGGACGGCACGCCGGAGGATCCCAAGGGCGTGCCGGTCTTCGCGTGGAAGGGCGAGACGCTCGCGGAGTACTGGTGGTGCACGCAGCAGGCGCTCGTGTGGCCTGACGGAGGCCCGAACCTCATCCTCGACGACGGCGGCGACGCGACGATGCTCGTCCACAAGGGCGTCGAGTACGAGGCCGCGGGTGCCGCGCCCGACCCCTCGACCGGCGAGTCCGAGGAGTTCGTCCACTTCCTCACGCTGCTGAACAAGTCGCTGGAGGAGGACGCGCAGCGCTGGACGACGATCGGCGCGGGGCTCATCGGCGTCTCGGAGGAGACGACGACGGGCGTCGGGCGCCTCTACCAGATGGCGAAGTCCGGCGACCTGCTGTTCCCGGCGATCAACGTCAACGACTCCGTCACGAAGTCGAAGTTCGACAACCTCTACGGCTGCCGCCACTCGCTCGTCGACGGCATCTTCCGCGGGACCGACGTCATGCTCGCCGGCAAGGTCGGCGTGGTCTGCGGCTACGGCGACGTCGGCAAGGGCTCGGCCGCCTCGCTCGCGGCGCAGGGCTGCCGCGTCGTCGTCACCGAGATCGACCCGATCTGCGCGCTCCAGGCGTGCATGCAGGGCTACGACGTCAAGACGATCGAGGACGTCGTCGAGACCGCCGACCTCTTCATCACGACGACCGGCAACAAGGACATCATCACCGCCGAGCACATGTCGCGGATGAAGCACCAGGCGATCGTCGGCAACATCGGCCACTTCGACAACGAGATCGACATGGCCGGCCTCGAGAAGACCGACGGCATCGAGCGGATCAACATCAAGCCGCAGGTCGACAAGTGGGTCTTCCCGGACGGCCACGCGGTGATCATCCTGTCCGAGGGCCGGCTGCTGAACCTCGGCAACGCGACCGGCCACCCGTCGTTCGTGATGTCCAACTCGTTCACGAACCAGGTGCTCGCGCAGATCGAGCTGTTCACGAACACCGACGCGTACGAGAAGCAGGTCTACGTGCTGAGCAAGGAGCTCGACGAGAAGGTCGCGCGCCTGCACCTCGGGGCGCTCGGCGCGAAGCTCACGACGCTCACGCCCGAGCAGGCCGACTACATCGGCCGCCCGGTCGAGGGCCCGTACAAGCCCGACACGTACCGCTACTAGAAGGACCCCGGCCCGGGCGCGAGCTACACGCCCGGCCCGGGCGCGAGGTACCCGTGGCCTCCGTAGCCCACCATGACGTCGCGGACCTGTCGTTGGCCGAGGCCGGGCAGGTCCGCATCGCATGGGCGGACGGGCAGATGCCGGTGCTGCGCTCGGTCCGCGAGCGCTTCGCCGCCAAGCAGCCGCTCGCCGGGCTGCGCGTCGCCGCGTGCCTGCACGTCACGTCGGAGACCGCGAACCTCGTCCTGACGCTCATCGCCGGCGGCGCGCAGGTCGAGCTCTGCGCGTCCAACCCGCTGACGACGCAGGACGACGTCGCGGCCGCGCTGGTGGGCCACGGCGTCGCCGTCCACGCGATTCGCGGCGAGAGCGAGGATGCCTACGGCGGGCGCGTGATCGCGGCGGCGGCGCGCATGCCGCAGATAACGCTCGACGACGGCGCGGACCTCCTGAGCGTCCTGCACGCCGGCGACGAGGCCTGGCGCGCGGACCTCATCGGCGGCACCGAGGAGACGACGACCGGCCTCGTCCGGCTGCGCGCGCTGCACGACGAGGGCCGCCTGCGCTGTCCGGTGCTGGC
Organism: uncultured Actinomycetes bacterium; assembly: GCA_963806515.1. Classification (GTDB taxonomy): domain Bacteria; phylum Actinomycetota; class Thermoleophilia; order Solirubrobacterales; family Solirubrobacteraceae; genus CADCVQ01. Next base: position 34,419 of record CAWDYO010000021.1, on the reverse strand, counting down.
CGTCAACGAGGCGCTCACCGAACGTACGTTCAACGATCGCTACGGCACCGGCCAGTCGACGCTCGACGGCATCCTGCGCGCGACGAACCTCCTGCTCGCCGGGCGCACGGTCGTGGTGCTCGGCTACGGCTGGACCGGCAAGGGCGTCGCGCTGCGCGCGCGCGGCGCGGGCGCCTCGGTCATCGTCTGCGAGGTCGACCCGATGCGCGCCCTCGAGGCGCGGATGGACGGCTGTGACGTCATGCCGGCGCTCGAGGCGGCCGCGCGCGGCGACGTCTTCATCACCGTCACCGGCGGCCGCGACGTCCTCGCCGGCGAGCACTTCGAGCGCATGAAGGACGGCGCGATGCTCGCCAACGCCGGGCACTTCGACGTCGAGATCGCCGTCGACCAGCTCGCGTCGCTCGCGGTCTCGCGCAGCCAGGTACTGCCGCTCGTCGAGCAGTTCGAGCTCGGCCCGCAGCGGCGGCTGAACCTCATCGCGAAGGGGCGCGTCGTCAACCTGGCGGCCGCCGAGGGCCACCCGGCCGCCGTCATGGACATGTCCTTCGCCAACCAGGCGCTGTGCGTCGAGCACCTCGCGCTGCACGGCGCGTCGCTCGAGCCCCGCGTCCTGCCGGTGCCCGGCGAGATCGATCGCGAGGTCGCCCGCCTGAAGCTCGCGTCGCTCGGGATCGAGATCGACGAGCTGACCGCCGCCCAGCGCGCCTACCTGACGAGCTGGCGCAGCTGATCAGGCGTCGCGGGGGATGACGCGCCCCACGCGACCGACGAGTGCCCGTGTCGCGACGGGTCCCCAGTAGCGGCTGTCGTCGGAGGCGGCGCGGTTGTCGCCCAGCACGTACCAGCGGCCGGCTGGGACCGTGAACGTCCGCGGGAAGTCGCACTGCGCGCCCCCGCCGCACGGGGCGATGAACGGCTCCGCGGCACGCTTGCCGTTGCGGATCACGCGGCCCTTGCGGATGGAGATCCGATCGCCGGGTCCGGCGACGATGCGCTTGATGAACTTGACCTCCAAGGTGCGCCGCGTGGCGATGGCGCAGGCCTGGCCCTTCGGGGGCCGCTTGCCGCACTCGGTCGCGCTCTCGGCGCCGGCCGGGGGGTGGAAGACGACGATGTCGCCGACCTTCGGCTTGGCGCGGCGGTACGCGGCGTGATCGGCGAGCGCCGTGTCGCCGATCTGCAGCGTCGGGATCATGCTCTCCGAGGGGATCGTGTACAGGCGCGAGGTGCCGACCCGCGCGTCGCCGGGCAGCTCGCGGATCTTCCACTCGCCGTGCTCGACGATCGCGGTCCCGGTCGCGACCGGCGCGATGTCGTGAAACGTCGTCTGCACGGTGACCCGCGCGCGGCCAGGCTTGACCGCGACGGCGACGACGCGGGTGCTCGCCAGGCGGGCCTTGTCGGCGCCCTCGGCCTCGATCGCGAGCTGCGAGGCGCACGCCCGGCGGATGGGCGCGATCGTCAGGATCTGCGGCGCCCCTTCGCGCAGCGTGCGCTCCGAGAGCTGCGCGCAGGCCAGCGCGAAGTCGCCGCCTGCCAGCGCATGGGCGAACGTCACGAACGGGACGCCGGCGGCGTCGGTCGGGGAGGCCGCCCGGAGCGTCGCGGCGCCGAACGCCCCGGCAAGGCCCGCGGCCACGAGCGCGAGCAGCCAGATGCGCGGGGTGGCCGTCATCGGGCCGATGATCGCAGCCGGGAGCGCGCGTGATCGGCGGACGTTGCCGGGTAGGGTCCGCGCGGTGACCGACGACCAGCTCGAGGCAAGCCTGCGCAAGATGCGCGACGACGGTGTCTCCGACGCCGGCGTCGCGACGTTCGCGCACTACCTCGAGCGCCTGCGCGAGGGGGAGGCGGGGGAGCTCGCCGAGTCGGAGATCGAGCCGGTCGACGACCTGCCCGACGCCGGCGAGTTGCCCGCCGACGACGAGGGCGCGCGCGACGCGCTGGCGCGCACGGTGGTCATCAAGCTCAACGGCGGCCTGGGGACGAGCATGGGGATGACCGGGCCGAAGTCGCTGCTGGAAGTGAAGGACGGGCTGACGTTCCTCGACGTCGTCGTGCGCCAGATCCTGCACCTGCGCGAGCGCACGGGGGCACGGCTGCCGCTCGTGCTGATGAACAGCTTTGCGACGCGCGAGCCGTCGATCGCGGCGCTGGAGCGCTACCCGGAACTCGCCGTGGACGGGATCCCGCTCGACTTCGTGCAGAGCAAGGTGCCGAAGCTGGGCGCGGACGACCTCGCACCCGTCGAGTGGCCGGACGATCCCGCGCTCGAATGGGCGCCGCCCGGGCACGGCGACCTCTACCCGTCGCTGCTGAGCTCCGGCCTGCTCGACGCGCTGCTGGACGGTGGCTACGAGTACGCGTTCGTCGCGAACGTCGACAACCTCGGCGCGGTCATGGACGAGCGCATCCTGGCGTGGTTGCACCGCGAGAGCGTCCCGTTTCTCATGGAGGTCGCCGATCGCACGCCGGCCGACCGCAAGGGCGGCCACCTCGCACGGCGCGCGGGCGGCGGCGGGCTCGTGCTGCGCGAGGTCGCCCAGACTCCAGACGAGGACCTCGACGCCTTCCAGGACATCGCCCGCCACCGCTACTTCAACACGAACACGCTCTGGATCGACCTGCGCGCGCTTGCCGCCGTGCTGCGCGAGCGCGGCGGCGTGCTCGGCCTGCCGATGATCGTCAACCGCAAGACCGTCGACCCCGGCGACGGCGACTCGACGCCCGTGCTGCAGCTCGAGACCGCCATGGGCGCCGCGATCGACGTCTTCGACGGCGCACGGGCGATCCGCGTCGGCCGCGAGCGCTTCGCCCCGGTGAAGACGTGCACGGACCTGCTCGCCCTGCGCTCGGACGCCTACGAGCTGCACGACGACGGGCGCATCGTCCTCGCCGCGCGGCGGTCCGCCGCGCCGCTCGTCGACCTCGACCCGGCGTACTTCAAGCTCATCGGCGACTTCGACGCGCGCTTCGAGTCCGGGCCGCCGTCGCTCGTCGACTGCTCCTCGCTGACGGTGCGCGGTGACGTCGCCTTCGGCGCGGACGTCGTCGTGCGCGGCGACGTGACGATCGAGCACGACGGGGAGAGACAGCGCCGCGTCGAGGTCGGGACCGTGCTCGAAGGCTGAGCCGGCCGCGCCCGCGGATGACCGTTGGGCGCGCGGGGACCGTAGGAACCGCCATGGAGCACAACGCCGACCCAACCCTCCGCGGCGGGCGATCGGGCATCCTCAACGGCATGCCTCGCCGTCTCGCCCGCCCTCTCGCCCTGTTCGCGCTCGCGCTCGCCGCCGTGATCCTCGCGGCGTGCGGCGGCAGCGATGTCGCGGGCACCGGCGGCGCCACCGCGACGACGAGCGCGGCGGGCAAGCGCACGGCGCTCGCGCGGCTCGCCGCGGCGCCCGCCGCACTGCGGGCCAACGCGGCCGACGCCGACACGCTCGCCGGCGAGGGGACCGGCGCGCTGAACGCGCGGCTTGCGAAGCTCGAGGGGTACCCGGTCGTCGTGAACCAGTGGGCGTCGTGGTGCGGGCCGTGCCGGCACGAGTTCCCGTTCTTCGCGGACGCGGTCGTCGAGCACACGGGCAAGGTCGCGTTCCTCGGCATCGACTTCACCGACGCCCGCGACGAGGCGAACGCCTTCCTGCGCGAGAGTCCGCCCGGCTTCGCGAGCATCTACGACCCCGACGGTGACGCCGCGCGCTCGCTCGGCGGCGGGCGGATCGCGCCAACGACGTTCTTCATCGGGTCCGACGGCAAGACCCGCTACACGAAGCTCGGCGGCTATCCGGACGCCGCGGCGCTCGAGGCGGACATCCGCCGCTACGCCCGATGACCGACCCGGCCTCCGGCGTCGGGATCCTCGCGGCGCTCGCGGCCGGGTTCGTGTCCTTCCTGAGCCCGTGCGTGCTGCCGCTCGTCCCTGGCTATCTCTCGGCGGTGACCGGGGTCATGCCGAAGGACCTCGACGACGCGCCGCTGCGCCGGGTCCTCGTGCCGAGCCTGCTGTTCGTCGCGAGCTTCTCGACGATCTTCATCCTGCTCGGGCTACCGCCACCGCGCTCGGCTCGTCGCTCAACGAGCACCAGCGCACGCTCGAGCTCGTCGCCGGCTGGACGATCATCGTCCTGGGGCTGTTCTTCCTCGCGACGCCGTTCATCACGCGGCTGAACCGGGAGTGGCACGTCGATGCGCTCATGGCGCGCGCGGGACGGGGCGGGCCGGTCGTCGCCGGCGCGGCGTTCGCGGTCGCCTGGACGCCATGCGTCGGCCCGACGCTCGGCGCGATCCTGAGCGCCGCGGCGCTGTCGGACTCCGCGATGCACGGCGCGTACCTGCTCTCGTGGTACTCGGCGGGCCTGGCGATCCCGTTCCTCCTCACGGCGGTCGCGTTCAACCGCATGACGCGCGCGTTCGCCTTCGTCAAGCGCCACTACGCGGTGATCGTGGCGATCGGCGGCGCGATCCTCGTCGTGATGGGCGCGTTGATCGTCACGGGCGAGCTGACGAAGCTCAACATCGAGGCGCAGAAGCTGCTCAACGAGCTAGGTCTCGACTTCCTCTACGGGATCTGAGTAGCGCTCCTCGCGCTCGTTCTGGCGGTCGGCCTCGGCGAGCGCGCGGATGAAGAGGTAGGCGAGCGCGATGCCCATGACGATCGACTGTTCGGTGGCCATGATCAGGCCGCCGATCGCCTGGTCGGTGCCGGGGGAGAGGCCCCAGTAACCCGGCTGGCGCTCGTAGAAGTCGTAGATCGCGTCGGGGGCGAACGCGAGGCCGACGCCGAGCAGGCCGACGAGCAGCTTCGTCGCGACCATGTAGGCGACCGGTCCCATCCCGCCGAGGCGCTTGCGCGCGCGGATGGGCGACAGCAGGTGCCACCAGTAGAGGCCGCCGGCGATGGCGAACGTGATGTGCTCGAGCACGTGGACCGTGGCGTGCTCGAGCGCGGCGTCATAGATGGCCGGGACGTGCCAGATCCACATGACGACGACGTACAGGCCGATCGCGAAGACCGGGTGCGCGAGCGGCCCGGCGGCGCGTTCGAGGCGCACGAGCCGGCGCGTCGCGGGCCGCAGCAGGACCTTCGTCAGGCCGAGCAGCACGAGGATCGGCGCGAGGTCGAGCAGCAGCAGGTGCTGCGCCATGTGCATGAAGAAGAGCTGCTCGGCGAGCCGGTCGACGGGCGAGACGAGCGCGACGAGGACGAGCGCCATGCCGCCGAGGAAGCTCGCGAGCCGCCAGGCCTGCGCGTCGACCTCGCGCCAGCGGCGGACGTACAGCACGGTGAGGATCGCCACGACCACGATCGCGCCCGGCACGAACGACCACGAGGCGTCGGGGGAGGCGGCGAGGACGATGCGCGCGATTGTGCCACGCCGCAGCACCTCCGCCGGGCGCGGTCTTGGCGTCTATTGACCTCTATTCACGCACTATTCGACAAGACGCTCGGGCGCGAGCCGATTCTGCGCTCGGATTGCGCAGGATCGTTGCGATCCGCGTGCCCGCTGTGACAGGTTCCGCGGGAGGATCGTGCGCGATGCTCGACCAGCTCGTCGCGCTCGTCGTACCGCCGCGCTGCGCCGCCTGCCGCGCGCCGGGCCGGTACGCCACGGACGTGCTGTGTGGCGCGTGCCGGCGTGCGCTGCCGTGGCTCGCGCCACAGCCGTGCTGCCCGCGGTGCGCCCTACCGCTGCCGCACGTCGGGCGCTGCCCGGCGCGCGACGCTCCGTTCGACGCCGCGTGGAGCGCGGTCGCCTACGCGGGCACCGCCCGCGACGCGATGCACGCGCTGAAGTTCTCCGCCGCCCGCCCGCTCGCAGAGGTCATGGCAGCGCAGATCGCCGCCAACGCGCCGGCGGAGCTCCTGCGCGCGGGGGCGGAGGGGCGCGTCGGGGGACTGCACGCGGGGGCGGAGGGACGCGCGGGGGGCCTGCGCGCGGGGGCGGAGGGGCGCGCTGTGGGCCTGCGCGCGGGGGCGCAGCCGCCGGCGGCCCTCGCGCTCGTCGCGGTTCCGGCTCATCCCGCGCGCCGGCGGGCGCGCGGCTTCGACCCGGCCGAACTTCTCGCGCGCGCGCTCGCGCGCAAGACCGGGCTGCCGCTGGCGGGCGCCCTGCGCCGCAGCGCCGCCCCGTCGCGCCAGCTCGGCGCCGACCGCGAGACTCGCCGGGCGGCCGGGCGGCTGGGCTTCGAAGCCCGCGGGCCGGCCCCGCGCACCGCGATCCTCGTCGACGACGTGCACACGACGGGCGCCACGCTCGCCGCCTGCGCGCGAGCGCTGAAGGCGGCCGGAGCGCAGCGCGTCGTCGCCCTGACGTGGGCGCGCACGCTGTAGCCGACGCGGCTACCGTCGCTAGCCGAACGGGCTATTGAGAACGACCACTCGCGGGCGTAGCATCAAGTCCTCGCACGTCCGTTCGACCAGAGAGGACTTCGACATGCAGATCGAGGTCAAGGGCCGCAACGTCCCAGTCAACGACGAGCTGCGCGAGCTCGTGGAGCGCAAGTTCCGCAAGGTCGCTGCCCAAGTGTCCGACCTTGCCCGCATGGAGGTCGAGTTGCGCGAGGAGCGCAACCCCGCCATCGCCGAGTCGCAGGTCGCCGCGGTGACGCTCTATCTCAAGGGCGCCACGCTCCACGCCGAGGGCTCCTCGCGCGAGCTGCACCACTCGATCAAGCTGTGCTCGGTCGAGCTCGCGCGCCAGGTGAAGCGCCACCGCGACAAGAAGCGCCGCCGCCGCGAAGCGCGCAGCACGGGCGCTCAGCCGGCCGTCTGACCACAGTCTCCGACGCGCCCGTGAAACGGCGCATGCCTCGAGCCCGTCGCGCGCCCGCGCGGCGGGCTCGCGGGCCGCTCTGACGCGCGCGGAGCCAAGCCCGGCGTTGGTACCCTCAGCGTCATGGCCCTCCTCGATCGTGCCCTCCGTCTGGGCGAAGCGAAGCAGTTCAAGCAGTTCGAGAAGCGCGTCGCTCGCATCAACGACTACGAGCCCGAACTCGAGCTCGAGTCCGACGACGAGCTGCGCGAGCGGATGGACTCACTGCGAGAGCAGGCCCGCAACGGCGCGAACCTCAGCGACCTGCTCCCAGAGACGTTCGCGATCGTCCGCGAGGCCGGCAAGCGCCACATGTCGATGCGCCACTTCGACGTGCAGCTCATCGGCGGCATGGTCCTGCACGCCGGATCGATCGCCGAGATGCGCACCGGCGAGGGCAAGACGCTCACCGCGACGCTCCCGGTCGTCCTGAACTCGCTGCCCGGCACGGGCCTGCACGTCGTGACGGTGAACGACTACCTCGCCCGCCGCGACGCCGAGTGGATGTCGCCGATCTACCACGCGCTCGGCATGCAGGTCGGCGTGCTGCAGAACATGCAGAGCTACGAGGACAAGCAGGTCGCCTACGCCGCCGACGTCACGTACGGCACGAACTCCGAGTTCGGCTTCGACTACCTGCGCGACAACATGGCGACGGCGCTCGAGGAGAAGGTCCAGCGCGGCCATCAGTACGCGATCGTCGACGAGGTCGACAACATCCTCATCGACGAGGCGCGCACCCCGCTGATCATCTCCGGCCAGCCCGAGGCGGCGGCCGACATGTACGCGAGCTTCGCCAAGCTCGCCAAGCGGATGGAGCCGGGCAAGAAGCCCGACAACATGGACCCGCGGATGAAGAAGGACTTCGAGGCGGACTACGACTACGAGTTCGAGGAGAAGCACAAGACCGTCTCGGTGACCGAGCAGGGCGTCGCGAAGGCGGAGAGGTTCCTCGGCATCTCCCACCTGTACCGCGCCGAGAACGGCCCGCTCGTCAACCACCTCCAGCAGGCGCTGAAGGCCGAGTCGCTCTACAAGCGCGACGTCGACTACGCCGTCATCGACGGCGAGGTGAAGATCATCGACGAGTTCACCGGCCGCATCCTCGAGGGCCGGCGCTGGTCGGAGGGGCTGCACCAGGCGGTCGAGGCGAAGGAGGGCGTGTTCGTCCAGGAGGAGAGCCAGACCCTCGCGACGATCACGCTGCAGAACTACTTCCGCCTCTACGACAAGCTCGCCGGCATGACCGGTACCGCCCTCACCGAGGCGACCGAGTTCATGAAGATCTACAAGCTGTCGGTCGTCGAGATCCCGACCAACCGCAACATGATCCGCAAGGACAACAACGACCAGGTCTACAAGACCAAGGGCGGCAAGTGGGACGCGGTCAGCCGCGAGATCACGGAGCGCCACGCCGCCGGCCAGCCGGTGCTCGTCGGCACCGTGTCCGTCGAGGTCTCCGAGCTGCTGTCCGCGACGCTCGACAAGGCCGGCATCAAGCACACCGTGCTCAACGCCAAGCCCGAGTACGCCGAGCGCGAGGGCGAGATCGTCGCCGAGGCGGGCCAGCCCGGCGCCGTGACGATCGCGACGAACATGGCCGGCCGCGGCGTCGACATCAAGCTCGGCGGCAACCCCGAGCACCTCACCCAGGTCGAGCTGCGCAAGCTCGGCCTCAAGCCCGGCGACCCGGACTACGAGGAGCGCTTCAAGGACGTCCTGCCGTCGATCGAGAAGCGCGTCGAGGAGGACCGCGAGAAGGTGCTCGCGGCCGGCGGCCTGTACATCGTCGGCACCGAGCGCCACGAGTCGCGCCGCATCGACAACCAGCTGCGCGGCCGTTCCGGCCGCCAGGGCGACCCCGGCGAGTCGCGCTTCTTCCTCTCCGCCGAGGACGACCTCGTGCGCCTGTTCGCCGGCGACCGGATCTACAAGATCCTCGACCGTCTCGGCACGGTCGACGAGGAGGGCCGCGAGGAGCCGATCGAGGCCGGCATGCTCTCCAAGCAGATCGAGAAGGCCCAGAAGAAGGTCGAGGAGCAGAACTTCCTTCAGCGCAAGCGGGTGCTCGAGTACGACGACGTCATGAACGAGCAGCGGCGGATCGTCTACCGCTACCGCAACGAGATCCTCGAAGGCAAGGACATGGCCGCCACGGCGCGCGAGGAGATCGGCAACGTCATCTCGCGGACGGTCGCCGAGTTCACGCCCTCGGACTTCATCGAGGACTGGGACGTCGACGGCATGATCCTCGCGCTCGAGGACATGTTCCCGATCAACCTCACGGCCGAGGACCTCAAGTCGACGGAGCACAGCGATCGCGAAGCGCTCGTCCACAAGCTGCACACCGACGCGCTCACGCGCTACAGCGAGCGCGAGGAGGAGCTGGGCGAGGAGCTCATGCGCGCCGTCGAGCGCTTCGTGCTGTTGCAGTTCATCGACCAGCGCTGGCGCGAGCACCTCTACGACATGGACTACCTGCGCGAGGGCATCCACCTGCGCGGCTTCGCCCAGATCGAGCCGATCGTCGCGTACAAGAACGAGGCCTTCACGCTGTTCGAGGACCTCATGGCGACGATCTGGGCGGACTTCACGCGGATGATCTTCAACCTCGAGGTCGAGGCGCTCGAGGAGGAGGAAGAGGCTCCCGAGCAGCGCTACGAGCCGAGCGGGACGTCGACGCGGCCGGGCCGCGTCTCCTACTCCGGCGGCAGCCAGGACCAGCCCAGCGCGCTCGCGCTCGCAGCCGCCGGCGGCGAGGAGTACGCCGAGGAGGTCTTCGAGGCGCCGCCGCCCGTCCAGCAGCGCGTGCTCAACGAGGAGCAGACGGTCGGCCGCAACGACCCCTGCTGGTGCGGCTCGGGCAAGAAGTTCAAGAAGTGCCACGGCGCGTAGCGCCCCGGCCGACCCCTCAGATCACGTAGCGCGCGCCGAGGGTCCCGTCGCCGTCTGGGAACTCGAGCAGGTTCGGCTGTGACGCCACGCGCGGCGAGGTGATGACCGCGCGGTACGAGCCGTCGGCGATCCGGCAGCTGAGGTACTGGTCGATCGCGACGTGGTCTCGGAGGAAGCGGTCGAGGTCGTCGCCGGTCGTCGGGATCTCCGCGAGCAGCCGTTCGTAGGCGCGGCTGTGGACGGCGATCGCGTGCGTGCACGTCACCTCGCCGCACGCCTGCAGCACGGCGCTGTCGCCGAGGAACGGGAACTCCTGCGACCACACGCAGGCCCCGAGATAGCAGAGGTCCCACTCGACGCGGCCGAGCTCCGCGGCCGCGGATCGCATGACGGTGAGGGCGTCGTCGAGGAACACGGCGTCGTCTTCGAGGACGAGCAGCTGCTCGTAGCCGCGCCGCCGCGCCTCGGCGAAACCCGATGGCGATGCCCCGGTGCGGGTTGCCGGGCGTGGCGACGCCGGGGAATCGCTCGACCGGCGCGGCGATTCCAAGCCGTGCATTGCGGCGCGTCGCGTCGTGCCAGCGGCCCGTCTCGGTGTCGAGGACGAGGAAGGACGTCCGGTCGGCGACCGCGGGGTGATAGAGCCGGATCGCCTGGATCGTCAGCCACGCGCCGTCGAGGTCCCCGAACGTCAGGACTCCGACGCACAGCGACGGGCGGACGCTCGACGCCGCCGGCTGCGCGCTCGTGCTGGCGCCAACGTCGCGTCAGGCCACCGGCCCGACCTAGGGTGCGCTGACGGTGGTGGTCGCAGGCGCGGCCGTCGTCGTGGGAGCGATCGTGGTCGTCGCCGCGGATGTCGTCGACGGCGCGGGCGTGGTCGTCGTGCAGTCCTCGTGACCGTGGCCCTGCCCGTTGCCGGGGCCGTGACCGTGCGGATGGTCGTGGCACTTCGGCTTGGCCGCCGCGTTGGATGCGAGCAGCGACTCGACGGCGGCTACGGCGGGCAGGGCGAAGCCCGCGGCGGCCATGCGCTTGAGGAACGCGCGACGGTCGGGATCCTCTGACGCGAAGTCCGTCTGACGATCGTTCATGGTGCGGACGCTACCAGCGCTACGAGCGGCTGGGCAAGGGTTCTCGCGCCAGGAGGATCGCGGTTCGCCGCAGCCCGTCCACGCATGCGCAGACCTCGGCGAGGGGCGCGGTCGCGAGCGCGAAGGACTCGGCCAGCTCGTCGGCGATCGCGGCGACGGTGCGCTCGCCGTCGCAGAGCGCCAGCACCATCGCCGCGGTGTTGTTGAGCTCGTGCACGCGCGGCGGGTCCTGCCGGTGGACCGCCATCCCGGCGGCCAGCTCGACGAGCTCGAGCCCGTCGGCGCGGACGGGGCGGTCGATCGCGGGCTCGGCGAACGGCTCGCCGACGGCCTCGAGCCGGCCCGTGGTCATGCCCTCCAGCAGGTAGGTGTCCAGGTCCGGCCAGCTCGCCAGGAACGCCATGCGCTCGGCGTCGTCGCTGCCCAGGTCGGCGAGGATCCGCTCGAAGGCTCGCTCGTGCACGGCGACGGCCAGGCCGGCGAGCGCCAACCGGCCTCGGGTCGTGGCGCCGGCGGGCGCTTCGCCCGGGCTCGACCGCGAGCAGGCACAGATCCCACGGTTGCTCCCATGCTCGCGGGTCGACCTCCGGCAGCGTCTCGGGGCCCGACCCGTCGTCGAGCAGCAGCACGTGGCGGTAGGACCGCGTCACGGCGGTCGACAGCGCGTGCCGCCACGCGGCCAGCCGCCGCTGCTCGCCATCGAGGTCCGCGTCGGGCACCAGTCGCTCGACGCGCCACCCGATCCCGGCCGGATGCGCGTGGGCGTCGCAACGACCGTCCCCGCCGGCGAGGCAGAACACGCCGTCGAAGACGCCCAGCGGATGCGCCACCTGCTCGCGCACCCGCTCGATCAGCGCCGCCACGTCGAACTGCGAGCCGAGCAGCTCGACGAAGTGCTCCTCCATGGGGGCGGTGTCCCAGGCGAGCTCGCCCCAGGTCACGAGGTAGTTGCGGATCCGGTCCTCCCAGCGGTTCGGATACGGGATGCCCAGGGGTCGCTGAGAACCGGTGCGCCCACATCAGCCGCGGGTGGCACAGGACCCGCCCGCCGCGGCGGCGAAACACCTCGTGCAGGTAGCCCTCCTCGGCGCCGAACCCGCGCAGCCGCGGGTTGAGTCCCGGCCAGGCGCTGCTTGCGGCAGGCGAACAGCCCGAGGCCGTGCATGCGTGATCTGAAACGGCTCGCAACCGGGGTCGTCGAGGCGCGGGTCGCGCGCCCACTGTCCGAACATCCCCGCGCCCCACGTCGGCTCGAGATGCGTGACGGCCCTCCCCGGCGTCAGGTCGTCGTGGAACATCGGCCCTGCACGAGGTCCAGGCTGTCGGGGCGCGCCGCGAACCAGTCGCCGAGCGCTTGGAGCGCCCCCGGCGCGAGCAGCACGTGGGAGTCGACGCAGCAGACGACGTCGGCGTCGGCCTCGCGGAAGACGAGGTCGCGGACCGCGGTGCCGGAGTAGCCGCGAAACGGGACGTAGCGATAGCGCGCGACCCAGTCGCCGATGGCCTGCAGCGCCGGCGCCGTCGCGGCGTCGGGATCGTTGTCGATGACGACGAACGAGAGGTCGTCGGCGACCTCGGGGTGATAGAGGCGCAGGGCCTGGATCGTGAACCAGACGCCGTCGTAGTCGCCGTGGGTGGCCATGCCGACGCACAGGCTCGGTCTAGCCGGGGGCGGGGAGAGCGGCGCCGAGGCCATGGCGGCGGATTGTTGCGCGTCCGGCCGGCTCTGGACCAACGTTGCAGATATTCGCCGCGCGGACGATTAACTGTGTGCCCTCGAACACACTGCGTATCTGTGAACGCCGGTGTGTGCTCTCTCGTTGGCAGGTCACCCCGAACGCCAAGGAGCACAGATGCTCGCCTCATCTGCACGACGCAACCCATCCACTTCGATCCTTTCGCTCGCCGGCGCCGCAGTCGCCTGCGCAGCACTCGTGCCCGCGACGGTCCATGCGGCCGCCGGCCCGCACGCGTGCGCGCCGCCGGGCGCCGCTCGCTCGGCTGACGTGGCGCGCGCGTTGAACGCCGACGGCACGTCGGAGATCACCGAGTTCACCGCCGGTGGCGGCTATCGCGTGACGCGCTGCGACAAGGGCGGCCGCGCGGTCGTCAGCCAGACGGTCTCGCCGATCGCCGGCCCCGACGGTGCCACGGTCCTCGTCCCGACCGAGCGCGCCGAGCGTGGCGTCACGGTCGCGATGCTCTACGGCGATCCGGCCGACCCGCGCTGGGCAGCCGAGTTTCGCCGCTCGCGCGCGGCGATCGCCGCGCAGGTCATCCCGCCCACGGTCGCCGCCGCGGCCCCGCCGGCGGCGCTCCCGCTGCCCGGCCCGCCCGCGACCGCTCCGGGCACCCCCGGCACGCCGGCCGGACCCGGCGCCACAGACGGCCCGCGCGGCGACGCGTCGACCGCCACGAGGGAGCGGCCCAAGCGCCCGGCCGCGTCCGCTGGCGGCGGCCAGGTCGCCGTCGCCGCAGTCGCCGGCGATGCCTGCACGAACTCCCAGTTCGCGATCTGGGAGACCAGGTGGGGCACCCGCGACTACGACTACTTCGTCAACCGCAGCCGCTTCAACTACAACGACACGTCGGTTGCCTCGCTCGTCGACCGGGCACCGCAACTGGGACAACGACGTTCAACAGCTGCGGCCTCAACGACATCACGAACCTCGACGCCCATCACGTCGGCTCGACCGGCGAGACGATCCATACGTTCTCCGACGGGCTGTCGATCGTCGACAAGGGCAACCTGGACAGCATCTGCCCCGGCGCGCTCGCGTGCACGTGGCTGTTCTCAGACGAGACCGGCCGCACGAGCGAGACCGACCAGCGCTACAACGAGAACTTCACGTTCTCGAACGTCGGCGCGTCGGGTGCCTATGACTACCAGTCGATCTCGGCGCACGAGACCGGGCACAGCATCGGCCTCGACCACGCGAACTCGAGCAGCGCGCTGACGATGTACTTCCAGATGGCCACGGGCACGACCCATGCCCGGTCGCTCGCGAAGGGCGACGTGCTCGGCTTGCGCGCCCGCTACCCGTAGGCGATCAAGGCCGCCCGGCATCACCTGGGGAGGGGGTGCGCGAACGCGCACCCCCTCCCTGTTCGCCGTGCCAGCGCGGGGCAGCGTGAGCGGGCTTCGTGCGCGGCATCCGCGGGCCCGGGTCCGGACCACCCGAATGGCGAAGGGCGCTCCTGGATTCTTCGCCCCAGGTCCATATCGGGGGGTCGAGGCGGCGGCTTAGCGTACCCCCCGACACACGCCCGAAACGCGGGCGGTGCGCTTACACGTGGAGGGATTCATGACTCGTCCCATGCTTGGGGGAGTTGGCCGGCGCTGGATCGCGGCGGCCGGCATCGCGCTGGCGTTCGGCATCGCTGGATGCGGTGACAGCGAGGAAACGCCGTCGGCGTCGACCTCGGGTGGGACCCCCACGGGCGACACGATCCCCGTCGGCATCCTGCACTCGCTGAGCGGGACGATGGCGATCTCCGAGGTCTCGGTGCGCGACGCCGAGCTGCTCGCGATCGAGGAGATCAACGCGGCCGGCGGCGTGCTCGGCAAGCAGCTCAAGCCCGTCGTCGAGGACGGCGCCTCGGACTGGCCGACGTTCGCCGAGAAGGCCCAGAAGCTCATCTCCACGAACAAGGTCGCCGCGACGTTCGGCGGCTGGACCTCCGCGAGCCGCAAGGCGATGCTGCCCGTCTTCGAGCGCAACAAGGCGCTGCTCTACTACCCCGTCCAGTACGAGGGCCTCGAGGCATCGCCGTACATCTTCTACACGGGCGCCACGACGAACCAGCAGATCATCCCCGGCCTCGAGTTCCTCCAGGACAAGCTGAAGGTCAAGAAGCTGTTCCTGGTCGGCTCGGACTACGTCTTCCCGCGCACCGCGAACAAGGAGATCAAGGCGTGGGCCAAGGCTCACGGCATGTCGATCGTCGGCGAGGAGTACGCGCCGCTCGGCAACACCGAGTACGCGACGACGCTCAACAAGATCAAGCAGGCCAAGCCCGACGCGGTCTTCCAGACGATCAACGGCGACTCGAACGTCGCCTTCTGGAAGCAGTTCAAGGACTCCGGCCTCGACGCCAAGAAGCTGCCGGTGATCTCCGTCTCGACGGCCGAGGACGAGGTCCGCGGCGTGGGGATCGAGAACATCGTCGGCCAGTACGTGGCGTGGAACTACTACCAGACGACCAAGGGCGCGGCGAACGACAAGTTCGTCAAGGCCTACAAGGCCAAGTACGGCGCCGACCGCGTCACCGACGACCCGATCGAGGCCGGCTACGTCGGCGTCTACCTGTGGGCGATGGCCGTCGAGAAGGCCGGCTCCACCGACGTCGAGAAGGTGAAGGCCGCGTCGAAGGGCCTCGTCTTCGAGGCGCCCGAGGGCAAGGTCACGATCGACGGTGAGAACCAGCACATCTACAAGACCGCCCGGATCGGTCAGCTGCAGCCGGACGGGCTGATCAAGGCCGTGTCGGAGGGCACGGAGCCGATCAAGCCCGATCCGTGCCTGAAGACGTACGACTGGGCCGAGGGCCTCGCGCCCGCGAGCGCCTGCGGCTAGCCGGCAGACGAGCGACGAGCCAGCGGGACGGCGCGATGGAAGTCATCCTCAACCAGGTCTTCGTCGGCCTGAGCATCGCGTCGATCCTGCTGCTCATCGCGCTGGGACTGACGTTCACGTTCGGTCAGATGAACGTGATCAACATGGCGCACGGCGAGTTCATCATGGCCGGCGCGTACACGACCTACGTGCTGCAGACGGCGCTCGGGACCGGGGCGATCACGCTCGCCTTCGGTCTCGCGCTGCCGCTTGCGTTCCTGGTCGCCGGGACGATGGGGCTGATCCTCGAGTTCCTCGTCATCCGCCGGCTGTACGGCCGGCCGCTGGACACGCTGCTCGTGACGTGGGGCGTCGGCCTGATGCTCCAGCAGCTCGCGCGTGACCTCTTCGGCGCGCAGAACGTCAACGTCAGCGCCCCGTCGTTCCTCGACGGCGGCGCCACGGTCGCGGGCGTCTCGATGTCCTACCCGCGCCTGTTCATCATCGCGGTCGTCTCCGTCGTGGTCGTGGCGATCGCGGCGTACATGGGACGCACGCCGGCCGGGCGGCGGATGCGCGCGGTCATGCAGAACCGGCCGTTGGCGTCGGTCAGCGGGGTCCGGACGAAGCTCGTCGACCGCACGACGTTCTTCATCGGCTCGGGCCTCGCGGGCCTCGCGGGCGTCGGCATCACGCTGCTCGGGCCGGTGGGCCCGACGCTCGGCCTCGCGTACATCATCGACGCGTTCCTCGTCGTCATCGTCGGCGGCCTCGGCCAGCTCCGGGGGGCGATCATCGCCGCGCTCGCGCTCGGGATGGCGAACTCGTTCATCGAGTACAACACGACGGCGTCGCATCGCCAAGGCGGGCGTGTTCCTGCTCATCGTCCTGTTCTTGCAGTGGCGCCCGCAGGGCATGATCGTCCAGCAACGCCGGGGGCTTCAGACATGAGCGCCGTGGCGAAGCTGCTGCCGGCGCGCCTGACGCCGTCCGGCTTCCTCGTGCGCTTCGCGCTGGTGGCCGTCTCGCTGCTGCTGATCGCGCCCGCCGTGCTGTCGGACTTCCGGCTCTCCCTGCTCGCGAAGTTCCTGTGCTTCGCGATCATCGCGGTCGGCATCGGCCTCGCGTGGGGTCAGGGCGGGATGCTCGTCCTCGGCCAGGGCCTGTTCTTCGGGCTCGGCGGCTACTGCATGGGCATGCACATGAAGATCGTCGATGCCGGTCCGGGCAACCTGCCCGACATCCTCAGCTACAGCGGCAAGTACGAGACGCTGCCGGCGCTGTGGAAGCCGTTCAGCTCGGCGTGGTTCGCGGTGCCGATGGCGATGCTGCTGCCGATGGCGATCGCGGCGCTGCTCGGCGCGGCGATCTTCCGCCAGCGCATCCGCGGCGCGTACTTCGCGATCCTCAGCCAGGCGCTCGCGGGCGCGTTCGTCATCGTCATCGTCGGCAACCTCTCGCTGACCGGCGGCACGAACGGGCTGACGAACTTCCAGACGTTCTTCGGGCTTGTCGGTGTCGAGCCCGTCCGACCAGCGGATCGTCTACTTCATCGTCGCGATCACGCTCCTGCTCGTCTTCCTCGGGACGCGCTCGCTCATCCTCTCGCGCTACGGGCGGCTGCTCATCGCCTCGCGCGACGACGAGGATCGCGTGCGCTTCCTCGGCTACGACCCGGCGCGGATCAAGCTCGTCGCGTACGTGCTGGCGGCGGGCATGGCGGGCCTCGCGGGCGCGCTGTTCGTCCCGGTCGTCGGGATCATCTCGCCGGCGCTGCTCGGGATCGTCCCGTCGATCGAGATGGTCATCTGGGTCGCGCTGGGTGGCCGTCTCGCGCTCGCCTGGGCGGCCGCCGGAGCGGTCATCGTCAACTGGGCGAAGTCCAGCATCTCCGAACAGTTCCCGTCGACGTGGCTGTACCTCCAGGGCCTGTTGTTCGTCGTGGTGATCCTCTACCTGCCGAAGGGGATCGCGGGCTTGATCGAGCACCTCAAGCGGCTCGCGCCGCGCGTCTCGCTGCCCGGCGGGCACCGCCTCCCGTCGCCGGCGGGCGGCGCGCCGGCGCAGAGCTCGACCGTGAAGACGGCGCCACCACCGATACCGGGGGAGATCCTGTGAGCGACGTCCTGCTGGAGATCCGCGATCTCGTCGTCGCGTTCGACGCCTTCCATGCGATCGACGGCCTCGACCTCACGCTGCACGAGCACGAGGTGCGCTTCGTCATCGGCCCCAACGGCGCCGGCAAGACGACGCTCGTCGACTCGATCACGAACCTCGTGCGGCCGACGAGCGGGTCGATCAGGTTCGCCGGCGAGGAGCTCGTCGGCCAGAAGGAGTTCGCGATCGTGCGCGCGGGCATCGGCCGGACGTTCCAGAAGCCCTCGGTCTTCGACGAGCTCACGGTGCTGGAGAACGTCGACCTTGCGGCGTCGTTCCGGCTGCCGTTCCGGTCGCTGCTGCGGCGGCGCCGGGGGATGTCCGACTCGGTCGCCGAGCTGCTCGAGTCCGTGAACCTCAGCGAGCACGCCGAGAACCCCGCGGGCTCGCTGTCGCACGGCCAGAAGCAGTGGCTCGAGGTCGCGATGGTGCTCGTCCAGCGTCCGCGGCTGCTGTTGCTCGACGAGCCGGTCGCGGGCATGACCGAGAAGGAGCGCCTGCACACCGGCGAGCTCATCACGCAGATCGCGAGCGAGGGGACGACGGTGCTCGTGATCGAGCACGACATGGACTTCGTGCGCCGCTTCGCGCACAAGGTGACGGTCATGCACGAGGGCAAGATCCTCACCGAGGGGACCGTGGCTGAGGTGCAGCGCAACGAGACGGTGCGCGAGGTCTACCTCGGGCGCCCGCGCGACGCGCGCGGCGCCGCGGAGGCCGTCGCATGACCCGCGTCGACGTCGACGCGCCGCTGACCGAGAAGGACGCCGGCGCGCACGTCGACCCGCCGCCGATCCTCTCCGTCAAGGACCTCGAGGTCGCCTACGGGCCGACGCAGGTGCTCTTCGGCGTCTCGCTCGACGTCCCCGACGGCGGGCTGTGCTGCCTGATGGGCCGCAACGGCGTCGGCAAGAGCACGCTGCTGCAGACGATCGTCGGGCTTCAGGCGCCGAAGGCCGGCACGATCCACCTGAGCTGGAAGGACATCACCAAGCGCGCGGCGTACGACCGCACGAAGGCCGGGATCGCCTACGTTCCGCAGGGCCGCGAGGCGTTCCCGTACCTCACGGTGTACGAGAACCTGCGCGTGGTCGCCGAGGCGTCGGACCGGTCGGGCGCGGCCGTCATCGAGGAGACGCTCGATCGCTTCCCGCGGCTGCGCAAGATCCTCGAGCGCCCGGCGGGCTTTCTGAGCGGCGGCGAGGCGCAGCAGCTCGCGATCGCCCGTGCGCTCGTGACGCGCCCGCGGCTGCTGCTCCTCGACGAGCCGACGGAGGGCATCCAGCCGTCGATCATCCTCGAGATCGAGGACGCGATCGCCGACCTCAAGGCCGGCGGTATGTCGATCCTCCTCGTCGAGCAGTACGTCGACTTCGCCATGCGGCTCGCCGACACGTACGCCGTCATGGACGTCGGGCGGATCGTCGCCAGCGGCCCGACCGAGACCTTCGAGCGCGACAAGATGCAGCAGCTCATGTCGGTCTGATCCATTCGCCCTTGCCATCGGCGCGGGTCGGCCGTCATCCTGTCGCGGATGCACCTGGTCGTCGACAACAGCACCGGCGGTGACGAGCAGCTCGCGCGCAGCGTGGCGGAGGGCCTGCGCGCCCGCGGCTACGCCGTCGAGATGCGCAAGCCCGACCGCGAGCGGATGTTCGACACGTCGGTGAACCTCGTCTCCGCCGGGATCGTGCTGCGCGCCGACGAGCGGCCACACCGCGCCGAGCTCTCGGACATCACGGAGGCGGTGCGCGCGGCGCTGACGAGCCATCCGAGCCAGCGGCGCCGCACGACCGCGGTGCCGCTGACGCACGGCGAGGGCGGGCGCGTGCTGACCTGGATCGACGCGGTCGACTGAGGCGCGCCGAGGCCGCGAGCGAGGGCGCGTGCTCGCGGGATCGACGCGGCCGACCGAGGGGGGCCGAGGCCGCGAGCGAGGGCGCGTGCTCGCTGGATCGACGCGGCCGAACCGAGGTCGTCGGGCGTGGAGGGGGTCGCGCTCGCGGGCATCGGGTTGGCCGGGGGCCGCGACAGGTTCTCGTCGCGCTCGCGGAGATCGGGGGTTGGCCGGGGGGCCGCGACGGGGGACCGCACCCCTGCGAGACGGTGCGACGCCCCAGTGACGCGGGCGGTCGCGTTTGGGATCGTGCTTGGCATGCAGTCCTCCGCCTCACCTCGAACCGTCCGCGCGGTCGCCGCGCAGGCCGCCCGTGACACCGGCTACCTCGCGCTCGGGCTGCTCACGAGCGCGCTCGCCGGCTGCGTCTGGGTCACCGGCCTGTCGGTCTCGCTCTCGCTCGCGATCTTCATCGTCGGGCTGCCGTTCGTCATCGGGACCGCGCTCGTGTTCCGCTGGACGGCCGAGCTCGACCGCCGCAACGCGGCGTGGTTTCTCGGCCGGCCGGTGCGTGCCGGATACCGCGAGCCGGGCCGCGGGCTGCGCGGGCTGCTCGGTTCGACGCTCGGCGATCCGCAGACGTGGCGCGACCTCGTCTGGCTCGTGGCGCACTCGGTGCTGGGCTTCGCGCTCGGGTGCATCGGCCTGGGGCTCGTCGCGCTGACCGCGGGCGTCGCGACCCTGCCGGCGTGGTACTGGTCGCTGCCAAACGGCGCCGATGTCGGGATCTGGAACGCCGACGGGCTCGGCGAGGCGTTCGCGCTCGCGCTGCTCGCACTGCCGCTCGCCGTGCTGACCGTGGTCGCGCTGCGCGGGATGGCGATCACCGAGAGCCGGCTCGCGGAGAGCCTGCTGGGCGGCGATGATGGCGCGATGGACTCGTCCGCGTCGGAGATGGCGCGCACCCGCCGGTTCGACCCGCACGTCGCGCTCGCGATGCACTTCGCGCTCACCGCGCTCGTCGCCGTCGTCATGGTCGTCATCTGGGCCGGCAGCGGCTTCGGCTACTTCTGGCCGGCGTGGGTCGTGACGGCGATCGCCGTGCCGCTCGCGCTGCACTTCGTGATCCACCGCGCGCAGCACGCGCCGGCCGTGACCGGGCGCAGCGTGCGCGTCCACGGCGAGGTCATCTGCGTCATCTTCGGGTATCTCACCTGCGTCTGGGCGCTCGCGGGCGGCGGGCCGTTCTGGCCGCTGTGGCCGGCGCTCGGGCTTGGCATCCCGCTCTCGATCCACGCGCTCGTCGTCTACCGCGACCGGCTGAACCCCGCCCGCGAGCGCGAGCTGACCGAGCGCGTCGACGAGCTGACGCGCACGCGCCGCGGCGCCCTCGACGTCCAGGCCGCCGAGCTGCGGCGCATCGAGCGCGACCTGCACGACGGCGCGCAGGCGCGGCTCGTCTCGCTGAGCATGCTCGTCGGCCGCGCTGAGGACCAGCTCGCCGACCGCCCCGAGGTCGCCGCCCTGGTCCGCCGCGCCCGCGAAGAGGCCGGCGCGGCGATCGGCGAGCTGCGCGACCTCGCTCGCGGCATCGCGCCGCCCGTGCTCGCCGACCGGGGGCTGAGCGCTGCCGTGCAGGCGTTGGGTGTACGCGCGCCGATGCCCGTGACCGTCGAGGTCCCCGACGAGCGCCGGCCGCCGCCGGTCGTCGAGACCGCCGCGTACTTCGTCGTCGCCGAGGCCCTGACGAACGTCGCCAAGCACGCCGGCGGAGCGCCCGCGCGGGTCGTCGTCTCGCGCGACGCGCAGCGGCTCGTCGTCGAGATCTCAGACGAAGGGCCGGGTGGCGCGAACCCGCAAGGCGGCGGGCTGACCGGGCTGCGCCACCGCGTCGAGGCGATCGACGGCACGCTGCGCGTCGAGTCGCCCGCCGGCGGGCCGACCGTGATCAGGGCGGAGCTGCCATGCGCGTCGTGACGTCCCGCTCCCGGCGCCGGGCGCGCGAAGACCAGATCGAAGGCGCCATGTGGCTCCTGACGCCCCGCTCCCCGCGCGCCGGTCGCGCGAAGACCCGATCGGAGTCCCCATGCGCGTCGTGATCGTCGAGGACAACGCGCTGCTGCGCGAGGGCGTGGTCGCGCTGCTGCGCGAGCGCGGGATCGACGTCGTGGCGCAGGCCGAGGACGCGCCCGGCCTCCTGCGCATCGTCTCGGGGCACAAGCCCGACGTCGCGATCGTCGACGTCCGCCTGCCGCCGACGTTCACCGACGACGGCGTGCGCGCGGCGATCGAGGCGCGCGCGAAGTATCCCGGCCTCGGGGTGCTGATCCTGTCGCAGTACGTCGAGCCGGTCTACACGCAGGAGCTGCTCGCGTCCGGGACCGGCGGCGTCGGCTACCTGCTCAAGGAGCGCGTCGGCGAGGTGCGGGCGTTCGTCGAGGCGATCGAGCGCGTCGCGGCGGGCGGCACGGCGCTGGATCGCGAGGTCGTCGCGGAGCTCATGCGCACGCGCACCGACGAGTCCGGCGACGAAGGCCTTGGGAGCCTCACGCCGCGCGAGCGCGAGGTGCTCGGCCTCATGGCCGAGGGCCGCACGAACGCGGCGATCGCCCGCGAGCTCGTCGTTACGTCGGGCGCCGTCGAGAAGCACGTCTCGAGCATCTTCGGAAAGCTCGCCTTGCCGGCGTCCAACGACGACCACCGCCGCGTCCTCGCCGTGCTCGCGTTCCTGCGCGCCGGCGGCTGACAGCGCGTCGCGGATCGCCTGCGCGGCTGAAACGCCCGCCCGTGGCACGCCTTCGCGGCAACTGTGGTTCGAAACGAGCCTATGAGGCGCGTTTCGAACCACAGTCACTCCAGGTGGGCCGTCAGGCGGGGTCGACGGCGTTGCGGAAGCCCAGCGCGGGCTCGACGCTCGCGCCCGCCGCGCGCGCCTGGTCGGCGAGCCAGCCGTCGGAGGTGACGACGCGAACGTCGTGCGCGTCGCCGGCCGCGACGAGCCGCCGCATGATCTCGTCGTCGGCGGAGTTCGCTCGCGCGCGCTTGGCATGCGCGACCTCGACGACCGACGAGCGGATCGGCGGGTTCGGCGGCTGCTCGAAGACGACCGTCACGTCCTCGCCGCCGTCGGCCGCCCAGCGCTCGAGCCGGTCGACGAGCGAGACCATCGCGCCGTGGCGGTCGCGCCACCAGCCGTCGGGCCGCGACCCGATGACGTTCATGCCATCCACGATCCAACGCATCCATCGAGGCTACGCGTCGGAGCGTGCCGGCAACCGCTCAAGATTTCGAACAGGCTGCCGATGGGACCCTGGGATGGTGTCCATCAACGAACGGCGTCACAGGGGTGTGCCGGTGCCACGTCGCACCTGGATCCTCGCTCCGCTGCTGGCCGCGCTGCTCCTCGCCAACGCGGGCCGCGCGGATGCGCAGGCGCCCACCGGGAATCCCTGCGCGGCGACGAACATCACGAACTTCCTCGCGGCCGATGCCACGCAGGCCGGCGTCATCAGCCTCTACTTCTTCGGCGCCGAGGGCGCGCCCGTCACGTACTACGAGTGCATCGGCCAGCGCGCGAAGCAGCTCGCCAAGCTGCCGGGCGACGCCGCCGGCACGCCGACGCTGCTGAGCGATGCGACGACGTGGTCGTGCGATCGCCTCACGCGCCGCTTCGTCGCGACCGCCCCGAAGGACGACGGCACGCTGAAGATCGGCACGTACAGCGTCCGCACGATGTCCTGCGCGAGCCGCTTTCGCATCGTCGCCCCTTCGCGGGCCGCGCAGGGGAAGGTGCTGCGCGTCCGCGTCTCCGACAGCTGGGGGATCGGCGGCATCCAGCCGCTGCTCTGCGTCACCTCGTCGACGGGCAAGCGGACCTGCGAGCGGATCAAGTTCGCGCGCGCCGTCGCCGTCACCACCCGGCGCTTTCGCCCCAAGCTCCGCGGCCGGCTGCTCGTCGAGGTGCGCGTGCGCGACCGTCGCGTGCGCAGCACGACGATCGACGTCGGCAACGGCGGCGGCGGCCGGCGGGCCGCGCCGCCCACCGTCCTCGCCACGGGCGACTCGCTGATGCAGGGCATCGACAGCTTCCTCGCCGACGAGCTCGCCGACACCGCGAACCTGCGCAGCGACGTGCGGCCCGGAACGGCGATCGGCAAGAGCTCGAATGGCTGGACTGGTCCAACGCGCAGGTCACCCGCCTGCATCCGTCCGCGACGGTCCTGGCGATCGGCGCCAACGAGGGCTGGGCGATGGAGACGCCCGACGGCGCGACCGTCGAGTGCTGCGGCGAGGTCTGGGAGGAGGAGTACGCCCGCCGCGTCCGGGTCATGATGCGCACCTACCTGCGCAAGGGCCACGGGCGCGTCGTCTGGCTCACGCTGCCCGCCCCCAAGGGCGACAGGCTGACGCTCGATCTTCGAGGCGGTCAACCGCGCGATCGTGCGGGCGGGCAACAAGATGCCGCGCACGACCATCCTGCGGGCCGACATCATCTTCACCCCCGACGGCTACCGCGAGACGATGCGCTACCGCGGGGTGACCGTGAAGGTTCGCGAGCCCGACGGCGTGCACCTCAACGCCGCGGGCACCGCGATCGCCGCCAAGGAGATCGCGGAAGTGCTGCGCGCGAAGCAGTAGGTCACCGCGCGGCACACCGCGATCGCGGCCAAAGGAGATCGCGGAAGTGCTGCGCGCGAAGCAGTAGCCAGGTCAGCGCGCGGCGCCGTCGCGCACCAAGCCGGCGATCGTGACCGCCGTCGCGGGGCGCAGGTCCGAGAAGGTCCACCGCCGCCGCCCGTAGCGCGGCTGGACGCGCAACCGAGAGCGCGAGCGGCGCGGCCACATCGGGCCGTGCTCGGCGTGGGCGACGTCGCCGAAGCGCATGAAGCGCACGCGGTTCGAGACCGCGTCGTCGAGCACCCAGAGCAGCCGCCGGTCTGTCACCGCGAGCAGCGTGCTCGGGCTCGCCCACGTCGCCGCGGGGGTGACGAGCTCGATGCGCTCGTCCTGCTCGAGCGCGCTCAAGAGCTCGGGACCGAGCGCGCGGCGGATCGCGGCCGGCAGCCACGCCCCGTGGGCTGCCCGGCCGCCGGGGTCGTCGGGCATCGCCGTGACCTTCGCGCGCGGCCCGACCGACGCGCCCGAGGCGCCGGGACGGTGCTCGGCGCGCAGCAGGTCGTAGGCGACGTTGAGCTCGGTCATCCGGGCGAGGCCCTCGTAGCCCGTGACGTCTGGATGCCACTCCTTGGCGAGCCGCTTGTACGCCTCGGCCGCCTGCTGCAGCGTGGCGTCGGGCGCCAACCCGAGCACGGCGTGGGGGTCCATGCCCCCATTCTGGCGTGCGGTCAGGGCGTGACGGTGAGCGTGCGCGTCATCGCGCCGTGGTCGGGCAGCGAGCAGAACAGCCGCCACGAGCCGGCCGTGACCGTCAGCGTGCGCGTCGCGCCCCCGCCCTCGCCGACGGTGTCGGAGATGCGTTCGACGACGTCGCCGCCGGGTCCCGAGATCCAGAGGTTGTGGTCCGAGACGTCGTAGTTGCGAAAGAAGATCGTCAGCTGGCCCGCGGCGACCGAGGTGCGCGTCAGGCGCAGGACGAAGCCGTCGATGTCGTAGGCGCTCACGCCGAGGGTGCTGACCGGCGACGGTGGTGGCGGGGGAGGCGGTGGCGGGGGTGGCGGCACGACGACGCCCGGGTCGGCTGGCGCCGGCGGGGTAGTCGGCGGGGCCGGCGAGGGTTGGGCTCCGGGCTGCACCACCGGCTTGGGTGCCGCCGGGCGGTCGCTCGGCCGCGCCGTGCAGCCGAGCCTGCGCGCCTGCCGGGCGGCGGCTCGACGCTGCGCCGCGCGCCGGCGGTGCGCGCGCCTGGCGGCCGAGGGCGTCTTCGCCGCGGGGGTCGTGGCGCGCGCGCGGCGCAGGAGCGTCGCGCAGCGCGCCGCCTTGGACGGCTTGACCGCGTGCGCGGACGTGCGGCTCGCCGGTGCCTTCGCGGCGATCGCAGCCGACCCCGGCCCGAGCGACGCGGACACACACGCCGCCAGCGCGACGGCGATCGCGGCCAGCCGCCGCATCAGAAGAGCGTCGGGCGCGTGAACGACCCGGAGGACGGGATGATCCCCGCCGCCTCCGTCTGGAACCACTGCTCGAGCAGCGAGCAGTACAGCCCGCGGAAGTCGGAGGTCGCGCGGAGGTTGCCGGCGGCGTCCAGGCCGGTGCCGGCCGCCAGCCCTGGGAACTCGCCGATGAGGCCCTGGCGGACGTCCGTGCCGATGACGAACGCCGCGCCCGCGGCGCCGTGGTCGGTGCCCGAGCCGTTCTCGGCGGGCCGCCGGCCGAACTCGCTCCAGAGGACGATCACGACGCGATCGGAGATGCCGCGCAGCTCGAGGTCGCGCCAGAACGCGCGGACGTTGGAGGCGGTCGCGAGCAGGTTGTTCGAGAAGTCCGTCGTCTGGTTGGAGTGCGTGTCGTAGCCGCCCTGGGCGTTGAGCGTCACGCAGCGCACGGGCAGGTGGTCGCCGGATCCGTTCGTCGAGCCGAGCAGGCGGGCGACCGCCTGCAGCCGCGTCTTGAAGCCGCTCCCCGCCGCGGGGTAGTTCGAGCCCGCCGGCGGCGTGCCGCTGCCGACCGTTGCGAGGTCGCTCGACAGGCCCGCGGCGTTGGACTGCGCCTGGCGAGCCTGCGTCAGGATCGGGTCGACGGAGCTCACGGCGCCGAGCTCGCCGTACGTCGCGCGCATCCGCGTCTGCATCGTGCCCCACACGCCGCGCGCCTGGAACTGGTAGTCGCTGACGTTGCTCGTCGCCGCGACGGCGACCGTCGACGTCGCGAGTTGCGGCGAGAGGGTGTTGTCGAGGCTGAGCCCCTGGATCGGGACGTTCAGGCTGCCGACCCGATCGAGGTAGCGCCCGAGCCAGCCCGTCGACGCGTTCGGATCCGTGGCGCCGACCTCCCAGAAGTGCCGCGACGTGAAGTGCGACTGGTTCGGCGAGGCGTAGCCGATCGCGGGCGCGACCGCGACCCCGACGCCCGCGTCGTCCCACAGCTCGCGCAGGCCTTGCGCGGACGGATGCCACATGAGCCGGTTGTCGGCTTCGAACGTCGTGCCGGTGCCCGGCAGCACCCGCAGCGTCGGGCGAAGGGCGAGGTAGCGCGCGTCGTTGACGGGCGCGAGCAGGCTGAGGGCGTCGGCACCGCCGTCCATGAAGATCGACACGATCACGCGGTGCTCGCCGGCGGCCTCCGCGACCGCGGCCTCGAAGGCCTGCGGCGCAACGGTCTTGCCTGCGCCGTACACGGCGAGCGCGAGGCCGGCGGAGCGCAGCAGCACCGAGCGCCGCGTCAGGCCCGTACCGGCCGGGATCGGCATGCCCGGCTCGACGATCGGCAGGCCCGATCCGGCCTTGGCGACCGAGGCGCGAAGCAGGTGAGAGCGGGTGAAGTCGTCGCAGCAGTCGGCCATGGATCAAGACACCTGGCAGTCGGGGGAGGTCGCGACGAGGATGCGCAGCGCGTTCTGGCGTAGCGCGCGCCAGCTCGCCTCGCTTTCGCCGGCCGGTCGCGGCTGATCGGCGAAGGCCTGCAGCACGGCGAGCGTGCCCGGCGAGAGCGCGGGGTTGTTGACGTGCGCGACCGCGGTGGCGAGCGCCTGCGCGCCGGTCTCGGTCGAGCCGGAGTAGTGCGCCGAACCGCGCTCGGCGACTCGCAGGACCTCGTTGGCGAGATACCAGCGGCCATACAGGCTCGACGTGTCCAGCCACGCGCGGTCGTTCCAGCCCGAGACGTTCGGCGGATAGAAGAGCATCTGGCCGGACATGTCGCCGAGCCACACCCACGCCTCGGACGTGATCGTCTGGCCGGTGGCGCGCAGCAGCCCGGCGTTGTAGACGGCGGGCGGCTTGACGAGCGGCGCGCCGGTGTAGAGGTCCGGATGCATGAGGATCGCCTCGACGACGGCGCCGATCGACCGCCCGCTCGAGACGTACAGCGACTCCAGCGCGGCCTGCGTGGCAGCGTTCGGCGGACTCGGGACGAAGTACGACCACAGCTTCAGCACGAAGAACGACCGGTGATACGGGTTCTCGAGCACGAGCGTGCACGCGTCGCTCCAGTCGAACGCGCCGCTGCGCGCGTGGGCGGTGCCGGCCCACAGCGACTTCGTCCCGGTGTCGAAGCGGTTGGGGTCGAAGCGGAAGTTCACGAAGCCGTCGGGGTCCTGCCAGTCGGCGCGCCAGCCGCTGAGCGCCCGCGCGAGCTCGCGCACGTCGGTCTCGGTGTAGGCCCCGCGATCGGCGCCGAGCGTGAAGAGCTCCATGAGCTCGCGCCCGTAGTTCTCGTTGATCGCGTTGCGGCGGTTGTAGATCCCGCTGAGGAAGAGCAGCATCGCGTGGTCGATCGTGATGTCGTGCACGAGATCGGTGAACGAGCCGAGCACGTGCGAGCGGATGAGCTCGTTCTGCTCGATCATCATCTGGCGGTTGCCGACGTCGTTGTTGGACGTCGCGAACCAGTCGTGGAAGATCAGCGTCAGCCGCTCGACGAGCGGCTGGTTGGAGCGCACCATCCGGTCCAGCCACCAGAGGTGGTCATGGCCCCAGGCGTCGTAGGGGGCGAACGGCGTCCCGTTGGGTAGCGTCACCGGAGCGCCGACGAGCGTCGCCGTGCCGGTCGGACGCGTGAGGCTGCGCACGGCCGTCTGAAGGCCCATCGCGGCGAGCGCCTCGGCCTCGCCGGGCTTCGGGCCGAAGCCCGCGCGCCACAGCAGGCGCTGCGCCTGGAGCACGCCGAACGGGCCGGCGTAGAGGAGCGGATCCGGCGCCGGCGGAGGGTCGGGCGGGGGCGGCGGCGGCGGGTTGGAGGTGTCCGGCGGCGTCGTGACGGGCGGCGCCGCGGGCGACGGGGTGGGCGTCGGCGAGCCGGCGACGGGCGGCGTGACCGGCTTCGTCACGGGCTTGGTCACCGGCTTCTTGGTGACCTTCTTCTTCTTCTTCTTGACCGGCTTGCAGACCTTCTTGAAGCGCTTGGTCTTCTTGATGCGCACGCGCTTGCAGACGACCTTCTTCTTCTTGATCACCTTCTTCGCCTTGGGCGTCGCCACCCTCGGGTTATCGACCGCTCGTCCGTTTCACTAGAGCGCGAATGTCGCACCGCCCGACGGATGGACGACGGCGGCGTATCCTCATCCGCATGGCTGCTACGTCCACACCGGAGAGCACCCCCCAGCGCCTCGCGGCGATCCGTGCGCAGATGTCCCTGCTCTCGGACTATCTTTGACCCAGCTTCGCTTGCCGAACGCGTAGCAGTCCTGGAGGACGAGATGTCGGCGCCGGGCTTCTGGGACAACCAGGAGGCCGCGGCGAAGGTCTCCGCCGATCATGCGCGCACCTCCCGGCGCCTCGAGGAGTTCCGCAGCCTGACCGCCGAGGTCGAGGACCTCGACAGCCTCGCCGAGATGGCGCAGGAGGATCCGGAGATCGCCGCCGAGCTCACCGGCCAGCTCGCGCCGATCGAGGCGCGCCTGGCGACGCTCGAGGAGCAGCGGCTGTTCTCGGGGCGCTACGACACCGGTGACGCGCTCGTCACGGTCAACGCCGGGGCCGGCGGGACCGACGCGCAGGACTGGGCGGAGATGGTGCTGCGGATGCAGATGAAGTGGGCCGAGAAGCGCGGCTTCGACGTCGAGCTGCTCGAGGTCAGCGCGGGGGAGGAGGCCGGCATCAAGTCGGCGACGTTCCGCGCCGCGGGCGAGAACGCGTACGGCCTCTACGCGGCCGAGAAGGGCGTGCACCGCCTCGTGCGGCTCTCGCCGTTTGACTCCGCCAACCGCCGTCAGACGTCGTTCGCGGGCGTCGAGGTCGCGCCGGTCATCGAGGACGCCGCCGAGGTGGAGATCGACTCCGACGACCTGCAGGTCGACACGTACCGCGCGTCGGGCGCGGGCGGCCAGCACGTCAACAAGACCGATTCGGCGGTGCGCATCACCCACCGCCCGAGCGGGATCGTCGTGCAGTGCCAGAACGAGCGCTCGCAGACGCAGAACCGCGAGACCGCGATGAAGATGCTGCGCTCAAAGCTCGTCGCGCTCGAAGAGCAGAAGCGCCTGGAGGAGCTCGCCAAGGAGAAGGGCGACGCGCAGGACGTGAACTTCGGCTCGCAGATCCGCTCCTACGTCCTGCATCCGTACTCGATGGTCAAGGACCACCGCACCGAGCACGAGGTCGGCGACACGGGCCGCGTCCTCGACGGCGACCTCGACGGCTTCGTCCGGGCCTACCTGCTGAAGGCCGCGGCCCGCTAGCTCACTTCAGCGACGAGCCGAAGTTCTGGGTGTACGTCGAGCCCGGCCTCCCCGGCGTCACCGGGAGGCCGACCGCGATCCCGACGCCGAGGAACTTGAAGCGCGGCGAGAGGATGTTCGCCTTGTGGGGCGGGCTGTTCATCCAGGCCTGCATGACGAGCTTCGCGTTGAACCGCGAGCCGTAGGCGATGTTCTCGCCGGCGGCGGCGCCGCGGTAGCTGACCTTCTTCAGCCGCGACTGGAGCGACGGCCCGCCGGGACCCGCATGCTCGAAGAAGCGGCGCCTGAGCATGTCGCTGGAGTGCCCGCCGGCGGACCGGGCGAGGACCCCCGAGCGCTTGAGCGCCTTGAGGCCCTGCTTGCGGCGCTCGGCGTTGACGAGGCAGAGGATCGCGTTGGCGACCTTCAGCCGGCTCGCGGCCTTGGACGTCGGGCGCAGGAACCTGTTCTTGCACGTGCTCTGCGCCGCGCGGGCGGCGGGCTCGCGACCTGCCGCGCCGAAGGCGGTGCGCGTGGAAGCGCCCGCAGCGACGTCGATCACGATCGTCTTGATCGTCCGGGTCAGCTCGCCGCCGCAGCTGCCCGACAGCACGACGATCGTGATCGTGTGGCGGCCCGGCTCGCGGAAGATGACCGGCACCTGCAGCAAGACGGGGCTGACCGAAGGCCCGAAGTTCCCGAGCCGGCACGCGCTGATGCCCGTCAAGGCGTTGGACTCTCCGAACTGCACCTGCACGCCGGAGATCGGGCGGAGCGGGTCAAACCCGGCGACCCTGAGCACCGAGGAACCGCCCACGCGCGGTCGCGACGCGAAGCCGGCACTGAGGACCCCGGGCGGGAGCGGCTGGACCTCGACGGTCGAGCTCGGTGCGTTGCAGGCCGTGGCCGCCGTGTTGTTGTTCAGATCGCCGCTGTAGGACGCGACCCAGCGGTAGGTGCCGGACTGCGCCTGAGGCGAGAACGGCGGCGCCGATGCGACGCCCGCATCGTTCACCGCAACCGTGACCGCGAACACCGGGTTCGCGGAGCATCCGAGGTCGTCCGGGCCGAAGAGGCGGAAGAGCACGGTCGCGCCGGGAACGGGGTTGGCGCGGCCTGCGACGGCCGCGACCGCGGCGACCTGGCCACCGAGGACGATGCCCGGCGAGGCCAGGATCGCGATCGTCGGGTTGGCCTTCGGCGGGGCAACGACCGGCGGCGTGACGGTGACGGTCTGCCCGGGGCCGCCGCACCCGGTGCCGGCCGTGGTGTTGTTGTCGTCGCCGTCGTAGGAGGCGATCCACTGGTACGTGCCGACGGCGGGTGGGACGAACGGCGCGGACGTCGCGGTCCCGTCGCCGGCGATCGGCACCGTCGACGTGAAGGCCGCCGGCGGCTGGCAGGGCGGACCGTCGGGACCGAACAGCGTGAACGTGACGGTTGCGCCGGGGGTCGGGTTCACGCGGCCGGTCACGGTCGCCGTGGCGGTGACGCTGCCCCCGAGCGCGACGCCGGCGGAGGCCTGCATCGCGATGTCCGGCGTCGCCTTGAAGACCGTGGTGCCCGAGAGCCCGGTGTCGAGCACGAGTGCTGGTCCCGCGTACTGCGCGGCCTCGCCGATCTGCTCCGTCACGAGGCCACCGCCCGCCGGGACCCCGGTGGAGGGCATCTTCACGACGTCGAACGTGAAGTCGATCTGGCAGAAGCCGAGGTTGTCCTCGCCGTTCAGCGTCAGCTCGCCGGCCGGTGCCGTCGGCGTGAAGAGGACCTCGCCGAGGACGCCCGGGAGGTCGGTCACCGAGAAGACCGTCCCCACGCAGTCGCCCGCGGTTCCGGTCGCGGTCGAGCCGATGTCGAAGACGCCCGCGTCGGCGTCCTGACAGATTCCCTCCTCGGTCGTGCAGCTGGGGATCAGCGAGATGCCCCGCATGCCGTCGCACGGGGACCCGCTGCCCACGTTGCACACGTTGTTGGCCGAGAAGAACTCCGTGCCGTCGTTGTCGTTCGTCAGGACGAGCGATCCCGGCAACCCCGTGTCGCCGACCGTGACCTCGGCGGGAAAGAGCACCTCGGTCTTGGCCGTGACGGCCGCGTGCGCCATCGAGGGTCCGAGCGCCAGCGCACCAAGAAGGGCGACGATGACGGAGGCTGTGCGCGCTACCCGTGCCATGAGCACGCCCTTCGATCGAGAGTCGGTCCGGTCAGACGCCGCTGAAGCTACCACTGCGCGCCACGAGAAGTGACCGCATCCGGTCCGTTTCACGAACCCGGCGGCCCGTCACGACGGGCCGGGCGGGTCGACGCCGCGCAGGACGCACAGTCGTGCGACGAGCTCGTCGAGCGAGCGCGCGACGAAGCCGCCGGACAGCGCGACGAACGCCTCGACCTGGAGGTTGACGAGCATGCCGGGCTCGCCGCTGCACCGCAGGTCGCTGCGCAGCGCGAGGCACGGCAGGCCGAGCGCCGTGGCGTAGCCGACCTCGGCGGCCGTTCCGGCATCGACCTCCTGGCCGTCGAGGTGCGCGATGAGCAGCTGCGCACCCGCGATCGCGCTCGCGTTGCGCGCGCCGATCTCGAGCCCGAAGTCGCGCTCGCGCCCGTGTGCGCGGGCGCGCTCGAACTCGCCGGGCGCCGAGAGCGCCCATGGGTCGAGCGGATCGACGTGCGCTCGCAGCGCGGGCAGGTAGCGCTCGGCGTAGTACGCGCGACCGGCCTCCGAGAAGCCGAGCGGGCTCGCGACGTACGCGCGCGGTCGCCCACCCGCGGCAAACAGCGCGGCGAGATGCTCGGAGCCGACCACCTCGCCATCGTGACTGATCCACGCGGTCAAACGCCACGCAGTTGGGTAGGTCACATCGCGCTTGCGACGATGGACGCGAACCCGATGCTCGCTCTCTACCGACGAACCGGAGCCGACCTGCCCTTCGCCGACCCGCGTGGCTACCACGGGGTCGCGATGGAGGGGTACTTCTGGCGGCTGACCCACGTCGCGTCGAAGACCGTCATCGTCGTGCTCGCCGGGATCAACCGCGATCGCGACGGCGCGACGTGGGGAACCGTCGGCCTGGCCGGCCACCCCGGCGGGTTCTCGCGTTCGGTGGCGGTCGCGCACGCGTCGGGCGAGCGGCACGGCCTCGGCGCGTGGGCGGGCGAGGACGGCCACACGAGCGTCCGCGCGGACGCGTCGAGCTTGCACGTCGACTTGGGTCCGGACGCCCGCGTCGACGTGCGCTTCGAGGATGCCGTGCATTGGCGGCACGGGGCGTTCGGCGGCATCGGCGCCGCGCATGCGATTCCCGCCCTGAGCCAGTACTGGCATCCGCACCTGCTCGGCGGGCGGGTCGTCGGCACGGCGACGATCGGCGGTCGCGAGCTGGACCTCGACGGCGCCGCCGTATACGGCGAGAAGAACTGGGGCCGGGGCGGCTTTCCCCCGGCGTGGTGGTGGGGGCAGGCCCACGGCTTCGCCCGCGACGACGTGTGCGTCGCGTTCGCCGGCGGCCGCGCCGGGATCGGCCGCCTGCAGATGCTGTCGACCTCGCTCGTCGTCCGCGTCGGCGACGACGTCGTGCGCGTCGTGCGGCCGCTGCACCCGATGCGCGTCGACGTCGGCTACCGCGGCTGGCACCTGCGGGCGCGCACGGTGCGCCACACGATCGAGCTCGAGGGCAGGGCGAACGGCACGCCGCCCCACGCGCTGCCGATCCCGATCGCGGCCGAGCGGCGCAACCTCGAGGGGGCCGCGGCGCAGTACCTCGCCTCGGAGGTGCGCCTGCACGTCCGCCGCGGGCGGCGCACGCTGTTCTCCGGCGAGAGCGCCCTGGCCGGGCTGGAGCGCGGCGCGTCCTGACGCAGTACGGTGCGGCGATGAGGCGAAAGCTCGTCGCCGGTGTGGTCGTCGCCGCCGTGCTCGGCGTGGCCGCGGGCCTGCATCGGATCATCAAGCCGGTGCCCTCCTAGCGCGCAAGATCCTGGCCGCGCGGGGCGCCGGGATGCAATCTGGCGCCGATACCGTCATGGTTCAGGGGCAAGCCACGGGGGATAGAGCCATGCGCCCCGGAATGTTGACCGGGCAATCAGGACTAGGCGAGCACGTGTGGGGTAAGGCCAACAGCAGATGAGGGCCATCTTGAGCGACGCGCTCGAGTCCCTTGCGCCGCGGAGCGGCGCCGGGACGAGGTCGCGCTCATTGGTGCGGCACGTCGCGCTCGCGCTGGCGATCGCGACCGCGTCCAGCGCGTGCGCCGCGGCGCAGGCCGGCGCGGTCACGCTGCGCCTCGTCTTCCCCGACGGTCAGCCCATGACCTACGGCTCGGCGTGCACGGGGATCGGCTGTCTGCAACGCGGCGAGCGGATCGGGATGACCGACGAGCACGGCGAGATCGCCCTGTCGGGCTCGTCGCGGACGATCGAGTATCGCCGCAACGGCATCCTGCTGGGGTTGGTCCCGAGCGGGATCGCGTCGGGGACGATCTTCGCGATCGGCGACCGTGCGACGGTCGTGCTGCCGCGCATGCTCGTCGGCAGCGCGGCCGCGGTCGACCCCGTCGAGTCCGACCTCGTCGCGCGCCTGAACGAGGCTCGCGCAGCACGCGGGCTCTCGCTCGCGCAGATCAACCCAAAGCTCTCCACGGCCGCCGACATGCAGGCGACGTGGCTCACGCAGACCGGCATCACGTTCGCCGAGCCGGGCAGCTTCCACACCGGGCCGTTTGGGTCGGACATGGCGTTCCGGCACGGCGAGGTGTCGCTGCCGGATCCCACCGGCGGCGGCGAGATCGCGGAA
>CAWDYO010000020.1:0-16160 GCA_963806515.1 uncultured Actinomycetes bacterium | reverse complement strand
TCCGGCTTTCTTCTGCCCGTTGCCCACCCTAAGATCACGGACGTGCCCGCTGCCGAGCAGTTTGGAGAACGCCTACGCCGTGAGCGCGACAAGGCGGGGATGTCGCTTGCGCAACTCGCTGGCGCCACGGGAATCTCTAAGCCCTACCTCGTGCGTCTCGAGAACGAGCCGAGCAATCCGTCGCTTCAGGTCCTCAGCCGGCTCGCTGACGCGCTGGACGTCACGGTCGCCGACCTGCTCGGTGGACCGCGGTATCAGGTCGACGACGACGAGCTGCACGTGCCGCCGCTCCTGCATGCGTTCGCCGACGAGGCGGGGCTAAGCACCCCTGAGATCCGAACTCTCGCGAGCATCAAGTTCCGCAAGGGAGACGAACCGCGCTCTACGCAGCGCTGGGCCTACATCTACGATTCGTTGCGGCTCAGCCGCGGCCTGGATCCGGATGCCGCCGACGACGCGAAATAGGCCCTGGACCGAGCCACTGGTGCTCAAGCTCCTCGCCCGCCACCCCGGCAGATCAGCGGAGGAGATCATCGAACGCCACGCGGAGAAGATTCGCGGCGAGGCAGAGCAGGATGGACTGCCGATCGACGTCGAACTCGTCGCGTCCGTCCAGGGTGTCAAGCACCGTAGAGCCTGGATACGACTTCGCTGGACGGATCTACGCGGATCTCGACGGGCAGCTCGTGATGGATCTCAACGACCAGGACGGCGCCGAGCGCCAACGCTTCACGTGCGCGCACGAGCTGATTCACCTCGCCTTCCCCAACTTCAAGAAGGAGACGCGGTACCGCCTCGATGCGAAGAGTCCGGGGCAGAACGGCCGCAATGCCGAGGAGGAGTACCTCTGCGACCTCGGCGCGGCCGCTCTGCTCATGCCACGAGAACTCGTCGCTGACCGCTACAGCCTCGGCGGGGCCTCGACGACGTGGAGCGACTAGCCAGCGACGCCAGAGTCAGTCTGCAAGCGGCCGGAAACCGGCTGGTATCGCTGTCCGATGAGGCCGGAGCGTTTCTCGTGTTCGAGTGGACACACAAGCCCGCCGACCGCCCAGCTCTCCGTCGCGGCGAACCCGTATCCAAACGACTGCGCCTGCGCTACGGCTCCATAGCCGGCACTTCGGCCTACCTCCCCAAGTTCAAGAGCGCGGACGAGGACAGCACGTTTGGTCGCGCCTGGCATGGCTGGAGGCGTGAGCGCGGCCGCGAGCTTCTCCCCGGCGCGGAGCGCCTCGGACCCTTTGACGTCGAAGCCCAAGCGTTCGGAAATGAGAACCGCGTCGTCCTCGCAACGGCCCGCAGCTCCCGATAACGTAACACGACGAGTCGAATCTCACGCCTGCTGCCTGCCGCCGACCGAGCACCTGCCGCCGAGCGCGCTGACGAGCGCGACCATGTCGCGAGTCCCGAACACCGGGCGCCCGGCGAATCGGACTGGCGTGGGCAGTGGCGGCGCCTTCCTGGCCCATGCCGCCGGCCCTTGGCACGCTCCGGGGCTTCGAACCCCGCTCACCTCTTCGCGACGATCCGTCACGTCTCATCTAGCGGGCTGGCAATCGACGAGTTGCTTGACCACCGCCGATACGATGCTGCAAACGACACGAAAGGGCACGAGCATCAGCTCGGCGGCCACTCCGGCGCCGCCGCTATTGGCTGAAACCCTGCATTTGCAGGGATCCAGCGATGGCGAGACCCGGACTCGAACCGGGGACACCACGATTTTCAGTCGTGTGCTCTACCAACTGAGCTATCTCGCCGCGGCGCGGAGGATATCGACGCCGGGCGGGGCGCCTGGCTAGGGGGTCCAGGCGCGCAGCTCGGGGAGTGGGTCGATGGGGTAGCCGCCCTTGACGCGCCAGCCCACCATCCAGATCTCGAAGTGCAGGTGCGGGCCGCTCGCCGTACCCGTCGCGCCGACCTGGCAGAGGGGCGCTCCCGCGGCGACGACCGCCCCGGAGGCGATGGTCGTCGAGCCGCGGATGCAGTGGGCGAAGAAGTAGTCGCGGCCGTCGACCGCATCGAGGACGACGTACTCGCCGGCCCCCGACGCCTGGTAGCTCGTGCTCGACACCGTGCCGCCGAACGGCGCCACGACCGGCGTCCCCGCCGCGGCCGAGATGTCGTGGCCCTCGTGCACGTGGTCGTCGCGGCCGGCGCCGAACCTCGAGTCCGCGCCGCCGAAGCTGAACGCGCCCGCCACCGGGAACACGCCGCGGCCCGACGGCGACAGCGCGGGCGCGGGGAGGCCCACAGCCGGCGGCGCGATCACCGGCGGGGGCGCCGGCTTGCGGTGCACGAGCAACCGCGAACGCCCCGGCCGGGCAGCCGTCCGGCGCAGGTTGTGACCGCGCGAGTCCTTGGCGTGCAACCGCACGACGTAGCGGCCGGCGCGCAGCTCGACGCCCTTCGGCCACCTCACCGCGATCTCCCGGCCTGTCCGCACCCAGCCGACCGAGATCCGCGCGACCGGGGCGTTGCGCGGCAACCGCACCACCACGACCCGCGCCCGCACGCGCTCGACCCCGCGCTGGCGCACGCGGAAGCGCAGCCGGGGCAGGGACTCGCCCGCGACCACCGCACGCGGCGTGAGGGTCAGCCGCGCCACCGGTCGCACTGCCGGCCGCGGGCCACCGGCGCCGTAGACCGCGCCGCCGCTGGCCGGTCGGTCCCGGCGCGCCGCCGGCGGCCGCGGGCGCGGAGGCGGCGGACGCCAGCAGGAGGGCTACCACGGCTCCGAGGCCACCGAGTCCTTTCGGGCGCATGCGATGAGAGTCGGGTATGGCCGCAGCCGACTCAAGCGCTGCAACGCGTCGCGCAGACGGGGCACGCGGCTCGCCGACCGATCGGACAAGCCTGGCCGCGACAAGCTGCACGCGTCGCGCAACCGGGGCGAGCGGCTCGCGGACCGTTCGGACACGCCTGGCCGCGACAACCTGCACGCGTCGCGCAGACGCGGGCACGCGGCTCGCTGACCGAGCCGACAAGCCTGGCCGCGACAACCTGCACGTGTCGCGCAAGCGGGGCCCGGCGGCTCGGGAGGCCAACGCACAGCGGATCTGTGCGGTCGCGCACAGCGCGCCGCGAGAACCTGCAGTCACGCCGCCGGCTGGCCGATACTGCGCGCATGGCGAGCCAACAGCGACCCGTGGAGCTCATCCTCGCCCGCGGCCTCATGTCGAACCTCACGACGCCGGCGTTCCTCGTCGACCACGAAGGCACGCTCGTCTTCTTCAACGACGCGGCCGGCGAGCTGCTCGGCCTGCGCTACGAGGAAGCCGGTCCGATGGCGCTCCCGGAGTGGGGCACGCGCTTCATCCCGCTGACCGACGACGGCGAGCAGATCCCCGTCGACGACCTCCCGCTCGCGGTCGCGATCAGAGAGCTCAAGCCCGTTCACGTCCACTTCACGGTCCGCTCGCTGCGCGGCGACGAGCGCCGGATCGAGGTCAGCGCGTTTCCCATCGTCGGCAATCAGGGACTACGAGGAGCAATGGCGATCTTCTGGGACACGGACGGGGCGGGCTGATGCGCGTCAAGGTCTGGGGCACCCGCGGCTCGATCCCCTGCCCGGGGCCCGACACCGTGCGCTACGGCGGCAACACCGCGTGCGTCCAGGTCGCGCTCGCCGACGGCGGCCAGCTCGTGCTCGACGCTGGCACCGGCATCCGCAACCTCGAGCTCCCCGCCGACGAGCCGCAGCACATCGACATCCTGCTCACCCACCTGCACCTCGACCACATCCAGGGCCTGCTCTTCTTCGCGCCGCTCTTCGACGCCCGCAACGAGGTCACGATCTGGGGACCGCCGATGGAGGGCGTCTCGCTACGCGACCGCATCGCGCGCTACCTCTCCGCCCCGCTGACCCCCGTCGAGCTGCGCGAGGTCCCCTGCCGCCTCGAGTTCCGCGAGTGCCCGGACGAGCCGTGGCAGATCGGCTCGGCCACCGTCCGCGCCGAGTTCGTCAGCCACCGCGGCCCGACGCTCGGCTACGCGATCTCCGAGCGCGAAGGCGCATCGTTCTGCTACCTCCCCGACCACGAGCCCGCCCTCATCGGCCCGCTCGACGAGCTCGACGCCGCCTGGATCTCCGGCTACGACCTCGCTCGCGACGCCGACCTGCTCCTGCACGACTGCCAGTACACCGACGACGAGTACCCCGCCCACTACGGCTGGGGCCACTCCTCCCTCACCGACGCGCTGACCTTCGCGCGCCGCACCGGCGCCAAGCACACCCTGCTCGCCCACCACGACCCCGACCACTCCGACGACGACCTCGACGCCCTGCACGACACCGCCCGCCGCCGCTGGAGCGAGCTGGGCGGCACCGCGGACGCGATCTCCATGGCGACGGAGCTGCTCGAAATCGAAGTCGAGGTCGAGCCGGTCAGCGCTCCAGCATCCGCGCCATGACCTCGAGCGCGCCCGCCTTGTGCAGCGGCTCGTTGAGGTTGCCGCACTTCGGCGACTGCACGCACGACGGGCAGCCGCGCTCGCACGGGCACTCGCCGATGAGCCGGTAGGCGTCGGCGACCAGCGTCTCGAACGCGAGGAACCCCTGGCGCGTGATGCCGACCCCGCCCGGGTGGCCGTCGTAGATGAAGATCGTCGGGCGGCCGGTCTGCGGGTGGTAGTTCGTCGACAGCCCGCCGATGTCCCAGCGATCGCACATCGCCAGCAGCGGCAGGACCGCGATCTGCGCGTGCTCGGCCGCGTGTATCGAGCCGAGCAGCACTTCCAGCGGGAAGTCGTCGGCGAGCAGGTCGTCGTCGAGCTCGTACCACAGCGCCTGGGTCTGGAACGTCGTCTCGGGCAGGTCGAGCGTCTGGAGGTCGACGACCTCGTGCGTCGGGAGCTTCTTGCGCTGGTACGCCAGCACCTGGTCGGTGACGTGGACGCGGCCGAACGAGAGCGTCACGCCGAGCGTCGAGCGCCGGTCCAGCAGCGCCTCGATGTCGGTCATCGTCTCCTTCTTGGGCTGCGTGTAGAAGTCGCCGGTGAACGGCTCCACCAACGCGCGCCGCGTGTCGAGGTCCAGGCCGCGGACGATGTACGGGCGCGCCTGGTGCAGGTAGACGGCGCCGTCGTGGACGGTCATGTGCGAGCGCGACGCCTCGACGGTGCCGAGCAGCTCGCCGTTCTTGACGTCCACGATCGCGACGGTGTCCGGCGACGCCGACCGCAGCGAGACGCGGGCGGCCGGATAGTCCTCGGGGTGGCGCAGGACGTACTCGCCGCCGCGCGCGACGAGTTCGCCCGCGGCCACCAGCGCCTGCGCGTGCAGCTCCCAGCGGGGTCCGAGCGTCTCGGCGTCGGCCGCTGACAAAGGCCCTTCGTGCGCCGCGCAGAGCAGGTGCGCGAGGTGGATCTGCTCGTTCTCGTACTCGAGGATCGCCGCCTCGACGGCGCGGTCGAGGAACTCGTCGGGATGGCGGCAGAAGAACTGGTCGAGCGCGTCCTCGCCGGCGACGTACACCGCGAGGCCACGGCCGCGGCGCCCCGCGCGCCCCCACATCTGCCGCAGCGACGCAACGGTCCCCGGGAACGTCACGACGACCGCGGCGTCCAGCGCGCCGATGTCGATCCCGAGCTCGAGCGCGTCCGTCGTGATGACGGCAAGCAGCTCGCCGCGCACGAGCTTGCCCTCGAGCTCGCGGCGCTGCTGCGGCGTGTAGCCGGCGCGGTAGGGCACGACGAGATCCGCGAGCGCAGGGTCCGCGAGCCCGACGAGCCGCGCGACGAGCTCGACCGCCTTGCGCGACTTGATGAAGCAGATCGTCCGCGCGCCCTTGTGCGCGAGCTCGGTGACGATCTCGGCCGCCTCACCCAGCGCCGACGCCCGCGTGCCCAGCGCCGCGTCGGTCAGCGGCGGGTTCCACATCGCGATCTGGCGGCGCGCGCCCGGCGACCCGTCGCGGTCCACCAACGCGATCTCGTCCAGGCCGGTCAACCGCTCGGCGAGCTCGACCGGGTTGGCGATCGTCGCGCTCGCGAGCAAAAAGCGCGGGTTCGTCCCGTACGCGTTCGCGATCCGGCGCAGCCTTCTCAACACGTTCGCGACGTGCGATCCGAACACGCCGCGGTAGACGTGCGCCTCGTCGACGACGACGACCGCGAGGTTCGAGAAGAAGTCGCCCCAGGCGCGGTGGTGGGGCAGGATCCCCATGTGCAGCATGTCGGGGTTCGTGAGCACGAGGTTCGCGCGCCTGCGGATCTGCGTGCGCTGCTCGCGCGCCGTGTCGCCGTCGTAGATCGCGGGACGGACCTGCTTCGTCAGGCCGAATGCGTTGAGCGCGCGCGCCTGGTCCTGGGCGAGCGCCTTCGTCGGGTAGAGGTACAGCGCGCGGGCCTTCGCGTCGCGGCACAGGACGTCGAGCGTCGGCAGGTTGAAGCACAGCGACTTGCCGGACGCGGTGCCGGTCGTGACGATCGTCGGCCCGGCCCAAGCGGCTTCCAACGCGTCGGCCTGGTGGCTGTAGAGCGTCTCGATGCCGGCCCGCCGCAGCGCCTCGACGACGGCCGGGTGCAGCGTGTCGGGCAGCTCCGTCGTGATCGCCGTGCGCGCGCCCTCGAACGCCTCGCGGACGAGCCGCTCGTCGGCGCGCCCGGCGTCCAGCAGCGCGCTCCAAGGCTGGGTGTCGGGGGCCACGGACAAGCCGCTTGAGATAGTACGAGCGGGGTGTCGCTGCGCAGCTTCCATCATTCGGACTTTCCGGCCGATCGTCTGCGCGTGCAGCGGACGGAGTCGATCTCGGTGTGCGTACCCGCCCGCGAGGAGGCCGCGACGATCGCCGGCGTGCTCGAGCCGCTGCTCTCGTTGCGCGAGCAGGGCGTCGTCGACCAGGTCGTCGTCGTGGACGCGTCGTCGGCCGACGGGACCGCCGAGATCGCCGCCGCGGCGGGCGCCGAGGTCTTCGACCAGGCGACGCTCGCATCCGAGTTCGGGCCCGTCGCCGGCAAGGGCGACGCGATGTGGCGCGCGCTGAGCATGCTGACCGGCGACCTCGTCTGCTTCGTCGACGGCGACACCGAGGACTTCCACGAGCGCTTCGCCTGCGGCCTGCTCGGGCCGCTCGTCTGCGAGCCCGGCGTGCAGTACGTCAAGGGGTTCTACCGGCGGCCGTTTCGCGACGCGGGCGGCGAGACGGCGCCGACCGGCGGCGGCCGCGTCACGGAGCTCACGGCGCGCCCGCTGCTCGAAGCGTTCTATCCGGAGCTCGCGCAGGTCCGCCAGCCGCTCGCGGGCGAGATGGCCGGGCGGCGCGAGCTGCTCGAGCGCGTCGCGTTCTGCACCGGCTATGCGATCGAGACGGGCCTGCTGCTCGACGTCTACGCCGAGGTCGGGCTCGACGGCATGGCCCAGGTCGACCTCGACGTGCGCCAGAACCGCCACCAGTCGATCGAGCAGCTCGCGCCGATGTCGGCCGCCGTCCTCGCGGCGGTCACGAGCCGCCTGCACCGCGAGGGCCGCCTGCTCGACCCGCCGGCGGTCGAGCTCGTCGAGCGCCCGCCCTGGGCCGAGCTGCGCGCCCTCCGCGGCCCCGGCTGAGCACCTGGCGAGCGACGGTGGTTCGATTCGGACGCAATGCGTCGGTTTCGAACCACTGAGTCGCTTCAGCTCAGCAGGCGCTCCCAGGTCGCTTCGAGCGCCTCCGTGGCTCGGCGGCGGGCGCCGCGCCGGGGGTTGCCGTCGCCGAACGTGTCGAGCAGGTAGGCGCGGTGGGCGGCCATCATCAGGCGGGCGGACTCGGCGGGGTCCGGCGGCGGGTGGGGGGCGGCGGCGAGCAGGCGGGTCAGGAGGGCGCGCGGGCCTTCGAGGGCGGTCTCAAGGCGGGCCGCGACGGTCGCGTCCTGCGCGGCCGCGGCGTCGATCGCGCGCAGCAGGGGGCCGTGCTCGGCGAAGACCGCGACGAGGCTGGCGAGCATCTCGCGCACGACGTCGTCGGGCCGCTCGTGCTCGACGGCCTCGATGCGGCCGATGAGCGGGTCGCCCGCGTCGGGCAGCAGGTCGGGCGCGAGCTGTGGGAGGTCGCGGTAGTGGCGATAGAAGATCGTCCGCTTGAGGCCGGCCTCGGCCATCAGCGCGTCGACCGTGAGGTCGGAGAACGGGCGCTCGACGAGCAGCGTGCGCGCCGCGGCGAGGATCCGGTCGCGGGCTTGCGTCGAGGAGATGCGCGGGCTTCGCGACGGAGTTGACACGGTGTCACAAGTCTGCCACGGTTCTCGTTGCGACACAACGTCACAACGGAGAGCTCCCATGACCACCATGACACGCGACCGCACCACGAACGAGGCGCACGTCGAACTGCCCGACGGGCGCAGGCTCGCCTACACGACCTACGGCGCCGACCACGGACCGCTCGTCGTCGTCCTCGACGGCCCCGCCTCGCGAGGGCTCGCGCAGGCGGCGGCCGCCACGGCCACCGAGCTTGGCATCCGGCTCGTCGCGCCCGACCGGCCCGGCTCGGGGCGCAGCACCCCCGCGCCGCCGTTGCCGGGGCGCACCATCGCCGATTGGCCGCAGGATCACGCCGCGCTGCTCGACGCGCTCGGCGCGCAGCGCGCCGGGATCCTCGCGCAGTCGGGCGGCACGCCCTACGCGATCGCCGCCGCCGCCGCGCTCCCCGAACGCACGATCGCGCTCGCATCGCTCGGGCCTGTCGCGCCGTTCGACGACCCGGCCAGCGTGCGCGAGCTCGGCGGTGAGCTGCGCGCCGCCGTGAAGCTCGCGCGCCGCGCGCCGTGGCTCCTGCGCACGTTGCTGCGAACGTTCGAGCGCGCCGCGGCCAAGGATCCCGAGAAGACGGCGCGCAAGGCCGCGAAGGACCTGCCGGCGCAGGACGCGCGGATCCTCGAGGACCCCGCGTACTGGGCCATCCACGAGCAGGCGACCGCCGAGATCCTCGCCCAGCCCGAAGCGATCGCGCGCGAGATCGGGCTCATGGCGCGACCGTGGGGCGTCGATCCCGCCGACGTCAGCGTGCCCGTGAGCTTCTGGAGCGGCTCGCACGACACCCGCCACCCGACCGCCCAGGCGCGCCGGCTCGCGGCGCGCATCCCCGGCACGCCGCCCATCCACGTCGTGCAGGACGCAGCGACCTTCGGCCTCCTGCCGATCTACGCCGACGCGCTGCGCTTCGCCACAGGCGAGTCAGGCCTGCTGCGCCTCGCGGCAGGGGGCTCACGCCCGCTGCGCTTCGCCGCAGGCGGCTATCGCGCGAGCGCCGCGGGAACGCCGTTGCCGGGGACGGCCATCGCCGCCGCCGCCCAGTCGACGCGGACCTTGCCCGGCCGCGCGGTACCGGGCAGCACGGTGCCGGCCGCGACGAGGTGCTGCGCGTAGAACGGGACGAGCTCGCGCTTGATGCGTCGCCTCGTACGGCGGCTG
Source organism: uncultured Actinomycetes bacterium (assembly GCA_963806515.1). Lineage (GTDB taxonomy): Bacteria > Actinomycetota > Thermoleophilia > Solirubrobacterales > Solirubrobacteraceae > CADCVQ01. The sequence goes on along the minus strand of CAWDYO010000020.1, from coordinate 6,775 downwards.
GCCCTCCGGCCGCACCTCGACCTCGAGGCGGATGTTCATCGTCTCCATCCCCAGGACGGTAACCCGCTCGGCGCCGCGGACGACGAGGTGCGCGGCCGTCGCCTTGCGCCGCTCCTTCGTCAGGTCGGCGTTCTCGTCGTAGATGCCGTCCAGCGGCGGATCCTTGAGCACCTTGTGGCTGAGCTGCGCCCGCGTCAGGTCGTCCTCGTCGTCGATGAGCGTCCCGCCGCGGTCGTCGACGAGCACGCGCACCTCGTCGCCGAGGCGCAGCCGCTCCAGGCGCTCCGTGGACAGCCGCTGGCGACAGCCCACGCGCACCGTGTCGCCACCGCCACGCGCGACCTCGAGCGCCCACTCGTGGTGATCGGGGCTGTCGTCGTTGCCTCGCCGGATCCGGATGCCGACGATCCGCGCCGTCGCCGGAGCCCCGTCGCGCGCGAGCCGCTGCGCCCGCCGCAGGTTCGGGCGCAGCAAGCGAAACGTGAAGTGCGGGCCGTCGAAGAGCGTCGTCACGGGGGCGAAGTCTCTCGCGCCGGCCCCGCGGACGCCCTGTACGACAGGATGGGGCCGATGCGCGCGCTCTACGTCGACCTCGACGGCACCCTCCTCGGCCCCGACGGCGCGCTCCTGCGTTCCGGCGACCACGGCTTCACCCTCGCCGGCGTCCGCGCGCTCGAGGCCTGCCACCGCGCCGGCGTCGAGGTCGTGCTCATGTCGGGCCGCCGCCAGGCGACGGTCAAGGAGGCCGCCCGCCTGTTCACGCAGCCGGCGTACATCTTCGAAGCGGGGTCGTGTCTCGTCATCGACGGCGAGGAGCTGTGGCTCACCGGCGACTACCAGCCCCGGCCGGACCAGTCGATCCACGACCAGATCGAAGCGTCCGGCGCCCCGCGGATGCTGCTCGACACCTACAAGGGACGGCTCGAGTACCACGACCCGTGGCACCACGGCCGCGAGGTCTCGCACCTCTTCCGCGGGCTCGTCGACGCGCGCGAGGTCGACGAGCTGCTCGAACGCGAGGGTCACGGCGGCCTGCGGCTCGTCGACAACGGCGGCGTGCATCGCCGCTCACCCGACCTCGTCGACCTCGACGACGTGCGCGCCTACCACCTCGTTCCGCGCGGGGCGTCGAAGGGCAACGCCGTCGCTCGCCACATGCGCGCGCGCATGATCGCGCCCGCGGACGCGATCGCCGTCGGCGACTCGCGCGAGGACCTCGAGACGTGCGCGCACGTCGGCACGTTCTGGTTCGTCGCAAACGCCGTCGCGCGCGACCCCACGCTGCGCGACGTCGTCGCTGGCAGGCGCAACGTCCGGGTCGCTGAGGAGTCCCACGGCGCGGGCGTCTACGAGGCCGTCGTCACGACGCTCGCCGAGCGCGGCGGCGTCTAGATGAGTGGTTCCACGCGGCCAGGCGTCGTAGACGGTCAGCGCGCGTGGTGGGCGACCGAGGCGCTAGGCGCTGGGTTCGGCGCGCCGGAACACGCCGCGGCCGCGGGCGAACGTCCGCGGCCAGAAGCCCGGCGCGACCGGCCGCCAGCGTGTCGGCGAGGGCGGGACGGTCGTCCGGACGAGCGCGACCCAGTCCTCCAGCGGCAGCTCCCCCGAGATGAGCTTCGCCAAGCCGTCGGTGACGGGCGCTTCGAGGCCCGCGTGGTTGAGCGCACGCGCGAGCAGCGGCACGGACTCCAGCGACTCGACGGCCTGCCCGATGCGCTGCGGGATCTCCGACGCGGGCACGCCGGCCGCGAGCAGCTCGCCCGCCCGCCGGTTGCGCGACTGCGGCGCGAGCACCGTCGCGACGAGGTCGCCCGTCCCCGCGAGGCCGAGCAGCGACTCCGGTCGCGCGCCCTGCGCGTCGGCGTAGCGCCAGACCTCGGCGAAGATGTGCCCCGCCGCGGCGCCGGCGGCGTTGAGCCCCTGCGCCTCGGTCGCGCCGGCCGCCAGGCCGGCGGCGTTCTTCGCGGCCCCCGCGAGCTCGACGCCGATCGGGTCGTTTGACTGCTCGCACACGACGCCGGCGCGAATGAACACGCCCGCGAGCGCCCGCGCGAGATCCTCGTTCGTCGAAGCGGCGACGAGGCCCGCACCCTCGGAGACCATCTCGCGCGCATGCGACGGTCCGCCGATGCACGCCACCCGCGCCTCGCCGAAGCGCTCGCGCAGGAGGATCGTCGGCGCCAGCCCGTGCGGGGGCGTCAGGCCCTTGGCGAGCGAGATCACGGCGCTGCGACCTGGGAGCCCGGCCTTCGTGAGCCCGGCGATCGTCTGGCCGACGCCCGTCGAGGGGACGCCGAGGAAGACGTAGTCCGCGCGCCCGAGCCCTGCCTCGACGTTCTCGATGCGCAGCTCCTTGGGAAGGTCGACGCCCGGCAGGTAGTTGCGGTTCTCGCGATCCTCGAGCAGCGTGCGCGACTGCTCCTCCGTGCGCGTCTGCAGCGTCGTGCGAAACCCGCCGCGCGCGAGCAGGACGGCCACCGCGGTCCCGAACGAGCCCGCCCCGACGACGATCGCGCGCTTGGTCGGCAGGGAGAGGCTTGGGCGGGAACGCACGTCTGGCACGTCGCCGAGCGTAGGGGACCGGGCGCGATGGGATCATCGTCGCGTGGACGGACCTGCCCTTCGCGATGCCGATCCCGAGCGCGACGGCGGGCCGTGCGCCGCGATCTACGGGCCGTTCGTCGCCGCCAGCGCGATCTCGTTCGAGGAGGAGGCGCCCGACGCCACGCGCTTCGCCGAGCGCATCGCGACGACGATGCGCACCCATCCGTGGCTCGTCCTCGAGGACGCCGGCCGCGTCATCGGCTTCGCCTACGCCGGGCAACATCGTGCACGCGCGGCCTACCGCTGGGCGGCGGACGTCGGGATCTACGTCGATCCCGCGCACCAGGGCCAAGGCGCCGGCCGCCGCCTGTACGAAGGGCTGTTTGACCTCATGCGCCGCCAGAACCTGCGCGTCGCGTGTGCCGGCATCACGCTGCCCAACGACGCGAGCGTCGGCCTGCACGCGGCGCTCGGGTTCGAACGCGTCGGCGTCTACCGGGCCATCGGCTACAAGGCCGGAGCCTGGCGCGACGTCATGTGGATGCAGCTCGCGCTGAGCGCCGGCGGCAACGGCCCTCCAGCCGAGTTGCTGGCTCCGCCGCGCCTGCGACTGTGACGGGTAGCACGCTCCGGCACGCACGTTGCGCGCTCATAGGAGAGCAAACCGCTATCCGGAAGGTTGACTCATGGCACAGAGCAGAGAGCTCGGCGCCGGCGCCTGGTCGTACTTCGGCGATCCTCGCGCGATCTCGCACGACGGGCACACGTTCACCGGCTGGATCTCGACGGTCGGGCACGTCTGGGTCGCGCGCCTGACGAAGAGCGGGCAGCTGTCAAAGAGGCTGATCTTCCGGGGTCTCGGCCGCGACGACCACAACAACCCGTCGCTCGTCTTCCTGCCCGACGGCCGCATCGTCGCCTTCTTCTCGCCGCACTCCGGGCGCTTCCTGCCGCCGGCGGGCATCCCGAGCGTCATGCGCTACCGGATCTCCGAGCATCCCTTCTCGATCGAGAGCTGGGGGCCGGTGCACACCGTGCCGACGAACGCGGCCGGCGAGCTCGGCTACACCTACCCCAACCCGATCCAGCAGCAGGGCAAGCTGTGGCTGTTCTGGCGCGGCGGTGACTGGAACCCGACGTTCTCCTACACCGACAACAGGATCGACTGGGTTCCGGCGCGCGAGCTCGTGCGCTCCGCCGAGGGCCAGCGGCCGTACGCGAAGTACGTCGGCGACGGCAAGACGAACATCCACGGGATCTTCTCCAACGGTCACGTCCACGACTTCAACAACAGCCTCTTCTACTTCCGCTACGAGAACAACGCGCTCTTCAACGGCGACGGCGGGCGGATCGCGAAGCTCTCCTCGGTGCCGATCCAGTTGCAGAGCCTCGACCCGGTCTACAGGTTCTCCTCGAGCGCCGGCCGCGCGTGGCCGCACGACATCGCCCTGACGTCGGAGGGCCGGCCGCGGATCGTCTACACGCGCCGGCTGGGCGGCGGGAGCGGCGACGACACGTTCTGGTACGCCTACCACAACGGCGAGAAGTGGATCAGCCGCAAGATCGTCGAGGCGGGGGCGGGCCGGCAGTCGTTCACCTCGGGCGGCGCGACGCTCGACCACGAGGACCCGCGCTTCGTCTACCTGTCGCGCACGGTCGGCAAGTGGAACCAGGTCGAGCAGTGGTTCACACCGGACAACGGGCGAACCTGGCAGACCAAACGCCTCACCGACGACCCGGACCACTATGCGATCCGGCCCGTCACGCCCCGCGGTCTGCGCGGCGCGAACCGGATCCTCTTCTCGCAGGGCGACGAGACGACGAAGGGCTACACGAACTACCGCACGCGCATCCACGCGCTCGATTTCTAGGGCTCGTGTCGGTCTTGTCGTGCAGGCCCGACAAGACCGACACGCGCCTGCCGCAACTGGCGGCCCGAAGGCGCGTTTCGTGATGCATGCGCGCGCTGCTCGCCGGACTGGTGATCGTCTGCGTCGCCGCCGCTTCGGCCGTCGCGGCGCAGGAGCCCGGCCTCGTGGCCACGCCGCGCTTCGTGCCGGTCGCCGGACCGCTGCTCGCCGGTCCCGATCGGGTCGCGTGGGTCACGCGCCGCGACGGCGCGGTGCTGGATCTCTGGGTGGCCGAGCCGGGCAGCGGACCGCGCCGTGTGCAGCGCTTCTCGGGCGCCGACGGTGAGCGCCTGCGATCGCCGCGGCTGACGGTGTCCGCCGAGGCGATCGGTCTGTCGCTGCGCGTGACGGACCCGCGCGGCGAGACGCTCCGCACGCTGACCTACGCCGGCGCGTTCGGCGCGCCGCTGGAACCCACGGCGCTTCCCGCGGCCCCCACCGCGCCGCTCGCGCCGCAGCAGGCCGTCGCCGTGACGCGTGGCTGCGAGAGCGCGGAGATCCGCACGTTCGCGTTGGGCGGCGAAGCGTCGCGGGCGGCCGGCGAGGCGTCGCGGGCGGGCGGCGAAGCGTCGCGGGCGGCCGGCGAGGCGTCGCGGGCGGCCGGCGGGGCGTCGCGGGCGGCCGGCGAGGCGTCGCGGGCGGGCGGCGAGGCGTCGCGGGACGCCGGCGAGGCGTCGCCGGCGATCCTGCGGGCGTCGCGGACGGCCGAGCCGCGCTGCGAGCTGCGGTTGCGCAGCCCGCTGCGGCTCGACGGCGATCGCCTGCGTCTCGGGATCTCCTGCGCCGGGTTTCGCATCGACTGCGCGGCTCGCGTGACGGTCAGCGCCGGCGGGCGCGTGATCGCACGCGGCCCCGCGCGCTACAACCACACGACGCCGCCCTACGCGGCCGCCTCGCTGCCGCTCACGCCCGCCGCGAGCCGGCGGCTGCGCCCCGGCCGGGACGTGCGCGTGACCGCCCGGATCGACCGGACGGTCACGCGGCACACGGTCGTTCAGTTGCCGGCAGCCCGGCGGTAGCGGGCGACGGCCAGCGGCGCGAAGACCACGAGGATCACGGCCGACCAGACGAACGCGCCCCACACGTAGTTGCCCGCCGGCGCGCCGATCCACAGCGACCGCATCGCCTCGACGACGATCGTGAACGGGTTGATCTCCGCGAACCACTGCAACGCGCCCGGCATCGACTCGACCGGCACGAACGCCGACGAGATGAACGTCAGCGGGAAGACCGCCATGAACCCCAGCGAGTTCGCGGCCTCCGGCGACGAGACGAGGATCCCGAGCAGCGCGAAGACCCACGAGAACGCGTAGCCGAAGAACAGCAGCAGCACGATCCCGAGGAGGATCTCGCCGAAGCCCGCGTCGAACGAGAAGCCGATGAGAAGCCCCGTCGCGAGCAGGACTCCGACCGACACGCAGTTCGTGAAGACGTCCGACAGCGTGCGGCCGGCGAGCACCGCCGAGCGGGTCATCGGCAGCGAGCGGAAGCGGTCGATGATGCCCTTCTTGAGGTCCTCGTTGAGCCCGAGCGCCGTGACGAACCCGCCGAAGGCGATGTTCTGGACGATGATGCCCGGCAGCAGGAAGTCCTTGTAGTCGTAACCCGGCGTGACGATCGCGCCGCCGAAGACGTAGACGAACAGCAGCAGGAACATCACCGGCTGGATCGTGAACGCCGTGATGAGGTCCGGCGCGCGCGTGAGCCGGACGAGGTTGCGCTCGGTGATGACCATCGTGTCCGACACCAGCTGCCTCATGGGGCCACCTCCTCGTCGTCGGCCGCCTCGGCCACGTGGCCGGTGAGCGACAGGAACACGTCGTCGAGCGTCGGGCGCCGCGTGGCGAGGTCGTCGACCCCGATGCTGGCCTCGTCGAGCCGGCGCACCGCCTCGACGATCGCCCCGCTGCGCTTGCGCATCGCGACGCGGACGACGTTGGCTTCGGCCACCGGCGTCTCGTCGGACATCGCCGCGAGCGCACGCACCGCCGCCGGCGCGTCGCCCGCGTCGGCCAGCGTCACCTCGAGGCGCTCGCCGCCGACGCGATCCTTGAGCTCGTCGGGCGTGCCGTCGGCGATGACCTTGCCGTGGTCGATGACCGCGATCGTGTCGGCGAGGCGGTCGGCCTCGTCGAGGTACTGGGTCGTCAGCAAGACGGTCGTGCCCTCGGCGACGAGCGACTCGATCGTCTCCCACAGCCCGATCCGGCTGCGGGGGTCCAGGCCGGTGGTCGGCTCGTCGAGGAAGAGGACCGGCGGCTTGGCGACGAGCGCGTCGGCGAGGTCGAGCCGGCGGCGCATGCCGCCCGAGTACGTCTTGG
>CAWDYO010000019.1:0-123491 GCA_963806515.1 uncultured Actinomycetes bacterium | reverse complement strand
ATCGTCGTGTACTGGCGGCGCAGGTACGCGGAGGCGCCCTCTTGGAATCGGCCTTCGAGATCTCCACCATCCGTTCGTTGCCCGGCGAAAGCGCGAGCAGCGAGCGAGTCGTCAGCGCTCCGTAGAGCACTGCAAGGCCGGCGCACACCAATGCGACGACGACCCCGATGGTCCACTAGGAAATCACTCAAAGGAAACGGCCTCCAAAATGATGTCAAGCCAGGGCACTGACTGCCGCACGGCGGCAGCGAGCCGCCTCGGCCGCGAGCAACGCGCGCGGGAGCGCAACCTGAGCGGCGGCGGTCACGCGGTGCCGCGCCCCACCGCCGTGCCGGGAGCGGGGGCGGGGGTGGGGGAGCGCCGGCCCGGGCCTCAGCGGCCGGGCACCCACAGGCGGCCCGTGGACACCGCGGAGTCCTGTTCGCCGGGCTTCGGCGGGGTGCGCCGGCGCGTTCTTGGCCGCCGTCGCCGGCCGTGTCCGCGCCTCGGGGCCGTGTCCGAGGCTCTGTCGGCGGGCGGCTTCGCGCCGGAGCGCGCGTAGACGAGCTGCAGCTGCGACAGTGCGTCGCGCACCCGCTTCGCGTCCGGCCCCAGCGTCGGCTCGACGAGCGGCAGCAGCGCCCGCGTGCCCTCGATCGCGAGCCGCACCTGCTCGAAGTCGGTCTCCTCGCCGGTCGGCGGCGCCCGTCAGCCCCGCCCGCCGGGCGCCGAGGTTCAGCAGCGAGACGACGGTCTGGATGAGGACGTCGTCGACGCGGATGCGCGCGAGCTCCGCCTCGTAGGCCGCGCGCAGCTCCTCGTCGCTGAAGGCGTCGGGATCGCTGGGGTCGGGTGGGCGGAGGGCCGAATCTATGCTCATGCGGGAACCTCCTGCGCGTAGGTAGTCGTTGTCTCACGCACCGTGTCAGCGTAAACCTCGCGCATGCCCGCGCCGCCGACCAGTGCCGCCCGCTGGCGCTGCGCGCCGTTGGGCCCTCCAGCGCCGGGTCGATCCGCAGCTCCGCGCGCACGGCGCCGTCCACGTCCACAGATCCTCGACCGCGGCGCGCGTCGGGACCTCCACCCCGCGGCCAGGTCGATCATGTGGCCGTCCATCCCGTGGCGGATCGCGCGCCACATGTTCTCCTCGACAAGCCGCGGCGGCGGATCGTCGAACGGCACGCCCTCGTCGATGTCGCGCAGCGTCTGGCCGACGCACGCGACGATCAGCGACGCAAGGCCGTCGGACTCGGCCGCGGTGATCTGCGCGTCGGCGATCCGCACCTCGATCGTGCCGTAGGTCGCGTGCGGGCGCACCGACCACCAGACCTGCGTGTACTCGACGATCGAGTTCGTCGCGATCAGCAGCTCGAGGTAGTCGCGGAACGCCTGCCAGCTGCCGTACGCGTCGGGCACGCCGCAGCGCGGGAAGGACTTCGTGAAGGTCTGGCGTTCGAACGGAGTGCAGCAGCGTGTCGTCGCCCTTCGAGAAACGGCAGCTCGCGCTGGCGGCGAGCAGCAGCGGCAGGACCGGGCGCAGCCGGTCGCAGGTGAGCACGGCGCGGTCGGCGTCGCGCACGCCGACGTGGACGTGCAGCGAGAACGTGTTGTTGCGCCGCGCGACGTAGCCGAGCCCCTCGACGACCCGCCGGTAGTGGTCGGTGTCGATGTTCGGCTGCTCGCGGTAGTCCGCCCACGGGTGCGTGCCGGTCGAGCCGAGCGCGACGCCGCGGCCGCGGCGAGCGCGAACAGCAGCCGGCGCCGCTCGCGCTGGTGGGCTGTCGCGTCATGGATGTCCTCGCCGCGTCCCGAGACGATCTCGATCTCCGACGAGATCAGCTCGCCGGTGATCGCCTCCTTCAGCCCGGGCTCCTCGGCGGCCACGTCGCGCAGCTCCTCGAAGCGCGGCACGAGGTCCAGCGTCTGCGGGTCCAGCACCGCGAACTCCTCCTCCAGCCCCACCGTGAGGTCCGTGGAGGTCTCGAAGATCTCCTCTGTGCGGTTGAGGTCGATTGGCATGGTGCCGCCAGGATGTGGGGTCTACGTGAGGTAGAAGTACAGCGCGTACAGCAGGTCGACCGCGGGCGACGAGGTGTGCACCGTCACGTCGGGCGGCACCGTGAGCAGCGCTTCGGAGTAGTTGAAGATGATCCTCACGCCGGCCTCGACGAGGTCGTCTGCGATCGGCTGCGCGGCGGCGCTCGGGACCGCCAGCACGCCGACGACGATGTCTTCCTCGTCGACGACCGTCCGCAGCTCGTGAGTGGCGGACGATCGTCGACCCCGACCTTCTGGCCGACCTTGTGCTTGTCGGTGTCGAAGATCGCGACGAGACGGAAGCCGTGGTCGGCGAAGATGTCCGACGATGCGATCGCCTGGCCGAGGTGGCCGGCGCCGAACAGCGCGATGTTGTGCTGGCCGGAGGTCCGCAGGATCTTGCGGATCTGCGAGACGAGCGCGTCGACGTTGTAGCCCACGCCGCGCTTGCCGAACTTCCCGAAGCCCGAGAAGTCGCGCCGGATCTGCGTCGAGTTGACGTGCGTGTAGTCGCTCAACTCGCGCGAGGAGATCGTCTCCTTGCCCATCTTCTTGGCCTGCGAGAGCACCTGCAGGTAGCGCGACAGCCGCGCGGCCACGCCGAGCGACAGCCGCTCGCCGCCCGCGAGCACGCCCTCGGGGGACGCTGGGGAGTCCGGCGCCCGCGGAGTCTTCGAAATCACGCTGTCGCCGGGCGTCATCGGCGGTCCACTCTATCCAGATGCACCCGAAGAGCGCCCTCGTCTACGAAGAACTCGAACAGCTCGACCCCATCGAGCACGACGACCGGGATGCGCTCGAGGTAGGCACGCAACAGCGCATCGTCGGTCTCGATGTCGATCTCCTCGAATGTCGCGCCGGTGCGCTCGATGATCGCGCGCGCGTCGTCGCAGAGGTGGCAGCCGGGGCGGCTGTAGAGGCGCAGCGCGCTCACGCGAGCGCGCGCTCCCCCGAGGCATACGCGTCGAGCGCCAGGTAGTCGGGGAACGCCAGCGCCTCCGCGAAGCGTGCCGCCGAGGCGATCATCGCCGCGTTGTCGGTGCACAGCTCGCGCGGCGGGATGCCGAGCGTGACGCCGAGCGACTGCAGGCGCGCGCGCAGCGGCCCGTTGGCGGCGACGCCGCCGCCGATCGCCAGCCGCTCGCGCCGGTCTGCGCAGCGCCCGCTCGCAGCGCTCGGCGAGCGCCTCGACGATCGCATGCTGGTAGCTGGCGGCGAGGTCCGCGCCGCGCGCCTTCGCCTGCTCCTGACCGAGGTCGCGCACCTTGTACAGCAGCGACGTCTTGACCCCGGCGAACGAGAAGTCCAGCCCGTCCAGGCCGCGCGCGATCGGGAACGCGAACGCCTTCGGGTCGCCGTCGCGGGCGAGCTTCTCGAGCGCCGGCCCGCCGGGGAACGGCAGGCCGAGCAGACGCGCACCCTTGTCGAACGCCTCGCCGGCGGCGTCGTCGAGCGTTCGGCCGAGGACGTCGAAGCACGCGTGGTCGTCGACTCGGGCGAGCAGCGTGTGCCCGCCGCTGGCGAGCAGGCACACGAACGGCGGCTCGAGAATCGATGGTCCTGCGCCCCGACCGGGCCGGTGCGCAGGAAGTTCGCGGCGACGTGTCCCTGCAGATGGTCGACAGGCGCGAACGGCAGCCCGCGCGCCGCGGCGATCGCCTTCGCCGTCGCGACCCCGACCAGCAGCGCGCCGACGAGCCCGGCCCCTGCGTCACGGCGACGAGGCCGACGTCGTCGAGCGACGCGCCGGCGCGGCGCAGCGCGTCCTCGACCGCCGCGTTGGCGAGCTCGAGGTGGTGGCGCGAGGCGATCTCCGGGACCACGCCGCCGTACGCGTCGTGGATCCCCTGTGACGAGATGACGTTCGACAGCATGTCGCCGTCGGCGGTGATCACCGCCGCGCACGTGTCGTCGCAGCTCGTCTCGATGCCGAGGATCAGGCATCATGCCGGCGCCGGGTTCGGGACGTCGTCGAAGCGGCCGGAGAGCGTCATCGGGGTGCGCCACATGATGACCGCGTCCTCGCCGTTGTCCTGGTAGTAGCGCCGCCGCCGGCCGGCGGCCCGGAAGCCGTAGCGCTCGTACAAGGCGATCGCCCCGACGTTGGACTCGCGCACCTCGAGCGTGTAGCGCGCCTGCTCGTCGTCGATGCGCCGGATGAGGTCGTTGAGCAGCGCCGTCGCGATGCCCTTGCGCCGGTGGATCGGGTCGACCGCGACGTTCATGATGTGCCAGACGGTGTCGTAGCGCGAGCACACGATGTAGCCGAGCATCTTGTCGCCGCGCAGGGCGGCCAGGCACCAGCCGGTCGACTTCGACAGCTCGAGCACGAACATCGCCAGCGACCACGGCGTCGGAAAGGCGCGGCGCTCGATCGCGATCAGCTGCGGAGGTCGGCGAAGGTCAGGCGGCGGATGTGGATCTCGTCCTCGATCACGGCTTGCTCGGGACGGCATCGGGCTTGCGCAGGTAGTCCGGGACGACGAGGTCGCGGTCGCGCGGCGGGGCGTTCCGGGCGAGCCGGCAGATCGCCAGCGCGCTGACGGCGTGGCGCGCCGATCCGTCCTCCGGGACCAGGCATCCGGCGCCCTCCAGTTCGTCGCGAAATCGTAGCGCGCCGTCGCCGACGGCCAGCCAGCCTTCGCTGGCGATCTCGCCGGTCCGCGAGGGCGCGATCGCGCAGCGGGCCCAGCACCTGCTCGCCGTCGCGCCAGCCCGCCACGAAGACCTCGCCGCGCCGCGCGTCGACGACCGCCAGGACGCCTTGTCCGGGTCGCCGGCTGTGCGGCGGACGCGAGCGCCTCCAGCGTCGAAACGCCGGCGAGCTCGCGCGCCCGACGCCTGCGCGAGCGCGCGCGCCGTCGCGACGCCGATTCGCAGCCCCGTGAAGCCGCCCGGCCCGAGGCCGACGGCGATCGCGGTCGACGTCCGCGAACGTCAGGCCCGCCGTGCCGAGCAGCTCGTGCGCGAGGGCGAGCAGCAGCGGCCCGTGCCCCGGCCGCTCGCCGGCCTCGGGGTCGTGGCGAAGCTCGGAGGATTCGCCGCCGCCCTCGGCGCCAGCGCGCGCCTCCGCCCCCGCGCGCGCCTCCGCCCCAGCGCGCTCCTCCGCGCCGGGAGCATCCCGCAGGAACCCGACCGTGGTCGCCGCCGTCGCCGTGTCGAAGCCGAGGACGATCACTCGATCGTCACGCGCCGGCGGTCGCCGCCGCGGTGCTCGAGCCGCACGCGCGCGGCGACGCGCTCGGGATCCAGGCCGACCGGGCTGCCGACCTCCGGCCATTCGACGAACGCCACGCGATCCAGTCCGAGCTCGTCGGCGAGCAGCGCCGGGTCCTCGTCGTCGAGGGCGCCGAGGCGATAGAGGTCCAGGTGCGACACGGGCACGCTGCCGTCGTAGCGGCGGGCGATCGTGAAGCTCGGGCTCGTCACCGCGCCGCTGACGCCGAGCGCGCGGCACGCCCCGCGCACGAACGTCGTCTTGCCCGCGCCGAGGTCGCCCGACACGAGCACGATGTCGCCGGGGCGCAGCCGCTGCGCGAGGCCTGCCGCGACGGCCTCGGTCTCGGCAGGCGCCGCGGTGTCAGTAGAAGTCGGCATCGGCGGTACGGAGCCGGAGCCCCACGCCGAGGAGCGTCATCGCGACGCCCACGAGGAACAGCAGGCGCGGATCGGAGCCGGTGTTCGGCAGTTCGCCGGTCGCAGCCTGCTCGTCGCCGGCTCGCGTCGGCGGGCTCTGGCCCGGCGGAGGAGAGGGCTTCGCCGGCGAGCCGCGGCTCGAGCGTCACGGGCGGCTGGGTCGAGACGCCGGTCCCGGTCGTCGGGACCGCCGGCGTCTGGGCGAACGCCACCGCCGGCACGCACAGCAATGCGGCTGCGAGCAGGACGACGGCGCGGCGGAGGATCTGCACGCACGGGACTCTAGACCGTGCCGCGGCCGGTGCCGCGAAGCCCGCGCTGCGCTAGCGTCGCGCGGATGCTGTCCCCCGCCCAGTCCGAGCGCTTGGAGGCCTGCGCGCGCGTGCTCGACGCGCCGGCGCGGATCGTCATGACGGGCGCCGTCAGCCCCGATGCGCGCGCCGCGATGATCGCGGGCGCCGGGCCGGGGGTCGAGGTGCTGGTCGTCGACGAGGGCGAGATCAAGCGCGTCGACGGCTCGATCGACGTCCTGTTCATCGGCCCCACGTCGCGCTACAGCCTCGCGCTCGACCTCTTCCAGCGCTGGCCGGCGCGCGTCGTGCCCGGCGGGACGCTGTTCGTCTACGGCGCGTTTGCGTCGCCGGCGCTGACGACCGCGCTGCTGCGCACCATCGGCTCCTCGCGCGCATGGCGGTACTTCAGCCGCGAGGGCGCGCTCGCCGAGTACGTCCACGCCGAGCTCTCCCACGGCGAGCGCGTGCTCGACGCGATCGCGCAGTCCGCGCAGATGCCGTACTTCGCGCGCACGTTGGCGCGCCGCCGGGCGCGAAGTTGAGATGTTCGTAACACCTGCGGCTACCTGATCGGCATGGAGAAGACCGACACGACACCGATCACGAAGACCGACGCACAGTGGCGCGCGTCGCTGACGCCCGAGCAGTACGAGATCCTGCGCAAGGCCGGTACCGAGCGCGCCTTCACGGGCCCGTACGTCAACGAGAAGACGCCGGGCATGTACCACTGCGCGGGCTGCGGCGCGCCCCTGTTCAGCTCCGACGCGAAGTTCGACTCGGGCACCGGCTGGCCGAGCTTCACGGACCCGGCCGTCGCCGAGAACATCGAGACGCGCACGGACCGCAAGTTCGGCATGAAGCGCACCGAGGTCGTCTGCAAGCGCTGCGACGGGCACCTCGGGCACGTCTTCCCGGACGGCCCGGCGCCAGCGGCGAGCGCTACTGCATCAACGGCTGCGCGCTGACGCTCGAACCTGCGGGCGAGTAGGCAGCGTAGAGCGGGTACACCGGAGGCGTTCCCGACCGGAAAGGGGCGCCCCCGATGCAGTACTGGTTCGCATCGTCGCACCGAGGAGTTCACACCGTCGGAGATGCTCGAGCAGGCAAAGGCCGCCGATCGCGCGGGCTTCGACGGCCTCGGCACGTCCGACCACTTCGCCCCCGTGGTTTCCCGACGGGCAGGCGGCGAATGCCTGGGTGTACCTCGGCGCGCTCGGGCAGGTCGACGACAAGCCGATCGGGACCGGCGTCACGCCGATCGTGCACCACTACCACCCCGGGCGTCGTGGCGCAGGCGTTCATGTCGCTCGAAGAGCTCTATCCCGGCCGCGTCTTTCTCGGTGCCGGGTCGGGCGAGGCGGTCAACGAGACGCCGCTCGGCCTCGACTGGCCGTCCTACGAAGAGCAGCGCCGGCGCCTCGAGACGGGCCTCGAGGCGATCACGCGCCTGTGGGACGGCGAGACCGTGACCGATGGACGCGGGCTGGTTCAAGCTCGACGAGGCGAAGCTCTGGACGCGCGCCGCAGATCGCGGCCGCAAGCTCTACGTGTCGGCCGTTCGGCCCGCGCTCGCGCCGAGCTGGCCGGCCGCTACGGCGACGGCCTGTGGACGCTGCGGCGACCCCGAGCAGGCGCCCGGAGATCATCGACGCCTACCGCGAGTCCTGCCGCAAGCACGGCCGCGAGGAGGGCGAGATCATCTTCCAAGCCGGCTTCGCCTGGGCCGACGACGAGCAGGCCGCGATCGACGGAGCGCGCCACTGGAAGCCGACGCAGCTGCCCGAGCTCTACCTCGAGGACATCGCCGACCAGGACGACATGCAGCGCCGCGCCGACGCCGCAGATGACGCGACGAGCAGTTCGCGCAAGGAGGGCTTCCTCGATCGCGTCGGATCCCGCCGAGCACGTCGAGCGCATCCGCGAGATGGAGCGCGCGGGCGCGACCGTCGGTCTGCCTGCAGCTCATCGGCCGCGCCGACCCGCTCGGATCGATCCGTACGTACGGCGAGCGGGTCCTGCCGGCGCTGCGCGGGAGTCGGATCCTCGCGGCGGCGGTCGGCTGACCTGGAGCACTCCTGGCGCTCCTCGCGGTCACGCGACTTCGTCCATCTAGGCAGGCCGGCTACGTCGGCCTGTTCGCGGCGGTCCTCGCCGAGAACCTCGTCCCGCCGATCCCGTCGGAGATCGTCCTGCCGTTCGCCGGCTGGGAGGTCGCGCGCGGCGAGCGCCTGCTCGTGCCCGCGTTCCTCGCGGCGACCGCGGGCTCGGTGATCGGCGCGCTGATCCTCTACTTCGTCGCGCGGCGCGGCGGGCGCGCGCGGCCATCCTCGCCACGAGCCGCGTCAGCCGCGTGCACCTCGAAGATCTCGACCGCGCGGAGGCGCGCTTCCGCCGCCACGGCGTGCTGGCTCGTGCTGTTCGGGCGCTGCGCGCCGGGGCTGCGCTCGATCGTCGTCGCGTGCCGGCCGGCGTGTCGCGCATGCCGCTCGCGCAGTTCACGGCGCTGACGGCCCTCGGCGTCGGCGGTCTGGAACGCGGCGCTGATCGGTGCGGGCATGGCGCTCGGCAGCCAGCTTCACAACGGGTCGGCGACTTCCTCGGCCCGCTCTCGACAGGCGGTCGTCGCGCTGCTGGCGTTCGGCGGTGCTGGCGGCGCTGGTCATCGTGCGCCGCCGCCGCCGCGCGCGACAGCGTAGCGCTTCAGCCAAGATCGCCGACCAGCGCTTAGAACAGTCCGAGCTGTGGCGCTCGGCATCGGCCGGCAGCGCCCACGCCGGCGTCTCCGGCTCCTCGGCGAGCTCGCGGCTCGGGCACGGCCGGCTCCGGCTCGGCGACCGGCTCGGGCTGCGGCGGCGGGTCCATCGCCAGCAGCGCCGGCAGCCGCGCGACGTCGGCGCGCAGCGTGTCGAGCATCGAGCGCGTGTAGAGCGCGGCGGCCGGGTGGTAGAGCGGGTACAGCCGCACGGCGCGGTTGCCGACGGTGATGATCTCGGCCTGGCCGTGCAGCCGCGAGATCCCGATCGGGCTCGCCGCGCAGCAGCTTCGTCGCGAAGTTCCCGAGCGTGCAGATCGACGCGCGGCTGGATCAGCTCGACCTGGCGCATGAGGTAGTCGCTGGCAGTTGTCGATCTCGCCGGGCAGCGGGTCGCGGTTGCCGGGAGGGCGGCAGTTGTGCACGACACCGCCGGCCGTGACGAAGTTGTGCGTTTCCTTGCACGTCGATGCAGAAGAACGTCGTGTCGGCGCGCGTGACGTCGCGTGACGTCCTCGACCTCGATCTCGTCGTAGAGAACCATCGCGATCGCCCGGCGACGAGCGCGACGGCATCGAACGGCACCGTGGCCTCGACCTCCGGGTGGCAGCTTGTAGCGCATGACTCGGCGGCACGATACGGCGCGATCATGCGCTGACAGGCGCCGGGTCGCCTCGACGTCGAAGTGCAGGCGGCCGCGGCATGGCCTTCGCGCGAAGGCCAAGCCGCAGCAGCCCTTCGAGCAGGACGCGGCGATCTCGCGTCCGAGAACCGTTCGTCGCGATCTCGGCGCCGGCTGCCGCGGCGGACGCACGCGCATGTGGCCGTCGTCCATGAACCAGAACGCCAGCATGCGCGCGTTGAGCTTGGTCGCCATCCACGCGGGGACGATCTTGCGCTCGGCGTAGAACTCGCGGCGCAACACGTGCAGCGACCGATCCGCGCGCGTCCTTGTACTGGACCACGGCGTACGTCGCGCTCGCCGCCGCCGACGGCGACCGGCGCTCCGACGTCGACGACCGGGTCGAGCTCCTGGAGCAACGACGCCTTGAAGCGCGCGTATTCGGCCTGCGCTCGCGATGCGAGCACGTCAGGATCGCGGACGCGGACCGCAGCGAGCTGTCGCCCAGCACCGACCGCACACGACGTCGAACGCCAGCGCGCTCAGGCCCTGGCCGGTCGCCATCCGGTCGCGCTGGCAGCAGATCTGCGACCGGCACGTAGCCGCGCTCGGTCAGCACCGGATGGTCGCCGGTGAGCTGGATGCCCACCCGGCCGTGCCCGCGCGCTTCGCCGATCGGTACGTCAGCCGGTGCACCGAGCGCGAGCCGACGGGGCTGGCGTGCCATCCAACGACCTTCTTGCGGCACGAGGCAGCCGACCTGCGTCCACCGACATCACGGTCCCGCTGTACCGCGATCGGACCAACCGCCCGATCCGCTCCCAGCTGCCGTCGCCGAGCTGGACCATCGCGTTGTACCTCAGGCACTTCAAGACGTTCGCGATGAACACGTCCGAGCGGGCGAGGCCGACCTCGCCGAGCAGCTCGTCGAGCAGCTTGCCGGCCGCGCCGACGAACGGGACGCCGAGCTCGTCCTCCTTCGCGCCCGGCGCCTCGCCGACGAACATGAGGTCGGCGTCGGCGTTGCCCGCACCGAAGACGACCTGGTTGCGCGTGCGCGCCAGCTCCGGGCAGCGGGTGCAGCCGCGCGCCTCGCGGAAGACCGACGTGAGCTCCTCGCGGCGCTCTGCGCTCGTGGACACGCGCCAAGCGTAGTCAGCGGCGCGGCGTCGGCTATGGTTCGCGGTGCGCTGCGCTTCGCGCGACGCGCACTCCACGACAACGCGACCGGTACCTCACCGAGGACTGGACCGATATGGACTCGACTCACGACTCCGAAGCTGTCCGCCGGGACGACGCTCGCGCGCCGCGTCGCGATCGTCGGCGCCGGCCGGCTGGGCACCGCGCTCGCCGCCGCGCTGCGCGCGCGCCGGCGTGTCGCGTCGACGGCCCGCTCGGCCGCGGCGCCGACGCTCGCCGCGCGACGCTCGACGCCGTCCTGCTCTGCGTCCCCGACGCGCAGATCGCGACCGCCGCCGCCGCCGTCGCGACCGCGCGACGGCCTGCTCGTCGGCCACTGCTCGGCCGCGACGACGCTCGCCCGCTCGCCGGCCACGAGGCCTTCAGCCTGCACCCGCTGATGACCGTTCCCGAGCCAGCGGCGCGAGCTTCGAGGGCGCCGACCGCGGCGATCGCGGGCGCGACGCCTCGCGCGCTGGCCGCCGCCGAGGAGCTCGCCGATCGCGCTCGGGATGCGCCCCGTCCACGTCGCCGACGAGGATCGCGCCGCCTACCACGCGGCCGCCTGCATCGCCTCGAACTTCCTCGTCACGCTCGAGGGCGTCGCCGAGCGCCTCGCCGCGACCGCGGGATCGACCGCGAGCCGCTCGTCGCGCTCGTGCGCGCGAGCGTCGAGAACTGGGCCGCCGCCGGCGCGCGGCGGCGCCCTGACCGGCCCGATCGCCCGCGGCGACGAGCAGACCGTCGAGCGCCAGCGCGCCGCCGTCGCCGAGCGCGCGCCCGAGGACCTCGCGCTCTTCGACGCGCTCGCCGACGCGACCCGCCGCCTCGCCGGCCGACGCGCACCGCCTTGTCCGGAGCGCGTCCGGCGAGAACCGCGCATACGCGTGCGACGCTTCCCGCCGCCTGCCCTCGCCCATCGCGGCGAGTCATCGGCCATGAAGACGCTTCGCACCGTCGCCGAGCTGCGCGCCGCAGCTCGCCCCGCACGCCGCGCCGGCACGCCGCATCGGCCTCGTGCCGACGATGGGCGCCCTGCACGACGGCCACCTCTCGCTGATCGCGCAGGCGCGCGCCGACGACCGACCTCGTCGTCGTCTCGCTGTTCGTCAACCCGACCCAGTTCGACGATGCGGCCGACCTCGGCGCCTATCCCCGCGACGAGGCGCGCGACGCCCGCGCTGGCGCAGAAGCCGGCGCCGACGTGCTGTTCGCGCCGCCGACGGCCGAGATCTACCCGCAGGGCTTCGCCACGACGCGTCCGCGTCGCCGGCATCACCGCCCCGCTGGAGGGCGCAGTCGCGCGGCGAGGAGCACTTCGCGGGCGTCGCCACCGTCGTGACCAAGCTCCTCAACATGGCCCAGCCCGACGCCGCGTTCTTCGGGCAGAAGGACGCCCAGCAGGTCGCGGTCATCCGGCGGCTCGTGCGCGACCTCGACATCCCGGTGCGGATCGAGGTCGGCGCGACCGTCCGCGAGCCCGACGGCCTCGCGCTCTCCAGCCGCAACGCGCGCCTGCGCAACGGCGAGCGCGAGCGCGCCGCGGCGCTGCCACACGCGCTGGCCGCGGCCCGCCGCGCCGTCGCCGCGCGGCGAGCGCGACCCCGCCGGCGTCGCCGCCGCCGCACGCGCCGCGATGCGAGACCTCGGCGTCGAGCCCGAGTACCTCGAGCTCGTCGACGCCCGACACCTTCGTCCCCGTTCGGCACATCGACGGCGAGCCCGTGCTGCGTCGCCGTCGCCGCGCGCGTCGGGGACGTGCGACTCATCGACAACGAGCTGCTCGCCACGAACGGCAGCGACCCCAGCGCCCCTTCGACCGGGAGCCACTGACCTGCAGCGAACGATGCTCAAGTCCAAGATCCACCGGGCGACCGTGACCGCCTGCGACCTGCACTACGTCGGCTCGATCACCATCGACCCCGACCTGCTCGAGGCCGCCGACATCCTCGAGCACGAGCAGGTGCACGTCGTCGACGTCGACAACGGCGCCCGCTTCGAGACCTACACGATCGCCGGCGAGCGCGGGTCGGGCGAGATGCAGCGTCAACGGCGCCGCCGCGCGGCTCGTGCAGCGCGGCGACACGATCATCGTCATCTCCTACGCGCAGTACGACCGCGACGAGCCGGCGACCTACGAGCCGCGCGTCGTGCACGTCCAGGCGCAGACGAACACGATCATCGACGTCGACAGCCCGGTCGTCGACCCTGCTGAGAGGAGGCACGCTGATGTCCAGCCACCCCAGCCAGATCGCCGCCGCGTCCACGACCGACCGCCTGCCGGTCACCCTCCCCCGCCTCGCCGAGATGAAGCGCCTCGGCGAGCCGATCGTCATGGTCACCGCCTACGACTTCCCGAGCGCGCGGGCGGCCGAGGCCGCCGGCGTCGACATCGTGCTCGTCGGCGACTCGGGCGCGATGACCGTGCTCGGCTACCCGTCGACCGTCGCCGTCGAGACCGACGAGCTGCTCGTGCTGGCCAAGGCCGTCCGCCGCGGCCTGCGCACGCCGTTCCTCGTCGGCGACCTGCCGTTCGGCTCGTATGAGATCTCCGACGAGCAGGCGGTCTCCACGGCGCTGCGCTTCGTCAAGGAGGCCGGCTGCGACGCCGTCAAGCTCGAAGGCGGCGGGCCGACGCCGGCCGCCCGGGCGCGGGCGATCGTGCAGGCCGGCATCCCCGTCATGGGCCACGTCGGCCTGACGCCGCAGACCGCGACGGCGCTCGGCGGCTACCGCGCCCAGGGCCGCACCGCGGCGGGCGCCGCGCGCGTGGCGCGCGAGGCGATCGCGCTGCAGGACGCGGGCTGCTTCTCGCTCGTCTTCGAGGCGATCCCGTCGCAGGTCGCCGAGGAGCTCGATGGCGCGGATCGAGGTCCCGGTCATCGGCATCGGCGCCGGCCCGGCGACCGACGGCCAGGTGCTCGTCTTCCACGACCTGCTCGGGATTCGCGAGGGTCTCGGCGCGCGCTTCGTCAAGCGCTACGCGGACATCCAGGACGAGATGGCCGCCGGCGTCGCGGCGTTCGCCGCGGACGTGCGCAGCCGCAGCTACCCCGAGCCGCAGCACGGCTATTCCATCGATGCCGGCGAGCTACAGACCTTCCGCCAGCACCTGACGTAGAGTCCCGGCCACATGGCCAGGCTCTCACAGGTCTTCGCACCGAAGGACCGCTGGTTCTTCGACCTGTTCGAGGAGTCCGCCGTCAACGCGCTGCGCGCGGCGCAGCTGCTCGACGAGATGCTCGACACGTTCCCCGAGCATGCGGACCTCGCACGGTCGATCCTGCTCTGCGAGCAGGAGGGCGACCGGATCACCTACGACATCGTCCAGCGGCTGAACTCCACGTTCGTCACGCCGATCGACCGCGAGGACATCCTCGCGCTCGCCTCCGGCCTGGATGACATCGTCGACCTCACCGAAGAGGCTGCCGACTACCTCGTCCTGTACCGGATCGAGGCGCCGATGGAGCAGGCCCAGCGGCTCGCGCACATCCTCATGGAGGCGTGCCGCCAGATCTCCGAGGCGATGCCGCGCCTGCGCGGGTTCAACGACGTGTCGCACTACACGATCGAGATCCACCGTCTCGAGACCGACGGCGACCGCGTGACGCGCGAGGCGGTGGCGTCGCTGTTCGGCACGGGCATCGACCCGATGGTCGTCATCCGCTGGAAGGACATCTTCGAGCGCCTCGAGGATGCGATCGACGCAACCGAGCACGTGGCCAACCTGCTCGCGAACATCGTCGTCAAGAACTCCTAGTCAGGACCGCCAGCCGCGTGGACTCGGACATCATCCTCGTCATCGTCGTGGCCACGGCGCTGGCGTTCGACTTCACCAATGGCTTCCACGACACCGCGAACTCGGTCGCGACGTCGATCTCCACGCGAGCGCTGGCGCCGCGGACGGCCGTCACGCTGGCCGCGATCCTGAACTTCGCCGGCGCGTTCATCTCCATCAAGGTCGCCGCGACGATCGCCAACGGCATCGTCGAAGCCGACATCGTGACGACGACGGTCATCTTCGCCGGGCTCATCGGTGCGATCTTCTGGAACCTCCTGACGTGGTACTTCGGCCTGCCGTCGAGCTCGTCGCATGCGCTGATCGGGGGCGTCGTCGGGGCGGCGTTCGTCGCGGCGGGCGCCGACGCGGTCAAGGGCGCCGGGCTGCTCGAGAAGGTCATCGTGCCGGCGCTCGTCGCGCCGGTCATCGCCTTCCTCGCCGCCGGCGGGGCGATCCTCATCACGTACCGCATGATCGGCCGGCTGCGGCCCGGGCCGGTCAACCGCGGCTACCGCTACGGGCAGATCGCGAGCCTCAGCCTGCTGTCGCTGTCGCACGGCACGAACGACGCGCAGAAGACGATGGGCATCATCACGCTCGCGCTCATCACCCACGGCGACCTCACCGCGGGCGGCGCCGCCTCCGACCGTGGGTCATCGTCTCGGCGGCGAGCGCGATCGCGCTGGGGACGTACTCCGGCGGCTGGCGGATCATCCGCACGATGGGCAGCCGGATCATCAAGATGGACCCGGCGCAGGGCTTCTCCGCGCAGACCGGCGGGGCCGCCGTGCTGCTGACGGCCGCCCATCTCGGCTTCCCGCTCTCGACGACGCACTCGATCACCGGTGCGGTCCTCGGAGCCGGCGCCGCCAAGCGGCTGTCGGCCGTGCGCTGGGGCCTCGCCGGCAACATCTTCCTCGCGTGGGTGCTGACGCTGCCGTGCGCGGCGGCGGTCGGCGGGCTGACCTACGCCGTCACCCGGATCTTCGGCACCGGCGCGCTCGGCCCGCTGCTCGTGTCCGTCTCGCTGCTGGCGGCCATGGCCGTCGTGTTCGGCAAGCGGCTGGCGCGTGGTCCCGCCCTGACGGCGGGGGTGGACCCGTGATCGGCGCGATCGACACCGACGCGCTACTCGAGCTCGTCTGGGTCGCGCCGCTCGCCGTCCTCACGGTGACGGTCGCATGGGGGCTCGTCATCCGCGGCACGGCGCTCGCGCTCGAGGCGCGGCGCAACGGGCGCTCGGGCGCGGCGGCGCTGCACGCGCTCGTCGCGCTGGCGGGCGGCGCGCTGTTCACGGCGGCGCGTCATCTTCGGGCTGCTGGTCATGATCTCGAAGGACTGACTTTCGGAGCGTCGCGGGCGTCACGTCCGCGTGCCAGGGCACACACCGCGACAAGGAGCGCAACTACGGTCGCGGTCCGCCCGTTCTAGACGGCACCGCGGGTGCAAGACGCGCCCGCCTTCGTCTTCAGGAGGGGTACACGCATGTCATTCAAGCGTCTCGGGCTGCGCTCAGGAATCGTTGCGGCAACGCTGCTCGCCGTCTTCGTCAGCGCGTCGCCGGCGTCGGTCCGCGTTCCACTGTCGGGGTGGTACTGGGGCAACCCGGCTCCGCAGGGCAACGCCCTGAAGGCCGTCGACTTCGTCGGCGGGCGCGGCTATGCCGTCGGCTCGGCTGGCACCGCGCTGCGCAGCGATGACGGCGGCCTGACCTGGACCGGCCTCGCGACCGGCACCGCCGGCGACCTCGCGCGCCTGCAGATCATCGACCCCGAGACGGTCGTCGTTCTCGGCGGTGGCGGCTGCGTCCTGCGCCGCACCAACGACGGCGGCAAGACCTTCAAGAAGATCTTCATCGTGGCCGAGGTCAACTGTCCCGACCGCGTGCAGGCGATGCACTTCGTCGACAAGAACACCGGCTATCTCCTGCTCGCCGACGGCTCGGTGCTCAAGACGATCGACGCCGGCGACTCGTTCTCCAAGCAGACCGCCATCCCCGGCACGGGCGCCAGCGCCACGCCGGGCGGCGCCATCGCCAAGGACATCCTCTTCACCGGCGCCGACAGCGGCATCGCGTTCGTCTGCCGCGGGCGGCGGCGCGAGCGCGGCGTTCTTCACGACCGACGCCGGGCATCTCGTGGAAGCCGCTGACGATCCCAGCCGGCAGCGTCGACAGGCTCTACCGCTTCGACGCGAACACGATCTACGGCATCGGCAACGGGACGCTCCTGCGCTCCGACGACGCCGGGCTGACGTTCGCCAAGCAGGCGTTCGGCGCCGGCCAGACGCTGACGTCGATCGGCTGCGTCGACCCGAACCTCTGTCTCATCACCACCGCGAAGGGCGAGCTCAACCGCACCACGGACGGCGGCGCGACCGCGACGCCGATCACGGCCTCGAGCGTGCCGCTCGCCGGTGCCGCGTTCGCGAGCGCAGCCCGGGCCGTGGCCGTCGGCGCCGCCGGCCAGACGGTCGTCTCCAACGACGGCGGCGTCAACTACACCGCGATCGGCGGCGACATCGGCGGGTCGTTCTTCAACCTGCGCCGTGGACCCGTCCCGACGTCGGCGTTCGCGCCGGGCGCCAAGGGCCAGATCGCGCTGACGGCCGACGCGGGCGCGACGTGGAAGGTCGCCAACGTCTCGACGTCGGCGGACATCCTCGACACGTCGTGGTCTGATGCGAAGACGGGCTACGCGCTCGACATCCGCGGCGGGCTGTTCCGCACGCTGAACGGCGGCGTCGACGTGGCAGACGCTCAACGCCGGCTCGGGCGCCGCGGCGCGCGCCGTCGTCGCCGTCCCGGGCTCCGACAGCGTCCTGCTGTTCGGCCCGAAGGGGATCAAGCGCGCGACGGGCGGTGGGGAGTTCAACTCCGTCACGGGCAAGGTCGTCACGTCGGCGTCGCTCACGAGCGCCGATCTCGGCGGCTCGGCGATCTTCGCGTGGGGCGCCGAAGGCGCTGCTGTCCTCGACGAACAAGGGCCAGAACTGGAAGGCCCTGAAGCTGCCGAGCAAGAAGACGCGCATCCGGCAGGTCTCCTTCACGGGCTCGCAGGTCGGGCTTCCTGCTCGACACGGCCGGCCGCGTGTGGCGGCACCGGCAACGGCGGCCGGACGTGGAAGCAGTCGCTGTCGGCCGGCACGTCGGAGATCTCCGGGATCTCGTTCGGCTCGTCGAGCAGCGGCTATCTGAGCATCGGCACCTTCGGCGATGACGCCGTCGAACGCGTACGTCCTGCACACCGGCGACGGCGGCAAGTCGTGGCGCCCGCAGGCGATCTCGCCCGGCGTCGTCGGCGGCGGAGGCATCGTCGCGGGGGACGCGAGCAAGGCGTTCGCCCTCGTCAAGGCCCGCGGCGGAGCGTCGGCCTCGCGCCAGCTCTTCGCGACCGCGACTGGCGGCGACGCCGGAGCGGCCTCGCCGCTGAAGATCAAGGCGAAGCCGTCGAAGTTCACGAGGAGGACGCTGAAGTCGACCAAGGGCAAGGTGACGATCTCGGGCACCCTCGCCGGCGCGATCGGCGGCGAGCAGGTCACGATCTCGGCGCGTGCCGTCAACGGCGTCGACTGGACGAGCCGGACGGTGACGGCGGGCGCGAACGGCGGCTCGTTCTCGGCGACGTTCAACATCAAGAACCCGGCCGTGTTCGTCGCCCAGTGGGCCGGCGACAGCGGCGCGCAACGGTGCGGGCACCGCGCCGCTGACGGTGAAGGTCACGAGGTAGGCAGGTCCGCGCCGGGCCGAGTTCCCGGCCCGGGGCGCGCATTCGCGCCCCGGGCGGCGGCGCAGCCGCGCTTGCAGCACTACGTAACCACGCGCCTCGCGTGGGTGAAGGTCTGAGCCCGGGCAGGGGTGGTACATGCGCTATCTGCACACCCTCCTGCTCGCCGCTCTCGCCGCGCTGCTCGTCGCACCGGCTGCCGGCGCCCACGTCCTGCACACCGTCGCCGCCGGCGAGACGTTGTGGTCGATCGCCGCGCAGAGCAACCTCACGACGCGGACGGTCGCCGCCTACAACGGCCTCGCGCCCGAGGCGAACGTCGTGCTCGGCAGCACGCTGAAGATCCCGTCGGTCGCCGAAGGGGCCGCCGCGCTCGCGTCCGCGGGGGTCGCTTCGACGCAGGCCGCGCAGGCGTCGACGGCGACCGGCGCCGAGCGCGCCGTCGCATCGACGGCGACGGTGGCCACGACGCCCGCAGGCGCTCCGCCGCCGCAGGGCGCCTACGTCGTCCGGCCGGGCGACACGCTCGGGGCGCTCGCCGCGCAGACCGGCGTGAGCTTGGCGGCGATGGCGGCGATGAACGGCTTGGACCCGGCCGGCGTGCTGCTCGTCGGGACGGTCCTCAAGCTGCCGAACGGCGCCCCGGCACCGGCCGGCGCATCACAGCCGCTCCCGGCCGCACGCATCGTGCCGCAGGCATCCCCCACGCCCACGGCGGGCCGCCTCGGGGCCGATCGGATCCGCCAGATCGCATCCGAGCAGGGCGCCCCCGCGTCGCTCGCGGCCGCGATCGCCTGGCAGGAGAGCGGCTTCAACAACGCGATGGTGTCGAGCGCCAACGCCCGCGGGATCATGCAGGTCATGCCCGGCACGTGGAACTGGGTTCAGAGCAACCTCGCCGTCGGACAGCTCAACCCGACCTCCGCCGAGGACAACGTGCGCGCCGGCTCGGCGTACCTCGCGCGCCTGCTGCGCGATGCCGGCGGCGACGAACGACTGGCGGCGGCGGGCTACTACCAGGGCCTGAGCTCGGTCAGAACGCGCGGCATGTACGACGACACCCGCCGCTACGTCGACAACGTCTTCGCGCTGCGCAGCGCGCTTCGGCGGCTGAGGGCCACTCGCCTACTCGTCGTACGTCACGGCTCGCAGCACCTTCGCCGGCGCGCCCGCCGCGATCGAGAACGGCGGGATGTCCTGCGTGACGACGCTGTTGGCGCCGATCACGCAGCGCTCGCCGATCGTCACGCCGCTCGTCACGACGACGTTCGCGCCCAGCCAGACGTTGTCGCCGATCCGCGTCGGCCCCTTCGAGCTGAAGCCCTGCCATGTGATCGGCTTGTCCGGGTCGTCGAAGCGGTGGTTGGCGTCGGTGACGAAGCAGCCGTTGGCGAGCATGCAGTGCGAGCCGATCTCGACGAGCTCGACCGCCGCGACCATCACGCCGAGGTTGAGGAACGTCCCCTCGCCGATCCGTATGCGACCGGGCGCGGGAGACGTGAGCCAGACGCCCGGCTCGAACAGCGTCCCCGCGCCGATCTCGAGGCGGCCCTCGTCGAGCAGCTCGAGGATGTCGCCGTGCACGGGCCAGCGCGCGAACGCCTCGCGGCGCATGAGGTGCCAGTGGATGCGCGCGCGCCGCCACGGCAGCGCGTTGCGCTGATACCAGCACCACTTCTGCGCCCACAGCTTGGCCTGGCGGGCGAGGTCGTCCATCCGTCGCGCAGGCTACGGCACGCGCGCCGCCGCACCGATGTCGTCTTGACCCCGATATCCGGGGTCAAGACGACAAGCGCTTGATCTAGATACCCCCGGGGGTATCATCAGCGTATGGATGAACACCGATCCCTCAACAAGCTCGCGTTCAGCGCAACCGTCCACTGCCTCACGGGCTGCGCCATCGGCGAGGTGCTCGGCATGGTCATCGGGACCGCGCTCGGCTTCAGCGACCTCGCCACGATCGCGCTCGCGGTCGTCCTCGCGTTCCTCTTCGGCTACACGCTCACGAGCCTGCCGCTCCTTCGCTCCGGGATGACGCTCGCCGCCGTCGCGCCGCTCGCGCTCGCCTCGGACACGATCTCGATCACGATCATGGAGATCGTCGACAACGTGATCATGCTTGCGATCCCCGGCGCGATGGAGTCGACGCTCGGCGACCCCGGCTTCTGGCTCGCGCTCGCCGCGGCGCTGCTGATCGCGGGCGCGGCCGCCTACCCCGTCAACCGCTGGCTGCTGGCCCGCGGCAAGGGCCACGCGGTCATCCACGCACATCATTGACACGGCGGCGGTGCGATGCGAGAGACTGCGCGCGCGATGCATGCCAACGAGCGACTGCTGCGCGATTGCTACGACGCGTTCAACAGCCGGGACATCCCGACGCTGCTGGGAATGCTGGCCGACGACATCACGTTCAGGATCCCGGGCGAGAGCGTCCAGTCCGGCACGTTCGCCGGCAAGCAGGAGGTCGGAAGGTACTTCTCGATCGTCGGCGAGCACACGGCGGGGACACACCGCCTCGAGGTCCTGGACGTGCTGGCCAACGACGCGCGTGCGATCGCGCTGGTTCGTGCGCTCGGCGAGCGCGGCGACGACGTCTTCGACATGACCGTCGTGCACATCGTCGAGATCGCGGACGGCAAGGCGACCGAGGTGCGGATCATCCCGACCGACCAGTACGCGTTTGACGCGTTCTGGTCGGCGTGAGCGTCAGGCCGCGGCAGCGACCTTCTTCGCCCGGCCGCGCCGAGCCTTCGGCGCCGCCCCGGTGACGCCGACGTCGGCGAGGTACTCGCCGGTGTGCGAACCGGGCGTGCCCGCGACCTCCTCGGGCGTGCCCGCCGCGACGACCTCGCCCCCGGCCTCGCCGCCCTCCGGCCCCATGTCGATGATCCGGTCGGCGGTCTTGATGACGTCGAGGTTGTGCTCGATGACGACCACGCTGTTGCCCTGGTCGACGAGCCGGTGCAGGACCTCCAGCAGCCGCTGGACGTCGGCGAAGTGCAGGCCGGTCGTCGGCTCGTCGAGGATGTACAGCGTGCGGCCCGTCGCGACCTTCGACAGCTCGGTCGCGAGCTTCACCCGCTGCGCCTCGCCGCCCGACAGCGTCGTCGCCGGCTGGCCGAGGCGGATGTAGCCCAGCCCGACGGCGTTCAGCGTCTCCAGCCGTCGCCGGATCTTCGGGATGTGCTGGAAGAACTCGAGCGCCTCCTCGACGGGCATCGCGAGCACGTCGGCGATCGTCTTGCCCTTGAAGCGCACGTCGAGCGTCTCGCGGTTGTAGCGCTTGCCGTGGCACTGCTCGCACGGGACGTAGACGTCGGGCAGGAAGTGCATCTCGATCTTGATCTGGCCGTCGCCGCGGCAGACCTCGCAGCGCCCGCCCTTGACGTTGAACGAGAAGCGCCCGGGCTTGTAGCCGCGCGCCCGCGCCTCCTGGGTCTTGGAGAACAGGTCGCGCATGACGTCGAACAGGCCCGTGTACGTCGCGGGGTTCGAGCGCGGCGTGCGCCCGATCGGCGACTGGTCGACCGCGATGATCTTGTCGAGCTGGTCGAGGCCGAGGATCGCCGTGTGCTTGCCCGCCCGCGACCGCGCCCGGTGCAGGCGGTTGGCGACCGACTTGTAGAGCACCTCGTTGACGAGCGTCGACTTGCCCGAGCCCGAGACGCCCGTCACGGCGGTGAGCACGCCCAGCGGCACCCGCACGTCGATGCCCTTGAGGTTGTTCTGCGCGGCGCCGCGGATCTCGACGTGGCCCGACGGCTTGCGCCGCTTCTTCGGTACCTCGATGACCCGCGTGCGCGCCAGGAACTGCCCGGTCAGCGACCGCTCGACGCGCTCGATCTCCTCCGCCGTCCCCTCCGCGACCACCTCCCCGCCGTGCTCGCCGGCGCCCGGCCCCATGTCGATGACGTGGTCCGCGGCGCGCATCGTCTGCTCGTCGTGCTCGACGACGATCACGGTGTTGCCGAGGTCGCGCAGTCGCTCCAAGGTCCGGATCAGCTTCGAGTTGTCGCGCTGGTGCAGGCCGATCGACGGCTCGTCGAGGATGTACAGCACGCCCACGAGCGACGATCCGATCTGCGTCGCCAGGCGGATCCGCTGCGCCTCGCCACCGCTCAGGGTTGCGGCGGCGCGGTCCATCGACAGGTAGCCGATGCCGACGTTCTCGAGGAACCGCAGCCGCTCCTCGATCTCGCGCAGGATGAGCCGCGCGATGTGGCGCTCGGTCTCGGTGAGCTGCACCTCGTCGAGCCAGCGCAGCGCCGCGACGACCGACAGCCGCACGAACTCGTGGATCCCCAAGCCGCCGACGAGCACCGCGCGCGACTCAGGCCGCAGCCGCGAGCCCTTGCACGCCGGGCACGGCCGCACGCTCATGTACTCCTCGATCTTCTCGCGCGAGAACTCCGAGTCCGTCTCCTTGTAGCGCCGCTCGAGGTTGGGGATGATCCCCTCGAAGCGCGTCTGGTAGGAGCGCTTGCGCCCGTAGCGGTTGCGGTAGGTGACGTTGACCGGCTCGCCGTTCGTGCCGTAGAGAAACAGGTCCTGGTGCTCCGCGGAGAGCTTGACCCACGGCGTCTCGAGATCCGCCCCGTAGCGCTCGGCGATCGCCTCCATGATCTGCTCGTAGTAGCTCGACGAGCTGTTGGCCCACGGCGCCAGCGCGCCCTCAGCGATCGACAGCGCCGGGTCGGGGACGATGAGCTCGGGGTCGATCTCGCGCTGCGAGCCCAGCCCCGTGCAGCGCTCGCACGCCCCGTGCGGCGAGTTGAACGAGAAGATCCGCGGCTCCAGCTCGGGCATCGACGTCCCGCACTTCAAACATGCGAAGCGCTCCGAGAACTGCAGCGTCTGACCCGGCGTACCGTCCCGCGGCAACAGCTCGATCTCGATGATCCCGTCGGCGAGCGCGACCGCCGTCTCGACGGAGTCGACGAGCCGCTTGCGCACGTCGTGGCGCAGCACGAGCCGGTCGACGACCACCGAGATGTCGTGCTTGAACTTCTTGTCGAGCTCGATCGGGTCCTCGAGCAGCCGCAGCTCGCCGTTGACCTTCACGCGCGCGTAGCCGTCGGTCCGCAGCTCGTCGAAGACCTTGCCGAACTCGCCCTTGCGCCCGCGCACGATCGGCGCCATGACCATGAAGCGCGTGCCGTCGTCGAGCTCCATGACCTGGTCGACGATCTGCTCGACGGACTGCCCGGCGATCGGCGCTCCGCAGACGTGGCAGTGCGGGTGGCCGACGCGGGCCCACAACAGGCGCAGGTAGTCGTAGATCTCCGTGACCGTGCCGACGGTCGACCGCGGGTTGCGCGACGTCGTCTTCTGGTCGATCGAGATCGCGGGCGACAGTCCCTCGATCGAGTCGACGTCGGGTTTGTCCATCTGCCCCAGGAACTGGCGCGCGTAGGCGCTCAGCGACTCGACGTACCGGCGCTGCCCCTCGGCGTAGATCGTGTCGAACGCCAGCGACGACTTGCCGGAGCCCGAGAGCCCGGTGATGACCGTCAGCGCGTCGCGCGGCAGCGAGACCGTGACGTCCTTGAGGTTGTGCTCCCGCGCGCCGGAGACGACGAGGCGATCGTGCTTTGCCACCCCGTCATTGTAGGAGGGCGAACAGACGTTCTCCCCACGTCGTTCCCGCACGTTGCGGGAACCGCCTGCGACAGCGGGCGCGTCTGCGAGGATCGGCGCGATGTTCGAGCACTTCGACGACCGCGCCCGCCAGTGCGTCGCGCGCACGCGGGACGAGATCGGGCGGCTCGGCCACGCCGAGATCGGGGCCGAGCACCTGCTGCTCGGGATCGCGGCGGTCGACGACGAGCTCGTCGGCGTCGAGGTCGAGCGGCTGCGCGCAGCCGTCGTGGCGTTGCAGGGCGTGGGACCCGGCGCCGAGCCGGGCTGGTCGCAGTTCAGCGCCGAGGCGAAGGCCGCGCTGGAGGGCGCGAACGCGCAGGCGCTGGCGCTCGGGCACACCACGATCGAGCCGGCGCACCTGTTGCTGGCCGTGCTCGACGCCGACGGCGCGGCGCGGCGCGTGCTGCGCGAGTCCGAGCTGACCGTCGCGGACGTGCGCGAACGCGCGCTCGCGGCGGCCGGCAACCCGGCGCGCGGCGGCGTCGCGCGCGGCAGCGTGGCGCCCGAGGACGACAGCAGCCGGCACGACCACGCGAGCGACCTGCGCGCCGGCGATCCGGTGATGGTGATCCTCGGCGCCGACCCCTATCCGATCGGCGACCTCGGCAACCCGAACGTCGACAGGTACCTGCTCGAGCTGCTGCTCGTCAACGACACGCGCGCGGCGCGTGTGCTGCGCGAACACGGCATCGACGAGGCGGCGCTGCGCGCGGCGCTCAGCCCGCACGGGGCCGGCTGACGCGGGTCCCGCCGCGGCGCGCGGCGCTCGGACCACCCGAGGCCGGCTGACGGGTCCCGCCGCGGCGCGGGGCCGCCGCCGCGAACGTGCGGCTTGCTACCCCTCGACGGTCGCGTAGACCTCGTCGAGCAGCGCGGCGCGGTCGGCGAGGTCGAAGTTGTCGGCGAGGTACTTGTCGGTCTCCTCGCGCGTCTGGCCGTTGAGCGCCATGTTCAGCGCGATCAGGCGCGCGCCCTCGACGTCGTCCTCGGTCTCGGCCCCGGCCGGCTCGGCGTCGAGCTCGGACTCGTCGTCGGCGAGCT
The DNA here is from genome assembly GCA_963806515.1 of uncultured Actinomycetes bacterium. Classification (GTDB taxonomy): domain Bacteria; phylum Actinomycetota; class Thermoleophilia; order Solirubrobacterales; family Solirubrobacteraceae; genus CADCVQ01. The sequence goes on along the minus strand of CAWDYO010000019.1, from coordinate 98,806 downwards.
CGTCCTCCTCGACCGCGACGACCACGACCTCCTCGACGACGACGTCCATCTCGTCGGGCTCGTACGCCACCGGAGCGGCGGACGGGTCGCCGGCGGCGCCGTAGAGCTCGCCCATGTTCCCGGACAGCAGCGACAGGTCGGCGCTGAGGCGGTTGGCGCCCGTGCGCAGCGACTCGACGAGCGCGCCGAGCTCGGACTCCATCGCGTCCACGCGCTGGAGCATGAGCGCCGTTGCCTCGTGGACCTTGCCCACGTGATCCTGCGAGCGGGCGATCGCCTCGTCGCGGATGCGCTGCGACTCGCGCGCGGCGTCCTGCTCGACCTGGGCCGCGTGCTCGCGCGCCTCGCGCTCGATCGACGCCGCGCTGGTCTCGGCGGCCTCGACGATCGCCTGCACCTGAGAGCTGGCGATCGACGCCAGCGATGCGCCGGGCGCCGGCGCGGCAGCCGCAGCGGACGAAGAGGGCGCGGAGCGGGCCGAGCGCTGCAGCGCTTCGAACTCGCGGGCGACCTTTGCAAGGTGGGCGTCGACGCTCGCGGGCTCGTAGCCGCGGCGGCCGATGGGGAAGTCTCTCTTCTCGATGGTCTGACGGTCGAGGGCCAACTGGACCTCCGTGGATCTTCGCGGGCGGAAGGCCGCAGACTACCGCGGAGACCGGGCGAGACCTACCTCCGCCGGCCGCGAGTCCCCGCCTCAGCCGCGGGGCGGGCCAACGCCCATGGCCTCGCGCACGTCGACGAGCGTGGCCGACGCGATCGAGCGAGCCTTCGCGGCGCCGACGGCGAGCACCTCCTCGAGTGCTGCCTCGTCCTCGCGCAGCGCCCGGTAGCGCTCCTGCACCGGAGCGAGGTGCTCGACCACCGCTGCGCCGACCGCAGCCTTCAGATCGCCGTATCCACGCGCACCGGCCAGCTCCTCGACGACGTCGTCAGCCGGCACGCCACGCATCACGGCGAGGATGTCGATCAGGTTCGTGACGCCCGGCTTGTCCTCGCCGCGGCGGATCTCGGGCGGGTCGTCCGAATCGGTCACCGCGCGCCGGAACTTCTTGACGATCGTCGCGGCGTCGTCCAGCAGGAGCACGGTCCCCTGCTCGGTGCCGCCGGTCGTGGACATCTTGCGCTCCGGGCGCTGCAGGTCGCGGACCCGCGCGCCGACCTCGGGGATCTTGTGCTCGGGCACGACGAGGATGCCCTCTCCGAAGCGCGCGTTGAACCGCACCGCGACGTCGCGCATCAACTCGAGATGCTCGCGCTGATCCTCGCCGACGGGCACCTCGTCGGCGCGGTAGGCCAGCACGTCGGCAGCCTGCAAGACGGGGTACAGCAGCAGCCCGGCCGACACGAGCTCGCGCTGCTGGACGGACTTGTCGCGAAACTGATGCATGCGGTTGAGCTCGCCCAGCGCCGTCACCGAGGTCAGCAGCCAGCACAGCTCGCTGTGCTCCAGCACGTCACCCTGACGAAACAGGATGCACCGCTCCGGATCGAGCCCTGCCGCGAGCAGCACCGCGACGGTGTCCAGGACGCGCAGCCGCAGATCGCGCGGGTCATAGGGCACCGTCGTCGCGTGCAGGTCCACGATGCAGTAGATCGCTCGATCCGTCCGATCCTGGCCCTCGACGAAGTGCTTGATCGCACCGATGTAGTTGCCGAGATGCTTCGTGCCCGTCGGCTGGATGCCCGAGAAGATCGTGGGGGCCATGGCCGGCAACCCTACCGGGGCAGGCGCGGCGCTCCCGACCCCGGCGGGTCGCGCTCGACGAGCCCCTCGCGCTCGAGCGCGGCGAGCACGCGCTCCAGTCGCGCCGGGGTGAGCGCGCTCGGCAAGCCCTCTCCGCTCGCCAGGCCGGCGATCACGCGGCCGCGCGCCCAGCGGTCGGAGTCCTCGAAGCGCTCGGCGGTGCCACGGCGCGCTGCGGCGGCCGCGCCGGGCCCGACGGACACGCGACCGCGCGACGGGCACCACGGCCCGGCCGGGCAGTCTCCGCAGCGCGGCCGGCGCGCGGTGCAGAAGACCGCGCCGAGCTCCATCGCCGCCTGGTTCCAGTCGGCCGAGCGATCGCGCGGCAGCAGGTCCTGCGGTGCGGCGCCGAGGCGCTCCGCGACGCGGCGCACGTTCGTGTCGACGGCCGCCACCGGCTCGCCGAAGGCGAACGACGCGACGGCGGCCGCGGTGTACGGCCCCACGCCCGGCAGCGCCCGCAGGCCCTCGGCGTCGCGTGGCCAGCCGTCGCGCGCGACGATCGCGGCCGCCTCCCGCAGTCGCAGCGCGCGGCTGTTGTAGCCGAGCCCGACCCAGGCGCGCAGCACGTCCGCTGGCGATGCGCCGGCGAGCGCGGCCGCCGTCGGCCAGCGCTCCAGCCAGCGCTCGTAGTACGCGACGACGCGCCCCACCTGCGTCTGCTGGGCCATGACCTCGGAGACGAGGATCGCGTAGGGATCGCGGGTGCGGCGCCAGGGCAGGTCGCGCCCGTTCGCGTCGTACCAGGCGAGCACAGCCTGCTGTAGCGGTGCGTGGCTCACTGCCGGCGAGCGTATCGGCACCACCCAACAGCGTTGCAAGACTCTACCGTTCTGTTGTATAACTACAACATGGGTCGCAAGCCTACCGAGCAGCCGATCCACAACCGCCTCGCGGTGCTGCGCGCCGAGCGCAGCCTGTCGCGCCAGGAGCTCGCCGAGGCGATCGGCGTGAACTTCCAGACGATCGGCTATCTCGAGCGCGGCGACTACAGCCCGAGCCTCGACCTCGCGTTCCGCCTGGCGGAGTACTTCGACCTGCCGATCGAGGCGATCTTCGCGCGCGAGCCGTTCACACCCCTGTCCCGCGAGACCCTGATTCGAGAGGAGCACCCGTGAGCACGATGGCGGCCGCCGACATCCCCGACGTGACGTGGCGCGACGCGATCACGCCGTCGAGCCCCACCAGCCGCCGGCGCTGGACCGCCTGCTACGCGCTGCTGCTCGCCCTGCTCGCCGCGAGCGTCGTCGACGACACGTTCGCCGTCGACCGCGGCAGCGAGGAGGGGATCCCGCTCATCCTCGTCGCCGCGCTGCTCGTCGTCTTCGGCATGCTGCGCCGCGGCACGCGCAGGATCACGGCGTTCGACCACCCCGACCTCGACGAGCGCGACGTCGCGGCGCGCAACAGCGCCTACAGGATCGCCTTCCCGCTGCTGGCGCTGGTCGTCGTCGCCGGCCTCGTGCTGGTCGCCGTCGCCGCCCCGGGGGCCAAACGCGGGCTGGTCGCGGGCGCGTCGCAGGACGGGTCGTTCGTCGAGCCGTACGCGTGGGTTGGCATCGGGCTGTGGATCGCGCTGTGGGCGATCTTCCTGCCGACCGGGGTCCTCGCGTGGCGCGAGCCGGACGCAGTGGAGAGCGAGTCCGACGACGGCCGGCTCAGCGAGCGGATCCGCGACGCGCTGCTCGGACTCGCGCTGGTCGGCGGGATCGCGCTCGTGGTGCTTGCGGACTCCGACTCCGGGCTGTGGCCGTTCCTCGCGACGCTCGCCCTGCTCGGCGGGCTCGGCAGGCGCGCGGCGGGCCAGCCGATGATGTCGCGCCAGCGCAAGATCCGCGTCGCGATCGCCGTCGCGCTGATCCTCGTGCTGGTGTTCATCGCGCTGGCCGCCTGATGAGCGGTGGTGGCGGCGGCGAGCCTCTGAGAGGTCAAGCCGTGACGACGCGCGTCTTGCACAGCTTGTCGTGCAGCGCCTCGTTGTGGTCGGCCCACACGGGCGGCGCGCCTCAGGCCGCCGGAGCCTCGTTGGCCTGCGCGGTCGCCAGCTCGCGGCGCAGGTCGCGGATCTCGTCGCGCACGCGCGCCGCGTACTCGAAGCGCAGCTCCTCGGCGGCGGCGAGCATCTCCTCCTCGAGCTCGACGATCGCCTGTCCGAGCTCGGACAGGGTCATCGCCTCGCTGCTCGCCCGCTTGCGCTTGCGCTTGCCCTTGCCGGGCAGCTTGGACTCCGACTGCAGGAACTCCGCGATGTCGGAGATGCCCTTGACGATCGTCGCGGCCGTGATGCCGTGCTCCTCGTTGTAGGCGACCTGGATCGCGCGGCGCCGGTCGGTCTCGTGGAGCGCCGTGCGCATCGCGTCGGTCTCCTTGTCGGCGTACATGATCACCTTGCCCTCGATGTTGCGCGCCGCGCGACCGATCGTCTGGATGAGCGACGTCTCCCCTCGCAGGAAGCCCTCCTTGTCGGCGTCGAGGATCGCGACGAGCGAGACCTCTGGCAGGTCGAGCCCCTCGCGCAGCAGGTTCACGCCGACGAGCACGTCGTACTCGCCGAGGCGCAGGTCGCGGATGATCTGGATGCGCTCGAGCGTGTCGATCTCCGAGTGCAGGTAGCGCACCTTGAAGCCCATCTCGAGCAGGTAGTCGGTGAGGTCCTCGCTCATCTTCTTCGTGAGCGTCGTGACCAGCGTGCGCTCGCCGCGCTCGACGACGGTCCGGATCTCGTTCATGAGGTCGTCGATCTGGTTGCGCGTCTCGCGCACCTCGACCGCCGGATCGACGATCCCGGTCGGCCGGACGATCTGCTCGACGACGCGGCCCGAGTTGGCCTTCTCGTACTTGCCGGGCGTGGCCGAGACGAACACGAGCGTCGGCGTGATCGTGAGGAACTCCTCAAAGCGCTGCGGGCGGTTGTCGAGGGCGCTCGGGAGGCGGAAGCCGTAGTCGACGAGCGTCTGCTTGCGGGAGCGGTCGCCCTCGTACATCCCGCCGATCTGCGGCACGGTCTGGTGCGACTCGTCGAGGAAGGTGATGAAGTCCTCGGGGAAGTAGTCGATGAGGCAGTACGGCCTGGCGCCCGGCTGGCGGCCGTCGAGGATCCGCGAGTAGTTCTCGATGCCGTTGCAGAAGCCCATCTCGCGCAGCATCTCCATGTCGTACTGCGTGCGCTGCCTGAGCCTGTGCGACTCGAGCTGCTTGCCCTCCGCCTCGAGCTCCGCGCAGCGCTCGTTGAGCTCGCGCGCGATCTCCGTCACGGCCGCCTCGACCGAGCCGTCCTTGACGTTGTAGTGCGTCGCCGGCCAGACCGCGACGTGCTCGAGGTCGTCGGCGATGAGCTCGCCGGTCAGCGGGTCGAAGTGCTGCAACCGCTCGACCTCGTCGCCGAAGAGCGTCGCGCGGAACGCCGTTTCCTCGTAGGCGGGGAAGACCTCGAGCGTCTCCCCTCTGACCCGGAAGCTGCCCCGGCTCAGCGCGGTGTCGTTGCGTGTGTATTGGATGCTGACAAGCTTGCGGAGGAGTTTGTCGCGGTCCACGATGTCGCCTCGTCGCAGGACCTGCATGTTCATCTCGTAGGTCTCGGGCGAGCCGAGGCCGAAGATCGCGGACACGCTCGCCACGATGATCACGTCGCGGCGGGCGAACAGCGCGGCGGTCGCCGCGTGGCGCAGCCGGTCGACCTCCTCGTTGATCGCCGAGTCCTTCTCGATGTACAGGTCGCGGCTCGGGACGTACGCCTCGGGCTGGTAGTAGTCGTAGTAGCTGACGAAGTACTCGACGGCGTTTTCGGGGAAGAACGTGCGGAACTCGTTGCACAGCTGCGCGGCGAGCGTCTTGTTGTGCGCGAGCACGAGCGTCGGGCGTTGGAGCTCCTGGATGACCCCCGCCATCGTCATCGTCTTGCCCGTGCCGGTGGCGCCGAGCAGCGTCGTGAAGCGGTCGCCGGCGCGCACCGCCTCGGAGATCTCGACGATCGCCTTCGGCTGGTCGGCGGCGGGCGTGAAGATGTCGTCGAGCTTGAACGCGGGCACGGCGACCCAGGGTAGCCAGGGTTGCGGTCAGCCTTCGACCTGAACCGCTGGCGCCTTGACCCCGACATCCGGGGTCAACGCGCCATCCGTCAGTCGAGCTTGAGCTCGGAGAGCTTGGCCCAGCGCGGGTCGGGTCCGCGCTCGTGCGCGTGCTCGGGGCCGGCCGCGTTGAGGTCCGTGCCGCAGACCGGGCACAGGCCGAGGCAGTCCTCCTTGCAGAGCAGCTGCGCCGGCAGCGCCAGGACGAGCGCGTCGCGCGCCCACGCGTGCACGTCGAGGACCTCCTTCTTGACGTAGGGACTCGACAGCTCGTCGCCGCCGCCGGGCTGGTCGACCTCGCGCGCGTCGACCGCGATCGCGGGCTGTGCCGGTTCGAGGCAGCGCATGCACGGCCCGCGCAGGGACGCGTCGAAGCGCAGCCGCAGGGCGTAGCCGCTGCGCGTCATCGCCGAGATGTCGAGCACCGCCGTGACGACCGCAGGCTCGACGGTGTACGGCTGACCGCCGAACTGCAGCGCGTCGAGCGCAACGTCGAGCTCCAGCCGGCGACCCTCGCCGGAGGTCAGCCGCAGGCGCCCCAGGTCGAAGCTGTCGGTGCGCGAGCCAGGCATGGTCGATCCGGCGCTTGGTCGCTCGCCTGGCAAGGGCAGTGAGGGGTGGCTCCGGGCCATGCGAGCGAGGACGCCGCCGCGTGCGGGCGATCCAAGCGTGCGAGGACTTGCCGGAGGACCACTAGGGTCGAGTGCGCGCTTGAGCACCTTGCCCGTCTCGGTGCGCGGCAGCTCGGCGAGGAACACGACCTCGCGCGGGACCTTGAACGCCGCCAGGCCGCGCCGCACGTGGTCCTTGACGTCCTGCTCGGTCAGCTCCGCGCCGGCCTCGAGGACGACGAACGCCTTCAGCCGCTGCCCGAACCGCTCGTCGTCGACGCCGATGACCGCGACGTCCTCGACGCCCTTCAGCCGCGCGACGAGGTCCTCGACCTCGCGCGGGAAGACGTTCTCGCCACCCGAGACGATCATCTCGTCGGCGCGGCCGTCGATGAACAACCGCCCGGCCTCGTCGAAGTGGCCGACGTCGCCCGACGCGAGGAGCCCGTCGCGCATCGGTTTGCTCCCGCCGCCGGTGTAGCCGTCGAACACCATCTCGTTGCCGACGAAGATGCGCCCGGGTTCGCCCGGCCCGACCTCGCGGCCGGCCGCGTCGTAGAGGCGCACGATCGGTCCCCCGCACGGGACGGCCGGCCGTGCCCGGCGCCGCGCGCAGATCCTCCGGCGTGGCGACCGTCGCCCACGCGACCTCCGTCGAGCCGTAGAGGTTGTAGAGCACGTCGCCGAAGACGTCCATGACGCGGGTCGCGAGCTCGCCCGGCAGCGCCGAGCCGCTGGCCGCGATGACGCGCAGCGAGCCGAGGTCGTGGTGCGCGATCGACTTCGCGCCGAGCTCGAGCATCCGCTGGAGCATGACGGGCACGACGACCAGCGCCGTGGCGCCGTGCTCGTCGATCGCGTGCAGGGTCTCGTGCGCGTCGAAGCGCCGGCGCAGGACGAGCGTCGAGCCGAGCGCGATCGCGAGCACGAGGTGCGCGAAGCCCCAGGAGTGGAACATCGGCGCCGCGATCATCGTCCGCTCGCGGGCGCGCAGCGGGATCGACGCCAGCAGCGCGGCGGCGGGATCCAGCGACGCGGGTTGCGGGCGTCTCGCGCCCTTCGGCGCGCCCGTCGTCCCGCTCGTGAGGATGACGACGCGCCCGCGCGACTCGGGCACCGCCACGTCGGCGGGATCGCCGGTCTCGATGAGCTGCTCGACCCGGGGCGCGCTGGAGCGCCCGCCACCCTCCGACCAGCTGACCCAGCTCAGCCGGCCCGCGGCGGCCTCACGCGCGACGTCCGCGAGATCCTCGTCGTAGAGGATCGCGCGCGGCTGCTCGCTGCGCGCAGACGGCGGCGACCTGCGGCCCCGCGAAGGCGGTGTTGAGAAACAGCGCGCCGGCTCCGAGCTTCGCGCACGCGACGGTCGCCTCGACGATGCCGCGGTGGTTGCGACAGAGGATCGCGACGCCGTCGCCGGGGCCGATGCCGGCCTGCGCCCACGCGCGGGCCAGCGCGTTCGTGCGCCGGTGCACGTCGGCGAACGTCAGCGGCCCGTGCTCGTCGACGATCGCGACGGCGTCCGGCTGCTGGACGGCGGAGATCGCGTAGCCGGCCGCGACCGTCGGCCCCCAGCGCCGCAGCGCGCCTGCGGTCCCGGCGATCTTGCGGGGACCGACCGGCCGCAGCATCCCCGACGCGACGAGCATGCGCGCGGTGAACGCCTTCGTGGCGAGCCTGTCGCGGCGCGTGCTCACGGCAGGTGCAGGTCGCCCGGCACGGTGCCGCGCTCGATCAAGCCGTGGATGTCGGCCGCCCGCCGCGGGTTGAGGTACACGTGGCGCTGGCCGACGCTCGGCTTCTCCTCGAGCAGCCCTGCTTCCAGGAGCGCCTCGCCGACGTCGTCGGCGAGCGCGCGGTCGTTGCCGGCGAAGCCGCGCGAGAGGTGGCGGAAGTCGGTGTGGTAGCCGCCCCACTTGCCCATCCCGTGCAGGCGCTGCAGGATGCGGCGCGCGATCCGGCGGGCGGGCTGCGGGTCGTCGTGGGGGCGCGCGGCGGCGTCGCCGGAGGTCTCGAGCAGCGCCGAGCGCGGCTTCCTCGTGCTCGGCGACCGAAGCCGGGTCGGCCGGCCGGCCGCCGAGCCGCGCGATCGTCTCGGCCCCGTGCATCGCGCGGGCGACGGGCGCGCGCCAGTCGCCGGCGTCGGCGACGACCTCGGGCGGCAGCGCCAGCGCCGCCGCGCGCAGCCGGGCGACCGCTGCGACCTGCTCCTCGAACGCGACGACGGCGAGCTCGGCGTCCTCCGGCTCGCGCGTCGCGAGCGACAGCGCGAGGTGGCCTTCGAGCGACCCCGCCCGCAGCAGCAGGTCGGTGGCGCGGCTCGGCGCCGGGGGCTGCGCGATGTCGACGAGCGCCCCGATCGTCGCGGCGGTGAGCAGCCACGAGCGCTCGCCCACCGCGTCGGAGTCCGCCCGCAGCACAGCCGCGACCGGCACGACCGCCACGATCGCGTCCTCGCTCGCCGCGAAGACGACGGTCACCGGGAGCTCGCGGCCGGAGCGCGGGAGCGCGAGCTCGCGCTCGGAGCGGTCGAGCTCGTCTCGCAGCAGGGCGCGCAGCTGGGCCACTCGATCGCGGGGCGCGGCCGTCCCGCCGGCCTCCTCGAGCGCCGTGGCGAGCGGGTGCATGGGTTGGAGCGTAGAGCCGGCGGCCACGCCACGCGCGCGCGCCGGCGTGTCGGGGCGTTCCGGTTCAGCAGGCGCGCGTGACGGCGCGGCGTGCCGCCGACAGCGCCGTCTTGGCCTTGGCGATGTAGCCGTCGTAGCGGGGTTGCGCGTCCGGGGCGTACTTGGGCTTGGACAGCTGGAGCATCCTCAGGCGGTCCTGCGCGTCGATGCGCCGAGCGCGGGCGACGATGCACTTGTTCGCGCGGCTGTCGGCCGTCGGGCGCTCGGTCGTGACGTACGAGACCTCGTACTCGATGCCCGTGCAGGCCGGCTCCGTCGAGCTGACGTTGACGAGGTAGCGGCTCGGCAGGCCGGGGACGAGGACCGTCGCCACGTTGCCGGGGCTCGCCCGGCTCGTGCGCATCCAGCGCCGCTCGGGGTTGAAGAGCGCGACCCTCAGCGGCTGCGTGCACGTCGGGTTCGTCTGCAGGACCCGCACGAAGACGGCGTTGACGGAGTCGTCGGCGTTGCGACCGAGGATCGAGTGCCAGTCCTGGTCGCCCGGGCGCTCGAGCAGCTCGGTCGCCTTCGCCGGCAGCGCTTCGATCGACTGGGCGCCCGCGGGGACGTCGGCGGCGTCGGGGACGACGGCCGCAACGGCGATCGCCGGCACGCCGACAGCCAGCGCCAGTGCGAGCCCTGTCGCGCGCCCTTGCAAGCGAGACTGTCGCGCCATGGCGACAGCGTATACGCCTGCCGGATCGCTGGCACCATCCAACGGCGCCCGACGGCGGCGATCCCCGACGGATGGCTAGGGTCCAGGCATGTCGAGCTGGTTCGAGCACTTCGGCTTCGCGGAGGTCGGCGACGGCCTGGTCATGGGTGCATACCCGCAGGACGCCGACGACGTCGCCGCGCTCGTCGCGAGTGGGGTCACGCGGGTCTTCAACCTCGTCCAGGACGTGGAGTACGACCCAGGCGCGCGCGACGCCTGCACGACGGCCCTCGCAGCCGCGGGCATCCAGGAGCAGCGCGTCGAGCTCGTCGACTACGGGAGCCTGACGCCGGAGCAGATCGAGTCGTCGACGCGGGTCGTGCTGGACTGGCTCGACGAGGGCGAGCGCGTCTACGTCCACTGCCGTGCGGGCTGGCAGCGCTCGGCGACCGTCGTGGCGGCGATCGTCACGCTGCGCGAGGACGTCACGCCGCGAGACGCGCTGCGGATCCTGCGCGAGCGCAAGCCCACGGCGAACCCGCTCGCCCACCAGCGCGCGGACCTCTTCAGATGGTGGGACCGGCGGGCGGACTGACCGCCGTTCCGTCCTCCCGCGGGCGTACGGTGGGACGTTGGTCATGGAAGCTGCCATACGTCTCCCCCTCACGCAGGTCTACGTCCGCAACGGCCGGCTCTACGTCGAGCAGCTGACCGTCGACGACGAGACCGCGGCCCGCCTGGCCGCCGATCGCGAGGACCCAGTCCGCTTCGTGACGGAGGCGATCGAGATCGGGGCGCGGGTGCTCGACCGCGAGCTGACGGGCGTCAACGCGGAGTTCGTGCGCGCGGAGTTCGAGAAGACCGCGCGCGAGCTCGACGCGTCGTTCGTCGAGCGCGCGCGGCGCGTCGCCGACCGTCTGGACGAGAAGGTCGACGAGGTCTTCGGGCCCGAGCACGGCCACGTGACGAAGGCGCTCGAGCGCCACTTCGGCGACGAGTCGTCGGTCGCGGTCCAGCACCAGGTGCGCGCGCTGCTCGGCGAGGCGGCCGTGCAGCTGCGTGACGACCTGCGCCGCCAGTTCTCCGCCGACGGCGACGCGAACCCGCTCGCGGGCTTTCAGCACGCGCACCTCGCCGCGACGAAGCAGATGGCCGACCAGCAGGCGAGCACGCTGCGCGCGATGGTCGAGAAGCTCGAGTCGATGAAGCTCGAGATCGCCGAGCTGCGCTCCGAGAAGGTCAGGCTCGCGGAGATCGCGGCGGTCGCCGAGAAGGGCACGGCGAAGGGGCGCACGTACGAGGAGGCGGTCGCGCTCGCGATCGACGCGATCGCGTCGGTGCAGGGCGACGACTGCGAGGCCGTCGGCGACGTGCGTGGCGAGGGTGGTCGCAAGGGCGACGTCGTCGTCGCGATCGACGCCTGCGCCGGCCCGGCCCGCGGGCGGATCGTCTTCGAGGCCAAGAACTCGCAGCTCTCGCGCAACCGGGCGCTGGCCGAGCTGGACGAGGCGCTGGAGACGCGCGGCGCGGACTTCGCGATCTTCGTCGTGCCGTCGGAGGACAAGCTGCCCGCCCGCACGCGCCCGCTGCGCGAGTTCAACGGCGACAAGATGTTCGTCGTCTACGACGCCGAGGAGGACGGGCGGCTGGCGCTCGAGGTCGCGTACGCGCTCGCTCGCGCGCGGGTGCTGATGAACCGCGGCGAGGAGGAGTCGGTCGACCCGGCGGCGATCCGTGCGGAGGTCGAGCGCGCACTCGGCGCGATGGAGGACGTGCGGCGGATCAAGACCCAGCTCACGAACGCCAGCGGCGGGATCGACTCGGCGCGCCAGATCCTCGACTCGATGGCGGTGCGGCGTTCGCGCGCACCTGGCGGCGATCGAGCACTGCTCGCGGCCGCCGGCGCGCGGCCGGACGTCGCGAGCCACGACTGACCCCACCCGGCGTCGGCGCCGCGCGGGCGGCCGCCGGCGCGCGGCCGGACTCCGCGAGCCACGGCTGAATCGGGCTCCGGCGCCGGGGTTGTGCGGTGGGTTGCCTACCCTCGGTCGGATGCCAGCGCCGCCCGACGGTGACCTGCCGGCCGTAGCCGGCGAGGCCGATGTCCCGCCGGCTCGTCCTGCTGCTCGCGATCGCATGCGGCTCGGCCGTCGCGAACCTCTACTACGTCCAGCCGCTGCTGAACGTCGTCGGCGACGCGTTCGACGTCTCGGAGCGCGCGCGCCGGGCTGCTCGTGACGTGCGCCCAGGCTGGCTACCTGATCGGGCTGGCCTTCCTCGGCCCGCTCGGCGATCTCGTCGAGCGCCGGCGCCTCGTCACCGTCCTGCTGGTCTGCGCGGCCGGCGCGGCGGCCGCGTGTGCCGCCGCGCCATCGGCGAGCGCGCTCGGCGTGGCGCTCGTCGCGGTCGGCGCGACGTCGGTCGTCGCGATGATCCTCGTCCCGCTCGCCGCGACGCTCGCCGGACCCGAGCGTCGCGGCCAGGTCGTCGGGACGGTGATGAGCGGGCTGCTCGTCGGGATCCTGCTGTCGCGCACGCTGAGCGGCTTCGTCGCGGAGCTCGGGGGCTGGCGGCTCGTCTTCGCGCTCGCGGCGGTCGGGATGCTCGTGCTGGCGTTCGCGCTGCGCCGCGGGCTGCCGCCGGTCGCGCCGACGGAGCGGCTGCGCTACCCGGAGCTCCTGCGTTCGGTGCGCTCGCTCGTCGCCTCCGAGCCGGTTCTGCGCCAGCGGATGGCGCTGGGCGCGCTCGCGTTCGGAGGCTTCGCGGTCCTGTGGACGTCGATCGCGTTCATGCTCGCCAAGCCGCCGTACGGGTACGGCGAGGGCGTCATCGGGCTGTTCGGGCTCGCGGGGCTCGCCGGCGCCTTCGCGGCGCCCGTCGTCGGCCGGCTCGCCGACCGCGGGCGCGACCGGGCGTCACTCGTCGTCCTGCTCGTCGCGACGCTCGCGAGCTGGGGGCTGCTCGCGCTCGGCTCCTCGTCGCTGATCGCCCTGATCGTCGGGCTCGTCGTGTTCGACGCCGGGATCCAGGGCTCGCACATCAACAACCAGGACGCGATCTACCGGCTGCGACCGGAGGCGCGCAGCCGCATGACGACCGCGTACATGGTCTCGTTCTTCGGGGGCGGGGTCCTCGGCTCGATGCTGTCGGCGACGGTCTACGCCGCCGCCGGCTGGGATGCGACGTGCGCGCTCGGCGCGAGCTTCGCCCTCGTCGCGCTCGTCGTCGCCCGCCGGCCCCGCGGTGCGGCGCCCGAGCCCGCTCGCGCACCGCAGCCGCAAGCCCGGGAAGTAGCCTCGACGCCGTGACGCGATCGGTGATCTTCGACTGCGACGGCGTGCTCGTCGACACCGAGCTCGTCTCGAACACGGTCTTCGCCGAGCTGCTGACCGAGGCGGGCCTCCCGACGACGCTTGAGGACTGCATGCGCGAGTTCCGCGGGCGATCCGTCGCGTCGTGCCTTCAGATCGCCGAGGAGCGCTTCGGCGGCGCCGCTGCCGTTCGACGTCGGCGCGCGCTACTACGCCGAGGTCGAGGCCGTCTTCGCGCACGAGCTCGAGCCGGTGCCCGGCGTCGTCGCCGCGCTGGACCGGATCTCGCTGCCGTCGTGCGTCGCGTCGAGCGGCCCGCACCACAAGATGGCGGTGACGCTGCGGACGACCGGGTTGTGGGATCGCTTCGCCGGTCGCATCTTCAGCGCGTACGAGGTCGCCAACGGCAAGCCCGCGCCGGACCTCTTCCTGCACGCCGCCGCGCAGATGGGCTTCGACCCGGCGACCACCGCCGTCGTCGAGGACAGCATCCCCGGCGTCGAGGCGGCCGTCGCCGCGGGCATGCGCGCGCTCGCGTTCACCCGCCACTCCCCTCGCGCAGACCTCGCTGCGGCGGGCGGCGAGCCCTTCGACGACATGGCCGAGCTCCCGGCGCTCCTGGAGGCATGACCGCAGACCGGATCGCGCGCCGCGTCGTCGTGTCCGGTGACGTCCAGGGCGTCTTCTTCCGCGACTCTGCCCGCCGCGAGGCCGACCGCCTCGGCGTGGCGGGCTGGGTCCGCAACCGCCCCGACGGCCGCGTCGAGGCGTTCTTCGAAGGCCCGCCGGACGCGGTCGCCCGGCTCGTGCGCTGGTGCGACGACGGCCCGCGCCACGCGACGGTCGACGACGTGCAGGTCTCAGAAGCGCCGCCCGAAGGCCACGAGCGCTTCGCCATCCGATAGCCCCGATGTAGCTGCTAGCCTCGCAGCATGGCGCTACATGAGCGTGACTACGAGGTCGGCGTTCGGGATCTGCACGATCGCCTCAGCGAGCATCTCGAACGCGTCGCACTGGGCGCCGAGGTCGTCGTGACGCGTCGTGGCAAGCCGATTGCCCGTCTCTCGGCCATCGACGGGAGCGATCCGCTTGACGATCTCGTTCGACGCGGGCTTGTCACGCCACCGAAGCGCCCACGCAGTGCGAGACGCCCCCGCGTGCAGGCGCAAGGTTCCGTGTCCGAGTTCATCGCCGAGCAGCGCCGCTGAACCTCTACTGGGACACCGATGCGCTGTTCAAGCTCCTCGTGCCCGAGCACGGGTCCGAGCTGGCGGTCGAGTTGTGGGCGACTGACCATTTCGCGTCGTCCAGCATTCTCTGTTATCCGGAGGGCCGTGCGGCGCTCGCGGCCGCCAGGCGCGCCAGACGTCTGACGAGCGACGCGTACCGCACGGCCTGCGACGAGTTCGAAGCAACCCTCGACGAGCTGCACCTACTTGGCGTGGACCTCGCGCTGACCCGACAAGCGGGCGACCTCGCGGCGGATCTCGGCCTGCGGGGCTATGACGCCGTCCGTCTCGCAAGCGCGTTCGCCATCGGTGCGGATGCGATCGTGACGTGGGACTTGAAGCTCTCCGAGGGCGCGAGACGCAGCGGACTCGGGGTTGCGCCGGCCGACGGGCGGGTCTAGCGGACTTCGGCGGGCTCGTCCTTGCCCTGCAACCGCTCGCGGCCGCGCTGGACGGCCGCGATGAACTTCGAGAGGTTGACCTCGAGGGTGTTGAGGATCTCGTCGGCGTAGTCCTCGGCGCCGAGGCGGATCTCGCGCTCGCGGGCGCGGGCGTCCTCGATGATGTCCTCGGCGGCGCGCTCGGCCTGCTTGGTGACCTCTTCCTCGCCGACGAGCTGGTTCTGGCGCTCGCGCGCCTCCTTGACGATCCGCTCGGCCTCGCGCTTGGCCTCGGCGAGCATCTCCTGGCGCTCCTTGACGATCCAGCGCGCCTGCTTGATCTCCTCCGGGATCGTCGCCCGCATCTGGTCGAGGATGTCGTAGATCTCGTCCTTGTCGACGCGGACCTGCCCGGTCATCGGGACGAGCTTGGCGTTGTGCACCAAGTCATCCAGCTTGTCGATGAGTACGAGGACGTCCATGGCAACCCTTCAGTTCGCTAGCGGCTCAGCTCTTCCTTCAACCGTGCCGCGACCCGCTTTGGGACCAGCTCGTCGATCGCTCCGCCGAACATGGCCAGCTCCTTGATGCCGCTGGAGCTGAGGAAACTGTACTGGGGGCTGGCCATGAGGTAGAGCGTGTCGATGTCGGACGCCTGCAAGCGGTTGAGCTGGTGCATCTCGAACTCGTACTCGAAGTCCGAGATCGCGCGCAACCCCTTGACGATGACCTTCGATCCGTGGTCGCGCGCGAAGTCGACGACGAGCGTCGAGAACGGCTCCGTCCGAACCCGCGGCAGGTGGCCCGTCGCCTCGCGGATGAAGCCGAGGCGCTCGTCGATGTCGAACAGCGTCGCCCCCTTGCGCATCGGCATGTTCACTACCCCGACGACGACCTCGTCGAAGAGCTCGGACGCCCGCGTGATGACGTCGAGATGCCCGTTGGTGATCGGGTCATACGAGCCCGGGCAGACGGCGATGCGGTGGTCAGGTGTCATGGATGCGGATCAGGGTGTCGCCGTAGCGTCGCTCGTCGGTCAGTGCCAGCGTCAGCTCGAGCGGTTGGCGGCGGTCGCTCTCGCTGACGACGCGCGCCCCGGGCGCGAGCACCGCGGGAAGCGCCTCGGAGAGCTCCCGCCCCAGCTCGGCTGCACGCCGATAGGGAGGGTCGAGGAAGACCAGATCGTATGCCTCCGCTCGGGCGGACGCCGCGCGCAGTGCCGCGCGCGCCTCGATTCGCCGCACGTCGGCGTCGAGCCCGAGCGCGCCGAGGTTGGCGCGGATGGCCTTGATCGCCTCCGGGGCACGGTCCACGAAGACCGCCGCGGCCGCCCCGCGCGAGAGCGCCTCGATGCCCAGCGCACCCGAACCGGCGAACAGGTCGAGCACCCGCGCGCCCTCCACGGACGCGCCAAGCACGCTGAACAGCGCCTCCCGGACGCGGTCGGATGTGGGCCGCGTCGCGTCGCCCGGCGGCGCGACCAGCCGCCGCCCTCGGTATGCGCCCGCGACCACCCTCACGGCGTCCACCGGCAGGGGGTGGATCCATCCACGCTCCTGTGGGGAGCGCAGATGGATCCACCCCCCTCATGCCGGCAGCGGATGAAGCCATGTTTCGCCGTGCGCGGCCGCCAGCGCGTCGGCGAGCAGCGCGTGCTCGGGCTCAGCCAGCTCGGGATCGACCTCGAACAGCTGCTCGGCGTACACCCGAGCGGCCTCGACGAGCTCGACGTCCTCGGGCAGCCGCGCGACCTTGAACTGCGCCAGGCCCGACTGGCGCGTCCCCGCGATCTCGCCCTCGCCGCGCAGCTCGAGGTCCACGCGGGCGAGCTCGAAGCCGTCGCTCGTCGCCTCCACGGCCCGCAACCGCGCGGACTGCTTCGGCCCGAACAGGAGGCAAACCGACGCGTGCTCGCCGCGGCCGATGCGCCCCCGCAGCTGGTGCAGCTGGCTGATCCCGAAGCGCTCGGCGCCCTCGACGAGCATGACCGTCGCGTTCGGGACGTCGACGCCGACCTCGATGACCGTCGTCGCGACGAGCACGTCGCAGTCGCCCGCGGCGAAGGCGGCCATCGCCTCCTGCTTCTCGCGCGGGCGCATCTGGCCGTGCAGCAGCGCCACCCGATAGTCGGCCAGCTCGCCGCCCCGCAACCGCTCGTACTCGACGGTCGCCGCGCGCGCCGCAAGCGCCTCGGACTCCTCGACGAGCGGGCAGACGACGAACGCCTGGCGGCCCGGCGTCGAGCTCCTCGCGGATGCGCTCGTAGGCCCGCGCGCGCTCGCCTGTCGGTCGACGCGACGTGCGTCGTGATCGGGCGCCGCCCCGTCGGCAGCTCGTGCAGCGCCGTCACGTCGAGATCGCCGTAGCGCAGGAGCGCCATCGTGCGCGGGATCGGCGTGGCGGTCATGTGCAGCACGTGCGGGACGAGCCCCGCGGGCGCCTTCGCGTCGAGCGTCGCGCGCTGGCGCACGCCGAAGCGGTGCTGCTCGTCGACGACGACGACGGCCAACCGATCGAACACGACGTCGGGCTCGAGCAGCGCGTGCGTGCCGACGACGAACGACAGCTCGCCGGTCGCGAGCTTGCTCAGCGTGTCGGCGCGCCGCTTCGCCGTCGTCGAGCCCGTGAGGAGCGCGGTGCGCACCGCCTCGCCCGGCAGGAGCGCCTGGAGCGTGGCGAAGTGCTGCTCGGCGAGCACCTCGGTCGGCGCCATGAAGACGGCCTGCGCGTCGTGCTCGACCGCGCGGAGGATCGCGTGCAGCGCGACGACGGTCTTGCCCGAGCCGACCTCCCCCATGAGCAGACGCTGCATCGGCCGCGGGGCCGCGAGCTCGCCGTCGAGCACGGCGATCGCTGCGCGCTGGTCGCCGGTGAGCGTGAACGGCAGCAGCTCCTCGCGCCAGCGGACCGTCAGCGACGGCGGCTGGTCGAGCACGTGCGCCGTGCCCGCCGCGCGGCGCTGCGCGCGGCGGCGCAGGAGCGAGAGCTGCGCCAGCAGAAGCTCGTCGAAGGCGAGCCGGCGGCGGCCGCCCTCGAGGTCGCCGGCGTGCGCGGCGACGATCGCGGCGGCGCGGTCGGGCAGGCCGGCGAGGTGCCGCGCCCGAGCGGGCAGCGGGTCGACGGCGTCCTGCGCGGCGTCGAGATGTGCGCGGACGAGCGCGAGGATCTGCGTCGAGGACAAGCCGATCGTGGCCGGGTAGTGCGCGACCTCCTGGCCGCCGCCGGTGCTCTCGGACGTCGGCGCGTGTCCCTCGACCCTGAACGCGTTGCGCGCGGCGAGCTTGCCGTGCAGGACGAGCCGCGTCCCCTTCGGGTACTTGCGCGCCAACCACGGCTGGTTGAAGAACGTCGCCTTCATCATCCCGGTCTCGTCCGCGACGACCGCCTCGACGAGCGGCTTCATCCCCGCCCGGCGCACCGGCCGGCTGCCGATCGAGCGCACCTCGACGACGACCGTCGCCCCCTCCCCCGCCGTCAGCGTCGCGACGGTCCGCGCCTCGCGCCGGTCGCGCGGGAGGTGCTCGAGCAGGTCGCCGACCGTCAAGAGCCCGAGCGAGGCGGCCGCCTCGGCGGCCTTCTGCGGCGAGACGCTCAGCGGGCGCGCGAGCGCGGACGGGCGCGCCCACCGCAGCGGCGCGGCCAGCAGCTGGTCGTGCTCAAGCTCGTCGGGGGTCGCGAACGCGGTCGGCACGCGATCAATGATGATCGGCGCGCCGGACCCTGACGACCCGGGGCACGCGCCGGACCCCAACGGTCCGGCGCGCGCAATCGACCCTGACGGTCCAGCGCGCGCGCCTGACCCCTGACGATCCGGCGCGCGCAATCGACCTGACGGTCCAGCGCGCGCGCCTGACCCCTGACGATCCGGCGCGCGCAATGACCCTTGCGGTCCAGCGCGCGCGCCGGACCGTCATGCGGCGCGCACGCAGCGATCGACGAAGGCGAGCTTGCGCTGGACCTCCGGCGTGATGACGAACGGGTAGACGTCGGCGGCGCCCATGCTCCGATTGATGGCGTTGAGCGCGTACGTCAGCGGCAGCCAGGCGTCCAGCAGCGCCTCGACGTCGAGGGTCGGCGCCTCGGGATCGGAGTGCAGCGGAGCGCTGTCGGTCGTCGCGACCTGCGGCCCGTCGACCCGCACCCCGTAGGCCTCCGCGGTCTGCAGCGTGTCGTGGATGTGCAGGTAGTGGGCGAAGGTCTCCGCCCAGTCCTCCCACGGGTGCATCGTCGCGTACGCGCTGACGTAGCGCTGCTCCCAGCCCGCCGGCGGCCCGGCGTCGTAGTGGCGGTCCATCGCGCTCGAGTAGTCGTCGCGATCGTCGCCGAAGACCGCACGGCACTCGTCGCGCAGCGGCGACCCCTCCGGCGCGAGGATGTCCTGGTAGTAGTGGGCGATCTCGTGGCGCATGTGCCCGAGCACCGTGCGGTAGGGCTCGCCGAGCGCCTCGCGGCGCTGCTCGCGCTGCGCGGGGTCGGTCTCGTCGAGGTCGAGCGTGATGACGCCGTCCGCGTGCCCCGTCGTCACCGGCTCGGCGTGGCTCGACAGCAGGTCGAACGCCAGCCCACCCTCGCGTTCGCGCCAGCCGGCGACCGGCAGCTCGAGCTCGAGCAGCTCGAAGACGAGCCTGCGCTTGGCGGCTTCGGCGCGCCGGAACCCTCGCAGCCCTTCGCTGTCGCCGTCGGCAGGCCGGGTGCGCGTCAGGGCACAGCTCGCGCACCAGTCGCCGTCCTGGCCGACGAGCCCGTTGCAGCCCGCGAGCTCGTGGCTCGCGCAGCGTGGCCGCGCGTGCAGCGCCACGATCTGGCGTGAGCCCCAGTCGAAGCCGAGCTCCTGGCCGCAGTGCAGGCAGCGCTCGCTCTCGAAGGTGACCAGGCGCCCGCAGACCGGGCAGGCGAACGCCCGCACCTACTCGGCCGCCACGAGCCACCAGTAGCTCGGCTGCCCGCCGACCTCGCACTCCAGCTCGACCCCGCCGGGGCCGAGCGCACGCACTCCGGCCTCGTCCAGCGGGGCGCCCGCGCCGGCGATGCACGTCAGCAGCTCGGCGCCCTCGCCGAGCGCGTCGAGGACGGCGCGCAGCGTCGCCTCGGGATCGCCCCACGCGACGATCGCGTCGTCCACGAAGCCGACCGCCTCGCCGACGCCGAAGCGCCCCTCGCCATCGGCACGCGCCGCCGGGGCGACCGCACCCGTGCGCAGCTGCTCCAGCGCCGCATCGACCGCGGCGACGTTCTGCTCGGCGGTCCGGTCGGGATCCAGCGCGAGCGCGGCGCTCAGGCCCGCCTGCTGCGAGCGGACCGCGCTGACGCGCACGACCTTGTCCGAGAGCTCCGCGGCATGCTCGGCCGCCATGACGACGTTCGGCGAGTTCGGCAGCACGACGACCTCGGCGGCCGGCACGTCGTGGATCGCCGCGAGCAGCTCGTAGGTCGAGGGGTTGAGCGTCTGACCGCCGTCGAGGACCCACACGCCGAGGCTCTCGTAGAGCTTGCGCAGGCCCGCCCCGGCGACGACCGCGAGCGCACCACACCGCTGGTGCCGCGCCGGCTCCGCGGCCACCGCGGCGCTGAGGCGATCCGAGCGGGCGAGCACCTGCTCGTGCATGTCCGCGACGTCGAGGTGCGAGACCTCCCCCGCGCCGTGAAAGAGCGCCGTGGCCCGTGCCGGATCGTCCGTGTGCACGTGGATCTTCAGGGTCGCGGCGTCGCCCACGACGAGCACCGAGTCGCCGAGCGCCTCCAGCGGCGCGATCCACCCGCGCGGATCGAGGTCACGGCCGGTGACGGCGAAGTTCGTGCAGTAGCGGTAGGTCGACGAGTCGTGCTGCGGGTAGCTGATGCGCGCCGGCGCCTGGATCGCGACCTCGGGCGCATCCGTCCCGCGCAGCGCGGCGATCATCCCGGCGACGATGACGGTCAGCGCGTGGCCGCCGGCATCGACGACACCGCTCTCGCGCAGGACCGGCAACAGGTCCGGGCCGCGCTGCACGGACGCCTCGCCCGCGTGCAGCGCGCGCTCGAGCACGTCGGCGATGAGCGCGTTCTGCACGGCGGGGTCCGCTTCGGAGCCCAGCCGCGTGTCGCCCATGTGCGCGATCTCGGTGGACACGCTCGTCGCCATGTCGCGCAGGACCGTGAGGATCGTCCCCTCCGCGGGCTGGCGGACGGAGCCGTACGCGCGCTGCGCGGCGCGCGCCATCGCGGCGCCGATGAGGACCGGGTCGACGAGCTCGCCGGGTCGGCTGACGAGCTCCTCCGCCGCGCCGCGGATGAGCTGCGAGAGGATGACGCCGCTGTTGCCGCGGGCGCCGAGCAGGGCTGCGCGGGCGACGGACTCGACGATCTCGTCGCGGCCGATCTCGTCGATGAGGCGGTCCTCGTCGGCGCCCAGGCGGTCGAGCTCGGCGAGGACGGCTCGCAGCGTGAGCGCCATGTTGTCGCCCGTGTCGCCGTCGGCGACAGGGAAGACGTTGAGGTCGTTGATCTCGCGCCGGCGCGACTCGAGCTGCGCGAGCGCCCCATGGACGACGGCGCGGAAACGGACGAGGCTCGGGTCCGACACGAAGCGTCTTACGCCAACCGCGGCTTGCCGTTACACGGCACGCGACGCGACGACCCGGCTATAGGGCCTTCGTGACCTTCCCGGCCTTGAGGCAGCGGGTGCAGACGTAGACGCGGCGAGGCGCCCCGGCGATCAGGACCCGGACCTTCTGGAGGTTCGGGTTGAAGCGCCGCTTGGTGGCGACCATCGAGTGGCTGCGGCTCTGACCGAACGCCGGCTTCTTCCCGCAGCTGTGACAGACCTTGGCCATCGCGTCGAGGAGTGTAGACGGTCGGCCTGGCCGACGGGTCGGGGGCCGGTCCGGCGGGTACCGTGATGCGGGAACATGGCCCTCGCCGAGAAGATCGAACTGCCGGACCGCTACCGCGTCGTGCGGCACATCGCCAGCGGCGGCATGGCATCCGTCTGGGAGGCCGAGGATCTGCTGCTCGGCCGGCTCGTCGCGGTCAAGGTCCTGGCCGCGCAGTACGCCGCCGATCCCGATGCCCGCGAGCGCTTCCAGCGCGAGGCGCGTACGGCCGCGCAGGTCTCCGATCAGACGCACGTCATGACGATCTACGACATCGGCGAGCACGGCGACGATGCGTTCATCGTCATGGAGCACTTCGCGGGCGGCACCGTCGCCGACCGCCTGCGGGCCGCGCGCGACGCCGGCGAGCCCATTCCGCGCGCGACGGCGCTGCGCTGGCTGCGCGAAGCGGCGACGGGGCTCGACGTCGCCCACGCGGCGGGGATCGTCCATCGCGACGTCAAGCCCGCGAACCTCCTGCTCGACGGCAACGACCGCCTCGCCGTCGGCGACTTCGGCATCGCCCGGCTGGCCGACGACACGCAGATGACGCAGACCGGCATGGTGCTCGGGACCGCGGCCTACATCTCCCCGGAGCAGGCGCAAGGCCGGCCCGCCGGCCCCGCGAGCGACCGCTACGCGCTTGCGGTCGTCGCGCAAGAGCTGTTGACGGGGTCGCGGCCGTTCGCCGGCGGTCCGCCGGCCGCGCAGGCCCGCCAGCATGCCGAGGCGACGCCGGCGCGGGCGTCGGAGAGCGCGCCCGGACTGCCTCCGGCGCTCGACGCCGTCCTGGCGCGCGGCCTGGCCAAGGACCCCGAGCATCGCCCGCGCACGGCGTCGCAGCTCGTGGCGGCGATCGAGTCCGCGCTCGGCGAGGGTCCGGAGATCGAACCGACGCGCCCGTTGCGCGCCGTGGAGCCGGCCGGGCGCCCGCGGGTGACGCCGCTGATCCCGATGTCCCCGCAGGATGCGCCGGACGAGGCGGTGACCCCCGCGCGCGACCGCGACCGCGCAGCGCCCGCCGCCTCCGCGGCCGCGCCCTCCGCCGCGACAGGCGCCGGCCGAGGGCCTGCGCCGCCCGGACGCCGCCGGGCCCCCTGGCCGGCGCTGCTCGGGGTCGGGGTCGTGACCGCCGCGGTGGTGGGGCTCGTGCTTGCGCTGAGCGGCGGCGCCGAGCCGGGTCGCGATCGCGCCGGCAGCACCGGCACGACGCCCGCCCGCTCCGAGCCCGCACGCACCGCGACGACCGCAGCCGCCGCGCCGCAACCGCCGCCGGCGCCGCAGCCGGCCGCGGCGGGCTCGGGTCCCGACGCGAGCCCCGCGTCGCTCAACGACCGCGGCCACGCCCTGCTGCAGCAGGGCCGCTTCGCCGAGGCGATCGAGCCGCTGCGCGCCGCGGTCGCCGGCTACCAGGCCGCCGGCGAGGACGGGCTGCCCTACGCCTTCGCGCTCTACAACCTCGCGGTCGCGCTGAATCGCTCGGGCAACCCCGCCGAGGCGGTCCCGCTGCTGCGCGAGCGGCTGAAGTACGACAACCAGCGAGACACCGTGCAGGCCGAGCTCGACAACGCGCTCGCCAGGCTCGGCGAGGCGTCACCCGGCAAGGGCAAGAAGCCAGGCAAGGAGAAGGGCGAGAAGGGCGACCGCGACGACGGTTGAGGGCGCGCGCTAGATTCGCTCGTCCGATGGAGGTCAGGGGATCGGTTCGTCGGATCGGGCTGGTGGTGGTGCTCGCTTCGCTTGCGCTGCCGTCGCTTGCGCACGGCCAGGCGCCCGCGCTGCGCAGCGTGCCGGTCGGGTCCGCGGCGCGGCTGGACACGCTGGGCGCAAGCCAGCGCTACCGCGACACGTTCCTGCGTGAGTTCGACTCGCTGACGCCGGAGAACGAGCTGAAGATGGCCGCGCTGCAGCCGCGTCGCGGCCGGTACGAGTTCGAGGCCGCGGACGAGCTCGTCCGCTTCGCGCTGCGCAACGGCAAGGCCGTGCGCGGGCACACGCTGATCTGGGGCCAGTCGCTGCCGCTGTGGCTCGTCGACCACGGCGTGACGGACAAGCTGGGGCTCCGGCTGCCGCCGATCGCGCTGCCGCCGCTGCCCGATCCGCTCGGCAGGCTGCTCGACCCGCTGGGCCGGCTGATCGGCGAGGCCACCACCACGCTCACGGGCTGGAAGCGCGACGAGCTCATGGCGGTCATGAAGGACCACATCCGCCGGGTCATGCGGCACTTCGCCGGCGACGTGCGCGAGTGGGACGTCGTCAACGAGCCGATCGCGGCGGACGGAACGCTCGCTCCGACCGTCTGGAGGCGGTTCATCGGCCCGGACTACGTGAGCCAGGCGCTCCGCGCGGCGCACACGGCCGACCCGCGGGCGAAGCTCTTCGTCAACGACTACGCCGTCGAGTCGCCGGGTCCCAAGCTCGACGGCCTGCTGGCGCTGGTGCGCGACCTGATCGCACGCGGCGTCCCGCTCGACGGCGTCGGGCTGCAAGGGCACTTCCACATCGCCCGGCCTCCCGACGAGGCCACCCTGACCGAGACGATGCGCACCTTCGAGCGGCTGGGCCTCGAGGTGCAGCTCACCGAGCTCGACGTGGGAGCGTCGCAGTTCGGCATCCCGCGCGCGGACCGGATGCAGCGCCAGGCGGCCACGTACGGCGCCGCCGCGCGGGCGTGCAACGCCGTCGCCGCATGCACGCGCGTCACGACCTGGGGCTTCACGGACGCCGTCTCCTGGCTTCCCTCCGCGGAGTCGGGTCTGCTCTTCGACCGCTCGTACCGCCCGAAGCCGTCCTACCACGCGCTGCGCTCCGCGTTCGCCCCGCGATAGGGGCCGGTCTTGTCAGCGCCGCGACGGCGAGCGGTCCGGCGTGCGCTGCGGCCGGCGCGCGGGGCGCTCGTAGCCGTCGCGCAGCGGGGTCTCGTCGCGCAGGCGCACCCGGCTGGGCGCCGCGTCGCGCAGCGGCAGGGCCGGGTGTGCAGCCGGAGGTGCGGGGGGCGACGGGTCACTCGGCGGGTCGTCCGGCCCGCCGCCTCCGCGCCGGCGCCACCAGCGGCCGGGACGAGCGTCGCCCTCGAGCATGCCCCACAGGAGCGCGAGGCCGCCGGCGACGTGCACGACGAAGATCAGCGAGAGCGCCAGGATCTCCGATGCCTCGTTGTCGGGCATGTCGACCAGCCTACCCGCCGCGGGCGGTCAGTCGACGAGCTCGGCGCGCACCCGCACGAGGGCGAGCACGGCCTCCGCCGCGTCGGAGCCCTCGTCGCGCTTGTCGCCGCCCGAGCGGGCGAGCGCCTGGTCCATGTTCTCGACCGTCAAGAGGCCGAAGCCACACGGCACCCCGGTTCGCAGCGCGACCTCCTGGATGCCGCGGGCGGCCTCCTCGCAGACGTGGTCGTAGTGGCTCGTCTCGCCGCGGATGACGGCGCCGAGGCACGCGATGCCGTCGTAGCGCCCGGACTCGGCGGCCATCAGCGCGGCGAGCGGGAGCTCGAACGCGCCGGGGACGTCGAAGACGTCGATGCGTTCGGCGTCGGCGGCCTTGAACAGGTCGGTGGCGCCCTTGACGAGCCGCTCGGCGAGCTCGTCGTAGAAGCGGGCGACGACGATCGCGAAGTTCATGCGGCGTCCTCTCCGGCGCGCTGGTCGCGCTCCTCCTCGTCGTGGAGCATCTCCTTGTCGACGTCGAGGCCCTGGTGGTGCAGCGTGTGGCCCATGCGGTCGCGCTTGGCGCGCAGGTAGCTCTCGTTGTGCGGGTTGGAGATGTGCTCGATCGGGACCTGCTCGGTGACCGACAGCCCGTAGCCCTCGAGGCCGCGGATCTTCTTCGGGTTGTTCGTGAGGATGCGGATCGAGCTGAGACCGAGGTCGACGAGGATCTGCGCGCCGATGCCGTAGTCGCGCAGGTCGGCGGGCAGGCCGAGCTCGAGGTTCGCCTCGACGGTGTCCATGCCGCCCTCCTGGAGCTTGTAGGCCTTGAGCTTGTTGAGCAGCCCGATGCCGCGACCCTCTTGGGCGAGGTAGAGCAGCACGCCCTGACCTGCCTCCTCGATCATCGCCAGGGCAGACTCGAGCTGCTCGCCGCAGTCGCATCTGAGCGAGTGGAATACGTCGCCCGTGAGGCACTCGGAGTGCACGCGCACGAGGACGTCGTGCTCGCCGTCGACCTCGCCCTTGACGAGCGCGACGTGGTGCTTGCCGCCGACGAGCTCGCGGTAGCCGACGGCCTGGAAGTCGCCGAAGCCGGTCGGCAGCTTCGTCGAGACGACGCGCTCGACGAGCTTGTCGTGGCGGCGGCGGTAGGCGATGAGGTCCGCGACCGTGATCATCTTCAGGTCGTGGCGCTTGCAGTACTCGACGAGGTCGCCGACGCGCGCCATCGTCCCGTCGTCGTTCATGACCTCGCAGATGACGCCGGCGGGGTTCAGGCCGGCGAGGCGGGCGAGGTCGACCGCGGCCTCGGTCTGGCCGATGCGCTCGAGCACGCCGCCGGCGCGGCTCTTCAGCGGGAAGATGTGGCCCGGCTGGACGAGGTCGCGGGGCGACGCCTCAGGATCGATCGCGACCTGGATCGTGCGAGCGCGGTCGTGCGCGGAGATGCCGGTCGTGACGCCGTCGCGCGCCTCGATCGAGACGGTGAAGGGGGTCTCGAACGGCGACTCGTTCTTGGCGGCCATGAGGTCGAGCCCGAGCTCGTCGCAGCGCTGCGGGGTGAGGCTCAGGCAGATGAGCCCCCGCCCGTGGGTCGCCATGAAGTTCACGGCCTCGGGGGTTGCGAACTGCGCGGCCATCGTGAGATCGCCCTCGTTCTCGCGATCCTCGTCGTCGCAGACGACGACCATCTTGCCCTGGCGGATGTCCTCCAGGGCCTCGTCGATCGTCGCGAACGGGCTGTGCTTCGTCGAGCTCATGCTCACCAGCTTGGCAAACCGGCGACGGCCGGGTCTCCCCAGCCCGGCCGGATCGTCGTTCGGCGATGCCTGATCGGTGCCCGCCCGTGCGGGCGCACGTCGCTAGCGGGCGCCCTCGACCATCTGGGAGATGTTCTGCGCCGTGGTGAGGTTGACGCACGACGTCGCTCGCACGCCGACCTTCGCGCCGCCCTTCATCGCGCCGAAGATCTGGTCGACGACCTCGCCGTCACGGAACAGCGCGAGCGTCGGGACGCGTGCGATGCCGAGCTTCTCGAGCAGGTCGGCGTTGTCTGCGGCGAACTCCACGCGCACGACCTTCGCGTTCGCTTCGAGCTTCTTTGCGATCGTCTCAACCTCCGGGAGGAGCTCGAGGCTCTGCCGGCACCACGCCGCGTGGACGTGCACGAGCACCGCGCCGTCGGCCTTGAGGACCTCGCGGTCAAAGCTCGCGGCGCTGACGTCCCGCACCGTGGCGGTCGCCTTCTTCGCCTTCGGGTCGGCCTTGACGTCGCGCGCCGGCTTGCGCTTGCCAGCGACCATGTCCGCGACGGCCTTCTTCGTCGTCGTGCCGCCGATGAAGTCGCGCACCGTGCCGCCCTCGAAGAGCATGACGACCGGCAGCCGCGTGATCTTGTGCTCGCGCAGGATCTCGTTCTCGCGCCAGTCGTCCTCGCCGACTTCCACGGCGAGCACCTTCGCCTTGCCGTCGAGGTCCTTGGCGAGCTCGTCGATCGCCGGGGCCATCTGCACGCTCGGCAGGCAGCCGCGCGCGCGGAAGGAGACGAGCACCGGGCCGTCGCCCGCGACCTCCTTCGCGAAGGAGCTGGACTCGGTGATCGTCGCGGCGGCCATGACTCACGTCTCCTTTCGATCGGGCGTCCCCAGGGCGCCCCCGATGTCTCCACGGATCGTACGCCCCCGAGCCGTCGCTGCCTACCCGGCGGCGCCCGACTCGACGGGCAGCACGGCGACGTAGCGCGCGCCGCGCGAGACGTTGTTCAGCGCCGTGCGATCGCCCGCCGCGACGGCCTTGCCGACGAGCTGGCGGCTGACGAGCGCCTCGCCCGCGCCGAGCACGTAGGCGACGGGGCGCAGCTCGATGCGCGACGGTTCGCCGGGGAGCGTCGAGCAGTCCACCCAGCGCTGCGCGACCGTCCCGCACGGCCCGGCGGCCCGGATCTGCGCCCGCACGGCGGCGAGCTCGTCCGCCGTGCAGGCGCCGAGCACGTGCACGCCGCCGCCGCCCGAGCCGGTCGCGGTCTTCACGACCCAGTCGGCGCCCGGCAGTGCGTCGTCGCGGAGCACGAACGTCTCGGCCGAGGGCAGCAGCGGCTCTTCGCCACAGTGCTGGCGGATGAGCTCGTCGACGAACGGCAGCAGGGCCTTGTTGCCCAGGAGGCCGGTGCCGGGGGCGTTGAGGAGCGCCGGCCCCGACCACGCCCGCGGCGACTCGAAGTTCGCGATCGCACCCGCCGCGGCGAGGTCGGCGGCCGAGCCGACGGCGACCCCCGCGACGCCCAGCAGCTGCGCCCGGCGGCGGTCCTCGTCGATCCTGATCGGTCCCGCCCCGGGGCCGCAGCCGCACGTGGCCGCGAGCCGGTGCCGCACGGCGCCGCCGAGCAGCACGCGCCAGCGATCGACGGCCCGCCCGAGATCGGAGCTCGCCGGATCGGGCTCGGGCATGCCGGCCGCGCGAGCGTATGCCCGCGCGACGAAGAACGCGTCCGCGACGCCGCCGACGCAGCCGACGTTGTCCTCGAGCACGACCCAGCCGCCGTCGGGCGCGCGCGCGAGATCGGGGCCGTAGACGAATCGGATCTCCTCGCGAGCGCGCCCGGCCCACGTGCGGCGCAAGCGGGCGAGCGATCCGGCCTCGGTCGCGGCGACGCGCTCGACGACGTCCCCGTCCGCGGCGCTTGCGCTCGCCGTCCCGATGGCGAGGTCGCCGAAGAACGCCTGCAGCGCGAGCGCGCGCTGCGCCACCCCGCGACGGATCGCCGCGATTTCGCCCACGTCGAGGGCGAGCGGCACCGGCAGGATGCGCACGTCGTCACCGAGCGGCCGGTCGGCGAGCTGGGCGCGGATCGCCGCGCTCGGCGCCAGCGGGTCGAAGCCCACCTCCATGCGCAGCCGCGCGTACGGCGCGCGCGGATCCCCGAGCGCGTCGCGCGCCTCGTCGTAGGCGGGCGTCTGGGGGGCACGAGGCGACTCGTCCCGCACGGCCTCGATCCGGTGCACGGTGTGCCAAACGCTACAGCGCCACCAGCCCCGCGGCAGGCACTCGCGCACCGCGACGACCGAGGTTCGCCGCTATAGTCAGCGCTTCGAGTCGTCGGGGGCTCGCGGCGGGGAACCGCGACACCGGGCGCTCACGTCTGACGGAAGGCGATCGCCGATGTCCAACAGGCTCCCGCACCGATGAAGGTCGTTCTGATCTCGACGTACGAGCTCGGGCACCAGCCCTTCGGGATCGCGTCGCCCGCCGCCTGCCTGAGGGACGCCGGCGCCGAGGTGACCACGGTCGACGTCTCGCTGACGCCGCTGCCCGGCCGCGCCGTCGCGGACGCCGACCTCGTCTGCCTGTACGTGCCGATGCACACCGCGAGCCGGATCGCGGCGTCGCTGCTGCCGACGATCCGGTCCATGAGCCCGCGAGCGCACCTGTGCTGCTACGGGCTCTACGCGCCCGTCAACGAGCGCTACCTGCGCAGCATCGGCGCGGACACGATCCTCGGCGGCGAGTTCGAGACCGGCCTCGTGAGCCTCTGCACGCGGCTGCGTCACGAGGCCGCGCATCCGGACGAGCGCGCCGAGACCCAACCCGAGCCCGTGATCTCGCTCGACCGCCAGCCCTTCGTCCTGCCCGATCGCAGCGGCCTGCCGGGGCTCGAGCGCTACGCGTCGCTGCTCGTCGACGGTGGCGAGCGCGTCGTCGGCTACACCGAGGCGACGCGCGGGTGCAAGCACCTGTGCCGCCACTGCCCCGTCGTGCCGGTCTACGGCGGCCGCTTCCGCGCGGTGCCGCGCGACGTGGTCCTCGGCGACGTCCGCCAGCAGGTCGCGGCCGGGGCGCAGCACGTCACGTTCGGCGATCCCGACTTCTTCAACGGGCCGGGGCACGCGCTGCCGATCGTCCACGCCTTGCACGACGAGTTCCCCGACGTCACCTATGACGTCACGATCAAGATCGAGCATCTCGACCGCTACGCGCGGCACCTGGCGACGCTCCGGGACACCGGCTGCCTGTTCGTCACGAGCGCCGTCGAGTCCGTCGACGACGCCATCCTCGAGCGCTTCGACAAGCGCCACACGCGCGAGCAGTTCGTCGCGGTCGTACGCGCGTTCCGGGAGGTCGGGCTGACGCTGTCGCCGACGTTCGTGACGTTCACGCCGTGGACGACGCTCGACGGCTACGTCGACCTCCTCGAGACGATCCTCGAGCTGGACCTCGTCGCCAACGTCGCGCCGATCCAGTACGCGATCAGGCTGCTCATCCCGGCCGGGTCGCGGCTGCTGGAGCTCGAGGAGGTCGTCGAGCTCGTCGAGCCGTTCGACGACGAGGCGCTGCTGTACCCGTGGGTGCACGCCGACCCGCGGGTGGATCGTCTGCATGCCGAGATCCTCGCGGTCGTCGAAGCCGCCGGGGCCGAGGACTCGCGGGCGGCCACGTTCGCCGCCATCCGGCGGCTGGCGCGCGAGGCGGCCGGGCTCCCGGCCGCCGACGGCGCCGTCCCTGCCCTGGAGGCCGCCGCGGAGCGGTCCACGGTCCCGCACCTCAGCGAGCCGTGGTACTGCTGCGCGGAGCCGACGAAGCAGCAGGTATGCGTTGACAACTACCTTCAGGCGGAGGTCGCACGATGAACATGCCCGACGTTTCGCAGCAGCTGACGGAGAAGCTCGAGCTCGAGAAGGCGCCGGTGGCGCTCGCGTTCGTCGCCTCGAAGCCCGACGGCGTCGACGCCTTCGACGGGGCCGTGCCGTCGGCGTGCAGCTTCTGGCCACGCGCCCAGACGCAGACGTTCTACGCCTCCGCCGAGCAGCACTTCAACTGCCCGGTCGGCGCGATGACGATGGGCTTCGACCTGCCGGACGGGGTGCGCGACGGGCTCATGGGCCTCGTCCAGCAGATGTGCATCGACGACTACCTCTCCGAGACCGAGCCGGCCTCGATCCCGCACGTCGGCGAGCCGCACGGCGGGATCGTCTACGGCCCGCTGGCCGACTTCCCGCTCGAGCCCGACCTCATCCTGCTGTGGCTGTCCCCGGAGCAGGCGATGCTCTACAACGAGGCCGCCGGGTCGGCGACGTGGTCGAAGGAGATGGCGCCGAGCCTCTTCGGGCGACCGACCTGTGCCGCGCTGCCCGCCGCGATGGAGGGGTCGCGCCCGACGATGTCGCTGGGCTGCATCGGCATGCGCACGTTCACCGGGGCGCCGGCGGACGCGATGGTGGCCGCCATCCCGAGCGCGGACGCGGAGCGCTTCGTCGAGGCGCTCGAGCGCACGGCCGCGGCGAACGCGTTGATGGCGTCGTTCTACGAGAACCACAAGGCACAGTTCGCGTAGTGGCGCGCACGGTCGCAGACGCCCCCACGGCGGTCGCCGCGGGCGAGGCGATGCCACCCGGCGCGCTCGCGGCGGTCGCCGCGGGGCAGGCGACCCCATCCGGCGCGGTCGCGGCGGTCGCCGCGGGGCAGGCGACCCCACCCGGCGCGGTCGCGGCGGTCGCCGCGGGGCAGGCGACCCCACCCGACGCGGTCGCGGCGGGCGAGCCGACGCCACCCGCTGCGCTCGACGTCGCGCGGGTTGCGATCGACCCTGCCAGCTCGGAGGCGCTCCGCCTCGAGCTCGAGCGCCTGCCGGCCGCGCCCGAGGACGTCGAGGAGCTGCTGGCGGGGCTCGTCCATGCCGCGGCGCTGCTTCCGCGCGAAGTCATCCGCAACCTCCTGCGCTTCCGCGCCTCGCCGCACGCGCCGGGCGCGCTGCTGCTCACGGGGCTGCCGACCGATCGCGACCTACCCCCAACGCCGGTGCGCCCCGTTCCCGCGTCCTACGGCGAGGGCGCGCTGGGCGCGCGCGTCACGCTGCTCGTCGCCGTGCTGCTCGGCGAGCCCCTCGCCTATGCGGGCGAGAAGGACGGCGCGCTCGTGCAGCACGTCTTCCCCACGCGCGCGGAGCGATCGGCGCCGTCCAACGAGAGCTCGGCGATCGAGCTCGGGTTTCACACCGAGCTGACCTACAGCGCGGCCGCGCCCTGGCAGTCCTTCGAGGTCGCCGCGCCGGACTTCGTGCTGCTGCTGGCGCTGCGCGCGCCGCCGGACCGCGCGGCCGTGACGTCGATCGTCGATGCCCGCGACCTCTGCGACGCGCTCGACGCGGGCGAGCTCGCCGTGCTGCGCGAGGCGCGCTTCGAGCTGCGCGCGCCGCACTCGTTCGTCGCCTCAGGCGCGCGGCCGTGGTCCTCGCCGCGCCCGCTCGTTCGCGGCCCCGACGGCGCGCCGAGCATCGCGTTCGACATCGCGTGCGGCGTGCGCGGCGTGGACCCGGCCGCCGAGGCGGCGCTCGACGCGCTGCGGCGCGCGTGCGCCGAGCCGTCGCTACGGCGGAGCGTCGAGCTCGCGCCCGGCGAGCTGCTCGCCATCGAGAACACGCGCTGCGCGCACGGCCGCAGTGCGTACGACGCGCGCTTCGACGGACGCGACCGCTGGCTTCAGCGCGGCTACGTGCGCCGCAGCCTGCGTGGCCTGACGGCCGCGGACCCCGACCGGTTCCGGGTGCTGGCGTGAGCGCGGTTCCGGCGAGCGCCGCCCCCGCGATTCCCGCGGAGCTCGCGCGCGACATCGGCGCCGAGATCTGCCGCCGGCTGTCGCGCGGCGAGGGCGTGGCCGGGGCGCTCGAGCTCGAACGGCTGGTCGCGTCCTGCGACGACGAGCGCCGGCGGCGGGAGCTCACCGCGTTCATCGAGCGCGTCGACGCCCTGCCGGAGACGCGCGCGCGACGACTTCGCCGTCGCGATGCACCCCGTCCAGGTGCGCTCGAAGCTCTGGCTGATCGACGAGCTCGCCGCGCGCCACGACCTGCGCGGCAGCTCGCTCGTCGTGCTCGGGGCGTGGTACGGCGCACTCCCGCTGCTCGCCAACTGGCGACTGCCCGAGCCGCCGCGGCGCATGATCTGCGTCGACCTGGACCCGGCCGCATGCGATCTCGGGGCCGCGACGATCGGCGCGCTCTATGACAACGTCGAGTACGTCGTCGGCGACATGCTCGACCTCGATCTCGACGCGCTCGGCGCGCCGGTGTCGCCGGTCGTCGTCAACACGAGCTGCGAGCACGTCCCCGAACTGCGGACGTGGTGGGAGCGCCTGCCCGAAGGCCAGCTCGCCGCGCTGCAGAGCAACGACTTCCGGCACTGCGCCGATCACGTCAACTGCGTCGAGAACGTCGGCGAGCTCAAGCGCCAGCTGCCGATGTCCGAGGTGCTCTACGAGGGCACCCGGCACCTGACCGACGAGGGCCTGCTCGGCCGCCCGGACCTCGTGCGCTTCATGGTCATCGGGCGCCGGTAGCCGTCATCGCTGGGGCACGCAGCAGCTCGCACTCCTCGCACGCGGTGACGCGGCCGCACTCGGGCTCCCAGCAGGCGACCTCGCCGGTGCGGGCGTGGAGGATCCGCTCGAGGTGGTCCGCGCGGCCCGAGCCCTTGAGCAGGACGAGGTCGCCGCCACGCAGCCGTGCGCCGAGGTCGCGCGCCGCGTCGCGCACGGTCGCCAGCACCGTGACGCGGGCTCGTCCGCGGCCGTCGTCCCACGGCGTCGGCCCGCGCGACCACAGGTTGTGTGGCCGCTCGCCGGCGAAGACGAGCTCGTCGAGCACGCCGATCGCGGCTCGCGCACACGCGTCGTATGCCGGGCGGGAGCGGCCCGGATGGTCGGAGATCCGCCCGATCACCGCGACCTTGCGTGCGGCTCGCGCGGACGCCATGAACGCGAGCGCCTCGCCGATCGAGTCGCTCGGGGCCTTGAAGTCGTCGCGTACGAACGTCACGCCGTCGGGGAGCTCGACGACGCTCATGCGTCGCGACAGCGGCTCGACGGATCCCAGGGTTTCGGCGGCGGCCTCCAGCGGTACGCCCATCGCGACGGCGATGGCGAGCGCCGCCAGCGCCGAGCCGAGCCCGGCCTCGCCGACGAGCCGGGTCTGGACGTGGCAGCGCGCGCCGCCATGGGTCAGCTCGAACGACAGGCGATCTGGCCAGCGCGCGGCGACGTTCGTCGCACGCAGGTCCGCGGCGGCCGGGCGGCCGAAGGTGAGGACGCGGGCGCTGGTCGCCGCGCGCATCGCTGCGACGCGGGGGTCGTCGGCGTTGAGGATCGCGGTGCCCGACGGCGGGAGTGCCGCCACGACCTTCGCCTTCTCCGCCGCGGTGGCGTCCAGGTCGTGGAAGGCGCCGAGGTGGTCGCGGCGGACGTTGAGCACGACGCCGATCGACGGCCTGACGAGCTCGAGCCCCGCGTCGAGCGTCCCCGGCCCCCATGCGCCCATCTCCTGCAGGCAGTAGTCGTGCGACGGCCGGACGCGCAGGACGTTGTCGACGAGCGGCGTGCCGCAGTTCGCGCTGCCCGGGCTCTGGACGCCCGTCAACTGCTCGGCGAGGATCGCCGCGGCGAGGTGCTTGGCGGTCGACTTGCCGCAGCTGCCGGTGATCGCGACGAACGTCACCCGCTCGCACCCGGCGCGATGCCGGGCCGCCTGCTGCCTCGCGTCCAAGGCCATGCCCGACCGTACCAAGCACTGCTCGCGCCCCGGTACGCTTCGAGGCTCCGCGAGGAGGATTCGGATGCAGTCACCCAGGCCGAGCTCGAGGGGGACGACGGCGGCCGCGCCGGTGGTCGGCGCCGTTGCGCTCGACGCGCTTGAGCTGTGGGTCGGCGACCTGCGCCGGACGCAGCTCCTGCTGGAGACGGGGTTCGGGTTCGAGGCCGTGCCCGGCTCCGGTGGTGAGCGGGTCGCCTGGCTGGCGAGCGGCGGCGTGCGGATCGTGCTGCGTTCGGGGCGATCGGTCGCGGGCCGGGTCGCGCGGCACGGAGACTCGGCCGCCGACGTCGCGCTCACGTGCTCGGACCCCGAGGCGATCGCGCGGCGCGCCGCGGACCTCGGGCTGCGCGTGGAGCGCGCCGGCGGCGTCCCGCGGATCGACCTCCTTGGCGATGGCACGATCCGGCACTCCCTGCGCGCCTCGCCGCTCGTTCCCGCGCTGCGCCACGGCGCGTCGCCAGCGGGGATGCTCGCGATCGACCACGTCACGTACTGCCTCGAGCACGGCACGGCCGATCGGGTCGCCGAGATCTACGCGGACGTGTTCGGCCTCGAGCCCGCCGACCTCGGCGACTTCGAGCGCGTGGGCGACGACGCGACGGGCATGCGCAGCCTCGTGCTGCGCTCGCCGGGGCTCACCGTCGTGCTCATCGAGCCGCTCAGCGCGGGCGGCCATGGGCAGATCCAGCGCTTCATCGACGCGCACGCCGGCCCCGGCGTACAGCATGTCGCGATCTCCTACGACGACCTGTGCGCGGCGGTCGAGGCGCTGCGCGGCCGCGGCGTGACCTTCCTGCCGGCGCCGGGCGAGTACTACGAGCGCTCGCGCGAGCGGCTCGCGGATCGCCCGCTCGCGTGGGACGCGCTGCGCCGTCTGGAGATCCTCGTCGACGCCGACGACGACGGCCTGCTGTACCAGCTCTTCACCCGCCCGCTCACCGAGCGCGGCACGTTCTTCGTCGAGCTCATCCAGCGCTCGGGGGCATCGGGCTTCGGCGGCAACAACGTGCGCGCGCTGTTCTCGGCGGTCGCGGCATCCCTGGGCGCTTCCGGCGATCGCGCGCCCCACAGCGTGCCCGATCGAGACGGCGCGCCGTCGCAGGGCGTGTCCGGTTCTCGCGCGCCTCACCACGCGCCCGATCGAGACGGCGCGCCGTCGCAGGGCGTGTCCGGTTCTCGCGCGCCCCACCACGCGCCCGATCGAGACGGCGCGCCGTGACGACCGCGCGGGCGGAGCCGCTGTCCGAGCGCGAGTGGGTCGTCGCGCTCGTCGCCGACGCCATGGCGCGCATCCCGTTCTACGCCGACCACCTGGGCGGCGCGGCGGCGGACCGGCTCGACGCCCTGCCGACGTTCCACAAGCACACGCTGTCGGGCTACGGCCGCTTCCCGCTGTCGGCGGGCGGCGCGGCGGGCGCGCACCGCGTCATCGCGACGTCCGGCACGACCGGCGAGCGGCTGTGCATGGCGTTCGACCGCGCCGACTGGGACCGCGTCGCGGGCTGGCTTGGCCGCGCGGCGCGGCACGCGGGCATGACGCGCGACGACGTGCTGCTCAACACGCACTGCTACGGGATGTGGGTCGGCGGCCCGGCGCTCGACCTGCTCGCCCAGGCGGCCGGCGCGGGGCTCGTCCCGCTCGGACCCACGGAGCCCGCGGCCGTGCTGCGTTTCCTCGCCGAGGGCGTCGGGACGGCGATCAGCGCGACGCCGTCGTACCTGCGCCGGCTCGTCGAGGCGGCGGACGCGTCGGGTCTCGACCTCACGGCGTCGCCGCTGCGGATGGGGTTCATCGGCGCCGAGCCGGCGGAGCCCTCGCTGCGCCGCAAGCTTGTGGCCGCGCTCCCCGCGGGGTTTCGCTGGGTCGAGCTCTATGGCCTGACCGAGACCGCCGGCCCGTCGGTGGCCTTCGGCCCCGATCCCTCCGCCGACGAGCTCGAGCTCAACACGGCGGACTTCCGCTGCGAGGTGCTCGAGCGCGGCGCGGACGTCGCCGTCGGTGCCGGTGCCGTCGGGGAGCTGACGCTGACGACGCGGCGCACCGGCTGTCGCAGCCCGCTGATCCGCTACCGCACGCGCGATCTCGTCCGGGTGACGGGCGGCGACTCGTCGGACGCGACCCACGTCTCGCGGATCCTCGGCCGCGCCGACGACGCGCTGAAGGTCGGCGGGGTGCTCGTCTACCCGACCTCCGTCGCGGAGATCGTGTCGGAGCTGTTGCCGGCGAGCGCCGAGTGGCGCGCGGTCCTGCGGCGGGGCGACCCCGACGACGAGCTGCTCATCGAGGCGGAGGCGGGCGCCGAGGCGTGCGCGGCGGTGGCGGCAGCGTTTCGCAACCGCGTCGGCCTCGGCGTGGAGGTCGTGGCGGCGGCGGAGGGCGCGCTCTTCCGAAGCCGCGAGAAGACGCGACGGATCCTCGTCGAGTCGGCGGGTAGCGCGGCGGTCGCGTCGCGCGGCATGGCGGCGCCGCCGAGATGACCGCCTCGAACGACCGCACCGCCGAGACGACCGCCGGCTGGCCGGTCGGCTCGGTCACCGCGCAGGCGGGCGCTGCCGACATGGCGGCTGGCTGGCCCGCCGGCTTGACGTTCGTCGGCGATCGCTGCTGCGACCACTCGC
Organism: uncultured Actinomycetes bacterium; assembly: GCA_963806515.1. Lineage (GTDB taxonomy): Bacteria > Actinomycetota > Thermoleophilia > Solirubrobacterales > Solirubrobacteraceae > CADCVQ01. The sequence continues at coordinate 61,947 of CAWDYO010000019.1, read as the reverse complement.
CGAGCAGCGGCTACGACCAGGTCTGCTCGCTGTTCCCGGCGGCCGGCTGGCTCAGCGGGCGGGCGCTCGAGGCCGGCGAGGAGCGCTGGATCCGCGCTGCCGCCGAGCCGGCCGTGCCCAGCCTCCTGCACGTCTTCTACGGCGACTGCAGCGGTAGCGCGGCGGTCCCGATCCTGCGTGAACGCTGGCCCGGCGCGACGATCGTGCTGACCGTGCATCAGCCGGTCGAGCGGATGCGTCGCGACACCGCCGCCATGCGCGCCTGCGCCGACGCCGACGCGATCTTGACGGTGTCCGAGCGGCAGGCGACGGAGCTGGCCGCGCTGGACCTGCAAGTGCCGGTCCGCGCGATCGCGCACGGCGTGTGGACGCACCGCTTCGCCCCCGCCGGCGGCGCCGCAAGCTCCGCCTGCGTCGCCAGTAGGCGCGAGGTCCTGCTCGTCGGCAACTACCTGCGCGACTGGCCGGTCATCGACCGCATCGTCGACCTCCTTGCGACCCGTGGCGTGCGCTGCCGGCTCGTCGGCACGAACGCCCCCGGCGAGCGGTTCGCGGGCTACGAGTGGGTCACCGTCTCGCCGAAGCTGTCGGAGCGCGAGCTCGCGGATGCCTACGACGGCGCGGCGGCCCTGCTCATGCCCGTCCTCGACGCGACGGCCTCCAACGCGCTGCTCGAGGCGATGTCGGCGGGGTGCCCCGTCGTCTGCAACGAGGCCCCGTCGCTGGTCGATGAGTATCTCGGCGACCGCATCGACGCGTTCGAAGCCGGCGACTGCGATGCGGCCGTCGATCGGCTGCTGCGCTACGTGAGCGAGCCGCATGCGAGGGACGCACGGTCGAGGACGCTGCGGGCGCGGGTCGCGCGCTTCGACTGGTCCGCGCTGGCACCGCGCTACGCCACCGCGTTCTCCGAGCTCGCGGGCGAGTGCGCCCGTCTTGGACGCACACGGCTGTCCCCTGAGAGCAAGCGCGCTGGGATGCGGCGAGCGCCGCTCGTCACGCCGACGTTCGACAGCGGCCCCCCGCTCGACTCGATCGACGACGTCGAAGGCGCGCTGGCCCGGGCAGAAGGCGACGATCGCCGCTGATCCTCGTCGCCGCGGCCCTCCTGGTCCGGCTTCGCCCGGCCTGAGTCGTGCGACAGCCGCTCATTCACCCGTACGCCGAGCGGCCGAGCTACGACGGCGGCCCGCCGATCGGACGTGAGCTCTGTTCGGCCAGCGGTGCCCGACGGGCACGTTGAGGCGAGCGCGGCGCGTATGGGAGGGTGAGGGTTGATGGTTGACGCCTACCTCGACGGCCTGCCGGAAGCCGAGCGCTCGCGGCTGGCCGCCGTGAACGCTCCGGGGTTGGCCAGGCTCGGCGAGTACTTGAAGTCCGGCGAGGCCGTGGCGTTCGTCGGGGCCGGCGCGTCGGTGCCGCTGTATCCGCTGTGGAGCGAGCTTGTGGGCGAGCTCGTCGACGAGGCGACGAGCCGCATGACGGAGAGTGAGGCGGCGACGTGCCGGGCGCTCGCCGCCACGAGCCCCGAGGAGGTCGTCGAGCTCGTGCGTCAGCGGCTGCGGCCGGAGCTCTACCGCGAAGTGCTGCGGCGCGTCTTCCGCGTGCGCCGCGACCCGGAGACGGGCCGAACGTGGACGGCAACGCACGAGCTCGTCGCGCGCTGCAACTTCCGCGGCGTCGTGACGACGAACTACGACCCCGGGATCGTCGATGCGCGCATGCGCGTCCGGCCGGCGGCGAGCTCGACGGGGTATTGCTCGTGGAGCGACGAGACCTCGATGGACGGCTGGCGCACCGAGGACGTGTTTCGCGGGCGCGACGAGCTGCCGGTGCTCTTCGCTCACGGGCAGCACAACCGGCCCGAGGAGATCGTGCTCGCGACGACGGAGTACCGGCGCGCGTACGACGGCAAGCTGCCGAAGGTGCTGGGCAGGCTCGTCGATTCGGGCCGCCTCGTATGGATCGGTTTCAGCTTCGCCGACGAGCGGATCGCGGCGATCCTGCGCGAGATCGCCGCCGGGTCGGGGACACGGATCGATCCGGGGATGGCGCCGCGTCACGTCGCGATCATGGCGTGGGACCCGACGCCGGCGGCTGGCGCGCAGCCGGACGACCCCGGCGTGCTGCGTGACATCTGCGCGCTGCGCTACGGCGCGGACATCGTGCTCTACCCGGCGGCGGGCGCGGACCACTCGCGCCTTGGCGCGCTGCTTGCCGAGCTCGCGGACGCGCGCTACCCCGCGGTCGAGGCGGCGCCCACGACTCCCGCGCGACCGCCCAAGGTCGCGCCTGGGGCTCCTACGCGCGCCGGTTCGGCGCCATTCGCCCAAGGCGCGGCGGTGCGCTGGGTCCACGGCGGTGACACGCTCGAGCACTTCGAAGGGCGCGTCGACGAGCTCGCGAAGCTCGATCGCTGGGCCGCCGATCCCGAGGTCCGCCTCGTCGGGGTCACGGCGTGGGGCGGCGCCGGCAAGACGGCGCTCGTCACGGAATGGCTTGTGCGCCGCGACGGCATCGCGGCGCGACCGGACGTGCGCGGCCTGTTCGCCTGGAGCTTCTACGAAAACGCGTCTGAAGACGCGTGGGCGGAAGCGCTGCTCGCGTGGGCGGAGGATGCGCTAGACGTGGCGGTCCTCGGCGAGCGACTCGCCGATCGCGTCCTGGGGCTCGCCGTGTCAACCCCGATGATCCTCGTACTCGACGGCCTCGAGCGCGTGCAGGAGGGTCCCGGCGGGGCCGCCTACGGGCGTCTGCTGGGCGGCGTCCTGCGCACCGTTCTGACCGGCCTGTGCCGGATGGACCACGGCTCGCTCGCGGTCCTCACGAGTCGGTTCGTCTTCGCCGATCTCGAGCGCTTCGACGGCACCGCGGCGCGGATGCTCGACGTCCCGCCGCTGACGGTCGCGGAGGGCGCCGAGGTGCTGAAGCGCTCCGGCGGGGGGTGGTTGTCGGATGGCGTCCGGCGCCGGATGGTGCGGGCGGTCGAGGGCCACGCACTGGCCGTCGGCGCGCTGGCCGGAGCGCTTGAGGCACGTCCACCGACGGGCGACGTCGAAGCGCTCGCGGACGAGCTCGAACAGGCCGCGCGGACCGACGACCGCGTCGGGCGCGTCCTCTCCTTCTACGCCGACAGCCTCGACGAGCGCGACCGCGCGCTCGCGGCGATCGTCTCGCTCTTCCAGCGACCCGTGCCGGCCCAGACGGTGCTGACACTCGGCGCCGATCTGCTCGACGGGGTCCTTCAGAACTGGTCGGCGGCGGACATCCGCCGGGCGATCCAGCAGCGCCTCGGCGGGCTGCTGAGCTGGCATGGCGACGGCACCGTTGCGGCGCACCCGCTCGTGCGCGACACCTTCCGCCCGCTGGCGCTGACGCCCGACAGCGCGAAGCTCGCGTCGGACCTCCAGCTCGCGGATCTGCCGGAGGGCCCGGTGGCGACGCGTGAGCAGGCCCAGCGCCTCGTCGAGATCGTCGAGCTGCTGCTCGACGCCGGTCAATGGCAGGCCGCGGATGAGCTCTACCTTGCGCGCACTTCGGACGGTGACGTATGGCTGGCGCTGCCGGCCGCCAGCCTCGGTGCCCGCTGCTCGCTGGCGTTCGTCTCGACGCCGGCGCGGGTGCGTGCGTGCCGAGACGAGCTCTCTGACCGCCGGCTGGGCTTCTTCTTGCAGCGCGGTCGGGCTGCTCTCGACGTACTCGGGGGACCTGCCGACCGCGCTGCGCTTCCTCCGTGCCTCCGTCGATCATGACGCGCGATGCCGGAGACAACGACAACCTGGCCCGAGCTCTCCTGAACTAGTCTGAATGCCTCGCGTGGATGGGACAGGTGGATCCGAGTCGCGATGCGGCCGGAGAGGCGCTCGAGCTTGCGCGAGCCGCTGACGCGGACCGGGAATGCGCCGACGCATCATCTTACTCGCTGCTGGGATTGCGCCTCGGCGGAGATACGTCGCGCGCCGAGCAGCACCTCGTCGCCGCCGACGAGATCGCGTACAGCTTGGCCGGGCGGCACCTTCCGTTCCTCGACGGAACGTGGTGGGGACACCTGCTGTGCGACACCGGCCGCACGGCCGTCGCACGACGTCTCGCGGACGCCGGCATCGAGGCCAGCTCAGACGAGGGTTGGAACGAGAACGTCGCGCGTTGGGAGCGGGTGCTCGCGAGCTGTGACCTCGCCGATCGTCGACGATGCCGAGCCGCGCCTGCGCCGGGCCGAGGCGACGTTCCGCGACGGCGACATGGTGCTCGAGCTCGCCGAGACGCTCGTCGTCCTCGCCGAGCAGCGTCGCCGCGACGGGAGCCTCGACGACGCGAGCTCGCGCGTGCGACGAGGCGATCGGGATCGCCGGACCGCGCGAGCTCGTGCCGACGCACGCCTCGGCGCTCGCGGCGCGCGCCCGCATCCGCGCCGACCGCGGCACGGCAGACGACCTGCTGCGTGCCCGAGACGACGCCGATCATGCGCTGCGGCTCGCGACGAGGGTCCGCCAGCTCCCGTGGCAGGAGCTCGACGCGCTCGACAGCCACGCGCACATCGACTGCGCCGCGGGCACCGACGGCGGCTGGGCCGCGAGGGCGGCCGCGCTGCGCGCCACGCTCGTCCCCGACGACCTCGACCCCGACCCGCTGGCGACCGTCGAAGCCAAGGTCGCCGCCCAGCAAAGAAGACGAGGACGACGAGCCGGGATGACCCCTACACGGTCCAGTCGCGGCGGAGGTTCTGCAGGTCGCTCGGCTCGTAGGCGTCCTTGACCGCGGTGCCCAACAGCTTCTCGACGTACTTCGCCAGCACGTCGACCTCCAGGTTCACGCGGCGGCCCGGCGTGGCGGTCCCGAGCGTCGTGCGTTCCATCGTCTCCGGGATCAGCGAGACGTCGAACCCGTCGCGGTCGACGCGCGCGACCGTCAGCGACACGCCGTCCACCGCGATCGAGCCCTTCTCGACGACGTAGCGCAGGACCCGGTCGCCCGCCTCGATCGTCACGACGCGCGCGAAGCCGTCGTCCCGGGTGTTCGCCACCACGCCAACGCCGTCGACGTGGCCTTGCATCATGTGGCCGCCCAGCCGGTCCGCCAACCGCAGGGCGAGTTCGAGGTTCACGCGCACACCCGTCGAGATCCCGCGCAGCGACGACCGCTCGAGCGTCTCGTTCATGACCTCCGTGCTGACCAGCTTGTCCTCGACGGTCACCGCCGTCAGGCAGACGCCGTTGACGGCGACCGAATCGCCAGCCGAGATCTCCGGCGCCAAGGCGGTCGAGAACGTCAGCCGGACGCCGTCGTCCGCGGCGTCCACCGCGGCGATCACGCCAAGGTCAGCGACCAGCCCGGTGAACACCGCGCTCCCTTCCGCGAAGGAGGGTCTTGGCGTCTATTGACCTATATGAGGTCAAAATTCGCCAAGACCGCCGATCACGGGCTACCACTCGCGCAGGCGGGCGGAGATGAGCAGGTCGTCGGCCACGCGCTCGCAGTCCAGGGTCAAAGCCCGCAACGCGTCGGAGATCCGCTCTACGCCCTCGCCCTCCAGCGGATCGCGGGCCGCGCGGCCACCCAACAGCAACGGCGCGAGGAACAAGCGGACCTCGTCGATCTCGCCCGCGTCGAGGAACGCGCCGGCCAGCTTCGGACCGCCCTCCAGCAGGATCGACGTGACGCCCGACGCGCCCAGCTGGTCCAGGGCGGACCGCACCCGAGCCGGCTCGTTCTCGCCCGTCGAGACGACGACGTCGGCGCCCGACAACTCCAGCGCTTCCATGTCCGAGCGCCGCGCCGCGCGCGACACCACCACGGTCAGCGGCAGCGCCGGCGCCGACGCGATGAGCTGGGAGTCAAGCGGCAACCGAGCCGTCGTGTCGAAGACGATGTGCCGCGGCTGGTGGTGGACGCCGTCGACGCGCGCCGTCAGCGCCGGGTCGTCGGCCAAAGCCGTCCCGATCCCGACCGCGACCGCGTCGACGGAAGCCCGCCAGCGGTGCGCCCGCGCCCGCGAGGACTCGTCGGAGATCCACTGCGAGTCGCCGGTCCGCGTCGCGACCTTGCCGTCGAGCGTCATCGCCGACTTGAACAGCACCCACGGCCGACCCGTGCGCGCGTGCTTGCGAAACGCCTGGTTGATCAGCCGCGCACGCCGCGCGACCTCGCCGTCGGCGACGAAGACCTCGATGCCCTCGTCGCGAAGGATCCCCAGGCCCCGGCCCGATGCCTTCGTGCTCGGGTCGTCTGAGCCGACGACGACCCGCGCGATGCCGGCCGCGAGGATCGCGTCCGTGCACGGCGGCGTCTTGCCCTGGTGGCAGCAGGGCTCCATCGAGACGTAGAGCGTGGAGCCCTCCAACGAGGCCCCCGCAGCGTTCGCGATCGCGTTGACCTCGGCGTGCGGCCCGCCGTGCTCGTCGTGCCAGCCCTCGCCGAGGACCTCCCCTTCGCGGACGAGCAGCGCACCCACCATCGGGTTCGGATGCACGCGCCCAAGACCGAACTCGGCGAGCTCGATCGCACGGTCCAGATGTTCCCGGTCTGCCGCGGTCAGCAGGGACACAGGCCGACTATACGTCCCTGTCTCGTGACATGGGACTCAGGGCCGGGCGCACACCCCGCCCTGCAGGCGGTAGATCGTCATCTCCGGCCCCGGCCGCGTGTAGGCCAGCGGGTAGTAGTCGAACGTCCAGTCGAAGTTGAACTTCACCGGTCCGGCGCCCTTCTTGTACGGCGAGACCTCGTGCGCGACCTCCGCGCGGCGCTCCAGCTCGGCGTAGTACGCGATCGCGCCCGGCACCGCCTTCGGCTCGGCCTCGGCACGCCCGCGCTGCGTCGAGCCGACCACGACCCAGCAGTAGCCCTGCTGCTCGAACCGCGAGACGAGCTCCGGCCGCAACACCTTCTCGAAGTCCTCGATGTTCACGAGCACCGTCTCCCCCGGCGGCGTCACCTCCAGGCCCGTATCGGGGTCGATCGTCGACTTGCTCGTCGGGTACTTGATCCAGCGGTTGCCGTTCTTGACGAGCGGCGTCGGATTGCCGATGTCCTGCGCCCAGAGGTCCGGCACCACCGGCTCGACGACGATCTTCGTGCCCAGGGGGACGTTCGCGACCATCCACTCGCGGGCGAGGTTGCGGGTGTCCTCGCGCGACAGCACGAGGCCGGAGTGCAGCGAGTAGACGAACCCCTGCCCGCACAGCATGACGACAGCCGCCACGATGAACGTCGGCCTGAGCGCGGACGAGTAGCGCTCGCTGAAGTCGACGAGCTCGAACGCCGCGTACGCAGCGAGGATGCAGACGAACGGGAAGACCGGCATGAGCCAGCGCCCGAAGTAGCGCTCCTGCGAGCCCATGAAGAGCACGAACAGGAGCACGGCCGGCACCATCACCCAGAACAGCCGCCGCTCGTCAAACCACAAGCGCACGGCCCCGCCGACCGCAAAGAACAGCGGCACCCAGCCGAGCCCCCAGCCGAAGGACCACAGGTAGTAGAGGTAGCCGTTGTCCTGGGTCAGCCCGAGCTTGCCCGCAGCGTCGCCGGACGCGTCGGACTGGTGCGTGACGCCGTTGACGAACGCGTCCCAGTTCAACAGCGCGTAGGGGTTGGCGGCGAGGAACGCGAGCAGCGCCACCCCGCCCGCGATGGCGATCCCGCGCGTAGCGCCCGAGCGCCCGCCCGGCGCCGTGAACTGGACGATCGCCGCCGCCACGAGCGGTAGCAGCACGATGCCGCCGGTGAACTTCGTCGCGCACGCGAGGCCGAGGCCGAGGCCCGCAAGGACGTAGTCGCGTTTGCGCCCGAAGCGCAGGACGCCCGCCGTGCCCCACAGCGCCAGGCACAGCGGCGCGAGCGTGGGCACGTCGTTGAGCGCGAGCTTGGAGTAGAAGACCGGCAGGAACGCGACCGTGAAGATCCCGGCCGCCAGCAGGCCGGCGCGGCGATCGACGAGGCGCGAGCCCGCGAGGTAGGTCAGCCAGATCGCGAGCGTCCCGAGGACCGCGGCGAGGACCCGTGTGAGGATCCAGACCTGCGTCGGGTCGGCCGCAAAGGAGTTCGAAACGCCGGTCCGCCCGCCGAACCAGACCCCCAGCAGGAGGTGCGCGAGGTACGTGTAGGCGGGCGGGTTGACGTAGTACTGCGGGTCCCAGCCGTGCCCGAACAGGCCGATCGCCCGCGTCACGAAGTGCGCGTTCTCGTCGGCGTTGTAGGCGTAGGGCAGCCCGTGGTCGACGCCCCAGATCCGCAGGCCGAACGCGAACACGAGCAGGACGCCGACCGCCAGCCCCCACCACAGCCGCTGCGGCGTGATCGCCCGCTCGCCGAAGATCGGTGCCATCAGGACGTCACCGAACCCGTGTCCGTTGTCCTCGGGGCCGGTGCCATGGGTGGGTGGGCTCTCAACAGTGGACATAGGCGGCGTAGTTCCGGCTGACGGCGGCGCGCTCGAAGCCGGCCGGCGGGGAGTTGTCGACGGGGTCGTCCTTGGCCGTCACGAGCGCCTGCTTGAACAGTGCGATGCGCGTGTGCACGAGGATCACGACGCCCCGCCGTGGCTCGCCGACCTTGGCGCTCGAACGCGCCAGGACGCCCGATTTGTCTCGATCGAGGATCCAGCGGACGTCCGGGATGAGCTTGTGGTTGGGCACGTAGACGGGGCCGCAGCGCAGCGCCGACGCGACGGCCGGAGCGCTCAGGACCTGCTCGAGCGCCGCGTGCGCGTCGCCGCGGAAGCGCAGCTCGTTGCCGAGCTGGTTGAGGTTAACGCGCGTGGCCGTGAAGACGATGCCGAACGCGACCAGTGCGACCGCACCGCCCATCCAGATCCGCCGCGGCCACGTCCCCTCGCGCAGCATCGTCCAGCCCGCGATGAAGACGGCCGCGAAGACCATGACGCACAGCGACGGGACCAGCAGGTAGCGATCGATGACGGACAGGCCGGCGACGCCCACCATCGTGAACGTCCCGACCCCGGCGGCGAACAGCGCGAGCGGCATCGCGGCGCGGCGCGGCGTCAGCAGGATCGCGAGCGCGAGACCGAGCGCGCCACCGACGAAGACCGGGAACTTCGCGAGCTTGATGAGAAACGCGTAGAGCGCCTCGGGGACGGCCGCGACGCCCTTGTTGCGCCCCAGCTCGTCGGCGAGGTCGCCCGTCGCCGTGAGCGAGTACAGCGGCTGCCCGGTCACGGCGAAGTCCACCGCCGCCCAGACGAGCGGGCCGATCGCGGCGAGCACCGCGTACGTGGCCCGCTGCGACCAGCTCGCCTTCGGCACGATCCACAGCCAGTACAGGCCGGCGAGCAGCCACGCCTCGGGGCGCATGAGACCCGCGGCGGCGAGCAGCAGCAAGACGAGGGCGGGTCGTCGTCGCGGCGCGCGGGCTTCGATGACCGCCGCCCAGATGACGACCGCGAGGTACGGGATGTCGATGTAGCCGCGCGCCGCGAGGAACGGGAAGTCAAAGCGCGTCGCCAGCAGCGCGGCCGCCGCGAACCCGACGAGCGGCGTGAACGCCGTCTTGGCGAGCGCGTAGACGCCGGCCACGAGCCCGATGAACGACAGCACCGCGAAGCCGACCATGACGCGGTCGGCGACGTCGCCGAGCGGCACCAGCAGCGCACCGAACGCGATCGCCAGCGGATGCTCGGTCGGCGCCCGGTAGGCCTCGAAGGACAGCTGGTCGAAGCCGAGCAGCTCGCGCCCCCACAGCAGCGAGTAGTACGAGTCGTAGTTGGGATACGTCGGGTAGGCGACGAAGAACACGACCGCCGCGAGGACGAGCACGCCGAGGCCGACGCGCTCCATGACGGGGGTCGTCGAGTGCTGCGGTACGACGCCGCACCACGGGAGCCTCTGCGGGCGGCGGCGACACGACGGCAGCGGCGCTCGAGGCGCTGGAAACGGGTGACGAGGCGATGGCCGTTAGGATCCCATGCCGACCCGCCGCATGAAGCTGATCATCCAGATCCCCTGCTTCGACGAGGAGCAGACCCTCCCGCTCGTCCTTGCCGACCTCCCGCGGGAGGTCGAGGGATTCGACGCGGTCGAATGGCTGATCATCGACGACGGGTCGCGCGACAAGACGATCGAGGTCGCGCGCGCCGGCGGCGTCAACCACATCATCCGGTTGACGAACAACAAGGGCCTCGCGGCGGGCTTCCAAGCGGGCCTCGACGCGTGCCTGAAGCTCGGCGCCGACGTCATCGTCAACACCGACGGCGACAACCAGTACTCCGGCCTCGACATCCCCAAGCTCGTCGCGCCGATCATGGAGGGCCGCGCCGACATGGTCGTCGGCGATCGCGAGGTCCACAAGATCGAGCACTTCTCGCCGCTGAAGAAGATGCTGCAGAAGCTCGGGTCGTGGGTCGTGCGCCAGGCCTCGTCGACCGAGGTCCCCGACACGACCTCCGGCTTTCGCGCCTATAACCGCGAGGCCGCGATCCAGCTCATCGTCGTGTCGAAGTTCACGTACACGCTCGAGACGATCATCCAGGCGGGCAAGCTGCTCGTCGCCGTCGACCACGTCGCGATCAGGACGAACCCCAAGACCCGCGAGTCGCGCCTGTTTCCGTCGATGTGGTCCTACGTGCGGCGCAACACCGTCTCGATCTTCCGCATCTACTCGCAGTACGAGCCGCTGAAGGTCTTCATGAGCGCGGCGCTGCTCGTCGGCACGATCGCGATCGTCGTCTGGGCGCGCTTCGCCTACTTCTACGTCGTCGCGGACGAGGGCAAGGGCCACGTCCAGTCGCTGATCCTCGGCGCGGTGCTCTTCAACGCCGCGATGGTGCTGGCGGCGCTCGGCGTCATGGGCGACCTGCTGGCGGCGCAGCGCACGATCGCCCAGCGCACGTTCGAGCGCGTGCGGCGCATCGAGCTGCAGCTCGGCGTCGAGCCCTCGCACTACGAGCCGGGGGCGAAGCCGACCGGCCACGCGAAGACGACCGGCGCGGACGCGGGCGGCGCGACCGGCAAGACCGAGGAGCGCGAGGCGTTGCGGCTGTGAGCCCACCCTCCCCCGCCGTGACCGTCGATGCCGAGGGCACGGTCACCGGCAACACCTACGACAAGTACGGATCGACCAACCCGGTCGTGCGACGGCTCATGGGCGCGTTCGAGCGCACGCTCGACGAGCTGTTCACCGAGGCCGACCCGGACTCGCTGCTCGACGTCGGCTGCGGCGAGGGCGTGCTGACGCACGAGTGGGCCAAGCGGTTGGGCGACCGCCGGATCGTCGGCATCGACCTCGACGATCCGCTCCTGCACGCCGAGTGGGCCAAGCGCCAGGCGCCGAACCTCACCTACCAGGTGATGAAGGCCGAGAACCTGCCGTTCGCCGACGGCGAGTTCGACGTCGCCAGCGCGATCGAGGTGCTCGAGCACGTGCCCGATCCCGCGCACACCGTGGCCGAGATGGCGCGCGTCGCGAGCGGGCACCTGCTCGTGTCCGTGCCGCGCGAGCCGCTGTGGCGCGGCCTGAACATGGCGCGGGGCGCGTACATCAAGGACCTGGGCAACACGCCGGGGCACCTGAACCACTGGTCCAAGCGCAGCTTCGTGAAGCTGCTGTCGCAACACGGAGACGTCGTGCACGCGCGCTCGCCGTTTCCGTGGACCATGCTGCTCGTCCGCCTCTAACCCGTGGCTGCCAGCGTAGGCGCCGGCGCACCTCGCTCCTCCTACGGGCGCGGCGCGAGGATCCTCGCGGTCGGGATCGCGACGACCGGTGTCGTCACGCTCGCGTACTTCGTGCTCGCCGCACAGGTGCTCGGCGGCGACAGCGTCGAGTACAAGCGCATCGCGCTCGTCTGGTCGATCATGTTCACCGTCGCGTCGGTGATCTACCGGCCGATCGAGCAGCTCCTGTCGCGGACGATCGCCGACCGGCGGGCGCGCGGGCAGTCATCCGGGGGCGGGCACCTGCGGATCGCGCTGCTCATCCAGGGCGCGTTCGCGGCGACGTTCCTGGCGCTCGCACTCGCGTTCCGCGACCTCATCCAGAACGACCTCTTCGACGGCTCGGCGGCGCTGTACGACGTGCTCGTCGCGGGCGTGCTCGCCTACGCCGCGAGCTACTTCGCACGCGGCTTTCTCGCCGGGCACCAGCGCTTCGAGCTCTACGGCGCGCTCGTCTTCTTCGAGGCCGTCGCGCGTGTGTGCTTCCCCGTTGCCGTCGTCCTCGGGATCGCCTCGGGCGAGACGGCGGTCGCCCTCGGCATGGCCGCCGGGCCGTTCGCGTCGCTGCTCGTCGTGCCGTGGTTCTTCCTGCGCCGCACGCGCGACCCTCCGCCCGACGTCGAGGCGATCCAGGAGACCGAAGGCGGGCTGACGCTGCGACGGGGCGCGGGGTTCGCGGCCGCCGTCTTCGCGGTGATGGTCGCCGAGCAGACGCTGCTGAACGCCGCGGTGCTGACGGTCGAGGGCACGTCGCCCGACCCAGAGCTCGCGGGCGTCGTCTTCAGCGTGCTGCTCATCGCGCGCGCGCCGCTGCAGCTCTTCCAGGCCGTGCAGGGCTCGCTGCTGCCGCACCTCGCCGGGCTGGAGGCGACCGCGGGGCGCGACGAGTTCCGGCGCGCGATCCGCGTGACGGTGCTCGCGATCGGAGGCTTCGCGCTGGCGATCTCGCTGGGGTTGTTCGCGGTCGGCCCGCCGGTCGTCGAGACGATGTTCAGCATCGATCGCGACCTGGGGCGCGCCGGCCTCGCGCTCGTCGGCCTCGGGATGGGCTGTCACCTCATGGCCGGGACGCTCAACCAGGCGGCGCTCGCGCGCGGGCAGGCGGGCGCGGCGGCGACGGCGTGGCTGCTCAGCGCCGCGCTCTTCGTCGCGTTCATGCTCAGCCCGATCGTCGACGACCAGCTTCTGCGCGCGGAGGCCGGCTACTTCGGCGCCACCGCGCTGCTCTGCGCGCTGCTCGCGGCCGTCTACCGCCGCGGCGCCGGGCACCGGGCCCCGCGGGGCTGACGGAACGACGTCTACCTGCAGCTCGGCGGGGCCGACGCGCCGGGCGCGTCGCCCCGGCGCCGGCCTCGACCCGCAGGCGCGGCGCTCAGCGCCCCGCGCCTCGCTGGACGACGAACACGCTGTAGGTCCGGTAATCCTCTACCGGGGCGCGCAGGCGATAGAAGACGATCGCTCCGGCGATCGCGACCGGGGGGATCTCCATCGTGAAGCGACCGTCGCGCGCGGAGCGCGTCGAAAGGAGTGCTTCGCTGCCCGCGCACGTCTTGGCGATCAGCGTGACCGTCCGCCGGCCCGAGCCCGCGGCGATGCGACCGCTGACGCGGGTGGCGCCCGCGGTGGTACGCGTTGAGTCGATGCGCAGCTTGCGCTCGAGCCGCAGCGTCCCGCTGCGCTTGCCGGCCACGGACGCGAGGTATCTCACCGACCGGCGCTGCGACCGTGACGGGAGCGGCATGGACGCGGCGAACGAGCCGTCGCGGGCGATCATGGCGCTCACCTTCGACCCGACAGCCGGCGAGCCGATTTGCGCCGCGATCGTCGCCGTCTGCCCGGCGTAGCTCGCGCGAGCGATGCCGGACGCCCGCACGCGGTCGCCTGACCGCACGACCTTGGTCAGCACGATCGACGGCTGGCAGATGCTCGGCGTCGGGGGCGGAGGCGGAGCGAGGGGCGAAGGTGGCGGTGGCGCGACCGGCGGTGGCGGTGGTGGCGGCGGGGGCGGCGGCGGCGGGGGCGGCGGCGGCGGTGCGCTGACCGTGATCGCCACCGTTGCCGGCGCCGACTGGGCGAAGCCGTCGCTGGCGAGATACGTGAACGAGTCCGGGCCCGCTGTACCCGGCGTCCGGCGCGTAGGTGAAGGAGCCGTCGGCGTTCAGCGTCAGCTGGCCGTGCGCCGGGCCGACCGGGCTGACGGCCGTGAGCGCATCGGCATCGACGTCGGTGTCGTTGTCGAGCACGCCGGGCGCCGCAACGCTGAGCGTCTGGCCGCCCACCACCGCGTACGCGTCGTCGACCGCGGCCGGCGTCGTGTTCTGTACCACCGCGAACTCGGTCGGATCGGCGGTGCCGGAGACGGCGGGGTCGTCTGTGCGCAGCGCGGTCAGCGAGCTCGACGTGACCGTCCCCTGCGCCGACAGGGGGCTGCTCGGGTTCGGCTGGACGATAACCGGCACCGTGATCGTGACGCTCGCGCCGTCGGCGATCGTGCCGACGTTCACGGCAACGGCCGTGTCGCCGACGCCGTTGCCGGTCGTCACGGTGCCCTGGCCCGTGCCGACCGAGCCGGCGACGAGCAGCGAGTCTGAGTCGGGCGTGAGCGCGAACGCGGTCGCGGCGCTCGCTGCGTCGGACGCGTCGTCGGGGTTGGAGATCGTCGTCGTGTACGTGATCTCGTCGCCGGGGTCGGCAAGCGTGTTGGCGTTGACGTCGTCCGTCAGCGCCGCCGTCATCGGCGCGCGGAGCAGCGCGTCGGTCTGGACCGAGTCGATGTCGATGTCCGGCGCCGTGGACGCCGAGCCCACGAACAGCATGATGGCCCCGACATTGGTGAGGTCCGCTCCGGCTCCGACCGCCGGCGTCAGCGCGCTGAACGGCACGACGAAGTGGGCGTTCGAGAAGATGAGCCCCGGCAAATTGAAGCTGGTGGTCGACGTGTTGCCGGCATCGGTGGCGACGGCGAGCGTCGCGATGGCCGGCAGGTCGTCGAAGGCCACGAGCAGATGCAGGGCGTCTTGCGTCCCGCCCGCCGTGAGATCGACGCCGCCGAGCCCGGTCGAGTCGATCGTCGAGGACCCGTCGATGCCGTCCCACACCAGCATCCCCGATCCCGTGATCGTCGCGCTCTGGGAATAGCTGAAGGCGCCCGACGACACGAACGCGGACATCGAGTTGCCCGCGATGACGCCGCTGGCGAGGTTCACCAGCGCGTCGCGCTCGGTGCCGAGCACGCCGCCGCCGGAGACGCTCGAGCTCGCCGTCGTCCCGGCCGGTGGGAACGTCAGGGTCAGCGCAGCTTGGTTCGTCGAGAAGTCGTCGACGACGACCGGCGTTCCGCCTCCGAGCGCCGCGGCCGGCGACGCCGCGACGAGCACCGCGGCAGTCGCGGCGAGCATCGCACCGAGCGGCCGTGCGCGTCCGGTCCGCAGCGTCCGTGCCCGGCGTCGGTTCATGGCGAACACAGTCGTCCTCCTTGACGGGGCGCCGGCGGCGCCTGGCTTGGCTCGCACCCTACGGGAGGTCCGCCGTCAGCGGCAACCCGCAGCCCCGACCGTGGTTTCCGCCGATTCGTCAGGCGGTCCCGCTCCGCGGCCTGCCCACGACGTCGACTGTGGAGGGGAGCGTCAGGCCCCGCGCAGCGGAGGCCGGCCCACGCCGTTCAGATGCCGCTGGAGCTGCTCGTGCGTGATCGGCGCGCTGCGACGCAGCGCCTGCGCCTCGGCGCGCGTGAGCGGCGGAGGGTCGCTACGGGTAAGGCCGCCGTCCAGGCAGGTGAGCAAGGGCGGCGTGACGTTGGAGGCTTCCGGTCGCTTGCGCGCCACAAGAGTCCCCCTTTCCGTTCCGGAAGGGTGGCCTCCGAGCCCGCGGCGTCCCTACCGCGCAACCGACAGACCTTGGCGCTTCGAACCTACCACCGATCCGGTCGGTATCAAGTGTGCGACCGCTAGGGCGTCTTGCCCTTGACGTACACGAGCCGCCCGTCGGCGAGGCGGTAGACCTCGCCGAGGCGCGTGCCGGTGCCGGTGACGGTCTTGTCGCTGAGCCGGACGGTCTTGACCTCGTCGCCCTCCTTGACGATGACCGTCTGGCCACTCGCGTCGGTGCGCAGGACCGTGACGTTCGTCTTCGTCAGCAGGTCGGTGAGGTTGACCGACTGCAGCGCGGCGATGAGGAACGCGACCGCGAGCACGATCCCGAGGTCGAAGAGGTTGACGAGGCCGTCGAGCGGGTCGCCGGCGCGGTCCGTGCGCCCGCGGTGGTGGATCCTGATGCGTGAGTCGGAGATCACCGCAGCTCCGGAGTGAGCGTCGCCGCGACGTACTCGAGGTCCGACAGGTCCTGCGCGTACATCCGATCGCGCACGAGCGCCACGGCGAACGCGATCGCGCCGATCAGCAGGCCGAGCACCGTGACGCTGAACGCGACGCGCAGGTTCTCCGACAGCAGCTTGACGTTGCCGTTCGCGAGCCCCTCGAGCGCGGGCGACAGCGGGATGAGCGTGCCCATGAGCCCGAGGGCCGGGCCGAAGCGGACCATCATCCGCGTGCGCTCGAGCTTGCGCAGCGACTGCAGGTCGAAGTCGGCGAGGATCTTCGCCATCTTGTCGGACTGGTTGCGCTCGCCGACCTCGTCGACGATCTCCGTCAGCGCCTCGGCCATCGTGGCGCTCGTCGCGCGCGGCAGCAGCGCCTGCGCCGCGCCCGACGCGTCGCCGCCCGCCAGCGCCGCGCGGGCCTCCGCCGAGGCCTGCTTGAGCAGCGCCGGCGCATCGCGCCGGTTGCGCCGCGTGAGCTCGACGAAGAACGCCCCGAGGTCGAACAGGGTGATCGCGAGCGCGGCCAGCGCAGCGATCAACACCGGGACGCGCAGGACGTCCGCGATCTGAAAGATGAGCTCCTCGATGCCTCCCGCGGCGATCATGCGACGCGCAGTCTGACGCGTCGTCGCTCTCGAAGCGCTCCCATGGTCATGAACCCGAGCGCGACGGCCAGCGCGGCGCTGATCTGCGAGGGCTCGGTGGCGATCCCCTGCGTGCCCTTCTGCGGCTTCGGACTGCCGGCCGGCGCGCCCTTCGAGAGGGCGCCCTTGATCGTGTTCCCGGCCCCCGCGAGCAGAACGCCCTGCACGACGACCTTGCCCGCGCCGGAGTCCGGATCCGCCGAGAAGCGCGAGTGCGGCTCGGGTCGCTCCGGGCGCTGCGGGCGCGGCTCGGGCTGCGGCTCGGGCTTGTAGCCGCCGAACGCGCTGAAGTCGGTCCCGTCGCCGCCGCTGCCGGTGCCCGAGCCCGTCCCGCCCGTTCCGCTGCCACCGAGGCCGCTCCCGTCACCGCCGCCTTCGGGCGTGCCGAGCGGGCCGTCGCGCTCCTCACCGGTGACGGTCACGGGCACCGTCGCGGTGCCCTCGCAGATCGAGGAGCACTGCGCGGTCGAGCCGCCGCTTCCGCGCACCGTGACCCGGACGATGAGGTTGCCCGAGCCCTTGTACTTGTGCGTGACCGTCGCTCCGCTGCCGCTCTCGCCGTCGTTGAAGTCCCACTCGTACGTGTACGCGGCACCTGCGGGCGCGAAGCGCACGCTTGCCTGGAACGTCACGGTCTGACCGACGCCGACCGTTGTCGGCGACGCGCTCGCGCGCACCGACAGCAGCGAGCCGCCCTCGACGGTCATCTCGAGCGGCGTCCCCGGCACGCTCGACACGCTCTGCCCGCCGGCCTTCACGAAGCGCGTGGTCACCCCGTCGTCCGAGACCATCGGCGGGGGACTCGGCGGGCTGTTGATCTCGCCGCTCGTCACGGTGATGACGCTGCCGTCGCCCCCGACGACCTGCACGA
Source organism: uncultured Actinomycetes bacterium (assembly GCA_963806515.1). Lineage (GTDB taxonomy): Bacteria > Actinomycetota > Thermoleophilia > Solirubrobacterales > Solirubrobacteraceae > CADCVQ01. The sequence goes on along the minus strand of CAWDYO010000019.1, from coordinate 44,448 downwards.
ACCGCACGGCGCCGGGGTTGTAGCCGGCGAGCCGCAGCAGGCCCCGGATCGACAGGCCGCTCAGCGACACCTGCTTGCCGGGATCGCCGGGCCCGTCGCGCAGCGTGTACGTCCCGCTCGAGTCGGCGGACCCCGCGATCTGGCCGCCGGAGATGAGCTTCGTCGGGCTGGTGGCGCCCTGCTTGAGCGTGATCCCCGGACCCGCCTGCGCGCTCGCGGCCCCGCCGGCGAGCAGCGCCGCGAGGCCGAGCAAGACGGCCGTCGCGGCACGCCGGCCGCCGCCCCGGAGGGCTGTCGTTCGCAATCGCACCCGCTGATTGTTACCTCACTCGTACGCGAGGGCCTTCAGTACGTCCAGCCGGGCGGCCCGGCGGGCGGGCCACAGCGACGCGAGCATGCCCGCGAGCGCGGCTCCGGTGACCAGCAGCAGGAGCGTCCCGACGGGGAACGTGAGCCTGAAGCCCTCCTCCTCCAGCGGACGGCTGATCGCCAGCGCGAACACGACGCCGAGCACGAGCCCGAGCAGCGCGCCGATGAGCGAGGTGATGACCGCCTCCAGGCGGACGATGCGCTTGACCTGGCGGCGCGACATGCCCACCGCTCGCAGCAAGCCGAGCTCGCGCGTGCGCTCGAAGATCGAGAGCGCGAGCGTGTTGACGATCCCGAAGAGCGACACGATCACCGACAGCGCCAGCAGCGCGTAGATGAGGTAGAGGAGCTGGTTGATCTGGCCCGCCTGCTGCTCCTTGACCTCCTCGCGGTCGCGCGTCTGGACGTCGGGGAAGCTCGTCTTGAGCGTCCGGTCGATCGCTGCGCGCGTGGACGCCGCGTCGGCGCCCTCGGCGTAGCGCAGGAACACGAACGCGTCGTCCGGCGTGTTGAAGTCGGCCGTGAGGTGGGCGTTCGGGACGACGAGCCCGCCGCCGAGCAGGCCGAAGTCCGAGCCCTCGTCGAGGATCCCCCGGATGACGTAGCTCACGCGCTTGCCCGCCGGGGTCAGCATCTGCACCCGGTCGCCGATCTTCGCCGTCTTCGAGTAGCCCGTGTCGGCGAGGATGCCGTCGCCTCCGAGCCGTGCGAGCGTCGCGTCGGAGCCGTCCTTCCACTTCAGCGTGTAGGTCTCGCGCAGCGTCGCGGGGTCGATGCCGATGATCGACGTCGTCTTCGCCTTGCCGGTGACCTTGGCCTCCGTGAAGCGCACGCCGCTCACCGCACCGACGCCGGGCACTGCGCGCAGCGCCGTCGAGACCGCCGGCGGCGTCTCGCCGAAGCCGTTCTTCGCGCCCACGGTGAGGTCGCCGGCGAAGGCGCGGTCGACCGCGCGGTCGATCGAGCCCTGCAGGCCGGCCGCGAAGATCGACACGAACGCGACGAGCGCGACGCCGATCATGAGCGCCGCCGCCGTGACGGCCGTGCGCGCGGGGTTGCGGGTGGAGTTCTCGCGAGCGAGTCGGCCGCTGACGCCGGCGAGGCGCTGCAGCGGCGCGCCGACGAGGGCCGCGATCGGCCGCACGAGCTGCGGGCTGAACAGCGCGACACCGAGGAAGATCGCGACCGAGCCGCCGCCGAGCGTCGCGGCCGCGCCGCTGCCGCCCGAGCCGCCGAAGAGCCCGTAGGCGACGACGCCCGCGCCCGCGAGGCACAGCAGCGTGGCCGTGGCGAGCCGCCCGCGGCCGGCCTTCGCCGGCGCGACGAGCCCGTCGCGCAGCGCGGCGATCGGGGCGATGCGCGTCGCTCGCAGCGCGGGGACGATGCTCGCGACGACCGTCACGACGACGCCGACGAGCAGCGAGACGACGATCGTGCGCGTCGCGATGACCGAGTCCGTCGCAGGCAGGTCCGCGCCGATCGCGCCGAACAGCCCGCGCAGCCCGGGCACGAGCAGCAGGCCGCCGAGCAGGCCGAGCAGGGAGGCGGTCAGGCCGATGACGGCCGCCTCGAGCACGACCGAGCGCAGCACCTGGCGGCGCGTCGCGCCGAGCATCCGCAGCAGGGCGAGCTCGCGCGTGCGCTGGGCGACGGTGATCGAGAACGTGTTGTAGATGACGAACGCGCCGACGAACAGCGCGATCCCGCCGAAGACGAGCAGCGCCGTGCGGAAGAAGCCGAACTCGTCCTCGAGGTCGGCGGCCTGCGCCTTGGCGTCGTCGTCGCCGGTGCGGACGGTCACGGGCTCGCCGGCCAGCGCGATCTGAAGCCGTCCGCGCAGCTGCGTCGGCGTCACGCCGCGGTCGGCGGCGACGGAGATCCCGTCGAGCTTGCCCTTCGTGCCGCCGAGCGCCTGTGCGTTCGACAGGGTCGCGATCGCGACCGGCAGCCCCGCCACCGACGACTGGTCGCCGAACTTCGCCGCGCCGGTGAGCGTGAAGCGTCGCGCGCCCTCGGCGCCGACGACCGTCACGCGGTCGCCGACCTGAAAGCCCTCGTCCGCGTAGGTCTTCTCGTCGAGGCCGATCTCCGTGTTCGAGCGCGGCGCGCGCCCGGACGTGAAGCGAAACTGCTCGAACGGAGCCGGCTGGAGCGCGTAGACGCCGCTCGAGTTCGAGATCGGGTCGCCGTCGCGCTTGCGGATCGAGACCTCGCCGAAGATCGCCCCGGCGGCGGACTGGACGCCGTCGACCGCGCGAACGCGCGCGACGAGGCCGTCGTCGAGCGGCGGCGGGTCGGAGAAGAACTCGTCGTCGACCTTCTTCGGCGCGACCGCGACGTCCGTGCCGGTGTTCGCCTGCGCGAACACCTCGGTGAACGAGCGGTTGATCGTGTCGGTGAAGATGTAGGTGCCGGCGATCATCGCCACGCCGAGCACGACCGCCAGGGCGGTCAGCGCGGTGCGCAGCGGTCGCGCGCGCAAGCCTCGCAGCGCGACGCGTCTCATGACGCGACGACCTTCATGACGTCAAGGATCTCGTCGGCCGAGCCGGCGTCGACGTCGTGCTCGACGCGCCCGTCGGCGAGCACGACGAGGCGGTCGGCGTAGGCCGCGGCGGCGGCGTCGTGGGTGACCATCACGACCGTCTGGCCGTACTCGTCGACGGCGCGGCGCAGGAGGTTGAGGACCTCGGCGGAGGCGTTCGAGTCGAGGTTGCCGGTCGGCTCGTCGGCGAAGACGACGGCGGGCTTGGAGACGAGCGCGCGGGCGACCGCGACGCGCTGCTGCTGGCCGCCCGAGAGCTCCGACGGGCGGTGCGTCCGGCGATCGCCGAGCCCGACCGCCTCGATGAGCGACTCGAGCCACTGCGCGTCGGGCTTGCGGCCGGCGATCGTGAGCGGCAGCACGAGGTTCTCCTCCGCGGTCAGGACCGGCAGGAGGTTGAAGGCCTGAAAGACGAAGCCGACGCGGTCGCGGCGCAGCTCGGTGAGGCGCTTGTCGTCGAGCGTGCCGAGGTCGACGCCGTCGAGTTCGACGGTGCCGCTCGTCGGCGTGTCGAGCCCGGCCATGAGGTGCATGAGGGTCGACTTGCCCGACCCCGACGCGCCCATGATCGCGGTGAACGCGCCCTGCGCGATCTCGACGCTGACCCCGGCGAGGGCGTCGACAGCGGCGGGTCCTTCGCCGTAGCGGCGGTGGAGGTCGGTCGTGGAGACGATCGTGTTCATGCAGGCAGCATGCACTGCGGCGCGCCGCCTGACCATCGGGGATCCCCCTTAGGGAGTTCCCCCATCTCGCGTCCGGCCGGCCTTGGGGCCAGCCCCTACTCGGCTCCGACGGCCTTGCAGATCTCGTGGTACGCCGCGACCGGATCGTCAGCGTTGAAGATCGCCGAGCCGGCGACGAACCACGTCGCGCCCGCGTCGGCGCACTCCTTGCCCGTCTGGGGGTTGACGCCGCCATCGACCTCGATCGCGACGTCCGGCCCGAGCAGCTCGCGCACGCGGCGGATCTTGTCGAGCTGCTTGGGCATGAACGCCTGCCCGCCCCAGCCGGGGTTGACGGTCATGATCAGCGCGAGGTCCAGATCCTGGACCTGGGCGAAGTGGTCCGGCGGCGTGCCGGGGCAGACGGTGAGCCCGGCCTTGCAGCCCAGCTCCTTGATCTTCGACAGCGTGAAGTCGAGATGCGGCGTCGCCTCGACGTGGATCGTGATCCCGTCGGCGCCGGCCTTGGCGAACTCCTCGACATGGCGCTCGGGCCGCTCGATCATGAGGTGGACGTCGAGGTAGGCCTCGTCGGGCAGCGACTCGCGCAGCGCCGCAACGACCATCGGGCCGAACGTGATCGGCGGGACGAAGTGGCCGTCCATGACGTCGCAGTGGATGACCCGGCAGCCCTCGTCCATGATCATCTTCACGTGCTCGCCGAGCTTCGCGAAGTCGGCGGACAGGATCGATGGCGTGACGTGGCGTTCGGACAGGGGCACTGACTCATATCTCCTTGAGCATGGACGCGGAGCAGGCGTTGCAGGACAGGATGGCCGACTTGGACATGCGCACGATCGTCGAGTGCTCACCGCAGTCCGGGCACACCGAGCACAGCTCGAAGCGGTGCAGGCAGTACACGCAGCGATAGCGGCCAGCGAGGTTCGTGGGGCGCAACCAGGGCTCCCTGCAGTTCGGGCACACGGGGCCCAGATCGGATTTCGCTGCGCTCATGCGGTCAGACGGGCGATGTAGAAGCCGTCGGTGCGGTCGCGGTGGGGCAGCACGAGACGGTCAGACTCTAGCCGCAGCGTCGTCGCGGCGGCCTGCTGCTCGTTCTCGCGCGGCGACAGCGTGCACGTCGAGTAGACGAGCGTGCCCCCGGGGCGCAACGCGGCGGCGCCCGCCTCGAGGATCTCCTGCTGCGCCTTGGCCATCGTCTCGATCGACTCGGGCGTGGCGCGCCAGCGCAGGTCGGGGTGGCTTTGCAGCGTGCCGAGGCCGCTGCAGGGCGGGTCGACGAGGACGCGATGAAACGGCTCGCTGCTCTCGAAGCGGGCGGCGTCGCCGACCTGGACCGTGACGTTCGTCGCGCGCATGCGCTCGGCCGTGCGCTGGAGCGCGCTCGCGCGACCCTGATGGCGCTCGACCGCGACGATCTCCCCCTCGGCCCCCATCAGCGCGCTGAGATGCGTCGTCTTGCCGCCGGGGGCGGCGCAGAGGTCGAGCACGCGCTCGCCGGGCTCGGGGGCAAGCTCGCGGGCGACGAGCATCGCGGCGCGCGACTGCGTTGCGTAGGCGCCCGATCGCCACAGCTCGTGGCCGTGCGCGTCGAACGGGCCGTCGACGACGAGCGCCTCGGGGAGGTCGTCGTCGGCGTGGGTCGCGACCGGGAGCGCGGCCGCGAGCTCGTCGCGCGTCGTGACGAGCGCGTTGGCGCGCAGCGCGGTCTCCGCCGGCTCGTTGCCGCGGCGCAGAAGGGCGCGCGCGTCGTCGGGGCCGAAGGTCTCCCACCACAGCTCGACGATCCACGGCGGGTAGGAGTGCGCGACCGCCGCTCCCGCCGGCGAGTCGTCGGAGGGCAGGCGCGGCAGGTCGCGGGCGGCCCGCCGCAGCACGGCGTTGACGAGCTTGTGCCCGCCCCCGTGGCCCTGCTTGGCGAGCTCGACGGACTCGCCAACGACCGCGTGGACCCCGCCGCCGTCGAGGAACGCGAGCTGGTAGAGGCCGAGCCGCAGCGCGGCGAGCGTCGCGGCGTCGAGGTCGGCGACCGGTCGGGCGAGCTGCTCGATCATGTGGTCGAGGCTGAGCTTGCGCTGGACGGTGCCGAACGCGAGCTGCATCGCGAACGCGCGCTCGCGCGGCTCGAGGCCCTTCGCCTCGGCGTGAAAGGCGCGGTCGGCGTAGGCGCCCTGCTCGAACACCCGGCGCACGACGGCATAGGCGGCGCGGCGCGCCGGCGTGACCCGCTCCTGCGCGACTACCAAAGGATCGGGACGTCGTAGGCCCGCATGACGTCGTCGCCGGAGACCAGCGTGGCCCCTTCGATCCGCGCCTGCGCGATGAGCATCCGGTCGAACGGGTCGCCGTGATGCTGCGGGAGGTGCTCCACGCCTGCAGCGTGCTCGATGCTGATGGGCAGTTGCACGGCGGTCGTGAGCAGCCTCGTCACGACATCGGCGGGGGCGTGCAGCTTGCCAAGGGCGCGCTTGATCGCGATCTCCCAGGCGACGACCGCGCTGACCAGGATCTGGTTCGTCGCGTCGCTGAGCTCGCGCTGAGCGACCAGGCTGAGCTCGCGTCCGTGTCCCATCCACGAGAGCACGACGTGGGTATCCAGCAGCAGCCTCAACGCATGCCGAATGCTTCGGCGATGTCGTCCGGCAGCTCGTCGAAGTCGTCGGCGACGGTGATCTGGCCGCGGTAGATCCCGCGGATGGACAACATCGAGGGCTTGTCCTCCGCAACCGGAACGAGCCGCGCGACAGGGGTGCCTCGGCGCGTGATGACGACGTCCTCGCCCGCCTGCGCGCGCTTCACCAGCTGGGAGAGCTTCGTCTTCGCCTCGTGCATGCCGACCTGACTCATGTGGTCGAGGGTAGCAGTCCTAGCTAAGTTAGCTAGAAAGGCCGTGGCCGCGCAGGTACGCGGCGGCGTCCATCGGGCGCCCGCCTTCGGGCTTGACCTCGAGCAGCTCGAGGCCGCCGAGGTACAGGCGGCCATCCTCGGCGCGCAGCGGGCCGGTGGCGTCAGGGTCGCGCGGCGTGGCGCGCAGGACGCCGAGGAAGGCGCCGCTGGAGAGGACGGCCCGCGTCCCGATGTGCGGCATCAGCGCGCGGACCTTGCGGTCGTTGACGGCGGCGGTCGCTGCGGGGTCGAGCGTGCGGTCCTCGGGACCGATCTTGGCGGCGTACGTGACGCCCTCCGCGGACTGCTGGACGCGAGCGGGGCGCTCGTCGAGCGTGCGGATGAGCAGGTCGGCGCCGAGCTGCTCCAGGCGCGTGGCGAGCGTGCCGTACGTGTCGTCGGCGTGGATCGGCTCGGTGCCCGCGAGGTAGACGGGGCCGGTGTCGAAGCCCGCCTCGGTGAGCATCGTGCTGACGCCGGTCTCGGCGTCGCCCTCCATGATCGCCCGCTCGACCGGGGCCGCCCCGCGCCAGCGCGGCAGCAGCGACGGGTGGACGTTGATGAGCTCGTGGTCGGAGAGCAGCGGCTCCTTGATGAGCGCGCCGAACGCGCACACGGCCACGACCTCCGGCTTGGCGGCGGCGATCTTCGCGCAGGACTCCGGCTCGTTGACGTTGGGCGGCTGGAAGAGCTCGATGCCGAGGTCGCGGGCGGTGCGCGCGACGGGCGGCGGGGTGAGCTTCTGCCCGCGGCCGGCCTTGCGGTCCGGCCGGGTGACGACGAGCTGCGGGCGGTGATCGGTGGCCGCGAGGCGGGTCAGCACAACCGCCGCGAACGCCGACGTGCCGAGGAAGACGGTTCGCACCCGCTACGCCACGTTGGCGGCATGCTCGGCCTCGCGCAGCGCGCGCATCGCAGCCTTGCGCTGCTCGCGGCTCGTGCGATCGAGGATCAGGACGCCGTCGAGATGGTCGATCTCGTGCTGGATGACGCGCGCCTCGAGGCCGCTGGCCTCGACGATCAGGTCGTCACCGTGCTCGTCCTTGGCCCGCACGAGCACGCCGATCGGCCGCTCGACGTCGACGTGGACCATCGGCAGGCTGAGGCAGCCCTCCTCGGCGATCTCCTCGTCGCGGCTGGACCACTCGATCTCGGGGTTGACGAGCGCGACGATCGGGCTGTCGGGCTCGACGCGGTAGACGAGCAGCCGGTGCGAGATGCCGACTTGCGGGGCCGCGAGCCCGATGCCCATCGCATCGTGCATGAGGATCCGCATGCGGCCGACCTCGTCGCGCAGCGCGCCGTCGAAGCGCTCGACCGGGCGCGCCTTCGTCCGCAGGATCGGGTCGCCGAGCTGGCGCACGTGCGCGAGCGCCGCCCGGCGCCGCGCGAGGACCTCGGGGTCGATCGGCGGCGGCGCCTCGGGCTCCTCCTCAACAGGCTCCTCGGGCGGTTGCTCGTCGGTCACGGCCATCGGGCAAGTCTAGATGCGTCGCGCCACAGGTCGGCGCTCGCGCGCAGCCCGCGGTGCAGTGCCGGGCTCGGTGGGCCGGCGCCCGCGCCCGATCGACTGGGCGGGCCCGCGCCGGCGCCGCTACTGCGGGTCGACGTCGACCGAGTACGCCACGCCCCGGCGGCTGCGATCCGCGGCGACGGCAGCGACTGCGGCGCCAGCGGCCCGGACCGCCTCCGCCCGGTCGCGCGCCTTGACGACGAGCTGCGAGCGCTCGCGGCGGCGGAGCTTGAAGAGCGGAGCGGGACCGAGCACCTGCGCTCCCGCGACCTCGCCGAGCTCGGCCCGCACCGCCTGCGCGGCCTCGCGCACCGCCGCGAGCTCGGGCGCCGAGCAGACGATCCGGATGAGGTGCGAGAACGGCGGGTAGCGCAGCGCCTCCCGGCGCACGAGCTCGCCGCGCAGGAAGCCGTCGGCGTCGTGGTGCGCGGCGGCGGCGATCGACGGCGCGTCGGGCGACAGCGTCTGGACGAGCACGCGGCCGCCTTGCGCCCCGCGGCCGGCGCGGCCGGCGAGCTGCGTGACGAGCGCGAACGTCCGCTCCTCGGCGCGGAAGTCGGGGAAGCGCAGGGTCCCGTCGGCGTCGACGACGACGCCGAGCGTGACGTCCGGGAAGTCGTGGCCCTTGGCGACCATCTGCGTGCCGACGAGGATCCCGCGCGGCGCCTGTTCGAAGCGGCGCAGGAGCGCGCCGGCATCGGCGACGTCGGCGTCGAGGCGAAAGACCTCGTGACCGATCTGCTGGAGGTCGTGTTCGAGGCGCTCGGTCCCGGCTCCGTGGCGCGCGACGTTCATCGACCCGCACGCCGTGCAGCGCTGCGGCATGCGCTCGCGGTGGCCGCAGTGGTGGCAGGCGAGCGTGCCCTGCGAGCGGTGCAGGACCAGCGAGACGTCGCAGTGCGGGCAGGACCAGGCGTGGCCGCAGGTGCGGCAGTCGACGAAGTTCGACCAGCCGCGGCGGTTGAGCAGGACGATCGACTTCGCCGCGTCGACGAGCGCGTGGCTGGTCTCGGGATGCAGCGCGCCGGCCGTCTGGCGCATGTCGACGATCTTCACCTGTGGAAGGCGCTGGCCATCGACTCGGGTGGGGAGCCGCACCCGGCGTAGCGCCTTGACGGACTCTGGCCGCGGCGTCGCGCTGCCGGCGAGCATGAGGGCGCCCGCCTGTCGCGCCCTGCGCGCGGCAACGTGACGCGCGTCGTAACGCGGGTCGCCCTCGTGCTTGTAGGAGGCGTCGTGCTCCTCGTCGAGGACGACGAGGCCGAGCTCCTCGATCGGCGCGAAGACGGCCGAGCGCGGGCCGATGCACACGCGCGCCTCGCCGCTGCGCAGGCGCGACCACTCGTCGTGGCGCTCGCCGGCGGACAGCTTGGAGTGCAGGACGGCGACCGTGTCGCCGAAGCGGTCGGCGAAGCGGCTGACGATCTGCGGCGTCAGGCCGATCTCGGGCACGAGCACGATGACGCCCTTGCCTGCTTGCAGGGCGGTCGCGGCGGCGCGCAGGTAGATCTCGGTCTTGCCCGAGCCGGTGACGCCGTGCAGCAGCAGCGGCTCGGGATCCGGCTCGGCGAGCTGCGTCTCGACCTCGGCGAGCGCGCGGGCCTGGTCGGCGGTGAGCGGCGGCGGTTGCACGCGCCGCGCGCCGACGGCGCGGTGCGTGACGTACCGGCGGACCGCGCGCCGCTCGAGCGCGACGAGCCCGCGCGCCTCGAGCCGGCGGAGCGCCTGCAGGTCGCCACCCGCGGGGCGCGGTCCGTTCGCGAGCAGCTCGTCGAGCAGCGTGCGCTGGCGCTCGGACAGCGGGCGCGCGACCGCTTCCGCGTTTTCCCCGCCTTCGCGCCGCGCGGCGGCCCACCATGCGAGCTTCGCGCGCGCGCCCGGCGGCGGCGAGACGAGCGCGAGGGCGCGCGCGGGCGTCGAGCAGTACTCGGCGGCCATCCAGACGGCGAGCTCGACGAGCTCGGGCGGCAGGTCGTGGTCCAGCACGCGGCGCGGCGCGACGAGCCGGTCGTCGGCCACCTCCGAGCTCTCGGCGAGGCCCACGACGACCCCGACGACCTCACGATGGCCGAACGGCACGACGAGCACCGATCCCACGCGGACCCCGTCCGGGCGCAGGTAGTCGAACGGCCCGCGCAGCGCGCGAGCCGTCGTGATCGGCTCGACCTTCGCGACCGGCGGCACGCCAGAGAGCATGCCTCACGCCCCGGCGTGGGCCGGTTCTTGCCGTTTCGCGCCCTGCCCGGCCTACCATCGGTCCGAGGATGAGCGACGAGACCGCTCCCATGCCACCCCGCTCGACGCGGGACCAGGTCGACAAGCCGCCGCCAGGTCGGACGCCAGCCGGTCGCGGGCAGAGCGACCTGACGTCCGCGGCCATGCGCGTCGCCGAGATCGTCGCCGCCGCCGAGCGCGCGGCCGAGGAGCTGCGCCTCCAGGCAGAGCAGCGCGCCGCCGAACGGATCGCCGAGGCGGACCGAGCCGCCGAGATGCGCGTCCAGGCCGCCGACGACGAGGCGGTCCAGGTCCGCGCCGAGGCCGGCAGCGAGGCCGCGCAGCTGCGTGCCGAAGCATCGCGCGAGGCCGACGAGCTGCGCGACGACGCCGCCGCGCACGCGCAGGACGCGCGCGACAAGGCCGCCGCGACCGCCCGCGAGCTGCTCGCCGAAGCCCGTGCCACCGCCCGCCAGGTCTTGCGCGAAGGCGAGGAGATCAGCGCGAACCTGCACGAGCTCTCCGAATCGCTGCGCGCGAACGCAGAGCGGCTGCTGCGCGACGTCCGCCTCGCCCACGCCGAGCTGACCTCGCGGCTGGACCGCGCCGATCCCGCACGCTGGGGCGGCGTAAGCGCCCGCAGCGCCTCGCTCGCCGCAGCCCCCGGCCCCGCGGACGACGGCCCACCCGAGCTCGACGTGCCCGAGTTCATCCCGCGAGCGCGGTCGCGCAGCGGTCGCTGAGCCGCACCGCGCCCGCCCGCTACTCGCGGATCTTGATCGGCGACGCCGCGACGACACCGCAGGCGGTGCGAGGGGTGTACGACCCGCTCAGCGCGCGTTTTCGGCTTCGCGCGCTACCGCGAGCAGATGCAGGACGCCGAGCAGGTTCCAGCCCGAGAGCGACGGCGAACCGTTGCTTTGATCGTCGGCACAGCTTGACGTCCGCCGATCGCATCCAGACCGCGTGCGGAGGAGCCCGGGCGCAGCGACACCTCACTCCGGGGAGCTTGCCACCCCATCGGGCCTGGTCGTTGTCGGTGCGCGTCTACCCGACAACCACACCGGCAACCCGTTGTCCGACGACGCCACCGGCCGGAGTTCCCGGCCGCGAGTCAAGGCGCCAAGCCGGCGCCGTTCTCGCCCTCGTTGGGGACCGGGAACGCCCTACCCCCCGACCACCTGGGGCCAGGGGTTCGATCAGAGACGAATGTGGAGCTGAGGGGGCTCGAACCCCTGACCTTCGCGCTGCCAGCGCGACGCTCTCCCAGCTGAGCTACAGCCCCAAGCAGGTAATCGTCGGCCATCTTAACACCGAGCAGCTGCCCATTCCGCGCAGGCCCGAGCCGGAGGTGCGCATGTTGGCGCCCTGCGAAGTCCGCGATCGGTAGATAGAAGCAGGCGTCGAGCTCTCGGCAGTAAGCCGCGAAGCCTTCGATCTCATCGGCGTTGTAGACCGTGCGGACGTAGCCGGAGGGCGTGTGACGACTCGTGCGCAGCGGTATCGAAACCACATCATCGCCCTTGATCGTCGCCCATTTGCACTGAACGCGCAGCAGCTGTCCCGACACGTCGAAGACCAGGTCGTAGCGCAGGCCGTCCGTCATCGAACGGAGCACGCCAATCCCAAGGTCCGCCGCCGCCGCAGCGATCTTCAGCTCTGCCAGCCCACCCTTCTGACTCGACGATAGCTCCACGGAAACGAACACTAGTTCGTACATCGGACCGAATTGTCGCTGATCGGCTCGCAACGCCGCCGTCCATCGATGAGGAGGCCGACATCCGGTCGCGGGGACCTACGTCTCGTCGTCGTATTCGAGCGCCGCGGCATCGAGGTCGCTGCCCCGAGGACGCCGACCGCCGCGATCGGGCCGCCGGCGTCCCGGCGAGGCGGTTACGGACTCAGCGTCGATGCCGTGAACAGCAGCGTCTTGGAGTAGCTGCCCGAGCGCGGCGCCTCCGTGGCGGAGATCGGCTGCGTGAATCCGATCGTGACCGGGTCGTTGGTGACCGGCGCGACGTAGCCCAGCAGCGCGACCGTCCCGAAGCCCAGCGGCGAGATCGGCGGCAGCCGAAAGGTCAGGGGTTCGAGCCCCCTCAGCTCCACTTCGCGGGAACCGATGGGCCGGGCACCCCGTACGCGCCCCGCGGGTCGAGGCTAGGCAGACCGTCGGAGGGAACAGGGTGCCCGCCCATGTGACCTGATGCTGCGGTGGCACGGACGAGACCGTCGACGCGAGCGGAGGTTGTCCAACCCAGGGTGGCGATGCGCGCACCCCGGGGGTCGTCATTCGAGCCTTTGGTGGTGGAAGAACGCGGGCCCGTCAGGAGTCCTTACGTGGGCCAGCGTCGTTTGTCCGGGGTTCACCGGCAGCCGACGCAAGTCCACCCCTAGGAGGTTCCCCATGCGCCGTTTCTGCATCACGCTCGCGCTCGTCGGATCGCTGCTCGTCGCCGCAGCACCCGCCCATGCCTCGTCGACCGCCGGCCATCGTCTCCAGGCCCGGACGAACGTCTACCAGGCGAACGCCGCGAAGATGCACGGCGTCAGCCGTGCGCGCACCACCAAGCTCGCGCACAGGTACACCTACGGCCGTACGTGATCGGCCGCCGGTCCCGCGCTCGCGACGAGACCCGGGAGGCTCTCGTCGCGAGCTGCGGAGCCGCACTCCTGCGCGATGGCGAGGCCGAGCGCGACCGCGGCCTCCAGGCTGCAGCGGCAGCCTCGCGCATACGCGTCGTCCCGGGCGTCGCCGAGCAGCGCCGTCGCCTGGGCGTGCAGCCGCTCCTCGACCCGCGTCAGCGGCTCGCCGGCTCGGAGCGTCATCGCGGCGCCGAGCAGCTCGGCCGCCCGTGCGGCCCGCCCCGTGCGAGCGGCGATCGTCGCGATCGCGATGAAGACCTCGAGGATCGGTCGCCGGATCCCGTAGCGGAAGTAGCGCGCCAGCGCCTCGCCGAGGCCGTCCGCCGACCCGGCGTCGTCGCCCGTCTCGAGCGCCCACAGCGCCAGGTGCTCCACGTCGAAGGTGTAGTGGACCTGATCGTCGAGCTGCAGCGCGAGCGCCATCGAGCGCTCGATGTGCTCGCGGGCATCGCCGAGCGCGCCGTGCTCGAGCGCCTTGTAGCCGAGGTCGCCGTACAGCCATGCCTGGGCGCGGGCGTCGCCGGCCTCGTCCAGCAGCCGGGCCGCCCGCTCGGCGATCGGCTTCGCCGCCGCGGGATCGGGCGCCGTGACGGCCTGGGCGATCAGCGCGTATCCGAGCGGCCACGCCCCCAGCTCCCCGGCCGTGCCGACGGCGTCGGCGGCCGCGGCTCCGGCGGCCTGCTCGTCGCCGAGCAGCATGTGGCACACGGCGATCGCGACCAGCGCCACGGTCATGCCGCGCGCGTCGCCGGTGTCCTCGTACAGGTCGCGCGCCCGGTGCGCGCAGTCCAGGGCATGGTCGATGTCGCCCTGCTGGGCGCTGAGCTGGCAGACGGTCGTCAGGGCGTCAGCGCGCAACGCGGGCGGCAGGTCGGGGGCGCCTGCGAGCCCCCGCTCGCTCCACGCGCGGCCCGGCGACGCCCGTCCGCGCCGCCACCACTCGCGCAGCGCCGTCGCCAGCCGCACGACGCGCTCGGACTCGCCCGCGCGCTGCGAGCGCTCGAGTGCCTCGAGGAGGTTGTCGGCCTCGGCGTCCAGGCGGCGCTGCCACGTCAGCTGGTCGGCCGCCAGGAGCTTCGGCGCGACCGACTCGGCCAGCTCGACGTAGTAGCGACTGTGGCGCTCGGCGATCGTCGCGGCGTCGGCGCGGGCGGCCAGGTGCTCGGCGGCGTACTCGCGGACCGGCTCGAGCATCGCCAGGCGCGTCGTCCCGTCGGGTCCCGCGCGGCGCCGGAGCACGCTGTTGTCGACGAGGCCCTCGACCACCTCGAGCGTCGCCGAGGTCACGTCGCACGCCGCGTCGATCGTGCAGCCGCCGGCGAACACGCTGAGCTCGGCGAACGCCGCACGCTGCGCGTCGTCGAGCAGGCCGTGGCTCCAGTCGAGCGTCGCGCGCATCGTGCGCTGGCGGTCGGGCGTGTCGCGCGATCCGGGGCCGAGGCTCGTCAGGACGCTGTCGAGCCGGCTCGCGATCTCCTGCGGCGACAGGGTGCCCGAGCGTGCGGCCGCGAGCTCGATCGCGAGCGGCAGGCCGTCGACGCGCGAACACACCGCCGCGATCGCCTCGGCGTTCTCCGCGGTCAGCCGGAACGCGGGATCGCGCGCGGCGGCACGGGCGATGAACAGCGCGGTCGCGGGCGCTGCGGTCACCGTCTCCGGGCGGCTCGAGTCCGGCAGCGCGAGCGGGCTGAGGGAGTAGCGATGCTCGGCGCGCAGGTCCAGCGCGGCGCGGCTGGTCGTCAGCAGCTTCAGCCGCGGGGCCGACGCCAGGAGCTCGGCCAGCAGCGAGCCGGCTGGCAGCAGCTGCTCGAAGTTGTCGAGCACGAGCAGCTGCTCGCGGCAGCTCTCCAGGCGACAGAGCGTGTCCTTCGCGGTCCTGCCCGGCTCCGGCGTGCAGCCGAGGGCATGCAGCACGGTGTCGGCGACGGCGTCCGGATCGGCGACCGCCGCGAGGTTCACGAACACGGCGCCGTCGACGTGCTCGGCGGCGAGCCGGTGGGCGACCTCGAGCGCGAGCGTCGTCTTGCCCACCCCACCCGGCCCCATGACCGTCACGAGACGCACCTCCGGGCGGCGCAGCAGGTCGACGACCGCGCGCGCGTCGTCGTCGCGGCCCAGCACGTCAAGGCGCCGTGCGGGCAGGCCGATCGGTGCCGGCCCCGGTGGCGGCGCCGCGACCGGTGCCGCGACGTCCAGCGACGGTGATTGCACGAGCACCTCGCCCTGCAGCGCCCGCAGCCGAGGTCCCGGCTCCAAGCCGAGGTCCGCGAGCAGGACCTCGCGCGTGCACCGGTAGGCATCGAGCGCGTCGGTCTGCCTGCCGCAGCGATACAGCGCGAGCATGAGCTGCTCGACGAAGCGCTCGCGCGCCGGGTGGCGGGCGACCAGC
This sequence comes from uncultured Actinomycetes bacterium, assembly GCA_963806515.1. Classification (GTDB taxonomy): domain Bacteria; phylum Actinomycetota; class Thermoleophilia; order Solirubrobacterales; family Solirubrobacteraceae; genus CADCVQ01. Next base: position 29,206 of record CAWDYO010000019.1, on the reverse strand, counting down.
GCCTCGAGCTCCGAGACCAGCGCACCGTGCCGGCCGAGCCGCAGATCGGCGTCGATGCGGGACTCCAGCGCCGCGAGGCGCACGTTCTCCAGCCGCCGGATCTCCGGCAGCGCCCAGTCCTCGTAGGCGACCTCGGCGAGCGCCGGCCCGCGCCACAGCCCCAGCGCCTCGGCCAGCGTCCGGCTCGCGAGCTCGGCGTCGCCGCGGTCCAGCGCGCGGGCGCCGTCTGCGACACGCGCTTCGAACACGTCGGCATCGAGCTCGCCGGCCGCCACGTCGAGGACGTAGCCGCTGGGGACGGTGCGCAGCGCCGGCGCGTCGGCGTCGCCGCGGCAGCTCGCGAGCGTCTCGCGCAGGCGTACGATCGCCATCCGCAGGCGCTTGCGCGCGCCGGCGGCGGGCAGGTCGCTCCACACCGCGTCGATGAGCTCCTCGGCGCTCATCGCCCGGTTGGCGTGCAGCAGCATCACGGCGAGCAACCCCACCTGCCGCCGGCCCTCCACGGCCAGCCTGCGCTCACCGTCGTGCAACTCGACCGGACCGAGGATCGCGTACCGCACGGTCTGCTGATTACACCAGTTGCGAGGAGCCGAGCGTGAGCGTCGAGACCGTGCCTAACCGCGCTCCGTGATCGTCACGTGACCGTGACGTGACCGCCCCGGGCAAGGATCGCGTCACGCATGATCGCCGCCCCCCTCACACCCCTCCCCGACGACGAGCTCGTCGCCCGCGTCCGCTGCGGTTGCGACGACGCCTTCGCCGAGATCTACCGACGCTATCGCGCTCCGCTCCGGTCGTTCGCCGGGCGGATGCTGACGGGCACGAGCCACGACGCCGACGACATCGTGCAGGACGCGTTCATCCGCGCACACCGCGGGCTGCGCGTGACGAACCGGCCGATGGCCCTGCGCCCGTGGCTCTACATGATCGTTCGCAACCAGGCGATCGACGCGCTGCGCACGATCCACAACCTCGGCGAGCTCGACGACGACGCCAAGCCGCTCGGAGCCGTCGACCGCGACCCCGCGCGCCGCATGGACGAGCGCGACGAGATGCGCCAGCTCGTCGCCGAGATCGGGCGCCTCCCCGAACGCCAGCGCATGGCCCTCGTCATGCGCGAGTTCGACGGCCGCTCGCACGAGGAGACCGCCCGCCTGCTGCACACGACGGTCCCCGCGACGAAGTCCCTGCTCATCCGCGCGCGCTCGAACCTCGAAGCGACGCGGCCCGCGGCCTGACCGATCCATAGAAACACACTGGTCGACCGCCAGCACGCGACGTGGCGCCGCATGGCGGCGAACGCGGCATCCGGCGTTTCGTCAATCCTCCCGGGGGCCGAAGCCAGGTGCGCGCGCCCTCGGTGGGCAATGCGAAGGATCCTCTCCGCATTGGAGGGATTCCAGCATGGCACACGCATTTCCTGAGGTCGGCGACCTGCTCCCTCGCGCCGAGGAGGCCTACGGAATCGATCAGAAGCTCGTTCGTATTGCCTGAACGTCGACCACCCGACCGGAAGACACAGGCGGAGCGGTTCCAACGGATCCTCGGAATCGGAATCGACGACGCTGCCTATCTCGCTCAGGCGCTCCGTCACGGAATCCTCTACGCGGAAATCGCCGCAGATCGGGACAACGAGCCGTACGGTCTCCTCTGCGAGGTTCCGATCATGGTGGCCGGGCTCAGGTCACGACGACACCGGGCCGCCGGGGTGACGACGGCGTGGGAACTTCTGCCTCCCGACGGTCCGCCTCGGCTGGTCACGGCATACGTCAGAGGCTAATCTCAGATGCGATGACCTCCATCAAGCACGCCATCTCGGAGCACGACGTGGTCACGCTGCGCGAGCGAGTCGGCTCCTGGCCGGCCGGGACGACCGGGGCGGTGGTCAGCGTCTACGCCGATGCCCTGCTCGTCGAGGTCGCCGGCGCCCACGGGGAGACGCTTGACATGATCACGGTCCGGCCACAGCTTCTCGACGTCAGCATGGCGCTGTAGCGCACGAGACGGGCGCCAGCCGCACTCGGCGGCCGCGTCCGGCGAGCTTCACCCCGTCAGCGCGGGAACGCCGTGACGATGAGGTTGTCGCGGTAGTGGCCGGTCGCCGTGCTGAACGGGCCGCCGCAGGTGACGAGCACGAGCCGCCGGCGGCCGGTGCGCGAGTAGATGCTCTCCGGCAGCGCCGCCTTGCGCACGCGCTGCATCGTCGAGATGCGGTAGCTGCGCGTCTTGCCGTCGTCGGAGGTCACCGTCACCGTGTCGCCGCGGCGGGCGTTCTTCAGGGCGTAGAACGCGCCCGCACCGCGCCTGGCGCTGTCGACGTGGCCGGCGAGCAGGATCGCGCCGTTGGCCGAGCCGGGCGCCGCACCGTCGCGCCACCAGGCGACGCGGTCGATGTCCTTGGGGATCGCCAGCGCGCCGGAGCGCGTGTCGATGCCGACCTCGTAGACGCGGGCGTCGATGCCGCGCGCGGCGAGCCGCACGCGCGTGGGCTTCGCCGTGCTCTGAGCCGTGGCGGCCGGCTCGGGAGCTGTGGTCTGCGCGCTCACGACGCGGTCGCCGCGACCGGTGAGGATGAGCGGCGCGGCAAGCGAGGTCTCCGTCTCCTCGCCGCACGCGGTCTCCGTCGCGGCCACGCTCGGCGTCCCGACGATCCGCTCGCGGTAGGTGTAGAAGCCCGCTCGCGTGAGCTTGACCCTCGCCGAGCTCGCCTCGCCGTCGCCAGCGACGTCGACGGTGCCCTTCCAGTAGGGCGTGCCGGCGCAGTCCATCGCCGCGCGCGACGCGTACGGGCCGAAGAGCCGCACCTCGATCGTCGCGGCTGTCTGGCCGAGCCCGGTCACCGAGATCCGGTCGGAGATCGACGAGCCGGGCCGCACGACCTGGTCCGACACGACGGTCGTGACCGCCGGCCTGGCCTGGACGAAGGTCGTCTCGGCGACGTCGCCGCACGCCGTCGCCGTACCGTCGTAGGCGTTCGTCGCGGCGATCGACTCGACGTACGTGTAGTAGCCGGCAGCCGCGAGCGTGGTGGGCTGCGTCGTGTAGGTGCCGTCGCCGGTCACGGCGAGCGCGGACGTCGCGGCGGGCGCGCCGTCGCAGCGGATCTCGGAGCGCGTCGGGAACGGCCCGTACAGCGCGACGTTCACCGTCGCGCTCAGCGCGCCGAGGCCCGTGACGACGACGCTGTCGGTGATCGGCGTGCCGGGCGCCGCCTCCTGCGCGGAAACCTGCGTGCGGACCTGCGGCTTGCCGCGGACGATCGTCGTCTCCGCCTCGACCGCGCACGGCGTGTCGACCGCGCGGACGAACTCGCTCGCGGCGATCGACTCGCGATAGGTGTAATAGCCGGGCACGGTGAGCGTCACCGGGTCGGTGACGTACGTGCCGTCGGCGGGCGCCGCGAAGGTGCCCGTCCAGAACGGCGGCCCGGCGCAGGTCATCTTGTCGGCGGCCGCGTACGGGCCGAAGAGGCTCGCGCCGACCGTGACGCTCTCGCCGACGAGCCCGGTCACCTCGACGGTGTCGGTGACGGCGCTGCCGGCGAGCGTCGTCTGAGAGCTCACGCGCGTCACCACGGCCGGCTGGACCTCGACCTTGAACGTCTCCGCGGGCACGCCGCACGGCGTCGTCAGGCCGATGACGTCGTCCGTGCTCGCGATGGTCAGCTGGTAGCCGTACCAGCCGGGCGCGCCCGGCGCGAGCGGCGGCGTCAGCGACGGGCCGGCTCCCGTGGTGTAGGTCGTCGTGGCGAGCGGGGTGCCGGTGCACGCGATCGCGGCCTGCGAGCGAAACGGTCCGTACAGCCGAACCTCGACCTGGCCGCGCCAGCCGCCGTACGCGCCACCGATCGTCACGTTGTCGCGCGTGATCTGGCCGGCGAGCAGCGTCGCGGGCGTCGCGGTGGTCGTGACGGTGAGCCGGGCGGGCGTCACGTCGGCGGTCGCCGTCGCGGTGGCCGACGTCGACGCCGGGGCGGCGAGGCGCTGCGCGTTGCGTGCGGGGGCGGCGCGCGCGGGCACGTAGATCCGCGGCCGGCTCGCCGCGAACTGGCCGCTCGTCGCGGTCACCCGGACGCCGCCCTGCGCGTCCTGAGGCGTGAACGACGGCCGGGCAACGCCGTCGTCGCCCGTGTCGACCTTCGTGGCAAGGCCGTTGGCACCATCGGACGCGAGCGTGACCTGTGCGTTTGGCACGACGCGGCCCGACGACGTGAGGACGCGCACCTCGAGCGCCGCCTTGCGCCGCACCGGCAGCGTCTTCGGCAGCTTCAGCTCGATGCGATATGGGCCGGCGAAGCGCTCGGCGTCGCGCACGATCCGCGCGTAGACCGCACGCCCCGCGCCGCTCAGCGCGGCCGGATCGACCTCACCGGGCGCGCCGTCGCCCATCAGCCGGTGCACGTAGAGCATGACCGCGCCCTGGTTGGCCTTCTTCGTCGTGCGGCCGTAGTTCCACATCGCCCAGTTCATGCGCCGCAGGCTCTCGGCCGCGACGCGATCGCCGTCGCGGTTTCGCAGCTCGGCGCCCGGCTCGACGAGCTCGTAGTCATAAGCGCGGCCGGGGTACCAGAAGCGCAGGTCGAGGCAGAACGTCGCGCCGTTCACGCCCTCGATCGCGCCGCGGTAGTCCCCGAACCAGCGCAAGCCGAACTTGTAGCTGCGGTACTCGCCGACACCGGTCGTACTGCAGCTGTCGCGCCCGCCGCGCGAGCACGGGTCGTTCTGGTTGGGCGGCTCAGCCGCCAGCGCGACCGCAGGCGCCAACGCCCCTGCAATCAGCACCGAGATCAGGAGGCGGCGGCGCATCCCGTCGCTTGTACCAGAACTCCCGGTCCTGCGAGCCCCCCGGGCGTCGCCGTTCAGTCGTCGCGCGGGGTCATCTCGAGCCTCCACCGCACGTCGGTGCGTCCCTTCAGGCCGAGCTTGGCGAGCCGGTTGTAGTCCTGCGAGCGCTCGTCCTTCAGGACCACGGTCCGGCCCTTGAAGAACTGCCTGCCCTTGACGTCGCGGACGGTCGACAGCAGCCCGCCTCTAGTCAGGTCGTGGTCGGTCTCCTCTGCTTGATCGGTGAACTGGCCCACGGGCTCGGGCTGGTCGGCCCCATACTGCTGGCCGTAGAAGAAGAACGGGCAGAACGGCGCCTCGCCACGAGGCTCGGACGTGCCCTCCACCTCGAGCTCCCCGTCGTCGAGCACGAGTCTCAGCTTGGCGGAGACCGTCTGCGTGCCACAGCCGCTTGAGTCGAAGACGTGGTCGACCGGGGTGCTGTAGCACGGATCTGTGGAGTGCTTGAGCTCAAATCGGCCGAGCTCCGTGTACTTCACCTTGGAGTTGCGGCTCTTGGGGGTCATGGTGAAGCTTGGCCGCTTGACCTTGCCGGTGACCTCCACGTTGCCCTTTGCCGTGAACACGGACTCGGTCGTTCCCGTCCCGGCGGAAGCCGGGTAGAAGCATCCGCCCAGCGGGTGCACCGACGACCACACCTGGGTCTGCTTGGCGGTGAACTCGTACTGAAATGACGCGCTCTTGGCGTGTGCGGTCGACGCGCTCGTCGCGAGCGCTGCGAGCGCCGCAAGGACGGTGAAGCCGGCTCGGATCTTCATCGGCCGGAACCTAGACACGCTCCGCCGGCGCGTCCAAGTCCAATCGCCGATGACCGATAGGCAGCGCTTATCGACCGCTCTGCGCGCGTCGCTCGAGCGTCGGCGTACAAGCCCATGCGCAGGCCCACGCGACGAAGCTGATCGCGACCTTCGGCGGCGCGTCGTCGCGCAGGGTGGTTGCCGTCCAGGGCCAGAGGACGGGGTCGCTGACGGGACGGACGGCGATGCCGGGAATGGTCCCCTCGGGCATGATGTCCGCAGCGAGGCTCACCACCGTGCCGGCGATGATGCGGCTGACGGTCGTCGGGGAGTCACGGCTGCTCGGAGCGAACGTCGGCGTGGCACCCGCGCGTTGGAACGCGGTGCGAAGCCAGGCGTGGTAGCCCGGATGCAGCTCCGGATCGGCATCGACGAGCGCAGCATCGCCGAGCCTGCTGAGCGGGATCTCGTCCCATGCCGTCAGGTCGTGATCTGTGCTCATCCAGATGCAGCAGGGATCCTGCCGGATGACGGTCGGATGAAAGCGCGGGTCCGCGAGCAGCGGCTCGCCGACCACCACGTCGATCTCGCCAGCCTCGAGCGCGCGCATCTGAGCCGGCACGTAGAGCTCCGCGACGGAGATCTGGATGTCCGGATGCGCCGCGCGAAACGGGGCGAGCAGCTCCGCGGCCACCCACATCGCGAAGAAGGGCGTGCACGCGATGCGCAGCTGACCGGCAGCGGTGCTCGTCGTCGCGGCCCCGATCGCTCGGTCGAGGTGGCTCAGCACCGAGCGAACCTCGACGAGCACGCGCTCACCCGCCTCGGTCGGGACCACCCGCCCGCCCGAGCGGTCCAGCAGCCGCGTGCCGAACTGGTTCTCCAGCCGCGCGACCGCCTGGCTCACGGAGGGCTGCGAGATGTGCATGCGAGCGGCGGCACGGCCGAAATGCCCTTCCTCTGCGACCGCAAGCAGGTAGCGAAGCGCTTGCAGATGCACGGCCCGGCCCCGGGCGAGTCGAGCTCTGGACGGGGTCCATGGCCCGAGCGGGCACCTCGCCCCACAGCTGCTCGAGGCGGTAGAAGTCGCGCGCCTCGGGGGTGAAGATGTGCACGACGACGTCGAGATAGTCCATGAGGATCCAGCGCGCTTCGCGCACGCCCTCGACGCGTCGCGGCAGCAGGCCGTGCTCGTCCTTCAGCGTCTGGTGGATGCCGTCGTGGATGCCCTTCGTCTGGCGGGCGGTGTTGCCCGAGCAGACGAGGAAGAAGTCCGTGTAGCCGATGACGCCGCGCACGTCGAGCTCGACGACGTCGACGGCCTTCTTGTCGGCGGCGAGGCCGGCGATCGTCTCGGCGAGCTGCGCTGGGTTCATCTGTAGAGCCCTCCCTGTTCGATGCGATCGGCCACGGCGTCCGGCACCAGATAGCGAATCGGCAGGCCGGCGGCGACCCGCTCGCGGATCTCCGACGACGAGATGTCGATCCGCGGCATGTGAAAGAAGCGCGGCGACGCGAGATCTCCGAACGCCTCCCGCAGGCGCTCGGCGACGTCGGCGCGCGGCGCGCCGGCCCGCTCGGCGACCGCGAGCGTCGCGAGGCCGAGCACCGCCTCGGGCTCGTGCCACGCCGGCAGTCCGAGGGCGATGTCGCCCCCGAGGATGAACGTCAGGTGATCCTCCGGATCGCGCGCATGCAGGTCACGCAGGGTATCGACCGTGTACGACGACCCGCCGCGCACGACCTCCACGTCGCAGACCCCCAGTCGCTCGTCGCCGGCCACGGCGAGCCGGCAGAGCTCGAGCCGCACGTCTGCTCCCGGGTCCGCGCTGGCCTCCTTGTGCGGGGGCACCGCGACCGGCGTCAGCAGCACGCGATCGAGGCGCAGCTGCGCGGCGGCCTCCGACGCGCAGACGAGATGCGCGAGGTGCGGCGGGTTGAACGTGCCGCCGAGGATGCCAACGCGGGCCACGCTGGTGGGCGGCGCTACGGCCGCACGTGGCCGTCGCCGACGACCACGTACTTGAACGTGCACAGCTCGCGCACGCCGATCGGCCCGCGGGCGTGGAGCTTCTGCGTCGAGTTGCCGATCTCCGCGCCCATGCCGAACTCGCCGCCGTCGGTGTAGCGCGTGGAGGCGTTGACGTAGACGCAGGCGGCGTCGACGCCGCGCTCGAACGCCCGCGCCGCCGCCGCGTCGTTCGTGACGATCGCCTCCGAGTGGCCCGATCCGTGCGCGTTGACGTGCTCGATCGCCTCGTCGATCGAGTCGACGACGCCGACCGCGAGGGTCAGGGCGAGGAACTCCGTGTCCCAGTCCTCGTCCGTCGCGTCGAGCAGCGAGGGCGCGAGCTCGTCGCCCGCCAGCGCGCGCGCGCGGCCGTCGACGCGCAGCTCCACGCCCGCGCCCTGGAGCGCGCGCAGCGCGCGCGGCAGGAAGGCCGGCGCCGCGCCGGCGTGGACGAGCAGCGTCTCGGCGGCGTTGCACACGCCGGGCCGCTGGACCTTCGCGTTGAGGATGATCGCCTCGGCGTCGTCGAGGTCGGCGGTCGCGTCGACGTAGACGTGGCAGTTTCCGGAGGCGGCGTAGATGACCGGGACGGTCGCGACGGCCTTCAGCGCGGCCTTCAGCCCCTCGCCCCCGCGCGGGAAGATCAGGTCGACGGTGCCGTCCTGCGTCGCGAGCTCGGTCAGCTCCTCGCGCCCGCCACCGGCGACGAGGCCGATCGCGCCGTCGGGGACGCCCGCCCGGGTGGCGGCCTCGGCGGCGATCGTCGCGAGCACGGCGTTCGAGTGCGTCGCCGAGGACGAGCCGCGCAGGACGACCGCGTTGCCGGACTTCAGGCAGAGCGAGGCGGCGTCGATCGTGACGTTCGGACGCGCCTCGTAGACGACCGCGACGACCCCGAACGGGACGCGCAGCTTGCGCACGTCGAGGCCGTTGGGCAGGCGCTTGCCCTCGACGACCTCGCCCACGGGGTCGGGCAGCGCGGCGATCGCGCGCGTGCCGGCGGCGATCCCCTCGATCCGCGCCGGGTCGAGCGCGAGCCGGTCGAGCAGCGCCGCATCGAGGCCGTTGTCGCGTCCGGCCTGCATGTCGCGCGCGTTGGCCTCGACGATCTCGTCGGTGCGGGCGATCAGCGCGTCGGCGATCGCGTACAGCGCGGCGTTCTTCGTGTCGGTGTCGAGCGCCGCGAGCGCGCGAGCCGCGTCGCGCGCCTCGAGGCAGATCTCCGCCACGGAACGGGTCGCGGTGGCCATGGTGCGAAGGGTACGCGACCCCACCCCGTCGCGGTGAATGGCGTCTTGACCCCGGAATGCGGGGTCAAGGCGCCAGTCGATCCGGCGAGCAGCGCAACCTTGCGGCTGAGCGCGACCGACGAGCTCGTCGTCCGCCGCCAGGGCCGTCACGGCGCCGTGCGCTGGTGGAGCGGGCGGCGCGGCAACAACATCGCGGCGCTCGGCTCCCAGCGGCTCCCGGCGCGGCTGGCGAAGGGCAAGCGCCGGCACGTCGAGCATCGCGTGACGATCCAGGACTTCGCCGCGCAGCCGCAGGATCACGACGCGTGCCGCGCGCTCGCGGTCCCGGTGAGCGTGCGGGTCGCGCAGACGCTGCGCATCGCAGGCGGATCACCGCGCGTCAGCGCGCCGTCGCTCGACGTCCGAGCCCCCGGTTGACGAGGGATCGTCACCCGACCTAGGATCGGCGCACGTCGAACGCGACGCCAGCGCCGACCCGGACGAGCTCGGCGGCGAACACCCCTCCCAGGAGCCCAGGATGAAACGTCCCGTCGCCGTGCTGACCGTGCTCTTCGGCGTCGCCGTGTCGCTGGCAGCGGCTACGGCACCAGCCCACGCGGCCGTCCTCGACGGCACCTGCGTCGCCAGCATCGCGCTCACTTCAGCCCGCCAGCCACCCAACCGCTGCCTCCGAACCCAGGACCCGCTTCGACCTCCACGGGCACCGGCACGATCACGACCTGCGTGTTCCCCGGCGGCGGAGCGACCACCGGCACGTTCACCTACGCCCTTGCCGGCAACCTGACCTGCACGTCGGCGCAGAACATCACCGGCACGCTGAACATCGCCTGGTCGGACGGCAGCCAGACGCACGCCACCGTGACCGGCCTGCTGAGCGTCGGCAGCGTCGGCGGCACCGCCGGCTTGTCGGCGACCGTGACCTCCGGACGCTTCACCGGCGACCGGGTCGTGATCGCCAACCTGCGCGACCCGCTCGCCCTGCTCACCTGCCTCACCACCGGCCTGGCGCAAGCGAGCGGCACCACCAGCCTCACGTTCACGCAGCCGCTGTCGAACCGGCGGTCGCGTGCGCACCGGGGAGGGTCGGTGAAGCTGCTGGCCGGCGCCCGGCGCACGGCCTACCGGCGGCTGAGCGCCGCCGCCCGCTGAGGCGCCCTCAGCGCTCCGACCCAGCGAGCGTCAGGGCTCTCGTAGCGGGTTGATCCCCTGGTCTGCCAAGCGGCGCTTGGCCTTGAACTGCGCGGGCGTCAGCGGCGTGCACCTGCGAAGGGCGTGTGCCTGAGCGTTCGTCGGGACATCGCGGGCACCGCGGGTGCCGTCGCGGACGGCATCGGGAGGCGGTGGTACGACGTCGGAGTCTCTCGGTCGCAATCGCGCCACGATCGGCCCCCTTCCGTTCGACATTGGCTCGACTCGGTCAGTCGCGCCCCCGCGCGCCCGGCCCCGATTCGACTGACCTCGAACCGTACCGACAACGTCAAGGCGCACGCCGCCGCAGACCACCGACGCGTTCGCGTTCAGGCCAGCACGAAGTAGTCGCGGTGAATCGCCTCGTCGGTCGCGCGCGGGAGCAGCTCGCGGACCGCGCCGGACTTCATCCCCTTCACGCGGGTGAGCTCGCCGGCGGCGTAGTTGCAGATCCCCTTGCCGATGACGATCGCCCCGTGCGCGACCTGAACGGCGTCGCCGGCGTCGAAGTCGCCGCGGACCTCGGTGACGCCGACCGGCAGCAATGACGTCCCTCCGTCGCGCAGCGCGCGCGCGGCGCCCCCGTCGACGACGATTGTCCCGTGCGAGGGCTTGGCGTACTTCAGCCAGAGCTTGAATGACGAGTAGCGCTCCGCGCGCGGCGGGAAGCGCGTGCCGCCGGGATCGCCGTCGAGCGCGGCACCCAAAGCGCCCTCGCGCAGCCCGCTGCAGATGACGGTCTCGATGCCGCCGGCGGTCGCCATCTCCGCCGCGACGACCTTCGAGCGCATGCCGCCCGTCCCCAGCGGCGAGGTCGTGTGGCCGATCGCGAGCGCGCCCAAGGCCTCGAAGTCCGTGATCTCCTCGACGAGCCGCGCGTCCGGGTCGGCCTTCGGGCTGGCCGTGAAGAGCCCCTCGACGTCGGTCAGCAGGACGAGCAGGTCGGCGCCGATGAGCATCGCCACCTGCGCGGCGAGGAAGTCGTTGTCGCCGAAGGAGATCTCGTCGGTCGTCGTCGTGTCGTTCTCGTTGATGACCGGCAGCACGCGCCACTCGAGCAGCTTGCCGAGCGTCTGGCGGGCGTTGAGGTAGTGCGTGCGGGCGCTCATGTCGAAGAACGTCAGCAGCACCTGCGCGCTCGTGATCCCGCGGTCGCGCAGCAGCTCGTCGTAGATGCGGTAGAGCTTGCCCTGCCCCACCGCGCTCGCCGCCTGCAGCTCCTCGATGGCGCGCGGCCGGACGGGCAGGTCCATCACGCGCATCCCACGCGCGATCGCGCCGCTCGTCACGAGCACGACGTCGTGCCCGGCGCCGTGGCGGGCGGCCGCCTCGGCGCAGATGCGCTCGATGACGTCGGCGCGCAGCTCGCCGGAGTCCTCGGCGACGATGCTCGATCCGAGCTTGATGACGTAGCGGGCCATGGGCCCCGCTGAGCTTATTCGCCATCTCGCGACGAGGCTGCGCGGGAGCATGTCCGTCCGACCGGGCCTCTGAGCGCGCCCGCCCGTCGGCATGCGCGTGCGCGCCGGGCGACGCAGCCGGGCGTTTACGCCACCCGCCGTTGTGGACACACCGAACCCATGCCCGACCTCAAAGCCACGCTCCAGGCGGCCTTCGCGCGCGCCGAGGAGGACCAGCCCGACCGGAGCTACCGCCTGCGCCCAGCCGAGCCCGTGGCCGGCGGGATCCGCCGCATCGCCGGCGGTCAGCTCGCGGACGCCCGCGAGGAGCTGGCGGGAGCCTCGCGGCGCGAGCTCCCGGACGCCGTCCACGCGACGCGCAAGCACATCAAGCGCCTGCGCGCGGCGCTGCGCCTGTCGCGCGACGCGATCGGCCAGCCGACCTACGAGCGCGAGAACGCCGCGCTGCGCCGCACGGCGCGGCGGCTGTCGGCGGGCCGCGACGCCCGCGTGCTCGTCGACACGCTCGACGACCTCGGCGAGCGCTTCCCCGAGGAGCTACCGGCCCGCGTCACCGACGCGCTGCGCGCGCGCCTGCAAGCGCAGCGCGCCGACGCGGAGCTCTCGCCGGGAAGCGGCGAGATCGACGACGTCCGCACCGCACTCGAGGGCCTCAGCGAGCGGACGCCGACCTGGTCGTTCGCAGTCGACGGCTTCGATGCGCTGTCGCCCGGCCTGCGGCGCATCTACCGCCGTGGCCGCAAGCGCATGCGCAAGGCGCACGCGGACCCGACTCCGGAGAACCTCCACGCGTGGCGCAAGCGCGTCAAGGACCTCTGGCACGCAACGCAGATCGTCCGCGAGGCACAACCCAAGCGGTGCAAGCGCGTCTCCAAGCGCGCGCACGAGCTCGCCAACCTGCTCGGCGACGGCCACGACCTCAGCGCGCTGCGCGCCTACGTCGAGGCCGACGCGCTGTCCTTCGAGGACGCGGCGTCGCGGGAGGCGCTGCTCGCCGTCATCGACCGCCGCTCGGCGACCCTCTGCGAGAAGGCGCTCAAGCGCGGGCGCAAGCTCTACGAGCCGTCGCCCAAGCGCTTCGTCAGGCGGATCGAGCGCGGCTGGCGCAAGCGGGTCGCGGAGCACCCGCGCCCGCTCGCTCGCTGACCACCGCTACGGCGACGTCGTCAGCGAGCGGTTGGTGATCTTGCCCTTCAGCGGATCGAAGTACAGGGCGCAGTACTGGCCGCCCGGCCCCGGCGTCGGGAAGGTCCCGGTGAAGAAGCCGCGGAAGCTCGTCTTGACGGGCTCCCCCTGCTGCAGCCAGCCGTCGGGCCCGCACGGCTTCTTGTTGTCGACCGGCCGCCAGAAGATCACGACGAGGTCGTCGGACCCGTTCGGCCGGAAGCGCAGCTGACCCCAGAAGCCGGTCAGGCCCGGCACCCCGGGGTTCACGAGCACGAACGGGAACGTGTAGGCGAACGCCGCAGGCTTCGCGCGGTTGCGGACGTCGAGCAGGCCGGACTGGTACGTGAACCAGTACAGCCGCGAGCCCACGGGGTACTGCTTCAGCGGCGGCGCGTCCTTGAGCAGGAACTGCGTCGTCGCCGTGACGCGCGGATCGAGGTAGGCGAGGAACTCCGCGAGCTGGTTGAACTCCGCCTGGCGCAGCAGCGGGATGCCGTTGCGGGTGTCCGGCGGGTTGCTCTCGTAGCCGAACTCCGTCAGCAGGATCGGCAGGGCTGCAGGGATCTTGCCGCCGGACTGCAGCGCCACCGCGTCGAGCACCGTCCCGAGCGAGCCGATGTTCGCGATCGTGATCTCGTCGCCGATCGCGGGCCGGACCGTCGGGGCCCCCTTCTTCGTGTACGGGTGGTGCGCGTAGGCGCTCGCCTTCAGCGGGCCGAAGCGTGTGAAGTCCTCGCAGTGGCGCGCCGTCGCGGCGGGCCCCGCGTACTGCTGCGCCGTTGGGCGCGACGCACGCGACCTCGCGCAAGAACGGCACCGGGCGGATCCCGTTGCGCGCACCGCGATTGGACGAGCCGAGCGGCGCGGTCTCCCCGAACAGGATCGTGTCCGAGCCGTGACCGGAGAGCTGCAGGCCCTGGTAGCCGGCGTGGTAGAGCTGGCGGTAGAGCCACGGCGAGCTGGGCACGCCGTTCTCCCACTGCGGTGACAGCCAGCCCGGCTGGTTTGGCTCGTTCCACAGCGACCACAACGTGACCTTCGGCAGCGCGCGGCGAATGCCGTTCTCGTCGCGGTAGTTGCCGTTGTAGCGCCGGCCGATGGCCTGCACGAAGGAGCGGTAGCGCGAGGGGTAGGGCTTGTACGTGCCGGCGTTCGCGCGCTGGCTCGGCGGCGCGATCCGGTGCGCGTAGCTCGGCCCCGGCCCGGTGATCGAGAAGTACACCCGCATGCCGAGCTGGGTCGCGTGCTTGACGAGGTTGTCGTAGCGGTCCCAGTTTCGCGTCGGGTACGTGCGCGGGTCGGCGGGCTTGAAGCGCTTGCGCTGAGCGCGCGCGCGGTCGCGCAGCTTGTCGGTCGGCAGCCGCTCGATCTCGCGGTTCGACAGCCGGGCGCCCTCGCCCACGACCCGCCACAGCACGGTCGCACGGACGACCTCGGCGCCGAGCGATCGCGCGGCGGACAGCGATCGCGCGGCGGTCTGATCGCCTCGGTAGAGGAACTGATCGTCGTCCATGATGATCGAGCCTTGATCGGGGGCCGCCAGGGCGGCCGGGGCCGCGAGGCCGGTGAACAGCAGCGTGGCGAGGAGCAGCGTGCGGAGTCTCATCGGCGCGGAACGGTAGCCAGTCGCTGCGCGATCCGTCGCGATCTCCCGCCTACGCCACCCCGTCGTGTGCACACGTGCCCCCCGGTCGTTTCCCCGCCTTCGGCGAGAACACGGCCGGGGTCGCGAAGGTTGCGGCGGCGGCCCCAGGCGCTACCCGGGGTGCAGCTCGAACAGCACGCCGGCGATCTCGACGTCGTCGCCGGGCTCGAAGCCCGCGGCCTCGAGCGCGCTGATCACGCCCATCCGGCGCAGGCGACCCTCGACGTGCGCGAGCGCCTCGTCGTTGTCGAGGTCGTGGCGGGCGAGCAGCCGCACGATGCCGTCGCCGTCGACCTTGAACACACCGTCGTCGATCCGCTCGACGCTGAAGCCGCGGCCGGCGGCCGGACGAAAGACCTTGTGTTCCGCCAGCGGGACGTCCAGCGCCTCGGCCTGCGGCGGGTGGGCGGGTCCGGTGTCAATCGGCACGCGATACAGGAGCTCGGCGGCGAGCGCGTCGAGTCCTTCGCCCGAGGCGCTCGACGTCACGATCACGGGCACAGCCTCGCCGAGGTGCTCGCGCCACAGCTCCGCGGCGGCCTCGGCGTCGCCGGGCGGAACGAGGTCGGCCTTCGACAGCGCGAGCACGCGCGGCAGCGAGGCCAGCCGCGGGTCGTGGGCACGCAGCTCGGCCTCGATCGTCGCGTGGTTGTCCAGCGGGTCCGAGCCGTCCGCGGGGTCGAGGTCGAGCACGTGCACGAGCAGCCGCGTGCGCTCGACGTGGGCGAGGAAGTCGTGGCCCAGCCCGGCGCCGTCGCTCGCGCCCTCGATGAGGCCCGGGATGTCGGCGATGACGAGCTGGCGGTCGGCCCCCTCGAGCGTCCCGAGGACGGGTTCGAGCGTCGTGAACGGGTACGCGCCGACCTTCGGCGCGGCGCGCGTCATCCGCGCGAGCAGCGAGGACTTGCCCGCGTTCGGGACCCCGACGAGCCCGACGTCGGCGAGCAGCTTCAGCCGCAGGTCCACCCACCCCTCCTCGCCGGGAAGTCCTCGCTCTCTGAGCCGCGGCGCTTGAACCGTGGAGGTCGCGAAGCGCTTGTTGCCGCGACCGCCCGCACCGCCGCGCGCGACGACGACGCGCTGGCCGGGCGCGACGAGGTCGTGCGTGGTGCCGTCCCACGACGCGACCTGGGTGCCCGGCGGCACGGGGATCTCGAGCACCGGGCCGTTGGCGCCGTGGCGCTGGTCGCCCTCGCCGTGGCCGGCGCGGATCGCCTTGTAGTGCGCGCGGCGCTTGTAGGTCTGCAGGTCGCGGAAGGAGTCGTCGCAGACGAGCACGACGTCGCCGCCGTGGCCGCCGTCGCCGCCGTCGGGCCCGCCGTGCGGGACGTGCGCCTCGCGCCGGAAGCTCAGGCAGCCGTCTCCCCCACCACCGGCCTGTACGAAGATGCGTGCCTTGTCGTAGAGCATTTCTGAACCCTCAGCCTAGGAGGCCGCATGCCAGATCCCGTCTTCCTCATCACCGGAGCCTCCAGCGGGATCGGCGCCGCGACCGCGCGACGCGCGGCGGAGCCGGGCTACCGCGTCGTGCTCGCCGCCCGCTCGAAGGACAAGCTCGACACGCTGGCGGAGGAGCTCGGCGGGCCTGAGCGCGCGCTAGCCGTGCAGTGCGACGTCACGGACTTCGCCCAGCAGGAGGCGATGGTGGCCGCCGCGCTCGAGGCCTTCGGCCGGATCGACGTCGTCTGGGCGAACGCGGGCTTCGGCGCCAAGCGCGGCTTCCTCGAGGAGACTCCCGAGCACTGGCGCGACATGGTCCTCACGAACGTCCTCGGCGCGGCCTACACGATCCGCGCGGCGATCCCGGCGCTCAAGGAGACCGCGGGGCACCTGCTGCTGACGAGCTCCGTCGCCGGCCGCCGCGTGATCCCCGGCTCGCTGTACAGCGCGACGAAGCACGCCGTCACGGCGATGGCCGAGGCCGCGCGTCAGGACCTGCACGGAACCGGCATCCGCGTCACGTCGATCGAGCCCGGCATGGTCGCGACGCCGTTCTTCGAGCAGACGCCCGAGGGCGCGCTGGACCCCGACGACATCGCCCGCGCCGTCATGTACGCGATCTCCCAGCCGCCGCACGTCGACGTCAACCAGATCCTCGTCCGCCCGACCGCGCAACCCCTGTAACTGGCCACGAGTAGCGGTTCGGCCCCCGGCCACGGCGGTAGTCTGCGGCCGGGGCCTGCTATCGATGGATGACGTCACAGACCAGTCGCCGACGCTCCCGTCGGCGATCTCGGGCTTCAGTGGCGTGCTCGCCGACCGCTACGAGATCCGAACGCGGCTCGGGCGCGGCGCGACGAAGGAGGTCTATCTCGCGTACGACCGGCGGCTGGACCGCGAGGTCGCGCTCGCGATCGTCGTCGGGGCCAGCACGAACATGGCCGCCCGGGCGCGGGTCACGCGCGAGGCGCAGGTGACCGGGCGGCTCGGCGACCACCCGAACGTCATCACGGTGTTCGACAGCGGCGAGGTCGACGGCATCCCCTACCTCGTGCTGCGGGCGATGAGCGGCGGCTCGCTCGCCGAGCTGCTGGCGCGCGAGCAGCCGGCCATCGACGAGACGATCCGGCTCGGCGGCGAGATCGCATCCGCACTGGCTCACGCGCACGCGCACGACGTCATCCACCGCGACGTCAAGCCCGACAACGTCTGGCTGACCGCCGGCGGCCACGCCGCGCTCGGCGACTTCGGCATCGCCCACCAGATCGGGCAGGAGCGGCTGACGGCCGAGGGCATCGTCGTGGGCACCGTGCGCTATCTGGCGCCCGAGCAGATCCGCGGCGCGGCCGTCGGCCCGGCCTGCGACCTGTACGCGCTCGGCGTCACGCTCTACGAGATGGTCACGGGCCGGGCGCCGTTCGTCGCGGCCGACGCCACGCAGGTGCTCGCGCAGCACCTCTCGGCGACGCCCGTGGCGCCGTCGGTGCACGCGCCCGCGCTGCCTGCCGTGCTCGAGCGGCTGATCCTCGAGCTGCTGGCCAAGGACCCCGAGCAGCGCCCGCCGTCGGCGGCGGCCGTCGCGGCGGCGCTGAACGCGATGGCGCCGGGCGGCGGCGATCGGCGCCCGTCCGCCGACGCGCTCCCATGGCCGCGCCGGACGAGCGAGCCCGCGCCCGCCGCCGGGCAGCCGGCGACCGTGCCCGGGCGGCGGCCGGACGCCCGCCGGGTGGTCGCGGTGCTCGCAGCCCGCGCCGACCACGCGGACCCCGAGGCGCTGCACGCGGTCTTCGAACGCTGCACGGCGGTGATCGCGCGCCACGGAGGGACGGTCGAGCGCTACCTCGGCGACGCGCTCGTCGGGTTCTTCGGGCTCGAGGACTCCCACGACGACGACGCCCTGCGGGCCGCTCGCGCCGCCGTCGAGCTCCGCGCGGCGGCCCCCGAGCTGCGACTGGGCCTCGAGTCGGGCGAGGTCTTCCTCGCCGCCGGACCGCACGGGGCCGCGGTCGCCACCGGCGCGCCGATCGCCGCCGCGGGACGGCTCGCCGACCGCGCGCAGGAGGGCGAGATCCTGCTCGGCGAGACCATTCGCCGCACCGTCGACACCGACACGAGCGTCGACGACGAGAACGGCCGGCTGCTCGCCATCGAACCCGAGCGGCCCGCGCTGCTGCGCGCGCCGCAGACGCCCTTCGTCGGCCGTGGCGACGAGCTCGACGAGCTGCGCGCCGCCTACGAGCGCGCTCGCGACGAGCGCGCCTGCCGGATGGTGACGGTCGTCGGGGCGCCGGGGATCGGCAAGTCCCGGCTCGCCGGGGAGCTGCTCGCGAGCCTCGGCGACGAGCCGCTCGTCCTCGCCGGCCGCTGCCTGGCCTACGGCGAGGGCACGACGTACCGCGCGCTCGCCGACATCGTGCGCGGCCTCGGCGACGATCCGCGCGGGCGCGTCGAGGAGCTGCTGGCCGGCGACGAGCAGGCGATCCGCGGGATCCTCGGCGCGATCGGGCTGTCCGGCGAGCCCGCGCAGGCCGATGAGACCGCCTGGGCGATGCGCCGGCTCCTCGAGCGCCTGGCACGCGACCGCCCGGTCGTCGTCGCGATCGAGGACATCCACTGGGCCGAGCCGGCGCTGCTGGACCTGCTCGACCACCTCGTCGTGCTGTCGAGCGGCTGCCCGATCCTGCTTCTGTGCCTCACGCGGCCCGAGCTGCTCGAGACGCGGCCCGAACGCGCCGTCCCGCACCCGGCCCGGTCGCTCGTGGTGCTCGACGCGCTCGGCGAGGCCGATTCGCGGGAGCTCGCGCAGCGCCTCGGCGCGAGCGAGCTCGCGGCGCGGATCGCGCAGCGCGCCGAGGGCAACCCGCTGTTCGTCGAGCAGCTCGTCGCGGTCGGTCCGGACGAGGGCGAGCTGCCCGCCAGCATCCAGGCTGTCCTCGCGGCCCGCATCGACCGTCTCGACGGCGACGAGCGGAAGCTGCTGCAGCGCGCGTCCGTCGAGGGGCGCACGTTTCACGCCGGGGTCCTCACGTCGCTCGCGCCCGACGACGAGCCTCGCGCGATGGCGCGCCTGCTCGTCGGCCTCGCGCGCAAGGGCTTCATCGGCGGCGACCAGCCGCAGTTTCCGGGCGAGGACGCGTTTCGCTTCACGCACGCGCTGATCCGCGACGTCGCCTATGCGGGCGTCCCGAAGGTCGTGCGCGCCGAGCTGCACGCCGGCGTCGCCGACTGGCTCGAGCCGCGGTCGGCGGCGCGCGAGATCGTCGGCTATCACCTCGAGCAGTCCTACAGGCTCGCCTGCGACCTCGGCGGCGCCGGCGAGCGCGAGCGCGAGCGGGCCGCCCGCGCCGGCGCGCACCTCAGCGCGGCGTCGGACTCCGCGCTCGGGCGCGGCGACCCGGCCGCCGCCAGCGCCCTGCTCGAGCGCGCCATCGACCTCGTCTCCTCCGACGACGCGGCGCGCGGCGCGTTGCTGCCCGCGCTGGGCGTCTCGCTGTTCGAAGCCGGCCGCATGACCGAGGCGACCCGCGTGCTCGACGAGGCGATCGCGAGCGGATCGGACCCGCGGGTCCGGGCGCGTGCGCGGATCGAGCGCGAGATCGTGCGGCTGGACGCCGAGACGACGACGAGAACGGAGGAGTCGCGTCGCGTCGCCGACGCGGTCCTGCCGGTGCTCGAGCGCCAGGGCGACCACCGCGGTCAGTGCCGGGCGTGGCGGCTGCGCGCGGAGGTCGCATGGATCGCGGGACGGGTCGGGCGCGCCGACGACGCGTGGCGCAAGGCAGCCGAGTGCGCGCGGCGGGCAGGCGACGAGCGCGAGCTCTTCGACGTGCTCGGGCTGCGAGCGACCGCCGCCGCGTTCGGCCCGATGCCCGTTGACGAGGCGATTCGCGGCGTCGAGGGGTATCGCGACGTCGTCAAGGCGAGTCCCGTCGCGGTCGCCTGGACGCTCAACCCGCTCGCGCTGCTGCACGCCATGCGCCGCGAGTTCGACCTGGCAGAGCGCTACCTCGCCGAGGCCAACGAGACCCTGGACCGGCTCGGCAGCCTGGGCTCGAGCGTGTCGCATCTCGAAGCGCTCGTGCGGATGGCCGCCGGGCAGCACGAGCTCGCCGAGGTCGCGCTGCGCGCGGACGTCGAGACGCTGCGGTCGATGAGCGGAGCAGGCGCCCTGGCGACGACCACGGCGATGCTCGCGCAAGCCGTCTATGCCCAGGGACGCCGCGACGAAGCCGACGAGCTGTGCGAGATGACCGCAGACACCGCGGCCGCCGACGACATCGTCACCCAGGCCATCTGGCGCGGGGTCCGGGCGAAGGTCCTCGCGGCCGCCGGGCGCCACGACGAGGGCGAGGCGCTGGCCCGCGAGGCGGTCGCGCTCGTCGAGCCGACGGACTTGCTCGCACACCACGGAGATGCGATGCTCGATCTCGCCGAAGTGCTGCGGATGTCGTCGCGTCCGGAGCAATCCACGCGAGCCGTTCGCGGCGGACTCGCGCTGTACGAGAAGAAGGGCCATGCCGCAGCAGCGCAGCGCGCGCGCTCACTGCTGGGCGACATCCAACCTGAATAGTGAGGCCGCGATGCAGCTGAAGGGCAACTTCGCCAACATCGCCAGCGTCGGACCGGACGGCATCACGGTGTCGGGCACGACATCGTTGCTCGAAGGCCGCAAGCTGGTCGCTCGTCGCGTGACGCTGCAACAGGGCTCGACGCTCGAAGAGGGTCCGGCGACGACCGACCCCGGCGACTGGGAGACCGATCCTCCGCTCCCGAAGGAGGGCTTCGAGGCGGACAAGCCCGCGCTGGCGGTCGGCGTCGAGGTCTACGCCGAGCAGCGCGGGTCGTCGGACAGCCCGTCGTACGTGACGATGACCTGGGCCGAGAACATCAAGCTGAGCTAGGAGCCGTCGAGCCGATGGCCGACGAGCTCAGGATCCCCGAGCAGGTCTCGCTGCACGGCGGCAGCGTGCCGCCGGGGCTCGACGTCGCGGCCGGCCGCTTCGGCCGCATGTTCGGGTTGCTGCCCGCCCGCCAGCTCTCCGACGAGGCCATCGAGGCGCTCGTCGACGTCCTCGCGGCGCGGGTCGCCGGCCTGGGGAACAACGACCTCATCCCGGCCGGATACACGTACCTCGGGCAGTTCGTCGATCACGACATCACCTTCGATCCGACGTCCGAGCTCGACCGCTCCAACGACCCGCTCGCGCTCGTCAACGTCCGCACGCCGCGCCTGGACCTCGACTCCCTGTATGGCGGCGGGCCGAAGGTCCAGCCCTACCTCTACGACTGGGACGAGCCCGATCCCGGCACGAGGTTGCTGGTCGGAACCAGTCCGGGCGGGGTTGGCGAAGAACCCGTCGAGGACCTTCCCCGCAATCTCCAGGGGCGGGCGTTGATCGGCGACCCGCGCAACGACGTTCACCTCATCATCGCCCAGCTTCACCTGCTGTTCATCCGCTTTCACAACAAGGTCGTCGCGAAGGTCCGCGAGGACAGCGATCGCGAAGCGCTCGACAGCGCGGGGCTGTTTCGGAGAGCGCGGGAGATCGTCCGCTGGCATTACCAGTGGCTCGTCGTCGACGACTTCCTGAGGAGGATCGCCGGTCCGACCCTGCCGCTCGTGTTCAAGCCGGGGCTTGTCTGGCCGGCCGTCGAGCGCCGGGTCTTTCACTGGGATCGAGCGCCGTACATCCCGGTGGAGTTCTCCGCCGCGGCGTTTCGGTTCGGCCACAGCATGGTGCGCGACAGCTACAAGATGAACCGCCCGCCAGCGGTCGCAGAGCCGCCTGACCAGGCCGCGGTCGCATCCGGGGTCGACGACCTGCGCGACTCGCCGCTGGGCGTCCTCCCCGTGTTCTCCGAGGCGATCAAGCTCTTCTCCAAGCTGAGCAACCTCGGCCCCGAGACGCACCTCACGGGCTTTCGCCACCTGCCGCCGAGGCTCAAGGTGGACTGGGCGCTCTTCTTCGAGCTGGACCCGGCGATCACGCCGCAGTCCAGCAAGCGGATCGACACCGGCCTGGCGCTGCGGCTGTCGACGCTGCCGTCCGCTGTGAGCTCCGTGCGCCAGCTCCCGCGGGCGAACCTGCTGCGCGGCCGGGCGCTCGGCCTGCCCTCGGGGCGCGACGTCGCGCTCACGATGGGCATGCAGCCGCTGACCGACGCGCAGCTGTTCCTCGACGAGGACGCGCCGATCGACGCGACCCTGCGCGAGCAGATCCTCGCCGCCGTGCCGCTGTGGTACTACGTCCTGTGCGAGGCGGAGTCGCTGTACGAGGGCGAGCATCTCGGACCGGTCGGCGCGCGCATCGTCACCGAGGTGCTCGTCGGGCTCGTCGAGGGGGACCCCGAGTCGTTCCTGCGCCAGACACCGCGCTGGACGCCGGCGCAGAGCGCGAAGCTCCTCGGACGCGACCCGGCCACGGCCGACGAGTTCGAGATGGCCGATCTCGTGCGCTTCGTCGAAGGGTAGGTCTCGCCCTCGGCGCGGCGCCGCGCGATTACAGTGCGGCCGATGGAGTTCCCTCACGGACTGCACCGCGCGACGCCCGTCGAGCTCAAGGCCCGGATCGAGGCCGAGCGCCGTGAGCGGCCCTTCCTCCTGTACCGCGACGAGGGCGGCGAGCAGCAGATCCTCGACCTCGGCAGCGTCGAGCGGCTGACGATCGGGCGCAGCGCGACGAACGGCCTCCCGCTTCCCTGGGACACCGAGGTCTCGCGGGTGCACGCGAGCATCGAGCGGCTCGGCGACGAGTGGACGCTCGTCGACGACGGGCGCTCGCGCAACGGCTCGTACGTCGACGGCGAGCGCGTCAGCGGGCGCGTCCGGCTGCGCGACGGCGACTCGATCGGGCTCGGCCGCACGATCCTCGTCTTCCGCAGCCCGACGGGGCGCGAGTCCCTGCGCACCGCGACCTCGCAGCGCCACGCGATCCCGTCGATCACCGATGCCCAGCGCCGCGTCCTCGTCGCGCTCTGCCGGCCCTACGCGGGCAGCTCGTTCGCGATCCCGGCGTCCAACAAGCAGATCGCCGACGAGCTCGTGCTCGGGGTCGAGACGATCAAGACCCACATGCGCGCGCTGTTCGACGCCTTCGACCTCGGCGATCTCCCCCAGCACCACAAGCGCGCCGCGCTGGCCCAGCGCGCCCTGGACAGCGGGCTCGTCGCGTCGCGCGACCTCGCGCCCTGAGCGCCGCCCCGCGGCCCGTGGCCCGTCGCGCCCGCGCCGCGCGTCCCGCTGCGTGACCGATCGCACGCGCAGGTCTTGTATCTCCGGGCGCTTCCCGCCGATCACTGCACCAAGCGATCAACTCGAGAGGTACGTCATGGCGACGACAGTTGCACCAAACCCCGTCCTCGATGCCGAGGAGAAGGCCCTCTGCAAGGCCATCAACAAGTTCCGCGCCGACAACGGGCGCCCGCCGCTCAAGGTGTCGGTCGCGCTCGTGCGCGCCGCCGAGTGGATGAGCCGCGACATGGCCCGCAACGACAACTTCGACCACGTCGACAGCCGCGGCCGCGACATGGTCGAGCGGCTGAAGGCCTTCGGCTACAACAAGCCCACCATGGCCGAGAACATCGCGGCCGGCGAGGCAGCCGCCGCGGCCACCGTCAACCAGTGGAAGAACTCGCCAGGCCACCGCGCGAACATGCTCCGCACGAAGCACAAGGTCATGGGCGTCGGCCGCGCGAACGACCCGAGCTCGTCGTTCGGCTGGTACTGGACCGCGGACTTCGGCGGCACCGTGACGCGCACGATGCCGATCTGACGACCCGCCGGCCGGCGCCGACCTACTCGGCGTCGGCGTGCGGTGCGACCGACACGATGCGCTTGCCGCGCTTCATGCCGAAGACGAGCGTGCCGGGTGCCTTCACGTAGAGCGTGTCGTCCTTGCCCATGCCGACGCCCTCGCCGGCGCGAAAGCGCGAGCCACGCTGGCGCACGATGATCTCGCCGCCGCTGACGGTCTCGCCGGCGAACGTCTTGACGCCGAGGCGCTGGGCGTTCGAGTCGCGGCCGTTGCGTGAGGAGCCAAGCCCCTTCTTGTGAGCCATTAGCCCTTCACCTCCGTGATCTCGAGACGGGTGAGCTCCTGCCGGTGGCCGGCGGTGCGCTTGTAGCCGCGCTTGGGCTTGAACTTGAAGACCCGCAGCTTCTCGCCACGCTCGTGGGCGAGGATCTTGGCGGTCACCGACACGCCCTCGAGCCCCTTGGCATCGAACACCGTCTCCGTGGAGCGAAAGAGCAGCGGCTTGAGCGCGACGGTCGCGCCGGCCTCCTCGGGCAGGCGCTCGACGAGCAGGGTCTGCCCCTGCTCGACGCGGTACTGCTTGCCGCCGGTCTTGACGATTGCGTAGGCCATGGTGGTTCTCAGCTCTCGGACGATGATGCGGAAGTCGATTCGCTCGCGACCGCGGACTCGGCCGTGGCACGCGAACGGCGCCGCCACCTCTGCGGCCGCGGCGCCGAGGGGTCGATTCTACGTCTTCGCCCGCGGACCCGCCCTCCGGCGTCTGACCGTCCGCGCTCGGGGCGGCGCCATCGCTGTCCGCGCCCGCCGCGGCGGACTCCGCCTCCGGCGCGTCGTCCGCGGGCTCGGGCGCGGCGACCTCCGGCCCGGCGGACTCGCTGACCGCAGCGCTCGCGGGCTTCGCCCGCGCGATCGCGATCGCGTCGGCCGCTCGGCAGCCTTCGGCATCGCGGGCGCCGGGGCCGGAGGCGGGGCCACGGCGTCCTCGCCCAGGAGGACCGCCGTCGCCGACGTGCGGCCCGCATGCTCGACCCGGACGAGCTTCTTCGAGCCGACGAACCGCCCGCCGCCGCTCACCGAGATGATGTAGCCGTCGATCTTCGCGACGGCGTCGTCGACGTCGTACATGTGCGGCTCGACGATGTGGACGAGCACCTCGTCGCCCTCGCGGAACGGCACCGCGCGCTCCATGACCTCGTCGCGCGAGCCCTCCATGACGATGTCGAAGTGGTCCAGCGGCAGCCCCTCGGAGCCCGTGAAGTGAAAGCGCCGGCCGGTCTCCTCCTCGAGCGCGTGCAGGACGCGCTTGGCGTTGCCGGTGAACATCGCGGACACCCGCGGGTTCATCTGGACGAGGAACGCCTCGTGCTTCTTCGGCGCCTTCTTCACCAAGGTCCGCAGACGGCGCTCGAACTCGATCGCGATCGTCTCCTCGGACTTGATGACGCCGTCGCCGTCGCACGTCGGGCACGGCCGCGAGATGATCTCGCGCACGCCCTCGGTGACGTTCTGGCGCGTCATCTCGACCAGTCCGAGCTTCGAGATCTCCGCGGTGAAGGTCTTCGTCCGGTCCTCATCCAACGTCTTGCGCAGCGTCTTCAGCACGGCCTCGCGGTTGCGCGCGCGGGCCATGTCGATGAAGTCGATGACGATGATCCCGCCGATGTCGCGCAACCGCAGCTGGTTGACGACCTCCTCGGCGGCCTCGAGGTTCGTCGTCGTGATCGTGTCCTCCAGGCGCGCGCCCTTGCCGCGCCCGATGAACGACCCCGAGTTGACGTCGATGACCGTCAGCGCCTCGGCGTAGTCGATGATGAGATAGCCGCCGGAGGGCAGGTCGACGCGCCGGGTCATCAGGCCGTCGATGACCTTCTCGACCCCGTAGTGCGCGAACAGCGCCGCCTTCTCCTCGTACAGCTCGACGCGGTCGACGAGCTCGGGCGCTGTGCGCGTGAAGAACGAGACGAGGCGCTGGTGCTGCTTGGGATCGTCGACGATCGCGCGCTCGAAGTGCTCGGAGAAGATGTCGCGCACGACGCGCACCGAGAGGTCGGCCTCCTGGAAGACGAGGCCGGGGGCCGCGGTCTCCGCGACGCGCTTGTCGAGCACCTCGCGCAGCTTGAAGAGGTACTGCAGCTCGCGCTCGAAGTCCTCGCGCGTCGCGCCGTGGGCGGCCGTGCGGATGATCGCGCCGCCGCCGCGCAGGTCCAGGCCCTTGGCCTCGCGGCGCAGCCGCTCGCGCTCCTTGTCGTCGAGGCGGCGCGACACGCCGACGCCCTCGCCCATCGGCGCGTAGACCATGTAGCGCCCGGCGATCGTGAGCTCCATGCTCAGCCGAGCGCCCTTGCTCTTCAGCGGGTCCTTGACGACCTGCACGACGATCTCCTGGCCGGGCTTGATGAGCTCGGTGATCTTCGAGCCGCCCTCCTTGCCACGGCCGCGGCGGCCGACGTCGACGCCGGGCACGACGATCTCGTCGACGTGCAGAAAGCCGTTCTTGTCGAGGCCGATGTCGACGAACGCGGCCTCCAGGCCGGCGAGGACGTTGTCGACCTTGCCCTTGTAGATGTTGCCGACGATCGAGCGGGCGCCGCGGCGCTCGAAGTACAGCTCGGCGACGCGGTAGCCCGCGGCCGGGTCCTTCTTGGCGCGCGACGCCGGCGCCTTCTTTGCGGCGCCTGGCGACCCGGTCGCCTCGAGCAGCGCGACACGGGTCTCCCCGCGATCGACGCTGACCAGCAGTTGCTTCTTCATGTGAAGACGATTCCTTTTTCTAGAACGAGCGGCCTCGGCCCTTCGCGGCAGCGACGTTGCGCCCTTGCGCATAGATCGACTGCAGGAGGCCGATGGCCAAGAGGGTGGTGATCACCGAGCTGCCGCCATACGAGAGCAGCGGCAGGGGGATTCCGGTGATGGGCATGATCCCCACGTTCATGCCGACGTTGATGAAGACCTGAAACAGGAGCATGGCCACGATGCCTCCGGCGATGAGCGCGCCGTAGAGGTTCTTGGCCACGGTGAGAATCCGCAGACCGCGCCAGACGAGCAGCGCGTACAGCGAAAGGACGAATCCGGCGCCCGCAAAGCCCCATCGCTCTGCGATGGCCGCGAAGGGGAAGTCGGTGCGTTGTTCGGGCAGGAAGCTCAGCGGTCCTGGGTCGAGCCATCGCCGCGACCCGTCCTGCCGCCGGCGCCGATTGCGACCCGCGACTGGTTCGATGGTAGCCCGCCTGGCTGGGATCCTCCGTCGGATAGAAGAAAGCCGGAGCCGTTCGGTCTGGTAGGGCTTGAGCACGGTCACCCCGACCGCCGGCGCGGCGATCAGCACGAAGGTCACGGAGACGGCGCCGAGGGCGATCAGGCCGGCGAAGTGGCGCCAGCTCACGCCTGCGACGAACAGGACCGCGAGAGGATCACGATGTAGACGAGCCCCGAGCCGAGGTCCGACGACATGACGAGGATCGCCGGGATCATCGCGACGAGCACGAGCCGCGCCGTCGCGTCTCGCTCGCCGAGGCCGCGGGCCCGATCGACGGCGAACGCCGCCAGCGCCAGGACGAGCAGCACCTTGCCCAGCTCCGACGCCTGGACCTCGAAGAACGGCAGCTGGATCGCGCGCCGCGACCCGCGCGTGACGCCGCCGAAGGCCGCGACGAGCAGGATCCCGCCCATCATCAGGCCGTAGACGCCGTACTTCAGCTCGCGCAGCCGCGAGTAGTCCAGGCGGCTGATGACGATCGCGAGCACGATGCCGAGCGCGAAGATGATCCCCTGCGGATCGCGAACTGGCGCGGGTCGCCCGGCGCGCCGGTCGTCTCGTTCAGCGAGATGATCGACGCGGCCATCAGCCCGATCGCCGCGAGCGCGAGCAGCGGGTCGAACGGCAGGCGCAACCCTGCGGGAATGCGGGTGGCGGGAGGCTCGTTCATCGTGAGGTCGCCGCTCCCGCCGCGCACGAGCTCGCGTCCTGGGCGTAGTAGCGGGCGAGCATCCGGCAGGCGATCGGAGCCGCGACGGCGGCGCCGAAGCCGCCCTCCTCGACGGTCACCGCGACGACGATCGGGCGGCTCGCGATCGGGGACGTACGCGACGTACCACGACTGGTCTTCCTTGGGCGGCCGCTGCGCCGTGCCGGTCTTGCCGAAGATCGGGTACGCGTCTTGGTTCCAGCGGCGAAGACGTCGGCCGACGTGCCGCCGGCCCCGCTCGCCGCGAGGTGCAGCCCGTTGCGCACGGCCTCGAGATGGCCCTGGTCGATCTTGACCTTGCGCGCCGGGTCGCGCTCGATGCGCTGGACGAGCTCGCCCGTCGGGGTCTCGATCTCCAGCCCGAGGTGCGGCTGGACGATCTTGCCGCCGTTCGCGATCGCCGCGTACGCGATCGCCATCTGCAACGGCGACGCCTGGACGTCACCCTGGCCGATCGCGAGGTTGACGGTGTCGCCGAGGTTGTACTTGCGCAGGTCCGACCGGCCACAGCCGAGCGCCGCCGGCCTGTGTAGACGCTCGGCACGCTTACCGAGATCTTCTTGCGCTTGCGGCACCCGCGACCTCCTCCGCCGTTGATCTCGTCGCGCCACTTCGGATCGGGGATCGTGCCGTTGCGGTAGATGTCGCCCGGCAGGTCGATCCCGGTGGGGCGGTCGAGGCCGAGCCGGCGCGCCCAGCGCTGGATGATGAGCGCCTTGCCGGGCTCGTCGCCGCGGTAGAAGGCATCCATCCCGAGCCGGTAGAAGTACACGTCCGAGGAGACCAGCGAGCGCCTTCGTGAGGTCGACGGGACCATACGGCTGCCTCGTTGGCGTTGCAGCGGTCGATCTCGCCGACCTTGATGCAGCCGGCGTCGTCGATCGTCGTCGCGGGGGTGATGAGCCCGGCGTCCAGTCCGGCGAGCGCGGTGATCGCCTTCATCGTGGAGGCGACCGGGTAGCCGCCCGCGATCGCGCGGTTGAAGATCGGCCCGGGGCCGTCGTCGTCGCCTCCGCCGATGAGCGCGTCGTAGCGCTTCTTCGTGATCGGCTTGGTGAAGATCGCCGGGTCGAACGTGGGGAACGAGCCCATCGCGAGCAGCTGGCCGTCGCGCGGATCCATCGCCAGGAACGCCCCGGGCTTCGAGCCCGGGTTTAGCGGCCCGGCGATCGCGTTCGCGCCCGCCTGCTCGAGCCCGAGGTCGAGCGACAGCCGCAGGCGCTGCCCCGACACGGGCTTTGAGTCCTTCAGACGCGGGTTGGGGATCGGGCGGCCGTTCGCATCGACCTGCACGCGGCGCACGCCGGGCTTGCCGCGCAGGTACTTGTCGTACGTGGCCTGCTTCAGGCCGTCCTGCCCGACGACCGTGCCCTGCTTGACGCCGCGGTAGCGCCCCGGATCGGAGAGCTGCGCCGGGCCGATCTGCCCGACGTAGCCGAGGATCTGCGCCGCCGAGCTCGTCGTGCGGGTAGTCGCGCAGGTAGGCCTGCTCGACCTTGACGCCGGGGAACTGCTCGGGCCGCTCGGAGACGTACGCCAGGACCGACCGCGGCACGTCGGTCTTCACCCGCACGTTGGAGTACGGGACGAGCATCAGCTACTGCACGATCTGGTGGTGGATCGAGTTCGCCGACGTGTTGAAGCGCGCGCTCCGAGCCCTGCTCCAGGCGCGCGCGCAGCTCTGTCGGTCGGGCATCTCCGGGATCCGGATCGGCTCGCCCCGCGGCCGGCGGGCAGCGCCGCGCGCTGGCCCATCTGCTGGCCCCACGTGGCGGCGAGGT
>CAWDYO010000018.1:0-262325 GCA_963806515.1 uncultured Actinomycetes bacterium | reverse complement strand
GACGGCGACGGCATGTCCGACGGCTTCGAGTACCAGTCGGCGATTGACCTCAACAACGGCGTCGGGCAGCCTGCCGTACCCCGGCAAGCGTCCCTACCCCAACCCGCTGAACGCCGACGGGGGCACCGACTACGACGGCGACGGCCTCACGCGCATCCCAGGAGCACGCGCTCTTCCGCTACCCCGGCCCGAACGCGCTGCCGCTGTCCTACAGCGCGGGGCTCAAGCGGACGACCGGACCGGTCGACGACGACCTCCGCGACGGCGACGCCGACGGCCTCGACAACTGGGTCGAGTTCAACGGCCCGATGGTCCCCGGCTGGTGGCAGCAGGCGTACCCGTCGGAGAAGCCCTACGACGAGGTCTACTCGGGCCCGAGCGCCGTCGACCCCGACAGCGACGGCGACACCCTGCCCGACGGCGCAGACGACCAGGACTTCGACGGCTGGTCCAACGCGGACGAGGTCGATCGCGGCCCGTATCGCATCCAGCCGTTCAACCCCTGCCTGCCCGACTACAACTCGCGGACCTGCTCGACGTACATCCCGTTCGGGCAGCCCTACCCGCCGTTCGACGGGGGCCGTTCGCCGCCGTCGCCGATCCGCCCGCCCGTAGCCGCCGCCGCGCGAGTTATGCTCGCACCGAGATGGCGTCGTAGAGCTCCCTCAGCACCTGGTGCGTCGCAGCGCCAATCCAGCGCGTGTGGGACGTGCTGTCGGTGCCGGAGCGCTACCCGGACTGGTGGAAGGGCGTGCGCAAGTCGACGGTCGTCGAGCCCGCCGAGGACGGCGGCACCGGTGTCGGCACGATCTATCGCCTCCAGTGGCGCAGCAAGCTGCCCTACACGTAGTTGCTCCAGTTCGACTCGCGGGTCACGCGCATCGAGGAGCCGCAAATGTCATGGAGGGCCAGGCGAGTGGCGAGCTGGAAGGCGTCGGCGTCTGGCGGCTGTTCGAGAGCCCGCTCGGAACCGTGGCGCTCTACAACTGGGACGTCTCCACGACGAGGGCCTGGATGAACCGGCTCGCGCCACTCGGGGCGGCCGGTCTTCGCCTGGAACCACGACTACGTCATGCGTCAAGGGGCGCACGGATTGGCGGACACGCTCGGCACCGAACTCTATAACGCACAACTAAAAGCTTCGCGATCGAAGCAAATCGCTGGACAAGCGGGCGCCGCTAGCTCACCATGAGCGCTTCCGCGCCGATCCGTGACCGTGAGGTGCCATATGGCTGTGCAAATTCAGGGTCCCAACCTGTTCGAGTTCGTCCACGAGGACACGAAGATCACGTACGCCCCCGGCGCCTTCGGCGGCGAGTCGCGGCTGAGCTACAGCGGACCCATGGGGCGGCACACGTTCGCCGGCGACGAGATCCAGCGGTCGAGAGCGCGCGCGGCCTCGAGGTCTCGGTGACCCTCGATCGCGTCTCGCACCTGCGCACGATCACGCTGACGGTCTTCGTCCCCGACCTCGAGCTCGGGGGAGTTCGAGCAGAGCTTCCACACGGTCGGGATCCACGAGACCCATCGCCGCAGCATGAGAGGCGGGTCCGGCACGGCGATGACGTCCGAGCCGCTGGAGTTCGACGGCTTTGCGCGGCTCATCGAGTTCCGCGCCGCCGAAGCGCCGCAGCTCCTGTAGACCTCGTGCCGGGGTCCGGAGACCTGGTCCCCGAACGACGGCCGGCTACACCGGAGGCGCTACCAGGCCTGGACGGTCTGGCAGTGCGGGCACTGCACCGACGTCGAGACGGCGGCCTCGAAGAGAAAGCCGCATCCGCAGCTGTAGGTCGCGCGGTCAGTCGGCCCGCCCGCATCGCGCATGCGACGCTCGGCGGGATGCATGGGCTCCGGTCGCGGGGCGGGCGGCGGCACGACGTGCAGCCTGCGTCCCGTCGGGGTCCTGCGTGGCTTGATGGCTTGTTTGACGGTCATCGCGGTCATGGTCCTATCGGCAATGACTCCACAGGACGCCAAAGGTTTCTCTGTTGGACGGACATTTCCCTGCGGCGTGATCTTGCCCAGGCTCGGCGACCGGCTTTCCGACGGTGGCCGGCTGCGATACTTCGCGGCCGATGGAACCCGCCCGCAAAAGGAAGATCCGGCTTGTCGTCGCGCTTAGCGCGGCGGTATGCTCGCCGTCGCGCTCGTCATCACGAGCATCAACGCGTCCAGCGAGGCCGTCCAGCCGAGCGACCTGCAGACCGCGCAGGCCGGGCGTCTCCTACCAGCTGACCGGCAAGGTCGCAGGACGGCTCGGTCCAGCACGACGTCCGACGGCGTGACGTTCCGCGTGCGCGACCGGGAAGGCTCCCACCTCGGTGCCGGTGAGCTACACCGGCGCGGTGCCCGACCCGTTCCGCGAGGGCCGCGAGGTCATCGTGACGTCCGCAAGGAGGGCGACGTCGTTCGTCGGCGAGCGCGACTCGCTCGTCACGAAGTGCCCGTCGAAGTTCACCGAGGACGCGACGTCCTCGAACCAGAAGAGCTGAGCACGTGGCCACCGTCGGCCGCGCGCTGCTGATCCTCGCCCTCGTCGTCGCCCTCTACGGCGTCTTCGCGTCGCTCTACGGCATCCGGCGCGGCAGGCCGAGTGGGTGGTCTCGGGGCGCCGCGCGGTCTACGCCGTCGCCGCGCTGACGACGGGCGCGTTCGCGATCCTCGAGCTCGCGTTCCTGCGCTCAGACTTCACGTTCGCCACGGTCGCGAGCCACTCCTCGACGACGACGCCGACGTTCTACAAGGCCGCCGCCGCGTGGTCCTCGCAGGAGGGCTCCCTGCTGCTGTGGCTGTGGCTGCTCTCGCTGTGGTCGAGCCTCGTGCTCTTCCTCACGCGCCGCTCGCTGCGGCGCGTCGCGCCGTACGCGACCGCGGTGCTGCTCGGCCTCGCGTCGTTCTTCGCCTCGCTGCTGATCTTCCTCGAGACGCCGTTCGGCAAGTCGGTCGTGGTCGCCGGACGAGGGCAACGGCCTCAACCCGCTGCTGCGCCACCCGAGCATGATGATCCACCCCCCGATGCTCTACTCGGGCTACACGCTGTTCGCGATCCCGTTCGCGTTCGCGATCGGGGCGCTGATCGCGCGGCAGGTCGGCGCGGCGGACTGGATCCGCTGCGACGCGCCGCTTCGCGCTCGGCGCCTGGTTCTTCCTCGGGATCGGGATCCTGCTCGGTGCCCGCTGGTCCTACGCCGAGCTGGGCTGGGGCGGCTACTGGGCGTGGGACCCGGTCGAGAACGCGTCGCTGCTGCCGTGGCTCACCGGCACCGCGTTCCTGCACTCGATCATGATCCAAGAGAAGCGCGGGATGCTGAAGATCTGGAACGTCTCGCTCGTCCTCGCGACCGGGATCCTCTCGATCCTCGGCACGTTCCTCGTGCGCCAGCGGCATCCTCGACTCGATCCACGCGTTCGGCGCATCGACGCTCGGCGTGCCGTTCGTGATGCTCATCGCGATCATGATCGGCGGCTCCATCGGCGCTCGTCGTCTGGCGGCGCGAGATGCTGCGCTCGGAGAACCGGCTGGACTCCCTGCTCAGCCGCGAGGCCGTCTTCCTCGGCAACAACCTCGTCCTCGTCGCGATGGCGTTCGTCGTCTTCTGGGGGACGTTCTGGCCGCTCATCGCCGAGGCGCTGACCGGGACGCGCCGCGCGCTCGGCCCACCGTGGTTCGATCGCTACACGGTGCCGCTCGCGCTCGTGCTCGTCCTGCTGAGCGGGATTGGGCCGGTCATCGCCTGGCGCAAGGCGACCGCGGCCAACGCGCGGCGCAACTTCGCCCTGCCGACCGCGCTCGCGCTCTCACTCGGCGTCGTGCTCGTCGCGTTCGGCGCGGGATCGCGGCCGCTCGCGCTCGCGATGTTCGTCTTCGGCGCGTTCGTCGTTGCGAGCGTCGGACAGGAGTTCTGGCGCGGGATCGGGGTGCGCCGGGCGATGACCGGCGAGAGCCCGCCGGCGGCTCTGCGCTCGCTCGTCGCCCGCAACCGCCGGCGCTACGGCGGCTACCTCGTCCACGTCGGGATGGCGGTGCTGTTCATCGGCGTCGCCGCGTCGACGGCGTTCAACGACGCGCGCGACATCCGCCTCAGGCCTGGGCAGACGGCGCAGGTCGGCGACTACGCGTTCGAGTACGTGCGGCCGACGTCGCGGATCTCGTCGACGAGCGCGGGGCGCCTGGAGAAGATCTCGTTCGGCTCGGTGGTGCAGGTGCGTCGCGACGGCAAGCTCGTCACGACGCTGCGTCCCGAGCGCGGCTACTACCCGTCGCGCGACGCGTCGCTCGGTCCGATCGGGCGCTTCTTCGAGGGCGAGGCGACGAGCGAGATCGGCTTGAAGGCCGGTCTGCGCGGCGACGTCTGGGCGGCGATGACGCCCGACAAGGCCGTCCTCGCGCCGGCGATCGAGCAGGGCGACAAGGTCTTCGCAGACATCGGCGGCAAGCTCCCTGCGCAGGAGGAGGCGCGGCTGCTTGGCCAGGCGCTCAACGGCCTCGCGAGCCGCTACGTCGCGGAGGCGCCGACGGCGACCTTCCGCCTCATCACCTCTCCGCTCGTGACGTGGATCTGGCTCGGCGCGATCATCGTCTTCCTCGGCGGGCTCGTCGCGATGTGGCCCGGTGAGGGCGACGCGCTTCGCCGCCGCGTGCGGGCGGGCTACGCGGCGCGCGTCGCGCAGGACCTCGGTCGTGCGCCGGCCGGCGGCGGGGCGGTCGCGGCGAGCGGCCCTGCGCCCGGGCGCGAGCGGACGCACTGCGCCGCGCCGTCGCGTCGCGCGCGAGTAGCGTCGCACCGGTGGACCCCGTCGCCCTGCTCGTCATCCTCGCAGTCCTCGGCGCCGTCGTCGCGGTCGTCTCGGCCCCCTGCGCGATCGCGCGGCCGGGCCGAACGACGAGCGCGCCGACCGGCTCGCCGAGCTCGAGGCGCGCAAGGAAGCCAAGTACCGCGAGATCCGCGACGCCGAGATGGACTTTCAGACCGGCAAGCTCTCCGAGGCGGACCACAAGGCGCTCGACCGCCAGCTGCGTGCCGAGGCGATGGAGGTCCTGCGCGCGATCGACGAGGAGACCGCCTAGCGGCGTCGACGCGGAGGGCGAGGAGGCTCCGTGCGGCGTCGTGTTCGCCGAGGGGCTGCGCTGCAGGCGGGTCGGCTAGTACCCTGGCGACATGGAGAACATCCTGTCCGTCGTCCAGGTCATCCTGGCGATCGTCGTCATCTTCCTCGTCCTCATGCACTCGGGCAAGGACGCGGGGCTGTCGGGCGCCTTCGGCGTCGGCTCCGGCGCGGGCCCGTTCGGGGGCGGCTCGCTCGTCGAGCGCAACCTCAACCGCTGGACCGTCGGCTTCGCGCTCGCGTTCGTCGCGAACACGATCATCCTGCTGAAGCTCTAGGTCTGTCGCAGCAAGCGGCGCCGTGAGCTCGGGCGACGACATCGCTCGGCTGGCGTTGCGGCTGCGCCGTCGCCTGACCTGGTCGCAGATCGGTCTGGGGGCGGTCTCGGTTCGTGGGCCTCATCATCGGCCTCGGCGGTCTCGTCGAGGCCGTGGGGCTTGCGCCGCGCGACCCGCTCGTCGAGGACGTCTCGACCGGATCGCTGCTCGCCGGCGCGCTCGTCATCTACGCGGCCGCCGGATGGGGCCTGGCGTGGGTGGTCGCGCGCGGTGATCGCGCGCTCGCCGTCAAGCGGCTCCCGCTCGTGCTCACCGGCGGCGTGCTGATCGTCGGCCTCGCCGCGGCGGTGGGGGAGCTCCTGCCCGCGAACACCGGCTCGGGTCCGGGAGGGTCCGACGGCAGCGGGCGATCGAGCCGCCGCGCCGGCGCGCGCGGCAGCCTTGCGGCAGCGGTCTGTGATGCGGAGCTCGCGCGCGCGGCCGTCGGCGGTCCGCTCGGCGAGCCCCAGGGCCTCGACTCGCCGTTCATGCGTCGCTCGTCGATGTGCTCGTGCTCGGGCGAGGGCGGGCACGTCACGCTCGTCGTCGCGCCGCGCGAGCGCGCGGGGATGTGGGCAGATCCGACGGCGGCCATCCCGCTCGCGCTCGCGATGGACGCCGACTGGCTCGTGCGGGTCGTCGCGCAAGCCGCCGACGGCCACGCCGTCGACGAGCGCGCGCTCCAGACGCTCGCCGACGAGGCGCTCGCCCGGATCGTCAGCCTCGTCGTCGCGCCCGTGACGCGAAAGCCGTCCGCGCGCAGCGCGGGGCAGACGACGCCGGCCGCGAAGCGCCGGCCGTAGAACTCGCCCTCGCTGACGAGGCGCTGGCGGGTCGTCAGCTCCTCGGTCGCCTCGAGCAGGCGCAGGATCGAGTCGGTGAAGCGGACGTCGCGCAGCGGCCGCGAGATGCGGCCGTCCTCGATGAGGAACGTGCCGTCGCGCGTCATCCCGGTGAGCAGCGTCTCCTTCTCGCGGACCGGGTTGACGTACCACAGCCGCGTGACGTAGATGCCGCGCTCGATCGTGGAGGCGAGCTCGGCGGCGTCGGCCGCGCCGCCGCCGTTCAGGACGAGGTTCGTCGCGGACGGGCCCCAGGGCGACCCGCCCGGCTGGGTCGCGTGGCCCGTCGAGCGCGCGCCGTCGCCCGCGAGCGCGGCCGAGCGCAGGTCGTGGACGACCCCTTCGGCGACGCCCGCCGGAGATCAGCGCGACCGGCTGCTTCGGGACGCCCTCCATGTCGAACGCGCGCGGGATCGTCAGCGGGCCGCGGGGCGTGTCGTCGAGCGTGACCGCCGCAGCCGCGACGCGCGTGCCGAGCCGGCCCGCCAGCGCCCCGCGGCCCTCGGCGTGCGCCAGGCCGTTGTGCGCGAGCGCCGCCGAGGAACTCGAGCAGCAGCCCGACCGCCTCGGGCTCGAGCACGACCGGATAGGAGCCCGGGCCCGAGCTCGGCGAGCGGCTCCGGCGCGACCTTCGACGCCGACCGCCGCGCAAGCGTCCGCCGCGTCGATCGCGGCCGCCGACCTCCCGGCGTCGACGGCGTAGCCGCTGCGCCCGTCGCGATCGCGGCAGACGACCTTCATGAACGCGTCGCTCACCCGATCGTTCAGCCGCAGCCCGCTCGTCGTGGCGATCGCGGTCTCGACGTCGCCCGCGCTCCAGATGCCGAACGCCTCCAGCCCATGGTCGCCGGCCACGGCGAACGCGTCGCGCAGCGCGGCGGCGCGCCTGCGCGGGATCCAGCCGGGCCGTCTCGGCGTCGAAGCCGTCGTGGTCGGACGGCGGCGCGGGCGGCGGCGGAGCCCGGATGCGTCCCCGGGCCCCGAGCGCGCGGAGGCCGCCGCGGCGGCCTGCGCCCGCCGCGCCGCGACGCGCAGCGCGTCGTCGTCGAGGCGGTTCGTCGAGGCGATCGCGGCGTGCCCGTCGCGCAGGCAGAGGATCTCCACGCTCGTGTCGTCGATCGCCGTCGCCTGGGTCGGCGCCGAGCGCGCGAACCGCGACATCAGCGATCGCTCGCGGACGACCGTGACCTGCGCGTCGTCGCCCGCAAGCGCGAGCGCGCGCTGCGCGATCTCGAGCGGGCTCTCCGTCACGTTCACGCCACGCCGACCTGGACGTTGCGAAAGCGCGCCGGCGCGGCGCCGTGGGACACCCGCATCGACTGCCCCGGCTCGCCCTTGCCGCAGTTGCACAGGCCGACCAGCCGCCACTCCGAGGCCGAGCAGACCGCGTCGAGGCTGCCCCAGAAGCGCGGCGTGATCCCTGCGTAGGACGCGTTTCGCAGCAGCCGTCCGAGCTCGCCGCCGCGGATCTCGCGGGCGACCTCCGTCGCGAACTGAAACTGGAGGCGGCGGTCGTCGATCGACCACGAGCGGTTGGTCTCCAGATAGACGCCGTCGTCGGTGTCGGCGATGAGGTTCGCGAGCGTCCCCGCGCTGCCGGGCTCGATCGACACGTTGGTCATCCGCACGATCGGCTGGCGCGCGAAGCCGTCGGCGCGCGCGCAGCCGCCGGAGCGCTCGAGGCCGATCGCCGCGGCGGACTGGCGATCCGACAGCGCCGCCCGCAGGACGCCCGCCTCGATGAGCGGCGTGCGCGCGGCGAGCACGCCCTCGTCGTCCCAGCCGAACGAGCCCAGTCCGCCCGGCAGCGTCGCGTCGGCCGTGACGTGCAGGTGCTCGGAGCCGTAGCGCAGCGATCCGAGATCGGCGGGCGCGACCCAGCTCGTCCCCGCGTAGGCGGCCTCGGCGAGGAGCATCCGGTCGAGCTCGAGCGCATGCCCGATCGACTCGTGGATCTGCAGCGCGAGCTGCTCGCGGCCGAGGATGAGCGACGTGTGGCGCGAGGGGCAGAGCGGTGCCGTGAGCAGCTCGATCGCCTCGGCCGCGACGCGCGGCGCGTGCGCGACGAGGTCGAAGGCGAGCACGAGCTCCCAGCCGCCGCACGCCGTCGAGGACTCGTGCGAGCCGGGGTACGAGCGCACCTGCAGCTCGTCGCCGTCGACCGCGATCGCGGAGATCGTGGCGCCCGTCTCGACGCGATCCTGCGTGCACGCGGCACCCTCCGTCGAGGCGAACGCCGTGCGCACGCGCCGGCTCGCGCACTCGGCCTCGCTGCGCACGATGCGCGGGTCGCCGCGCAGCCCGGCCTCGGCGGCGAGGAGGAGCTCGAGCTTGTCGTCGAGGGAGACCTCGAACGGATCGCGCTCGAAGCCCGCCGACCAGTGCCCGCGCGCCGGTTCGACGGGCGCGAGCGGGCCCGAGGGCGCCGCCGGCTGGGACTCGGCGATCGCGAGCGCGTGGGCCAGCGCGTCGTGGACGGCGGACGCCGTCTCCTCGCGCGTCGCGGCGAAGCCCCAGCCACCGCCGGCGCGCACGCGCACGCCGATGCCGGCGGAGCTGTCGCTGTCGATCTGCGCGACGTCGCCGTTGCGTACGAGCACCGCCTCGTCGTCGGTCGCGACGTGCCGCGCCTCGGCGTACGAGCAGCGATCGGGGACGGCGCCGATCGCCTCTGTCAGCAGGTCGAGGATGCCCTCTGCGGCGGAGGCTGCGCGGTCGGCCATCGAGGCCGCAGTATCGCTGCCGCCGGGCCCTCGTGCCCGGAGCCGTGTCGTTCAGACGTCGCCGAGCGGCCGGCTGATCGCGACGTGGCCGGGCTTCTGGATGTTCGTGTCCGGGTCGTCGAGGGCCAGGTGCCCCGGCTTCTGGATGTTCGTGTCGGGTCCGGCGAGCGCGACGCCGGCGGGTGCGAGCGCCGCGACGACGGCGGCGAGGGCGATCGTGCGACGGCGGGTCTGAAGGAGGCGGGTCATGGGTCGTCCTTTCCGTGAGGTCCGATGGCGGCGTCGTTCACCGCTGCGCCGAGTCTTGCCGCGACGCGGCGGGCGCACATCGGTCATCCGGCCTATTCGCGCGGCCGGCGTCAGAACGCGGCGGCGTACAGCTCGCGCAGCTCGTCGCGGTCGGCGCGCGGCGGGGTGAGGTCGAGCTCGGCCCGGCTGGCGGCGGCGTCCGCGCACTCGTCGAGCTGCTCCTCGGTGACGCCGAGGTCGCGCAGCCTGGCGGCGCGTGCCCGGGCGGCGAGGTCGCTGGCCAGACCGGTGAGCTCGACGGCCCCGGCGGCACCGCGAAGCGCGAGCGCCGCCAGCGTGTGCGGCAGCATCGCGGCATTCGCGGGACCGTGGCCGGCGCTCGTGAGGCGCGCGAGCGTCTGCGACAGGACGTGGTGCAGCCCGTAGCCGCAGCCGTCGATCGCGTATCCCGACAGCAGCGCCCCGAGCGCGAGCGTGTCGCGATCCGGCTCGGCGCCCGGCTGCGCGTAGGCCGCGCCGATGAGCCGCGCGGCCTCGCGCCCGGCCATGGCGGGCACCGGCGACGCGCGCGTCGTCGCCGGGCCCTCGGCGGCGTGGCCGAGCGCGTTCGCCGCGCTCGCCGCGAGGGCCTGCGCGGGCTGTGACGCGCTGAGCGCCGGGTCGTTGACGACGAGCGCAGGGCGCACGCCGGGCAGCGAGCCGTCGGCGCCCGCGGCGCGGCGGTGCACGGCCGTCATCTCGGCCGCCGACAGCGTCGTGGGAACGGCGGCGACGCGCGGGCGCGCACCCGGCTCGTGCGCCGCGGCGAGCGCCTTGGCCGTGTCGATGACGCGCCCGCCGCCGAGCGCGACGATCAGCTCGCTCTCGATGTCGCCGAGCAGCTCGCCGGCGAGCTCGTCGACGCGGCCGGGCTTGATCGAATAGACGGCGGTGGCCCGGTCGGCGAGGGCCGGCGCCATCGCCAGCGCGCGCGAGGTCGTCAGCAGGACGTAGCCGTCGCCGAGCGACGGCAGCGCCCGTTCGAGTGCGTCGCGCCCGAAGAGGATCGTGCGCTCGCCGTCTCGCCATTGGAAGCTCGCGGTCGCGATGGCCTCATCTCAGCACGGATGCGTCGCGGAGGGCGTGCGACAACCGCCGGGAGGGCTGGGCGCTCCGTGCCCGACCCCACCCCGGCGGCCTTGTGTCGCGCATGCCGTGGCCACCCCTGGCCCATGCGATCCAACGAGATCTCCGTATCTGCACGCCATCGTTCACTACAGGACGGCATCTGCCTATCCCCCTACCGGTCAGCGCCGGGAGGATCGTGCCCTCCATCGATCGATCGCCTACCGCAGCAGCCCGCGCCGCATCGCCTCCGCGACCGCGGCCGCGCGCTCGGACACGCCGAGCTTCTCGTAGAGGTGACGCAGATGGGTCTTGACCGTCGCGGTCGAGATCTGCAGCTCGCCGGCGATCTCGGGTGCGCTGGCCCCGCTCGCGGTCCGCTCGAGGATCTCGTGCTCGCGCGGCGACAGCGTGGGCCGGTCGTCGCGCTCGCGCATCCGCACCTGGTCGGCGAGCCCGGCTTGGATCTCGGCGGCGAGGATCGTCTGCCCGCGCGCGACGGCGGCGACGGTGTCGCAGATGACCGCACGATCGGCGTCCTTCGTGAGATACGCCCGCACCCCGCTCGCGACGGCACGGAACACGACGGCTCCGTCGAGCGAGGCGGAGAGCATGACGACCCGCGTCGCGAGCGCCTCCCGGGTGATCGCCGCGAGCACGTCGCTGCCGAGCATGCTGGGCATGTTCTCGTCGAGGATCGCTACGTCGGGACCCAGCTCACGGATCTCGTCGAGCGCGGTGCGCCCGTCCCGCGAGGAGCCGACGACCTCGAACTCCGTGCGTTGCCCGAGCGCCCGGACGAGGCCGTCGAGGTAGATCGGGTGGTCCTCAGCAACGTAGACAGAGACCCGTGCGGCCATGACCTTGCGCCCTACGCTACGCGATCACGGCCGCGACCACGAGGCGATGCCCGCATCGTCCGATCGGATGATCTCTGTGTCGCGACGAGCTAGGCTGCGCCGCGGGGCATGGAGCGAGTACGCGCCATCGTCAAGACGCCGACTGCGGCGGAGGCCTTCGCCGCTCTTCGGGTCGGCGGCGCGGTCGTCGTGGGGCTCGCGGTGATGCTCGGTCCCGTGTCGCACGGGACGGCGTTCTTCGTCGCCCTGGCCGGGGCGCTGGCATACGCCCTCGTGCTCGCGGTCACGGCGTTGCTCGGCATGCGCAAGCAGCCGAGCGTCGCGATCGCGTTCATCGACGTCGCGGTCATCCTCGTCCTCATCTCGCTCAGCGGCGGCGCGCAGTCCGAGGCGCGGCTCGCGCTGCTCGTCTTCCCGATGGCGCTCGGCCTGGCGCACGTCGGGCGCACGATCGCCGCCGTGACCGCCTTCGCCGCCGCGGGCTTCGCCGCGGTCTCGCTGTCGTCGCTCGGCAGCCGCGCCGCAGACACGGCGTTCATCGAGACGCTCGCAGCGCTCATCATCGTCGGTGCGATCGGGGTCGCGATGTCGGGCGTGTTCAAGCGGCGCACGGCCGAGGTCGAGGCGCTGGGGGCCGAGCGGGCGGCGCTGCTGCACGAGGCGCTGGATGCGGAGGAGCGCGAGCGCGCGCGCATCGGCGAGCGGTTGCACGACGACGCGCTGCAATCGCTCCTCGCCGCGCGGCAAGACGTCCGCGAGGCGCGCGGTGGCGACACGCGCGCGCTGGAGTACGCCGACGAGGCGCTCGGCGACGCCGTGCGCGCGCTGCGCGAGACGGTCCGCGGCCTGCACCCGGCGGCGCTCGCCGAACGCGGCTTGGAGC
Organism: uncultured Actinomycetes bacterium; assembly: GCA_963806515.1. Taxonomy (GTDB): domain Bacteria; phylum Actinomycetota; class Thermoleophilia; order Solirubrobacterales; family Solirubrobacteraceae; genus CADCVQ01. The sequence continues at coordinate 250,241 of CAWDYO010000018.1, read as the reverse complement.
TCGCGCTGCGCGTCGAGCTCGACCGGGTCGCGCGGCGGCGCAGCCTCGAGGTCAAGCTCGACGTCGATCCCGCGGCGGTCGGGCCGCACGACGCGCTGCTCTACGCGGCCGCCCGCGAGCTCGTCGGCAACGCCGTCAAGCATGCGTCGGCGATGACGTTGCAGGTGACGCTCTTGCGCACGTCCGCGGGCGTCGAGCTCGCCGTCGCCGACGACGGGGTGGGGATGGCGGGCGGCCGGCCCGGCACCGCGGTGGCCGACGGACATGTCGGACTCGCCTCCACGCGCCAGCGCGTCGAGGCGGCGGGCGGGACGCTGCAGCTGCGCTCGGAGCCCGGGGCCGGCACCACGGTCCGGGTTGTGGTGCCGGTCGCCGGGCCCTCGGACGGCCGCGTGCCGGCCTCGTCTCAGCCGGCCGCGGCCTCCTGAGCGCCGCTCAGCAGCGCGCGGCCTGCGGGCGCTGGAGGGCGGCCTTGACGCGGGAGCTCCACGACGCGCGCGTGCCCTGCGCGAGGGCGATGCCGCGGGCGCGCAGGCGGAGCAGCTCGACGAGCTCGGTCGTGGGCGCGAACGGGTCGGCGGCGACGCTGCCGTCGTGCAGGTCGAGCGCGGCGCGGGCGACGCCGTCGACCTCGGCGAGCAGGGCCGGCCCCGTCAGCTCGGGGCGGCTGTCGAGGGCGGCGAGGCCGGCGAGCGTGCGGACGTCCTCGGCGACGGACTGGCGGATGACGATGTTGTGGCTGGGGTACATGGCGGCGCTCCTCTTGTGTCTCGTTCTTCGACAAGAGCAACTGTCACATGGTCGGCCCATGAGCACAAATGACATTCCGCTGTGCCTGCGATAAGGTGGGCTAATGCTCGACGTGAAGCGACTCAGGGTCCTGCGCGAGGTCGCCGCGCGGGGTTCGTTCTCTGCCGCGGCCGAGGCGCTCGCCTACACGCAGTCGGCGGTCTCGCAGCAGATCGCGGCGCTGGAACGCGAGGCGGGGACGGTGCTCGTCGACCGCAACGCGCGCGGCGTGCGGCTGACCGAGGCGGGGCGCGCGTTGGTCCGCCACGCGGACGTCATCCTGGCGCGGCTCGCCGATGCGGAGGCCGAGCTCGACGCGATCGCCGGCGTCCGCGGCGGGCGTCTGCGCATGGTGTCGTTTCCGACCGCGGGAGCGACGATCGCGCCGCGTGCGATCGGCCGCTTCCGCGAGCGGTTTCCCGGCGTCGAGGTGACGCTGGCGCCGCGCGAGCCCGACGAGGGGCTCGACTGCCTGAAGGCCGGCGAGTGCGACATCGCGCTGACGGTCGAGGCGGGATTCGACCGGATCACCGACAAGGCGATCGAGCGCCACCCGCTGCTCGCCGATCCGATGTACGTCTGCGTGTCGGCGTGCCACCCGGCCGCGCGCAAGGCGCGGCTGCGCCTCAAGGACCTCGCCGACGAGGCGTGGATCATGGGCACGACCGGCACCTGCCCGGACGGCGTGATCTTGTCGCGCGCGTGTCAGGCGGCCGGCTTCGAGCCGCAGGTCGCGTTCCAGTCCGACGACTACGCGGCGATCCAGGGGTTCGTCGCGGCGGGCGTCGGGGTCTGCCTGATCCCGGACCTCGCGCTCGTCGCGGTGCGCGACGACGTCGTCATCCGCGAGCTCGAGGGTCGGCCGCCCGTTCGCCACATCCTGGCGGCGACGCTCGCGGGCGGCTTCGTCTCGCCGGCGGCGGCGGCGATGCTCGAGATCCTCGTCGAGGTCGGCGCGGAGTTCGAGGCGACGAACCGCACGCTCGCGCTCGCGAGCTGACGCGCTGCCCGGGCCACGCTCAGCCCTCTCGGCCCCTCGGCCTCCTCGGCCCGTCGGCTCCCTCGGCCCCTTCGGCCCCCTCGTCCTCTCGGTCCCCTCGGCCCCCCTCGGGCGCCGACGCGCCGTCCTCGCGGGCGGGTGATCCGATTCGCCGCGCGGTGCGATCTGGTTGACAACGGCTGGCGCTTCCCCCGAACCGCTTCCGTCAGCAGGCGCTTGCGCGGCCGCTGCTCGCCCCCTTCCAGCGGCCGCGCGCGCCTGCCCTCTCGTTCGTGCGGTGCTGCACTCGCGGCGTCTACGGGCATAGGCTGCGCGCGTGTCCGGCAGCTCGCAGGATCCGGCGGACGTCGCGCAGCGCGCGCGGGCGTGGCGCCACGCTTCGCATCGCGCCGTATGCGACGTCGAGAAGCCGTGGGCGCATGGCACGGTCGTGCGGGCGACGCGGTATCCGAGCTACTTCGACTTCAACGTCGTGCGGGTCGAGGCGCCGACGGACATGACCGTCGCGGAGCTGTCGGCGTTCGCGGACGAGGCGCTCGCGGGTCTCGCGCACCGGCGCCTGGACTTCGAGCTGGTCGACGCGGCCGACGCGCGGCGCGCGGAGTTCGAGGCTCGCGGCTGGTCGGCGGCGCGGCTGCTGTGGATGCGCCATGGCGGCGGCGTGCCGGAGGGGCCTGAGATCGCGGTGGAGGCGGTGCACTACGACGCGGTGCACGAGCTGCGCGTCCGCTGGCATGCGGAGGAGCGCACGTTCACCGAGCCCGACCCGGACGGCTACCACGCACAGGCGCGCGAGGTCGCGCTGACGCAGGGCGCGGAGGTCCTTGCCGTCCGCGAGGCCGGCGAGCTCGCCGCCTTCGCGCTGCTCCTGCGCGCCGGCACCGCGGCGGCCGAGATCGCCCAGGTCTACGTCGATCCGGCGCATCGCGGGGGCGGGCGGGGGACGGCGCTGACGTGCGCGGCGATCCGTGCGGCGGGCGATGTCGACGATCTCTGGATCTGCGCCGACGACGAGGCCCGCGCGAAGGACCTCTACGCGCGGATCGGCTTTTGCCCCGCGTGGGAGACGATGGACCTCACGCGCGTGCTCACGGGCTGACGAGCGGGTTCTGAAACGCAAAAACCCCTGCATATGCAGGGGCTTCGCGCATGCGCCGAAGAGGACTCGAACCTCCACGGGGGAATCCCCCCACAAGGCCCTCAACCTTGCGCGTCTACCAATTCCGCCACCGGCGCGGGGCTCGCGCAGTATAGGCGCTTGATTCCATCCGCTGGCCCGGGTAGCTTATGCGAACAGATGTTCGCACCCCTGATCCGCTCGACTCGCGTCAAGGAGCACACCCGATGGACCTGACCAAGCGCCAGCAGGAGATCTTCGACTTCATCAAGCGCTACTCGGCCGGGCACGGGTATCCGCCCACCGTGCGCGACATCGGCAAGGCCGTGGGCCTCGCGTCGTCGTCGACCGTCCATGCGCACCTCGCGAACCTCGAGAAGCTCGGCTTGCTGCGTCGCGATCCCACGAAGCCGCGCGCGATCGAGCTGCTGGACCGTGCGGTCGAGCAGGTCAAGTCGATCGTGCGGCCCGACGGTTTGCCGCTCATCGGACAGGTCGCCGCCGGCTCGCCGGTGCTCGCCGAGGAGAACATCGAGGAATACGTGACGGTGCCGCAGCTCGCCGGCGGCGAGGAGGGCGAGTACGTCTTGCGGATCCGCGGCGAGTCGATGAAGGACGCGGGCATCCTGCCGGGCGACTACGTCGTCGTGCGTCCACAGGAGACTGCCGTGGACGGCGAGATCGTGGTCGCGCTCATGGGCGAAGAGGCGACCGTCAAGCGCTACTTCCGCGAGTCCGATCACATTCGCCTGCAGCCCGAGAACGCGTCGATGGAGCCGATCCGCTCGCGCGACGTGAAGATCCTCGGGCGCGTGGTCGGCCTGTTTCGGAGCGTGCCCTGATGGTCACGCTCGAGCTCGAACGTCCAAGCCTGTTCGCTTCCCCGCGCGAGGGTCCGACGCTGGAGGACGTGCTCTCCGGCGCCTGGGAGGAACTCTCAGCGCACCGCGCCGCGACGTGCCCGATCTGTGACGGGGTCATGGAGCCTCGCTACGGATCCGGGCCGTCGGCGGTCGGGGGACGATGTCGCAGCTGCCGCAGCGAGGTGAGCTGACGCCGCCCGCTGCTACGCCGAGCTGAGTCTGTCGCGGCGGCTGCCGGTTGCCGACGCTCTCGCGGGGCTCGCCGGCTACGAGTCGGCGAGGACGCCCTGAAGCTCGGCGATCGTCTGGTCCGGGCGCTCGAAGACGTCGCCCCACGTGAACGCGAGATGGTTGGACCGTCTGCGCCGCGCGACGTCGGACTCGAACGACTGGCGCGACGCGTGGAAGCGGTAGCTCAGCAGTTCGACGGTCAGTTCGCGGTCGGGCCAGTGGCAGTCCACCTTGTCGCCGCGGACGTTGACGTTGGTCCTCGGTGGTGGGATGGCGTGTGCGCGCAGGAGCGCGAGGAATCCGTCCTCGAGCTTGCTGAGGGTGGTGTCCGAGCCGAGCGCGGTTCGGAGCTTCGCGGCGCCGGGCTTTCCGGGGTTGCGCACGATGCAAGCCTCGATCCGCTGCGGCGACGTCCGGTGGTGCACCCATGCCTCGTGGCATGCTCGCGCGAGCTGCGCGGGCGTGAGCCTCGGTGCCACATCGAGCAGCGTGCGCGCCACCGTCGTCATCGGGATGCCGTCGAAGTCGTCGTAGTCGAGGCGGTGCAGCGTCTTCACGCGGTGGATGACGATCCCCGGTCGCCTGCGGTCCGCGGTCCCGGGGACCGTGATCTCAGGCCGCGGTGGACTGCCTGGCAACAGATGCAGGGCGTACACCGCAGCGCCGTGACTCAGGATCGCCCGGTCGCCACCCGCCAGCACGGCGGCCGCGTAGTCGCCAAGCACCGAGGGTGCGGCGTGACCCACCGCGTACACGCCGCGATGCACCACGCGCAAGCGCCCGTCGGCGACCCAGCGATCGATCCGCTTGCCGTCGATGCCGGCCGCGAGCAGCTGCCGTCGAGCGACTCGGCCGTGCCAGCACTCGGCGATCGTGACGGCGATGTCGAATTCACCCCGCATATGGGGGTCAAGGCGACATCGCCTCGAAGTTCGCCCCCCACATCCGCGCGAATGTCGGGTTGACCCCGGATATAGGGGTGAAAACGACACGCGCCCGCGTGGAAGCCGACGGTGGCGCTAGCGCATGATCTGCGAGATGACGTCGTCGTCCGACGGCGGCGGGGGCGCGGCGGGCGGCTCGACCGGTGCGTCGGCAGCGACCACGCGCGTCTTCGCTGCCATGTCTCCGAGCCGCTGGCGCCTCGGGCCCGTCGCGAAGATCGCGACGAGTGCGACCAGGTAGACGAACAAGCCGTCGACCGCGCGCAGGAGCGTGCGCACGGCGATCGGGCCGGCACCCGGCCGCGAGCCGTCGAGCCGAACGACCTTGATGCCCAGCGCGCGCTTGCCGAGCGTCTGCGCCCAGGCGAGCTCCGTGCCGAAGTAGTAGGCGAAGACGAGCACGAGGATCGCGAGCCGGTCGAGCGCGCCGAAGCGCGCCGAGCTGGGGGCGTCCGGAGCAACGTCGTTGCCGATGATGCCGCCGACGAGCAGCACGATGACGATCACGATGCCGATGTCGATGATGCCGGCGCCGATGCGCCGGCCGATCACGTCAGGTTGCTCCATGGCCGGACCCTACCCCTGCTCGCGGCAGCGTGCTTCGTTGCCCGCCGAGACGGTCATACACCTGTCGACGAGCGGGCGCGGCGCGCTACGCTCGTCGTGCAAGCCAAGCAGCCGCGGAGGTATCGCCTTCGAGGAAAGTCCGGACATCACAGGGCAAGGTGGTCGGGAACCCGACCCGGGGAAACCCGCGGGAAAGTGCCACAGAAACACACCGCCGATGGCGCGTCAGCACGTGCGACGCGCACAGGCAAGGGTGAAAAGGTGCGGTAAGAGCGCACCGGCGCCGTGGCGACACGGCGGCCAGGCAAACCCCACCTGATGCAAGGCCAAGCAGGACCGGTCGCAGGCTGCCCGCCAAGGTCCAGGTCGGCCGCTCAGATGGATGGTTGCTCAAGACAGAATCCGGCTTATCGGCTCGCTACGGAAAAGCCCCGCACACGCGGGGCTTTTCTATGTCCGGGTTCGCACGGCGCCGCGCTCACGGTGGACGAGGGGCGCGCCCGCCAAGGGGAATCAGGCGCCGCGCTCACGGTGGACGAGGGGCGCGCCCGCCAAGGGGAATCAGGCGCCGCGCTCCCGGTGGACGGGCGCGCCCGCCAAGCGGAATCAGGCGCCGCGCTCCCGGTGGACGGGCGCGGCGCCCGCCAAGGGATCGGGCGCCGCTCACGGCGGCCGAGGGCGCGCCCGCCAAGGGATCGGGCGCGCGCTCACGGCGACCGAGGACGTTCTCGCCACGGGAATCGCAAGCTTGCGAAAGCGAGCGTTCGATGCGAACATGTGTTCGATGATCGTATGCGTCCTGCTGGACAGATTCGAGCTCGCCGTCGCCGCCGGAGGACGCGCGGGGCTGCTCGGCGAGCCGGCCGCCCTCGCCCCGGAGCCCGGGCGCGAGCTCTACGTGGGCGAGGTGTCGCTGGCGGCCGAGACGTTCGGGATCCACGCGGGGATGCGGATGGGCGAGGCGCTGGCGCGCTGCCCGCGGCTGGTCCTCGTGCCGCCCGACCCGATGGGCGTCGCCGAGTCCTGGGAGAGCGCGCTCGTACGCCTGGAGAGCCTTGGCGCGGAGGTCGAGTCGCTGCGCCCCGGGGAGGCGTGCTTCGACGCTCGCGGCCTGGAGCGCCTGCACGCCGGGCGCGTCGTGCGGATGCTCTGCGACGGCTATCTGGCGGCGCGCGGAGCGGAGCCGGTGCGCAAGGTGCTCGCGGGTGCCCGGATCGGGCAGGGGCCGACGCGCTTCTGCGCGATGGCCGCTGCCGGTGGCGCCCGCGCTCGCCGGTCGCTGCGGATCTCCGGAGCCGCGGACCTCGCAGCACGGCCCGTCGCGCTGCTGCGCCGGCGCGCCGAGACCGCCGCGCTTGTCGAGCCGCTCGAGCGGCTCGGGATCACGACCCTCGGCGAGCTCGCCGCGCTGCCGCGCGCCGCTGTGGCCGACCGCTTCGGCCGCCCCGGTCTGCTGGCGCACGACCTCGCGCGCGGGCGCGACTCCCCGCTGCGCCCGCGCCGCCCCGGTGAGCTGCTGTGCGAGTCGCTCGAGCTGCCCGAGTCGGGCTCGGGCGAGCAGCTCGGCCGCGCGCTGGGACTGCTCATCGACCGCCTGCTGGCGCGTCGCGAGCGTCGCGGGCGCACGCTGCGCGCCGTCGTGCTCTCCGCGCGGCTCGTCGAGGGCGGGACGTGGCGGGAGCGCGTCGTCTTCCGCGAGGCGCTCGCCGACCCACAGCGGATGCGGCTCGCGCTCGGCGGGCGGCTGGCGCTGCTGCCCGCGCCAGCGGAGACGCTGCAGCTGACCGTCGAGCGCTTCGGGCCGCCACATCCCGACGTGCGAGCGCTGTTCGACGACGGCTCCGCGCGCCGCGACGAGCGGTTGCGAGAGGCGGTCCAGCAGGCCAGGGCGGTCGCGGGACCCAACGCAGCCCTGCGGGTGCTCGAGATCGACCCGGACTCGCGCGTGCCGGAGCGCCGCGTGGTCCTGACGCCGTTCGAGCCGTGATGTCAGAACCCGCCGCCGGTGCCGGCGGTCGCAAGCCGGGGGACCCGCGGGGATGAGCCCCCGCCCGCGCAGGATCCGCGAGCCGCGGCCTGCCACCGTGCGCGCGGACGACGCCGGGCAGCCGCTCGTCGTCGACGGCGAGCGCGTCGACGCCGTCGCGGAGTCGTGGCTCGTCGAGGATCGCTGGTGGACCGACCGGCCGCTGCGCCGGCGCTACTGGGAGGTGGTCACCGACGGCGGGCGCAACGTCGTCGTCTTCCGCGACCTCGTCGCGCAGGGCTGGTACCGGCAGCGTTGAGTGGGAATGCGCCTCGCGGCACGCGCGCACGTCGCCAAGCCGATGGAGGATCTCCGCCATCTTCAGCGCGACAGTGGTCTTGGTCGCCGCCCAAACGTTCGCGGCGCCTCGCATCCGCGCGGCCGTACCCTGCGCATTCATCACCGTGCAACCACCCACCTATCTGAAGCGCCTGCGCGTCGAGGGGCTCGTCCTCGCCGCCTCCGGGGCAATCGCGAGCGCCGTTCTGCTGATCGCCGTTCCGGAGGCGTCGGAGCGTGCGTCCTCGACGATCGGCCAGCTCGCAGGCGTCACGCTGCTGCTCGCCGTGCTGTCGCCGGTCGTCGCCCGCCGCTCGCTCGCTCGCGCGCGCCCGGTCGAGCCCGGCGAGCAGCTCACAGGCGAGCCGACGGCGCTCTGGAAGCCGCCGCTCGTGATGCTCGTGCTGGCGACGCCGTTCGTCGTCGCCGGCGAGCTCGGCGTGGCCGGCGCCGGCTGGGACGCGGGGCTGCGGGTCACGGGCGGCTGCCTGCTCGTCGGGCTGGCGCAGGGGCTGGTCGTCGAGCGGATCGTGGCGGCCAACGAGCGCCGCACCGGGCGCAGGTACGTACGGCTCCCCGGCTCGAGCGCGAGTCGCGGCACGACATTGGGGTTCTTTCGTCACGAACGCGTGTAGATCCGTAACACGATGCCCGGCAGCCTGGGGGCATGCGAAGCCAGCGCGGCCAGGCGACGATCGACTACCTCGGGCTCGTCGCCCTGCTCGCGGTCGTGCTCGTGGCCGCGGCAGGCCTGGCCGGCGGCGGGGGCGTGGGCGTGGCGAATGCCGTGCTCGGCCAGGTCCGCCACGCGCTGTGCATCGTCACCGGTGGCTGGTGCGGCGCCGAGCGCCGGGTGCCATGCGTCCTCGAGAGCGAACGCGACAGCGGTCACGTCGCCGTCACGATCCTCGTCTTCCGCCTCGATGGCGACCGCTACGTGCTGCGCGAGAAGCTGTCCGACGGCACCGTCCGCCTCACGCTCGCCCACCGCGTCGGCGCGGGCATCGAGCTCGGCGCGGGCGGCCGCGCGCGGTTCACGCGAAAGGGCCGCACGGTCGGCGTCGGCGCGCAGGTGCGCGGCGGCGGCCAGGGCGTCGTGGGCCATGGCGAGGTCTACGTCGCCCGCGACGATCGCGAGGCCGACGAGATCCTGCGCGGGCTTCGCCGTCGCGTCCCGCTGATCGGCGGTGACGGCCCGGACCCGAGCGAGCGCTTCGTCGAGGGCGGCGCTCGCGGCCTGGCCAGTCTCGGCATCGGAGGGCCTGTCGCCGGAGGTTCGCTCGACACGCTGTCGGAGGCGATCCTCGGTGGCCGGCGCGACGAGCGCACCGGCAACGTCACGATCTCGGTGAACGCCGGAAGCGCGGGCTGGGCGCTCGTCAGCTCGCTGATGGCGGGGCCGGCGGGCTCGTCCGATCGTCAGGTCACCTTCGCGCTGACGCTCGATCGCGACCGCAGGCCGATCGAGCTGGGCATCGCCGCGACGGGCATGGTCGCCGCAGGCGTGACGCTGCCTGTCGGGCTTGCGAGGCGGCTCGGCGTCCATGCCGACGAGCCGCAGATGACGCTGCAGGGTCGCCGCTGGGAGCTCGGTGCGCGGCTGGACCTGCGCGACCCCCGCGTCGCGGCCGCGTGGGCGGCGTTTCGCCGCGACCCCGCGGATCCCGGGGCGATCCGCGCGCTCGCCTCCGAGGTGCGCACGCGCTCGCATCTCGACGTGCGCAGCTACGCGGTCAGCAGCGAGGCCGATGGGGCGGAGGTCGGCGCCGGTGCCGGGCTGCGCCTCGGAGCCGAGGCCGGCCGGGTGGTCGATCGCGCGCGGCTCCTGGCGGCCGCTACGCGACCGCCAGGTGGCCTGTGGGAGCAGCGCTCGGACTGCGTGCTCGTGTGAGCGCTACTCCGCGATCAGCAGGGGATCGTGCGGTCGGCGGTGCCGCCGAAGTCCGTCGTCCAGTGCCAGCCGAGCATCGTGTTCGCCTTGTAGGAGCGCCCGATGCCGATCACCTTGTAGCTCGTGCTGAGCATGTTCTTGTTGTGCGCGGACGACTTCTTCCACATGTTGAACATGGCGGCCGCCGTGCCGTTCGTGCCGCCGGCGATGTTCTCGCCGCGCGTCGCGCCGGTGTAGCCGAAGGCCGTGATGCGCCGCGAGAAGCTGCGGCCGAGGCTGTCGGTGTGGTCGAGGATGTCGTTGCGCGCCATGTCGAGGGCCATCCACTCCGCGGACCGCGTCAGGTTGACGGAGAGCTTCAGCGCGGTACGGCCGTTCTGCGCGCGGTAGTTGTTGATCAGCTTGCAGAACGTCCGCTCCTCGGCGTCGGGAACGGGGTCCGCGGCGAGGGCTGAGGCCGGAAAGGCAACACAGCAGATGAGTGCGAGTGCTGAGCGAGCGAATGTTCATGTCTCCTTTGTCGCCAGGTCATCGGCCGTTCGAGTCCAACCCGGGCGCTGGCTGGACGCTCGTTCGAGCGGCCCTCGCGGCAGGGGTCGTACGAACGTCCAGAAGGCGTCCGGCAGGCCGTCGCGGCGGGGCGTTTTCAGGCTCCGAATCGACCCCGAGCAGGCAAGCGCGTGACTCCATCCTCACGGCATGCGAACATCTGTTCGTATGCCGTACATCGAGCTGCACTGCCACTCCGCCTACTCCTTCCTCGACGGCGCGTCCCAGCCCGAGGAGCTCGTCGCCGCCGCGCTGAGCCACGGCCACGAGACCCTCGCGCTCACCGACCACGACTCGCTGTCGGGCTCGATGGAGTTCGCGCAGGCGGCGAAGGCACTCGGCCTGCGCGCGATCCATGGGGCGGAGGTGACGCTCGCCGAGCGCGGCACCGACGCGCCTGAGCGTCACATCACGCTGCTCGTCCGCGACGCGACGGGCTGGCGCAACCTCTGCCGGCTGCTGACGAAGGCGCACGCCCATACGCGCGACGGCTCGCAACGCGACCGCAGCGCTCCGGCGGTCTACCTCGCCGACGTCGAGCAGCACGCCGGCGGGCTCGTCTGCCTGAGCGGTTGCGCCGCCAGGGGCGTTCGCGACGAGCCGACGCTCCGCCGCCTGCTGGCGTGCTTCGGCCGCGACCGCCTGCGCGTCGAGCTGCAGCGCCCGCTCGCCCGCCACGACCGCGCGCTGAACCGCGGGCTGTCGGGTCTGGCGGCGCGGCTGGGCATCGCGACCGTCGCCACGGGCAACGTCCACGCGCACACGCCCGAGCGCGCGCTGCTGCAGGACGCGTTCGTCGCGATTCGCGAGCACACGACGCTCGACGCCTCCGAGCCGCTGCGCCGCGGCAACCACGCACACGTGCTGACGAGCCCGCAGGCGATGGCCGCTCGCTTCTCCGACCATCCGGAAGCCGTCGCCGAGACCGCGCGCCTCGCCGAGACGCTGACGTTCGACCTCACCGCGGACCTCGGCTACCGCTATCCGGGCGCGGAGGACGCCGGCGCCATCCGCGCCCTCACCGAGATCTGCGGCGCGCGTTTCGAGGAGCGCTACCCCGCGGGCAGCCGGCACCGTGCGGAGGCGGAGGTCCGGCTCGAGGAGGAGCTGCGCGTCATCGACGCGCTCGGCCTCGCGGGCTTCTTCGTCCTGCACCGCGAGATCCTCGAGCTCGCGCGGGAGATCGCCGTGCAGGTGCGCGGGCCGGGCAGCGCACGGTCGCTGCTGCCGCCCGGCCGCGGCCGCGGCTCGAGTGTCTCGTCGATCGTCTGCCACCTCACGGGACTCAGCCACGTCGACCCGATCGCGAACAAGCTCTTGCTCGGGCGCTTTCTCAACGAGGAGCTCACGGCGCTGCCCGACATCGACCTCGACTTCCCGCGCGACATCCGCGAGGTGCTGATCCCGCGCATCCACGAGGTCTACGGCGCGGAGCGCTCGGCGCTCGTCGCGGCCTTCCCGACCTACCGCGCCCGCGGTGCGATCCGCGAGCTCGGCAAGGCGCTCGGCCTTCCGCCGGGCGAGATCGAGCGCGTCGCGCGCGGCAGCGAGGGCTGGTCGACGCGCGACGTCGACCGCGACATCGACACGGCGCTTGGCGAAGGGCGGCGGACGGGCCGCTGGGCGTGGCTCGCGCGGCTGGCAGCCGAGGCGCAGGGGCTGCCACGTCACCTCTCCCAGCACTCGGGCGGGATGATCGTCGCGACCCGGCCGCTCGTCGACTGCGTCCCGCTCGTGCCGGCGGCGATGGAGGGCCGTCAGCTCTGTCAGTGGGACAAGGACTCCTGCTCGGACGCGGGCTTTCTGAAGATCGACCTGCTCGGCCTCGGGATGCTGAGCGCCGTCGAGCGCTGCGTCGAGCACGTCGCGGCGCGGCGTGGCGAGCGGATCGACCTGTCGCGGATCCCGTTCGACGACCCAGCGACGTACGAGTGCATCCAGAACGCCGACACGACCGGCGTCTTTCAGATCGAGTCGCGCGCGCAGATGGGCTCGCTGAAGCGCACGCGCCCGAAGAACCTCGACGAGATCACGATCCAGGTCGCGATCGTGCGGCCGGGGCCGATCGTCGGCGGCGCGGTCAACCCGTACATCGAGCGCCGCCAGCGCCTGCGCGCCGACCCGTCGTTTCAGGTGCCCTACCTGCACCCGTCGCTGGAGGAGCCGCTGCGCGACACGCTCGGGACGATCATCTTCCAAGACCAGGTGCTCGAGGTCGCGCAGGCGTTCGCCGGCTTCAGCGTCGGGCAGGCAGAGGGGCTGCGCCGGGCGATGAGCCGCAAGCGCTCGGCAGAGGCGATCGAGGCGCATCACCGCGGCTTCGTCGAGGGCGCGATGGCAAAGCACCCCGACGTGAGCGTCGAGCTCGCGGAGAAGGTCTTCGAGATGGTCTCGGGGTTCTCGGGCTTCGGCTTCCCGAAGGCGCACGGGGCCGCGTTCGGGCTGCTCGCCTACCAGTCGACGTGGCTGCGCGTGCACTACGGCCCGGAGTTCCTCTGCTCGCTGCTCGACGAGCAGCCGATGGGCTTCTATCCGCCCGACGCGCTCGTCCACGAGGCGCAGCGGCGCGGGATCGAGGTCTTCGCACCCGACGTCAACGCGAGCGCCGCCGGCTGCACGGTCATGAATCGGCCCCACCCGCCCGCGGTGCGGATCGGCCTGGGCTACGTCGCCGGCGTGCGCGCCGACGACGTCGCCGCGCTCGTGGCCGCTCGTGACGAGGGCGGTCCGTTCGCGTCGCTCGAGGACCTCGCCTCACGCGCGGGCGCGGGGCGCGCGGCGCTCGAGCGGCTCGCGTGGTCCGGCGCCTGCGACGCGCTCGCGGGCGGCGACCGCCGCGTCGCGCTGTGGCAGCTGGGGGTCGCCGCGCCCGGCACCAGGGTGGGGATGCGGACGGCCGGAGGCACCGGAGCGAGGTCTCGGGCGGCGGGAGCCGGCGCGCGCAGGCGCGAGGCGGTTGCTCGCGGCGCCGGCTCCTTCGTGCAGCTCTCGCTCGCGCTCGACCTGCCTGCGTCCCCGCCGCTGAAGGCGCTGCCGGCGTGGGAGGCGATGATCGCCGACTACGCGACGACCGGTCTGACGGCGGCGGCGCACCCGATCGCGCTGCTGCGCGAGCGCTTGCGTGCCGATCGCGCGGTCGGCATCGACGAGCTCGAGCGCTTGCGCCACGGCGCTCCCGTGCGGGTCGGCGGGCTCGTCGTCGCGCGCCAGCGCCCGGGGACGGCGAAGGGCATCCTCTTCTTGCTCATCGAGGACGAGCACGGCACCGTCAACGTCGTCGTCTCGCCGGACGTCTACGAGCGCCATCGCCTCGAGGTGCGTACCGAGCCGCTGCTGCTCGTCGAGGGGCGGCTCGAGCGCCACGCCTCGGCGGGTGGGGCGATCAACCTGCTCGCGCGGCGCGTCGTGCGGCTCGAGACCCCCGATCGCGTCGCCGCCGAGATCAAGGACATCTCGCCGCTGGACCTCGCCGAGCTCGCCCGGCAGGCCGAGCTGCGTGGCGCGGCGACGGGCACCGACGACTTCCGCGCCGTTGCGCCCGCCGTGCAGAGCTTCGCCGCGGGACGGCGCAGGTAGGCGACCGTGAGCTCCGAGCCGAATGCGCCCTGTGCGCCCGCCGTGCAGAGCTTCGCCGCGGGACGGCGCAGGTAGGCGACCGTCGAGCTCCGAGCCGAATGCGCCCTGTGCGCCCGCCGTGCAGAGCTTCGCCGCGGACGGCGCAGGTATGCGAGCCGTCGAGCTCCGACCCAATGCGCCCTGTCGCGCGACCGTCGAGCATTCCCGGCTCGCCCGGCGCGTACGCCGGCGAGCCTCGCGACACGCGCCGGCGCCGGTCCCACGGACCCTGCGCGGACCGTCGGGAGTGCTTCACGAAGGGTTTGGGTGGACCGACGAACACACCGTCCGACGCCGTGAAGTAGATTGCGCGCCGCATGGCTGCTGCGATCTTCCTCGGGTTCTTCATCATCCTCGGGCTGGGCGTCGTGGGCGTCGCGATGCGCGGCGGTCCGCGCGGCGTTCGCGACACGCTCGAGGTCGGCCGCAAACGTCCGCTGCACGCGGCGGAGTTCGCCGTCGCCGGGGCGATCATGCTGTTCGGCCTCGCCGTTCCGGCGGTGGTGCTCATGGGCGACCAGGCTTCGGCCGGCCCCGGCGGTACGACGCTCTCGGCCTCGGAGAAGGAAGGCCGCGTGCTCTTCGCGGAGAAGTGCTCGACCTGCCACGCGCTCGCGGACGCGAACGCCGTCGGTCGGGTGGGGCCGAGCCTCGACGTCCTGGCGCCCGCCGCGGCCCTGACGCTCGACGCGATCGAGAAGGGTCGCGCCGGCAAGGGCCAGATGCCGGCCCAGCTGCTCGAGGAGGACGAGGCGAAGAAGGTCGCCGCGTACCTCGTCGACGTCGCCGGTCGCTGAACCGCTCAGCCTCGTCGCTGCGCCAACGAGACGCAGCTCGCGCCCGATACCGCGTGGCCGCGCACCCAGCCAAGCTCGTCGCCTACCCCGCGCCGGCCGGGCCCACCAAGCCCAGTTCGTTGCTCGGCTCGACGGTCATCCGGCGGGCGCTCTCGTGCTGCGCACCACATCGAACCCGCAAACTGCGGGATTCCGTCCGCAGTCTCCATAAGACTGCGCATATGCAGGGAAATCGATCGTTGCTACGATGGCGCCGTCACAACGCCGAGTTCCGGTGCCGGGGGCACCGGGAGCGGGGGACCCAACAACGCAGGGGCGAATCGTCCGGACGCTCGGATGTAGCGCAGCTCTTTCAGCGCGAGCCCGTCAGCTAACCCCGTAGGCCTCACCGAAAGAGGACAACAGACCGCATGGCACATTCGGAGGCCCGCGCCTGGTGGGCCGATGTCCAGCATCTACGGGATGGCTACGAGCGCACCGACGAAGCTCGCCGGCGTGCCGACGAGGCTGATCTCGCGGCTCGCAGGGCGATCCGCGAACGCCGTGGGGTCGAGGCGGAGGTCAGCTCGATGCTGTCCGCGCCGCGCAGATCCTCCGCGCCTGCCGCGCCCCGCCGGGTGTCCGGCCCCGAGCTCGCGCAGCGCCGCACGTCCGAGCCCGATCTCGCCCCGCACCTCGCGCCTCGGACCGATCCTGCAAGCCGTCTTGCACGCCAGCCGGAGATCACCCCGCGCCGCGGCAGCCATGCCGAGGCACGCGTCGGGGACGAGCCCGCCGGCGGCCCGCGCGTCAAGGGCAGCGCAACGCCCGGTCGTCGCACGGTGGAGATCCGCGGCCGGACGGTCCCGGCTCCGATGGTCCCGCGCCCGATCGAGACCGATCGCCGCAGGCCGCCGCGTCGGGCGATCGAGCGCGTCGGCGGGCGCCCCGACCGCGTCGCGATGTGGGCCCTGCTCATGGGCCTGATGCTCATCCTCGTGGCGATCGGCACGGCCGACACCCCGGCCTTCGTCGCGCTCACGCTGCGCTGACCACCGCGCAGCCCGCCCGTCGTCTCATTCGCCTCGCGCCGACCTTGACGCCAGTCGGACGTCCGCGCAGGCGTCGCAGACGCGCTGCGCCGCCCGTGTCCGGCGCGGCCCACCCGGACCTGCGTCCGGCGGTGAGCTTGCGCGCGCCACGCCCCGAGCGGCGGTGCGCCGAGCGTTCCATGCGCCTCCCGCGCGGGAAGCCTTTGCAGTTCCGTCACATCTCGATGAGTCCGGCTTAAGCGCCCGACCGTAGAAGTCATCAGCGCTTGTGCACGCGGGGGGCGCGGCCTACACTTACCTCAAGTAAGGAACGAACCCCCCGTGTAGCCCAGGCGGCACGAAGGCCGATCCCACCTCCCCCAGAAGGCCACCATGAAGACACCGATGAGCAGATTCCAGATCCACGACGACCTCACTGCGCCCGAGGGCTCCGTCCCGGTCCTCCGTGGAGCGCTTGCGACCGGCGGGCAGCTGCCGAACTTCCTCGGTGCCCTCGCGGGTTCCCCGGCCGCGCTGCGCGGCTACGCACGCTTCCGCTCGGAGCTTCGCCGCGGCGCGCTCGACGTCGAGACGCTCGAGCGCATCTCGCTGGCGATCGCCGAGCACCACGGCTCGCGGCCCGGCATCGCGATGCACAACCGGACCGCCCGCCAGGCCGGGCTGCGGCTCGACGAGGTCGCGGCGGCGCGCAAGTTCCACTCCAGCGACGAGAAGCAGGCGGCGCTGCTGCGCTACCTCGAGGCCGTCGTCGAGAACCCCGGCGCGCCCCCGATGCACCTGCACGAGGAGGCTCGCGAGGCCGGCTGGTCTGACGAGCAGATCCTCGAGGCGATTGCCTACGTGGCGCTCGAGCGCTTCACGGCGATGGTGAACGTCGCCGGTGACGTGCCGGTCGACGGATCCGTCGAGGACACCCGGGCGCTGCGAGCGGCGTAGCCGCGTGCAGGCCGCGGAGAACGGTCGCGAGCCTCGCGCGGCCGCAGCGGACCCGGCTGGCGCACAGGCCTCCGGGGCCGGCGCTGACGCCGAGCTGAGAGCGGCGGCCGCCGACGCGGAGCTTCGGGCGGCTGCGACGGACGCCGGTCTGCGTGCCGCCGCAGCGGACGCGGAGCGTCGTGCCGCCGCCGCCCGGCCGCAGCCGCCGCGCGACGGGGCAGCTAGCCGGCCGCCCTGCTGCCCGCTCTACCACGAGGCGATCGAGCTCATTGGGCGGCGCTGGACGGGCGCGATCGTCAGCGTGCTCATCCACCGCACGACCCTGCGCTTCGGGGAGATCGCCGACTCCGTCCCCGAGCTGTCGGACCGCCTGCTGTCCGAGCGCATGAAGGAGCTCGAGGCGCGCGGGGTCGTGATTCGCACGGTGCGTCCCGGGCGGCCCGTGCGGGTGGAGTACCAGCTCACCGACATGGGGCGCGAGCTCGAGCCGGCCGTTCGCGAGCTCGAGGCATGGGCGCAGCGCTGGCTCACCCAGCGCTGAGCAGCAACCGAACGACGGTCGCAGGACGCCCGCCCCGGGCTTCATTGGCACCGACAAGCCGCGCCGCGAACCACGGGTGACGCGCGAAAAGCTGCCGAAACCTCCGTGAACTAGGCTCCCGGCCATGTCCGACGATCGCCCTCAAACGCCCGACGACGTCAAGGCTGTCGTCGCCGAACGCGATATCCGCTTCATCCGGCTCTGGTTCACCGACATCCTCGGTCAGCTGAAGTCCTTCTCGATCAACCGCTCAGAGCTCGATGCGGCCTTCTCCGACGGCATGGGCTTCGACGGTTCTTCGATCACGGGCTTCAACGCGATCGAGGAGTCCGACATGATCGCGATGCCGGATCCGTCGACGTTCGCGATCCTGCCGTGGCGCCCCGAGGCGCAGGGGGTCGCCCGCCTGTTCTGCGACGTGCTCACGCCCGAGCGGACGCCGTACGAGGGCGATCCGCGGCACGTGCTGCGGCGAGCGCTCAAGCGCGCCGAGCACATGGGCTTCGACACGTTCAACGTCGGTCCCGAGCTCGAGTACTTCCTCTTCCGCGACGCGAAGAGCCCGCCCGAGGTCCTCGACAACGGCGGCTACTTCGACCTCACGACGCTCGACGCGGGCTCCGACGTGCGCCGCGAGACCGTCCTCGCGCTCGAGCAGCTCGGCATCCACGTCGAGTACACGCACCACGAGGTGGGCCCGAGCCAGCACGAGATCGACATGCGCTACGCCGACGCGATGAAGATGGCCGACGACTGCATGACCTACCGCATCACGGTCAAGGAATACGCGATGAAGTACGGCTGGCATGCGACGTTCATGCCCAAGCCGCTGTTCGGCGAGAACGGCTCGGGCATGCACACGCACATGAGCCTCTTCAAGGACGGCCGCAACGCGTTCTTCGACGAGAACGACCCGTACTTCCTCTCGGACGTCGGCAAGGCGTTCATCGCCGGCCAGCTCAAGCACGCACGCGAGATCTCGTCGATCTTCGCCCAGTGGGTGAACTCCTACAAGCGGCTCGTGCCGGGCTTCGAGGCGCCGGTCTACGTCGCGTGGAGCAGGCGCAACCGCTCGGCGCTCGTGCGCGTGCCGCTCTATCACCCCGGCAAGGAGCAGGCGACCCGCATGGAGCTGCGCTGCCCGGACCCGGCGTGCAACCCGTACCTGACGTTCGCGGCGCTCCTGCAGGCCGGCCTCGAGGGCATCGAGAAGGGCTACGAGCTCCCCGAGCCGATGGAGAAGAACCTCTACCACCTCTCGCCCGACGACCGCCGGCGCCTCGGCATCGAGCAGCTCCCCGAGACGCTCGGCGAGGCGATCGAGCTGACGGCCGAGTCCGAGCTCGTGCTGCGCGCGCTCGGCGAGCACATGTTCAACCGCTACGTGGAGATCAAGCGCCGCGAGTGGGAGGACTACCGCGTGCAGGTCAGCCAGTGGGAGCTCGACCGCTACCTGCCCGTGCTCTAGAGGAGGAACCATGTCTGACGTCAAGGTGCTCATCATCGAGAACGGCCCGCTGAAGGTCATCGGCGGCGTCGCGTGCGTCAACGACGCGACGGGCGAGCCCGTCCCCGGCGGCGACGCCGGCACGATCTTCCTGTGCCGCTGCGGCGGCTCGTCCAACAAGCCCTACTGCGATGGGACGCACAAGCGAAACGGCTTCGACGGCGGCCTCACGGCCGACGTCGTCCGACGGCTGACGGTCCGTGACCACGTTCACGATCGGCGGCGACATCGAGGTCCACCGCCTCGGCTTCGGCGCGATGCGGATCACCGGCGAAGGCATCTGGGGACCGCCGCGCAACCACGACGCGGCGATCGCGGTCCTCAAGCGCACGCTGGAGCTCGGGATCGACTTCATCGACACCGCCGACAGCTACGGCCCGCACATCTCCGAGCGGCTCATCGCCGAGGCACTGCACCCCTACCCCGACGGCCTGCTCATCGCGACGAAGGGCGGGCTCGAGCGCACCGGCCCCGGGCAGTGGCCGCGCAACGGCCGCCCGGAGCACCTGAAGGCCGCCTGCGAGGGCTCGCTCCGCGACCTGCGCGTCGACCGCATCGACCTCTACCAGCTCCACGCGCCCGACGAGAACGTCCCGTACGCCGAGTCCGTCGGCGCGCTGAAGGAGCTGCAGGACGAGGGCAAGATCCGCCACATCGGCGTCTCGAACGTCAGCGTGCAGCAGCTCGCGGAGGCTCGCGAGATCGTCGAGGTCGTGACCGTCCAGAACCGCTACAACCTCATCGACCGCGAGGACCAGGACGTCCTCGAGGTCTGCGAGCGCGACGGCATCGGGTTCATCCCGTGGTTTCCGCTCGAAGCCGGCAAGCTCTCAGAGCCCGGCGGCATCGTCGACGGGGTCGCCGAGCGCCACGGCGCGACGACGAGCCAGGTCGCGCTCGCATGGCTGCTGCAGCGCTCGCCGGTCGTGCTGCCGATCCCGGGCACCGGGTCGATCGAGCATCTCGAGGAGAACGTCGCAGCAGCGCGGCTACGCCTGTCCGACCAGGCCGTGGCCGAGCTCGACTACGCCGCGGGCTGAGCTACTCGGCACCCTTCGCGAGGGCCGACGGCGCCCACACCTTCGGCCCGATGTCGAGCACGAGCGCCGGCACGAGCACGGACCGCACGATGAACGTGTCGAGCAGGACCCCAAAGGCCACGACGAAGCCGATCTCGGTGAGGAAGATCAGCGGCAGCACGCCGAGCACGAGGAACGTCCCGGCGAGCACGATCCCCGCCGCCGTGATGACGCCGCCGGTGACGGCGAGGCCGCGCAGCATGCCCGTACTGGTGCCGAAGCGGCGCGTCTCCTCGCGCACCCGGGTCATGAGGAAGATGTTGTAGTCGATCCCGAGTGCGACGAGGAAGACGAACGCGAAGAGCGGCTGCGAGGGGTCCGAGCCCGGGAAGCCGAAGATGACGTCGAAGACGACCGCGCCGACGCCCAGCGCCGCGGCGAAGGAGAGGATCACCGTCCCGATGAGGACCAGCGGGGCGACGACGGCGCGCAGCAGGATCATGAGGATGAGGAACACGACGACGAGCGCGATCGGCACGATGAGCTTCGTGTCGCGGGTCGCGGCGTCGCGCAGGTCGGCCTCGACGGCCGTCGCGCCGCCGACGAGGGTCTCGGGACCACCGGCGCTCTTCGCGGCGGCGCGGATGTTCGGGATGGCGGCGTAGGCCTCCGTCGAGTACGGCTCGGGCTCGAGCACCGCTTGCAGGCGCACGATGTCGGACGTCGTGCCGGCCGGGTCGATCGATGCGACGCCGGGCACCTCGGCGACCGCGGTGCGCACCGCGTCGGTCTTCAGCAGGTCGCGCACGATGATGTCCACGGGGGCGTTCGCGCCGCTCGGGAACGACGCGCTGATGAGATCCTGGCCCTGCACGGACTCGACCTCGCCGCGGAACGAGTTGCCCGTCGTCAGGCCGGTGCTGAAGTTCAGCAGGCCGAGCGAGAGGACGAGCAGCAGCCCGACGACGCCGACCCAGACCTTGCGCGGGCGCGCGGCGATCGCGGCGCCGAGCCGTGCCCAGATGCCGGTGGGTTCGCTGGACAGCGTCGGGTCGTAGCGCGGGATGAACGGGAAGAAGACCCAGCGGCCCATGATGACGAGCAGGGCCGGCAGCAAGGTGAGCATCGCGACCACGGCGACCGCGATGCCGAGCGCGCCGATCGGCCCGAGCCCGGAGGTCCCGTTGACCTCGGCGAGCGTCAGGCACAACAGCGCCGCGATGACCGTCAGGCCGGACGCGAAGATCGCCGGGCCGGCCGTGCGCAGCGCGAGCGCCATCGCCTCGTGGCGGTCGGTGTGGCGGCGCAGCTCCTCGCGGTAGCGGGCGACGAGCAGCAGCGCGTAGTCGGTTCCCGCACCGAGCACGAGGATCGAGAGGATCGCCGAGGACTGGCCGTTCACCGTCACGCCGAGCGTCGTGAGCCAGTAGCCGATCCCGCGCGTCGCGACCTCCGCGAAGGCCACCGCGAGGATCGGGAACAGCCAGAAGATCGGGCTGCGGTAGATGAGGATGAGCAGCAGCAGGACGAGCCCGAACGCCGCGCCGAGCAGCGTCCCGTTGATGCCCTCGAAGACCTCGATCGCGTCGGCCGAGTAGCCGGCGCCGCCCGTGACCTTCGACTCGAGGCCGCCGCCGTGGATCGCCAGCCGGTCGCGTACCGCGTCGACGGGATCGAGGATCGTCTCGGCCTCGCCGTCGCTCTCGACCTGCGCGACGACGAGCGCGGCCTTGCCGTTCTCCGAGTACGTCGGCCGGCCGAACGGCGACGTCGCCCGCAGCTTCTTGCGGTTGAGGACCGCGCGGTCGCGCTCGATGACGCGCTTGTCGGCGGCGGTCAGGCCCGCGTCGCGTGCATAGACGATGACGAGCGGCGCGAGCTCGCCGCCCTCGAGATCCGTGATGACCTCGAGCGCCTTCGTCGACTCGGCATCGCCGGGCAGAAACGAGGTCGACTCGTTCTTCTCCGCGTCGGTGAACTTGCCGGGAAGGTTCGTCGCGATCGCTCCGCCGAAGGCGGCGATCCAGATCAATGCGACCAGCCACTTGGCGCGACGGCCGGCGACGACGGCGAAGAGCGATCCCATGCGCGGGGTGTTCTAGCGCATCAGCCGGTTGCCGTGAGCAGCGCCTCGAGCTCCGACGGCTCGGAAACGGGCTGCTTGCAGGCGAAACGTTCGCAGACGTACGCGGCGGCGCGGCCGTGAAGCGGCGTGCGCCCTACGAGTAGCGGCACGCCGCCCGCGTCCGCGCCGTCGCCGCCGGCGACGACGAGGTGCGGGCGAAACGCCCCGCGCACGACACGGGCGAGCGGCGCGAGGTCGGCGCCGACGAGCGCGACCTCCTGCACCGGCGCAAGCTGGAAGTCGAGCGCCTGCAGGAGATGGCCAAAGGCCTGCGGGTAGCGCCGAGCGAGCTCGCCGGCGAGCTTGAGGACACCGGCGGCGTGCTCCTCGTAGCGCGCTTCGCCCGTGAGCGCCGCCAGCCGCAGCAGCCCGAACGCGGCGCTGGACGGACCCGACGGGATCGGGTTGTCCTCGAGCTCCTTGCGGCGCGCGACGAGCCGCTCGTGATCGATCGAGGTCTGAAAGAACCCGCCGCGCTCGGGGTCGGCGAAGCGCTCGACGATCGCGTCCGCGGTGGCGCGGGCGGCATGGAACCAGCGCGCCTCGAACGTCGCCTCGTAGAGCGTGATCAGCGCCTCGAGGAGGAACGCGTGGTCCTCGAGGTAGCCGTTCAGCTTCGCCTCGCCGGCGTTGTAGGTGCGCAGCAGGCGACCGTCGCCGTCGCGCATCGTCTCCAGCAGGAACGTCGCGGCGCGGCGGGCGGCGTCGAGGTAGTCCTCGCGCTCGAGGGCCGCGCCCGCGTCGGCGAGCGCGCTGATCGCAAGCGCGTTCCAGGACGTCAGGCGCTTGTCGTCCAGGCCCGGCCGGATTCGGTCGGCGCGGGCGGCCAGCAGCGCCGAGCGGATCCGCTCGCGGACCGCGGGCTCGGGCTCGGCACCGCGCGACTCGAGGATGTTCTTGCCCTCGAAGTTGCCGCGCACGCTCGCGCCGAACCACGGCAGCGCGACGTCGGCGTCGTCGCCGAGGACGTCGTGCAGCTCGTCGATGGTCCACACGTAGAACTTGCCCTCGACGCCCTCGGAGTCGGCGTCCAGCGCGGAGTAGAAGCCGCCCTCGGGACCCGTCATCTCGCGCAGCACCCAGTCGAGCGTCTCCTCGGCGGTGCGGCGCAGGATCGGATCGCCGGAGACCTGCCAGCCGTGGACGTAGGCGCGTGCGAGCAGCGCGTTGTCGTAGAGCATCTTCTCGAAGTGCGGGACGGTCCAGTTCTCATCGGTGGAGTAGCGCGCGAAGCCACCGCCGATCTGGTCATTGATGCCGCCCGAGGCCATCGAGCGCAGCGTCTGCAGCGCCATCGCCGGCTCGCCGCGGCGCAGGAGGAACTCGATGACCGAGGCCGACGGGAACTTCGGTGCGGTGCCCCAGCCGCCGTGGACGGCGTCGAACGTCGCCCTCAGGCGCTGCACGGCCTCGTCGAGGAGATCCTCGCCGGGCGGATCTTCGGCGGGCTTCAGGAGCGCTCCGCCGGAGAGCCGCGCGACCATCTGCTCGCTCTGCGCACGGATGTCCTCGCGCTGCTCCTCCCACGCCTTGGCGACGCCGCCGAGCACGTTCGGCCAGGCCGGCATGCCGCCGCGCTGGACGGGCGGGAAGTACGTGCCCGCGAAGAACGGGACCTGCTCGGGCGTGATGAAGACGTTCAGTGGCCAGCCGCCCTGGCCGGTCATCGCCTGGACGGCCTCCATGTAGATCGCGTCGACGTCGGGGCGCTCCTCGCGATCGACCTTCACGCACACGAAGTGCTCGTTCATGAGCGCCGCGATCTCCTCGTTCTCGAAGCACTCGCGCTCCATGACGTGGCACCAGTGACACGCCGAGTAGCCGATCGAGACGAGCAGCGGACGGTCGAGCTCGCGCGCGCGAGCCAGCGCTTCCTCGCCCCAGGGCAGCCAGTCGACCGGGTTGTCCCGATGCTGCAGGAGGTACGGCGAGGTCTCGTGGGCCAGCGCGTTGGGCACGCGCCTGACGGTACCCGTCAGGCTTACGGTCGGCGCCCGGCTCAGCCTGCGTGGCGCAGCTCGAAGCTGCGCAGGAGCTTGCGGTAGTCCGCGCGGGCAGCCGTCGCACCGGCGGCTGCGGCCCGGGCGACGAGGCTGACCCGGCGGCCTCCGAGGCGGCCCGTGATCGTCGAGTCTGTGACCGTGATCTTGCCCTTGGCGGGCTTGGAGCCGGTGATCGTCAGCCGCTTCCGGCCGCCGTTGAGCGGCACGGTGCCCGACACCTTCACGCCCGGCACGTAGACGACGTTGAAGAGCGTGATGATCTCGTTGCGAACGACGACGCGCCCGCCGCGCAGTCCGCCGGCGCGCGACGGCAGCCGCCCGGATTCGAGCGCGTCACCGATGACCTGGTTGCGCATGTCCGCGGCGGTCGCGAGCGCGGCGGTGATCGTGCGCCCGACCTTGCCGGCGCGCCCGGTCGCCCGCAGGCTGGCGAACCTCGTCGGCGCGACCCGCGTGGGGGGGAACGGGTTCTCCCGCGCCGAGCACGGCGCGACGATCTGGCTGAGGAAGAACTGGTGCACGGCTCGCGTGGCGCACTGCTCGTCGGAGAGGTCGCTCGAGAGCGCCGAATGGCCGGTGTACGGGACCTTCAGCAGCTGCGCGGAGGGGATCAGCGACTTGACGAGCGCGGCATCTTCGAACGGGGTGCGAAGGTCGGCGGCGCCGTCCATGACGAGCGTCGGGACGTCCGGCAGCGGTCCGGCGGGGACGTAGCCGCCGGTCGTCGACGGCCAGGCCAGGCACAGCGAGACCATCTCGGACGTGACCGCCGTCGCGATGTCGAACGGGCTGAAGGCGGCCGCGCCGGCCGCGTGTGCGGCGGCGTTGATCTGCTGTGCACGGCCGGAGGCGCCCAGCGCGCGACTCCACGGGAAGTTGCCCTCCTCGCAGAGCGTCGACGCGAAGACGGCGTCGGAGAACTCCTCGCCGACCGCTTGGCTTCGGGCGAGGTCGATGATCCCGACCGATCGCGCGACAATCCGGATGAGCGGGGCCGAGTCGCCCTTGCGCGCGGACGTCAGCGCGCCGGGCAGATCGGCGCGCAGCGTCGGGTTGAGGTCACCCGTGAGGAGGACGCCGAAGAGGTCGCTGCGGACGATCTCCGCACGCTGGCGCACGCCCCTTGAGCTCGTCAACAAGCCGCGCAGCGGCCTGCGCGCGAGGCTGCGAACGCGGCTGGCGAGATCGGCGATCGGATTGCCCGAGATCCCGGCGCACTCGCCGCCGGCGCAGAGCTCGGCGAGGACGCGGCGCATCGCCGTGAACGTCGAGCGCTGCAGGGGGTCGGGGCCGGGGGGCAGGACGACCGAGTCGAGGATCAGCCCGGCGACCCGGGTGGGGTAGCGGGCGGCGTAGTCGAGCGCGACCTTCGTGCCGTATGAGACGCCGTAGAGGACGAGCTTCTCGTAGCCGCTGCTGGCGCGCAGCGCCTCGATGTCCTCGACGCTGGCGGCCGTCGTGAACTGCGTGCGCTTGATGCCGATCTCGCTGGCGCAGCGCTGGCCGGCGAGGGTGAGGGAGCTGCCGAACAGGCGACAGCGCAGGGGGCTCGAGATCCCGGTGCCGCGCTGGTCGAACATCAGCAGGTCGCGGGTGGTCAGCCCCGGCGCGAGCAGCCTCGCGAAGTCGGCGATGAGTGGGAGCGCGGACTGGCCGGGACCGCCGGCGAGGCCCAGCACCGCGGTCTTCGTGGGGTTCGTCGGCGCGACGCGGCGGGCGGCGGCGAGCCGCACGGTGCCGGGGATCGCGCCGCTGCGGTCCAGCGGGACGTCGAGTGACCCACATTGCAGCGCCGAGCCGGGCGCGCAGGCTTGGTAGGCGATTGCCGCGCCGGCCGTCGGCGCGACGAAGAGGAGAAGGCCTGCGGCAACGAGCAGAGCCAGCGGTGCCGTTAGGCGCATCTGGTCTCACGGTAGCACCGCGATACCGTCCTGAACTCCGGTCCCCGAGCGAAGAGAGCCGCCACCGTGTCCCAACATCGCGAGCCCGTGACAGCCCTCGGCGCCCCCGCGGCCATCGGCCCGTACAGCCATGCGGTCATCGCCTCGGGGCTGCTGTTCTGCTCGGGCCAGATCCCGCTGGACCCCGAGACCGGCGAGCTCGTCGGGGAGACCCCGGCCGCGCAGGCGGCGCAGTGCCTGCGCAACCTCACGGCGGTGTGCGCGGCCGCCGGCGCCTCCCTCGCGGATGCCGTGCGGATCACGGTCTACCTCACGGACATGGGCGCGTTCGCCGACGTCAACGACGCGTACGCCGAGTTCTTCCAGGCCGACCCGCCCGCGCGGGTCGCGATCGGCGTGGCGGCGCTGCCGAAGGGCGCGCAGGTCGAGATCGACGCGATCGTCGCGCTGCCGGGGTAGTGCTCAGCGCAGGTGCTCGCCGATGGCGACGGCCAGCAGCGGCACGTCCAGGTCACCGGTCGCGACGCCCAGGACGAGCGCCTCGGCGTCATCGACGCTGAAGGCGAGGTCATGGCCGTTGAGCAAACAGAAGACACGTGTTGCGGCCCATGCGAGGCGCTTGTTGCCGTCAACGAGCGCGTGATTGCGAGCGATCGAGTGCATCAGCGCCCCCGCCTTCTCGGCGAGCGTCGGATACGCGTCCTCGCCGAAGACGGTGGTCTGCGGCCGGCCTGCTGCCGAGGCGAGCAGCCCCCGGTCCCGGACGGCCACCTCGTCGAGGACGCCGGCGGCGATCTCTAGCAGGTCGTCGAGTGTGAGGTAGTCGAACGACCCCGGTGCGGGGCTCACCGGCCCAGGCGGTCGAGCAGTTCCGCGTCTTCGGTGCGGACGCGGGCGATCGCGGCTCGAAGCCGGGCAGGCCGCTCGGCGAGGTACTCGTTGATGGCCGTCCGAGCGACCTCCTGCATCGAGCGCCCGTCCTTCTCGGCTCGGGAGCGCAGTGCGGCGGTCTCGTCGTCGGAGAGGCGAAGGTTCATGGCCATCAACACATGGTACCGCGCTGGTACCACTCGCGCAGGAGCGCGCGGCGGACTTTGCCGCTCGCGGTCTTCGGCAGCTCGGCCGCGAACTCGACGATGCGCGGGTACTTGTAGGGCGCGGTCTCGGACTTCACGTGGTCTTGCAGCGCGCGGGCGAGGTCCTCCGAGGGGGCGAAGCCGTCGCGCAGCACGACGACCGCGCGGACGATCGAGCCGCGCTCCTCGTCGGGCGCCGCGACGACCGCGGCCTCGGCGACGGCCTCGTGGGCGACGAGCGCCGACTCGACCTCGAACGGGCCGATCCGGTAGCCGGCGGAGATGATGACGTCGTCCGTGCGGCCTTCGAAGAAGAGGTGGCCGTCGTCGTCGCGGGTGACGCGGTCGCCCGTGCGCCACGGGCCTTCGGGCGCGTCGAAACCCTCGTAGTGCAGGAAGAACGTGGGCACCGTCGCCGGATCGACGACGAGCTCGCCGTCGTCGATGTCGAGGCCGATGCCCGGCAGCGCGCGGCCCATCGAGCCCGGCCGGACGTCCTCGCCGGGCGGCATGCCGGTGAGCTGGCCGGTCTCGGTCTGGCCGTAGCCGTCGCGGATCTGCAACCCCGTCGCCTCCTCCCACGCGCGCAGCACCTCGGGGTTCAGCGCCTCGCCGGCAGCCACCAGGCCGCGGAGTGCCGCCACGGGGCGCAGCGTCGCGCGCTTGGCGATCACGCGGTACTCCGTCGGTGCCATGCAGAGGACGTTGACGCGCTCGCGCTCGAGCAGGTCGAGGCGCTGCGCCGGGTCGAAGCGCGCGTCGTGCAGGAGCGCCGCCGCGCCGCGGATCCACGGCGCGACGAAGACATTGCGCGCCGACTTGCTCCAGCCGCTCGCGGCGGTGCACCACACGAGGTCGCCGGGTTGCGGCGCCAGCCAGTGCTCGGCCTGCAGCGCCTGGCCGGCGAGGTAGCGCTGGCCATGGACGACCGCCTTCGGCTCGCCCGCAGTCCCGCTCGTGAACGTGACGAGGCACGGGTCGAGCGGCGCGAGGTCGGCGGGCGGCGGCACCAACGGCGAGGCACGAGCGGAGGGGCGAGCGGGCACCATCACCGTCGGCCCGCTCCAGCCCGCCTCCGCGAGCACGGCGGAGTTGCGCTCGTGGCAGACGACGAGCGCGGGTGGGCAGAGCCCCAGGCGCAGCCGCAGGTCCTTCGCGCGCAGCTGCTCGTTGCAGGGCAGCACGACCCAGCCCTGGCGAAAGCACGCGACCATCGCGACGACCCAGTCGGGCGTGTTGCCGACGAGCGTGAGCACGACGTCGCCGCGCCGCACGCCGTGGGCGTGGACGTGCGCGGCGAGCGTGCGCGCCGCCCGCGCCACCACGCCGAACGACCACTCGCGGCGCGATCCGTCGCGCGCCAGCTCGACGAGCGCCAGCCGCTCGGGCGGGGCCGCTTCGACGACGTCAGAGGCGAAGTTGCGCATCGGCGGCGCGCAGTCTCGCATGGTCCCCGCGCGCCTGGCCGCGCAGGTAAGCTGCGCACCATGGCAGTCGCCCCCACTTACAGCGAGTACACCGACGAGCAGAAGGACATCATCGCGATGGTCCGCCAGTTCGCCGACGAGCAGATCCTCCCGAACGCCGAGCACTTCGACCACGAGGACGAGTTCCCGCAGGACATCGTCGACCAGATGAAGGAGCTCGGGCTCTTCGGGGTCACGATCCCCGAGGAGTACGGCGGCCTCGGGATGGACCTGACGACCTACGTGATGATCGTCGAGGAACTCTCGCGCGGCTGGATCTCGATCTCCGGCATCATCAACACGCACTTCATCGGCAGCTACCTGCTGATGAAGTTCGGCTCCGAGGAGCAGCGCCAGAAGTGGCTGCCAGAGATGGCGACCGGGGAGCTGCGCGCGGCCTTCAGCCTGTCCGAGCCCGAGATGGGCTCCGACGTCCAGGCCTTGAAGGCGACGGCGAAGAAGCAAGACGACGGCACGTACGAGATCAACGGCCAGAAGATGTGGGTCACCAACGGCCTGCGCTCGGGGCTCGTCTTCGTGCTCGTCAAGACCGATCCGGCGGCCGACCCGCGCTACAAGGGCATGACGTGCTTCGTCGCCGAGAAGGAACCGGGCGTCAGCGAGAACACGGGCGAGTGGGCGGGCTTCACCGTCCCGCCCCCGCTGAAGAAGATGGGCTACAAGGGCGTCGAGTCGACCGAGCTCGTCTTCGACGGCTACCGCTGCCCGGCCGAGAACATCCTCGGCGGCGAGGAGGCGGGCCTGAACAAGGGCTTCATCCAGATGATGGACGCCCTCGAGGTCGGCCGTGCGAACGTCGCGGCCCGCGGCGTCGGCATCGCACAGCGCGCGCTCGAGCTCGCTCTGCGCTACTCGCAGGAGCGCAAGGCGTTCGGCAAGCCGATCGCCCAGCACCAGGCGATCCAGTTCAAGCTCGCCGACATGGCGACCCAGATCGAGGCGGCCAGACTGCTCACCCGCAAGGCCGCGCGCCTGAAGGACGCGGGGCAGTCATCGGAGCTCGAGGCCGGCATGGCGAAGCTCTTCGCCTCGGAGTGCGGGCGCTTCTGCGTCGAGGAGTCCTTCCGCATCCACGGCGGCTACGGCTACTCCAAGGAGTACGAGATCGAGCGCCTGTACCGCGACGCGCCGCTGCTGCTCATCGGCGAGGGCACGTCGGAGATCCAGCGCATGGTCATCGGCAAGAAGCTCCTGCAGCGCAACAAGATCTGACGACCACGCCGATCAAATAGGGTTCCGCGTCGTGACCTCGGCCGAAGACGCGAAGACCCTCATCGAGATCGCCGTCGAGCGGTTCATCGAGGAGGTGCCGGCGCTCGCGCCGCTCAAGCTCGTATTCGCTGTCGAGCTGCGCGGGCGCGGCGACGTGCAGATGTACCGGGTCGAGCTCCTCGGCCAGGGCGAGGAGGTCAAGGTCACGAAGGGCATCGCCGAGGATGCCCGCGTGCGCGTCCAGATACCGCGCTCGTTCTTCAACGTCATGGCGAAGGAAGCGCACATCGCCGACTGGCGCGAGGCCTTCACCTACGGTCAGGCCAAGGCGACCGGCATCGACCAGATCCTCAAGCTCATCGTGCACGTCGTCGAGAAGCAGGAAGAGCGGCTGCGCACGCGCCGCGCTCGCAGCTGAGTCCACAACGACGGCGACGCCCCGAACCGGCTGCGCGATGCAGCCGGCCCGAGGCGCCGAGGCCTTGCGGACGACGTTCTAGTGGCGGCCGTACGGGTCGACGTAGACGTCGTCGACCGACCAGTTGCCGCCGAGCAGCGGCGTGAAGCGGAACTGGACCGGCGTGTACTCGCCCGGAAGCAGCGGCAGGAGGCTCGCGATGACCGTCATCGGCAGCGTCGGCGCCCACGAGTTGGACGGCAGGACGACGCCGATCGGCAGGCTGGAGATGAGGCCGAGGTTGTTCTCGAAGAGCACGTCGACGCGCATCGTCGAGAGGCCGAGCAGCCCGCCGCTGTTGCGCTTGGCGAAGAAGCGGATCGTCGGATGCTCGAGACCGACGCAGATCGCCGGGCTCGTCGCAGAGCCGCCGGACGGGATCGTCAGCGACTTCTGGCCCGGACCGGCGACGTTGAAGGACTCGCTGCCGTTGGCGACGGCGGCACCGCCGCCGAGCGACCAGCCGGCTGCCGAGGACTCGAAGTCCCCGCCGGACAGCGGCGTGTAGCTCGCGAAGTCCAGCCACGGCTGGAAGGGCGTGGAGAGGGGCTGGCCGTCGCAGGATGGCGCCGAGCCGACGAGGACGCCTGCGTTCGCGGATACGGCGCCAAACGACAGCGCGGCGAGGGCGATCGATGCGGTCGAAGCGATGCGCAGCTTCATGCGACGTGAGAGCAAGAGGGGTCCTTTCCCGGGGTTGGCGCCTGTCCGCTGAGGAGCCGTGTCGGCATGCGGCCTCCATCGGCATAGGCGGGGCGCGGGTTGGTAGGACATCCGTCCAGGCGCTCGGGCTAGGATCAGGTCCCGCCGATACTGCTCGGGGGTGACTGTGTGAGAGACCACAAGCCGGCACCGCTCTCTCGCCTGCGCGGCGACAGCAAGCCGCACCTAACGGGTGCTGCGCAGCAGCTGATGGCCGATCGCCACGAGCGTAGGCGCGGACATGCGGAGCGGCGCGAGGCGATCGTCGAGGCGAGCTCCGTCGTCGCGCTCGCCGTCATCGCGGTCGCCCTGCCGCTGCTGTCAGGTGCGCGAACGCCGCCGCTCGACGTCACGATCGCGCTCATCGGCGCGCTGGCGATCGCGTCGCGCGTCGAGTTCGACGTCGGCGCGGGCTTCGTCATGGCACTGCAGATCGTCTTCGTGCCGGTGCTGTTCGTCGTCGATCCCGCCTGGGCGCCCCTCATCGCCATGTCGGCCCTCGCGATCGGCCGGCTGCCCGACGTGTGGCGCGACCACAATCCCGTCCGCGGCCTGCTCGTCGCGTCCGGCAACTCGTGGTTCGCGGTGGGCCCGGCCGTCGTGCTGACGGCCGGTGGCGTCCACGGCCTCGACTCCGGCGAGTGGCCGCTGTACGTGCTCGCCCTCGCGAGCCAGTTCCTCGGCGACACGGCAGCAGGGATGATCCGCGAGCGCCTCGTGCTCGGCGTCCGGCCGCGCGTGCAGCTGCGGATGATCGGCCTCGTCTTCCTCGTCGACGTGCTGCTCACGCCGATCGGCCTCATGGCTGCGCTCGTCGCGCAGGACGCGCCGCTGGCGTTCCTGCTGGTACTGCCGCTGGCCGGGCTCTTGCGCGTCTTCGCCCGCGAGCGGAGCGCGCGCATCGACCAGGCGATCGAGCTGTCCGCGGCCTATCGCGGAACCGCGTTCCTGCTCGGCGAGGTCATCGTCGCCGACGACGAGTACACCGGCGAGCACAGCTATGGCGTCATCGCGCTCTCGCTCGAGATCGCCGACGAGATGGGCCTCGACGAGGACGACCGCCGGCTCGTCGAGTTCGGCGCGCTGCTGCACGACGTCGGCAAGATCGCCGTGCCGAAGTCGATCGTCAACAAGCCCGGCCCGCTCGACGACGACGAGTGGGCGGTCATGCGCCAGCACACGATCGCCGGCCAGCGCATGCTCGACAAGGTCGGCGGCAGCATGACCGACGTCGGCCAGATCGTGCGTGCCTCGCACGAGCGCTGGGACGGCGCCGGCTATCCCGACGGCATCGCCGGCGAGGACGTACCGCTGCCGGCGCGCATCGTGTCCGTCGCCGACACCTTCCACGCGATCACGACGACCCGGCCGTACCGCCGCGCGCAGACGCCCGAGGCCGCGATCAAGGAGTTGCGCGCCTGCGCCGGCACGCAGTTCGACCCCGAGGTCGTCGACGCGCTCGTCCGGGTCCTGGCGCGGCCGGGCGCCACCACGCCGAAGGAGTTCTTCAAGCGCACCGCGGCACCGGAGCCGCCGATGTTGCGCGTCGTGCGCGAGGCCGAGCCCGAGCCCGACGCGGACGCCGAGCCCGACGACGAGCTCGACAAGGCGCTCGCGGAGCAGCTCAAGAATCTCTTCTGAGAGGCCGCCGCCTGGCTAAGCTGTGTCGACGCGTCACGGAGGGCGGGGGGGTGGGCATGCCCGGTACAACCAACAGGGCCATGATGCAGTGCGACTCAGAAGGAGCCGATCCGGTGGCCACGGCCGTGGCGAGCATGCGCGCGCTCGCCGCGCTCGACGACCTGCCGGTGGGCGCGGTGCTGCTACGGCCGGTCCGCGACGCGTCGGACGCGGTCGTGGACTTCGTGTTCGACTACGTCAACGAGTGGGCGGGCCACGCCGCGGGGATGCCGATCGCGAGGCTCCTGGGCCGGCGCGTCCTCGAAGGCCCGTGGGCGGTGCCGCGCACCCTGTTCGACGGGCTCGTCGTCGTGCTCCTGACGGGCAGGCCCCTGCACACCGTGACCGACTACGGCGAGCGGTTCGCGGGGAACCCCGAGTTCTCGGGCAGCTTCAAGCTGACGGCGTCGAAGCTCGGCGACGCCGTGCTCGTCGTCTACGACGACGTCGTCGCCCGTAGCGCCGAGAAGCACTACGGCGCGGTGCTCGAGGCGACGTCGGACTGGGTCTCGATCGCAGATCGCGACCAGAACCTCGTGTACGTCAACGCGGGCGGCCGGCGGATGGTCGGCATCGGCCTCGAGGAGAACATCCGCGGACGCCGGGCCGGCGAGTTCGCGCCGGCGTGGGCTCGCGAGCTCGTGCGCAAGGAGGCGTTCCCGGTCGCCCTGCGCGACGGGATCTGGCGCGGCGACGGCGGGCGCCTGCATCGTGACGGCCACGAGATCCCCGTCTCGCAGGTCATCGTGGCGCACACCGGACCGGACGGCGAGGTCGACTTCTACGCCACGATCGCGCGCGACATGACGCGCGAGCACGCGGCGGAGGCAGCGCTGCGCGCGAGCGAGGAGCGCTTCCGCATCGCCTTCCAGCAGGCCCCGGTGGGCATGGCGCTGACCGACCTCGCCGGCCGCTACGTGCAGGTCAACGACGCGTACTGCCGCACCGTCGGCCGCACACGCGAGGAGCTCATCGGCGCGACGCCGATGGACATCACCCATCCGGAGGACGCCGGCGACTCCGAGCACGCGATGCTCCGGCTGATCGCGGGCGAGTCGGAGGAGTACAGCTTCGAAAAGCGCTACGTCACACCGGACGGCGAGACGATCTGGGCGGAGCTCACGGTCGGCATCTTCCGCGACGACACGGGGGCGCCGCAGTACCTCATCGGCATGGTGCAGAGCATCGGGGAGCGCCGCCTCGCCCAGACCCTGCAGCGCAGCATGATCACGAGCCAGCTGCCCGAGGTCGACGGGATCGAGCTCGCGGTGCGCTACCTGCCGGGCAGCCGGGAGACCGAGGTGGGTGGCGACTGGTACGACGTCATCCCGCTTCCGTGCGGTCGCGTCGCCGTCGTCATCGGCGACGTCGTCGGGCGTGGCATCGAGGCGGCCGTGACCATGAGCCAGCTGCGCACCGCGCTGCGCGCCTACGCGATCGACGGGCTCGAGCCGGCCGAGGTCGTGCGCAAGCTGCATCACATGACCGACCACCTCGCCGAGGGGCTGAGCACGACGCTCGCCTACCTCGACCTCGACGTCGCCACGGGCGAGCTGCGCTATGTCAGCGCCGGTCATCTGCCCGTCCTGCGCATCGGCTGCGACGGCGAGTCGTCCTACCTCGACGCGGCGCGCTCCACGCCGCTCGGCACGCTGCCCGCGGAAGCCGAGATCCCGCAGGGGCGGCTCACCTTGCAGGCCGGCGAGCGCCTCTTCCTCTACACCGACGGTCTCGTCGAACGCCGCGACGACGGGATCATCAACCGGCTCGAAGCGCTGCGCCGGGCGGTGCGCGGCGCTCCGCCCGGGCTCGAGGCGTGTCTCGAGCACGTGACGGCGACGATGGCCGGGGACGCCGTGCGCTTCGACGACATCGCGATGCTCGAGTTGCGATACGCACCGGCGACGTGATCGGTCGGGAGTGGCCACTAGGGTTCGCGGCGATGGAGTCCTACTGGTTCTTCGATCAGCTGATGGACGTACTGGTCCCGGGCGAGCGCACCGGGGGCTCGTACTCGCTGTGCGAGTTCTGGGCGCCGCCGGGCTCCGGAACGCCGCTGCACGTTCACCACGAACTCGACGAGGGCTGGTACGTCATCGAGGGCGAGCAGACGATCTGGGTCGGAGACGAGAAGCACGTCCTCGGTCCGGGCGACTGCGCGCACGGACCGCGCGGGGTGCCGCACACGTTCATGGTCACGGGCCCGACCGCGCTGCACGGCCTCGTCACGATGTTGCCGGCGGGGTTCGAGGACTTCGTGAGGAGCTTCGGCACGCCTGCCTCCGAGCACCGACTGCCGGTGCTCGACGGGCCGCCCGACATCGCGCGCGCGGCCCAGCTGGCGGCCGAGCACGGCATCGAGCTGCTCGGACCGCCCGGCATGACGCCGGCCGAGCGCAACCCGTCGTAACGGTCCCTCAGACCGTCAGCAGTGCGCCGTCGTCGTAGAGCTTGAGGACCCTGACGGCGCCCTCGGACTTGGCGAGGCAGAGCCCGCAGAGGACGCACTCGTCGACGTTCTCGTCGACGATCTCGAGGACGCCGGGGCTCGGCTCGCGGTAGATGGCGACGGGGCAGACCTCGGTGAGGTGCGCCGGGAGCTCGGGGTGCGCGGCGAGCGCCGCGTCGTCGACCTCGATGGCGATGAAGATCGCGTCGGACCTCATGCCGGGCTCCTCAGGGCCGCGAGCTTGTCCTTCATGATCTCGGGGATCTCGGAGATCTCCTCGGCGACGGTGATGCCGGCCTCCGCGAGCCGGGCGATCTTCTCGGTGGCGGTGTCCTCCTTGCCCTCGACGATCGTGCCGGCGTGGCCGAAGCTCATGCCGGGCATCTCGTCCATGAAGCGGCCGGCCATGAAGGCGACGATGGGCATCGTGCAGCCGGTCTCGGTGACCCACTTCGCGAGCTCGGCTTCCATGCGGCCGCCGGGCTCGGTGTAGATGACGATCCCGTGCGTGTCGGGGTCGGCTTCGAAGAGCGGCATGAGCTCGGCGTACGTCGAGCCGATGATCGCGTCGCCGCCGATCGAGACGGCCGTCGACTGGCCGAGGCCCGCCGCGCTCAGCGTTGACGACATCTCGGTCGTCATGCCGCCGGAGCGGCTGATGACGCCGATCGGGCCGGGCGTGTAGGCCTGCGCGGCGTTGCGCGCCGGGCCGCCGATGCCGCCCATCTTCACGACGTCCGGGACGATCATCCCGAGGCAGTTGGGGCCGATGATGCGCGCGCCGCGCAGCGTCGCGAGCTCGACCATCTGCGCGACGTCGCGCCGCGGGATGCGCTCGGTCACGACCACGACGAGCTTGCAGCCGTTCTCGATCGCCTCGAAGACGGCGTCCTTCGTGAAGGCGGGCGGGACCGTGACGACGGAGCCGTCGATCGGGGCACCGTGCGCCTCGACGACCTGCGCGACCGTGTCGAAGACCGGCACGCCGTGGACGTCGCGGCCCTTGCGGCCGGGAGTGACGCCGCCGACGATCTTCGCGCCCGCGCCGTAGTCCAGGCACTCGCGCGTGAGGTTGACGGCCTCGCGGCCGGTGATGCCCTGGACGATGAACGTCGTGTCCGCGTCGATGAGGATGCTCATGCCTTGACGGCCTCCGGGCCGGCGATCTTCGCGACCGCGCGGCGCGCGGCCTCGTGCATCGAGACCGATCGGTCGGCGTACTCGATGCCGTACTTCTCGAGGATCTTGAAGCCCTCTTCCTCCCACGCGCCGGGGATGCGGAAGATCGCGATCTTCTCGGCCGGGTCCATCCCGAGTTCCAGGCACGCCTTGATGACGCCGCGCGCGACGATGTCGACGCGCGTGTTCGAGACGATCGACATCATCACCGCGATCTTGTCGACGCCGGGCTTGGTGAGGACGAGCTTCGCCAGCCCGCAGGCCTTCTGCACGTCGGGATTGCCGCCGATCTCGCAGTAGTTGGCGGGCTTGCCGCCGTGGGCGCGCACGGCGTCGAAGAGGGTCAGGCTGCCGCCGCCGGCGCCGATGACCAGGCCGATGTTGCCGTCGAACTCCGTGACGTTGCCGGCGACGCCGCGGTGGCTCGAGCTGTCGACGACCTCGCCGGCGAGCTCGAACGGGGTCGGCTCGCGCGCCTCGCGGGTCTCGTCGTCGCCGACGCCGAGATCCTTCAGGAGCTGCTTGTGGCGCCCGCGTGCCTCGTTCTCGATGTCCATGTGCGCGTCGAGCGCGACGAACGAGCCGTCCTGCATCTCGGCGAGCGGGTTGATCTCCGCGAGCGTCATGTCGTAGTCGACGAAGAGCTCCGCGAGCTTGCGGACGATCGGCGTGAGGCGCTGCAGCGCCTTGCCGGTGACGCCGGTCTGCGCGATGCACTCCTTCGCGTGGAAGTCGCTCAACGGGAGGATGTTCGAGAGGTGGACGCGGCCGACGTGGTCGGGGTGCTCGCGCGCGACCTCCTCGATGTCGATCCCGCCCATGTCCGAGAAGAGGATCACCGGCTTCTTCGCGACGCCGTCCCAGACGACGCCCGCGTAGTACTCCTGCTTGACGTCGGCCTTCGGATCGACGAGCACGCCGCGCGGCTGCTGGCCGTTGATCTCGAGCTCCAGGATGTCGGCCGCGTAGGACTCGGCCTCCTCCGGCGTGTCGGCGAACTTCACGCCGCCGGCCTTCATCCGCCCGCCGGTCAGGACCTGAGACTTGATGACGGTCGGCCCGCCGATCCGCTCGGCGATCGCCCTGGCCTCGGCGGCGTCGGTCGTGAAGCCGAAGTCCGTGACAGGGATGCCCGCGCGCTTGACGATCTCGCGGGCCTCGTACTCGAAGAAGCGCATGGCGCGGGACCCTATACGGGTGCGGCGTCCAACTCGTACGCGACGGCGAGGTCGGGGTCCTTCTTGGCGAGCATCTCGGCGAGGTCGACCATGACGCGGCACTGCTTCCACGTCGCGTCGTCCTGCATCTTGCCGTCGATCATGTGCACGCCGCGGCCGTCTGGGATCGCCTCGATGACCTTCTTCGCGAAGAGGACCTCCGCGGGATCGGGGCTGAACACGCGCTTGGCGATCTCGATCTGGACGGGGTGCAGCGACCAGGCGCCGACGCAGCCCATGATGAAGGCGGCTCGGAACTGGGTCTCGCAGCCCTCGACGTCCTTGATGTCGCCGAACGGGCCGTAGAACGGCAGCAGGCCGGCGCCCGCGCACGCATCGACCATGCGGCCGAACGAGTAGTGCCAGAGGTCCTGCTGGGCGGACTCGCGCGCCATGTCGGGGGTCTCGGCGACGGGGTCGGAGAGGACGCGATAGCCGGGGTGCCCGCCGCCGACGCGCGTCGTCTTCATGCGGCGGCTGGCCGCGAGGTCGGCGGGGCCGAGGCTCATGCCCTGCATCCGAGGGCTCGCGGTCGCGATCTCCTCGATGTTGTTGACGCCGAGCGCGGTCTCGAGCAGCGCGTGGAGCATGATCGGGCGCTCGATGTGAGCCTTCGCCTCGAGCTGGGCGAGCAGGCGGTCCATGTAGTGGATGTCCCACGGACCCTCGACCTTCGGAACCATGATCACCGACAGCTTGTGGCCGATCTCGGTGACGATCTGCGTGACGTCGTCGAGCACCCACGGCGATTCGAGCGAGTTGATGCGCACCCACAGGGCGGTGTCGCCGAGGTCGATGTCGCGGCCGACGGTGATGAGGCCCTCGCGAGCGGCCTGCTTGCGCTCGACGGGCACCGCGTCCTCGAGGTTGCCGAGCAGGATGTCGACCTTCCTCGCGATGTCGGGCGCCTTGGCGACCATCTTCTCGTTCGAGAAGTCGAGGAAGTGGATCATCCGCGACGGCGTCACGGGGATCTCGCGCAGCGGGTCGGGGGCGCCCATCGCGAGGGGCTTCAGAAAGGCACGGGGGTCACGCAAGGGAGGACGCCTCCATGGCGGTCGGGGGCAAGACGCGTCGGTGCGCGGAACCTATCGCTTGCGCGCTACAGAGCACATGCCGCTCGACTTGCGCGCGGCCCGACGACGTTGTCGAGCGCGGGCTGCAAGTCCTGTGCTGAAGGACCTGCGCCGGCGCCGCGAGCGGCTCGACGAGCTCGAGCTCCAGCTCGGTGACCGCAGGCGCGAAGGTCTCGCGGCGGTGCGTCCGTCATGATGCGCCAGCTTCCTGCCACTGAAGGAGACCCAGCGGATGAGCGACGACTTCACGACCGACCAGGCCGAGCGCGAGGCGTCCGGCGCGCACCCCTACGGCCGCTTCCTCGAGGAGTTCGAGGTGGGGGCGGTCTACAAGCACTGGCCGGCGAAGACCATCACCGAGACAGAGGACCACCTCTTCTGCCTGCTGACGATGAACCACCACCCGCTGCACGTGAACGACGTGTACGCGGCCGCGTCGCAGCAGAAGCGCAACGTCGTCGTGGGGCCGATGGTCTACTCGCTCGCGCTCGGCATGAGCGTCTCGGACATCAGCGGCAAGGCGATCGCGAACCTCATGACCGAGGAGCTCAAGCACCCCGCGCCGGTCTTCCACGGCGACACGCTGTACTGCGAGACCGAGGTTCTCGAGAAGCGCGAGTCCAAGACCAAGCTCGACCGGGGCACGGTCCGTGTCCACACGCGTGTCCTCAACCAGGACGGCGTCTTGGTGGCGGAGTTCAAGCGCCTCGTCCTGGTCCCCCGCCGCGACCACGGCACGCCCGAGTCCGAACGAGCCCCAGAAGACGAAATCCGCCGTCGGTAGGGGCAGCCGGCGAAGAGTCGTCCGCAATTGCGGCGTTGGCGGATTGGCCCGGGGCGAACTCCGACCCACCGTTCTTTCCTTGGCAAGGGGCTGCTTGGGGCCGTGGTGCTTCAGCTCGCAGCCGGGGGATTGCCTTGCCGACGCTGACCAGCCGGTGTTCGGAGATCGTGCTCGGCGTCGTAACGGCCGACGACCGGGTCATGCGGCGACATGCCCTGCGTAGCGTCGGCGTCGTTGCCGGAAGGGCGAGCCGACGGTTACCTATCTCGCGCCTCGGAGGCTTCGCGCATCTTGCGCCCGAGGAGCGCGGTTGGCCTGCATCTCCCGTTTCGTGAGGCGCAGACCGCCACGGCTTGCGGTAGTTCGGTGCGGTAAACCGTCTTGCCGACGCGGTAGACGACTTCGTAGCCGCGCATGCCGAAGGAGTGTCCGGTTCGTACCCGGCCGAACGTCATGACCACGGCTCCGAATCGTCCTGAGCGGGTGCGGGACGGCGGGACCCGGAAGCCCTCGGGACGCTGGAGGTCCTCGCGGTCGTAGTTCCTGGGCGGGAAGCCGCGGCCCGCTCCGGTGACAGGGCCGTGGGCTGCAGTTCCGAGAGCGACATACGTTCGCCCTTGCAAGATCTCGCCCGAGACGCCCACGCGTCGGATCGTCTCCAACACCACGTCAGTATCCGACTTGTTGACCAGGACGGCGTGTCGGTCGTTGAAGGTCTGGTCTGGCCGGACCGGAATGCCCGAGCCCGTTATGCCTTCGTTGGTGGACGGGGCCAGCGGCCCTCCCTTACGTGGGCCGTCGTCGCCACAGGAGCCGAGCAGCACAGCAACCAGCACTGCGCCGCTCGCGCCTACGCGCCAGCCCAAAGCTGCGTCCAAGAGCTGGGTCGCGGCTGACCACCTGGATCGACCTGACCGCCTATCCCGCAGAGCAGGTAGCGCCGTTTTCGGAAGCCAAACCTGTATGCGACCTTGACGTTCTCTGTGAGGCCGGATTGCGTATCGAGGCCAATGCCAGCCACGGTTACGCCTCGCTTGGTAGCCCCGATGCGACCCTCGCCGCGCTCGAACTCGGTGCCGGGTTCCTGCTCGCTTCGATGGTCGTCGCGAAAGATCCGGCTGTTGCGGCAATCTCCGTACCCGACCTTGGCGGTGTCGCGGATTCTGGAGTCTGTTCGCAGGCCGGTTTCGTAGACGCGATCCGGCGTGATGACGGCCTTCGGCGTACAGAGCTGGTCCTTCTTCGCGCCGCGGTCGTACCGGAGGAGCTCGCGGTGATAACGCACATAGGCCAGCACTCGATAGCGGCCCTTGCCCCGCTTGAAGTTCGTTTGGCTCACGGTGCGCCTGGTTCCGATCATCGAACCGCCACCAATGGCTAGTGCCTCGTAGGCCGCGTTCAGAGAGAACGAGATCTCGTTCGTGTGTTCCCTCCCGTAGCTGAAGGAGCCGGTCGTTCCGCGGTTTGGGTTCAGCCGGCCGATGACCGTCCAGGCTTGTGGGTAGGTGTCGTCGCCCGGGAGCGTCGGGACACACCTCGCTAACTGTCCGGTCGGGACATTCGCTGCAGCTCGCACCTCGGCGCGCTGCGTGGTGTCCTGGAGTGTGATGTGTTGGTCCGCCCCACGCCAGGAGTCGTTGCCCCACACTCGCTCCACCGCCTGCGGCTCGCGCGGGCTGTCGCTCGCAACCTCGACCCGCAACGGTGCTGCTCCTCCGTTGTCGGCGATGCTCTGCGCAAACCCGCCGCTCGGAGTTGCACGTACCTCGAATCGTCCATCTGCGTTGCTCCTTGCCATTCCAACTACTCCGAGCCCTGGCGCGTAGACGAACACCGGACGCGCTGCCGGCTGCCCGTCAGAACCGACAACCGAGCCCTGGACCATGATCGGCGCGCCCGCGGCTTGGCCGCGTGCAAGCGTTGCTCCGGCACACGTAAGGACGGTCGCCACGACACTCACGTATGCCAGTCGCCTCCGGCGTCCGCGCAGCATGCGGTTTTACTCCCCGCAGCGGCACAGCCCAAACCGCGAGTCGCGTCAAGTCTCGGGACGTGTTGTAGAGCCCGGCGATCATCTCGTCGGTGAAGACGGTTGGTGCTCACGCTGGGGTGAGCTCGGCGACCTCCTCTGCGGCGGCCAATCTCGCGGTTGAGCGCTCCAGCGGGTTCGTCGCGCGGAGCATGGCCAGTGCTCGGCAGGAAGCGCGTAGAACGGCAAGCACGTCCTATTCACCTGCACGAGCAACGCGGCGAGCTTGGGTCCGGGCCTGCAGCTGCGCGGTGGCCTCACCGAGGCGCCGGTGCGCCTCGCCGGCATCGGCGGCCGTGAAGAGCTGGCGGATGATGGCGCCGAGCGCGTCGTGCTGGTCTTGGCGGGCGTGGCCGCTGTAAGGGAGCGCCCGCCGGGCGCCCCCTTGGCAGCGGGTCGGGTTAGCAGTTCATCGAGACGTCGAACCGGCGCTCCCCGAGGGTCCCCGCCGAGTTGGCAGTCTTGACGTTGACCGTCGTGTTTCCTGACACCAGGGTGGGGTCGGCGATGATCTCGCCCATGTTGACGCCGGCCAGCGTGGCGGACACGGCGCATTTGATGAGGTCGCCCGCGAACGTGACGGCGTAGTCGCCGGTGCCGCCGGCATGGACGACGGGGTTCG
Organism: uncultured Actinomycetes bacterium; assembly: GCA_963806515.1. Taxonomy (GTDB): domain Bacteria; phylum Actinomycetota; class Thermoleophilia; order Solirubrobacterales; family Solirubrobacteraceae; genus CADCVQ01. Next base: position 208,540 of record CAWDYO010000018.1, on the reverse strand, counting down.
TGGCGATCAGGCCGCGGGACTCGATGACGCCGCCGGTCGATGAGATCTGCGCGAAACGGGGGCGCAGGTCGTTGGAGTCGAGGCCGTCGACCGTGTCGGCGTCGAGGCCGGTCTTGACGCGGGCGACCGAGACGATCCCAGCGGCGTCGAGGTTGTCGACGCGGTCGGCGTTGAGGCCGGTTGCGACGCCCGTCGCGTTGGTCGTGAAGGGCTTCTTCCCGTCGCCGCCGCTGCCGGCGGTGATGGCACCGACGACGTCGCCGATCGAACTGTTGAACTCGAAGGCGAGGCCGCGGGAGAGGTTGTTCGCGCGGATGCAGGGGTTCTGGGGGGTCGGGGTCGCGCGGGATCCGCCCGCCTGCGAGCGACAGCCGTAGATCGCGCCGCCGCCGGAGTCCGACAGGTTGGACTGGCGTGTGGCGTAGCCGCCCTTGAGCGCGGACGTCGACTTGATGTTCGAGACGATCTCGGTCTCGTTGATGGTCGTGCCGTTGCGCCGGCCCTCGCGTAGCGGGTCGCCGGTCGCGGCGACGCCGAACGGCACGATGGCGACGACGAGCACACCGGTCGCGAGCAGCACCGAACGCGTGCGCGGCGCCCTGCCGATCACGAGCCGCCGGCGGCCGAAAACGCGCGAATCGGACTTCTCTTCGGGTGCGGGCATGTGTCCACCTCTCCTGTCGTAACTGGTCGACGACTCCGTCGGGCGAGGCCCGCGGAGGGTGCGCCACGGGCTCAGGGCCTCGGCGCGGGGCAAGGGGCGTCGCACGTCGCCCCTGCGGTACGAACGCGCCTCTTGTAGGCTCGGACCCGCTGCTACGCCGGAAGTTGCGGCATGGGCGAAGCCTTGCGCGGGCACGCGCTTCGCCTGACAGCGTCCTATTGAGAACCGAGGAGCAACGCGTGAGCCAGACGACCGTGCCGACGACGAACGAGAAGCTGCTTGCCTGGGTCGAGGAGATTGCGGCCCTGACCAAGCCGAAGGATGTCCACTGGTGCGACGGCTCCGCGGAGGAGTACGACTCCCTCGCCCAGCAGCTCGTCGACAACGGCACGTTTCACAGGTTGGCGGACGCCAAGCGTCCGAACTCCTACCTCGTGCGCTCGGACCCGGGTGACGTCGCGCGTGTCGAGGACCGCACGTTCATCTGCTCGCAGGACGAGCACGAGGCGGGACCGACGAACAACTGGACCGACCCCACCGAGATGCGCGACAAGCTCAACGGCCTGTTCGATGGCTGCATGGAGGGGCGCACGATGTACGTCGTGCCCTTCAGCATGGGCCCGCTCGGCTCGCCGATCGCGCACATCGGCGTCGAGCTGACCGACAGCGCGTGCGTCGTCGCGAACATGCGGATCATGACCCGCATGGGCAAGGGCGCGCTCGACGTGCTCGGCGCCGACGGCGAGTTCGTCCCGTGCGTGCACTCGGTCGGCATGCCGCTCAGCGAGGGCGTCGAGGACGTCGCGTGGCCGTGCAACGCCGAGAACAAGTACATCGTCCACTTCCCCGAGACCCGCGAGATCTGGTCGTTCGGGTCGGGCTACGGCGGCAACGCGCTGCTCGGCAAGAAGTGCTTCGCGCTGCGGATCGCGTCGGTGATGGCCAAGGACGAGGGCTGGATGGCCGAGCACATGCTCATCCTCAAGCTCACGAACCCCGACGGCGAGGTCAAGGTCGTCACCGGCGCGTTCCCGAGCGCCTGCGGCAAGACGAACCTCGCGATGCTCATCCCGACGCTCGAGGGCTGGACCGTCGAGACGATCGGCGACGACATCGCCTGGATGAAGTTCGGCGACGACGGCAAGCTCTACGCGATCAACCCGGAGTCGGGCTTCTTCGGCGTCGCGCCGGGCACGGGGGAGAAGACGAACCCCAACGCGATGGCGACGGTCGCCGAGAACACGCTGTTCGCCAACTGCGCGCTCACCGACGACGGCGACGTGTGGTGGGAGGGCATGACGTCCGAGCCGCCCGCGCACGCGATCGACTGGAAGGGCAACGACTGGACGCCTTCGTCGGAGACGCCGGCGGCGCATCCGAACGGGCGGTTCACGACGCCCGCGTCGCAGGACCCGGCGATCGCGCCCGAGTGGGAGGACCCCAAGGGCGTTGCGGTCGACGCGATGCTGTTCGGCGGTCGCCGCGCGACGGTCGTGCCGCTCGTGACCGAGGCGCGCGACTGGGAGCACGGCGTCTTCCTCGGCTCGACGATGAGCTCGGAGATGACGGCCGCGGCGGCAGGTGGCCTCGGCCAGCTGCGCTTCGACCCGTTCGCGATGCTGCCGTTCTGCGGCTACAACATGGCCGACTACATGGCCCACTGGCTTGACATCGGCAAGACCGACGGCGCCCAGCTGCCGAAGATCTTCTACGTCAACTGGTTCCGCAAGGACGAGGACGGCAAGTTCTTGTGGCCCGGCTTCGGCGAGAACTCGCGCGTGCTGAAGTGGGTCTTCGAGCGGTGCACCGGCACGGCCGACGCCGTCGACGGGCCGCTCGGCCTCGTCCCGACGGAGGGCGCGATCGACACGACCGGCCTCGACATGTCCGACGAGGACCTCGTGGCCGTGCTCGATGTCGACCTCGACGCGCTGCGCCTCCAGATCCCGCAGATGCGCGAGTTCCTCGACAAGTTCGGCGACGACCTCCCCGACGAGATCTCGGCGCAGCTCGACGCGCTCGAGGCGCGGCTCGCAGCGGCCTGAACGCGGCGCTCCGGACGGCCGTTGGCGTGTTGACCCCGAATGGCGGGGTCAACGCGCCAGGCGTCGTCCGGCGCTAGATCTCGGGGCCGGAGGGTCGCCAGCGGGCGTCCGAGGCGCTGCCCGTGCGCGTCAGCGGTGCGGGCTTGCCCGTCTCGGGATCGACGAGCACGAGATCGGAGCCGCTGCCCTGGGGGTCGTCCTCGGTGTAGGGGCGATGGCAGATGATCGACGCGCCGTCGGGCGACCAGTCCGGGTTCAGGCACGGCAGGCCCGCGGCGGTCGGCACCAGCTGCTTTGACGGCGGTCTTGCGACGTAGAGCAGCGGGCCGTCGATGCCCGCGACGGCGAGCCGGCGTGCGTCCGGCGCCCATGAGAGGCCGCTCGCGCAGCAGCGGGTCACGATCACCTTGGCACGGCCGCTTGCGATGTCGAGGGTCGTCAGCCCGGGGAGGTCCTTGCGGCCGGTCGCCACGACGACCTCTCGGCCGTCCGGCGACATCGTCAGGAGGTTGACGGTGCGCGATGCACGCATGAGCCGCCGGTCGCTGCCGGACACGGTGTCGACGACGCGGACGTCTGAGCGCAGGCGCGGGTCGTTGCGGCGCAGCCGGGCGTAGGCGACCAGGGTCCCCGACCAGACCGGGAGGCCGTCGAAGCCCGGGCCGCGCGTCAAGCGCGTGCTCCGTTGCGAGATGAGATCCACGAGATGCAGGTCGCTCGGAGGTCCCGTGAGCGCGCGCGGGAACCGCTCGCGCCGCGATCGCGCGACGGAGCGCCGGGGCTCGGCCAGTGAGACCGCGAGCTTCGTTCCGTCCGGCGACCAGGCGAACGGCGCGCCGTAGAACAGCGACGGCGACAGCGCGAGCCCCGTCGCGACGCGCGTGCGCCCCGAGCCGTCGGCACCCACGACGTAGAGGTCGATCCGGCCCTCGCCAGCCCCGCCCGCCGGTGCGACGCCGTGCAGGTAGGCGATGCGCGAGCCATCGGGAGACCAGACGGGCGACGCGTCGCCGCGAGCGCTGGCCTCGGTCAGCACGCGTGGCGCGGAGCGCGCCCCGCCCTGGGCGCAGATCCGCTGCTCGCAGACGTAGGCGATCGTGCGCGCGCCGAGCAGCAGCGAGCTGCGGGGCTGGGGCGCGGGCCGGGCGCCCTCGTCATCGCCGCCGAGCAGCAGGACGAGAACGGCCACGACGACGACTGCGGCGGCGACGCCGGCGAGCACCCTGCGCACGCCGGGCATCCTGGCAGAAGCGCCAGCCTCAGTCGCGGTGCGGACGGCGTCGCCGAGGGCGACTGAGGCAGAAGCGGTTGCCTCAGTCGCGCAGCCGGACGGCCTCGCCGAGGGCGGCGAGCCGCGTGTCCCACTGGGCACCGACGTCGGTCATCCAGCCGATCGCCTCGGCCAGGGGGCCGGGTGTGGCGTGAAAGCGCGTCTCGCGCCCTTCGCGCTGGCCGTCGACGAGCTGCGCGCGCTCGAGCTGCGCGAGGTGCTTCGCCACGGCCTGGCGGCTGACCGGCAGGCGCGCCGCGATCTCCGTGGCGGTGTCGGCGTCACCCGCCGCGACCGCGCGCAGGACGGCGCGGCGCGTTGGGTCGGCAAGAGCCGCGAAGACGGCCTGCTGGTGGTCCACGCCTACGCCGCGACGAGGTCGAGCGCGTCGTGCAGGCGAGCCAGGGGCGGCTCCCAGTCCAGGCCGCTGACGATCCACGCACTGCCGAGCGGATAGCTCGGCGACGCCGTTGCCGCGGCGGCGCTGCGCGCTCGCGGACCGTTCCAGGCGCCGCCCGCCCAGGGCGAGCCGCAGACCGGCTGGCTCGCGTAGCCGCGCTCGACGACGACGACCCGCGTCGCCCGGCCCGCGTCGGCGTCGACCAGCGACACCTCGACGAGCGTCGCCAAGGCGTCCGGCGCGTGCCACCAGAACGACAAGAGCTCCCCGTCCACCACGTCTTCGACGGTCGCCCAGCGCGTCTCGCCGTCGGGCAGCGTGAGCTCGCCCTCGGCGCCCGGCTCGAGGTCGAGCGAGCCGCCGGCGGTCAGCCAGCGGTCGAGGTCGCAGACGGCGTCCCAGGCGGTCTCCCGGTCGACGGGCAAGACGATCTCGCGGCTGACGTCCATGGCAAAGCTCCTTGGCGAATACGTGCAACTGAACGGTTGCGCCACATGCTACCGTGCCGGCCACGCAACGCGCAACCAATCAGTTGCATGAGAGGAGTCCACATGCCACTTGTCCCGATGGTCGTCCAGCAAGACGGGCGCGGCGAGCGCTCGTTCGACATCTACAGCCGGCTGCTCAACGAGCGCATCGTCTTCCTCGGCCAGCCGATCGACGACGAGGTCGCGAACCTCGTCGTCGCGCAGCTCCTGCATCTCGAGGCCGCCGACCCCGACCGCGACATCTCGTTGTACGTCAACTGCCCGGGCGGCGTCGTCTACGCGGGCCTCGCGGTCTACGACACGATGCAGCACATCGCGCCCGACGTGCAGACGATCTGCTGCGGCGTGGCGATGTCGATGGGCGCGCTCCTGCTCACGGCCGGCGCGCCCGGCAAGCGCCAGACGCTGCCCAACGGCCGGATGCTCATCCACCAGCCGACCGGCGGCTACCAGGGCCAGTCGTCGGACATCGAGATCCACGCCCGCGAGACCCTGGCCCTAAGGGCGCGACTCGACGAGCTCTACGCCAGGCACACCGGCCGCACCCCACAGCAGATCCACGACGACTCCGACCGCGACCGCTACATGACGCCCGAGGAGGCCGTGGAGTACGGCCTGGTCGACAAGATCGTCAACGGAAGGCGGTAACGAGCGCGGCGGCGCGGTACGGTCCGCGCACCATGGCGCTGCACATCGACGAAGCCGAGGACGTCGCGCAAGGACGCGAATGGGGCGCCGAGCTCTTCCGCATCGCGTCCGACCAGTTCTCGCGCGCCTCCGACATGCTCGACCTCGATCCCGAGTTCGTCGCGCGGCTCGGCGACCCGCGGCGCTCGCTCGTCGTCAACTTCCCCGTCCGCATGGACTCCGGCGAGGTGCGATCGCTGACGGGCTACCGCGTCCAGCACACGCTCACGATGGGTCCGACGAAGGGCGGCTTCCGTTACGGGCCGGACGTCTCGCTGGGCGAGTGCGCGGCGCTCGCGATGTGGATGACGTGGAAGTGCGCGCTGCTCGGCCTGCCCTACGGCGGCGCCAAGGGCGGGGTGCGATGCACGCCGAGCGAGTACTCGGTCGGCGAGCTCGAGCGCCTCACGCGCCGCTACGCCGCCGAGCTCATCCCGATCATCGGCCCGGAGAAGGACATCCCCGCCCCGGACATGGGCACCGGCGAGCGCGAGATGGCGTGGTTCATGGACACGTACTCCCAGCAGGTCGGCCACTCGGTTCCGGGCGTCGTCACGGGCAAGCCGGTCGTCGTCGGCGGGACGGTCGGCCGGCGCGAGGCCACCGGCCTCGGCGTCGTCTACGTGCTCGAAGCCGTCTGCGACCGCATCGGCCTGTCGCTGCGCGATTCGCGCGTCGCGGTCCAGGGCTTCGGAAACGTCGGCGGCGTGGCGGCCCGTGAGCTGCACGCGCTCGGAGCGAAGGTCGTCGCCCTGTCGGACCGCATGGGTGGGCTCGTCTCCCAGGACGGCCTCGACGTCATGGCGATCAGCGACTGGGCCGACGAGCACGGGACGCTCGCCGGCTATCCGGACGCCAAGCAGGTCGGGCCGGCCGACGTCCTCGAGGTGCCGTGCGAGGTGCTCGTCCCGGCGGCGCTCGAGCGCCAGATCACCGACGACAACGCCGGCCGCGTGCAGTGCCAGCTCGTCATCGAGGCCGCCAACGGCCCGACGACCCCCGAGGCGGAGATCATCCTGCGCGACCGCGGGATCCTCGTCGTGCCCGACGTCCTCGCCAACGCGGGCGGCGTGACGGTGTCGTACTTCGAGTGGGTGCAGGACCAGCAGCGCTACTCGTGGGACGAGCTCGACGTCCAAGAGCGGCTGCGCCGCCAGCTGCGCGCCGCGTTCGGGCGCGTCGTCGACGCCGCCGACCGCTATAGCTGCGACTGGCGCATGGCGGCGCTGTCGGTGGCGATCGAGCGCGTCTCCGAAGCGGCGCGGCTGCGCGGGATCTATCCGTAAGCGCGCCGCGCCGGCAGCCCGCGAGCCGCACGGGAGGCTGTGCAACGGGGGTGCGCGATCGCTCGCGCCCGTCGCCCGAGCGGTGGCCCGCACGACGCGTTTCAAACGCGTAAGACCGAAGGCGCACAATGGCGGCATGAGACTCCTGCTCGCCACCCTCGCGGTCCTCCTCGGCGGGGCCGCCGCGGCGCCCGCTGCCACGAACGTCGAGCTCCTGCACGGCACCGTGCGCTCCGGTGCGCACTCGGCGAGCGGCAAGGCCGCCGTCGTCCTGACCTCCGGCAGGCGCGTCTTGACGCTGCGCAACTTCCGGATCGCGCCGGGCCCGAAGGTCCGCGTCTACCTCGTCCCGCGCTCGGTCAAGGGCGACGGCGACGTCAGGCGCGACTACAAGGACCTCGGCGCGCTGAAGGGCAGCCGCGGCAATCAGCAGTACGCGATCTCCCGCAGCGTCGACCTGCGCCGCTACCGCAGCGTGATCTTCTGGTGCGTGCCGTTCACCTCGACGCTCGCGCGGGCCAACCTCACGCCGTCGTGAGCCCGCTCGCGCAGAAGCTGCTCGCCCCACCGCTCGTCGTCGCGACGCTCGTCGTGGGCGTGTGGTTCTGGTCCGGCGTCGTCGCCCCGGACTACTGGACGACGATCGGCTTCGGGGCGGCGTGGTTCGTCGTCTGCAGCGTGATCTTCGGGCGCATCGGCAAGGCTCGTCCCGACGTGCGGTGGTGGCTGCGCGGCACGTTCCTCGCGTGCTCGGTCGCCGCGCTCGCTGGGTTCTGGTGGACGTCGATCCGCGAGACCGAGGTCGACGAGCAGGTCGCGACCGGAGTTCCCGCGAGCCAGGTCGCGGCCGCGGAGCTCGGCGGCGTCGACCCGCTCGCGCCGCAACCCGAGGATCCCGCCGCCGCGAAGGCCGCGCCGTCTGCGGCGAAGCCCGCGACGGGTGGGGCGAGCTCCGCGTCCGCCGCCGCGAAGACCGCGCCGCGGGCGGCGAAGCCCGCGCCCTCCGCGGCGACCGCCGCCGCCACGCCCGCGCCGCGCCGCAACGTCGTCGTGTTGGCGGGCGCCGTGGTGCCGCGCTCGCACAGCGCGTCGGGCCGCGCGCGGATCGTGAAGCTCGCGAGCGGCGCCCGCAAGCTCACGCTGTCGGACGGCTTTCGGATCGACCCGGGGCCGAAGGTCCGCGTCTACCTCGCGACCGACGCGAGCGGCGCGACGTTCAAGGACCTCGGCGGGCTGAAGGGCAGCAAGGGCTCGCAGCAGTATGCGGTGCCCGCGAAGACGAGCCTCTCGCGCTACGACACGGTCGTCTTCTGGTGCGTGCCGTTCTCCGTCTCGCTCGCGAGCGCGGACCTGCGACCGGCGTAGCGGCTCAGTGGCGGTCGTCGCCGGTGGCGGCCGGCGGCCGCGACTCCTCGGCGAGCGACGTGATCGCGAGCGCGCCGCGGGCCGCCTCCTCGAGCACCTGCGTCGCCTCCTCAGGCGAGCGGGCGTAGAGCTCGACGAGCAGGTGCACGACGATCGACTCCCCGTCGTGCTTGTGGAAGCGCACGTGCGTGAAGAACTCGCGGGTGCCGTGGTCGCCGAACGCGGCGTAGGACAGCGCGTCTCCGGCCTCGGGGCCCGAGCAGGTCTCGACGTCCTCGGCATCGACGGTCACGGTGCACGAGGCGACCCACGGCGTCCCGGCGATCATCCGCTCCCAGCGGTCCTCGATCGGCTCGACGCGGCCGTTGTGAAAGCCGAGGTGGGGCTGGTCGTGCATGCACTCCAGGCACTGCACGACCGCTTCCTGCAGCTCGTCCACGGGCTCGGCGCGCTCGCCGGTCTCGGGATCGATCTTGTGGATGCCCTCGTAGTGGACCTGGACTTCCAGGTCGGTCGACCAGCAGCGGTAGCAGCGCAGCCACGAGCGGGCTTCTGAGGATTCCATCCGGCCATCTTAGGATGCCCCCGCGCGCCATCCCGTGAGCGTCCACGCGAGGTCCGCGCGCAGCCGGGTCTCCAGCGCGCCGTCGGGATCGATCGCCCAGCTCACGAGCGAGCCGTTGTAGGTGACGAGCAGCGCACGGGCGAGCGCGGCGCTGTCGGCGGGGGCGAGCTCGCCGGCGCTCGTGGCTGCCGCGACCAGCGCGGCGAGCTCGCGGCGGGTCTCGCGCGCGTGGTCGCGGGCGAGAACGTGCAGCTCGGGATCGACGAGATCGAGCTGCAGGAACGCGAGATGGTTGGCGAGCTCGCCCGGGGTCTCGACGCCGCGCGAGAGCGCGCACAGCGCCTCGACGATCGCCGCGCGGGGTGACGGCTCGCGCTCGCGCGCGGCGGCGAACACGGCGGCGACGTCGTCGCGGCCGTACGCGGCGAGCGCGAGCAGCAGTCCGCGCTTGGAGCCGAAGCGCTGGACGATCGTGGCGGGGGAGAGCCCGCACTCGGCGCCGACGGCCGCGAGGGTCAGGCGCCCCGGCCCGTCGCGGCCGACGACGCGGGCCGCGGCGGAGAGGACGTCGGCGTCGGGGATCGTGCGCGGCCGTGGCATGGCGTAGATAGTAAACGAATGATCGTTTACTATCGCCCAATGGCCAGCGAGCACACGGCGGGCCGCGCCCCGGGAGAACCGGCGCAGGCGGGGAGCACCGCCACGGGCCAGGGCGCGGCAGGTGAGCACGCGGCCGGCAGCGACCCGGGAGACCCGGCACAGGCCGGGAGAACCGCTACCGGGCGCGGCGCGGCGGCGCGGCCGCTCGAAGGGCGCGTCGCGCTAGTCGCCGGCGCGACGCGCGGGGCGGGGCGGGCGATCGCGATCGAGCTCGGCGCCGCCGGCGCGACGGTCTATGCGACCGGTCGCAGCACGCGCGGCAACCCGTCGCCGATGGCGCGGGCGGAGACGATCGAGGCGACAGCGGAGCTGGTCGACGCGGCGGGCGGCACGGGGATCGCCGTCCGTGTCGACCACACGCGCAGCGAGGAGGTCGCGGCGCTCGTCGCGCGGATCGCCGCAGAGCAGGACGGCCGCCTGGACGTGCTCGTCAACGACGTCTGGGGTGGCGACCCGCTCACCGAGTGGTGCCCGTTCTGGGAGCACGACCTCGCAAACGGCCTCGAGATCCAGCGAAACGGCGTGCACACGCACCTCGTGACGAGCTGGCACGCGGTGCCGCTCATGATCGCCCGCGGGCGCGGGCTGGTCGTCGAGATCACCGACGGCATCGACGAGCGCTATCGCGGGTCGCTGTACTACGACCTCGCGAAGTCTGGCGTCATCCGGCTCGCGCGCGCCCAGGCCGAGGAGCTGCGACCGCACAACATCGCCGCCGTCGCCATCAGCCCCGGCTTTCTGCGCTCGGAGGCGATGCTCGACCACTTCGGCGTCACCGAGGCGACGTGGCGCGACGCGATCGCGGCCGACCGCCACTTCGCCGCATCCGAGACGCCGCGGTTCGTCGCGCGCGGGATCGCGGCGCTCGCGGCCGACCCCGACGTCATGGCCAAGAGCGGGCAGGCCCTCGGGAGCTGGCACCTCGGGCGCGAGTACGGCGTGCGCGACGTCGACGGCAGCCGCCCCGACTGGGGCGAGCACTTCGAGCGCGAGGTCCTGCCCGAACTCGCATGACGCGCGGCCGGGCCGGACCCTCGCTCGGCGAGCGCGCCTTGCCGAAGCATGCGCAGCTGCGAGCTCGCCTGACATGCGGCCGGGAGGGCCACGCACGGCGACCGCGCGTTGGCGACTCGTGCGCAATGAGCACGGCTGAGTCGCTCAGGTCGTGTCCCCCGAGGCACGCAGCCGCGCGTCGGCCACCGTCCGTGCGGCGTGCGACGAGCGCACGTGGCCGGTCACGGCGCGCAGGAAGTCCTCGCGCGACAGCGCGTACACCAGGCAGTCGTCGACCGCGACGACGGTCGCCGTGCGTGGCACGTCGCGCAGCAGCGCGATCTCGCCGAAGTACTCGCCCGGTCCCTCGGCGCGCACGGTCGCGCCCGCCTGCACCTCGACGTGGCCTTCGGCGATGACGTAGAAGCGGTCGCCGGCCTCGCCGGCGACGAGGACGTGCTCGTCGGCGAGCACGACGCGTGGCAGCGTGCGCAGCGCGAGCGTCTCGACGGTCGCGAGCGGCAGCGGGGCGAAGAGGTCGAGCGAACGCAGCGCCTGCAGCTCGCGCTCGGGCACCACCGCGCTGGCGTTCAGCCGGCGCAGCGAGCGATGGCGGGCGACCGCGACGGCGGGCACGCAGACGGCGACCACGAGCAGCGCGCCGCGGATCCCGAAGAGCGCGATGAACAGCGGCGCGAGCACCGAGCCGATGGCGACCGCGATGGCGTTGCCGGTCTCGGCGACGGCGAACGCGCGGGCGAGCGTCTCGTCGGACGCCAGTCGCTGCACGAGCGTCTGTCCGGCCGTATCCGCCACGGCGTAGCCGACGCCGAGGCACACGAAGCCCGCGACGGCGACGACAGGGTCGGCGACGAGCGCGAGCGCCGCGAGCGGCAGGCCGATGAGGACCGCGCCGCCCGCCGCTGCGGTCGAGAACCGCCCGCGGCCCAGCAGCGTCAGCGCCGCGAAGCCGCCGACGAGGCCGCCCGCGCCCCATGCCGAGTTCAGGATCCCGACGCCGCCGGAGCCAAGCCCCACGAGTTGCACCGCGACGACGACCATGAGCACGTCGAGCACGCCGTAGACGAGCCCGAGCGCGGCAAGCACGCCGACGGAGTCGCGCAGGTCCGGCGTCGTGAGGACCTCGCGCAGGCCGAGCGCGAGCTCGCGCGTGAGGCTCGTGTCTGCGAGCGCCTCGCGGTGCAGAGGAACGGGGTCGCCGGGCATGGCGAAGAGCGCAAGCAGCGCGAGGAGCGACCCGGCCAGCGCGACGGCGAACCCCGCCGAGTCCGACACGCCGGCGGCCGCGGTCCCGGCGGCGAGCGCCCCGAGGCAGTACGTCCCGTTCCCGAAGCCCTGGCGCAGGCTGTTGGCGACGGCGAGCTGGCGCGGGTTGTGCGCGAGGCCCGGCAGCAGCGCGATCTGCGCGGGCTGCTGGCCGCTCGTCAACGCCGAGAACGCCGCGGCGAGGACGAGCACGAGGGCGAACGGGCCGTCGAGCGCGGTGACGAGGATGACCGCGGCGAGCGTGGCGGTCGCGGCGCCGGTGAGCACCAGCAGCGTCCCGCGGCGCGAGCCGCGGTCGCCCAGGAGCGCGGTGAACGGGCCGGCGAGCGCGCCGGGCAGCACGCGCGCGACGACCGCGAGTGTCACCGCCCCCGTGCCGCCGGCCCTGTAGGCGGTGATCGCCAGCACGACGGTGAACGCCCACAGCGCGAGCGACATCGCGCCCGAGGTCACGAGGAACAGCCGCAGCTCGCGCGTCGCCAGCCCCTCTCGCAGTGCCGGTGCGCCGACCACCCGGCGACCGTACAGCGACTACCCGAACGTGAAAGCGAACCCGCTCACACCCGGGTCCAGGCGCAGCGTCAGGACGTGCTCCTCGAGCGCGGAGAGCTTCACGAGCGAGTACAGGCGCTGGCGGCGGACCGTGACGACCCCTTCGCGGACGTCGGCGCCGGCATCGGCCGCGGAGATCGGCTTGCCGTCGAGGCGCACGCGGACCTTGCGCGGCCGGTCGCCCTCGGACGAGAGCACGAGGTAGACGGCGGTCCCGACGACCCGCGCGGTGATCGAGGCGCCGCGCACCGCGCGGGCGGACTCCTCGTCGACGTGCCAGCGCCCGCCGAGGCTGAACACGCTCTGGGGCAGCGTGTCGCCGCGCGCGGCGGTGTAGTCACGCGTGCCGTCCGTCGGGCCGACGGGGGAGAAGCCCTGCGCGCGGGCGCTGCCGAGGTACGTCTCGGCCGTCGCGTGCGCGCCGACCGACTCGATCTTCCCCTTCGGCTTGGCGGCGGCGCCGAGCCTGCGCTCGCCGGCCTCGGCGAGCAGCGTGCGGATCGCGGCCTCGGTCTCCTCGTACTCGCCCTCGCCGAGGTGCGCGTAGCGGACCTTCCCCGTGGCGTCGATGAGGAACTTCGACGGCCAGCCCTGGTTCGTGAACGCGTTCCAGGTGCCGAACTCGTTGTCCTGGACGACGGGGTAGCGCAGCCGCTCGTCGCGGATCGCGCGCTGGACGTTGGACGCCTTGCGCTCGAACGCGAACTCGGGCGTGTGGACGCCGACGATCGTCAGCCCCTCGTCGCGGTAGCGCTCGTCCCACGCCCGGATGTAGGGCAGCGTGCGCAGGCAGTTGATGCAGGTGTACGTCCAGAAGTCGATCAGCACGACGCGGCCGCGCAGCTGCTTCATCGTCAACGGAAGCGAGTTGAACCAGCGCTGCGTGTCGGCGAACTCGGGCGCGTCGCCGAGAATCGGGAGGTCCGGGGTCTCCACGCCGGGCAGCTCGGCGTCGGACGCGGCGCGCACCGGCCGGGGCTCGGCCGCCGGCTCCGTCGGCGCCTTGAACTTCGACGACCCGCGCAGGTCGGCGAGGCGCTCCTCGACGGCGCGCGAGCGCTCGATCGAGCCCGTCGGGTTCGTGAGGAAGCTCGGGAACTCGCTCGCCAGCGCGCTCTGAAAGCGGATGTCGAGGTTCGCGAACATCAGCACGGCCGTCAGGACCATCACCGCGCCGAACGCGCGCTGCACGACCGGCCCGCGCGGACCGCTGCGCACCCGGCCGAGCACGCGCCGGCCGCCGAGCGCGATGACGAGCAGGACGGCCGCCGAGCCCGCCGCGTAGGCCACCGCGACCGCGACGAGCTCGCCGGTCGTCCCTCGCGAGGCGCTGACCGAGATGACAGCGGCGAGGATCGGTCCAGCGCACGGCGCGTAGACGAACCCCAGCGCGCCGCCGACCGGCAGGCCCGACCAGAAGCCCTCGCCGCGACTTCGCGGCCCAAAGCGCGACAGAACGGCCATCCGGTCCGCGATCCAGCGGCTGGCGGCCGGCACGAGCAGCGTCAGCCCGAAGACGAGCAGCACGAAGATCGCGATCGTGCGCAGGGTGCCGTCGGCGAAGCCGACGCCGTCGACGACCGAGGCGATCCCGACGATCGTGATCGTGTGGGTCAGCGCGAGCCCGCAGACGACGCCGAGCGGGCGCCGCCGCCCGCCCGTGCCGCTCGCCGACAGGAGCGCCGGCAGCACGGGCAGCACGCACGGCGTGATCGCCGTGGCCGCGCCGGCGAGGACGGCGAACGCGAGCAGGACGATCATCGGCGGGCTGTCGCGATCATTACCACGTACCTGTGTTCTCGCAGGAGCGGCTTACGGATGCGTGACGGCCCGGCGCGTTCACGGTCTCTACTAGTCTGCGCGCCCATGAAGCGGCCTTCAATCAAGCGCTCGCCCAAGCAGCCGACCCCGCAGGAGCTCGGGGCCGCGCCGACGGGGCCCGCAGCGCCCGACGATCCCGCGTTCGCGCCGATCGCCACGAAGCAGAAGAAGCCGAAGAAGGCCAAGAAGGCGAAGGATCCCTCGAAGCGCAAGATGGCGAAGGACTCCTCGAAGCCCAAGAAGCCGAGCCGCGTCCGCGGCGCGCTGGGCCGCGTCGGCCGGGTCGTCACGGCGCCGATGCGCAAGATCGCGGGGCTGAAGGGCAAGCCGCGGCTCGTCGTCTGGGGGGTGCTGGCCGTCCTGATCGTCGTCGTGGCGCTCCAGCTGCGCGGTGGGCGCGACGACGAGCAGCTCGTCCGCGATGCGCTCGCGCGCTTCGAAGAGGCATCCGTGCGCAAGGACTACCAGACGCTGTGCGACGAGCTGTTCGCGTCCTCCTACGTGCGTCAGACGGCAAGCAGCGGCCTGCCGTGCGAGGTCGCGCTGCGAACCGGCCTCGAGGACGTCCGCAACCCGACCCTCGAGGTCGTGAGCGTCGAGGTCAACGGCGACCGCGCCGCGGCGCGTGTGCGCGGGACCGCCGCCGGGCAGGTACCCGCGGAGGACGTCTACACGCTCGTGCGTGAGGACGGCTCGTGGCGCATCCTGCCGCCGCGTCCCGGCGGCGCGACGCCGTAGTCCGCGCCCGCGGTCAGCGGCGCAGCAGGACGTAGACCGCGGCGAGCCCTGACGCCGTAGTCCGCGCCCGCGGTCAGCGGCGCAGCAGGACGTAGACCGCGGCGAGCCCGAAGCCGATCTGGCCGAAGCTCAGCGCCGTCCCGAGGTTGGGCGCGCCGGCGATCCCGGCGACCGCGCTGCACAGCGCGAACACGCCGAGCATGATTCCCAAGTCGACGAGGGCCGCGCGGCTCACGGCGCGGCCTGCGCCTCGAGCGCGCGCAGCAGGGCGGGAACGTCGAGCGCCGGGTCGGTTGCGGCGAGCACCTTCGTCGCTGCACGCCTGCCGCCGAGCGCGCGCAGCCCGCGCTCGCCATGCTCGACGGAGAAGTCCGCCAGGGCGCTCGCGCGCCGCGCCGCCAGCCGCCGCGCCGGCACGTCGGTCCGCTCGCGGTGGGCGTCGAGCGCCGCGACGAGCTCGTCGAAGCCCGTGGCGGGCGCGAGCGAGGAGACCGCGACGACCGGGGTCTCGGCCGCGCCGAGCGCGCGCAGCGCCGCGTGCAGGTCGCGCCGGGAACGCAGCGCGACGGCCCCCAGGTCGGCCTTCGTCACGACGAGGACGTCGGGGATCTCCATGATCCCCGACTTCAGGAACTGCAGGACGTCGCCGGCCGCGGGCTGCACCACGACCGCCACGCTATCCACCGCCTCGGCCACCTCGGTCTCCGACTGCCCGACCCCGACGGTCTCGACGACGACGACGTCGAACGCGGCGGCGAGCGCGTGGGCCGCGGCGCGCGTCGCGGGGGCGAGGCCGCCGAGCCGCCCGCCGGCGGCCATCGAGCGCACGAAGGCCCCGCGGTCCGCGGCGTCGACGGCGATCCGCGCGCGGTCGCCGAGCAGCGATCCCCCCGAGCGCCGCGACGAAGGGTCGACGGCGAGGACCGCGACGGTCCGCTCCCGCACGCGCCACGCGCGCACGAGCTGGGCGAGCAGCGAGGACTTGCCCGCGCCGGGCGGCCCGGTGATCCCGACGACGTGCGCGGGGGCCTCGCCGCCGAGCGTCGCGGGGGAGACACCCGCGAGCAACGCCGCGATCTCGACGCGCTGCTCTGGCGCGCGGTTCTCGACGAGGTTCAGGACGTCGGCGGCCGCCGTCAGGTCGCGATCGCGCAGGCGCTCGGCGAGGTCTGAGCCGCTCGCGCTCGACACGGCCGCCACGCTAGCGCACGCCGGTGTATCAGCGACGGCCCTTCGCGTCTCTGAATGGGCGAGAGTCGTCTCGCGCCACCTCGACCCGGAGCCATTCCGATGGGCAGCCCCTCGATCTTCATCTGCTATCGCCGCGTCGACGCCGGCTGGGCCGGCCGCTTGGAGCGCGACCTCGTCGAGCGCTTCGGGGCCGACGCCGTGTTCCGCGACCGCACGATCCCCGCCGGCGTGAACTGGCGCGCCCACATCGAGGAGGCGCTGAACGCCTGCAAGGTCATGCTCGTGCTGATCGGCCCGAGCTGGACGGCGCCCGCCGGTCCCGGCGGCGCGGGCCGCCTCTGGGACGCCGACGACATGGTGCGCCAGGAGATCGAGCGCGGCCTGCTGCGCGCGGACGTCCCGGTCATCCCGGTGACCTTCGACGACGTCGAGATGCCCGTGCTCCAGCAGCTCCCGCCCGGGCTTTCCGGCCTCTGCAACCTCCAGGCCGTTCCGCTCTCCGATACGCGGTGGTCGTATGACTCCGACCTGCTGTGCGGCGCCGTCGCGCGCTACGTCAAGGAGATCCAGCGCGCCGACCCCGCGAGCGTTCCGGCGCGGATGCCCGGCCCGGTCGCCGGAGCGATGGCCGCCGCCGCGTCGGTCGGCGCGCTGCTCGCGTGGCCGATCGCGCAGACGCTGCCCGACCGGCCGCCCCCCGCATCGCGCGATGACATCTTCACGAGCGCGTGGACGCAGACCACGGTCGAGCGCGTCGGCGCGTACGCCGCCGAGCGGGCCGTCCTGTGGGCGATCGTCGCCGGGCTCGTGCTCGCCGTCGCATACGCCGGCACACGTGCGCTGCGCTCCAGCGCGCCGGCGGGCCTGATGGTCGGCCTCAGCACCGGTGCGCTCGCCGGCGCGATCGGCGGTGCGCTGTTCATCGTGCTCAAGGACGTCGCCGGCGTCACGTCGTTGCTGCTGCTCAACGGGCTGGGCGTGGCGATCGCCGGCGCGATCTTGGCGGGGCGCTACGCGACCCTCGGCGACCTCGAGCGAAGCACCTTGCGGACGGTCGGGATCGGCGGTGGCCTCGTGGCCGGCGCGCTCGGGGCGATGCTCTTCGGCGACGATCCGATGCTCGCGTTCGTCGTTCAGGCGGTCGCGCTCGCGGGCACGCTTGCCGCCGCGCTCGCCGCTCCCAGCCTGGTTGCCGGCCAGGGTCCCGCGCGACGCGCGGTCGAGCTGTAGCCGGTCCCGACTTATTCCCTCCCTGCTGGGCTTTCGCATCCGTTAGTGTCGGCTCGTCGAGCCACGTCACTGATCGCAAAGGGGTCCCGCACATGACGTTCCAGGGAGACGGTTGCCCGCCCGTAGAGCCCAGCAGGCGCCAGCGGGCTCGTCGCAAGGCGGTAGCTGTCGCGGTGCCGACGACCGTCGCGCTCGGTGCGGGCGCCGTGTTCGCGTACGGCGCGATCCCCGCGTCGGATGGCACGATCGGCGCGTGCTACGCGACCCAGGGCGGCGCCGTGCGGTTCGTCGACGACGCGTCGCAGTGCCGCGCGGGCGGGGATGGCACCCCGGGGGAGACGTTCATCAAGTTCAACCAGACCGGCCCGGCAGGACCGACCGGCCCCGCCGGCCCGACGGGTCCCGCTGGACCCGCGGGCGCTCCCGGTGCTCCCGGCGGCAGCCCTGGACCAGCGCCCCAACTGGCGGCGCATTCGGACTACCTGCTCGAAATCGACGGCATCAAGGGCGAGTCGAGCGATCAGAAGCACAAGGACACGATCGAGATCTCGTCCTTCAGCTGGGGCGTCTCGAACTCCGGCTCGTTCAGCTCGGGCGGCGGCGGCGGAGCCGGCAAGGTCTCCTTCCAGGACCTGCATTTCACCTCGAAGGTCAACAAGGCCTCGCCGCTGCTCTTCAAGCGCGCGGCGCAGGGTACGCACATCAAGAAGGCGACGCTGTTCGTCCGCAAGTCGGGCAGCAGCCAGGGCGACTACTACGTCATCAAGCTCGAGGACCTCCTCGTGTCCTCCTACCAGACCAAGCCGTCCGAGGACTCGGATGCGGTGCCGACCGATCAGTTCTCGCTGAACTTCGCGAAGATCGAGTTCAGCTACAAGCCGACGCTGTCCAACGGCGCGCTCGGAGCGCCCGTCACGGCGACGTACGACCTCAAGGCCGCCAAGAAGTAGGTCCGGGATGGAGCGCTCGCAACGGGCGCAGCTCGGAGGGGTGCACGCCGGGGGCCGCCCGGGCGGCGTCGTCGTGCACCTCGACCTGCCGTCGGCGCCTGCCCGCGCGCCCGAGAACACCGACGAGCGGCACGCGCGCCAGATCCAGCGCGCGATGGAGCTCGCGGACGGCGCGTGCGCGCGCATGCCCGACGGGACGATGGCCTACGCGGCGCATCGCCGCATCCGCGACGGCGCCCGCGTCGCGCTCATCCACGTCCCGAACCTGCTGCGCTTCGACGTGCATCCACGCGCTGACTGCTTCTCGCTGCACGTGCGCAACCTCGACGGCCGGCCGGTGACGGACGCGGCGCACGAGCTGCCCGTTCGCCCGTACCACCGCCCCGACGGCCCCCCGCTGAACGAGTACGAGCTGCAGCTGAAGACCGCCGACGGCTACGGGGTGTGCATCGTCGTGCGCATGCCGCCGTACTTCGGGGCGCTCGAGAACGACTACTCCGCCGTCGCGCTGCTTCGCTGATGCGCCGCATCGACATGCACGTGCGCGCGGCCGACGTCGACACGGCCTATGACCGCCTGCTGCCGCACATCCACGGCGGGCTGCATTCGACGGCGCAGGAGGACGAGGTCTTGCTCGTTGCGCTCGGCGAGCGGGGCGAGCTGTTGCCGCCGAGTGAGATCGCCGAGCTCGCCGGCGACGTGCTCCTCGACGAGCCCGTCGAGCGGGACGCCGGCCCGGATCTCGCGGCGGCCCTCTGCGAGCTGCTGCCGAGCTGGGTGATCGCGGATCGCGTCGTGCTTCGCACCCCCGCGCATCCGGCGCCGCCGCCGGATCGCATCGACATCGTGCTGGCGCGCGAGCTGGGCTTCGGCACAGGCGCGCATCCGACCACGCGCCACTGCATCGAGCTGCTGCTCGACCTCGAGCCGGGCGGCGCGTTCGCCGACCTCGGCTGCGGCGCGGGCGCGCTGTCGATCGCGGCGTTCAAGCTCGGCTTCGCTCCGATCGTCGGCATCGACCTGCTCGACCGCATCTGCGAGAACGCCGCGCGCAACGGCGACCTCAACGGCATCGACGCCGACTTCCTCACGCGCGACCTCATGCAGCTCGGCCAGCTCGACACGCGCGTGGCCGCGATGAACGTCTCCGATCTCGACGTGCAGGTGCACGTGGCGTCGTGCCCGATGCCCGAGATGGAGTGGTTCGTCGTGTCGGGCCTCGATCATCCCGGCAAGCTCGCGCACTCGCTCGCGATGTTTCAGCACGTGGGCTTCAAGGAGCACCGTCGGATCGACCGCGACGGCTGGCCAGCCGTGCTGCTCAAGGGGCCCGCGCGGCGATGAACGCTCGACGCACCAAATTCCACACCGCGACGCGACCCCGGGTTAAGGTCGCACTGCC
Organism: uncultured Actinomycetes bacterium; assembly: GCA_963806515.1. Lineage (GTDB taxonomy): Bacteria > Actinomycetota > Thermoleophilia > Solirubrobacterales > Solirubrobacteraceae > CADCVQ01. Next base: position 188,946 of record CAWDYO010000018.1, on the reverse strand, counting down.
GAATCGATCAAGGGGGATCCGCACATGACGTTCCAAGGAGACGGCTGCCCGCCGGTCGGACCGAGCAGGCGCCAGCGCGCCCGCCGCAAGGCGGCCGCGGTCGTCGTGCCGACGTCGGTCGCGCTCGGTGCCGGCGCGGTGTTCGCCTACGGCGCGATCCCCGCCTCCGACGGCACGATCGGAGCGTGCTACTCGTCGACGGGCGCCGTGCGCTTCGTCGACGGGCCCGCGGACTGCGTGAAGGACCCGACCGGCGGCACCGAGACGTTCATCAAGTTCAACCAGACCGGACCGCAGGGCCCGCAGGGCGCCGCCGGTGCGGCAGGCCCCCAGGGCGCGGCCGGGCCTCCCGGTGCTGCCGGTGCCCCCGGCGGCGTGGGCTCCCCCGCACCCGATGCGGCGGCGGCGTCGGACTACTTCCTCGAGCTCGACGGGGTCAAGGGCGAGTCGAAGGACGAGAAGCACAAGGGCGAGATCGAGATCTTGTCCTTCAGCTGGGGCGTCAGCCAGACGGGCTCCTTCAGCTCGGGCGGCGGCGGCGGTGCCGGCAAGGCCTCCTTCCAGGACATCCGCTTCGAGAAGCGCATCGACAAGTCGTCGCCGCTGCTGGCCAAGCGCCTGTGGCAGGGGACGCACATCAAGAAGGCCGTGCTCCACGTCCGCAAGTCCGGCCCCGGCAAGCCGGAGTACATGACGATCACGCTGGAGAACTGCCTCGTGTTGTCGTTTCAGACCAAGCCGTCCGAAGACTCGGATTCGGTGCCGACCGAGCGCGTGTCGTTCAGCTACTCCAAGATCGAGTACGCGTACTCGCCGCAGAAGCCGGACGGCTCGCTCGACAAGCCGATCAAGGCGGGCTACGACCTCAAGCTGAACAAGAAGGCCTGAGCCGCCGGCGCGCGGGGCCTGCTACGCCTGCGCGGCCACGCCGTTGCGCTCGGCGACGAGCGCGACGACGTCGCACATGATCCGGGTGAGGTCGAAGTCCTTCGGCGTGTAGACCGCGGCGACGCCTGCCGCCTTGAGCGGGGCCACGTCGGCCTCGGGGATGATGCCCCCGACGACGACCGGCGCGTCGACGCCGGCCTCCGCGAGCGCGCGGACGATGTCGGGGATGAGCTCGCGGTGCGAGCCCGACAGGATCGACAGGCCGATGACATGGACGCCCTCCTGCTGCGCGCTCGTGACGATCTGCGAGGGGGTCAGGCGGATGCCCTCGTAGACGACGTCGAGGCCGCAGTCCCGCGCGCGCACGGCGATCTGCTCCGCGCCGTTGGAATGGCCGTCGAGGCCGGGCTTGCCGACGAGCATCTTGATCCGCCGGCCTAGCGCCTCGGACACGCGCGCGACCTCGTCGCGCAGGTCCTCGAGGTCTGATTCGTCAGCGCCGGCGGCGGCACTCGCTTCGCCGACGCCGGTCGGAGCGCGGTAGTCGCCGTAGACGTCGCGCAGCGCCTGCGCCCACTCGCCGGTCGTCACGCCGGCGCGTGCGGCGGCGATCGTCGCGAGCATGATGTTCTCGCCGTCGTCGGCGGCCACCCGTCGCAGCTCGTCGAGCGCGGCCTCGACGGCGGCGACGTCGCGCCCCGCTCGCCACTCCCGCAGCGCCGCGACCTGCTCCGCCTCGACGCCCTCGTCGACCGTGAGGATTCCGCCGTCGGCCCCCTGCGCGAGCGGCGACGGCTCGGACTCGGCGTAGCGATTCTGGCCGACGACGACGAGGTCGCCGGCCTCGATGCGCCGGATGCGGGCGCGGTGCGAGTCGACGAGCGCGGCCTTCATGTACGGGACCGCGGCGACCGCGCCGCCGTGCTCCTCGACGATCGCCATCTCCGCCCGCGCTCCGTCGAGCATCTCGTCGACGAGGCCCTCCATGACCTTCGACCCTTCGAAGATGTCGGGGTACTCGAGCAGGTCGGTCTCGTAGGCGAGGATCTGCTGGATGCGCAGCGACCACTGCTGGTCCCACGGCCGGGGGAGGCCGAGCGCCTCGTTCCATGCCGGCAGCTGGACGGCACGCGCGCGGGCGTCGCGCCCGAGCGTGACGGCGAGCGCCTCGAGCACGATCCGCTGGACGTTGTTCTCGGGCTGGGACTCCGTGAGACCGAGCGAGTTGACCTGCACGCCGTAGCGAAAGCGCAGGTGCTTGGGGTCTTGCACGCCGAAGCGCTCGCGGCCGATCTGCTCCCACAGGACGCCCATCGCGCGCAGCTTCGCGTGCTCCTCGACGAAGCGCACGCCCGCGTTGACGAAGAACGAGATGCGGCTGAAGACCTTGCCCATGAGGCTCTCGTCGACCCGCTCGGCCACCGCGTCGAGGACGGCGATCGCGTTGGACATCGCGAACGCGATCTCCTGCACGGGCGTCGCCCCGGCCTCCTGCAGGTGGTAGGAGCAGATGTTGATCGGGTTCCACTTCGGGACCTCGGTCACCGTGTAGGCGATGAGGTCCGCGGTCAGGCGCATCGACGGGCCGGGCGGGAACGCGTAGGTCCCGCGGGCGAGGAACTCCTTGATGATGTCGTTCTGCGTCGTGCCCTGGAGGACCTTCGGGTCGACTCCGGTCCCCTCCGCGGTGGCGATGTACAGCGCGAGCAGCCAGGCCGCGGTGGCGTTGATCGTCATCGACGTGTTCATCTCGTCGAGCGGGATCCCGTCCATGAGCGTCTGCATCGCCGCCTTGTGAGCGATCGGCACGCCGACCTTGCCGACCTCGCCGCGAGCGAGCTCGTGGTCGGAGTCATAGCCCGTCTGCGTCGGCAGGTCGAAGGCGATCGACAGCCCGGTCTGGCCGCGGGCGAGGTTGCCGCGATAGAGCTCGTTGGACTTCGCCGCGGTCGAGTGGCCCGCGTACGTGCGCATCATCCAGGGACGGTCGCGCTGGGGCAGGCGGTGAGCGGGCGACTCGGCCATCGGTTGATCGTACGTGAGGTCGCCTGCCACGGGGGTTCGGACGTGCCGCGGAAGGTTGCTGCGCGTGGTTGAGTTCACGACATGAGCCCTCGACAGACGCGCCGCGAGTTCGTGTGCGCGAGCGCCGCGGCCCTCGCCGCCGCCGCGAGCCTTCCGGGCGCCACCGCGGTCGCCGCGCCGCCGGCGACCTCGATCGCCGAGCTGCGACGCCGGCTGCGCGGGACGGTGCTGCGCCCCGGCGATCCGGGGTGGCCGGCGGCGAAGGCGCTCTTCAACCCGCGCCTGGACGTCTCGCCGCGGGCGATCGCGTTCTGCGAGACGGCGGGCGACGTCTCCCAGGTCGTGCGCTTCGCCCGGCGCCGCGGCTGGCCGGTGGCCGCGCGCAGCGGGCGCCACTCGTTCGCCGGCTACGGCAACGCGGTCGGCGGGATCGTCGCGGACGTCTCGCGCATCGACGCCGTCGGGCTTGAGCGCGGCGGGCTCGCGGCGCGCGTCGGCGCCGGCGCGAACGTGTTCGACACCTACCGGTCCATCGTCGTCGAGCACGGCGTGGCCGTGCCCGTCGGCACGTGCCCGACGGTCGGGATCTCGGGGCTCGTGGTCGGCGGCGGCTTCGGACACCTCATGCGCCGCTACGGGGTCACGGCCGACAGCCTGCGCGGTGCGACGGTCGTGCTCGCCGACGGTCGCGTCGTGCGCTGCTCGAAGGGCACGCGGCCGGGTCTCTTCTGGGCGCTGCGCGGCGGCGGCGCGGGGTACGGGATCGTGACCGAGCTGCGCTTCGCCGTCCACCGGCCGGGCGATCCGATCGCCTTCGCGCTGAGCTTCGACTGGCCGCGCGGCGACGCGACGCGTCCGGCCGCGGCGCTCGACGCCTGGCAGCGCTCGCTGCCGCCCGCCGGACGCGAGCTGGCGTACGCCCGCTTCCGCGCGCTGTGTCTGCCCGACGGCTCGCTGACCGCCACCGCCTCGGGCCACTGGTACGGCAGCGACGCCGGGCTGCGCGCGCTGCTGGCGCCGCTGATCGCGGCCCAGCCGGCGCGCCAGCGGATCGCACGCAAGCCGTTCGTCGACGCCGCGCTGCCGGACGGGGTGCGCCGCACGGGCGGCGTCGTCGTCATGCCGACCATCGTGCACTTCCCCAACTACCAGCGCTCGGACTTCTTCGACGCGCTGCTGCCACGCGACGCGATCGCGGCGCTGCTCGCGCGCATCGAGGCGTGGCCGGGCCGCGGCGGCAGCGGTCACGAGGGCGGCGTGCAGCTCGACGCGCTCGGGGGCGAGGTCAACCGCGTCGCGCCGGGGGCGACGGCCTTCGTCCATCGCCGCAACCGTTTCCACTGCGCGTACCTGAGCTTCTGGGGGTCCAGCGACTCCGCCGAGCGCGGCGCCGCGTGCGCGCAGTGGACCCGCGATGCGTACGCCGTGCTGCACCCGCACGCGTCCGGCGGCGCCTTTCAGAACTACGTCGACGCCGAGCTCGTCGACTGGCCGCGGGCCTACTACGGACAGAACCTCGCCCGGCTGCGCGCGATCAAGCGGGCGTACGACCCCGCCAACCGGTTCGCCTTCGCGCAAGGGGTGGTCCCCGCCATCGCGTAGCTTGGTCGCCATGCGACCCATCGACGTCCGCCATCTCGGCCGCGAGCACGTCATCTGCTGCTGGCAGGTCGACGACGTCCTCGTCGACCCCGGCCCGGAGTCCAGCGTCGACACGCTGCTCGACGCGCTGGGCGACGAGCAGCCGCGCGCGATCCTGCTCACGCACATCCACTTCGACCATGCCGGCGCGACCGGCGCACTCGTCCGCGAGTGGCCCGACGTCGAGGTCTGGGTCCACGAGCGCGGCGCGCGCCATCTCGCCGACCCGACGCGGCTCGTCGCGTCGGCGAAGCGCCTCTACGGCGAGGACTTCGACCGGCTGTGGGGCGAGGTCGTGCCCGTCCCCGAGCGGTCGCTGCGCGTGCTGCGCGGCGGCGAGTCGGTCGACGGCTGGGACGTGGCATACACGCCCGGCCACGCCTCGCACCACGTCTCCTACCGCCATCGCGACAGCGCGTGGGTCTTCCCGGGCGACACGTGCGGGGTGCGGATGCCCGACGGCGACCTGCTGCTCGCGCCGACGCCGCCGCCGGACATCGACCTCGACGCCTGGCGCGCGTCGCTCGACGCGATCGAGGCATGGGAGCCCGCCACGCTCGCCGTCACGCACTTCGGCGACTACGGCGACGTCGCCACGCATCTTGCGCGGTTGCGGGCCGCGCTCGACGAGTGGGGCGAGCTCGCGCGCACGACGGATCGCGAGAGCTACGCCGCCGCGCTGCGAGCCGCGTACCACGCCGCGCTGGGCCCGGAGAGCGCCGCGGCGTTCGGCCAGGCGATGCCCGTCGAGGACCAGTGGCTGGGCCTGGATCGCTACTGGACGCGCAAGTCCGAGGGTGGCCAAACCGGCTGAGGCGCCGTATCCTGCCTCTCCGATGAGCAGTCAGACGATCGAGAAGCCCCGCACGGGACCCCCCGGCGGCGGGCTTGGTGGCCATTGGCGGGTCATCGTGCGCAACGACGACCACAACACGTTCGACGGCGTCGCGCACGCGCTCGCGCGCTTCATCCCAGGCATCAGCGTCGACCGCGGCTACCAGATCGCCGACCAGATCCATCGCAGCGGGTTGGCGATCGTCTGGTCCGGCCATCAGGAGGCCGCCGAGCTGTACTGGGAGCAGTTGCACGGTGCCGGGCTGACCATGGCGCCGCTCGAGCAGGGATAGCGCGCCGCCTCCCCCGGCCCGGGGGCGACGCCCATGATCGAGTCGAACGGTTAGGCTCGATCCGAGGTATGGAAAAGCCGATCGCCAGCGCCGGGGACCGCGCGGATCGCGAGCGCGAATTGCTGCGCCGCTTCCACGAGGACGGCGACACAAGAGCCCGTGACACCCTCGCCGAGGAGATGGTGCCGCTCGCCCGCGCTCTCGCCGGCCGCTACAGCGGTCGCGGCGAGCCGCTCGACGATCTCGTGCAGGTCGCCTGCGTCGGGATCATGAAGGCGATCCAGGGCTTCGACCTCTCGCGCGAGGTCCGCTTCTCGTCGTATGCGACGCCGACGGTGCTCGGCGAGATCAAGCGCCACTTCCGCGACAAGACGTGGGCGATGCGGGTGCCGCGCGGGATGCAGGAGCTGCAGATCGAGCTGGCCAAGGCGCGCGACGAGCTGACGACGACGCTCGGGCGCTCCCCGACGGTGCAGGAGCTCGCCGACAAGGTCGAGCAGCCGTTCGAGGAGGTGCTCATCACGATCCAGTCGCAGGAGGCGCGGCGCACGCGCTCGCTCGACGAGCCGACGGGGGAGGACGTGACGCTCGCCGACTCGATCGGCTCGCGCGACCCGGACATCGCTCGCGCCGAGATGCGCGTGCTGCTCGACGACGCCTTCGACGTCCTGTCCGATCGCGATCGCGAGGTGCTGCGGCTGCGCTTCACCGAGGACCTCACGCAGACCGAGATCTCGAACGTCGTCGGGGTCTCGCAGATGCAGGTCTCGCGCATCATCCGCCAGGCGCTGCGCGCCCTGCGCGACGACATCGAGCGCACCGGTCGCCAAACCGACGCGGCGTAGCGTGGCTCTCGAGGGTGTGGTCGATCGCCACCCAGGGGTGGCCGATCGGCCGCGCGGGTGGCTCACCATTGACGCACCGGCTTTCGTCAAGGAGATTCCATGCCTGCCATCCGCTGTCGTCGCGTCGCTGCGCTCGCGCTCGCGCTCTGCCTCACCTCCGGTGCCGCCGCGCTGGCCTCCGCGAGCTCGGACACGACGATCGACGTCGCGCCGCGCGTGCAGACCGCGGCGCCCGCGGTGAGCCCGGCGTCGTTTCCCGGCGTGACGGGCGTCCGCGAGGGCGCGCGCCTGCCGCGCGGCTGGGTCGTCGTCGGCCGCGACGTGCGGATCACGCGCGGCACCGGCGAGCCGGCGTTCGGCGCCTGGCGGATGACGTGTCCGAAGGACATGTCGTGGCGCAGCGGCACGGCCGACGGCGATCTCGGCCTGACCGTGCTGAGCCGCAACGCCCGCGGCAAGCGGTCGGTCCTCGTCATGGCGACGTTCTCGACGAGCGCGGTGGCGGCCGGCGAGGTGGCCGAGGGCACGGTCTACGCGCTCTGTCGCTGAGGCTCGCCGGCGAGCGCCGCGCGGATCCGGGCGAGCGTCTGCCCGGGGCGCCGCATGATCTCCGGTCGCTCGATGGCGCCTCGGTCGAGCAGGTCGAGCACGAGATCCTCGCGGTCCGAGCGCGTCGGCGCCGGACCGTCTGCGATCGCCGCGCGCAGCGCACCGACGCCGGGGCGCCCGTTGCAGCGAGCCGCGACCTCGAGCACCTGCCGCACGCTGACCCGGTAGCCCGCCTGGGCGCGCCGGGCGGCGTGACGCAGCGCCTCGGGCGACAGGACCGTGGCGAGGTCGAGCAGCGTGCGCGCGGGTGAGATCACCGGCACCCCGTGGTGCCGCGTCTTGTCGCGCCAGTTCAGCGCGCGCGGTGCACGTGGATGCCCTCGACGCTCCGCGCCTTCGTCCCGACGACCGTCAGGTGGGGCACGCGCTCCTCCTCGGGCAGGCAGTCCATGAGCATCCGGCCGTCAAGCCCGCGCTCGCGCAGTTGGCTCGTCGTGATCTGTCCCTGCTGCTTACCGGCCTTCAGGGCGACGAGCACGTCGGCGGGTGGATCCATCTGATTGCGCATAGCGACACTGGATGGATCCACCCCCTTCGGCATAGACCGATCGTGGCCATCTCCGTGTTACGGAACTAGGCGTGTTTGCAACGAAAGTCAGGCAAGCGCCCACAGGGCGAGCGAGTAGCGGCGGCCCGCGGTGACCGGCGCGACGCGGTGGATCATCGAGGAGGCGAAGGCGATGAGCAGGCCGGGCCGGCTGTGCAGCCGGACGATCGGAGCGTCGCGGGCCGCGATCTCGGGAACGTCGCCCGCGTAGAACTCGAGCTCGCCGCCGGAGAAGTCGCTCGTGCCGTCGTTGAGCGCGAGCACGAGCGACACGCGGCGGCGGCGGACCTCGTCCGGGGCCTCGTCGTCGCCGCCGCCGTCGGAGTGCGCGGCGAAGTGGTCGCCCTCGTCATAGATCAGCGCGGTGACGCCGCTGATCGCCGTCACCTCGCAGCCGAAGCGCTGCTCGAGCTCCGGCATGGCCTCCCAAAGACGGTCCTGAACGAGGATCTCGGTCTCGGTGCGCAGCTGCGCGATCGCGCCCCGCCGGCTGCCGGGATGCACGCCGAAGCCGCCCTCGCCCCAGATCTCCGCGGCGGCCTGCTGCGCGGCGTCGATCTCCGCGACGAGGTCGCCGCACTCCGCGGCCGACAGGAAGCCGGGGATCGTGATCGGCATGGCCGCTGTCGTGGCGTCGTCCACGCGTCAGCGCCGCAGGCGCCCGTCGACCCACTCGCCGGCGGTGCCCGCGGCAGCGGCGATGGCATGGCCCGCGCGCCCGGCGATCCCCGGCGTCGCGGTCGCGATGGCGGACCCGGGATCGTCGCCGAGCGCGATCGCGCTCGCTCGCAGCGCGTCCTCGTGGACGCGCATCCGCGCCGACCACCCGCCGAGCAGCGCGACGAGCTCGTCGTCGCCGCGGTGGGCTGCGAGCCGCGCGAGGTAGTCGAGCAGCACCACGACGTGCGTCGCGTCGAGCACAGCCGTGCGCAGCGCCTGGTTGACCTCGAACGTCGGGTCGACGAGCGCGAGCCGTGCCCCGGCGATCCACTTGCCGAGGCCTTGCGCCGCGGGCCGGGCATGCAGCCCGCGCTCGGCGCAGGCCGCCGTCAGCTCGGCCAGCAGCTCCGCGGCGCCGTCCGAGCCGTCGAGGAGCGTCGCGCATTCGAACCCCACCGCGTCCAGCCGGCGGCCAAGCTCGCGCCAGTGCACGCGCAGCTGGCGTGCCGCCGCATGCAGCTCCCGCAGGCCGCGATGCTCCGCGGGGTGCATGTCAGCTCAACCCGTCAGGCGAGCTCGTCGGCGAGCTCTTCGTCGCGGCGCAGCGCACCGCACGAGACGCAGTCGTTCCAGGTGTACAGCAGCGGCACGGTGAACCAGCTCGAGCACGCCGCGCGCCAGTCGGTGAACTCCTCGCCGAACCAGAAGCGGTCCCAGTCCTGCTTGCGCTCGAACTCGATCGACATCAGGAACTTGTAGCGGTCGTCTCGCCCGCGGAAGACGTCGTAGCGCGTCGCCCCGTAGTTCACCGAGATCGGGGCGAGCTGCTGCAGCGACGCCTCGACGTCGTCGCCGCGAAAGCCCGTCGCGTAGACCGGGAGATGCACCACGCCATATGCCATCAGGCACCTACCTCCGCCATGATCGCGCCGGGTCCGTCGGCCGTCTTGCCCTGGCCCACGTCTGTCGCGCCCACGAGGATCGCGATCTTCCCGGCGTGCTTGTTCTCGTGCATGAGCTGATGCGCGTTCGCCACGTCCTCGAAGCCCATCGTCTTCCACAGGACGGGACGGATCTTCGACTCGGCGACGAGCTGGTTGGCCTTGTGGCACTGCCACGCGTTGGCGAAGTGCGAGCCGATGATCTGCTTCTGGCGCATCCACAGATAGCGTACGTCGAAATCGAGGTCGAAGCCCGACGTGGCGCCGCAGATGACGACCTTGCCGAACGGCTTGACGCAGAAGACGCTCGTCGGGAACGTCGCCTTGCCGACGTGCTCGAAGACGATGTCGGGCTTGTCGCCCAGGATCGCCTTGACGCGCTTGTCGAAGTCGCGCATCACCTTGACGCGCGCCTTCTCCTCCTCCGGCGTCTCGCCGCCGCGGCGCATCATCCCCGCGAACTCGCTGCGGTTGATGAACCCCTTCGCCCCGAGCTTCTCGACAAGCGCGCCCTTCTCGTCGCTCGACACGACGCCGACGCAGTCGGCGCCGGTGAGCGCACAGAGCTGCGTCGCGAAGACGCCGAGCCCGCCGGCCGCGCCCCAGATGAGGACCTTGTGGCCGGCCTGCAGGTTGCACTGGTCCATGAGCATCCGGTAGGCGGTGAAGTACGTGAGGCCGTACGACGCCGCTTCCTCCCACGCGAGGTGCGCGGGCTTGGGCAACAGCTGCTGCGCCTGGACCTTGCAGAACTGCGCGAACGAGCCCCAGCTCGTCTCGTAGCCCCAGATCTGCTGGCTCGGCGCGGCGAGCGGGTCGAGGCCGTGGACCTCGACGTCCTCGTAGGAGGCCTGGTTGCAGTGGATGACGACCTCGTCGCCGGCCTTCCACCGCGTGACGCCGGGGCCGGTCTTCCAGACGATCCCCGACGCGTCCGAGCCGCCGATGTGGTGGTCGTCCTGGGGGTGATAGCGGAAGACCGAGACGGGCTTGCCGAGCGACGCCCAGACGTTGTTGAAGTTCACCCCCGCCGCCATGACCCGCACGACGACCTCGAACGCCGCGGGCTCGGGGACCTCGATCTCCTCGAGCTGGAAGGCGTCGACGGGCTCGCCCTCGCGCTCTTGGCGGATGACCCATGCGGTCATCGTCGCCGGCAGCTCGCCGGGCTCGGTTTCGATGTTGGACAGCGCTGAAAGATCTACGGCCATGGGCTGGGATCCTACGCACCTGCGCGGCCGCAGCCGAGCAAGCGCTCAAGGCGGGTGCAGTCCTCCGTCGCCGCGGGCGGGGGCGCCGCCGGCTGCGGCGGAGGTTCGGTCGCTGCCGGGGGCTGCGTCGTCGCGGACTCGGGCTCCGGCGGCGGGGCCGTCTCGTCGTCGGGCAGCGGCGGCGTCAGGGTGGCGCCTTCGTCGCGGTCCGCCGAGTCGCGCGGCGACTTGGGCCGCTTCGCCTCGCCGGCCTTCTCGCTCGGTTTGCGCTTGCTGCGCTTCTCGCGCTCCTCGAGATCCTTGGCGGCGAGCAGCCGCCGGCGGGCATCGCTGCCGTAGGCGCCCTCGAACGCGTCGACGAGCACCTCGTCGAGGGGGCAGTTGAGGCAGAAGCCGTACAGGTCCCAGCCCTGTGCGCGCCCCAGGACCTGGTTGGCGTAGTCGATGCCGAACAGGTCGTGGCCGTAGTAGGCGTAGGCCGCCGACCACGTCGCACCGTCGAGCACCTCGCCCGCGCCGGCGTCCCGCAGGAGGGCGCCCGCCGCCATCATCGCGTCGAAGTCGTCGTAGACCGAGGGGTGCGAGCGCGCGCGGTGCGGGTAGCGTCGCGGGCGCCGGCCTTGGCGGAACGCGTCGCGATACAGCGCCCAGGTGCTCGGCGGGCCGTTTGTGACGTTGAACTGCATGGGTCCGGCGCAGCAGCCGAACGCGTTGAGGCCGTGGTAGGTGCCCGGCACGCTGGAGAACGCGGTCTCCTGGCGGTGGATCGAGGCGATCAGCCGCCACGAGACGCCGAAGGCGCGGGCGGCTTCGCGGTAGAGCGCCATGAAGCTCTTCTCGGTGGACGCCGCCACGCGCCGTGAGGTGGTCTTGCGGTAGTACTCGCGGCCGCCGCGCCCGACGGCGCGCTCGCCCTCCAGGGGCGTCGGCGCCGCGGTCACCGACACGACGGCCGCCGCGAGCGCGGGCGGGCGCGGCCCGGAGCGAGCCGGGTCGGCCGACAGCAGCGCAAGCGCCGCACCCTCGCCGCCTCCCGCAAACAGGAAGGCCGTGACGACGAGGGCGCGCTTGAAGCTGGCTTTGCGGTGTTTGAGCAGTCCGGTCGGCAGTCGCATCGCGAGCCGGCGGAGTGTGCCAAACCGTGCGGGCGGGCGCGCCGACCCCGGTCTTAGGGCCCGCGCAGGAACAACTGCGGGGTTTGGTCACCGTCTCGTGGCGCCAGGAGCCACCCGCGATGCTCGACGGGCTGGCGCCCGCCTGCGCTCGCGTGCGGCCCCTGACACCACGATCCGGCACCCAAACCCTCGCAGTTGTTCCTGCGCGAACCCTTACGCGCTGATCGCCTCGCGTGCGCCCTCCGCCGGCGGCGCCACCGCCGCGCCCGCGGGCGCCGGCTGCACCGCACCGCCCGCCAGCTCCGGCGACACGAGCGTCCACGCGACGACCGCGCCGACGGCCGCCACGAGCGCCCCGATGAGCAGGCCGTCGCCGAGCGAGGCGACGAACTGCTGCGGCTCGCTCGGGTTGCCGATGAACGCGGCGAGCACCGCGACGCCGAGCGTGCCGCCGACCATCCGGCTCATCGAGAGGATCCCGCCGGCGACGCCGGCCTTCGTCCGGTCGACCGCGTTCATCGCCGCCGTGCTCATCGGGGTCATGATGAAGCCCATCCCGACGCCCATGAGCACGAAGCCGGGCGCGAGGAAGGAGAAGCCCGAGCCGACGCTCAGGTGCGACTGCCAGAACAGCGAGATCGCGACGAGCACGAGGCCGCCGGTCATGAGCGGCCGCGGGCCGATCCGATCGACGAGCCGGCCCACCAGCGGCGAGATGACGATGATGCAGAGCGTCGTCGGCAGGAAGCGGATGCCGGCTTCAAGCGGCGAGTAGCCCTCGATGTCCTGCATGTAGATCGCGATGAAGAAGAACATCGCGAGCATCGCGAACGACACGATGAACGCGACGAGCGAGGCGCCGAGGAACGTCTTCGACGAGAAGAACACGAAGTCCACCATCGGGACGCGGGCACGCCGCTCGACGAGCGCGAACGCGACGAGCCCGAGGGCGGAGACGACGAACAGCGAGATGTTGGCCGTCGAGCCCCAGCCCCATGCGTGAGCCTCGACGAGCGCGAGCGTGAGAGCGCCGAGACCGACGGTGATCGTCGCGATGCCCGCGAAGTCGACCTTCGGCAGCACGGTCTCGTCGCGCGACTCCTCGGTGGCGAACAGCGTGATCGCGAGCGCGCCCCCCGCGACCGGCAGGTTGAGGAAGAAGATCGACTGCCACGAGACGTACTCGACGAGGTAGCCGCCGACGACCGGCCCGATCGCGAGCGCGAGCGCCGACACGCCGGCCCACGTCCCGATCGCCCGGCCGCGCTCCTCGGGCGGGAAGGTGTTCGTGATGATCGAGAGCGTCGCCGGCATCATGAGCGCGGCGCCGATGCCCTGGATCGCGCGGCCTCCGATGAGCCACGCCTCGGTCTGCGAGAAGCCGATGAACGCGCTCGACGCCGCGAAGATCCCGACGCCGATGAGGAACACCTTGCGCCGGCCGAAGATGTCGCCGAGGCGCCCGCCGGTGATGAGCAGGACGCCGAGCGAGAGCGTGTACGCGCTGACGGTCCACTCCAGCGACGCGTAGGACGCCTGCAGGTCCGCCTTGATCGACGGCAGCGCGACGTTCACGACCGTGTTGTCGAGCATGATCATGAACAGCGCGAAGCACATCGCCGCGAGCGTCCACCAGCGGCGATTGCCGTCGTTGAGCGCCATCCGCTTCGTCATGCGCGGGCCTCGGGCAGGCCGTCGAGGATCGGGCGCAGCGCGCCGGACAGGCGCTTGCACTGCGCCGCCGGGAGCGTGGCCGCGAAGGCGGCGAGGCCGGCGAGCCGCGCCTCGTCGAGGCGGCGCAGCGCGTCGCGGCCGTCGTCGGTCGCGAGCAGGCGCTTCTGGCGGCGGTCGTCAGGGTCCTCGCGGCGATGCAGGAGCTGGCGCGAGACGAGCGCGTCGACCGCGCGGCTGGCGCCCGGCAGCGACAGCCCGAGCTGCTCGGCGAGCTCCTTGACCGTCAGCTCGCTGCGCGCGAGGGCGTTGAGCGCCTTGACCTGGGTGATCGTGAGGTCGAGCTCTTCGAAGATCGCGTAGGCATCGGTGTTGCTCGCGGTCAGGACGTGGCGCCAGAGCGCGAGCAGATCCTCCGCGAGCGCGCCGGCGGCGGCCGGAGCGGGTGAGATAGATGCTTGCATGCACGCAAGTATTGCACATGCGCATTGATTGCTCGGGCGCACATGGCGCAGCTCGCGTCGCGATTGGTGCGGTTATCCGTACCGGCAGACACGAGTTGGCCTCCATGGCGGGCGCCTCGGCGCAGCGCGAAAGTGCGGACAGCAAGCAACCGACCCAAGCAGAGGACGCGCAATGACCAGCATCGGGATCGTCGGGACGGGAATCGCCGGACTTCAGCTCGCTCTGAGCCTCCAGCAGTCGGGCATCGACACGACGCTCTACTCCGATCGCACCCCCGACGAGATCCGCGGCTCGCGCCTGCTGAACACGGTCTCGCGCTTCGGCCCGACGGTCGACCGCGAGCGCGCCCTCGGCGTCGCCCACTGGACCGAGGACCCGTCGAACTACCGCGACATCCAGGTCTCGGTCACCGGTACGCCCGTCGCGTTCTCCGGGCACCTCCGCCAGGCCGCCGGCAACGTCGACTTCCGCGTCTACCTCGCGCAGCTGCAAGAGGACTACGCCGCCCGCGGCGGCAACGTCGTCATCGGCCGCCGCAGCGTCGAGCAGATCGTCGCCGGCACCGCCGATCACGACCTGACCGTCGTCGCGGCCGGCCGCGAGAGCGTCGCCGAGTTCTTCCCCCGCGACGCCGAGCGCTCGCCGTTTCAAGCGCCGCAGCGCAGGCTGTGCGCGATGATCGTGGACGGCATCGCGCCGACCGATCCGATTGCCGGCGCCGTCACGCTCGTCCCCAACGCCGGCGAGATCTTCGTCATGCCCTACCTCTCGCGCCACGGCGCGATGACGGCGCTCACGATCGAGGCGATCCCCGGCGGGCCGCTCGAGCGGATCGTGGACGCGCGCTACGACGCGGATCCCGGGGCGTTCGAGAACCTCGCGCTCGACCTGCTCTCACGCCACGCGCCGAACGTCTACGCCCGCGTCGACCGCGCGGCGTTCAAGGTGACCGGCCCGCTGGACGTGCTCCAGGGCGCGATCGTCCCGACCGTCCGCAAGCCGTACTGCGAGGTCGCGCCGGGCCGCTTCGTCGTCGCCGTCGGCGATGCGTACGTCGCCAACGACCCCGTCGGCGGCCAGGGCGCGAACCTCGGCTCGCGCAGCGCGGAGATCCTCTCGGAGGCCATCCAGCGCGACGTCGCCTACGACGAGTGGTTCTGCCGCAGCCTCGCCCGCGACCTGTGGACCGCCGCCGAGCCCGTCGTGCGCTTCAACAACGCGTTCCTCGCGCCGCCGCCGCCGCACCTCGAAGGGCTCCTCGGCGCCGCGATGATGGATCAGTCCGTCGCCGACGCGTTCTGCAACCTCTGGTCGGCGCCGGCCGACATGTGGGGCACGATCGCCACGCCCGAGCGGGCCGCCGCGTTCATCGCGCGCCACAGCTCCGAGCAGGCGGCGGTCGCGGCCTGCCCCGCCGGCGATGGCCGCGTAGCGGCACACGAGCGCACGCCAGCGCAGCCGAACACGTTCGTCCGGGGTCGTCGGCGCGAGCGGCGTTGCTGGGACGCGAATCGGTCCGACGTGGTGCTCAACCACGGTCGGCGCAGGCCGGCGGGTCTCGCCTGATGTCCACGACCTCCTTGACGTGACCCGGACCGAGCATGCCGCAGATCTGATCCGCGAGTCCATCGCCGCCCGTCCAGACGACGTCATTCCAGACTCGCACGGTGCCATCGCGCATCGCGGCGATGAGCCTGTCGCCCACGGGCTTGAAGGCAAGGTCGCCGGCCCTGTCGCTCGACGGGATGGCGCCCACCCGCTGCCGAGACTTCCACGTCCCACACGAGGATCGGGCCGCTCGCGTCGGACGATGCGAGCCAGCCATTGCTGAGGAACGTCACGTCTTCGACGGATCCATCGTGGCCGTGCAGGTCGCCGGCCTCGTACGTCGTGGTGTCCCACAACCGCAGGTGCCGGACTGCGTGCCAGCCGCCAGGAGTCGGCCGTCCGGGCTGAAGGCGATCGAGCTCCACGACGCTCGGCCGCTGATTACGGTCGGTCGTCGAGATGCGTTGGCGAGGGCCCAGACATGGATCACGCCATTGCTCGCCGCGGCAACGATCTGACGCACCTGGCTGAACGCCATCGCGGTGACCGAGGCACCGCCCGTGCGCCCATCGGGTAGCCGACTGGGTATCGCGCCCGGGCGGTGCCGCGGTACGTCACCACCGCGCCGTCGGCGCCACCGACGGCGAGCCGCTCGCCGTTCGCGCTGAAGGCGACCGTGTTGACCGGCGCGTCGGTCCCGAGCCGCCGCGGGGCCGCGGCGCGCCAGATCATCACGCCGAGCTCGGTGGCGATCGCGACCACCGGTCGATCGGCGCCAAGCGGGTTCCGCGGCCGGATCGCGAGGTCGTTGACGCCCGGGAGGCGCGCGCGAGGCCCACGCTCGTGGCTCTGCGGGTTCCGCAGCGTGACGGTCCCGGGGTCGTCCTTGTGGTCGTGGTCGTTGCCGTCGTACCTCCTTTGCGCATCGGTCGGCCTCACCGAGGTAAGGGACGCGAGCAAGGCTCCGTCCGAGCGGTAGGCGACCTTCACGACCTTCGGTCCCCAGCTGACCGGGGAGGGCTCGTTCCGGGTGGTCGGATCCAGCAGGAGCACGTTGTCGGTGCCGTCATCGGAACCCGCGGCGGCGAGTGAGGTGCCCTCCTCGTTGAAGGCCAGTGCCGTGACCTCGTTGTCGGGTCCCACGAGCCGTGCGCGCTCGCCTTGCTCAACCACGTCCAGGAGGCGAACGACGCCGCCGACGCTGGCGGCCGCGAGGGTCTTCCCGTCGGGGTGAAACGCGATCGCGCTGATCGTGGTGCGGCCGTTGAGCATCCTCCGCCGTGCGCCGGACCCGAGCAGTCGGATCTTGCCGTCCGAGCCCGCCGCGGCGAGCTCCCGGCTGTTGGGACGGAACGCGAGCACCGAAAGACCTGGACGCTCGTTCGTGATCTGCCGCGACGCGGGGCGCCCGGCGCGGCGCTGCGGACTCCACCGTCCGATCGACCAGTCACGGCCTATCGTCGCCAGCCGGCCGTCGTTGCTGACCGCGACGACCCTCACGCCGCAGCGCTTGACTCGCCTACCGTCGGGCGAGTCCTCGTACGCACACTGTCGGGTGCGCACCCGCGCCAGGGGCTGGCCAGACCTTCGTGTCCCAGACTTGGACGAGCCCTTCGACGTCGGCAGCGGCGATCCTTGTGCCGTCCGAACTGAACGCGACAGCGTGCACGGACGCCCCGACGCCGGGCAGCTCCACGACGGTCCGGCGGGTCATCGATCCTGCGCAGGTACACCTTCGGGTCCGCCGGAGTAGGCCACCGTCCGGCCGTCGGGGCTGGCTGCTCGACACCTCGAGTGATGTCTCACGACAGCGCGGACTTCCCAGCCGCTGGCGCGCATCGGTGTCCCAGAACACGACCCGCTTGTCATCGACGGTTGCGAGCGTGCGCCCGTCGGGCCTGAAGGCCATTGACCGCAGTGGCGCCTTCGTCTCGATCACGCCACGCAGCCCCGAGCGCCGCGCGTTCAACCGGGCGGCGACGAGCGGCCCGCTCGTCTCGGCACGCTGTCGAAGGGTGTACCCCTCCCAGGCGAGGGCAAGTGCGATATCAGGACGATCGGCTGGCGCATCGTCAGCCGCCGCCGCGAGGGCCAACGAGGTTGCGTTGGCCGCCGTCGTCCTCCGCCTCTTCGCTCTCGCGCACCGCGATGATCGCGACGATGGCCCACGCCGACGGCGACGAGGATCAGCAGCGCGATGGCGATGCCGAGCCGATGACGCGCAGCCGGCGGCGTCCGCGCCGACGCTCGCGGGCGTACGCTCGCAGCTCCTCGCGGCGGCGGCTGATCCAGGGCACGAGGAACTCGCTCGTGATCTCGTAGAGGTAGAGGTCGCGGCGGCGCTCGCGACGCACGAGCTTGGAGTCGCGCTCCAGCCGCGTCGAGCGCCTCGTCGAGCAGCGCCGGCGCGATGTCGGCGATCCTCGCTCGCGGACGCGCGCGCGCAGATCCTCGGCGGAGATGACGTTGCGCGTGCCGGCGGCGGTGACCATCTGGCTGAGCAGCGCGATCGGCGGCGGCGCGCAGGCGTCGGGCGCGAACGCGGTCGAGCGCCTCGCCGAGCTCGTCCTCGAGCAGCCCCTGCACGCCCTTCTCGGTGAGCATCGCGCGTCCGGGTCGGCGGACTGCCACAGCCGCAGGCAGACCGTCTGCACCTCCGACAGGCTCGACCTCGCCGGTGCCGAAGCGCTCGGTCGAGCGCCGCGCGCAGCCGCCGCGCCAGCTCGGCGTCGAGCTCGCGCTCGAAGCCGTCGGCCGGGAAAGCGCTCGAACGGCCCGCGGATGATCGCTCGCAGCGCGTCGGCCGACGGCGGGCCGAGCCGCAGGGCCTGGTCGACGAGCTCCGGTCGCGCTCGCGCAGCAGCTGCTTGACCCGCCCGAGGTAGTCCTCGCGAAACGCGAACAGCGAGCTTGACCGGCAGCGGCTCGCGCAGCAGCCGGACGATCATCTCGGCGAGCGCCGCGCGGGTCGCGACCGCCGCCGTCGTCGTCGAAGAGCGTCAGGATCTCCTCGAACTGGTCGAAGACGATCAGCGGCCGGTGCTCGTCGGCGACGCGGTGCGCACGCGCTGCTCGAAGTCCGTCGATCGACAGGACGACGCGCGACGAGTCGTCGTCGTCGGGCGCCAGCGCACGGCAGGCATCGTCGCGTCGCCGTCGTCGGAGATCGCGATCTGCTCGATGACGAGCTCCTCGCCGGCGCGCGGCTGCACGCGCACGCGCACGGGCTCGAAGCCGAGCCGGCGCGCCTGCGGGCAGCAGCCCCGCGTTGACGAGCGACGACTTGCCGTTGCCCGAGTCGCCGTAGAGGAACACGCCGCGATACACGGCGACGAGGCTCGCCAGCAGCCGCGCCTCCTCGTCGCGCGCGAAGAAGATCGCGTGGTCGGCGTAGCGAAACGGCTGGATCCCGCGATACGGCGCCGCCGGGACGGCGACGGCGGGGTCGGCGGCGGTCGCTATGGCGCCAGCTCCTCGCCGAGGACCACCTCGTACAGCTGCGGCACGAACGACCAGACGTCCTCGGCGATGAACTTCACGTAGCGGCGCTGGTTCTGCCAGACGTCCAGGATCAGCGCGTCGGGCCGGAAGTCCACGGAGTACATGTCCGGCATGTTCGCCGGATCGATCTTCCAGCGCAGCGTCTTGAACAGCAGGCGCAGGTTGTAGTCCAGCAGGCTGTAGCCGACGAACAGCGTCGTCCAGCCGGTCAGGAAGTGCTTCAGCGACAGCGGGATCGGGTCGTAGGGCTCCTTGTCGCTCATCCGCAGGACGAACTGGATGTAGTCCTCGTCGGTGACGACGAGCGAGACTCGCGCTGCGGATGTCGCCGTGCAGCTTGTAGATCGACGGGGCTCTGCGGCGACGGCGTCGTCGGAAGTCCGTCGTCGGCTCGTGCTCGGGCTTGTAGACCGAGACGCGCGGCTCCTTGCCCGCGTCGCGCAGCGCCCGCTCGAAGAGCTGGTCGTAGTTCGTCGTGATGACGAGCGGGAAGTCCAGCCGCGCGAGCGCCCGCAGCATCGGCGACGGCTCGCTGCCGGTGTCGACCGCGCGGTGATCGCGTCGACCAGCCGGGCGCGCGAGCTGTCGATCTCGTAGGCGAGCGCGACGCGCTGCAGGTTGCCCGACGTCCTCGCCCGGAAAGCGCTCGGCGAAGTCGCACTCGGCCGCCAGCTCGCGGCTGAGCGCGCGCCGATCGGCGGCGCTGCTCGGGCGGGTAGCGAAGCGGCGAGTCCGTCCGGAGGCGGCGCGTGGACGCCCGCGCCCAGGAACAGGATGCATTGCTGGTCGCGCACGGCCTCGCCCGACGACATCGAGGACGCGGCCGGCTTCGGCACCTGACACATCGCGCGAGCTACGCCCGGCCGGGTCAGGGCGCGCACCTGTGACGAGTCACAGGCGGCGCGACCGCCGCCCGGCGGGCGTCGTCGTGGCGGTCGGGCCGGGCAGCTCCTTCGAGCTGCGCTGCTTGAGCGTCGTCGCGGCATCGATCCAGTCGTAGACGCGCTCGCGGATCTTCGCGGGGCAGCAGAGGTCGTCGCCGTCGGCGAAGCGCGGCGTGCGCAGGACGAGCGCTCCGTCGGAGATCTCGGCGCTCGCTCGGTAGAGCAGTTGCGAGCGGTAGACCGCGCGCAGCTGACTGTCGGCGGCTTTGCCGTGCGTGCTGAAGAGGTAGAGCGCGACCGCGCCCGCCGCGCCGCCGGAGTCGACCAGGACGACGGCGTCCGAGCGGCCGTCGCGGGTGAGGTCGGCGAACTCGATCTCGGGCGCGACGAACCCGCCGCGGTCGCGCAGCAGCGCCTTGACGCCCGGCGTCGTCTTGGCATCGGCGAGCAGCGTCGTGCGGAAGAGCTGCTGGGAGGCCGACGGCTTGGCCTGCGACCAGCTGACGACGACGACCGCGCCCGTGGTGGTGAGCGCCAGCGCCGCAAGCGCGGCTGGAACGGTCCTGAGCCGGCGCATTGCGGCGCATTGTCGCAAGGACGGGGCGCCGGTGCTACGGCTGCAAGAGGCGATCCGAGCCGTTGCCGCGCGCCGGCTCGACGACGATCGTCGCCGCGGGGACGTCCGCGCCGCTGGCCGACACGACGTAAATGCCCGCGCCGAGGTCGGCCTTCAGCGAGACCGTCCCGCCCGGGTTGATCGGACCCGTGCTCTGCGCGAGCGGGCTGGCGCCGCCCGCGAGCCGCCGGCTGGACAGCTGTACGCGCTGCGAAGTCCGTGTCTGGTTGCTCGCCAACAGCTCGATCGTGCCGGCGGGCAGATGGGCCGGCGAGACCGTCACGCCCTTGACGGTGACGACCGCCCCGACCGAGGTCGCGGGCGTCGCGCGGGCGTCGTTGGCGAAGTCGTCTCCGCATCCACCCATGGCGAGTGCGAGTACGACAGCGGCCCGCCGCTTCGCGCCGGCGGCTCTCAGCATCCTCGTGACACGGGCATACGAAGGCGTAACCCGCAACCTAGCGCGAGGTCGCGGCGCGGAACCTGCGCGGAGGTCCAGGTCAGCGCGAAGCGGTCTGCCCCGGCCGCATCGCCGCGAGCTCGCGCAGCGCGGCCTGCAGGCGGTCCCACGCGGCGCCCTCCGCGTCGGCGTAGGCCTGGCCGTCGAGCTCGCGCAGCTCGTCGGAGTAGGTCGTCCACGCGGCGCAGGTCAGCGCCTCGAGGTCCTGTGCGTCGGGCAGGGTGGCGAAGGTCGTCATCTCGCTCCTCGTGTCGGGCTCTGACACAGCGAGAGCAAGGCTAACCCGGCGTCCGGTCGTCGCCGCTGCAAGTTCGCGTGCAATCGTCCGCCCGACGCGAGAACATACGTTCGTGGACCTGCTCTCGCAGCCGCTCGCCACGGCCGAGTTCCTCGTCGTCGACACCGAGACCAACGGCCTCGCGGGGGAGGCCTGCGAGCTGACCGAGGTCGGCGCCGTCCTCGTCGGCGGGGGCGAGCTGCACGACCGCTGGGAGACGCTCGTCAGCGGCGCGGCGCCGCTCTCGCGAGCGATCCAGCGCTTCACGCAGATCTCACAGCAGATGGTCGACGCGGCGCCGCCCGCCGACGCCGTGCTGCCAGACCTCGCCGACCAGCTGTGCGGGAGGGTGCTCGTCGCCCACAACGCGGGCTTCGACAAGCGGGTGCTGCGCCAGGCCTTCGCACGCGCCGAGCTCGAGTGGCCCCACCCGCCGACGCTCTGCACGGTCGCGCTCGCGCGCCGCTTCGCGCCGCTCGTGCGCCAGCGGCGCCTGGCCGCGCTGGCCGACGCGCTCGGCATCGAGGTCGAGACGACCCATCGGGCACTGGCCGACGCCGAGACGTGCGCCCGCGTCTTCTGCGCGCTCTTCGCCCGGCTGTGCGCGAGCGCCGCGACGGTCGCCGACGCGCTCGCGGCGCTGTCGCCGCCGCGCCGCAGCCCGCGGCCGCGCGCCGGCCGCACCATCGCCGGCGGCACGATCAAGCGCCACAAGCCCGACACCTCCGCGCTGCCCGACGCACCGGGCGTCTACATCTTCCGCAACGCGGCCGGCCAGGTCCTCTACGTCGGCAAGTCGGTCGCGCTGCGCACGCGCGCGCGCTCGCACTTCGCGACGTCCGCGCCCGCCGAGGTCTGGACAGACCAGGCGGCGATCGTCGACCACCGGCGCACGGGCTCGGAGCTCGGCGCGCTCGTCCTCGAGCACCGCCTCATCCGCGCGCTGCGTCCGCCGGGCAACAAGGTCTACAAGCACGACGACCCGTTCGTCTACCTGCGCTGCCGGCTGGACATCGCCTATCCGGTGCTCGAGGTCGCGCGCGAGCCGGCCGCCGGCCGCTCCGTGACGATCGGCCCGCTGCGCAGCCGCGCGGGCGCCGTCGAGCTCAAGGAGCAGCTCGACTCGCTGTTCGGGCTGCGCCACTGCGGCCGCGCGCTGCGCCTGCGCGCGTGGCCGTCGGCCTACGGCCAGATGGGTCGCTGCCTGTCGCCGTGCCTCAACGACCTCGATCCGAACCTCTACCGCCGGCGCCTCGACGAGGCGCTCGGCCTGTTCACCGGCGGCGGCGACGGGGGCGCGGCGCTCCTCGCGCACCTCGACGGGCAGATGCGCGCGGCCGCGGCCGAGGAGCGCTTCGAGCGCGCCGCCTGGCTTCGCCGGCGCCGCGACCGGATCGCCGTGCTCGTGCGCTCGCTCGGTGGCGGCGGAGCGAGCGCGGGCGGGCTCGCGGCGACGCACGCCCAGCCGCGCCTGGTGCTCGCATGCCACCCGCGCGCCGAGATCCCGGATGCGTTCTGGCTCGTCGGCGGCCGGCTCACCGACTGGGCGCCGCTGGAGCGCGCCGGCGACGTGCACGCGCGCACGGCGGCGGCGCTGCGTGGTTCGCGCGCCGGCGTCGCGCAGCTTCCGGCGGAGGCCGTCGCCGAGACCCGCATCGTGCAGACCTGGCTCGCGAGCCACGACGTGGACGCGTTGCCCCTCCGGCCCGTTCCGGATCGCCGGACCATCGAGACGTTCCTGGCGCACGCCGGGGTGAGGAAGGGCACGGAGGCTGGCGCCGCGGCGCAGGGCGGCGCCGGCGCCGCGCCGGCCGACACGGCGGCCACAGCCGCACGGGCGGCGGCGGCCGGCACGGGGACGACAGCCGCACGGGCGGCGCCGGCCGACACGGCGACGACAGCCGCGCAGGCGGGCGCGGCCGTGACGAGCGGGGCCCCGCCGGCTTCAGGCGAACGGCAGCTCGACGACCTCGGCGGTCGCGCCGCCTTCGACATCGACCGTCTCGCCGACGGCGGCCTCGCGCCGTACGAGCGCAAGCGCGATCGGCCCCAGCGCCGGCGAGACGACCGAGCTCGTCAGCCGTCCGACGACGCGGTCGCCGAGTTGCAGCTGCGCGCCGACCTCGGCGGGGTCTGACAGCCGCAGGCCGCGCAGGTGGCGGTTGGGCTTGCCGCGATAGAACAGGCGCGCGACGGTCTCCTGCCCGACGTAGCAGCCCTTCGTGAAACTCACGGCCCGCGCGTTGAGGCCGGCCTCCTGCGGGATCGTCGAGTCGTCGAGGTCGAAGCCGTAGCGCGGGCGCCCGCGCTCGACGCGCACGATCTCCGCGGCGTCCTCGGAGACGGGCGTCGCGCCCGACGCCTCCAGCGCCGCGCGAACGGCATCGGTGTCGTCGGCATCACACAGGACGTCGACGCCGGTGTCCGTCGCGACGAGGCGAACGGCGCGTCCCGCGATCTCGCCGGCGGCGTGGTCGTACTCGGTCTCGGAGAGGTCGTCCGCGCCGGCCACGGCGCGCGACCGCGGACCGATGAGCGACAGCAGCCCGCGCTGCACCGTGCGCTTGTGCAACTCGACGTCGAAGCCGATCTTGAAGCGGCGCACCATGTCGAAGAGCGCCTGCAGCGTCGCGCGCTCGGTGTCGAGCAGCAGCTCGTCGGCGGTCGCGAGCACGCGCAGGTCGCCGAGCATCTTGCCCTTGTGGGTGAGAAACGCGGCGTAGCAGCCGTGCCCCTCCTCCAGGCCGACGATGTCGTTCGTCACCTGGCCGGCGAGAAACGCCCGCGCCTCGCTGCCCGTCAGCGCGAGCTTGCCGCGCTCGGAGCGGTCGATGAGGCCGCAGCCCTCCGTCAGGACGCGGTGCTCGGCGACGAGCTCGTCGGTGATCGTGACCATCGATGCGAGGATAGCCCGCGGCGCGACCGGGAACGACCCGCGACGGAGCGGGCTAGTGCGGGCTCGTGAGCTCTCGTCGCACACCGGTCCGGATCCTCGTCGGCGCCACGAGCGCCGCGCTGCTGCTCGCGATCGCGACGGCGTCGCTCGCCGTCACGCGGCAGGGCAGGAGTCGCGCGGACACACTCACCGGCACGTCGAAGGCCGACAAGCTCTTCGGCCGCGGCGGGCGTGACACGCTGCGCGGCCGCGGCGGCAAGGATCTGCTCGACGGCGGCTCCGGCGGTGACCGGCTCGAGGGCGGTGCCGGCGGTGGGCAGGACACGATCACTGGCGCCGTCGGCAGCGACACGATCGGCGGCGGGACGGGCGGCGACCGGATCTCCGCCGGCGACGGGACCGACACGGTCCGCGGCGAGTCCGGCGACGACGTCGTCACGGGCGATGCCGGCAACGACAGCCTCAACGGCGGCACGGGCAACGACACCGTCGACGGCGGCGAGGGCGACGACCGCATCGACGGCGGCGACGGCGACGACACCCTGCGCGGCGCGGCCGGCAACGACTTCGTCGTCGAGGCGCGCTGCGGCAACGACGTCGACATCGACGGCGGGCCGGGCGACGACTACATCCACTCAAACCGCGGGCGCGACAAGGTCGTGCGCGGCGGCGAGGGCAACGACGTCATCCTCACCGGCGGGGCGCCCGACGGCCTGAAGAACTCCGACGGCTCGGCGGCCGCCGACGGCGTCGTCGACGGCGGACCGGGCAACGACGTCATCGTCACCGGCCCGTCGGAGGATCGCCTCGCGGGCGGCGACGGCGACGACCGCCTCTACGGCGGCCAGAACGGGACGGTCCCCGACGTCTACGACTGCGGGCCGGGCAACGACGTCGCCTTCGTCGAGGACGAGGCCGAGGCCGCCGGCGCGGCTGCGACCCAGACGTGCGAGTCGATCGTCGTCGGCGACCCGTCGATCGCCGACCCCCGGTTCGACGGCCTCGGCGGCGCGCCGCATCCGGGCAAGGCGACGGGCGGCGCGGAAGGCGCGGCGATCCTCGAGGCGATCGCGGTGCAGGCCGAGCTGCCCGTCATCCTCGGCACGCCCGGCGACGACAACTTCGTCGGCACGGTCACCGCGGACGCCATCGACGGCCAGGACGGCAACGACGCGATCCGCGGCGGCGGCGGCGACGACGAGATCCGCGGTGACGACGGCAACGACCAGCTCTTCGGCGAGGACGGCAACGACGCGCTGTTCGGTGACGGCGGCGACGACGTCCTCGACGGCGGGCCCGCCAGCGACGCCCTCGAGGGCGGCCGCGGCTCGGACACCCTCCGAGGCGGCGACGGGGACGACACGCTCAACGGCGGCTTCGACCCCGACAACATCGAAGGCGGTGACGGCAACGACGCCGTCACGGCCGTCAGCGGTGGCACCGACAACGTCGACTGCGGCCCCGGCTTCGACCGCGTGACGAAGGACCGCACCGACCGTGTCGTCAACTGCGAGTCTGTCGGCTGACGACCGGTCGGGAGCAATAATGCTCCTGACCGGTCGAGCGACGTCGCCGTGCCGTTCTTCCGGCGTTTATTTTGCTCCTCAGTGGTCGACGATGTCCTGCAAGCTGACAGTCACCTTCCGGTCGCAATATTGTTCCTGGCCGGTTGATCGGGAAAAGCAGCCATATATTGCGGGAGATATTTCTGCTTTGTGGCGGTAGAATTTGTGCGTGACCGGCTCCATGATCCCGTTCCTGGCGAACTACCGGCGCTATACGCCCGACATGACGGATCTGCTCGTTCGCATCTCCGCAGCGCTTGGTGCCATTCGCGGCGCGCGCGTCCTGCCCGCCGTCGCTGATCAGCTGCGAGCATCCGCGAAGGCCGGGACCGTCCACTACTCGAACCTCATCGAGGGCAACGAGCTCCCGTTCGTACAGGCCGAGCGGGCCGCGCGGGGTGAGCTCGCCGCGGATACCCGCGGCAAGGTCGAGCTCGTCAACTACGTCGAGGCTCTGGACCTGATCGACGATCGTCTCGCCGATGGAACGCTCGAACTCGATGCGCTACTCCTCCGAGACCTCCACGAGCGAGCCATGCGCTCGCTTGGTCGCGAGGACGACCCACACTTCAAACCGCACCACGAGGGCGAGTGGCGCGACGGCCCGGCATTCGTCGTGGATCTCATCAGCCGGCGCGTGATGCACGAGGGTCCGCCCGCGGAGGAGGTGCCGCGCCACATGCATGGCTTGTTTGAGTGGCTCGCCGGCAAACTCCATTCGCAGCGCGAGCCGCCATTCGTACTTGCCGGCGTCATGCACTACGGGATCACAGACGTGCATCCGTTTGCGGACGGCAACGGGCGCGCCGCACGCCTGTTTCAGATTGCGCTGCTCATGAAGACCGATGTGTTGCCCGGACGCATGTTCTCGTTCGAGCGCTTCTACGCAACGGATCGCGATGCCTACTACGCCGCGCTGCGGTCGGTGCGCGAGCGGACGCTCAACATGGAGTTCTGGCTGGAGTACTTCCTACGTGGGCTTGCCGAGGAGTACGAGCGAGTGGCCGAAGCCGTGGCCGATCTAAGCGCTCTCCTATCAGCCTCTGGAAGCGAGCCGCTGCGTCTGACGAGCAGTCAGGAGCGCGCCCTGACCGCCTTGCGGATCCAAGGGCGGCGCGAGTTCACCCGCCGTGAGTACGAGGAGGCGGGCGCCGTCGGGCGAAGCGCTGCAGGCGACGACCTCAGAGAGCTCGTTCGGCACGGCGTCGTGGTCCCGCGGGGCGCTGGGTCGGCTACGCGCTACGCCTTCTCGGCAGGCCCGCGACAGAGACCCGCGGGTGAGCGACGGGGCCGGCCGGCGAGATGGAACGACACGCTGATCGAGCGAGAGCTGCGGACGTTCGTGGCGGGTCGTGCAAGCTGGCCGTCGCCAGCGGACTTCCGCGGCGCCGGGCGCGGCGATCTGTACGCGGCGGCGAGCCGGTCCGGTGGCATCGCCCGCTGGCGGCGCATCTTGGGGCTCTGATGGCGTCAGGGCACCGCTGCGCCGAGCGGGCGCAGTTCCTCGGCGGTCGTGCGAGTGCGCAGGAGATGAGGATGTTCGGAGCGTCGCTGACGAAGCGACAGTAGTCCGCGCCCATCACCGCTGACGCCGGCGAACGCACGCGGCGAGCTGGGTGGCCGGCTGAGGCGGCGGGATGCGGAGGCGGAGGAGGTGAGCTCAGCGCTCCCAGCGCCCCAACAGAAGCAGCCGGGGACAACCGAGAGCGGAGCGTCGACGGCGGTCGAGGATCACGGGCTGGGCGCGTCCCCGGAGGCCGGCCGGAGCCGCTACCCGGCAGTGAGCACCCCATCTGTGGCGTTGCCCATCTCTGCAATCCACTGTGCGCCGAGGCCGCCTTCCTTGACGTACAGCGTCCCGCCCTGGATGACGCCGATGCGGTTGCCGGACAGCATCGCCGCGGTCACGTTGCCCATCTCGGTGACCCAAGTTGCGTCGAGGCCGCCTTCCTTGACGTGCAGGGTGCCTCCCGCGATGACGCCGATCCGGGAAAGCGCGGGGGGAGGAGGAGGCGGCGGTGGTGGTGGCGGCTCCCGAGGAGCTGGCGTACGTCGTGACGCTCAACACCGGCTCAAACGGCGCCGCGAAGCCCGACGCGCTGACCGTCGTCGACCTGAAGCCCGGATCGTCGACGTACGGGACGACCGTCGGCCGGCTCGACATGCCGAACGTCGGCGACGAGCTGCACCACTTCGGCTGGAACCGCGTGCTCGTCGGCGCTGTGCCCGTGGGCGCCGCACCCGCACGTCGAGCGGCGCTACTTCCTCGTGCCGGGGCTGCGCTCGTCGCGGATCCACGTCGTCGACGTCAAGGACGACCCGGTCAACCCGAAGATCGTCAAGGTCATCGAGGCCGAGGACATCGCCAAGCGCAGCGGCTACAGCCGCCCGCACACGATCCACTGCGGTCCTGACGGCCTGTACGTCAGCGCGCTCGGCGGCCCGACGGCGACGGCCCCGGCGGGGTCTTCCTGCTCGACGACGACAGCTTCGACCCGCTCGGGCGCTGGGAGATCGACCGCGGGCCGCAGGAGCTCGCCTACGACGTCTGGTGGAACATCGGCTACGACCAGCTGCTGACGAGCGAGTGGGGCTTTCCGAACATGGTCGAGGGCGGGGTCGTGCCCGAGCTGCTCCCGGGCGGCAAGTACGGCCACCACCTGCACGTCTGGGATCTCGGCAAGCGCCGCCACAAGCAGGCGATCGACCTCGGCGCCGAGCACCAGATGGTCCTCGAGCTGCGCCCGGCGCACGATCCGACGAAGCCGTACGGGTTCGTCGGCGTCGTCGTCTCGACGGCCGACCTGTCGGCGTCCGTCTGGCTCTGGCATCCCGACGGCAACGGCGGCGTGGCAGCGAAGAAGGTCATCACGATCCCGGCCGAGCCCGCGGAGACCGAGCAGCTGCCGCCGGCGCTGCAGCCGTTCGGCGCCGTGCCGCCGCTCGTCACCGACATCGCGCTGTCCGTCGACGACAGCACGCTCTTCGTCTCCTGCTGGGGGACCGGCGAGCTGAAGCGCTTCGACGTCCGCGATCCGCACAACCCCGTCGAGACGGGCTCCGTGCACATCGGAGGCATCATTCGCCGTACGGCGCACCCGTCGGCGGGCGCGGTCAACGGCGGGCCGCAGATGGTCGAGGTCAGCCGCGACGGCAAGCGCGTGTACCTCACGAACTCGCTGTACGCGTCGTGGGACGCGCAGTTCTACCCCGAGGGCATCGACGGCTGGCTCGTCAAGCTCGACACCGAGGGCGAGCCGCGCCGGATCCTGACTTCTACGTCCCATACGACGGCGAGCGCCCGCACCAGGTGCGGTTGCAGGGCGGCGACGCGTCGTCTGACTCCTACTGCTTCCCGTGAGCCACGAAGGGCTCTGGCTGACGCTCGCCGCGCTCGGCCACGAGCTGTCGATCGCGCTCGTCGTCGTGCTCGCGCTCGGCGCCGCGGCGGTCGTCGAGCCGTCGGCGCTGCGGATCGGCGCGGCGGTCGTGCTGCTCGCCTTCGGGATCTTCCGGTTCGCCAAGCCGCGCGCGCATCCGCGCTGGACGAAGAGGCGCGTCAGCCGCGGTGACCTGACGCCTTGCCACCGCCGTCTGCGGGTAAGAGACTCGGCGCCATGGCGAAGAGGAAGACAGACGAGGACTCCCGCTCCAAGCTCGACCGCAAGACGTTCGACAAGGAGCTCGAGCGCCTGCAGCGCGAGCTGGTGCTCATGCAGGAGTACATGAAGGCCAAGGGCATCAAGGTCGTCGTGGTCTTCGAGGGCCGCGACGCGGCGGGCAAGGGCGGCGTGATCAAGCGCATCGCCGAGCGCACGAGCCCGCGCGCGTGGCGGATCGCGGCGCTCGCGACGCCCACGGAGCGCGAGAAGACGCAGTGGTACTTCCAGCGCTACGCCGCCCATCTGCCGGCGGCCGGCGAGCTCGTGATGTTCGACCGCTCCTGGTACAACCGCGCGGGCGTCGAGCGCGTCATGGGCTTCTGCACCGAGGAGGAGTACCAGGAGTTCATGCGCTCCTGCCCGGAGTTCGAGCGGATGCTCGTGCGCTCGGGGATCGTCCTCATCAAGTACTGGTTCTCGGTCTCCGACGCCGAGCAGGAGAAGCGCTTCCAGGCCCGCGTCAACGACCCGATGCGCCGCTGGAAGCTCAGCCCGATGGACCTCGAGTCGCGCGCGAAGTGGGTCGAGTACTCCAAGGCGAAGGACCAGATGTTCGCGGCGACGGACATCAAGCAGGCGCCGTGGTACGTCGTCGACGCCGACGACAAGCGGCGCGCGCGGCTGAACTGCATCTCGCACCTGCTGTCGATGATCCCCTACGAGGACGTCATCCCGCCGCCGCTCGAGCTTCCCAAGCGCCAGGACGACGGGCACTACGTGCGCCCGCCGATCACCGACCAGACGTTCGTCCCGGAGGTGTACTGAGCCGCCAGGAGAAGTGCGGGCGGCCGTTGCGGCGGATGTCGGCGACGACGATCGCCGCGAACAGCAGCGACGCGCCGCCGACCATCACGACGTGAAACGCGTGATGCCCGAGCGCCGTGCCGTAGCGATCGAAGAGCTGATGGCCTCCCTCGCCGACGATCGCGACGGCGATCGCGGCCCAGAGGAATCGTCGCGCACGATCGCGCCCGGCCAGTGGCCAGGCCCGTGCCCGCGACGATCCCCGCGGCGTCATCGCCCTGTCAGTCGTCGGCTACGAAGCCGGCATAGAGCCCGGCTGCCGCCGTCAACGCGTGGATCAGCGTGTACGCGATCGGGACGCTGAGGTTCGGCCCGTAGTCCAGCAGCGAGTCCATCGTGAACGACGGCGCGATCAGCCCGAGCACTGTCACGAGTGCGAATACCGCGCCGACGACCCGCGCCGCCACCTTGGACATGCCGACGAAGAACGCCGCAAGCAGCGCGATGCCGACGATCCAGTGGATCAGGTTATGCGGCGTCGACCTCAACAGGATGATCTCGTTGATGTTCGACCCGTCGCCGATCTTCAGCCCGTCGTCTCCGAGGATCACCTCCAGCAGCGCCGTCGCGACGTACGCGACGCCGAAGACGAGCGCGAACAGCCCGGCGGTCCCGGCGTTTGCCACGGCCCCACCCTTCGCAAGAGCTCCAGCCACCACTCCTCCTTTTGGTTTCGGCGCCACTTCGCGACCATCGACCCCTGCGAGGCGACGCCGCCGTCGGCGCGTCCTCCCGCGCCGCTGACATTCCCGCCCGCGCGAGCCTAACCCGGGGCCAGGACCGATTGCCACAAGTCCGCGCAGGGCCTGTGTGCGCAGCGTCACCGCCCCACTGTGCGGGACCTCACGTATCAAGGCCGTCCCTTCCGGCTCAATTGGTCGTACCGGGGAAACCGACCCGGGCCAGCCATCGTCAATCGCAAGTTCGTAGGGGGATTCAGCACATGATCAGGACGACCTTCAAGGCCGTTGCCGTCGCAGGCATCGCCGCCGTCAGCGTGGGGACCGCGACGGCGAGCGCTGCCGACACGGGCGCAAACGCCATCGAGGCCGGGATGGGCGCCTACCAGGCCGCGTACCCGCAGCTCTCCAAGGCGCAGGCCCGCGCCGCGGCCGTCGGCGCCGACGCCCGCCGCGCCGTCTACGACGCCGCTGCAGCCGACGCCGCGACGTTCGGCGGCGCCTGGTTCGACCCGGCCACCGGGATCGTGCACCTCGCCGCCACGACGGACGCCGCGACCAAGCGCGCCGACGCGATCGGCCGGCAGTACGCCGTCACGGTGCAGACGCACAAGGTCGCGCGCTCGGCCGCCGCGCTCGAGGCCGACGCCGCGCGGATCCGCGCCGGCAAGGACGAGCTGGGCCGCGCCGCCGCCGGCAACGTCGGCGTCGACGTGCGGACCAACGAGGTCGTCGTCGCGGTCCCGGCCGCCCGCAAGGCCGAGCTTGCCAGCAACGCCGCAAGCCGTGGCGCGAGGGTCGTCGCGGCATCGACCAAGGCGCCCGAGCTCGACGCCGACTGCACCGCGCGCAACACGTGCGACTGGACGCTCCGCGCCGGCATCGTCATGTGGCGCGGGACCCTCGCGTCGCAGACGCCATGGTGCTCCGTGGGCTTCACCGGTCGCAACGCGAACGGCACGCGCTTCGTCCTGACGGCCGGCCACTGCTCGACCGGCGCCGGCGTCGGCTGGGGCACGTGGAACCAGAACATCGGCCCGATGGGCCCGGCGGTCGACTCCGGCGTCGTCGACACGTCGTCGATCCAGGTCACCAACGGCTGGTTCACCGGCGACAGCGGCGGACAGATCTACGTCAACCCGGGCATCAGCGGCTGCTGCGACCTCAAGGGCGTCGCGCCGACCGTCAGCTACATGGTTGCCGGCGAGACCGTCTGCCTGTCGGCGAACTTCACCGCTCCGACGGTCAACGGCAACTCCTGCGGCGTGCTCGGCACGAACAGCGATGCCGGCGTCCGCGGCATGGCTCGCGTCGACGGCCTCGACGCCTGCGGCGGCGACTCGGGCGGCGGCTGGTACTGGCTGTCCTCGTCGGGCAACCGCTACGCCTACGGCATCCACAGCCGGTCCGACGGTGGCTGCCACGGCGACGCCGGTGGCACGCGCTCCTGGTACACGCCGGTCGCGAGCGCCAAGGCAAACGCGAACTTCTCGGCGATCAACATCGAGACGCGCCCGTAGGGGCACCACCAGCCCGCCGCCTTTTCGAGGCGGCGGGCCGGTGATGGGCGAGAGCGCCGGCACGACGCCGGCGCTCTCTTGCGTGTGCGGGTAGCCTTGCGCGCCATGGCGCTCGCCGACACGTTCACGCAGATCGTCGACTCGCTGCCCGACGACTGGACGGACCTCGAGCTCGACCTGCGCATCGCCGACGAGAAGCGCTACGTCGACGCGGCGACGTACCTCGTGACGTGCAACGCCCAGCCGTACTCCAGGCACGACTGGCACTGGAAGCTGCTCGTCGCCCATCGCTTCGGCCACGCCGCCGCGGCCCCCGCCTGTCACGGCGCGCTGAAGCTGCTCGACGACGCCGGCATCGAAGGCGAGCTCGCGCTGCGCGAGATGCGCTGCGGACGCGTCGAGGTCACGCAGATGTGGGGCCGACCGCAGTCCTACCGCGACGAGTTCAAGCGCATCCGCGCGCAGTAGCGCTCGCCCGACCGGCGCGCATGCGATCGGCGCCGTCCGTCGCCGCGTAGGCACGTCGCCGCCCGGGTAGCGTCTGCCCGTGAACTCTCACCGGCTGGTCCCTGCCCCGCTCGCCATCGCACTGGCGCTGACCATCGTCGCGAGCGCCGCCGCCGCCACGATCCGCGGCGACGCGAAGAACAACACGATCAACGGCACCGCGGGGGCCGATCGCATCCTCGGATTCGGCGGCAACGACACGCTGCGCGGCCTCGGCGGGCGCGACGTGCTGCTCGGCTCGGTGGGCGCCGACCTGCTCACCGGTGGAACCGGCAACGACCGCGCCGATGGCGGCCTGGGCAACGACCGCGTCGTGGGCGGGCCGGGCGACGACCGGCTGTTCGGCGGCACGTCGAACGACACCGTCGACGGCGGCGACGGTCGCGACCGCGTCGACGGCGGCGGCGGGGACGATCGCCTGCACGGCAACGCGGGCAACGACACGATGACCGCCGGCGCCGGCCGCGACCAGGCGTCCGGCGACGCCGGCGACGACACCATCGCCGGCGGCTCGCAGGACGACCGCTTGGACGGCGGCGACGGCGACGACACCGTCGACGGCGAGGCCGCCGACGACCGCGTGGTCGGGGGACCCGGCAACGACAACCTCGACGGCGGGCGCAACGAGGACCGCGTCGACGGCGGCGAGGGCAACGACGTCATCGACGGCGGCCGCGAGAACGACGTCCTGCTCGGCGGCCCCGGCGACGACTTCATCGTCGAGCGCCTGTCGTCGGCGGAGGAGAGGATCGACGGCGGCCCCGGCGACGACTACATCTTCACCGGCGGCGGCACGGACCGCGAGATCCGCGGCGGCGACGGCAACGACGTCGTCCGCGGCGGCTTCCAGCGGGGCAACCGCGAAGGTGCCGACCAGTTCGGCGACGGCTTCTCCGACGGCGGCAACGGCGCGGACATCGTCATCGGCGGCGCCGCGAACGACCGCGTCACGGGCGGCGAGGGCGACGACTTCCTCTTCGGCGGACCGCGCACGGACATCTACGACTGCGGCCCGGGCACCGACGTCGCGTTCGTCGAGAGCACGGTGGAAGCCGCGACGGCCAGCGGCAACGGCTGCGAGACGGTCGTCATGAACGACCCGTCGGTCACCGACCGGCTCTTCGACGGCGTCAACCAGCTGGGCATCAAGCATGCCGGCAAGGAGACCGGCGGGGCCGCCGGCGCGAAGCTCATCGCGGCGGTCGAAGCCGGGCAGGGATAGCCCGCCGCAAGCCCCCGCCGCGCCGCTGAACGTGGCGCGGCGGCGCCCAGCGCTTTCGTGTTGAGCGCGAACTGCCGAGAATGGACGTATGACCTCCCGCCTCGGCCTCATCGCGCTGACACTCGTCCTCGCCCTCGGGCTCGCCTCGGGCGCCGCCGCCGTCACCAAGCGCGGCGACCGCAAGCCCAACCGGATCACCGGGACCTCGAAGGCCGACCGCCTCTACGGCGGGGGCGGCAAGGACACGCTGCGCGGCCTCGCCGGCAACGACCTGCTCGACGGCGGCGTGAACGCCGACTTCCTGTCGGGCGGCGCGGGGTCCGACCAGCTCTTCGGCGGCAAGGGCAACGACAGGATGGACGGCGGCCCCGGCGACGACGTCGCCGACGGCGGCGGCGGCTCGGAGCGCATCGACGGCCGGGCGGGCAACGACCTGCTGCTCGGTGGCACGAACGACGACACCCTGCTCGGACGCGCCGGCGACGACGCGCTCGACGGCGCCACGGGCAACGACCGGCTCGACGGCGGCGTCGGCAACGACCGGCTGATCGGCGGCAACGGCCTCGACCGCCTCCTCGGCGGGCCGGGCGACGACGCGATGCTCGGCGGCTTCGGTGGTGACGTCATGGACGGCGGCGAGGGCGTCGACGACATCGACGGCGAGTCGGCGGACGACACGATCACCGGCGCCAACGGCAACGACATCGTCAACGGCGGCTCGGGCAACGACACCGTCAACGGTGGCGACGGCGACGATCGCGTCGACGGCGGCGACGGCGACGACACCTTGCTGGGCGGTCCCGGCAACGACTTCATCGTCGAGGCGCGCTTCGGCAACGAGATCCTCGTCGACGGCGGGCCCGGCGACGACTACATCCACACCAACCGCGGGCGCGACCGCGACGTGCTCGGCGGCGAGGGCGACGACGTCATCCTCACCGGCTCGGCGCCCGACGGGACGCTGAACTCCGACGGGTCGGCGGCGCCCGACGCGATCGTCGACGGCGGGCCGGGCAACGACGTCCTGCTCGGCGGCGGCTCGCAGGATCGCCTCTCGGGCGGCGAGGGCAACGACACGCTCTACGGCGGCGAGAGCTCCGGCACCTACGACATCTACGACTGCGGCCCCGGCTTCGACACCGTCTACGTCGACCTGCCCGAGATCCTCGGCCTGAACCTCCCCTCGATCGCATCGCTGCTGACGCTGCTGACGTCGGCCGGGTGCGAGCGCACGAACCTGACCGACCCCTCGATCGGCGACCCGCGCTTCGACGGACTCAACGGCGCGCGCCACCTCGGCAAGGAGGCCGGCGGCGCTGAGGGCCTGAAGATCCTCGAGGCGATCGCGGTCCAGTCCGACCAGCCGTCGATCAACGGCACGCCCGGCGACGACAACTTCACCGGCAGCCCGCTGGCCGACTCGATCAACGGCCAGGACGGCAACGACACGATTCGCGGCGGCGACGGCGGCGACGACATCCGCGGCGACGACGGCGACGACACGATCTTCGGCGAGGGCGGCAACGACCTCCTGTTCGGGGAGGCCGGCGCTGACACGGTGTCCGGCGGCGACGGCAACGACGAGGTCCAGGGCGGTGCGGGCGGCGACACGCTGCGCGGCGACGCCGGCGAGGACGTCGTCACGGGCGGCTTCGACCCCGACCAGATGTTCGGCGGCGACGGCAACGACGAGCTCAACGCGACCGGCGGCGGGGCGGACACCGTCGACTGCGGCCCGGGCTTCGATCGCGTCTTCAAGGACAGCACGGACACCGTCGTGAACTGCGAGTCGGTCGCGTAGCCCGCGTCCGGCCTGCACCCGACCCACGCCGGCGGCGGTCGTCGCGCTCGGCCTGCCGAGGACGTGCCGGACAGACCTCAGTCGCGCTTGCCCGAGCGCGGGACGTAACGGCCGTCGAAGGCGCGCGCGACGTCGGGCAGCCGCTTGACGATGCCAAAGCGCCGCTCCCAGCTCGCCCACGCTCGCAACCGCTGCGGGTCGAGCTCGCCGAACGTCCGCGCGCCCGCCGTGAAGGCGGGGGAGACCGCGGCGAGCTCGCGCGCGACGGAGGCGCGATCGAGGCCGCTTGCCGCGTCGACCAAGACGCCGGCGGCGCTCTCGGGGTCGCTGAGCACCTCGCTGTAGCCGCGGGCGATCGCCGCCACCGCCCCGCGGACGACGTTCGGCTCGTCCTGCAGCGTCGCGCGCGTCGTCGTCAGCACGAGCTCGGGATAGGCGGGCGCGCCGTAGTCGTTGACGCGAAACTCGCGGATCGCCGGGCGCTTGGCTCGCAAGGCGACGCCCTCGGCGTTCCAGAAGCCCGTCGCGGCCGCGACGCGGCCCGTCAGCAGGCTCGGGACCGCCGTGAAGCCGATCGTCGTCGCGCGGACCTTGCTCGCGTCGCCGCCGGCGCCCGCGACGATCGAGCGCAGGATCGCGTCGTCGCTCGGCAGGCCGGTGACGCCGACGCGCCGGCCCTCGAGGTCGCGTGGGGTCTTGATCTCGGGCTGCGCGAGGATCGACGCGAGCGGCTCCTGCACGATCGCCATGACGCCGACGAGGTCGCGCCCGCGCTCGCGGGCGATCGCGAGGTCGTGGATGTCGAGGACGGCGAGGTCGGTGCGGCCGGAGACGAGGAGCTTCACCGCGTCGGTCGAGTCCGACGGGACGCGGATGCGCAGCTCGACGCCGAGCGCGCCGTCGTAGCCGCGGTCGACGGCCGTGTAGATCCCCGCGTGGACGGCGTTGGGCTGGAAGTCCAGCAGCAGCGTCGCCGTGTCGTTGGGTGCGCGCTCGTCGCTGCCCGTGGCGCAGCCGCCGACCGCGAGCGCGGCGGCGAGCAGCAGGAGGAGGCAGGGGCGGCGCATGACCGCGACGAGCATACGGCGGTGCCGGGCGGCCACCGGCCTGCCAGCGACCTCGCTGCGTTGCTCGACAGCGCGGACCTCGACCGCGTCTCCGAGCCGACCCGCTGCCATGCGACCTCGTGCCCGGCGGGTACGTGGCGAACACGGACGCCCGCTGGCGCGGAGCCGGCGGGACTAGCCGCGCGTGCAGTCGCGTTCGAGGCGGCCGTTGTAGGCGCGGACGCGCCGGTTGCCGAGCCGTAGCAGGGCGTTGTGCTTGCGGACGAGGTAGTTGTAGCGCTGGGCGACCCGCTGCGGCGCGACCTTGCTCGGATAGCGGCCCTTGATCCGCCGCAGTTCGCGGCGGATGCGCCTGAGGCTCGTTCGCCCGCGGTCGATGCGCCGGTTGAGGGCCTTGAGGTCACTCAGCAGGTTCGGGCCGATGCAGCGGTACATCTTGCCGTTGGATCCGCGGATCGATCCGGGCGTGGCGGAGGTCGTCGACGTGGTGGTGGGGGTCGTGGCGGCCGGCTTGCTCGTCGTGGCGGCCGGCGTGGTCGTCGTCGTGGCGGGAGCCGTCGTCTGCGACGGAGCCGTTGCGGTCGCGGCCGCGACCTCCGGCGGGTCCGTCGTCGCGCCGTCGTCCGAGGACCCACATCCAGCCACGGCCAGCGCGAGGATCGCGACCGGCGCCGCGAGACGCGTCTTCGGCATTCCATGCCTCATCCGGCCCTGAACCTACCCGCGGCGCCGCGCAGCGTCAATCGCGGCGTGGCGCGCGTTGGCGCCGTGCCGTCCGGACCGGGCGAGCGGCGCGGGCGCCCGTCGGCGCTGTGCCTACGGACCGGGTCCGGGCGAGGCTTAGACTCCCAGCGGTGCGCCGGCGGGTCACCTTCAGCCGCAACCTCACGCTCTCGCTGTCGCGCACGTGCCGCTGCTACTGCAAGTACTGCGCGTTCGCGACGCACCGCACGCACCTGCACGCCCCCGACGAGGTGCTCGCGCTCCTCGACGGCGCCGCGAAGCGCCGGGTCAAGGAGCTGCTCGTCCTGACGGGCGAGCGCCCGGAGGTCGACGCGGGGGTGCGCGCCCGGCTCGCCGAGTACGGCCACGTGGACTTCGTCGCCTACGTCGCCTGGGCGTGCGAGCGGGCGCTCGAGCGCGGCCTCCTGCCGCACACGAACCTCGGCGTCCTCTCGCGCGAGGATCTCGCGCGGCTGCGCGAGGTGACCGCGTCGCAGGGCCTCATGCTCGAGTCGGTCAACCCCGACCTCGTCGCGCACCAGGGCTCGCCGACCAAGCACCCGGCGCGGCGGCTGGAGACGATCGCGGCGGCCGGCGAGCTGCGGATCCCGTTCACGAGCGGGATCCTCGTCGGCATCGGGGAGAGCCCGGACGAGCGGATCGCCGCGCTCGAAGCGCTCGCCGCCGTGCACGCCGAGCACGGCCACCTGCAGGAGGTGATCCTGCAGAACTTCGTCCCGCACGACAGCTACTACGGCCGCGAGCCCGCCGAGATCGCCGACGCGTCGGCGCGCAAGCGCTGGGCGACAGGGATCGGCGATGCGCCGCACCGCGAGCTCCCACCCTGGGCGACGCCCGTCTCGATCGAGGACATGCGCGCTCTCGTCGCCGCCTGCCGGCGCCTCATGCCCGATGTCGGCGTGCAGGTGCCGCCGAACCTCGCCGGCTGGTGGCCCGAGCTCGTCCACGCCGGCGCGACGGATCTCGGCGGCCTGAGCGCCAACGGCGACCACATCTCGCCCGAGCATCCGTTCCCGTCGCCGCACGAGGTGCGCAAGCGGCTGGCGTCCGAGGGGTTCGCGCTGACCGAGCGCCTGTGCGTCTACCCGCGCTACATCGATCCCGAGTGGATGGCGCAGGGCGTCCTCGACGTCGTCAAGGCGCGCTACTGGAGCTTCATCCCGCGTCGCGGGAGCGGCCGCACCGAGCCGCCGCGGCCGCTGCGGCCCGACCTCGTCTCGGGAGCGATCGTGCGCGCGCGAAACGGGGCGGCGCTGGAGCCCGACGAGCTGACCGCGCTGTTCTCCGAGACGCGCCCGGAGGCGATCGAGGACATGCGCCAGGCCGCCGATGAGCTGCGCGCCGAGCTCGCGGGGGACACGGTGACGTTCGTCGTCAACCGCAACGTCAACGTCTCGAACGTCTGCGTCGTGGGCTGTGCGTTCTGCGGCTTCGGTCAGGGCAAGCGCTCGCCCGACGCGTACGAGGTCGGGCGCGAGGACTTCGTCGCGCGGGTTCGGGAGGCCGTCGCGTTCGGAGCGAGCGAGCTGTGCATGCAGTCGGGGATCCATCCCGACTGGTCCATCGAGGACTACGAGGGCTGGCTGCGCCTCGCCAAGGAGATCGCGCCGCACCTGCACCTGCACGCGTACTCGCCGATGGAGATCGCCCACATGTGCGACGTCACCGGCCTTGGGCCCGACGCCGTGTTCGCCCGGCTGCGGGCGGCGGGGCTCGACTCGACGCCGGGCACCGCAGCCGAGGTCCTCCACGACGGCGTGCGCCAGCGCATCAGCCCGAACAAGCTCCCCGTGGCGCGCTGGGTGCAGATCATCGAGGCGTCGCATCGCGCGGGCCTGCGCTCGACGGTGACGGTGATGTTCGGCCACATCGAGGAGCCGTGGGAGCTCGCGGAGCACATGCGCGTCGTGCGCGCGGTGCAGGCACGCACGGGCGGCTTCACGGAGTTCGTCCCGCTGAGCTTCATCCCGTTTCACACGCTGCTGGGGCGCACGCACGGGGTGCAGGAGATCTCCGTCGAGGAGAACCTCAAGCACACGGCCGCGTTTCGCTTGGCGCTCGGGCGCAGCGTCTCCAACCTCCAGGCGAGCTGGGTGAAGATGGGTCTCGACACCGCAACCGAGGCCCTGCGCTGGGGCGTCAACGACCTCGGCGGCACGCTCATGGAGGAGAACATCAGCCGGCTGGCGGGCTCGACCCACGGGGTGCGCCTGTCACCCGCAGACCTCGTCGCGGCAGCGCACCGGGCGGGCAGGCCGGCAGCCGAGCGCACGACGCTGTACGAGCTGCGCCGGCGCTACGAACTGCCCGCCGCCGCCTGACGCCGCGTTGCGTCGTGCCGGTCGCGCGCGGAGGTGCCGCGGGCGCGGTCGCTAGGCTCCTCGGATGCTGGAACCCGAGCAGATCACTCCGGAGGGCCTCACGGCCCTGCGCGCCGAGATCGCACACCTGGAGTCCGAAGGCCGCGCCGAGATGGCGGTTCGCATCAAGGCTGCGCGTGAACTGGGTGATCTCAAGGAGAACGCCGAGTACCACATCGCCAAGGAAGACCAGGCGCATCTGGAGACGAAGATCAAGCGCCTGACCGAGCGGTTGCGCGCCGCGCGCGTCGTCGAAGGCACGAGCGATCCCGACGTCGTCGGCTTCGGCTCGACGGTGTCGGTCGCCGACCAGGCATCCGGCAAGAAGCACGAGTTCACGATCGTCGGTCCGACCGAGGCCGATCTCAAGACCGGCCGCCTCTCCTCCGAGTCCCCAGTCGCACGCGCCCTCGTCGGCGCCCGCGCCGGCGACACCGTGTCGGTCGAGACGCCGGGCGGCGAGCGCCACTACCGCGTCGACAGCGTCGCCTGACGTCCACTCCGCACCCGCACCGCAACCCGCAGGCTCGTGCCGATGTGATCCGGCAACGGTCCTCGGCACGCAGTGAAGACCATGCCCGACGCGCTGCCGCCCCTCGTCCAGAGCGCCGCACTCGCTCCTGTCGCGCTCGCGCGCCGCGGGCGGTCGAGGTCCTCCGCCGACCACGCAGAGTGCGCGGTTGCGACGTGTTGACCGCGGTTCGCGAGCAGCCGCTGCATCGAGACGTGCTCGAGGAGCAGTGGCGCCTCGCGCTCTGCGACGCGGGGGTGGACGGGGAGATCTGCCGGCTCTACGAGTTCGACGCGAGCGAGACCGACGACGGCGTCGGCGCTGTCTGGTTTCCGCCGGGCGAGACGCTCGATCTCAGCGCGCACTTCCCCGACGCGGGCGCGCTCGACGAGGCCAACAGCGCCGCGCATCGCGCCCGGCATCGCATCGGCGTCTGGCCCGACCCGCGCGCGTCCGTGATTGGTGCACGCATGCGACACGAGCTCGAGCACGCCGCGCAGTGGGAGCGCTTCGGCCCCGGCATCTTTCGCCTGTACGACATCGCCCACTCGGTGCTTGCGGTGAAGGCCGCCGGGCTCGGCTGCGCCGGGATGTACATCAACGCCATCCCGTGCGAACAGGACGCCAACGCGGCGTCGGCGATGTTCCTGCGGCGCCATCACACGGACACGATCTCCGGACTGTGCCAGGACGGCGACGCGCGTCAGCTCGCATGCTCGCTCATGGGTCCCGAGCCGATCGCGACCCTGCCCGCGCGGATGGTCGCTCACATCTGGCTGTATCGCGACTGCTGCCTGGGGCTCGTCGAGGAGCACGAGCAGTCCTTCGACGAGGTGCTCGAGGCCGCGTTCCCGCGGGCCGGCGCGTACTGGCGCCGGCTCGACGCCCATTTGTGAGCGCGCGCCGGGCGGCGAGGTTCAGGCCGCGCCGCCTCGACGCCCATCTGTAGGCGCGCGCCCGGCGGCGAGGCTCAGGCCGCGCCGCCGCGACGCCATCTGAAAGCGCGCGCCGGGCGGCGAGGCTCAGGCGAAGAGGTCTTCGTCGCGCGCGCGGATGAGGGCCGCGGCGCCCGGGCCGTCGGCCTCGGTGACGTGGCGCTCGAGGCCGCGGACGAGCACGACCGGCTCGCGGCTGTCCTTGCGACGGGCGAGGTCGGCGGCGGCCGCGGCCTCGTCGGCGACGGCGATGACCGTCGCTTCGAGCAGGCGCCCGCCGGCGTCGCGGCGCCCGCGCCAGTCCTCGACCGCGGCGAGGCCCGCGATCCCGATCGCGACCTCGCACTGGCCGATGCGCCACGCGCGACCGAAGGAGTCCGAGACGACGATCGCCGGGGCGACGCCCGTCAGCGCGCGCAGCCCGCGGCGCAGCGTGCGCGCCGATCCGTCGGGGTCGCGGGGCAGGAGCACGAGCCCGTCCGGCGCGTTGGACGCGTCGACGCCCGCGTTCGCGCAGACGTAGCCATGGTGCGTGCGGCAGATGAGGACGCCCGGCCGCGAGCGCACGATCGCCGCGGTCTCGCCGAGGATGACCTCGACGACGCGTGCGTCCTTGCCGTGCTCCGCGGCCAGCGCCAGCGCGCGCTCGCCGGGTTGCACGGAGGCGAGGTCGACGATCCGCCCCTCGGCTTTCGACACGATCTTGTGGGCGACGACGAGGACGTCGCCATCGGCCAGCGGTCCGGCGGCGCCGGCCAGCAGGGCGGCGAGGTCGTCGCCGGGCCCGACCTCGGGAATGCCGGGCAGCGCCGCGGCGACGATCACGCCGGTGGCGCGCCGGGGGGCGCCGCGCCACGCTCGCGCGTGGCTGCGGCCACAATCACGCCGGTGCGGCGGGGCGCCGCGCCAAGCTCGTGCGTGGCCGCGGCGGCGATCACTCCGCCGGCGGCGTTGGGGGCGGCGGGGCCGGCTTCTTGCGCGTGGATGCGAGCCGGCTGAGCATCCCGCGCGTGTGCGCGGCGCCACCGCGACGGTTGGCGAGTGCCGTGCGCAGCTCCGCGAGGTCCTCCACCGTGTCCACGTCGAGCGACAGCGTCGCGACCTCCTCGACCGTGCACGGCACGCCCGCATCGGCCGCGGCCTGTTCGTGCTTCGCCCGGCTGCCGGGTCCGAAGGCCGGCTCGATGACGTCCGGGGGTGTGAGGAGGAGCGCGTTGGTCCCGATCCCGTGGCGGTCGGGGACGACGACGACCGAGCGGCCCGTCGCCGGGCGGTCGAGCAGCGCGTCGAGCTCGGCGGGGTCGAGCGCGGGCGTGTCGCCGGGCACGAGCAGCACGCGCGGGATACCCGCCTCGAGCGCGTACGCGATGCCGATGAGCGTGGCGGCGCTCTGGCCGTCCTCGCGGTCGTCGACGAGCACGTTGGCGCCGTAGCCGCGGCCGATCGCCTCCGCGGCGGGCTCGGAGGTCACGAGCACGACCTCCGAGACGCGTGAGGTGCGCCGCAGCGCCATGAGCACGTCCGTGACCATGGCCTCGGCGAGCGCGCGCCGCGTCCCGCCCGAGAGCTCGTCGCCGAGGCGGACCTTCGCGATCCCGAAGCGCTTGACGGGCAGGACCGCAAGCGTCGCAGGACCTGTTCGCTGCGGCTCGGTTGCCGGCGTGCGGACCACTACGAGCGCAGCCCCTCGGCGAAGTGGAGGGTCTCGGCGGCTACTCGGCGTCTGCTCTGGGCATCGTCCATGAGCGTGTCAGTCTGGAGCACCGGCACGCCGTCGGCGCGCTCGTCGGCGACGAGGCCGTCGATGAGCCCGGCGTAGCACGCGGCGATCCCCGCTGCCGTCGCCGGGTAGCCGTCGGCGGCCATGAACTGCGCCGTCGGCCCCTTGAGCACGGCGCCGCCCACGATCGGCGACACCGCGACGACGGGGGCCGGGCTGTCGAGCAGGGCGTCGCGCATGTCACCTACTGCGAGGATCGGGCCGATCGAGATGACCGGGTTGGACGGGCCGACGATGATCGCGTCGGCCGCGGCGATCGCCGCGAGGACCTCGGGCGTCGCGAGCGCCTCGCCGATGCCGCCCAGCTCGGTGGCCGAGATCGGAGCATCGGCTCCGGCGCGGATGAGGTACTCCTGCACCGACATCCACCCCTCGCCACAGCGCACCCGGGTGCGGACCGGCTCGTCGGCCATCGGCAGGACGCGCGCCTTCAGGCCGAGGGACGCACCCAGCTCGGCGAGCGTGTCGGTCAGCCGCGCACCCTCGGACAGGCGCCGCTGGCGGCGGATCGCGATCGCGAGGTCGCGGTCGCCGAGGGCGAACCAGACGTCGTCGCCGAGACCGCGGAGCGCGTCCATGACCGCGAAGCTGTCGTCGCGCAGCCCCCAGCCGCGCTCGTCGATGAGGTCTGCGAGCCAGAACGTGCACAGGTCGGGGTCGGGGCTGACGTAGGCGCCGTAGATCTCGATGTCGTCGGCGGTGTTGGCGATCACCGTGAGATCCTCGCCGACGAGGTCGAGCATCCCGCGCGCGAGCTTCGCCCCCCCGGTGCCGCCCGCGAGCACGACGACCGACGCCATCAGCCGGCCACCGCGGGCCACAGGTCGTCCGGCAGGCCCGTGATCCTGACCCCGGCGTGCGCCTTGTAGCGGACGTTGATCGAGATCATCAGCGCGGTGAGCTGCTCGGTGAGGCGCGCCATCTCAAGCCGGCCGCAGTCGACGCAGCGCAACCCCTCGATGGCGTCCAGCAGCGCCGCCACCCGGGCCTTGTCGGCGCGCGTGTCGCCCGCGAGCAGCACGTCCTCGTCGAGGACGCAGTCGAGATCGCGCAGCGACGCGGCGCTGATCGTGTGCAGCGCGCTGATCACGGCGACGCCCTCGGGCACCATCTCCTGCGCCTGCTGCGCCGCCGAGCCCTGCCAGACGCCGATCGTGCGGGTCGCCTTGCCGCCGATCGCCGCGGCGAGCGGGACCGTTGCGTCGATCACGATCTGCCCGGGGTGCAGCGCGTCGCGGAGGTTGTGCAGCGTCTCGGCATGGTTGCGAAACGGGACGGCGAGGATGACGAGGTCGCACTCCGAGGCCGCTTCGGCGTTCAGCGCGCAGTCGAACCTGCCGGCCGGGACGGCCGCGCGAGCGCGCACGACGGTCTCGCCGGCACGCTGGGGGTCGCGCGAGCCGAGGACGACCTGGCTGCCGGCGCGCGCCAGCCGCACCGCGAGACCGAAGCCGAGGGCGCCAGACGCGCCGATGATGGAGACCGGCTCGGGCAAGCGCTGACGAGCATATCCGCAGACCCCGACGCCGCCGGGCTCCGGCGGCTCAGCGACCCCGGAACTCCGGGCGGCGGCGCTCGGCGAAGGCGCGCACGCCCTCGCGGAAGTCCTCGCTGGACGCGCACAGCTCCTGCGCCGTGACCTCCTGCTCGAGCGTCTCCGCGAGCGCCGGAAGCGCGGAGGCGTCGATGATGCCCTTC
This sequence comes from uncultured Actinomycetes bacterium, assembly GCA_963806515.1. GTDB lineage: Bacteria > Actinomycetota > Thermoleophilia > Solirubrobacterales > Solirubrobacteraceae > CADCVQ01. The sequence continues at coordinate 144,163 of CAWDYO010000018.1, read as the reverse complement.
GCCAGGCCCACCGGCAGCGGCGCGCACGTCAGCAGCTCGCCGACGAGCAGGTCGGTCGCGGCGTCGAGCTCGTCCAGCGGCGCGACCCGGTTGGCGAGCCCGATCCGCTCCGCTTCGGTTCCGTCGACGAACTTCGAGCACATGATGAGCTCCTTCGCACGGCCCAGGCCGACGATCGCCGGCAGCCGCGAGCAGCCGCCGAGGTCGGGCAGCAGGCCGACGCGGGTCTCGACGAGGCCGATGACCGCGTCGTCGGCGACGACGCGCAGGTCGCAGGCAAGCGCGAGCTCGGCCGCTCCGCCGAGGCAGGCGCCGTGGATCTGCGCGACCGTCGGCTTGGCCATCCGCTCGCAGAGGTTCCAGATCGCGAGGATCTGCTCGCGCCAGTCGCGCAGCAGTCTCGGGGTCCTCGCCGATCGTCGCGAGGTCGTGGGAGTCCATCCCGCTCGAGAACATCGTGCCCGCGCCGCGCACGACGACGCAGCGCACCGCGACGTCCGCGGCCGCCGCTCGCAGCGCCTCGCCCACGGCGAGGATGAGCTCGGTGTTCAGCGCGTTGCGCTTCTCGGGCCGGTTGAGGACCACGTGCCGGACGGCGCCGTGGTCCTCCTGCAAGACGAGGCTCACGGCGTGGAGGATAGATCCGCCGGCGCCGCGAGCCTTGCCTGTGACGATCAGTCCTCGAACGGGGGGAACCCGTCGGTGAGCAGCAGCCCGTACGCCGATGCCCGGACGGTGTAGGCCACGGGGAACTTCAGGGCGCCGGTGAGGCCCTCCGACGTCTTGCCGGTGATGACGGCGACGAACCAGAGCGCGATCGCGACGAGCTGGATCCAGATGCTGAAGACGTACACGACGATGTAGACGGGGATGAACAGGATGCCGCGGAAGAACGTCGTCAGCCGGCTGAGCTTCTCCGGAGGCGGAGCGACGTTCACGACGACCGGGTACTCGGGGTGCTCGGCGCCGTCGAACGGCGGGTACTCGTCGGTGACGAGGTAGCTGTAGCCGTTGACGCGCGTCGAGTAGCGCAGGAAGCCCGCGACGAACTGGTACATGCCGTCCGGGTAGCGACCCGTGAAGAGGATCGCGAACCACGCGCAGATGACCACGAGGAACGCGCCGATCCCGTAGAAGACGAGGACGAACCAGTGCGGGATCAGCATGAAGAGGCGGAAGAACACCGTGAGGCGGTTGCGCTCGACGGGCTGGGTTCTGCTGGTACACGACGGGATAGGTGCTCATGGCGCGCGAGGCTCTCACTTGGGATCTGGCGCGTCAACAGGACATGGGTCACAGACCCGGTGGCTCCGCCCGAAAGGATTAGTCTGTGGCGCCGATGGAGCCGACCGCCACGACCGAGGGTCGCGAGCTCGCGTTTGCGGGCGTCGCTCGCCAAGCAGAGCTCGTGCGCAGCCGTGAGGTCTCGCCGCGCGAGCTCGTCGAGACCGCGCTCGAGCGGATCGGACGGTGCGACCGCGAGCTGAACGCCTTCCGGATCGTCTTCGACGAGCGGGCGCTGCTCGAGGCCGACCAGGCCGCCGGCCGCGCCCGCGGCGGCAACGATCGCCCGCTGCTCGGCGTGCCGATCGCCGTCAAGGACGACATGGCGGTCGCCGGGACCCCGCGCGTGCGCGGCTCGAACGCTCACGGCGAGCCCGAGCCCGAGGACTGCGAGCTCGTGCGGATCCTGCGCGCCGCCGGCGCGATCGTCATCGGCGTCACGCGGACGCCCGAGATCATGCTCTGGCCGTTCACCGAGACCGCGCACGGCGGCTCGACGCGCAACCCGTGGAGCATCGACCGGTCGCCGGGCGGGTCGAGCGGCGGCTCGGCGGCGGCGGTCGCGGCCGGGCTCGTGCCTGCGGCCACGGCATCCGACGGGGCCGGCTCGATCCGGGTCCCCGCGGGCTGCTGCGGGCTCTTCGGCCTGAAGGTCCAGCGCGGGCGCGTCTCGGTGGCGCCGCTCGAGGACGTCTGGACGGGCCTCAGCGTGTTCGGCTTCCTCACGCGGTCGGTCGCCGACGGCGCGCTGCTCTACGAGGTCGCGACCGGCGAGCCGTGGGTCGCGGCCGCGCAGCGCGAGCCCGGCAAGCTGCGGATCGCGCTCTCGACGAAGATCCCGCCGGGGGTCGCGGCGCGCTGCGCCGCCGAGCATCGCCGCGCCGCGCAGGACACCGCGGAGCTCTTGCGCTCGCTCGGCCACGAGGTCATCGAGCGCACGCCGAGCTACGGGCTCATCGGCCGCAACGTCATCACGCGCTACCTCGCCGGCGCGAGCCTCGAGGCCGATTCGATGGCCGATCGCTCCAAGCTCGAACGGCGCACGCGCCAGATGGCGCGGGCCGGTCGCGCGGCGCGCAAGCTCCTGCGGCGCGCGATCGCGGCGCAGGAGGGCGATGCGCGGCGCATCAACGCGATCTTCGAGGACGTCGACGTCGTGCTGACGCCGACGCTGACCGCGGCCCCCTTGAAGGTCGGCAAGTACGAGGGCTGCGGCGCGACGCGGACGTTCAACGGCGCGGCCGGCTTCGTCGCGTTCAACCCGGTCTGGAACCACATCGGCAACCCCGCGGCCGCCATCCCTGCCGGCTTCGACGGTGCGGGCCTGCCCCTGTCGGTGCAGATCGCCGGTGCGCCGGACTCCGAACCCCTGCTGCTGTCGCTCGCCGCGCAGCTCGAGTCGGCGCGCCCGTGGGCCGACGCCCGCCCGCCGGTCTCTTGAGCGCGGCCAGTCCGACCGCGCTGCGGGTCATCGCGGCCGAGTGCGCCCGCGCGGCCGGGGAGCTCCTGCTCGAGCGATTCGTCGCCGGCGGCGAGCAGGCCGTCGGCTCGAAGAGCTCGCCGACCGACGTCGTCTCCGAGGCCGACTACGCCGCCGAGCGGGCGATCCGCGAGCTGCTCGCGGCGCGCCGGCCGGGCGACGCGATCCTCGGTGAGGAGGGCGGCGAGACGCAGGCGGGCGAGGGCCTGCGCTGGATCGTCGACCCGCTCGACGGGACCGTGAACTTCCTCTTCGGCGTGCCGCAGTGGTGCGTGAGCGTCGCGGTGCACGACGACGAGGGCGGCGTCGCGGGCGCCGTGTTCGACCCGCTGCGCGACGAGATCTACTGCGGCGAGCGGGGCGGGCCGGCGACGCTGAACGGCACGCCGGTCGAGGGCTCCTCGCGCGCGGATCTCGCGTCGGCGCTCGTCGGCACGGGCTTCGCCTACGAGGCGGCGGTGCGCGAGACGCAGGCGGCGGTCGTCGCGCGCGTGCTGCCGGTCGTCCGCGACGTGCGGCGGATGGGCTCGGCGGCGCTGGACCTCGCGTGGACGGCTGCCGGCCGCTACGACGCGTTCTACGAGCGCGGCGTGCAGGCCTGGGACATCGCCGCCGGCTCGCTGCTCTGCGAGTGCTCCGGGCTCGTCGTGCGGCGGCTCGAGGCGCAGGGCGCGGCGCCGGACGGCCTCGTCGTGGCCCCCGCGGGCATCATCGACGAGCTGGAGGCGCTGGTGGGTCGTGTGTGAGCGTTCGCGCGCGGCCCACCAGTCTCGTAAACGGACGATTGCGGGGCGCCGGCGCTTGACGCCGGGCCGCGCGGCGCGAAGGATGGCCCCCATCCCTACACCGGAGCACACATGCGCATGAGATGCCTCGCGGCGACGGTGTTCGCCGCCCTCCTGCTCGGTCCCGCCGCTGGCGCGCAGGCGAAGGTCAAGGTCACGATCCTCGGCTGGACGACCCAGGCCGGCGCGACGTCGCCGCAGGTGAAGAACGGCGCGACGATCACGAACTGCCTGGACATGGGCAACGGCCAGCGCAGCCTCTACGTCATCTACAAGGGCAAGGGGATCAAGAAGCAGATCAAGGTCGGCGCCGGCGTGTGGGGCGGTCCGCCGAACGCGGGCTTCACGACCGAGCCGACGAACGCCGAGGTCATGAAGGGCGCGTCGAAGTGGCCGGTGAACGAGAAGAAGTCGTTCACGACGCGCTGGGGCTTCAGCTTTGCGAAGGGCCCGTTCGGCCCGCAGCAGATCGACGGCGTCTGGAACGCGAAGGTCGTCATCAAGTCGAAGGTCGTCGCGCGCGGGAAGGTGACGGTCGCCTGCTAAGGAGGCTCGATTGTCTCCTACCACCGTAGTATGGTTCGCGCATGCCGCGTGGAAACCCATCTCCGAAGCTCGCGATAACGGTCGACCCCGACGTCCACAAGCAAGTGCTGCTCGCGGCTGAGGACGAGGGCGTGAGCGTGTCTGCGTGGATGACCAGTGCCGCGCGCCGAGCGCTCCTGGTTCGCGACGGACTGCGCGCGGTCAGCGAATGGGAGGACGAGCACGGCGCCCTCAGCGGTGCCGAGGTCGCGGCGGCGCGTGACCGGGTCGCGCGGGGTCTGGGAGGTTCGGGGCAGCGGTGACGGTCATGTACGACGCCGGTCTGCTGATCGCGGCGGAGCGCAACGATCGCGCCGTGTGGGCCGACCACCGGGCGCGGCTTGAGCTGGGAGTCCTCCCGCTTGTCACCGCGCCTGTCGTCGCTCAGGTGAGCCGTACGTCTGCGCCAGGTCCAGCTGCGCCGGCTCTTGCGTGGCTGCGAGGTCGTGGCGTTTGGAGCCGACCACGCGCATGCCGTCGGCGCGCTGCTCGCCGACGTCGGTGGGACCGATGTCGTCGATGCCCATGTCGCCGTCGTCTGCGCCGCCGAGGGTGCCGACGTGCTGACCTCCGACGTCGCCGACCTCGCCGCGCTCATAGCCGCGTTGGGCTCGCCTGTCCGCGTCCTTGAGGTCTGACGCCGGAGCGCCGCAGCAGCCGCCCCGCAGCGCGTGTCACCGGCGCTTGGCGGTGCCCGGGATGTCGGCGGCGACGATGCGGCCCCGCGACGGTGCGCCGAAAGACGCCGGCGGGTCGCGGTAGCCCTCGGTGGCGTACGGGTTGAGGAACTGGCGGTGCTCGAAGCTGCGGCGCTCGACCTCGGTCAGGCCGGCCTCGTCGCAGACGTCTCGCCAGTCGTCGACGATGACATCGATCTGATGGTCGACGATCTCGCGGGCGTCGGCCTCGGACAGGCGATACGTCGCGGCTCGCACCACGCAGCCGGCCACTTGGCTCATACGCCAGCCGTCCTCGCCGATCGCCATGACCTGCGCCGTCTCGCCGCCGGCGCGGGGCTGCGGGCAGATGTCGTAGGCCGGGGTCAGCGTGAGCATCAGCCCGTCCCAGAACGCCGCGTGGTTGCGAGCGTGATCGTCGTTGTTGCCCGTGAGGATGCTGAACGTGACGCGGGCGAACAGCTCCCGCAGCGTGGCCTGCGCGTCGGTGAAGCGGCTGCGAACGACCCGCGCGAGGTCCGCGTAGCTCGCGTACCGCGCGCCGAGCTCGTCGAGCTCGAGGATCGTCAGCGCCGAGACCATCGCGCGCCGTTCGCCGGTCTGCTCGCGATCGAAGCGATCGATGAGCAGGACGTCCTTGCCGAGCGCTGTTGCCAGCTCCACGTGGGCGACGCCGAGCCCGGCTCGCCGGGCGAGCTCCATGGCCACGAACTCGCCCTTGACGACCGGGTAGGGGTCGGTCGTCGAGCTGAACTTCGCGATGAGGCGTCGCGTGCCGTCGCTGAGCAGCGCCTTCGGGCGCGCCCCACCGACGGAGGTTCCGTGCAGCAGCGCAAGGTCCAGCGCGGGGGACAGCGGGATACCGTTCTCGACCTTCTCGGCGGACTGTGCGAGCTCGTCGAGCGTGGCGGCACCCGCCGACCGCGCCACGTAGTCCGAGGCCGACGACTGGAAGTCCAGGGCGCCGATCCTGTCCGAGCCGGACTCGACGAGGTAGGAGAGGATCCCGAGATCGGCCGTGTCGAGCGCGCCCTGCCCGACGTGGCGGTTGAGGATCACGCGCCGGCCCCAGGCGTCCGGGGCCGCGTCCTCGATGCAGCCGGCGATGCGACCACGTGGTGCGATCGGCGCGTCGACAAGCGGGAGCTCCGGCTCGTAGATCGCGATCGCGTCCGCGCGTGCGAGGTAGCTGCGGCCGTAGGTGAACTGGATGACGGGGCCGACGGCATCGAGGCGTCCAGCCACGACGGGAGTCGTCGCGCCGGGCAGCCAGATCCAGACGAACACCGCCTCGGGCTCAGAAGTCATTGTCGACCTTCACGGGCTTGCGGACGCGTTGCGGGAGCAGCGCGAGGCGATCATCGGCCCGACCGCGCTCCAGCGAACGACGGCCGGGGTCGTCGTGAAACAGCGGGACGCCGAGCACCGCAGCGGCCTCGAAGACGAGCCCGATCCCGACCCCGAGGTCGCCGCGCTCGATCCTGCGCATCGTCTTCGCGCTGACACCGACGCGCTCGGACAGCTCCTCGAGCGTCCAGCGGCGCTCACTCCGAGCGATGCGGATGCGCGCTCCGAGGAGCTTCGCGGCGTCGACCGCGACGGGTGAGTACGTGCGAGAGATCGCCATGAACGGGGACGATGCTACCGCTCAAGACATCTAAGCAGGACTTTTGTTCCCAAGCCGCGCTAGTACCCGGGGTGGGATTCGAACCCACAATCCCTCACGGGCAATCGGTTTTGAGCCGATCCTGTATACCGTTCCAGCACCCGGGCGCGAGGCGCCCCGATTGTAGGCGCGGCGATCAGGCGGCGCGCTCGACCTCGACGCTCCAGCGCTGCCCGAAGCCCTTCGCCGAGAAGACGATGAGCAGAATCTGCACGGGGACGAGCACGATCGTCAGGACGCCGAGGACGCTCGCGTCGAGCGCCGGGTCGCTGAAGCCCGATCCGGAGCGGTCGAACCACCCGGGGGCGCTGATCGCGGCGAACATCGCCAGCACGATCGCGAGCGCGGCGGCGACCGGCAGCAGGCCGCTGCGCCAGCGCGCGATGTAGTACGCGATGACGAGGTACACGAGGATGTACGCGATCTGAACGGGCTTGGCGCCCTGGATCCGCGTCCAGCCGCCGGCGGTCACGACGACGAGCAGGAACGCGCTCGCGAGCATGAGCCCGACGACGATCGCCTGCGTCGACCGCGATCCGGGCTTGTCGCGGTTGGGATGCTCGATGACGGTCGCGCCCTGAGCCATGCCGGGCCAACATACAATCCCGGCCGGCCGCGGGAGCGCGGCTCGCCGTCGCTTGCGGGCGTGGTGGAATTGGTAGACACGCCGGCTTTAGGTGCCGGTGGCGCAAGCCTTGGGGGTTCGAGTCCCTCCGCCCGCACCAAACGTTGGAGATTCAAACCGTGGCCCGAAGATCGGGGCCACGGTTGTTTCCGGCACCACCCGATCAGCCCGGCCTCTTGTGCCGATGCTCCCCCCTCGATTGGGCCGTCATTGCCTCGCCGGTTCGGTTAGCCGATCGCGGCACGTGCGTTGCCAGGACCTTCAGCCCGGTCGCCGGGTGCAACAGCACGCTGTTGGTCGCGCTACTTCGCGACGGGCGGGACGAGCAGGACGGGCCGGCCGGCCGTGCGCAGGATCGACTCCGCGTTTGAGCCCAGCAGGGCGGCGACGACGCGCGAGCGTCCGCGCGTGCCCGTCACGATCACGGCCGCGTCGTGCTCGTCGGCGGCGTCGACGATCCCCGCCGGGACGTTGCGCGAGGTCTCGATGGCCGTGGCCGAGCACGACCAGCCGGCCGACGTCATCGCTGCGGCCGCCTCGCTCGCGTCGCCGACCGCCCGCACGCGCGTCGCCTCGTCGAGCGCCGCGGCGCCCCGGTGGACGACCTCGTCGGGGACCGCGACCATCGCGGCGCCGACGACGTAGCGGGCGGTGAGCCAGACGGTCGCGGCGATCGCCGGACGTCGTCGCAGGAGCTCCGCGGCCTCGGAGACGGCGTGCTTGGAGGACGCGGATCCGTCGTAGGCGAGGATCGCGGGCACGGCGTCGCGTGACGGCCCGGTGCCGGCGGGCACGAGCAGCAACGGGCGCCGTGCGCGGTGCGCGAGTGCCCGTGCCTGGCCGCCGAGCGACGCAGCGCGGGCGGCCGGGCGCTCGGTGGTCCCGGCGACGATGACGCTCGCCCCGAGCTCGTCCGCCGCGTCGAGGATCTCCTGCCACGGCGACTGCTCCTCCGGGCAGACCTGGCGGGTGACGTGCACGCCGCGCGCCTCCAGCGCCTCGGATGCCGCGTGCGCGGCCGCCATCGCCGCGTGGCGTGCGGCGTCGCGAAGCTCCTCGTGCGCGTCGTAGAGCGCGTCCATCGCCGATTCGAGGGCTCCGAGCGGCGGGGGCTCCCACGTGGCCAGGACGACGGCGGGTCGGTTGCTCAGCAGGCTCGCCGCGACCTCGGCCAGGCGCGCCGCGGCCGCGGGATCCGTGCCGGCGCAGACCAGCATCGGGCCCGGCGGCTGTCGGGATCGGCGATCGTCGGTCATGGCACCGACCGTATGCACGCCTGGCGCCGCGCGCGTCCGGGTTTGTCCACATGTCGTGTCCGCTCAAGGTGCGGATGTGTGCGCGGCGCTGCGCTGGTTGGCTTGCCCGCATGACCGAGAACATCGCTTCAGCAGATCGCGCCGCCGACGGCGCCACGGCCCTCCTCGTCTACGCGAGCACCCACGGGCACACCGCCAAGATCGCCTCGCGCCTGGCGCAGGCCCTGCGGTCCGACGGCGTGGAGGTCGACCTCCGCGAGGTCGCGGCCGCTGCCGACGCCGACCCCGCCGCCTACGACCTCGTCGTCGTGGGGGCGTCGCTGCACAAGGTCCACCATCAGCCCGAGATCGTCGACTGGGTCAAGGCTCACCTCGCGGCGCTCGGAGCGCGGCCGACCGTCTTCTGCTCCGTCTCCCTGTCGGCCGCCGAAGACACCGAGGAAGCCCGGGCTGCGACGCAGTCGTGCATCGACGAGTTCTGCGAGGACACCGGCTGGACGCCGGACCGCACCGAGCGCATCGCGGGCTGCCTGCAGTACCGCGAGTACGACGTCTTCACCCGTCAGATCATGCGCCTGCTCATGAAGCGCATGGGACATCCGACCGACGCCTCGCACGACTACGACTACACGGACTGGGACGGCGTCGACCGCCTCGGGCACGAGATCGCCGGTATGGCGCGGACGCCGGTGGGTGGGCGGTCATGATCGACGCGCGAGTTCGCACGAACGCCGTCGAAGGCCTGACGGTCGCGGACGTCATGCACACCGAGTTCACGACGATGTCGCCGGCGACGACGGTCGCCGAGGCGCGCCGCTGGCTCGACGGAAGCGCGAAGCACCGGCTGGCGCTCGTCGTCGGCGGCGGCCACTACCTCGGCTCGCTGTCACGAACCGAGGCCGACGCGGAGCCTCGGCCGACCCGGCTGGTCGGTGAGATCGCACGGATCGGGAGCGTCGCTGAGCCCCACACCGCGGCGTCCGTCGGCCGCGACCTCGCGCGCCGCGCGGAGACCAGCCGCGTCCCGGTCGTCGACCGCGACGGGCGCCTCGTCGGCGTCCTCGCGCTCACCTCCGACGAGCGGTTCTTCTCCTGCCGCGTGCCGGCGCGCTGAGCGCCGCCCCGCCGACCACGCGCCGGCACGCCCGCTCGGGCTAGGAGCCCCAGCCGCCCTGGCGGCGCGTCGCCGCGAACCAGGCGTGATCGGTGTCGGAGTGCCGCAGGCTCGACGGGTACGGCGGGCGCTTCCACACGTGATAGCCGATCGTCCCGAAGTGCTCGCGCAGGTACGCCACGAGGTCGCCGCGATGCTCGGCGCACGCGTAGCGCGGCGAGCCGTACAGGCCGCGGGCGTGAAAGACGAGCCAGTTTCCCGGCAGCGCGTTCTGGAAGGCGCCCCACGTGTTCTCGCGCATGGCCGTCTCGAGGCTCAGCTGCGTCATCGGGTCGGGCTGCTCGTCGCAGAACTGGCAGTGGAAGATGAAGCGCACAGACATCGCAGCTTGGTTATCGGCCGGTGCGCGGCGCGGTAGGAGCGGGGTTTCTACCGATCCGCGCGGTCTCGGGCCGTAGTTCGCCGCGGCCGCGAGCGCGGGCGCACCGTCACGGCGGATCAGACCCCGAGCGCGGCGCCCATCGCGAGCATGAGCGCGGCGCCGAGCGACGTGCCGACCACGACGCCGCGATGCCCCGTGTGCCGCCAGGCGTCCGGAAGCAGGTCGACGACGACGAGCGCCAGCATCGCCCCGCCGGCGAGCGCGAAGGACGCCGGCAGCAGTCCCTGGATGTGCTCGACGGCCAGCCAGGCGATGAGCGCGCCAGGAACCTGCGGCGCGCTCGTCAGGATGGCGCCCCAGACCTGCTTGGCGCTGCTGTAGCCGGCCGGCTGCATCGCCGCGGCCGTCGCGGTGCCCTCGGGGACGTTCTGGATCGCGATCGCCGCGATGACGAAGGCCCCGATGCCGGCCTCGGACGACGCGAACGCCGCGCCGATCGCCAGCCCCTCGGGGAGGCTGTGCGCGAACAGCACGCCGATGACGAGCAGCGATCGGGTTCCGGCCTCGCTGCGGCCGCTGCGGATCGCCCGGTGGTCGAGCGTGCGGCGTAGCAGGACGAGCGCGAGCGCGCCGGCGCCCGCGGCCGCCACCACGGTGGGCATGCTGCCTTGCTCTGCCGCCGGCTTGAGCAGCCCGACGACCGCCGCGACCGCCATCACACCGGCAGCGAAGCCGCTGAGCGCCCCTTGCAGCGCGTGGGCGCGCTCGCCGCCGAGCGCGATGACCGGAAGCGCGCCGAGTCCGGTCGCGAACGCCGTGCCTGCGGCGATCAGCGTCAGCAGGATCGCGTCGCTCACGGCGCGGCCCGCGTCGGCGCGCCGAACCCGCGGAGGAGGGTGACTGCGAACACGAGCGCGACGTTGGCCACGGCCGTACCGTATGACGCGCCCGGTCAGCCGCCATCGGCGGCGCGCCGCAGAACTCCCGCGGGTTCTCCGCAGCGTGGCATGATGGTCGCGTGCCGTCGGCGCCCAGGACGGAGGTAGCACCCGGTGGATGACCACCTGGACGAGGAGCGCCTCCGTCGCCTCATCGACGTCGGTCGGGGCCTGCTGTCGCAGCTCGATCCGGAGGCCGTGCTCGACCAAGTGCTGGAGACCGCGCGCGAGATCACGGGGGCGCGTTATGCCGCGCTCGGCGTCCTCGACGCCGAACGGCGCGAGCTCGAGCGCTTCATCACGCGCGGCATCAACGCCGAGACCCACCGTACGATCGGCGACCTCCCGCGCGGCCGCGGCATCCTCGGAGTGCTCATCGACCAGCCCACGCCGCTGCGCCTAGCCGACGTGGGCGGGCACCCGAAGTCCTACGGCTTCCCGCCGGGCCACCCGCCGATGGCGACCTTCCTCGGCGTGCCCGTGCTCGTGCGCGGGCAGATCTGGGGCAACCTGTACCTCACCGAGAAGCGGGACGGCGCGGAGTTCGACGTCGTCGACGAGGAGTCCGTCGTGATCCTCGCCGCGTGGGCGGCGATCGCGATCGAGAACGCTCGCCTGTACGAGTCGGTCGCGGCGCGACGCGACGAGCTCGAGCATGCCGCGCGCCGCGTCGAGGCCGCGCGAGCGATCGCCGTCGCCGTCGGCGCCGAGCTGGAGCTCGAGCCGGTGCTCGAGCTCATCGCCAAGCGCGGGCGCGCGCTCGTCGAGGCCCGCAGCCTCGTCATCCTGCTGCGCGAGGGGTCGGACCTCGTCGTCGCCGCGAGCGCCGGCGTGACCGAGCGGGCGACCGGCGCGCGCGTGCCGATCGGCGCCTCGACGACCGGGCAGGTGCTCGAGACGCGGGCGGTGCAGCGGATCGCGGACGTCGGCTCCCACCTGCGGATCTCCGCTACGGAGATCGGCGTCGCCGACGCCAGCACCGCCCTGCTCGTGCCGCTCGTGCATCGCGGTCGGGGGCTTGGCGTGCTCGCCGCGTTCGACCGCGGGTCGGACGCGTCGATGTTCTCGGCGGACGACGAGGCGACGCTGCGGGCGTTCGCGGCCAGCGGCGCGACCGCGGTGGCGCTCGCCCAGACGGTGCAGCAGGAGCGCCTGCGCCATTCCCTCGACGCCGCCGAGGCCGAGCGCAGGCGCTGGGCGCGCGAACTGCACGACGAGACGCTGCAGGGCCTCGGGGGCCTGCGGGTGCTGCTCTCGTCCGGGCTGCGCCGGGCCGATGAGGGCCCGATGTCGGACCTCCTGCGCGATGCCGTCGAGCAGGTCGAGCGCGAGATCGAGAACCTGCGCGCGATCATCACCGACCTGCGCCCCGCGGCGCTCGACGAGCTCGGCCTCGTGCCCGCGATCGAGGCGCTCGTCGCGCGCACGAGCACCGTCGAGGGCCTGGAGATCGAGACCGACCTGCAGCTGCCCGGCGACAGCAAGCGGCTCGGCGCCGAGCTCGAGACGACGGTCTACCGGCTCGTCCAGGAAGCGCTGACGAACGTCGCCAAGCACGCGCGCGCCGATCACGCCCGGGTGGACGTGGGCATCGTCGACGGGCGACTTGCGGTCGAGGTCGCCGACGACGGCATGGGCTTCGACGTGCATGCCGCGACGACCGGGTTCGGCCTCGCGGGGATGCGCGAGCGCGTCGCACTCGGTGGCGGTCAGCTGACGGTCAGATCGGTGGAGCCGGGCACGACGGTACGCGCGGTGCTCCCGCTCTCAGAGCTCGACGAGGCCGTGATCCAGGGCGTACCGCACCAGATCGGAGCGTGACGAGCGGCGCAGCTTCTGCTGGATGTGCGCGCGGTGGCTCTCGACGGTGCGGATCGAGAGGTAGAGCTGCTCGGCGATCTCGGCGTTGGTGTGGCCCAGTGCGATCATTCGCAGGACCTCGACCTCGCGCTCGGTGAGGTCGTCCGGCGGGCCGGGCGTCTGCGGGGGCTCGGCGGCCATACGCGCACCGAGCTGGGGGTTGAGGTACGTCTCGCCCCCCGCCGCGCGCCGAACGGCCGTGACGAGCTCGTCGTCGGCGGCCTCCTTGAGGACGTACGCGAGCGCGCCCGCGCTGAGCGCCTGCCGTGCGAACGCGGGCTCGTTCTGCATCGTCAGCACCGTGATGCTCGTGTTCGGCGACGCCTTCAGGATCGTCGGGATCGCGTCGAGGCTCGAGCCGCCCGGCATGTTGAGGTCGAGCACGAGGACGTTCGGCTTGTGACCGCGGGTCGTGCGAATGGCCGCCTCGAGGTCACCGACGGACGCGACGACCTCGAACCCGTCCTCGGCGTTGAGCAACATCTCGAGACCGCGCCGCACGACGGCGTGATCGTCGGCGAGCACGATGGTGATCGCGTCTGCCTCCTCGGCCGCCATGACAGCGGACCATAGCGGCGACCTCGGCGGATGCTGCGGGTTTCCCGCGATCACGCAGCGGAAGACGGCCGATGCCCGCGCGATCCCGCGCTCCTAGTGTCACCGCTCATGACGAACTCCACCGAGATGGACCCGCTGCGCGTCGTGATCGCCGGCGGCGGCGTGGCGGCGCTCGAGACCATGATGGCCCTCCGGGAGCTCGCCGGCGACCGCGTTGACATCACGCTGCTCGCCCCCGAGCGCGACTATCGCTACCGGCCGATGGCCGTCGCCGAGCCGTTCTCGATCGCCCACGTCCGGCAGATCGCGCTCGTCGCCATCGCCGCCGACTTCGATGCCCGCCACGTCCGCGGCGCGCTCGCCGCCGTCGAGCCGGACGGCGAGCACGTCGTGACGAGCGACGGCGAGCGCATCGCGTACGACGCACTGGTCATCGCCTGCGGCACCCGCGCCCGGCCCGCCTTCGACAGCGCGATCACCGTCGACGACCGGTCGATCGGCGTGACGATGCGCGGGCTCGTGCAGGACGTCGAGGAGGGCTACGCGCACAGGATCGCGTTCGTGGCCCCGAGCGCGGCGGCGTCCTGGCCGCTGCCGCTGTACGAGCTGGCGCTGCAGACGGCCAACCGCGCGTACGACATGAACGCCACGGTCGATATCTGCGTCGTCAGCCCCGAGACCGCGCCGCTGGCGGCGCTAGGGTCGGGCATCTCCGACGGGTTGTCGACGCTCCTCGACGAGGCCGGCATCGCGTTCTACGGCTCGTCGTTCCCGCAGCTCTCGAACGACACCCTCACGTTGCGACCGGGCGGTGCGCAGCTGCGTGGCGCGCGCGTCGTCGCCATGCCCGTCCTCGAAGGCCCGCAGATCGCGGGGCTCCCGGCCGACGAGCACGGCTTCATCGCCGTCACGGCCTACGGTGAGGTTCGCGGGCTTCCGGGCGTCTACGCGGCCGGGGACGTGACCTCGAGCGCGGTCAAGCACGGCGGGCTCGCGGCGCAGCAGGCCGACCTCGTCGCGACGACGATCGCCCGGCGCATCGGGGTGCCGGTGCAGCACGAGCCGCTGCGCCCTGCGATTCGCGGCGCGTTGATGACCGGGCGCGACACTCGGTTCCTCCAAGCCGAGCTGGGCGACGGTGGCGTCATCAGCTCGACGATGACCGAGACCTGCCCGTGGGATTCGACGGCGAAGATCGCCGCGCAGCACCTCGGCCGGTACCTCGAGCGTGGCGAGCGGTACGCGCATGCCTGATGCTGCTCGAGCCCGGATCGATCCCCGGGATCGCTCGAGCGGCCCGCTGCGGCTAGGCGACGGGTCGAGGGTCTGGCTGCGGCAAGCCGAGCCCCCGGGCGCCGCCGACGAGCGTGCGGAGATCTTCGCCGAGGAGGCTCGGGGGCTCGTCGTCGGGCGCGCCGCGTACACGCGGGTCTACGGACCGCGCGCCTCGCTGACGCTGTACGTCGCCGACGCCTACTGGCCCGGACTGGCCGCCGCGCTGCTTGGCATCCTCGGCGAGCGTGCCGCCGCGGGCGGCATATCGACGTTCATGCTCCGCGTGCCGATCGTCGACCACCGCCTGCTCGTGCTGCTCACAGACGCCTTCGCTGCCCGGATCAGCCGCGAGGGCCTCTACCTGGACGTCGAGCTCGCAGTGGCCGACCCTCGCCGAGCGTTGCACTGACGCCTGCGCCGGAGCGCGATCTTGCGCCTCGCGACGCGCTGAGCCGGGTCGCCGGCTACACGGCGCCCTGCGTCGGACGCCATGCCGGGGGCGCTACCCGGTCACGTCGCCGCGCATCGCGAGCGTCCCGCCTGCCACGGCGAGGAGCACGGCCGCCACGACGAGCACGCCGAAGCCTGCGGCGTCGGCCCCGCTCTGCAACGGCGTGCCGTACCAGCGCATGGCCGAGAGCGCGCGGATCGCGTGCAGCGGCTCGCTGAGCTTGCCGGCGATGTCGACGAGGTACATCGCGCCGAACAGCCCGCCGACCGTCCCGAGGACGAGGCCGGCCCGGTGCGCCAGCGCCGCGGCGAGCGTCGCGCAGCCGGCGAAGAACAGCGCCAGCACCCAGACGCCGGCGAGCCCCGCGACGAGGCGGGCTCCTCCGATCGCGTCGCCGGAGATCGCGCCGGCGACGACGGTCATCGCGCCGATGACCGCGAGGATCGCCGCGGCGGCGAGGGCGGCGGTGCAGAACGCCGCCGCCGCGAGGGTGTCGCGCGCCACCGGCGCCGCGAGCAGCGAATCGAGGTACCCGTGCTCCTCGGCTCCGGCGAGCGTCGTCGCGACGCAGCGGATCGCGAAGTACGCGAGCGCGAACGGCAGCACGATGCTGAACATCTCGGCGTGCATGTACGCCTCGATCGTGCCGAGGTCGGTGATGCCGAACGCCTCCGTCACGCTCGCCGGGTAGCTCTCGACCGCCTTGCCGAGCGACGTGCGCAGCGACGGGTACAGGAGGACCTCGAACGCGCTCATGATCCCGAGGGAGACGCCCCAGACGAGCGGCGCGCGGCGGTAGTCGCGCAGGCCGCGCCGCACGAGCGTCGCGAGTGCTGCGAGCCGTCCGGGGGGCGCGACCGTCATGGCGGGTCCGTCGATCGTGGTCGTGCTCATCGGGCCTGCTCCTCTCCGGCGTAGAACGTCAGGAAGATCTCCTCGAGGCTTGGCCGCGCGAGCTCGAGATCGACGATCTCGTGGCGCGCGAGAACCTTGACCAGGTCGTCGAGCGCCGTCGCCTCGACGCCGAAGCGCACTTGCCGCCCGTGGATCACGACGTCCCGGACGCCGTCGATCGCGCGCAGCTCGCGGCCGTCGATCGCGTCGGCCACCGTCACCGTGGCGTGGCGGAAGCGGCGCGCCGTCAGGTCGGCGACGTGCTCGATCGCCACGAGGCGGCCGTCGCGGATGATCGCGACGCGGTCGCAGAGCCGCTCGACCTCCTCGAGGTCGTGCGAGGAGAGAAAGACGGTCGCCCCGCGGTCGCGCTCCTCGCCGACGAGCAGGTGGAACTGCTCCTGCATCAGCGGGTCCAGGCCGCCGGTCGGCTCGTCGAGGATGAGCAGCTCCGGCGAGTGGAACAGCGCCTGGATGATGCCGATCTTCTGGCGGTTGCCGCGCGACAGATGCCCGACCGGCCGGTCGAGGTCGGCGTGGAAGCGCTCGGCGAGCTCGGGCGCGCGGCCAAGGCCGTCCATGCCGCGCAGGGCGGCGAGCAGCGCCACGACCTCGCGCCCGGTGCGGCGCGGGTCGCAGGCGAACTCGCCGGGGAGGTTGCCGAGGCGCGCCCGGATCGCGAGGCTGTCGCGCCGGCTGTCAAGGCCGAACAGGCGCGCGCTGCCGCTCGTCGGGTGCAGCAGGTCAAGCAGCGTGCGGATCGTCGTCGTCTTGCCGGCGCCGTTGGGGCCGAGGAACCCGAAGACCTCGTCGCGTCGCACTGACAGCGAGACGTCCTCGATGCCGCGCGCCGTGCCGTAGCGCTTCGTGAGGCGATCGGTCTCGATGATCGTGTCGACAGCCTGCATGCGATCCACCGCCACCGGGCTTGAAGTCAGGACAGCGCTCGTGGAGGGATGTTTCCAGCGCGGCAGGCGGCCTCCATCCGCAGCTTCCACGCGTTCTCGCGCGGGATCCTACGCAGCCGGCGCCGCGGTCTCGACGAGACGAGGCGCGCAGGTGCCCGACCGGGCGAGGACCGCCGACGCACGTGCGGTGCGGCGTGATCTGGACAGGACGCCGGCCAGGCGGCGACACCGGGTGCGCGTCTCACGGTGCGAGAGCCGGCGCGTCGCTAGCCTCGCAGGAACCGACCCGCTGTCGAGCATGCCTTCGGTTCGCCCGGCGCGAGCGCGGCGTACCTCCTCACGTCGCCCGTAGATCGCGGCCGGGTACGCGGTCGCCTGCGGCGAACTACGGCCGTGAGCACGGGAGACCCCCGTTGAGGGTCCGGCCGTCCCGCCGTAGCGTCAGCGACATGCCCGCCGATGACTTCCCTTCAACACGCGACCTGGCCGACGCCGTCGGCCTCGTCTTCGACGCCGACCCCGCCGCGGCCCGGTACGCGCTCGTGCACGTCGACCTCATCGACCTCGGGCGCCAGCGGTCGCAAGACGGCGTCAGATCCGGCGCGCACGTCCCGGTCAACGGCGTGCTCAAGCAGGCGCGGGAGCGCGCCGAGCACGGTGTGGCGGCATGAGGGGCTCGGGGGACCGGCCGCATGTGGTCATCGCCGGCGGCGGCATCGCCGGACTCGAGCTCCTGCTGGCGCTGCGGGTGCTGGCGGGCGCTCGCGTCTCGATCACGGTGCTCACCGCGGATGGCGAGCTGACCCCGCCGGCGATGACGATCGCCGAGCCGTTCGGACGCGGCGGCGCGCAGACCTACGCGTGGAAGGACATCGCCCGCGATCAGGACGCGGACGTCGTGATCGACCGCCTCGTCGCCGTCGACACGGCGGCGCGGCTCGCCTTCACGCGCAGTGGCCATCGGGTGCCGTACGACGTCCTCGCCGTGACGACGGGCGCGCGCCGGGTCCCGCCGTTCGCGGGCGCCGTGACCGTCGGCATCGACGGCGACGCGTCCGCTGCGCTGCGGGCGATCGTCGCCCGCGTACTCGCGAGGGAGAGCTCGAGCATCGCCTTCGTGCTCCCCTCGCCGTCGTGCTGGCCGCTGCCGCTGTACGAGCTCGCATTGCTGGCGGCGCACGAGCTGCGCGAGCACGGCAGCACCGCGACGATCTCGCTCGTCACGCCCGAGGAGGCGCCGCTCGGGGTGTTCGGCGCGGCAGCCGGCGAGGCCGTGCGGCCGATGCTCGACGCGCTCGGCATCGAGCTGACGCTCGGCGCACGGGCGCTCGGGGTCGTCGACGGTGCCCTGCGGGTCGCCGATGGGGAGCTTCCGGCCGACCATGTGATCACGCTCGCCGAGGTGACCGCGTGCAGCGTGCCCGGGCTGCCGGTGGATCGCGCGGGCTTCGTCCCGGTCGACCTGTACGGGCGCGTGCTCGGAGAGCCGCATGTCCACGCCGCCGGTGAGGCGACGTCGTTTCCGCTGCGCCAGGGCGGGCTCGCCGCCCAGCAGGCCGACGCCGTCGCCGAGGCGATCGCTGCCACCTGCGGCGCTGGCAACGACCCGGCGCCGTTTCGCCCGGTCCTGCGCGGGCGCCTGCTCACGAGCGGCGCTCCGCTGTACCTCCAGAGCCGCCCGTCCGGACAGAGCATCGCGTCGGCGCGTGCGCTGTGGTCGCCGCCGGAGAAGGTCGCCGGCCGGTTCGTCGCGCCGTACCTCGCCACGGCCCGTCCGGGCAGGATGGCAACGGCCGGGCTCGCCGAGCGGGTGCCGCGCGTGGCCGCCGCCGACGACGACCGCGCCGCGATGACGCTCGCGCTCGTGATCGCCGAGGCGGAGGCGCGACACGGCAGCGCCGAGCGCTGGCTGCAGGCGCTCGACGCCGCGCAAGCGCTGGACCCGGATCGAGCCAGGCGCCCAGTCGGGCAGCCGTTGGCGGCGGCGTGGGTGTCGTGACCACCGCGTGCGGGCGCGCACGCCGGCGCGGGCTCGATGTAGTCGCGGGGCTCGTCGACGGATCCGCCTGAACCGGACGGCGGGCGCCGTCCCGAGTCATCGGCCCAAACCACGCGCAGCCGATCCGTAGTTCTCCGCGATGTCTCGTCCGTATTTCCGCACCATGAGCGCGGATCTTCTCTGATGGACGGATGTTCGAGGATTCATACGTTTCCGGCATGGCATCGGCGTCTCCGGCGTCGCGCCCGAGGCGACGATCCTGCCGGTGAAGGTGCTCGACGCCAACATGTCGGGCACGACCGACACGCTCGCCCGCGGCATCCGCTACGCCGTCGACAAGGGCGCGAAGATCCTCAACATCTCCGTGAACACCGACGTCGCGACCGCGACGATCCAGGGTGCCGTGAAGTACGCCGGCGAGCACGGTGCGGTCGTCGTCGCCTCGGCCGGCAACAACGGCCGCAACATCGACCTGCTGCCCTCCTACGTCGCGTCGCTGACCGACCCCGCGGTCATCGACGGTCGGCGCGCTGAACCCCGCCGACAAGCTCTGGGCGCAGTCGAACACGGGCCTGCTGTCGGCCGACCTCGCCGCCCCCGGCGTGCAGATCGTCGCCACGACGCGCGGGTCGGCCTACCAGTCGCGCACCGGGACCTCGGCCGCGGCGCCGGTCGTCGCAGGCACGCTCGCGCTGCTGGCAGCGGCGCGCGAGGATCTCCCGATGAGCGCCCTCAAGGCGATCGTCCTCGACACGACGAAGCGCAGCGACCTCCTCGCCTCGCTGCTCGGCGGCGGCCGCCTGGACGCCGGCGCCGCGATGCACAAGGCGCTCGACGGACGGCCATGGAGAACGGCTACGCGGACGGCTGACGAAGCGGTCGTGGTCGCACCGTCGCTGAAGCTCAAGGCGAAGACGAGGATCCGGTCCGGCGCGCGCTCCTCGCTGAGCTGGACGGCGACCGAGGCCCACACGGTCACGAGCTGGCGCGTCTCGCTGGATCGCAAGGTCGTCGCGACCCTACCCGCGTCCCGCTCAACCGTGCAGCGGCGCATCGTTCGGCCCGGCAGCCACCGCTGGCGCGTCGTCGGCCTTGCCGCCGACGGCACGAAGGTCGTCAGCGCCCAGCGCAGCATCCGCGTCGCGCGCCCCCGCTGACGCGCCGGCAAGCGAGCCTCACCGACCTGGCCCCGGGTCGTGAGGCGCACGCCGGGACGGGCCGGCCCCCGGGCCGGCCCGTCGAGCGTGTCTCAGACGTCGACGAGCCCGTGCTCGAGCGCGTAGCGGACGAGGTCGGCGCGCGACGAGCGGCGCAGCTTCTGCTGGATGTGCGAGCGGTGGCTCTCGACGGTGCGGATCGACAGGTAGAGCTGCTCGGCGATCTCGGCGTTCGTGTGGCCGAGCGCGATCATCCGCAGGACCTCGACCTCGCGTTCGGAGAGGTCGTCGGGCGGTCCGGCCGGCTGTGGAGGCTCGGCCGCCATGCGCGCGCCGAGCTGCGGGTTGAGGTACGTCTCGCCGACGGCCGCGCGGCGGACCGCCGTGACGAGCTCGTCGTCGGCCGCGTCCTTGAGCACGTACGCCACGGCGCCGGCGCCCAGCGCCTGGCGGGCGAACGCCGGCTCCTTCTGCATCGTCAGGACGGCGATCTGGGTTCCGGGCGACGCCTCGCGGATCGTCGGGATCGCATCGAGGCTCGAGCCGCCGGGCATGTTGAGGTCGAGCACGAGGACGTCGGGCTTGTAGCCGCGGCTTGCGCGGATCGCCGCGTCGACGTCGCCGACGGACGCGACGACCTCGAGCCCCGGCTCGGCGTCGAGCAGCAGCTCGAGCCCGCGCCGCACGACGGCGTGGTCATCGGCGAGCACGATCCTGATGGTTGCGGGGGGCACCGCTGAGACCTCCATCTGCGAAGGACCATAACCGCCCTCGTGGCATTGGCGCCAGGCGCCCGAACGCTGCGCGCGCGGACGGTCGTCGCACGGTCCGCGCCGTCGGGTGGAGAAACGTGGTACCGAGCGGTCCCGTGCGCGAGCGCCCTCGGCGCCGTCTATCGTGCACCGGTGGGCGCAGTCGAGCTGACCGGCGCGGGCTTGCCTGCTGCCGATGTGATCGCGGTGGCGCGCGGCGACGCGACGGTGCGCCTCGGCGTCCGCGCCCGCAAGCTCATGGAGGTCGGCGCGGCGAGCGTGCAGATCGCCCTCGACGACCTCGAGCCGGCCTACGGCGTGTCGACGGGCTTCGGCTCGCTGGCGAACGTCGTCATCCCGCCGGCGCGGCGCGCGGAGTTGCAGTGCGCGCTGCTGCGCTCGCATGCGGCGGGCATGGGCGCGCCGGTCGAGCGCGAGGTCGTGCGGGCGATGATGCTCCTGCGGGCGCGGTCGCTCGCGACCGGGTTCACGGGCGCGCGGCCAGTCGTCGCCGAGACGATCGCAGCGCTGCTGAACGCCGGGCTGACCCCGGTCGTGCCGGAGCACGGCTCGCTCGGTGCCAGCGGCGATCTTGCCCCGCTCGCGCACTGCGCGCTCGCGCTGATCGGCGAGGGCGAGGTCGCAAGCGCCGGCGGGACGGTGCGCGACGCGGCGGACGCGCTCGCGGACGCTGGCCTGACGCCGCTCGTGCTCGTCGCGAAGGAGGGCCTCGCGCTCATCAACGGCACCGACGGGATGCTCGGCATGCTCGTCCTCGCCGCCGCCGACTGCGCGGCGCTGCTGCGCGTGTCCGACGTCACGGCGGCGATGTCCGTCGAGGCGCTGCTCGGCACCGACCGCGCGTTCGCAGCCGACCTGGTCGCGCTGCGACCGCAGCCCGGCCAGCAGCTCAGCGCGGGCAACCTCCGCGCGCTGCTCGCGGGCTCTGAGATCGTCGCGAGCCACCGCCACGGCGACGACAGCGTCCAGGACGCCTACTCGCTGCGCTGCGCACCGCAGGTGACGGGCGCGGCGCGCGACCTGCTCGCGCACGCGGACGCCGTCGCGGACGCGGAGCTGCGCAGCGCGATCGACAACCCGATGGTGCTGGCGGATGGCCGCGTCGAGTCGTGCGGCAACTTCCACGGCGCGCCGCTCGCGTTCGCGTGCGACGCGCTGGCGATCGCCGCCGCGGAGGTCGGCGCGATCGCCGAGCGCCGCACCGACCGTCTGCTCGACGCGTCGCGGTCGAGCGGCCTGCCGCCGTTCCTCGCCCCGGACGCGGGCGTGAACTCCGGGCTCATGCTCGCCCAGTACACGCAGGCGGCCATGGTGGCCGAGAACCGTCGCCTCGCCGCGCCCGCGAGCGTCGGCTCGCTGCCGACGAGCGCGATGCAGGAGGACCACGTCTCGATGGGCTGGGCCGCCGCGCGCAAGCTGCGCGCGTCGCTTGCGAACCTCGCGCGGATCCTCGCCGTCGAGCTCGTCTGCGCCGCACGGGCGATCGAGCTGCGCGAGCCCTTGCTGCCGGCGGCGGGGACGGGCGCGGCGCTCGCCGCCGTCCGCGCGGCGGGCGTCCCGGGAGCCGGACCCGACCGCTGGCTGTCGCCCGAGCTCGCCACCGCTGAGCGGCTGGTCCGCGACGGCGAGCTGCTCGCGGCGGTGCAGGACGCGATCGGCGAGCTGGCATGACCGCCGCGCGCCGCGTGCAGCGAGCTGGCATGACCGCCGCGCGCCGCGTGCAGCCAGCTGGCATGACCGCTGCGCGCCGCCTGCGGCGAGCGGGGATGACCGCCGCTCGCCGCGTGCACTCCTCGACCGGAGACCCCGCATGAAGGGCGCTCGCCGCGTTCGCGCCCCGACCGGCAGCGCCATCTCGTGCGCCGGCTGGCCGCAGGAGGCCGCGCTGCGGATGCTGCACAACAACCTCGACCCGGACGTCGCCGAGCGGCCCGACGACCTCGTCGTCTACGGCGGTACCGGTCGAGCGGCGCGGTCGTGGGAGGCGTTCGACGCGATCGTCCGCACGCTGCGCACGCTGCGCGGCGACGAGACGCTGCTCGTCCAGTCCGGCAAGCCGGTCGGCGTCTTTCGCACGCACGAGTGGGCGCCGCGGGTGCTCATCGCGAACTCGAACCTCGTGCCCGAGTGGGCGACGTGGGACGAGTTCCGGCGGCTGGAGGCGCTCGGCCTGACGATGTACGGCCAGATGACCGCCGGGTCGTGGATCTACATCGGCAGCCAGGGCATCGTCCAGGGCACGTACGAGTGCTTCGCCGAGATCGCGCGGCGCCACCACGGTGGCTCGCTGGCGGGGACCGTCACGTTGACGGCGGGACTCGGCGGGATGGGTGGCGCGCAGCCGCTCGCCGTGACGATGAACGGCGGCGTGGCGCTGTGCGTGGAGGTCGACCCGGCGCGGATCGAGCGGCGCATCGCGACGCGCTACCTCGACGAGGTCGCCGACTCGCTCGACGACGCGGTCGCGCGGGTGGAGGGTGCCCGCGCGGCGCGGCGAGCCGTGAGCATCGGGCTCTGCGCGAACGCCGCCGACGCGCTGCCGCGCCTCTTGCGCATGGGCTTCGCCGCGGACGTCGTCACCGACCAGACGAGCGCGCACGACCCGCTCGGCGGCTACGTCCCGGACCGGATGTCGCTCGCGGAGGCCGGCGAGCTGCGTGACGCAGACCCGGCGGAGTACGTCCGCCGCTCGCGCGCGTCGATCGCCGCGCACTGCGCCGCGATGGTCGGCTTCCTCGACGCGGGCGCCGAGGTCTTCGACTACGGCAACTCGCTGCGCGCCGAGGCGCTGCTCGGCGGCTTCGAGCGCGCGTTCGCGTACCCCGGCTTCGTGCCCGCGTACGTACGGCCGCTGTTCTGCGAGGGCAAGGGGCCGTTTCGCTGGGTCGCGCTGTCGGGAGATCCCGCCGACATCGCGGCGACCGACCGCGCCGTGCTGGAGGAGTTCCCCGACGACGAGGCGCTCGCGCGCTGGATCGGCCACGCGCGTGAGCGGATCGCCTTCCAGGGGTTGCCCGCGCGGATCTGCTGGCTGGGCTACGGCGAGCGCGCGCGGCTCGGCCTGCGGCTGAACGCGATGGTGGCGTCCGGCGAGCTGCGCGCGCCGATCGTCATCGGCCGCGACCACCTCGACGCCGGCTCGGTCGCCTCGCCCTATCGCGAGACCGAGGGGATGGCCGACGAGTCCGACGCGATCGCCGACTGGCCGCTGCTCAACGCGCTCGTCAACACCGCGAGCGGGGCGACGTGGGTGTCGATCCACCACGGCGGCGGCGTCGGGATCGGCCGTTCGATCCACGCCGGGATGGTCTGCGTCGCCGACGGCACGCCGCTCGCGGCGCAGAAGCTCGAGCGGGTGCTGACGGCCGACCCGGGGACCGGCGTCATGCGCCACGCCGACGCGGGCTATGAGCGGGCGATCGAGGCCGCCGCGCAGCGCGGGGTGCGGATCCCGATGGGGGAGGGCGAGCGGTGACCGCCGGCCAAGACGCCGCTCGCAGCGAAGCCGATCGCATGCGGGGGTCCTTGGCGTGTTGACCCCGGATGTCGGGGTCAACACGCCGCTGTGGTGCGAGCACGCCTGGCTCGGGGGCGAGGAGCCGGTCGCGTGCGTGCGGATCGAGCTCGGCGGCGACGGCCGGATCACGTCCGTGACGGCGGACGCAGAGGCGGGCGACGCCGAGTGCCTGCCCGGTCTCACGATCCCCGGCCTCGCGAACGCGCACTCGCACGCGTTTCAGCGGGCGCTGCGCGGCCGCGCGCAAGGATCCGGCTCGTTCTGGACGTGGCGCGAGCAGATGCTCGCGCTCGCCGAGACGATCGACCCCGACGGATACCTGCGCCTCGCGCGCGCGACCTATGCCGAGATGGCGCTCGCCGGCGTCACGCTCGTGGGGGAGTTCCACTATCTGCACCACGGCCCGGGCGGCGTCCCGTACGACGATCCCAACGAGATGTCGTGGTCGCTCGTCGCCGCCGCCGCGGAGGCCGGGATCCGGGTCGTCCTGCTCGACGCGTGCTACCTGGAGGGCGGCAGCGCGCGGTTTCGCGACGCGAGCGCCGACGCGTGGGTGCAGCGCGTGGCGGCACTCGAGGGCGGCGCAGCGTCGACCGACGGCGCCGGGACGACGATCCGCGGCGCCGGCGCCGCGATCCACAGCGTGCGCGCGGTCGACCCCGCGAGCGCTCGCACCGTCGCCGCCTGGGCGGACGAGCGCGGCGCGCCGCTGCACGCGCACGTCTCCGAGCAGCCCGCCGAGAACACGGCCGCGCGCGAGGCGCACGGCGCGACCCCGACGGCGCTCCTCCATGACGCCGGCGCGCTGAGCGAGCGCTTCACGGCGATCCACGCGACGCACGTCTGCGCCGCTGACGTGGCGCTGCTCGGCGCCGCCCGGGCGACCGTCTGCCTCTGCCCGACGACCGAGCGAGACCTCGCCGACGGGATCGGTCCCGCGTGCGGGCTCGCCGGCGCGGGCGCGCGGCTCGCGCTCGGCAGCGACTCGCACGCCGTCATCGACCTGCTCGAGGAAGCGCGCGCGCTCGAGCTCGACGAGCGCCTGGCGTCCGGCGAGCGCGGGCGCCACAGCCCCGCCGAGCTGCTGCGCGCGGCGACGGCTGGCGGCTACGCGAGCCTCGGCGTCCACGACGGCGGGCGCATCGAGGCGGGCGCGCTCGCCGACCTCACGACGATCTCGCGCGACGGCGCACGGCTCGCTGGCGTACCACCCGCGAGCACGGCGTTCTGCGCGACCGCCGCCGACGTGCGCGACGTCATGGTCGGCGGGCGCTGGGTCGTGCGCGACGGCAAGCACGTGACGATCGACGTCGCTCGCGAGCTGCGCGAGGCGCTGCCGTGAGCGACGGCCCCAACCGCTCCCTTGGCGGCCGCGCCCGCGAGCTGCGCGAGGCGCTGCCGTGAGCGAGGCCGCGAGCCGCTTCCCTGCGCCGCCGTGCCTGCAGCTGCGCGAGGCGCTGCCGTGAGCACGCTCGTCATCGACGACATCGGGCTGCTCGTCACCAACGATCCCGAGCTCGGCACCCTGCGCGACGCGGCGCTCGTCATCGACGGCGATCGCGTCGTCGCCGTCGAGGCCGCCGGGCACGCCGCCGCCGACGAGCGCATCGACGCGGGCGGGCGCTGCGTGATCCCCGGCTTCGTCGACAGCCACACCCACCTCGTGTTCGCCGGCGAGCGCGGCGACGAGTTCGCCGCGCGGATGGCCGGCGCGCCGTACGCCGCCGGCGGGATCCGCGCGACCGTCGCCGCCACGCGCGCGGCGTCCACCGAGTACCTGCGCGGGCTCGCAGCGGCGCGGCGCGCGGAGGCCCTGCGCGCCGGCATCACGCACGTCGAGATCAAGTCCGGCTACGCGCTCGACGTCGACGGCGAGCGACGGCTGTGCGAGCTCGCGGCCGAGCTCACCGACGACGTGACGTTCCTCGGCGCGCACGTCGTGCCGGAGGGCACACACGCCGACGCCTACGTCGAGCTCGTCTGCGGCGAGATGCTCGCCGCATGCGTGCCGCACGCCCGCTGGGTCGACGTGTTCTGCGAGGAGGGCGCGTTTGACGCCGATCAGTCACGTGCCGTGCTCGAGGCCGGCCGCGCCGCCGGCCTCGGCCTGCGCGTCCACGCCAGCCAGCTCGGCCCGGGCCCGGGCGTGCAGCTCGCCGTCGAGCTCGGCGCCGCGTCGGTCGACCACTGCACCTACCTGACCGGCGACGACGTCGCCGCGCTCGCGGGCAGCGACACCGTCGCGACGTTCCTCCCGGCCACGGACTTCTCGTGCCGCCAGCCGTATCCCGACGCGCGCCGCGCCATCGACGCCGGCGTGACGGTCGCGCTCGCGACGAACTGCAACCCGGGCTCGAGCTACACGACCTCGATGGCGTTCTGCATCGCGCTCGCCGTCCGCGACCTGCGGATGACGGCCGAGGAGGCGCTCACCGCGGCCACGCTCGGCGGCGCGCGGGCGCTGCGCCGCGACGACGTCGGACACCTCGCGCCGGGCGCCCGCGCCGACGCCGTCCTCCTCGATGCGCCCTCCTACACGCACCTCGTCTACCGCCCCGGCGTGCCGTTAGTTGCCATGACGATCGCCCGCGGCCGCCCGGCTCCGGCGGCGCCGGCGTGAGCCGGGCGCTTGACGGCGAACGACCCTTGCGTGCACAGGCACGGCGGCGGTACATTCGCCCGGGATGAGTCCCGGCGCCACAGCCGACGACCGCACCGAGCTCGTGACGATGCTCAAGCAGGCGAGCGAGCTCGAGCACGCGCTCTGCTGCCAGTACCTGTACGCGGCGTTCTCGCTGAAGGACGGCAGCGAGCCGGGCCTCACGCCCTCGCAGGTCGCGCTCGTGGGCCACTGGAACCAGCAGATCACGAAGATCGCGGCGCAGGAGATGTATCACCTCATGCTCGCCTGCAACCTCCTCACGGCGATCGGCGAGGAGCCCAACCTCAACCGCGAGAACTTCCCGCAACCGGCCAAGCACTACTCGGACATCGCCCTGCCGTCGATGCTCGCGCCCTTCGGCGCCGACACGGTCTACCGCTTCCTCTGCTGGGAGAAGCCCGAGGCGCCCGGCTGGTGGGACGCGAAGTGCCAGGCCTGCGCGCAGACGACGAACGATCGGCTCGGGTTGCCGATGCTCACCGACGCCGAGGCGCCGTACTCGACGATCGGGCAGCTCTACGGCCTCATCGACAGCGCGCTGAAGGCCAACCCCGGCTGGATCGAGCCGTCGCAGGCCGAGCGCCAGGTGACGACCGACCTCGTCCCGTTCAGTCCGCCCGTCGCCGCGATCACGACCTACGACGACGCCCACGTGCACATCGAGGAGATCGTCCGCGAGGGCGAGGGCACCGGCGACCACGACACGCAGGCGCACTTCGCGTTCTTCCACCAGATCTCCGACGAGCTCGGCTCCGCGCCGGCGTTCGTCCCCGGCTGGCCGACCGTCGACGACCCGGCCTACGATCCCGCCCTCGCGCCGCCCGGCGCGACGCTCATCACCGACCCGACGGCCGCCGCCGTCGGCCTGCTCTTCAACGACGCCTACCTGCTGCTGCTCCAGACGCTCAGCCGCCTGTTCCTCGTCAGCGACGAGACAGACGAGCAGCGCCGGACGCTCGCCAACGCCGCGATGGCGTTCATGCCGCTCGTCGTCAAGCCGCTCGGCAAGCTCCTCACGCGCACGCCCGCGGGTCCGGATCACCCCGACCTCTACGCCGGCCCGAGCTTCGAGCTGCCACAGCCGATCCCGCTGCCGCTCGGCGACGCGATCGACGCCTGGGGCGGCCTGTACGACGACATGGCGCGGCTGACGTCGCGTGCGCGGGTGCTCACCGTGCAGCTCTCGGCGACGGTGCCGGGGCTCGAGCTCGTCGCGTCGCACCTCGAGACGATCCTGCCCCTGTTCGAGCTCGACGCGGCCGGCGTGCGATGAGCTACCTCGACCGGCCGCGCATCGGCTTCCTCGGCACGGACGCCATGACGAACCCGTCGACGGGCAACAACGAGAACGTCATCCACCTGCTCGACTACGACAACGTCGAGCTGCTCAACCCGCCCGAGCTCGTCGGCGGCGACCTCAAGGAGATGTCCGACGCCGCCTATCGCGAGTGGATGGGCACGCTGATGACGGTCGACGGCAACCCCGGCAACGACAAGGAGCCCGGCTGGCAGCCCGCGATGCCGGGCTACTGGAACTACTACGGCGACCACCTCACGACGTTCGGAACCGGCGCCGTCAACAGCGTCTGGCTCGATGCGGAGCCGGCGGCCAGCGACCCGCTGCTCGGCGCGCGCGTCGCCTTCAACGCCAAGCTCGTCGACGTCGACCCCGCCGACACGTTCAGCTCCCAGCTCATCTGCGCGGCGTTCAGCCTCGTCGGTCCCGGTACGGACGGCGAGCTCGTCGAGCTGCTCGCGGGCGTGCCGACGATCTCACACCTGCGCTGGACGAACTTCAGCCGTCCGTTCGGCGCCGGCACGTTCCAGTGCGTCATCGAGAACGACGCGCTGCGCTTTGCCGACGGCGCGCCCGACTCGCCCGGCCTGGACGCACTGCGCTCGGGCGCCGCGGCGGGCGGCGGGCTCGTGCTGCGCTACTGCCTCTACAACCTGCAGACGCGCAAGGTCATGGCGCAGATGTACGACGCCTTCCAGCAGGGCGACTACACGACGAACCCGAAGTTCGGGCACGTCCTCGGGACGATCGGCGTGTGGAACGGGACGGACATGACCACCGCGCCGGTCGGGCGGATCCTCCAGCAGCCAGGCCCGCCGTTCTCACCGGCGGCGCCGAAGCCGGCCGCCGACGGGCCGGACGTGCACATCCAGAGCCACGCCGACCTCGACCGGCTGCACACGGAGGGCACCGACGCCAACGCTGCGCTCGCCGCCGCACCGGATCCGACGACGATGGGGCCCGCGGTCGCGGTCGTCGGCGACGGCGTCATCGCGCTCGACCTGCTGACGTCGTTCGCCGAGCAGTCGCCGACGAACATGGCGAAGCTCGACTTCGGCCCGGTCGAGCTGCTCGTCGACGACGGCGCCCCCGAGCCACTGTCGCTCGGGCCGGTCGCCTACGACCAGGCGACCTACGAGGCGCAGGCCGGCGTCGTCGAGCTCGCGCTCCCGACCGACCCGGACGCGCTCGCACGCGTCGCGGCCGGCTCGCTCGTGCTCCGCGACGCCGCGGGGGTCGAGCTGCTGCGCGAGATCGACTGCCTGCAGGTCGAGACCGACGACCGCGGCGTGTACCTCGACATGACGCGCGCCGGCGACGAGCCGCCGACGGCGCACGGCAGCATGCGGGTCCGCGCCTTCGCCAAGGGCGAGCCGGCGCCCGACCCGTTCACGCTGCGCGTCGAGGTCGTCCACGACGTCATGCAGGTCGGCACCGCGAACTCCGTGAGCCCGCTCGTCGTCCAGCAGAACCTCCTCTCGCAGCTTCCGTCGGGCGTGCAGTACGAGGTCGACGTGCCCGCCGGCGGCGAGGCCGACGTCCCGATCGACGCGACGGCCGCGGGGTGCTTCAAGCTGCGCTTCCTGCCCCCGGGCATGGGCGTGCCGGACCCGCCCGCGCTGAACGTCGAGTTCTTCGGCAACTACCGCGTCCTGCCGTTTCACGACTACGGCGACGTGCCCGACGACGAGATCACGTGGGACTTCGTCTACCGCGAGGTCTTCAGCTACTACGGGATCCTCTATCCGATCATGTCGCTCATCATCCCGTGGGGTCCCGACACGCTGCCCAACGATCCCGTCCGCGTGGCGCAGTTCGCGGCGATCATGCGCCAGGCGGTCGACCAGAGGTACCTCGGCACCGCGCTGTCGATGCCGATCACCCGCGAGCTGGACGCAGGCAAGCGCGCGCTCGTGCAGCGCTGGTGCGACCTGCAGCCACGGCCGGCTCCGCAAGCCTGACGCCGCGCGCGACCGTCGCGGCCTACGATCCAGGGCGCATGTACGTCTCAGTCTCGCGCCTTCGCGTCGACGCTGCCCGGACCGAGGAGCTCATCGAGGCGTTCCGGGGGCGCAGCCACCTCGTCGACGACGCCGACGGGTTCGTCGACCTGCAGGTCTGGCGCTCGGACCGCGACCCCGAGGACGTCTGGATGGTGAGCCGCTGGCGCGAGCGCAGCTGCTTCACGGCGTACATGCGCAGCGAGGAGCACGCGCGCTCGCACGATCGGATCCCGGAGGATCTCGGCGCGGCGATCTCGCTCCAGCGCCTGGAGCACATGCACTCGTTCGACGTCGTCGCGGAATGACGCGCCCCAGCCCGCCGAGCGGTGCGCCGCCGCCGCAGGTCGTCAGGCTCGAAGACGGCTCCGTCCTGGCGCTCGGCCCGCTCGTGGACGCCATCGCGGATCGCTACTACGACGCGTATCCCGACGAGGTGGAGCGCTATGGCCCGGCGGGCCGCGAGTGGTGCATCCACGACAACCTGTACCTCCTCGCGTGGGCGTACGCGGCGCAGTACGGCGACGTGCGCTTCGAGGAGCAGGTCCTGTGGCTCGCGCGCGTGCTGCACAGCCGCGACTTCCCGATCGCCCGCCTCGCGCACGACCTGCGGATCGCCGCCGACGTCGTGCTCGCCGAAGGGGTCGTGCAGGCCGCGGCGGTGGCGGGCACCCTGCGCGAGGGCGCCGCGGCCGTCGAGCGCTACGAGGGAGGGCTGGCGGCGGGCTGACCGCGGACCCCGTCGGCGCGGCCGGCCACGCTGGCCGTGAGCCGTGTGACCTCCGCGACGGCGTCCTCGACGCTGGCGACGTACGGCAGGCCCTCGTCGAGCAGACGCTGCGAGATGCCCTGCCCGCCCAGCAGCACGTGCGCCTTCGAGCACGTCGGCCAGCATCCGCAGCCCGAGGACGTGCGTCTCGCCCTCCGCGGTCGCCAGCAGCACGGTCGCCGAGACGCGCGCGGGATCGGCGGGGGCACGGGCGGCGAGCGATGCGAGCACGCGCTCGGCGACGGCGGTCGCCGCGTGCTCGTCGGCGACGGTGATCGCGTCGCGCTCCCAGCGCACGCCGACCCCGTACAGCGCGGGTGCGACGACCCGGGCGTGTACGGCCGCGAGCGACATGCCGCGGGCCAGCGCCTGCAGCGCGATGGCCTCGGCCTCGACCACGTCGGCGGCGTCCAGCGCGGACGCGAAGCGTCGTGCGACGGCGTGCCACGCGTCGCTCGACGGTCGCGGCACGACCAGGCCACGGGGTCGGCCGACCGGAGTCACTTGCTCATGCTGACACCGGCCGGCGGGCCGTGCCCGGCACTTGGCACGAATGCCGTCCTCGACCCATCCGAACGTCCAGGTCCGGCCCGCGACGTGAGAAATCGATGAGATCCGCGAACCGGAACCGTGCTCGCGCCGCGCGAGCGGGCGAGGCCCGGTGGGGGAGGAGGCGGCGGCGCGGCCGACTGGTCGACGTTCGCGGTCCCGCTCGCCGGCGGCGCCTACGCGGGCTCCGATCGCCAGAACGGCAAGGTCTTCATGACGATCGACGGTGGCAACTACGTCTGCTCGGGCACCGCCGTCGCGGCGTCCGCGGGCGTCAACCTCGTCTGGACGGCGGGACACTGCGTCACCGACGGTCCCGGTCACAACGCGACGAACTTCCTCTTCGTCCCCGGCTACTACAAGGGCGCCGAGCCCAACGGCCGCTGGGCCTTCACGGTGCTCGACTCCACGCCCGGCTGGGAGGGGCAGGGAGCCGACCGCTTCCGCTACGACGTCGGCGCCGCACGCGTCGTCAACGTCGCGAACCCGAGTGCGACGCTCGCGAGCACCGTCGGCACGCGCTCGGTCGCCTTCGGCGTCAACCCGACGGGCCAGCGGATCGTCTCCTACGGCTATCCCGCCGCGGGCAAGTACAACGGCTCGCAGCAGTACGCGTGCACCTCGCCGTTCCGGCGCTGGGACACGGCCGCGCTGCTCGACCCGATGCAGATCAGCTGCGGCATGACCGGCAGCTCGAGCGGCGGCGGCTGGTTCCACGACGCGAACGCCAACAACGTCGCCGACGCGGGCGAGCCGCTGATCTCCGTGAACTCCTACGGCTACTCGGGCAGAAGAACACGATGTACGGCCCGTTCATGGCCTCCGGCGGCCAGGCGCAGGCGCTCTACAACTCGCTCGACTGAGCCTCGCGGCGAGCGTCTGTCCTCAGACGCTCGCCGTCGACACCTGGTCCTCCAGGCCCTTGACCGGCTTGATGGTCGTGCCGGTGCGCTTGCGCTCGCGGATCTCCAGCCGTCGCGACAGCCGCGACAGCGTCAGGTTGACGATGATGAACAGGATCCCGACGAAGATCAGGACCTGCAGCAGCGGCGCCTGCACGCCGCCGAAGAAGTTCTGGCCGCTGACGATCCGCGCGTGGCGCATGACCTCCTGGATCGCGATGATGCTGACGAGCGTCGTGTCCTTGTTCAGCGTGATGAGCTGCGAGATCGTCGCCGGCACCATCCGCCGCAAGCCCTGCGGCAGGATCACGAGCCGCATCCGCTGCGTGTAGCTCATGCCGAGCGCGGCCGCCGCCTCGCCCTGACCGCGATCGAGCGACTGGATCCCGGCGCGCATGATCTCGGCGAGCACGGCGGAGTTGTAGAGCACGAGCGCGAGCAGCGCGGCGAACACGCGGCCGGTCTGCAGGGCCTCCGGGAAGAATGCCGGCACGTTGTCCTCGTACGCCGTGCGCCAGGACTGCGGCATCGCGACGACGAGGTAGAGGATCACGAGCACGAGCGGCAGGTTGCGCCACAGATCGATCCACGCGCCCGCGACCATGCCGACGGCGCGCACGCGTGACAGGCGCGCCAGCGCGAGCCCGAGTCCCAGGATCAGCGAGAAGACCATCGCGATCGCCGCGATCTCGAGGTTGACGAGGAAGCCCTCGAGGATGAAGCGGGCGTTGCGCTCGGCGAAGAGCCACTCCCAGTTGCTCGGATCGAGGAGGTAGCCCATGCGCGCGCCTCAGCGGCTGATCGCCAGCCGGCGTTCGAGGACGCGGAATGCGATCGTCGCGGCGCCGGTCAACAGCAGGTAGCCGACCGCCGCCCAGAAGAAGGCCTCCTCGGTCTGGAACGTCTGCGCCTGGACGACGCGCGCGTTCTTGAGCAGGTCGTTGAGCGCGATGATCGATGCGCCGACGATCGCGGAGTTCTTGATCATCGCGATCGTGATCGAGCCCAGCGGCGCGATCACGGTGCGAAACGCCTGGGGCAGGACGATCCGGCGCAGCGTCTCGCGCTCGCTGAAGCCGAGTGACAGCGCCGCCTCCCGCTGGCCCTTGCTCACCGCGAACACGCCGGACCGCAGGACCTCGGCGACGTACGCGGCGGTGTAGAGCCCGAGTGCCGCGATCCCGGCGGTCCACTGGCCGATCGGCAGGCCGGCCCGCCGCAGCCCGGCGTACGCCAGCGTCAGCAAGACGAGCAGCGGGACGTTGCGGAACGTCTCGACGTAGATCCCGCCGAGCCGCCGCGTCCACGCCGATCGTGAGATCCGCAGCGCGGCCACGACCGTCCCGACGAGGAGCGCGATCGAGAACGCCCCCAGGACGAGCCGGAGGGTGACCCAGAGGCCACCCCCGAACTCGTCGAGGTTCTCCGTGAGGAGGTTGAGCAGGTCGCTCACTTGCTGAGGTCGAGCGCCTCCTGCAGCGTCATCGTCGGCGGGTCCTGCTTCTCGCCCGTGTACTGGCCGACCCACTTCTCATACGCCGTCGCCCAGCTGCCGTCCTCGAAGTACGTGTCGATGACGGAGTCGACGAACCCCTTGAAGGCGGTGTCGCCCTCCTTGACGCCGGCGCCGTAGGGCTCGGTCGTGAGCTCCTTGTCGTCGACGAGCTTGAGCGTGTCGTCCTGGCGGATCATGCCCGTGAGGATCACGTCGTCCGTCGAGACCGCCTCGACGCCACCGTTCTGGATCAGCTCGAGGCACTCCGAGTAGGCGTCCACGAGGCGCAGCTCCGCCTTCGGCGCCTGCTTCTTGAGCGTCTCCTCGTACGTCGACCCGAGCACGGTGCAGACCTTCTTGCCGGCGAGGTCGCCGACGCCCTTGATGTCGGTGTTGTCCTCCTTGACGAGGATCCGCCCCTTGGCGATGAAGTACGGCTTGGAGAAGTCGATCTCCTCGTCGCGCTCGGCGGTGATCGTCATCGTCGAGAGGATCAGGTCGGCGGTCCCGTCCTTGAGGAACGCGATCCGGTTGTCCGACAGCGCCTCGATGTACTTCGGCGTCACGCCGAGCGCGTCCGCGATCGCCTTCGCGAGGTCGATGTCGAAGCCCTGCACCTCGCCGCTCGTGTCCTTGAAGCCGAACGGCGGCGCGTCGAACTTCACGCCGACGGTGATCTCGCCCGCGTCCTGGAGCTTCTTCATCGTCGTGCCGGCCGCGAACGTCTGTGCCGCGGTCGTCGCGGTCGACGCGGTGCCGGGCTCGTCCTCGTCGTCGCCGCAGGCGCCCATCGCCGTCGCGCCGAGCACGAGCGCGATCGCCGTCAACGAGCGCCATGTCTTCGTCTGCATCCGTCCCCCTTCGTCAGTGGTGAATGATCTTGTCCACGAACTCCCGCGCGCGCGGGCTCTTCGCGTTGGCGAAGAACTCGGCGGGCGGGCCCTGCTCGACGATCTTGCCCTCGTCGATGAAGACGATCCGGTCGCACACCTCGCGCGCGAAGCCCATCTCGTGCGTGACGACGACCATCGTCATCCCGCCCTTCGCGAGATCGCGCATGACGTCCAGCACCTCGCGGATCATCTCCGGGTCCAGCGCTGACGTCGGCTCGTCGAAGAGCATGAGCTTCGGGTCCATCGCCAGCGCGCGCGCGATCGCGACGCGCTGCTGCTGGCCGCCCGACAGGTCGGCGGGCGACGCGTCGGCCTTCTCGGGGATCCCGACGATCTTCAGGAGCTCGTGCGCCCGCTCCTGCGCCGCCTGCGGATCGATGCCCTTCACCTTGATCGGCGCGAGCGTGATGTTCTCCAGCACCGTCTTGTGCGGGAAGAGGTTGAACTGCTGAAAGACCATCCCGATGTTCGCGCGGAGCTTCTGGATCTCCTTGCTCCGCGGATCGATCCGGTTGCCGTCGACGACGACCGAGCCCGAGTCGACGGACTCCAGGCCGTTGATGCAGCGCAGCATCGTCGACTTGCCCGATCCCGACGGGCCGGCGATGACGATCGCCTCGCCCGCGCCGATCGAGAGGTCGATCGAGTCGAGGACGAGGTTGTCCCCGAAGCTCTTGCGGACGTCGGTGAGCTGGACGAGTGGCCGCGCGCCACTGCTCTGCGACATGGCGCCTACCCTACGCGGGTAGGCGCCTCGCGGCTACGCCGAGATCGGCGACTGCGGCGCGACCGCGAACACGACCGCCGTCTGCCACGGGTCGCGCACGAGAAAGCCGCTGTCGTACGGCTCGACCGGCAGGTCCGCGGCCTCGACCCGGGCGCGCACCTCGGCGACCTCGTCGGCGCTGTCGAGCAGGACGGTCCAGTGGCGCAGGCCGGCGACGTCCGGCGGCTTGGGCTTGACGTCCGAGCCGAGCCAGACGTTCAAGCCGAGGTGGTGGTGGTAGCCGCCAGCCGACACGAACGCGGCGCTGCCGAGGTTCACCATGACCTCGAAGCCGAGGACGTCGCGGTAGAACGCCAGGCCGCGCTCGACGTTCGCGCCGTGCAGGTGCAGGTGGCCCGTGCGCAAGCCCGGGCCGGCGAGCGCTTGGGTCTCCTCGCCCTCGACCGCGGCCAGGAGCGCTCGCATGTCGAGCGCGATCGTGTACATCTCGACGCGCTCACCGGGCTGGCGCGGCGGCGGCCAGTCCTCGCGCGGGCGGTCGGCGTAGAGCTCGATCCCGTTGTCGTCGGGGTCGCGCAGGTAGATCGCCTCGGAGACGCCGTGGTCCGACGCGCCTTCGATGCGCGTCCGGCTCGCCGCGAGCCGCTTGACCGCGCGGGCGAGCTCCTCGCGCGAGTCGAACAGCAGCGCGAAGTGATAGAGGCCGGCGTGGCGGCCGCCGAGGCCGGCGCCGGGCACCTCGACGAGGACGAGCAGGTCCTCGCCGCCGGCGCCCATCGCGGCGCGGTGGCCGTCGCGGTCGTGCAGCTGCAGGCCGAGCGCGCGCTCGTAGAAGGCGATGGAGCCGTCGAGGTGCGAGACCGTGAGGTGGGTGGCGCCGAGCCGCAGCGTGGCGGGCAGCGTCGGTGCGGTGGGAGTCTCGATCGTGGACATGGACACAGTGTCTTCCCTGCCGGTCGCGCCGTCCATGGCTGTTGATGGCGGATGCATGGACATCCGCCGTCGCCGCCCCGCGCGGCCCGCCCGCCGCCCGGCGCGACCTGCCCGGCGCGCGTTACGCGCGGCCGCGCGCGCGGTCGCGGAAGGCTGTCGGTGGCTCGCCGGTGTGGCGCTTGAACGCGCGCGAGAAGTACAGCGGGTCGCTGAAGCCGGTCTGCCAGGCGACCTCGCCGACCGTGCGGTCGGTGAAGCGCAGCAAGCGGGTCGCCTCGATCATCACGCGCTCGGTGACGAGCTCCTTCGTCGACTTGCCCGCGACCTGCGACAGCGCGTGCGAGAGCGCCGCCGGCGGCATCGCGAGCGCGTCGGCGTAGTGCGCGGCGTCGTGATGGGCGGCGAAGTCGCGCTCGAGCACGCGCGAGAAGCGGCGGTAGAGCTCGAGTCCTGCGCCCTCGCCGTCGCGGCGCTCGGTGTGCTCGCCGTCGTACCAGCGCTCGATCCACAGCAGCAGGACGGAGAGCAGATGGCGCTGCAGGTCGGCGCTGCGCGCGTCGGGCGGGGCG
Source organism: uncultured Actinomycetes bacterium (assembly GCA_963806515.1). Taxonomy (GTDB): domain Bacteria; phylum Actinomycetota; class Thermoleophilia; order Solirubrobacterales; family Solirubrobacteraceae; genus CADCVQ01. Next base: position 107,183 of record CAWDYO010000018.1, on the reverse strand, counting down.
GTGCTCTCGTCCTTGAGGCTCGCGATGAGCGCTTCGAGCGGCGCGTGGCTCGACTCCGGGACGGTGACGTTCCAGCCGCCGCAGCCGGCGAACAGCCAGGCCGGGTCGGAGCGCGCGATCGGGCCCTCGCGCAGGAGCTCGTCGCCGAAGCGCACGGCCGCGCCGACGAGGTCCCGGGCCTGTTCGAAGACGTGCACCTGCCCGCGGCCGATGACGGTGATCGTGCCGGGGACGACGGGGACCGTGCGGTGGTCGAGCATGTGCCGGCCGGCCCCGCTGCGCGTCCAGATGAGCTCGTGGTAGTCGTGGCGGTGCGGCTCGCGGATGGCGTCGCCCGGGCAGCCGACGTCGAAGTGGTCGAAGAGCATGACCTCGACGGGGTCGTGCCCGGAGGCGAGGCGGTCGACGGTGAGCCGACCGTCCGCTGGAGGTCCGGGTTCGGCGCGCAGGGCCGTCGTGGGGTCCACGACGGCGATTGTGACGCCCCGCGCGCCGGCGGGCTACGACGCCTTGATCGCCGAGACGTCGACGTCGATCTTGATCTTGTCGCTGAGCGCGAGGGCGCCGCTGCCGAGGGGGATGTTGAAGCCCATGCCGAAGTCCGAGCGCAGGATCTCGCCGGTCGCCTCGAGGCCGACGCGGTCGATGTTGAACGCATCGGTCTCGGTCCCGCCGAGCGTCACGGCGAGCGTGATCGGCTTCGTGACACCGAGGAGCGTCAGGTCGCCGACGACCTCGAAGGTGTTGTCGCCGGTCGGCGTGACGCTTGTCGAGGCGTAGGTGATCGTCGGGTGCTTCTCGACGTCGAAGAAGTCCTCGCCGCGGAGGTGATCGTCTCGACCCGGCTGCGAGGTGTCGATCGACGCGGCCTGGATCGTGCCGGTGGCGGTCAGGCCTCCGTCGTCGTCGAAGACGAGCGCGCCCTCGTACTCGCCGAAGCTGCCGCGGACCTTCGAGATGCCGATGTGGCGGACGCTGAAGGTCACGTGCGAGTGCGCAGGGTCGACGTTCCAGGTGCCGGTTGGAAGTGCTGTTGCCGTGCTCATGATGCCCCCGTAGGTTGGGTCTTGACGTGCGGTCAAGTGGTTGTGCATGCAATGATCTCGCCGCAGGGTAGCGCGCGCCATGGCAGGAGCTAACCGATCCATGGACTTTCTTCGGCGGCGGCGGGTGTTTGTGGCCGGGGAGCCCTGCGGTACCCTGACGCGGCACGGGTCACTGGCTCAATTGGCAGAGCACCGGTCTCCAAAACCGGGGGTTGCAGGTTCGAGTCCTGCGTGACCCGCTCTCGGCGGCGGCCCGCCCACCGGGCGGCGAGCGGTATCCTCCCGCCGGGCGTGCGGGCGAAGTGTTGTGGCTGCACAAAAGCCTTCCAAGCTTTTAGGGCGGGTTCGATTCCCGTCGCCCGCTTGAGCACGGCCACGGGGAGTGGCGCAGTCTGGTAGCGCACCCGGCTGGGGGCCGGGCGGTCGCAGGTTCAAATCCTGTCTCCCCGACTATCGAAAGCCCTGCAAATGCGAGGCTTTTTGGGATGCTGAGAGCGGGCGGATCAGGCGGATCTGTGTACCGTCCGTGTACTGTTTGACCTGGTTCGGGCGTCTGAAGGTGGCCTGTCGCTCCGCCGCGCTGTGTGCTTGAATTTGCACAGGACGTGCACTTTCAAGCAGGAACCAAGATGCCAAGAAGCGCTTACAACACCGTCGTGGAGATCGCCGGTGAGCAGCAGGGCTACGTCACCCAGGAGGACGCGCGCGCCGCGGGCATCGCCCCGACGACGCTTGCGCGGATGGCCGAGCGCGGCACCCTGGTCCGCACGAGCCACGGCGTGTATCGCGTCCCGCTCATCCCCGCCGGTCCGCTGGATCAGTACAGGGAGGCCACGCTGTGGCCGCGCGGCGTGCGCGGTGTGCTCAGCAACGAAACCGCGCTGAGCCTGTATGAGCTCAGCGACGTCAACCCCGCCAAGATCCACATCACCGTCCCGCGCGCGCACCGGCCGCAGCGCGAGACGCCAACGCTCTACGTCGTGCACCGCGCCGACCTGCGCGACGACGAGATCACCGCGCACGAGGGTATCCCGATCGTCACCCCGGTCAGGGCGATCCTCGACGCCCATGCGAGCGGGCTCGGACCGGCCCTAATCGACCAGGCCATCGCCGACGGTCGACGCCGCGGCGTCCTCACCCGCGCACAAGCGGGGCAGCTTCGGGAGGCGACCGCGGGCGCGCGGGTTGCCGTGCGGTGAGCCCCGCGCCGCGACCGGGACCCGTCAAGAGCCACCTCGAGCAGCTCGTCAGCCGCCCTAGCAGCGATCACGGTGTCCGGCCTCGGGCGAGCTGACGCAGCTCGTCCGTATCAGCCGCGAAAGACGACGTCGCCGTGCCACTCGAGCAACTCGCGGGATGGCTGCGCGTCGGTCACGTTGGGTGTCGTGATCGTGCGCCCTTCGAGGGCGTAGTACGTCCTGCCGTTCGCGTAGGCATCCCGCAGCGCAGGGCTGACCGCGAAGCGCAGGTCGGGCTTGACGGTCACGAAGCCGAGGTCGTAGAGGCGATGGATGTCGCGCCGCAACGGGAGGCCGTTAGCCAACTCGTGGCGCCCGCCCTCGCCCCAGGGACGGATGTGCGCCGCCTCGAGTACGGGAAGCGAATGCTCGTTCGTCACGGCGCACGCGCCGTCGTACGCGTCGAGCACGGCGAGGCGGAAGCTTCCCTGGCCGAGCCGGGGCGTGATGACCTGAGGCTTGCCGGTTCGTCGGAGTTCGATCGCTTCCGTCGTCCACTCGGTCAGGTGATGATGGTGCGCGGCACGCTCCAGGCACTCAGTCCAGATCCGCATGCCTTCCCCGCGGGTTAGGTCGTAGGTCTTGCCGCGCATGATGCTCGGCGAGAAGTCATCGGGCACGCGGACCCAATCGCCCCGCGCGAAGAACACCGGTTGTGTGACCGCGATGCACCCGATGAGGCGGTCGAGCTCCATCGCGACGCGATCGCGGGTGTTCTGTCCGAGGCGCTGGCGCAACATGTCAAGGGTCGCCGCCCCGTTCGCCTGGCCGAAAACGTCCCAGGCCCGCCAGACCGGTAGCCGCGCAAACCGCGCGTAGAGCCCAAACCCGCCGATCGCATTGAGCGGGCTCCTCAACTTGAAGAAGAACACCTCGCCTTCCCCGATCGCGCGGAACGTGTCCGGCTTCGGGCGCCAGAAGTTGGCCTCGTCGATCTCTCGCCGTTCGCGCAGGAACTCGAACCAGCCAGGATCGGTAGGAGCGACGAAGCCGTGCACGGATTGGCGGAATCTTACGTCGCTGTGCCGGCGGCTTCCGGTCGTTGTCCGCGACTGACCGGCTATGCGTGTGTGAGCAACGCGCAGCGCACCAGCGCGCATTCGTGTCCGGGCACGCGCGGTGGTGCCGGAGCGCTGACCCGGGTCGCATGAGGCGCCAGTTCGTCCCGCCCAGCTCCACCGCGCTGACCAGGGAGTTTCGCGGGCGAGGAGCAATGCATGCCGAAGGCCGCGCGCTCCCGCCGCGGCGACCGGCCCTGCCTCATGTCGGCCAGACAGGCCGCACCGCGTCTCGGTACACGCCGTAGATGTACGGGCCGGGCTTCTGCTCGGCGATGCGGGTGATCCGAGGGAGGTGCTGGACGAGCCGTTGTGCCATCTCGATGCCGCGGAGGTTTGCGTTCGTGAGACAGAACGCGCGCAAGCCGTGGTCAATGACGACCTGTAGCTCAGCCGGGCGGTAGCGGATCTTCGCGTCCTTCATCAGCACCACCCAGCCGTGCTCGCCGGCGTCGTGGAGCCACTCTTCGTCGGCCAGTCCCTGCCCGATGCGTTCGCCGTACACGTCGGCCATGACGTGAACCACGGCGCCTGCGCCCCGGAGTGCGGCGGGCACGACGTGCCGACCGAGGCTACGGTCGACGAAGAACTCAGGTGGCGAGGCGGAGGGCAACCCGGATCACGTCCTCCACCTCCTCGGCGGGAACGCCGAAGTCGCCAGCGATCGCGGCGAAGCCATCGCCAGCCTGGAACCGGTCGACGAGATCCTCGACGCGCGCCCCGCCGTGCACGACCAGGGGTTGACCAAACGCCTGGCGCGGATCGACTGTGACCTCCGCTCTAGCGTAGGCCGGCAGCTGTAGCCGCTCCGCCCAGCCGTCATCGCCGTACGTGATCCGCTTGAGGTAGCCGCGGATGACCTCTGCGAAGTGCTGCTGGCCCGTCCGAACCACGGTCGGCAACTCCTGGTCGTCGCTCTGCGCGGCGTAGTCGAAGATGAGCTCCGCGCCGTCGGTATACACGCGCTGGGAGGCGAGCGCATGCTCGAGCCCGATCTCCGCGCTGAGCTTGGCAACCGCGGGGCGGATGCGTTGCATCGGAACGCCGGCGCCACGGAGCGCTCCGAGCACGAACGCCTCGGCGAAGCCAACGAACGGCACCGTCGCGCGCCGGCCGGCACGCGGGAACACCGTGACGAGCGGGGCGCCGTCCTTCGGATGGGCCCACGCGTGCAGCGTGGAGACAGGCGTGTGCAGGTATGTCGCGCTCTCTCGCAGGGTGAACAGCGGCACGCTTACCCGCGGGTCGTCGCGTCCCAGCGGTCGAGCGGATGTCGTGGTGGAGGCCAGGATCCGATCGTACTTTGCGGACCCGTCGTTCCCACGTGGCTCGGTTGGTCCAGGGGAGTGCAACCCGCGCCGGCCACGACGCGCCCAGTCGCGCGCGGCACCAAAAAGTCCCACCGGCGTCCTGCGCGCTGATACGGTGGCGCCGCCGCGCGACGACGGATCAGGGGCGCGGAAACGGGGCAATGGAATGCTGTTGGGAGTCAGGCGATGACGTCACGGACCGGTCGCAGTCTCACGGTGACGGCGTTGGTGGGAACGGTGTTGCTCTCGATGTCGTGGGCATCGCCACGCGGCGCGAGCGCGCAGCAGGCCGCCGACCCGCAGCCGGCAAAGCTCTCCGTCCTGCGCACGAACATGGGCCGCGGGAGCGGGAGCCTGGACCTCTTCGCGAGGATGAGCAGGCTCGCCTCGGGCACGGCGGACGTCAAGCTCCTCGCCGCTGGCAGGGCGTACCGCTTCAGCGCCGCGATCGACTCCGCCCGCGGTCGGCTGGTCGTCCGCAAGCGGATCCCGGGTGCACAGGCCCGCGCGGGCACCGGCATCGTCACGATCCGCTACGGCGGCAGCGCACGCACGCACTCGCAGGAGGTCCGCCTGCGCGCGGCCCCAAACCCGGCCTACATGGCTGCTCAGCGCCCCGCGCTGATCGCGACGAACGGCGGCCTGCGGCTCACCAGCGCGGGAACGCTCTCGCGCCGCGCGAAGGGCGTCGTGCGGGTGCAGCTCGACTGGGTGGACGGCTCTGGAACCCGCCGCAGCCACGAGACCCGCGCGAGGATCGCCGACGGGGCGTGGCGCCTCGCGGCGATCCTCCCCGAGACGATCGAGCGGAGCATCGCCGGGCGCCGCGGCACCGTCTACAGCTACACGCTCTTCACGGGCTATTTCCCAGCGCGGATGCGCGGTGAGATGCGCGCGTTGGAGGTGTTGCGCGCGCCCCGCCCGACCACACCGCCTCCGCCACCCCCCGGCCCGCCGCCACCCCCGCCCCCGCTGCCGCCCCCGCCGCCACCACCGCCACCGCCCCCACCACCGGCGCTGACCTGGGAGCAGGGCGAGCTGCGCCGCGCCGCGATCGCGGGCACCGTGCACGAAGCCGCCATTCGCTTTCGGTACGCCGGACCCGACATCGCCGACCTCGCCGTCGACGTGTCGGGACCCGCCGGCTCGGTCGTCGCGGTCGACGTCGACGCGATGCGACCCGCCTCGGGCGGCAGCTTCGAGCTGCCGGTCCTGATCACGGTGCCCGCGAACGCCCAAGCCGGCGACGCCATCGCCGGTCAGCTGCGCCTGCGCAGCGGCGGCGCGCAGGTCGGTCCGTCGCTGCCCGTGAGCATCGACGTGGTCAGTCCGACGGGCATCCCGGACGGTCCGGCGCAGCCGTCGCCCGATCGCATCGGCGAAACCGCCGACGGGTTGCTTGTCGTGACCGACGAGGTCGTCCTCGGCATCCGCGCAAGCGAAGCCGACCCCGGCGCCGCGGCGCAGGCGGCTGCGACGGCCACCGGCGCCCAGATCATCGGCGCCTCGCCCGCGCTGCGGATCTACCAGCTGCGCTACAGCGGATCGACGCTCGGCGACACGCAGGCGCAGATCCCGACGCTCGAGGCGAGGCCCGCGGTCGAGTTCGCATCGCTGAACGTCGTCGATCGCGACACGGAGCAGACGATTCCCGACGACAGCGAATGGGACTCGTGGGACGCCGCGAACCCCGCCGGCAACAACTGGGGCCTGGAGTGGATCGGCGCGCCCGACGCCTGGGACGCGACGACGGGCTCGTCGTCGGTGCGGATCGGCGTCGTCGACACCGACTTCGACGCCGACCACTCAGACCTCGACGACAACGCCTCCGCCACGGACCGCGGCCCCTCCGCGGACGGCCACGGGACGCACGTCGCCGGGACGATCTGCGCCGAGGGCGACAACGCCAAGGGCGTCACCGGCGTGATGTGGGACTGCGACATGACCCTCTACTCCTACGGCAGCGACGCCGTCACGACCGCCGACGCCATGCGGCAAGCCGCCGACGACGGCAACCGCGTCGTGAACATCTCCCTGCAGTTCATCGAGAACAACACGTCGGTCCCGATCACCCCGGCGCTCATCGCGCTCGCCGAGTCGACGAACGACATCTTCGGGCGCGCCGTCATCCACGCGCAGCTCAACAACGACGACGTGCTGTGGGTGTTCGCCGCCGGCAACGAGACGCAGCGCGACGTGCTCCACACGGCGCCCGGTGGGCTGTCGGAGCGCTTCCCGACGAACACGATGGCGGTGGCCGCGATCGCTCGCAACGGAACGCTGGCGACCTTCTCGAACGTCGGAGACCTGGTCTCCGTCGCGGCGCCGGGCGAGGACATCTACTCGACGATCCCGCGCACGGGCTGCTCGATCATCGACCTCAGCTGCGACGACAACTACGAGTTCAAGCGCGGCACCTCGATGGCGGCTCCGCACGTCACCGGCCTCGCCGGGCTCGTGCTCTCCGACGATCCGACGCGCACGGCCGCACAGGTGAAGGCCTGCATCGTCTCGGCGGCCGTCAACGACGGCGAGCTGGTCGCAGGGCAACCATTCTCCGTCATCGACGCGCCGGCGGCGATCGCGTGCGAGGGGACGATCGAGCTCCCCGACAAGGTCGACGTGGTGCTCGCCTTCGACCTCACCGGGTCGATGGGCGAGATCCTCCAGCAGGCCAAGGACGAGATCAACGCGGCGATCGGCGCGGTACGGCTGGCGGCGCCCGACTCGGACATCCGCTACTCGGTGGTCTCCTACGAGGACTACGAGGGTGTCTTCGACTCGCGGCCGTGCGGGTCGTCGTACTTCGATTCCTACGGCTCTCCCGGCGACCTGCCGTTCCGAACGAACTCGGCGCTGACCGCCGCGGACGCCACGACGACCGCCGCGATCGAGGCGCTCACGCTCGGATCCGGCGATGACGGCCCCGAGTCCTACGGGCGGGCGTTCTGGGAGATCGCGCAGCCAGACACGGCGGCCGCGCTGGGCCTGCGCTCGGACGCGCTCACGCTGATCGTCAACCTCGGCGACAACGTGCCGCACGACACCAACCTCAACGAAGGCGTCGAGGACACGTCGGGCGTCTGGGACACCGGCGTGGACCCGGGGCGCAACGCGACGGTGGACTGCGGCGGCGACGACATCGACTTCCAGGACGACGCGCTCGCCGGCCTGCGGGAGGACGGCATCCACCTGCTGCAGGTCGACGCGTCGGGCCTCGAGTCGCACTGGCGTACGTGGGTCTCGGTCACGGGCGGTGCCTACACTCAGCTCGATGGCGACCGGACGCTGTCCGAGGTCATCCTCGAGCTGCTGGAGCTCCTCTAGCAGCGCGATGCTCCGCTGCGTCTGCCTGCTGCTCGCCGTGGCGCTCGGCGGCGCCGTGGTGGGAGCCTGCGGCGGTGACGACGAGGATCCGCGACCCCGGATCCCGCTGGCGGCTGGGCCGGCCGCCGTGCGCGACATCGTCGATGACCAGCTCGTGATCGCCGCCGATCCCGGCGACGCGTACGTCACCGACGCCGTGGCCGACCTCGATGGCGAGGTGGTCTCGACGGACGACAAGCTCGACCTCGTGCGAGTGCGCTTCGACGTCGGGAACGTCGACGACCTGCTGAAGGTGCGCGACGAGCTGCGCTCCCGTGGCGTGGATGCGCGGGTGATCGCGGCGCTGGACCCGGGCTCCCTCGGCAGCGGCAGCAAGGACGATCCGGCGTAGTCGCGAGTCAGTCCGGCTTGCGGGCTCGGCTCGGGGCGACGCGCGGCGGCTCGTCGGGCTGCTTGGGGTAGACCGGCGGCCACGGCGCGTCGTGCAGGCCGTTCTCCCGGTCGCGTTCGTAGAGCGCGAGGAGCGGCTCGAGCGATTGCGGGGCGTCGTCGATCGCTGCCCACGGGTCGCCGTCGCGCTCGAGGCGGGCGGGCACGGTCGCGAGCGTGAGCTCGTCCGGCGAGACGTCGTCGAGCTCCTCCCAGCTGACCGGCGTCGAGACCTGGGCGCCCTTGCGAGCGCGCACCGACCAGGCGCCGAACACCGTCTTGTGCGGCGCGTTCTGGTTGTAGTCGACGAAGATCCGCTTGCCGCGCTCCTCCTTCCACCAAGCGGCGGTGATGATGTCGCCGCGGCGGCGCTCGAGCTCGCGTGCCGCGGCGACGGCGGCGCGGCGGACGTCGTAGGAGTCCCAGCGCGGCTCGAGCCGGACGTAGACGTGCAGCCCGCGGTTGCCGGTCGTCTTCGGGAACGCGACGATCGAGAGCTCGTCCAGCAGGGCCTTGAGCTCCCATGCGGCCACCCGCGCCTCTGCGAAGGCGGTGCCCGGCTGGGGATCGAGGTCCAGGCGCAGCTCGTCCGCGTGCTCGGGGTCGTCGGCGCGGTACGGCCACACGTGAAACCCGAGGCAGGCGAGGTTGACCGCCCACGCGACGTGCGCGGCGTCCGCCGCCACGAGCGCCCGCGACGGCGTGCCGTTGACGGTCTCGACGGTCGTCGTCTGCAGCCAGTCCGGCGCGCCGTCCGGCACGCGCTTCTGAAAGAACGACGGGCCGCCGACCCCCTTCGGGAAGCGCTGCATGAGCACCGGCCGGCCGCCCATCGCGCGCATGAGCGGCTCGGCGACCGCGACGTAGTAGCGGACGAGGTCGAGCTTCGTCTCGCCGCGCTCGCCGAACAGGACCTTGCCGGGGCTCGTGACCCGCATCTCGCGGCCCGCGATCTCGAGGACGTGCGCGTCGTCGCCGGCCACGCGTGCACCGTACCCGACCACCGCAAGCCGGCCGCCGGTCTGGAACCGGCGCGGCGCGGCCCCATCGCGGCCGGCTATTGGCCGATCGGCGTCAGCTCGATGCGCTCCTCGTACGCCGCGATCGTGACCTCGAACTGGTCGAAGAAGCCCGTGAGCCCCAGCAGTCCGAAGGCCGGAGTCCAGGGGTCGCAGAACCAGGCCGTAGCGGTCCACTCGTGCGCGTCGTCGCCATCGGTCACGAGCAGGCTCACCTCGGCGAGCCGCGCCTCGACGTGTGCGCTGCCGACCGCCAGCAGCGCCTTCGGCGACTCGGACAGGTCGATGCCGCACAGCTCGGCGACGTGCTGGCCGAACCGGACGGCGGTCGCGCCGCTGTCGAGTAGGCACGCTTGAGGTGCGACGTCGAGGCCATCGACGACGACGTCGATGATCGGTCGTGGACGAACGGATGCCGATCCCGGGCCGGGGAGGTGCCGGAAGCCGAACCTCACAGCGGAGCGAGACCGGTCGCTGCCAGCTCGTCCTCGGGGACGCGGAACATGCTGTCGGCCTTCTGCCCGTGTTCCGTGAGCCAAGCCACGACTCGCTGCGGGCTGGCTGCCGCGTACATGACCTCGTCGTCCTTGACGGACACCCACTGGCCGATGTGCGGGCGCAAGCGGTCGGCCAGAAGCTCACCGCCCGTCAGGGGGCGAGGTGCGGCCTCTCCGACGCCGGCCGAACGGCCCGGAGCGGGTCGGGCCGAGCCACGCCGGCCTGCCGTGAACCCGAGGCGCATCAGCGTTCGCCGCGCTTGGTGGGACGTGAAGTCGGCTCGGTCGAGACCGGTGACGGCGCTGATCGCCTGCTTGGGCGGGAACCGGCGGTTCGCGACAACGACGAAGTGGCTCGCGATCGGCTCGGGCTCGAGCGCCCTCAACGCGTCGATGACGTCGGTCCTCCGCAGGCGGAAGTCCTGACCGGCGATGCGCGCGAGGCGGGTCTCTTCCATGGGTTCTCTCCAGCGGTTTCTCTGCTACGTCTCCGCCATGTAGCGGGTCGACGCGGCGCTACCGGCGCAGCGTGAGGACCCTGGTCGCGACGGTCGGCGCGAGGTTGACGTCCGTCGCGGTGACCGTGAGCGTGGCGGTGACGCGGTCCTCGTCGCGCAGGTAGCGGCGGACGGGCCAGCGCAGGCGGATCTGCGTGTTGAGCGTCATCGGCGTGAGCGACAGCGGGGTGCCGAGGTCGTCGGCGAGCACGCGCTCGCGGCTCGGAAGCCCCAGACGGCGGGCTTCCGCCGCCGTCACCTCGAGCGTGGCGACGACATGGGCGGCGGCGGAGAACGTGACCGGCATCCGGATCGGCTGGCCGCGCAGGATCCGCGCGAGGCCACCCGGCGTCGCTGCCGGCGCGCCGATCGTGACCGTCAGCGGCAGGACGCCGACGACGTCGCGCGGCGGGGTCGTCTGGCCACCGGCGAGGTTCTCGCATGACGGATCCGCGACGTCGTCGACGTCGACGACCGCCGCATCGACGCCCTCGCCGCAGGCCAGCCGGTCGGGGCCGAAGTCGACCGCGGTGAGCAGGTCGTTGCCCCACGCGCTCGTGGCCGACAGCTCGTCGCCGTAGACGGTGTCCGCGCCCGCCCCGCCGACGAGGCCGTCGTCGCCGGCACCGCCCACGACGAGGTCCGCGCCGTCGCCACCGTCGATGTCGTCGACGTCGTCGAGCCCGAACAGGCGGTCGTCGCCCGGGCCGCCGTCGATGTCGTCCGAGTTGGTCGAGCCGTAGATCGTGTCGTTGCCCGTGCCGCCGTCGACGACGACACGCGGCTGCACGTCGTCCCACGGCGAGGCGACGAACGTGTCGTCGCCGCCGCCGAGCCGCACGCGCAGCGTGACCCGGTTGACCCGGCTGTTCTGCGATGGCGCGCCGCAGGTCACGATGACCCGCGTGATCCCGGGCCGCGGCGCCGCCGGCAGCCCGGACCCGCGCGCAGCACCTGGCCACGATCGACGTAGTACGAGATCAGCCGCAGCTCGTCGGTCCCGGCGTTGCGGATCCTGTCGCCGCGCCCGTCCGACGTGAGCGTGACGACGTTGCCGCTGCGCGAGAGCCGCGCGTCAGCAGCGGCGAACGACGGCAGCGCCGCGAGCGCGAGGGTGACCGCGACGCTCAGCCCGAGGAGGTGCGATCGCGCCACGTGGCTCCCATGACACTCGACGCGCCCGCCCGCGTCAAGGCACCCGTCCAGCTCCGCCGCGGATCCTGCGAGAGTGCACGTCGTGGCGACCTTCCCCGTTCACACCACGGCGGCGCTCGCGGGACACGGCCGCAGGCTCGCCGCGGCGCTCCTGGATGCGATCTTCTACTGCGTCGCCGTCGGCGTGTTCGCCGGCGCCGGCTTCGTGGCCGGCCTCGTCGGTGCCGCGACCACGAGCAACGACAACGACGACGGCTGGGAGGAGCTCGGCTGGATCCTGCTCGGCACGGTCGCGGGGATCGTGATCGGCGCCATCTGCTGGATCGTGTTCGTCGTGTGGCTCGTGCGGCGGCCCGGGGAGCGCAACGGCCAGACGCTCGGCAAGCAGGCCGTCGGCATCCGCACCGCGCGAGCCGACGGCTCGCCGATCGAGGTCGGGGTGGCCGTGCTGCGCGAGGTCCTCGCCAAGGGGCTGCTCATCGCCATCACGTCCTCGGTCATCTCGGGGTTCATGGGGTTCGTCGACGGCGGCTCGATCGGCTTCCTCGTCGCGATCGCGGTCTGGTACGGCCCCGCGTTGTTCGACGACGAGCGACGCGCCCTGCACGACCGGATGCTCTCCACGCGCGTCGTCGACGCCAAGCACGGCGGCACGAGCGCGCCTGTGCCCACCGACGAGCTCTGGCCGGCGACCCCGTAGCAGGATGTCCGGGGCTGCCCGGTCAGGCGACCGCGCGCAGGCCGATGAGCTCGGGATGGCGCTGTAGGCGCTCGAACGTGCGCGCCCGGAGGGGACCGATGCTGCCGACGGCGATGGCCATCGCCGCGCTGATCTGCCGGTAGTCGGCCTCGTTGGCCAGTAGCTGCATGAGCTGGCGATCGCGCTCCGGCAGCGAGGCAAGGCAGCGCGAGAGCGCCTCACGCTGCTCGGTCTCGAGCACCTCCTGCTCCGGCCCGCGCGCGTCGCATCCGTCGCCGATGCGGGGATCGTCGGTCAGATGCTCGCGCCCTGTGGACTGGAGCAGACGCAGCGACTCGCGGCGAGCCGTCGTGGTCAGCCAGCTCGCGACGTCGCCCGGCTCGCGGATCCGCTCGATGTTCTTGAACAGCGCGAGCCACGTCGCCTGCACGACGTCGTCGATGTCGGCGGCCGCCAAGCGGAAGGACCGAGCGACCCCGCGCGGCACGCGGTCAAAGCGCTTGACCAGCGCCGACCACGCGGCTTGGTTGCCACCGCGGGCGGCCTCGACGAGGGCTAGCGGGGATGGCCGGCCGGATCGGGCTCGAGCCGAGCGCGGCGAGGGTGATGCGGGAGCGACAAGGGGTGCGCGATCGCGCACGGCGCTGAGGTGGAGCATGTGCCAGGCCTCCTACGGGCGAGGGTCGAGAAGGCGCCGATCGGGTGTGCTCGTCGACGCTGGACGTTCAGTCGCCGTCGAGGTTGGGGCTGCGCGCTTTCAATCGAGCAACGGTCAGGTAGCAGCCGCATACACGGCAAATCCGCCCCGCCTCGTGTGTGATCTGTCGCACCTCCGTGCGGGGTTGGCGCCCCTAGCATTTGCCGCGCATCGACCGGGGGAACGCCAAATGGACTTCCGCATACTCGGACCGTTAGAGGTCCGCAACGGCGGCGGGGCGCCGGTCGCGCTCGGGGGCAGCAAACCCCGAGCCGTCCTGGCCGTCCTGCTGCTGCACGCCAACGAATCGGTGAGCCCGGAGCGGCTGGCCTGCGCGCTCTGGGGCGCCGATGCTCCGCCACGCGCGATCAAGACGATCCAGGTGTACGTGTCGCGCATCCGCAAGGCGCTGCACGACGCGGATGTCGTCGAGACGACGCCGGCCGGCTACCGCCTGCGCGTGCGCTCCGACGAGCTCGATGCCGCCCGCTTCGAGCACCTCGTCGAGGAGGGGCGCAGCGCGCTGTCGAGCGGACAGCACGAGTTCGCGGCCGCCACGCTGCGCGAGGCGCTCGCGCTGTGGGAGGGTCCTCCGCTCGGGGACCTGGCGTCGGTGCCGTTCGCCGCCGCGGAGATCGCGCGCCTGGAGGAGGAGCGGCTCGCGGCGCTCGAGCTGCGCGTCGATGCCGATCTCGCCGCCGGACAGCACACGTCGCTCGTCGGCGAGCTCCAAGGCCTGGTGGCCACACATCCCACGCGCGAGCGCTTCGCCGCGCAGCTCATGCTCGCGCTGTATCGCTGCGGGCGACAGCCCGAGGCCCTCGAGTCCTATCGTGGCGCACGATCGGTGCTCGTCGGCGAGTTCGGCATCGAGCCGAGCCAGGAGCTGAGCGAGTTGCACGACGCGATCTTGCGTCAGGACGCGGAGCTCGCGCGCGCGCCCCGGACGGCGAGTCGCTCGCTGCCGCGCGAGCTCGAGGTCGACGGCGCGCCACCGCTCGTCGGGCGTGACAGCGAGCTCGCGAGCCTCCGCGATCGCTGGGGGGCCGCGCGCGACGGCGCCGGCACGGCGCTCGCGCTCACCGGCGGTCCAGGGATGGGGAAGACACGGCTCGTCGCCGAGCTCGCGGTGGACGCGCATCGCGCGGGCTGCGCGGTCCTGCACGCGCACGGCGACGCGCCCGCACGCGCGAGAACCGCGATCGGACTCGCGCGCGTGGCGACGCAGCCGACGCTGCTCGTCATCGAGGCCATCGAGCAGGCCACCGACGGCGTGGTGAGCGAGCTCGAGCGGCTCACGGACGTCATCGTGGACCTCCCGGTGATGCTCGTCACCTGTGGCGACGACGACGCGACGCCCGACCGGCTGGGGGTCGACGACGTGATCGAGCTCGGGCCGCTGGATGCCGACGCCGCGCACGGGATCGCCGCGTCGTACGTCCCGCGGTCTGAGGACGACGCGCCCGCGCGCCGGCTCGCCGAGGCCAGCGGCGGCGTGCCGGCTCGCGTTCGCGAGCTTGGCAGCCAATGGGAGAGGAGGCACGCCGCGCGGCGCGTGGGTGACGCGGCGCGGCGGGCGGCCGCGAGCCGACGAGCAGGCCCGCGCGATCGCCGCCGAGCTGACGACCGACGTGGTGGCGCTTCAGGCCGTCTCGGCGAAGGCCGCGGCCGCCGACGATGGACGCCCCCTCGTCTGCCCGTTCAAGGGCCTGTCCACCTACGAGGTGGCCGACGCCCCGTACTTCGCCGGCCGGGAGCGCCTGATCGCCGAGGTCGTCGCGCGGCTCGTCGGCGCGCCGTTGCTCGGGCTCGTCGGGCCGTCGGGAAGCGGCAAGTCCTCGGTGCTGCGGGCCGGCCTGCTGCCGGCGCTGAGCAGCGGCATGCTGCCCGGCAGCGAGGCGTGGCGGCAGGTGCTGATCCGCCCCGGCGAGCATCCGCTGAACGAGCTGCGCGACGCGCTCGCCGGCGTCGACGACGGCGAGCGGGTCGTCATCGCCGTCGACCAGTTCGAGGAGACGTTCACGGTCTGCGCGGACGCCGGCGAGCGTGCGGCCTTCATCGCCGAGCTCCTGCGCGCGGGCAGCCCCGCAGGCGACGACGCCGTGGTCGTGCTCGCGCTGCGCGCGGACTTCTACGGGCGCTGTGCCGAGCACCCCGAGCTGTCGCGCCAGCTCGCCGCCAACCACGTGCTCGTCGGGCCGATGCAGCAGGGCGAGCTGCGTCGCGCGATCGAGCAGCCGGCGGAGCTCGGCGGAGTGAGCGTGGCGCCCGACCTCGTCGAGGCGTTGCTGCGCGACGTCGCGGGGCAGCCCGCCGCCCTGCCGCTGCTATCGACCGTCCTGCTGGAGCTCTGGCAGCGTCGCGACGGGCGCCACATGCGCCGTGTCGCCTACGAGGAGCTCGGTGGCGTGCGCGGCGCGGTCGCGCGGCTCGCCGAGGACGCCTTCGCCCTCCTCGATCCCGGTCAGCAGACGACCGCGCGCCGCGTGCTCATCCGCCTCGCCGCGATGGGCGAGGACGGTGCGATCGAGCGGCGCCGGGTCCCGCTTGCGGAGATCGCGAGCCACGACGAGGACGTCGCGCGCGTCGTCGCTGCGCTGACCGACCGTCGCCTGCTCAGCCTCGGCTCGGGGACGATCGAGCTCGCGCACGAGGCGCTGCTGCGCGAATGGCCGCGCCTGGCTCGCTGGATCGAGGAGGATCGCGACGGGATCCGCTTGCAGCGCCGACTGCACGAGGCGGCGCAGGAATGGGACGACCTCGACCGCGACGACGGCGCGCTCTACCGCGGGACTCGGCTGGACGAGGCCATCGAGTGGCGAGCCAGCCGCAACCCGGCGCTCAACGAGCTCGAGCAGAGGTTCCTGACCGCGAGCGAGGTGCGCCGCCGCCAGGAGCAGCTCACCCGCTCGCGGCGCACACGGATCGCGTTCGGCGCGCTCGTCGTCGCGCTCGTCGGGGTCGGCACCTGTGCGATCGTCGCCATGCGCGAGCGCGACTCGGCCGACCGACAGCGCGAAGCCGCCGCGTCGCGCGAGCTGGCGACCCGGTCGGCGACCCTGCGTGCCGCCGATCCCGGGCTGAGCCTCGGCCTGGCGTTGCAGGCGCTCGGGCGCTCGGACACCGAGCAGGCGCGCAACGCGGTGCGTCAGGCGACCCACGACGATCGCGGCACCGGGGCGTGGCGGGGCCACGACGGCTGGCTGTACGCGGCGGCCCCGAGCGCCGACGGCAAGGTCGTCGCGACCGCCGGCCAGAACGGCACCGTGCGGATCTGGAGCCTGGGCAGTGGACGCGTCGTCGCGACGATCCGCGGCCACGCCGACGACGTCTACGACGTCGCGATCAGTCCCGACCGGCGGCTCGTGGCGAGCGCAAGCATGGACGGCAGCGTGGTCGTCAGCGACCTCCGCGGTGGGCAGCGGCGCCGCCTGCTCAGCGTCAAGCGCGGCTGGGTGAGCAGCGTCCAGTTCAGCCCCGACGGCCGTCGCGTCCTCGCGTCGGTGTCGGACGGCACGCTGCGCATCGTCCCGGTGTCCGCAGACGGGCGCGCCGTGCGCTTGCACGGGCACCGCGGCTGGGTCTTCGCGGCACGCTTCGATCGCAGCGGCCACCGCGTCGTCAGCGGAGGCGACGACCGGACGGCCCGCATCTGGGACCTCGCCCGCGGCTCCGCGCGCTCGCTGAGGCACCCGTCCGCGGTGCAGACGGCGACCTTCAGCCCCGACGGGCGACGTGTGGCCACGGGGACCGCCGATGGGATCGTGCGAGTCTGGAGCACAGGCGGCCACGGCGCTCCGCGGCTCGTTCGCGCCGACCGGGAGTCCGTGTACTCCGTGCGCTTCAGCGCGGACGGCCGCCGCCTGCTGACGGCCGGCGAGGAGGGGGTCGTCCGTGTCTGGGACGTGCGCGGCATGCACCTGATCAGCGAGCTCAAGGGCCATCGCGGCCGCGTGCTGCAGGCGAACTTCCTGCCCGGCGACGCCGCCGCGGTGAGCGTCGGCGAAGACGGCATGCTGCGGCGCTGGGCGCTGCCCGATGCCGCCGTCATGTACGGCGCCGTCAACGGCGCGCGCTACAGCCCGGACGGGCGCTTCGTCGTCTCCGGAGGGCGCGACGGCGCCGTGCGCCTGTTCGACGTGCGGACGGGCGCCGCCCGCGAGCTCGCGCGTCACGCCAAGGACAGCGTCGCCCGGTTCTCCGCAGACGGCCAGCGCGTCGTCAGTGCGTCGCTGGACGGCACGGTGCAGATCAGCGACGTTCGCGACGGCACCTCGCGCCGCGTCGCGGCAGGGTCGTGGGAGAAGTTCGCGGTGGCGCTCGACGACGCGCATGGACGGATCGCGCTCGGAGGACCGCGACCGAACACCGTCGTCCAGCAGCTCGACGGGACGCGTCGCACGACGCTGCGCGGCCACACCGCGCGGGTCTACGACATGGCCTTCAGCCCCGACGGCCGGCTGCTCGCGAGCGCCTCCGAAGACGGCACCGTGCGCGTGTGGGACGCGCGGACCGGCGCGCATCGGCGCACGCTCCGCGGACACCTCGGGCGGGTGAACTCGGTGGCGTTCAGCAGCGACGCGCGGCGCATCGTGAGCGCGGGCGCCGACGGGACCGTGCGCGTGTGGAGCGTGGATGGCGGCGGCGCGGTGGCCATGCGCGGCCATGACGGCGTGGTGCGGTCGGCGGCGTTCGACCGCGACGGCGCGCGGGTGGTCAGCACCGGTGCCGACGGCACGGTGCGGGTGTGGGACGCCGCCGGCGAGACGCTCGCGGTCGTCCACCGCCACGCGAAGGGCGCGTCGGGCGCCGACTTCAGCCCGGATGGCCGGCACGTCGTCAGTGCCGGCGACGACGACATCCTGTGGGTCTCGCCATGCGACGTGTGCGGACCGTTCGGCGAGGCGCTGCGGCTCGCACGCTCGCGCTCGGATCGCGAGCTGAGCGCCGCCGAGCGCGCGCGCTACCTGACCCGCGGCGCCTGAGCCTTCAGGGCTTGCAGGTGCGGAACGTGCGCGCGAACGGGTCGAAGCGATCGATGAAGGTCGCATCGACCGCGACGTCGAAGAGGCGCACCTCCGGCAAGAGGGCCTCCACGTCCGCCGACGCGCGCAGGAACTCGGCCTCGCCGCTGCCGTCCGGCGGGCGCTGCACCGGAGTGCGCATCGCGGTGCCCTTCACGAACAGCACGCTGCGCCCGCCGATCGTCGCCTCCTCGGACTCGATGCGGTCGCGGCGCACGATGTCCTCCACGCGCAGCTCGATCCAGGACATCAGCGCCGGATCGGCGTACAGGCGCACGTAGCCGTCGGTCGTCGGACCCAGGAACCCGACGAGGCGCACTACGTCCGGAGCGTCCGACGTCTGCGCCAAGAGCTGCGTGACCTGCGTGTCAGGCGTGAGGTCCGGACCGTCGCCGCTCATCGCTTACCCCCGTAGACGAAAGTGGAGCTCCCCAACCGTGGCAGCCGTCCTGGCGGGTGTCAAGCGTGCGCGACCGTCGCGCGGGCGCCCCTGCGCCGTCCCGGCGGGGTCGGCGTCAGAGCTCGTAGCGGTCCGCCGTGCTGCTCGCGAGATACGGGACGTCGAGCCGCAGGCCGTCGGCCTCGAAGCGCGCCTCGACCGCCGCGAGCTGCGCGGCGGCGCTCCTCATCCGCCGATCGCGGGCGTCCAGGACGCCTTCGGCGACGAGCCGCGATCGGGCGCTCCCGAAGCTCACGCCCGCGCTCGTGCGCTGCTCCCCGGCCGCGATGCCCCGTGCCAGCCGCTTCGTGAACGCCGGGACGCGGTCGCGGAGGTGCGGCGCGCAGCGCAGCGCGGCCTCGCGGAGCGTGTCGCGCGCGCGATCGAAGTCGTCCACCTCGAGGTAGAGCACGGCGGCGTCGCAGCGCCAGAAGCTGGCCGGCCGGTTCAGGACCTTGAGGGCGTACGGCACCGCGCGCTCGTTAAGGGCGCCGGTGAGCAGCGCGACGAGCGCCGCCGCCCCCGCCGGGGCGACGTTGACGTAGACGCGCAGCTCGACGTCGTCCGCGCCGAGGGTCCCGGTGGCGGACCGGGGGGCGGGGGCACGTGCGAGCCCTGGGGCGCCGTCGGCGCGGCCTCGCCACGGCGCGTCGCCGAGGGCCGCGTAGAAGCCGGGCGAGACGTGCCGCTGCTCCTTGGCCCGGCGGACGCTCACGGGGTCGCCGACGGCGCGCGACCGCGCAGCGGGTGCACAGTCGCCCCTGGCCGCGCGGACGCGTAGCCCGTCGCGCTCCACGACGAGGTCGTCGCGCTCGACGACGGCCACGTGCCAGCCGGCCTGCCAGCCCCCGCGGCCCCGGTTGGCGGCCGACAGCGCCTCCACGAACGGCTCGTCGGCGTACGCGAGCTCGCGCTCGCCGGCCTCGCGCAGCACCGGCACGCCGGCGCAGTAGAACGACGCGTAGAGCTCGCGCGCGATGGCGTCGACGAGGTACGCGCGCGTGGCGTCCGGACCGATCGCCGCCGCCATGCCGCGCGCCAGCGGTCTCGAACGGCGCCCGAACCAGGAGTACGTGTCGCGTGACGTCACCTCGAGGGCCGCGAGCGCCTGCGCGAGCTGGTCGCGGTACGGGTTCACGACGCGACCCACGAGGCCGGCAGGCCGAGCAGCACGATCGCGGCCTCGTTCACGGCGCGACCCACGATGCCGGCAGGCCGAGCAGCACGATCGCGGTCTCGTCTGGGCGCGCGAGGATCGTCGCGCTGAGCTGCTGCTGCTGCAGCACCCGCGCGTGCAGCGTGCTCAGCATCTGCGCCTCCTCGAACGCGGATTGCAGGAGGCGTACGGCTGCGAACGCGATCGCACGGCGCAAGACCCGGCTCGCGTCGGCACCGGGCGCAGCGCCGGCGTAGCCGCTCCAGAACGCTCCGATCGACGGCCGCATCCGCGCCAGCGGCAGCCGCGCCAGGCTCAGCAGCCGCGCCGGGTCGCGCGGATCGACGAGCGGGATCGACCGCAGCCATGCGCGCAGGTACTCGCCGAGGAACGACCCGACGTCAGCGGCCCGATCGCCGGGCGCCCCGAGCTCCCAGTCGATGAGCACCATCCGCGGCCGGCTCGAGGAGCCGACAGCGACGCAGTTGTCCCAGCGCACGTCGCCGTGGATCGTTGCGTGCTCGCTCCACGAGTCGTGCAGCGCGTCCAGCTCGCCACATTGCGCGCCGTCGCGCTGCACGACGCGCAGGAGGTCGATCGCCCCCGCGCTCAGCGCTGCGAGCCCCTCCAGGCGGGGGCGGTGTGCGCGCAGCATCGCGCGCGGGTCGGTCATGCCGTCCAGGCCGCGCAGCGCGCCGGCCGGAAGATCGTGCACGCGTGCGAGGGCGCGGCCCGTCTCACGCGCGAGCGCGAGCGAGTAGCGCCCGCGGGCGTGGCGGCGCGTCACGTCCCGGGCGTCGCGCGCCGTCTCGAGCGCGAGCACGCCGCCCGCGCGGTCGTACGCCGCGACCCGGGGGAGGCACGCGCGCAGGGCGTCGCCGGCGTCGCGGTGCAGCCGCGCCAGCGCGGCCGCCTCGTATGCGACGCCCGCGTCATCCGCGCGCCGTGCCTGCTTGAGCGCGAAGCAGCGGCCGTGCTTGGTCGTCGCGAGGAAGACGCGGTTGCGCCGCGAGACATCCGACAGCGCCACTCCGTCCGCGACGTCGCGCGGACCGATCAGCCCGCGCTGCACCAGATAGCCCGGGACGTCCGCAAGCTCGAGCATCCCGGCAGTGTCTCGCAGCGCGGAGCCGCGCCCGCGCGCGGAGCCGCGCCCGCCCGCCGAGCCGCGCCCGCCCGCCGAGCGGCGACCGCGCGTCCAATGGCGGTCGCGCGCCGAGCGGGCGGCGCCGCGCCGGCCGCGCGTCAGCCGGCGGCGATAGCGCGTCGTGGCGGGCCGCCGGCGAGCGTCGCGGCGTGGTCCTCGAGCGCCCGGCCCATGCCGCGGAGCGCGTCGACGGTCGCGAGCGTCACCAGCCGCAGATGGTCCGGGCGCTGCCAGTGAAAGGCGCTGCCGGGCGTGAACAGGATCCCGGTGGAGTGCAGCAACTCGAGCAGCAGGTGCTCGTCGTCGCCGGACCGCCAGACGCGAGGGTCCAGGCGCGCGAAGACGTAGAAGCCACCGCGGGGCCAGACGAACGTCACGCCCGGCACGGCGGCCAGCGCTTCGCAGGCGGCGTCGCGCCGCGCGCGCAGGCGACCGCCGGGAAGGACGAGCGCGGCCGGTCCGTGGCCGCCGCGCAGCGCGGCCTCCAGCGCGACCTGGCCCGGTGCGTTCGCCCCGAGGCGCATCGCGGCGAGGACGTCGAGACCCTCGCGCAGCCCGGCGGTACGCGATCGGCGCCCCGTGATGGCGAGCCACCCGCAGCGGTAGCCGGTGAGCAGGTAGGACTTCGACAGGCCGTTGAACGTCACGCACGCGACGTCCGGGGCGAGCGACGCGGCCGGCGTGTGGGTCACGCCGTCGTACAGGATCTGGTCGTAGATCTCGTCGGACAGGACGACGAGCCCGCGGCGCCGCGCGAGGTCCATGATCGCCTCGACCGTCGCACGCGGATAGACCGCGCCCGTGGGGTTGTTCGGGTTGATGACGACGAGCGCCTTCGTGCGCGGCGTGACGAGCGACTCGATGGCCGCGACGTCGGGCAGCCAGCGCTCGGACTCGTCGCACGTGTAGTGCGTGACGACGCCCCCAGCCAGGCGGACGCCCGCCGTCCAGACCGGATAGTCGGGCCGCGGGACCAGCACCTCGTCGCCGGGGCACAGCAGTGCTTGCAGGCTCGTGAGGATCAGGTCCGACACGCCGTTGCCGACGTACACGTCCTCGACGCCGACGTTCGCGATCCCGCTGTGCGCCGCATACGCGGCGACGGCCTCGCGCGTCGAGAGCAGGCCCTTCGTCGGCGTGTAGCCCTGCACGCTCTCGAGCCGCGCGGCGACCGCCTCGACGATCTGCGCCGGCGCGCGGAAGCCGAAGGCCCCGGGATCGCCGATGCTGAGGTCCAGCACCGAGACGCCCGAGCGGCGCAGGCACTGCGCCGCGTCGTGCAGTCGCCCGCGGATCCCGTACGTGATCCCCGCGAGCGGCTGCGACGGCGCGACCACGCGGGGCGTGGGGCGCCGCGCCGTCGTGCGACCGCCGACGACCTCGATCACGGCGTCCGCCTCCTCGGGTCGCCGGCGCCGGTCACGAGATGAACTCGAAGTAGCCGTTGGGCGAGTAGTCATAGCCGGCGCGCTTGACGCGCTCGGACGGCATCGGGTAGCCCGCCTCGAGATAGCGCTCGAGGAAGAAGGCGCCCTCCGGCGTGTCGACGCCGATCTCCGTCGCCGCGGGCGAATCGAGGTCGTCGGACTGCCGCGCATGGTCGACGAGGGTGTTCTTCAGGCCGCTGCCGTCGGGCATCCGGATCTTCGGGCGATCGACGATGTAGCCCGGCAGGCTGCCGCGAAACGCCTCACGCAGGACCCACTTCTGGCAGTCGCCGCGCAGCTTGAAGCGCATCGGCAGGCGGTAGGCGAACTCGAGCAGGTCCCGGTCCATGAACGGGACGCGCGTCTCGACCGTGTGCAGCATGCTCGACCGGTCGACGCGCTGCAGGTCGGTGCGGTGCAGGTTGTGGACGCGGTATGACATGAGCTCGTCGGGGTCGTCGTGATCCCGGAACAGGTCGTAGCCGGCGAGCACCTCGTCGCTGCCCTCGCCGCACAGGGCCACCTTGAACCCGTGCCGTGCCACGGTGCGGTACGCGAGCCAGGCGATGACCGAGTCCATGGCGTCGATCGCCTCGAAGAACTCCGTGCCGTAGACGACGTCGGCCAGGATCGACACGAGCTCGTCGCGGTCGAGGTACGCCACGACGTGCGGGATGTCGTGCTCCTCGCAGTAGCGCTCCGCGACGGCGATGTCGGCGGCGCCCTCGAAGCCGACCGTGAACGCCGTCACCGCGGGGTGGAAGCGTCGTGCGGCCTCGAGCACGGCGGCGCTGTCGATGCCACCGCTGAACATCACGGCGATCGGCAGCTCGGTGTCGACCTGCTTGCGCACCGCGGCGTCGAAGAGCCGCCGGTACCGCGTCACGGCCGTCCGGTCCGAGAGCTCGTGCGACGGGCCGTCGAGGTCGAAGTACCGCACCGGGATGCCGGTCGAGACGTACGTGCCCGGCGCCACCGTGCGGATCTCGCCGCCGGCGTCCAGCAGGCACTTCTGCTCGGAGGCGAAGCGATGCACCCCGTCGCGCACGACGTGGTAGAGCGGCTTGATCCCGATGTGGTCGCGCGCGGCGAGGAACGTCCGATCGCGCTTGTCGTAGAGCACGAACGCGAACATCCCGTCCAGCCGGGCGACGCAGCCCTCGCCCCACTCGAGGTAGGCGCGCAGGACGACCTCGGTGTCGGCATCGGTCGCGAACGCGTGCCCGCGCTCGACGAGCTCCTGCCGGAGCTCGCCGTAGCCGTAGAGCTCGCCGTTGTACGCCAGCCACACGCGGTCGTCCTCCGCCGTGTATGGCTGGCGCGCGTGGGCCGCGTCGACGATTCCGAGCCGGTTGGTGCCCATCGCGACCCCGGTGCCGACGCGATGCTCGCCGAAGTACTCGGCGTCGCCGCGATGGCGAATGCGCTCGAGCATGCCGAGCACCTGCGTGCCGCGCCTGGCCGTGGCCGCGGGGGACTCGTCCTCCACCCGCGTGTCGATGATCGCTGCGATGCCGCACATGGTCGATCCTCCGATCAGGCCGTGACCGTGGCGCCGATGCGGCGCAGGTCGTCGAAGAAGCCGGGGTAGGTCTGCGCGACGTACTGCGGGTCCTTGATCGTCAGGCCGGACCGGCTGCGCAGCGCGACGAGGCTCATCGCCAGCACGACGCCGTGGTCGTAGTGGCTGTCGACGACGACGCCGCCCTGCACGCCCTCCGGCGAGCCGTGGACGATGAGCTCGTCGCGCTTCTCGTCGGCGCGCACGCCCGCCCGCCCGAGCTCGCGGCGGAAGTCGCTGATCCGGTCGCACTCCTTGTAGCGCAGGTGCTCGATGTTGTAGAAGCGGCTCGTGCCGTCGGCGTGTGCGGCGAGCGCGGCGAGCGGCAGCACCGCGTCCGGCGCCTTGGACCCGTCGAAGTCCAGCGGCTTGAGTTCCCCGCCGCCGGCAACGGTGAGGCTCGGCCCGTCGTCGTCGATGGTCGCGCCCATCTCGCGCAGGTACTCCAAGACGCCGCCGAGCTCCTCGAGGCGTTGCGGCCCGAGGTCGACCGACGACTCGACGGAGGCAGCGAGCGCCAGCAGGGCCGCAGTGCTCGCCGGGTCGGTGCCGACGCTGAAGCGCGCCGGCGCGAACGTCGAGCGCCCGTCGAGCGCGAAGTGCATGAGGTCGTCGGACGCCTGGACGTCGACGCCCGCGGTCCGCAGGACGTCGAGCGTCGTCCGCACCATCGGCTTGGCCTTCAGCTCGTCGACGACGGTGATCTCGAGCGGCTCGCCGAGGACGCCGCCGAGGTACAGCAGGCCGCTGAGGAACTGCGAGCTGCGGCGGCCGGAGACGCTCACCGCGCCACCGTGGATCCCGGATCCGTCGATCGTGATGGGCAGCCGGCCGTCGTCGCCGTTCGCCGTCACGGACGCGCCGAGCTGGCGCAGCGCGGAGACCATCTCGCTGTTCGCGCGGCGCCCGAGCGAGTCGAGGTACGGCGTGACGAACGTGACGGGGCGACGCATCGCCGCCGCGCCCATGAGCAGGCGCAGCACGATGCCCGAGTTGCCCGGGCACAGCGTCTGCCCGTCGCGCATCGCCGCGGTGCCGGTGACGGTCAGCGTCCCGGCATCGTCGATCGACAGCTGGGCGCCCAGCGCCGTGCAGCATTCCATCATCGCGCGGACGTTGTTGCTCGTCGCCACTGATTCGACCGTGCTCGTGCCGGGCGCCAGCGACGCCGCGAGGACGGCGCGGGCCGAGGAGCTCTTGGACGCCGGTGGGGCGACCGCGCCGCTGAGCTCGGACGCCGGATGGACGTGGAGGCGCTTGTACTGGAGGAGGTTCATGGCTGCTCACCTGCCGCGAGGGTTCGGGTTGGGTAGGAGTACTCGTGCAGCGCGGCGCGGCGGCGCGGGGTCATCGCGGCCGGCTGCGGCACCGCGGTGGACGCCTGCACGCCGAGCCCGCCCATGACCTCGAGGAAGCTCGGGAAGCTCGCGTGCAGGTGCCGGGCGCCGTCGACGGTGACCGGGGAGCGGGCGCCGCTGGCCGCGACGGCGAGGCTCGATGAAGATCCGGTGGTCGCCGTGGGATTGCAGGGCGACGCCGCCGGCCGGAGCCTGGCGGCCCACGGTCTGGAAGCCGTCGACGTCTCCGGCGGCGTTGAGGACGGGATCGATGACGCAGCCCATCCGGCGCAGCTCGCGGATCATGACGTCCACGCGGCGGCACTTGTGGTTGTTGACGTGCGCGGCGTTGCGGACCGTGACGCGCGCGTCGACGAACGGCGCGATCGCCGCGAGCGTGGGGACGACCGTCGGGATGTTGCGCGCGTCGATCTCCACGTGCCCGGAGGCCTGCGCCGCGGCGGATCCGCAGGCGGCGCGCGACCGGGTCGTAGTCCGTTCGGACGCCGAGCGCGGCGGCGGCGCGCAGGAAGTCCGCCTCGCACGTCAGCTCGGAGGGGTGGTAGTCGGCCACGGAGACGTCGGCGGTCGGGGCCACCGCCACGGCGGCGACGAGGTACGACAGCGCGGTGAAGTCCGAGGCCATGAAGTGCAGGCGCGACTCGTATGGTCCGGGCGACACGTGCAGGCCGCTCGCCGTGCGCTGCACCGCGACGCCCTGCTCGCGCATCATCGCCAGCGTGAGGTCCACGTAGCCGCCGGCGACCAGCGCCGCGTCGGCGCAGCGGATGGTCACCTCGCTGTCGGCCAGCGGTGCGACCAGCAGCGCCGCCGTCAGCACTTGTGAGCTGTGGCTCGTATCGACGGTCGTCTCGCCGCCGACGCGCCGCCCGCCCCGCACCCGGATGCGCAGGGCGCGCTCGTCGGACAGGTCGTCCAGGCGCCCGCCGAGGTCGCGCACGAAGGCGAGGTGCTCGAGGACCGGGCGCCGGCGCATCGACGCGCTCGCCTCGATGATCGTCTCGTCCGCCGACAGGCATGCGAGGGCCGCGAGGGCCCGCATGTTGAACGCCGAGCCTTCGGTGCGCAGTGCCGCGCCACGGGGCGCGAAGGATCTGCCGACGCCCGTGACGACGAGCCTGTGCGCGTCGGACTGGTTGACCGTGAGGCCGAAGCGCTCCGCCGATTCGAACAGCAGCCGCGTCTCCGACGACCACGCGGGGTGGGCGATGATGCTCGGCCCGTTCGTCAGCAGGCTCAGCAGGATCGCGCGCTGCATGTGCGGCTTGGAGTAGGGCACGAGCGCCTCGCCGGCGAGACCGTCTCGGATCGGATGGATCTTGAGCACTGCTGCCATGACGACCTTTCCGCGTTTAAGTGAAAGAGCGCCGGACGGGGCGCAGTGGACTGGACACAAGAACACAGAGACGTCCGGCGGCGGGTGTGATGCGAAACGTCGCCGGCGCGGCGATGCGCGCGGATCTTTGAATCACCGTCGCCGCGCATTGCCTCTGTTCACGTTGCGATGGCACCGACAGCGAGAGCAACCCAGCCGGCAGCCGGCGGCGCACGCCCGTCTATTGAGGAGGCCCACAAGTGATCGCACGTCACGACACCGAGCTCGTCGCCATCGGCGGCGGGCCGTCGAACCTCGCGCTGGCGGTGGCGCTCGAGGAGCTCGCGCCCGACCTCGCCGCGCGCACGCTGCTGATCGAGCAGCACGACGACGTCGCGTGGCAGCGCGGAATGCTGCTGCCGACCGCGGTGAGCCAGGTGTCGTTCCTCAAGGACCTGGTCACGCTGCGCAACCCGCGCAGCCAGTTCTCGTTCGTCAACTACCTGCACAGCGTCGGCAGGCTCGACGACTTCATCAACCTCGGGTCGTTCACGCCGTACCGCCTGGAGATCTCCAACTACCTCGCGTGGGTCGCGCGGTCGCTGACGAAGGTGCGCGTGCAGTACGGCACGCGCTGCGTCGGAGTCGAGCCGGCACGGGCGCACAGCGGTCGCATCGACGGCTGGCTGGTGCGTCTCGCCGACGGGACGAACGTCCCGTGCCGGGCGCTGTCGCTCGGGATCGGCCGCGAGGCGAACATCCCGGAGGTCTTCGCGGCACTGCCGCGCGAGCGGGTCATCCACAGCACCGAGTACGCGCATCGGGCGGCAGGGCTTGACCCCGCGGCCGCGCACCGCGTGGTCGTGCTCGGAAGCGCGCAGAGCGCCGCCGAGATGCTGTGGAACACGCACCAGAGCTTCCCGAACGCGCACTGCACGATGGTCATGCGCTCGATCGGCCTCAACAACTACGAGAGCAGCAAGTTCACCAACGAGCTGTACTACCCGTCGTTCGTCGACGAGTTCTACGGCGCGTCACCGGCCGCGCGCCACCAGCTGCTCGACGAGATGCACCGCACGAATTATGGTGGGCTGGCGCCAGCGATGCTGGACGCGCTTTACCGTGAGGTCTACGCCGAGCGCTTGACTGGGCGGCGGCGCCTCGACGTCATCACGATGGCCGACGTGACCGGCGCTCGCCTCGACGGCGACGTCGTCCTCGAGCTCGTCGATCGCAAGAGCGGCCGCGTCAGCGAGTGCCGCTGCGACGTCGTGATGCTCGGCACCGGCTTCGACCGGCGGATGCCGCGCCTGGTCCGCGAGATCGCCCGGGCGGTGGGTCTCGACGAGGTCAAGGTGTCGCGGGCGTACCGCCTCGCACTGCCCGACGAGTCGCCCGCGGCGTGCTACCTGCAGGGCGTCAACGAGGCCACGCACGGCATCGGCGACTCGCTGCTGAGCCTGCTCGCGATCCGCGCCGGCGAGATCGCCTCCGACCTTGTAACCGAGCCGTCTGCCCTCGAGCTCGTCTCGGCGGCGGCCTGACCGACTGGAGTTCGATCGCATGGACCTCAAGAGACTCGATCGCGACGACCTCACGCACGAGTACGGCGTGGAGTCGCAGCGACTGCTGCCCTGGGCGGTGCTCGACGCGCCGTTTGAGGGGGCCTACTGCGTCGTGCGCCCGGGCGGGGCATCGACGCCGCACGCCCACCACGAGGGCGAGCTGTTCGTCGCGCTCGCGGGCGAGGCGGTGCTGTGCAGCGACGGGCGCCGCGAGCGCTTCCGCGCCGGCGACGTCGCGCACTTCGCGCCCGGCACGGAGCACCAGGTCGTCAACGAGGGCGACGGCGACTTCGAGATGTTCAGCGTCTGGTGGGACCTGGCGATGTCGACGCAGTTCGCCCGGCGCTCGCAGGCCGATGCCCTCGCCGTGGGGCCGGCTCGATGACCCCGGCCCGCCCGCGCACGATCGTGATCTGTCCGTTCGCGACGCCCAACGGTCCGCTGCACGTCGGCCATCTGGCGGGCCCGTACCTCGCGGCGGACGTCCACGCCCGGTACTTGCGCGCCCGTGGCGAGTCGGTCGCCTTCCCGAGCGGGACGGACGAGAACCAGACCTACGTGGCCGCGACGGCAAGGCGCCTCGGCGTGTCGCCGGAGGCGCTCTGCGCGCAGGCATCGGCCGGCGTGCAGCAGAGTCTCGAGGACGCGGGCATCGCGATCGACGGCTTCGTGCCACCGGCTGCGTCATACCGCGAAGCCGTGCTGGACTTCTTCGTCGCGCTGCACGCCGACGGCCGGCTGCGCCTGAGGGAGCAGCTGCTGCCGTGGGCCGAGGGCCGCGGCGAGTACCTGCTCGACGGCCTCGTCAGCGGCGAGTGTCCGGTCTGCCTGAGCAGCACCTGCGGCGGCGTGTGCGAGAGCTGCGGGCACCCGATCGACTACGCGCACCTGCGCGACCTGCGCTGCACCGCCGACCCCGACGAGCGCGTGTCGCTGCGTCCGGCGACGGTGCTCGTGCTGCCGATGGAGGAGTACCGCGACCGGCTGGCGGCGTTCCACGCCCAGCGGCCGTTTCGCTGGCGCCCGCACATCGAGCAGCTCATCGAGGAGATGCTCGCCAAGCCGCTGCTCGACCTGCCGATCACCTCGCCGCTTCAGCGCGGCATCCCGGCACCGTTTCCGGAGACGCCCGGCCAGGTCATCAACCCGTGGGCGGAGGCGATGCCGCAGTGCATGCACGGTGTCTGGCACGCCCTCGGCGGCGAGCCCGCCGGCGCCATCGACGAGCACTGGCGAGCCGACCACGGCGCGCGAATCGTCTACTTCCTCGGCTACGACAACGCCCCGAACTGGGCGATGACGTACGTGGCGCTCCTGATGGCGCACGGGGAGCGCTACCGCCTCCCGAGCGCGATCGTCTGCAACGAGTTCTACGAGCTCGACCACGAGAAGGTCTCGACCAGCCGCGGCCACGCGATCTGGGTGACCGACCTCGTGGCGGAGCTCCCGCGCGACGTCGCGCGCTACTACCTCGCGCTCACGAGCCCGGAGAGCCAGCGCACGAGCTTCTCGCGCGACGCCGTCGAACCCGTCGTCGCCCGCCAGCTCGTCGAGCCGTGGAACGCCCTCGCAGATGCGCTCGCCGCGGCGACGGCCGCGCTCGGAGAGGACGCCGAGCTCGTCGTGTCGCCGGAGGGCCGGCGCCGCGCGGCGCGCATCGCCGAGCGCTTCGAGCTCTGCTACGCCGTGGAGACCTTCAGCCTGACGCGCGCCGCGATGACGCTCTCCGAGCAGCTCGGGCGTTTGCGGCTCGCCGCGGAGGCCTCCACCGTCGAGGGCGGGGTGCTGGGCGACCTCGTGCTCGAGGTCCAGACGCTCGCGCGCTGCGCGGCGCCGCTGCTCGTCGACGCCGCGGGCGCCGTCGCCGGTGCGGCGACGTGGCCGGACGCTGCGGCCTGCGGTGCGAGCTCGGTGCGCCTCACACAGCTGCCGTCCATGCCAACCCCCGCCGCCATCGAATCGAGGAAGCCATGACTTCGCAAGCCACCGCGCCGGCGGCCGCGTCGCGACGCACCGAGCGACTGCTGCTCCCCGCGGTCTTCATCACGCAACTCGGCAACAACGTGCAGCTCATCGGCGCGTCGTTCCTCGTCTTCCACGCGACGGGGACGGCGCTCTCCGTCGGCTGGCTGTTCATCGCCGTCAGCATCCCGCAGGCGGGGCTGGCATGGCTGTTCGGCCGCCTCGCCGACCGCTACGACCGGCGCCTGCTGTGCGTGCTGTCGGACATCGGCAGCGCGCTCGCTGCGCTCGTGCTGCCCGTGTGGATGATCATGGGCCACGAGGCAACGGGCGCCGCCTATACGACCGCCTTCTGCCTCGCGGCCGGAGCCGCGCTCTTCCTGCCGGCCTCGAGCGCGCTCGTCAAGGAGCGCATCGCCCCAGAACGGATCGGCAAGTTCAACGCGAACTTCGAGGTCGCGTCGCAGGCCGGCATGCTGCTCTCCGGCGCGGTCGGTGGCGTGCTGTTCGAGCTGCTCGGCGGCGAGCCGCTGTTCTTCTTCAACAGCCTCACGTTCATCGCCTCGGCGGTGCTGATCTTCCGCATCGGGCGGCTGGGGCGCGCGCCGGAGCCCGTGGCCGTGCAGGACGAGGACGGCTCCGCCGCGGCGGCGGAGCCCACGCTGCCCGGTCCCCGGCCCGTCAAGCGGCTGGTCGCCCTCTTCGCCGTCAGCTCGGCCGTCATCACGGTCGTGAACTCGCTCATGCTCGTGCTGATCGTCGAGCGCTTCGACCAGGGCCCGGCGATGCTCGGCGTGGCCGACGCGCTCGGCGGGATCGGCATCCTCCTCGGCGCGGCGCACTACGGCCGCGTCGCGCACCACGACTACCGGCTGCTCATCCTCTGCGGCTTCGGCGGCTGCGCGCTGGTCGAGCTCGTGATGCCGCTGTCGCTGTTCGTGCTCTTGCCGATGATCGTCGTCGCGGGCTACGCGTTCTGCATCGGCCGCATCGCGATCCGGTCCGCGCTCATGCACGCCGCCGGCGACGACGACGTCGGCCGGATCTTCGGAGCCGCCTACGGCTTCGGGCTGGCCTTCGCCGTCGCGGCGACCGTCGCGATCACGACGCTGACCGATCACACGAGCCCCGTCGCCGGGTTCGTCGCCCTCGCCCTGCTGTGCGGCCTGCCGACCCTCGCCGTCGTCGCGTCGCTGTATCGCGAGCGCGACCCCGAGGGCGTGCGCGACGCGAGCCCGGCTCTGGGAGTCACGTCATGAGCGCCAAGGTGAAGCTCCTCGCGCTCGAGGCGCGCCAGAACGCCGGCTACTACCGCTCGCGGTACGAGCAGGTCGAGGCGTTCGGCGCCGAGCTGCACGTGCTCAACGGCATCGGCGAGCCGGGCTACTGGCCGGCGGAGCGCTACGGCATCGTCGGCTCGGCGGAGATCGGCGACATCGTCGCCGCTGCCGCCCACCGGCACGCGACCGAGCGCTTCGACGGCGTCATCACGTTCTCGGAGTCGGCCGTCGTCGCGGTGGCGGCCGTGGCGGAGGCGCTCGGCCTCCCCGGCGTCGGCGTCGAGGCCGCCCGTACGAGCCGCAACAAGCTGCTCATGCGCGAGGCGCACGAGCGCGGCGGCGCGCCGCATCCGCGCTACCGCCTGGCGTGCGACGCGCGTGAGGCCCGCGCGGCCGCCGACGAGTTCGGCTATCCCGTGATCCTCAAGCCGACGCTGGGCGCCGCCAGCAACTTCGTGTTCCGGATCGACGGTCCCGAGCAGATCGACGAGCGCTTCACGCAGGCAGAGCAGGGCATGCGGCTCCATGTCGTGGCTGCAGATGGAGGCCGACGGGCTGGACCTCGGCCCGCGCGGGCGTGATCGTCGAGTCGTTCCTCGACGGGCGCGAGCTGCTCATCGAGGCGCTGGCTTGGGACGGCGAGGTGTACCTCGGCTCGGCCGTGGATCGCGTGACCGACGAGGGGACGACGTTCGACGACGACGTCCACCGCGCCCCCACGACGCTCGGGCCCGACGAGCTGGCGGCCGTGCACCGCGTCGTCGCAGCCGGCGCTCGCGCGCAGGGCCTGCGGCGAAGCGTCATGCACGCCGAGGTGCGCTTCCATCGCGGCGAGCCGCATCTGCTGGAGATCGCGGCGCGCCCCGGCGGCGGCGGCCTGGACATGATCGCGCGGCTGACCGCGGACTACTGCCCGATCCGCGCCGTCATCGACGTCGCGCGCGGCGTCAAGCCGCGGGTGCGCCACTACGCGCCGACGGGCGTGCACATCGCCGCGATGTGCCTGCTCTCCGGACCGGGCGAGCTTGAGCGCGTCGAGGTGCCCGAGGAGGTCAGCACGCCCCCGAGGTCTTCATCCTGAAGATCACGGCGCGGCCGGGCGACGTCATCCGCCGGCCGCCGGACGGCAACAGCATCATCGGCTTCCTCGGGACGACCGGAGCGTCGGGCGAGGCGGCCATGACGGCGATGAGCGAGCTCGCCGACAAGATCACCGTGTCGATGGCCGCGTGAGCGGCCGATCAGGAGCAACCCGCAATGCGCACCCCAACCAAACGGTCGTACCTGCTGTGCCCGCCGACCCACTTCGCGGTCACCTACTCGATCAACCCGTGGATGGACCCGTCGCGACCGGTCGACACCGGGCTTGCCATGACCCAGTGGCAGCGACTGCGACGATGCTCGCCGAGTTCGGCCACGACGTCGAGGAGATCGAGCCCGGTCCCGGGCCTGCCGGACATGGTCTTCGCGGCGAACGGCGCCACCGCCGTCAACGGCAAGGTGCTGAGCGCGCGCTTCCTGCACCCCGAGCGCGCCGCCGAGGCCGAGCTCTACCGCGCGTGGTTTCGGCGGCGCGGCTACGAAGAGGTGCGCGACGTCGTGCACGTCAACGAGGGCGAGGGCGACTACCTCGCCGCGGGCGACCGGATCCTCGGGGGCACGGGCTTCCGCACGGACCGTTATGCGCACGACGAGGCGCAGGAGCTGTTCGGGTTGCCGGTGATCAGCCTGACCCTCGTCGACCCGCGCTTCTACCACCTCGACACGGCGATGGCCGTGCTCGGCCCGAACGAGGTCATGTACTACCCGCAGGCCTTCTCGCCGGGGTCGCAGAACGTGCTGCGCAGCATGTATCCCGACGCGATCCTCGCCACCGCGGCAGACGCCGAGGCGTTCGGCCTGAACGCCGTCTGCGACGGGCGCAACGTCTTCCTCCCGCGCGGCGCGACCGATCTCGTCGCGACCTTGCGCGCCCGCGGGTTCAACCCGATCGGCGTCGACGTCTCCGAGCTGCTCAAGGCCGGAGGAGGTGTGAAGTGCTGCACGCTGGAGCTGCGCTGATCAGCTACGAGGGCCGCCGCTTCCGACCGCCGGGATCGCGCTCCGCCGACGTGACGGAGGCGCTCTACCACCAGGACGGCGACCTCGTCTGGGCGGAGATCGGCGGGGCCGACGTCCGGCGCGGTGCGCTGACGGGCGTGCGCGCGCCCGGCGGGCAGCTGCACTTCGCCTACACGTTGGTCCGCGACGACGGCAGCGTCGTCTGTGGGCGCTGCGAGAGCCGTCCGGAGGTGCTCGAGGACGGGCGCATCGTCTTGCACGAGACATGGGAGCGCTTCGCGCCGCATGCCGCGAGCGGCGTCTCGACGATCGAGGAGGTGAGGTGAGTGCGGTCGCTGCAATCGCCGGCGCGACCGGTCGCCGGGCAGCCGGTGCGGGGTGGGTCGGTGACGCTGGCGTGCACCCCCGGGGTGTCGCCGTCGTGGATCTTCCCGTTCACCCCGATCGAGCACTACACGGTCACCAACCTGCAGGAGTTCCAGGTCCTGATGTACCGGCCGCTGTACTGGTATGGCAGCGACGGGTCCCCCGGGGTCGACGACGAGCGCAGTCTCGCCGAGCCGCCGCGGTGGTCGGCGGACGGCAGGACGGTGACGGTGACGCTCAAGCCGTGGACGTGGTCTGACGGCGCGCCCCTGCATGCCGACGACATCGTGCTGTGGATGCGCCTGCTGGAGGCTCGCAAGCACCACTTCGGCGGCTACGTCCCCGGCTGCTTCCCGGACAACCTGACGACCTTTCGCGCGGTCAACGAGCGCTCGGTCAGCTTCACGTTCGATCGCGCGTACTCCAAGCGCTGGGTGATGATGAACCAGCTCAGCACGATCACGCCGCTGCCGCGAGCCTGGGACGCGGAGGGCTGCCTCACCGAGCCGGCGAAGGCGCCCGCGGTGTGGGCGCGACTCTGCGCCGACAACGAGGATCGCGAGGGCTGGGCACACAGCCCGGTCTGGGGGGTCGTCAACGGACCGTGGCGGCTGGACGGGTGCGAAGACGGGATCTGGACGTTCGTGCCGAACGCGGCCTACGGCGGCGCCGGCGCGCCGTGGTTGGACGCGTTCGCGCTGCGGACGTCGGCGTCGAACGCCGAGGTGTACGAGCGCATGGCCGCGGGCGCGGCCGGCGAGCGCGCGATCGACGTCGGCTTCCTCGCGCCGGAGTTCGTCACCGAGCCGGCGACCGACCCCACACGAGGCGGCCCCAACCCTCTGGGCGAGCACTACACGCTCGTGCCGCAGATGACGTTCCGGATCAACTACCTCGCGCTGAACTTCAACAACCCCGGCGTGGCCGGGCAGATCCTCCGGCAGGCCTACGTCCGCCAGGCACTCCAGTCCGTGATGGACCAGGAGTGGGCGATTCGCTCCGTCTACCGCGGCTACGCGTACCCGACGACCGGCCCGATCCCGCTGCTGCCCGACAGCGACCTGATCTCACCGCGCCAGCGCACGCAGCGCTTCCCGTTCGCCGTCGCGGCCGCTCGCCGCCTGCTGCGCGAGCACGGCTGGGACGTGAGCACGACGCCCGCGATCTGCCGCGAGCCCGAGCGCGCGGGCGCCGGCATCCCCGCCGGCACGCCCCTGCGCCTCGCGCTGCGCTACGCGACGGGCTACCCGGCGCTCGCGGCGATCATGGAGCGCTTTCGCGCCGACGCGGCGCGGGCCGGGATCGAGCTCGTGCTCACGGAGGCCGAGCAGCGCGTCATCGCCGACGAGGACACGACGGGCGCGCCCGGCTGGGAGCTCGTGTGCTGGAACGGCGGCTGGATCTACAGCCCCGCGGGCCATCCGACCGGCGAGCTGCTGTTTCAGAGCGACGCGAACATGAACATCGGCGGGTACGCCGACGCACGGGCCGACGAGCTGATCGCGCGGACGCTTCAGAGCGACGCGCTCGAGGAGCTGTTCGCCTACCAGGACTTTGTCGCCGAGCAGGCACCGGTGATCTGGATGCCCAACGTGCCCGTGCGACTGCTCGAGGTAGCCAACGACCTTCGAGGTGTGGTGCCGCTGAACCCCTTCGGGATGCTGACGCCCGAGGACTGGCACTACGGGACGGGAGCCTGCGATGACCACTGACGACGTCCTCCTCGTCCTGGGCAGCGGCGCGCGGCAGTACCGCGAGTACCTGCTCGCCTCGGCTGCCGCCCGGCGGCGGCTGTGGCTCATCGACACCGCGCCCGCGACGTGGCAGGCGCCGTATCTCGAGGGTGCCACCGTCGTCGACCTGCTGGATCCCGTGCGCCTCGTGCCCGACGTGGAGGCCATCGTCGCCGCCGCGGGCGCGGTGGGCGCGGAGCGCCCCATCGCCGGCGTGCTGACGTACGACGAGACCCTGGTCGTCGCCGCAGCGTCGGTCGCCGAGCGCCTCGGCGTCCCCGGCATGACGGTCGCGGGTGCGGAGAACTGCCGCAACAAGCAGCGCACGCGGGTCGCGCTGACGCAGGCCGGCGTGCGGCAGCCCGCCTTCGCCTACGTCACCTCGCCGCAGGCCGCAGCCGCGTTCGCGTCGCAGATCGGCTACCCGGTGATCGTCAAGCCGCGGGGGATGGGCGGCAGCATGGGCGTCATCCGCGTCGCGTCGGCCGACGAGCTTGAGCGGGCCTACCACGTCGCGGATGCCTGCAGCCACGACGGCAACCCGTCCTACGAGGGCGGCGCGCTCGTGGAGGAGTTCCTGGACGGACCCGAGATCAGCATCGACGGAGCTGTGTGCAACGGCGAGTACCGGCCGATGTTCGTCGCCCACAAGCGCATCGGGCTGAGCCCCTACTGCGAGGAGATCGGGCACACGATGCGCTCGGACGATCCGCTGCTCGCCAGCGGCTTCCTGCGCGCGATGCTCGTCGAAGCCCACAGGGCGCTCGGCGTGCGCAGCGGCATCACCCACACCGAGGTCATGCTCTCGGCGCGCGGGCCGGTGATCGTCGAGGTCAACGGCAGGCTCGGTGGCGACCTGATCCCGTATCTGGGCAAGCTCGCCACCGGCATCGATCCCGCGCACGTGGCGACCGACCTCGCCGGCGGCAGCCTGCCGCGCATCACCCGAACGCGCCGCCGCTGCCTCGGCATCCGGTTTCTCTATCCACCGCGCGACGGTCGCGTCGTCGACATCCGCCTGCCCGCGACCGGCGAGGTGCCGGGCATCGTCGAGGCCGCCCCGATGGTCGCACCCGCGACGGTGCTGCGCCTCCCCCCGCGCGCCTACCTCTCGCGCTACGCGTACGTCATCGCCGAGGGGCCGGATCCCGCGACCTGCGACGCGCGGCTCGACGCGGCCGCCGACCTGGCGTCGGTGACGCTCGAAGCGGCGTGAGCTGTCATGCGCGTCGCGATCGTGGGGGGTGGCCTGGCCGGTGCGCTGCTCGCCTGGCGCCTGTCCGAGCGCCCCGGGCGACCGCGCGTCGAGCTGTTCGCCGGCACGGAGCCGATGCGCGCGGACGCGACGGCGGCGTCGGGTGGGCTCATGCGAGCGTTCGAGCCCGATCCCGAGCACTGCGCAGCCGCGGCCGAGAGCCTGGCCGAGCTGCTCGCGACCGCCGAGCTGCGCGCGTGGGCGGACTTCCGCGAGATCGGCTCGCTGTACGTCCTCGCGCCGGGCGCCGATCCTCGTGCATCCGCCGCGATCGTGCAGGACGCGCTGCCGGGCTCGGCGAGCGTGGCCCGCGCCAGCGAGCTTGACCTGCCGTTCGCCGGCCTGCCCGAGGACGCCGTCTGCGTCGTCGAGGAGCGCGCGGGCCACATCTCGCCCGATCGGCTGCGTGGCTGCGTCCTCGGGCTCCTGTCGGAGCGCGGGCTCGTGATCCGCGGTGAGGCGGTGCGCGCGGTGACGGCGGATGGCTCCGTCGAGCTCGACGATGCGACGGTCATGCCGTATGACGCCGTCGTGGTCGCGGCGGGCGCGTGGACGGGCGAGCTGCTGCGGCGAAGCGGCTTGCCCGCAGCGGGGCTGCGCACGAAGCAGATCCAGTACACGCTGAGCGCCGGAGCGCCCACCGGCGCCCGCGCCTTCGTCGACGAGACGACCGGCCTCTACGGGCGTCCGGACGGGTCGGCGGGCTTCCTGCTCGGACTTCCGTGCGATCGGTGGGACGTCGCGCCGGGCTCGGCGGAACCCGACCCCGAGCTTGCGGCGCGCGTGCGCGAGCTGGCGGCCGCGCGCCTCGGCGCGGCGGTGCGCTCGTCGCCCGCCGATCGTGTCGTGGCCGCGGTCGACTGCTTCTCCGAGCAGCCCGGCCTGCGCCTGCGACCCGTCGTGGCGTGCTCGCAGGTCTTCACGTTCACGGGCGGCAGCGGTGCGAGCGCCAAGACCGCGCTTGCGGCAAGCCGGGTCGCCGCTGCGGGGCTCCTCGCGTGACACGGCGCCACGGCGGTGGTTCCTCCGGTCGACTTGCTGGAGGGCCACTACTGTCCTGATTCATGCGCTGCCGCCAGGCGTCGGTGAGCGATGCTCCGCGGATCGCGGAGCTCGTCGTCGCGGGCTTTGAGACCTACCGGGCGTTCGCGCCGCCCGGGTGGGTGCCGCCCTCGCTCGAACGGGAGCTCGGCTCCGTCGCGGCGATCCTCGCCGACCCCAGCACGTGGTGCCGGCTCGCCGAGGACGAGCACGGGCTGGCGGGACACTGCGGCGTGCATGCCGCGTCGGCCGGGCGGCGGCCGACCGCCGAGCCGGATCTCGCGCACTTCTGGCAGCTCTTCCTGCGGCGCGACCGGTGGGGCAGCGGCCTCGCGGTGACGCTGCAGGCGGCGGGCCTCGAAGCCGCGGCGAGGCAGGGCTACACGACGATCCGCCTCTTCACGCCGGCCGGTTACGGCCGCGGGCGGCGCTTCTACGAGCGCGAGGGGTGGAGCGTGAGCGGCGAGCCGTTCGACGCGGGGTTCGGCATGCCGCTCGTCGAGTACCGCCGAGCGCTCGGACCCGCGCGAGAGACCGTTCTGTCACAAAGCTGATCTAATCCGCGTCGTGCGCTTGGTCTGCGCGCTGATTGGAGGGGAGGATCGGTTGGCGGCGAGGCGGCGCTACGCCGTAAGCGGGTGGACGGCGGCGCTGCCGCTGGGGGAGGATCGCTTCGCGGCGAGGCGGCACTACGCCGTGCGCGGGTGGACGGCGGCGCTGCCGCTGGTCGTCGCCGTGCCGATGCTCGCGGCGGCATCGGCGTTCGGCACGAGCGACGTCGTCTTCCCCGAGGGCGCCGCGCTGGCGATGGGCATCTGGGTCGTCAACATGCCCGGGTGGTCGGCGTCGCGCTGGCGCGTCGCCGTGCTGCCGCCGGCGTTCGCCCTCGCCGGCGTTGCGCTCATTCGGCTCGGGCTGCCCGCGAGCATGACGACGATCCTCGGCGTGACGCTCGCGCTGCTCGCCCTCCAAGCGCTCGACTCGCGCTTGGCGCCCGCGCTCTCGGCAGCCGTCCTTCCGATCGTCTTCGACGTGCGCGCCTGGGCCTATCCGCTGGCGGTGCTCGCGATCTCGCTCGTCGTCGCGATCGGGATGGCCCGCAGCGACGGGACGCCGGGACGCTGGCCGTGGCGCGTCGTCGTCGGCGCGTGGCTCGTCATCGTCGGGTGGATCCTCGGTGGCGGCGAGCTGCTCGGCGTGTCAAGCGTCGCGCTGGCACCGCCGCTCTTCGTGTCGGCACTCGAGTGGCTCGGAGCCGCGTCGATGGCTGCGAGCGACGGCCTGCGGCGGTGGGCGGTGCTCGTGGGTGCCGCGCTTGCCGGGGCGTCCGCCGTCGAGCTCGTGCCGGTGGGGTGGATCGCGGGCACGCTCGCCGTCGTCGCGACCCTCGCGCTCATGCGCGTGCTGGCAACGGCCGTTCCGCCCGCGCTGGCCATCGCGCTGATCCCGCAGATCCTCGAGTCGACGGATCCCGCGGGCTTCACCTTCGCGATCGCGCTGGGCGCGGGCGCGCTCTACCTCGGCGTCTATGGGGTGCGATGGCGGCCGAGCGGGCGTAAGCTCGTCGGCGTGCAGGACGGCGAACACCGGGAGCTCATGATCGCGGCCATCGGCACGGAGGGTGAGGCGCACGCCGCGCTGCTCGCCGGCGACCACGCTGCGGCGCGCGCAGCGTACGCGAAGGCGGTCGAGCAGTACCGCGCGTCGTGGAAGCTCGCGCCACCCAAGAGCTACGGCCGGCTCGTCGGGCTGCTGAAGGCGGCGGTGCTCGCGGGGGAGGCGAACGCCGCCGCGACCGAGGTTCGCGCGGAGCTCGACGGCGACGCGGACGCCGAGGGCTCGCCCGTCGCGTCGTACGTGCTCGCGACCGCCGCGGTCATCCTCGGCGACGACGACGAGGCCGCCGTGCGGGCGGCGCGGATGGAGCCGCGTGGCGAGGCGTTCGAGCGCACCGCGACCGCGCTGCGCGCCCTCGCAGCGCGCGACGCGGACGGATACGCCGCCGCGATCACCGCGATCGAAGCGGACTTCGCGGCGCGCGAGGACCACCTCACCGGCGTTGCGATCGCCGACACCGCCGTGATGCTCGAGCTGCTCGCCGCCGAGCGCGGGATGGCCGTCAAGCCGTCGAGCCCGCTCGTCCCCGCGATCTGACCGCGACCGTGGTTCGAATCTGACGCTATGCGTCGCATTCGAACCACTGACCCCTCAGCCCGGCGCGCTCGCCGCCTGCACGTCGGCCGGCGTGAGCTCCATGAGCGCCGTGCGATCGTGCTTGCCGCCGGCCTTCAGCAGCCGCTCGGCCTGGTGGGCGACGACGTCGTCGAAGAGGTTGCGCGCGGTGCGGGCGTTGCCGAAGTAGCGGTCGCGCGCCGCGTGCAAGCGCTCCATCGCGAGCTCCAGCGCCTTGCGAGCGTCGTCGGTCAGCGTGTAGTCCGAATCCGTCGCGAACTTCTCGAAGATCTTCACGAGCTCCGCGGGGCCGTAGTCCTCGAAGTGGATCGTGTCGCCGAAGCGGCTGCGAAAGCCGGAGTTCGAGGCGAGGAACTCGTCCATCTCCAGCGGATAGCCGGCGGCGATGACAGCGAGGCGCGCGCGGTCGTCCTCCATGCGCTTGAGCAGCTCGACGACGGCCTCGGGCCCGAAGTCGCCCTCGCTGCCGGGGCGCACGAGCGCGTACGCCTCGTCGATGAACAGCACGCCGTCCAGCGCGCGGTCGATCGCCGCGGCGGTCTTCGTCGCGGTCTGCCCGACGTAGCCGGACACGAGGTCCTCGCGGCTGACCTCGACGACGGTGTCGGTCGCGAGCAGGCCGAGGCTCTTGTAGAGGCGGCCGAAGAGCCGCGCGACGGTCGTCTTGCCGGTGCCGGCGCCGCCCTGGAAGACGAGGTGCAGCGAGACCGACACGGTCTTCAACCCCTCGGCGCGGCGCATCGTGGCGATCCGCAGCAGCTCGGCGAGGCGCCGCACCTCGGCCTTGACCGCGGCGAGGCCGATGAGCGCGTCGAGCTCGGCGAGCACGGCGTCGTAGGCGGCCTCGTCCGCGCGCAGGTTGGCGGGGGCGGCGGCGCCGGGCCGGGCGGGCGCGGGCGCGCCGGCGGAGCCCGCGGCGGCGGGGCGGCCGGGCCCCGGAGGCGGCGCGGACCCGTCGGCGCTGCGCGGGCGCAGCGCGTCGAGCGCACGCCTCGCCGCCCGCGCGATCCGGTCGCGACCCTCCTGCGGCGCGTGCTCGGCGGCGGCGATCGCCAGGCGCAGGCTCTCCTCGGCGTCGGCCCGCCGGCCCAGCCTGCGCAGCGACTCGGCACGGCCGATGTGCACGTACGCGGCCGACGCGAACCTCGGCCCGATCTTCGCGGCAAGCGCGAGCGCCTCGTCGAACGCCTCGATCGCCCGCTCGTCGGCCCCCTGGTGCGAGCGCGCGATCGCGACCTTCTGCAGCAGCTCGAACTCCTTGTAGCCGCCCTCGCCAGACTCGCGCAACGCCTCGAGCGCTTCGCCGAACGCCGTCTCGGCGTGCGGGTAGTCGGCCTGGCGCATCGCCCGCTCGCCGCGCAGCGTGTGCAGCTTCGCGGCGAGGTCCGGCGGCGAGCCGAGCGCGTCGAGCGTCTGGCGAGCGAGGCGCTCGAAGCCCTCGGCGCGCGTGAACTCCCCCTCGCGCAGCAGCTCCGCCGCGCTGCGCAGGTAGGAGTCGAAGCGGTCGGGCATCACGCGACCCGCTCGTCGCCGAACAGCTCCGCCGCGCTGCGCAGGTAGGAGTCGAAGCGGTCGGGCATCACGCGACCCGCTCGTCGCCGAACAGCTCCGCCGCGCTGCGCAGGTAGGAGTCGAAGCGATCGGGCATCACGCGACCCGGTCGTCGCCGCTGTAGACGTTGACGTGGTCGCCGCGGGCGAAGCCGGCGAGCGTCATGTTTCGGTCGGCGGCGAGCGCGATCGCGAGCGAGGTGGGCGCGCCGACGCCGACGAGGATCGGCGCTCCCGCGACCGCGGCCTTCTGCACGAGCTCGAACGACAGCCGGCCGCTGACGCACAGGATCCGGCCCGCCAGCGGCAGGAGGCCGTCGCGCAGCGCGCGGCCGACGACCTTGTCCATCGCGTTGTGGCGCCCGACGTCCTCGCGCGCGAGGAGCAGCTCGCCCGCGGTGTCGAAGAGACCGGTCGCGTGCATCCCGCCGGTGCGCACGAACGCCGGCTGGCGCAGGTGCTCGGGCAGCGAGGCGAGCAGCGCGCGCGACACGACGGGTCCTTCGGGCAGCCGCGGCGCG
This sequence comes from uncultured Actinomycetes bacterium, assembly GCA_963806515.1. Lineage (GTDB taxonomy): Bacteria > Actinomycetota > Thermoleophilia > Solirubrobacterales > Solirubrobacteraceae > CADCVQ01. The sequence goes on along the minus strand of CAWDYO010000018.1, from coordinate 65,256 downwards.
TGCACGGCGACCTCCTCGAGCGAGCCCTTCCCGCACACCCCGCACGACGAGGTCGTGTAGAAGCGGCGCGCGCCCGGGTCGCGCAGCAGCGGCCCGCGAACCTCGATCGTGTTCGCCGCGAGGTCGTCGGTGAGGCCCGCCTCGTGGACCTCCGAGATCAGCCCCTCGCCGTAGAGGAACCCGAGCGCGAGCTCCTCGTCGTGGCCCGGCGTGCGCATCGTGACCGTCAGCGCGACGCCGTCGACGCGGATCTCCAGCGGCTCCTCGACGGCGACCTCGTCGCGCTCGCCGTCGCGGCGCACGACGGCCGTCATCCGCTCGCTCACGGCGCGCCTCTCTGTCGAACAGTGAGCGCTATTCGCTCACTATTCGACATTCGCGCCTTCCGAGTCACACCGCGATCGCCGGCGTGTGACGCGGCTCCTCGGCGACCGGGCGCACGTCCACGGCGACGACCTTGTACTCCGGGCACGACGTGTTGACGTCCGCCGACGGCCCGATCAGCAGGTTCGTCCGGACCTCCGGGAAGTGAAACGCGGTGAAGACGTGCCCGGGCTCGATGCGCGTCGTGACGCGCGCCGCCAGCTCGATGCGCCCGTACGGGCTGCGCACGGAGACGAGCGAGCCGTCCTCGATCCACAGCCGCGCGGCGTCCTCGGGGTGGATCTCCAGCCAGTCGGACGGCAGCAGGTCGAGGTTCGCGGTGCGCCGCGTCATCGTGCCGGCGTTGTAGTGCTCCAGCCGCCGGCCGGTGACGAGGATGACCGGGAACTCGTCGGAGGCCTCGCTGCCGGGCGGCTTGTACGGCAGCGCGGCGAGCCGGGCGCGGCCGCCGGGCAGCTCGAAGCGCTCGCGGTAGAGGATCGGGGAGTCCGTGCCGTCCGCCGCGACCGGCCACTGCAGGCCGCCGCGGCCGATCCGCTCGTGCGACACGCCCGCCCAGTCGGGGGTAAGCGCGGCGACCTCGTCCATCGCATCGGACGGCGTCGCGAAGCCCATGTCGTGGCCGAGCGCCGCCGAGATCGTCGTGAGGATGTCGAAGTCCGTGCGCGCCTCGCCCGGCGGGTCGATCGCGGCCTCGACGAGCTGGACGCGCCGCTCGGCGTTCGTGAACGTCCCGGACTTCTCGAGAAACGACGACGCCGGCAGGACGACGTCGGCGTAGCGCGTCGTCTCGTTCTCGAAGATCTCCTGCACGACGAGGAACTCGAGCGACTCGAGGGCCTTGATGACGTGCGTCGTGTTCGGGTCCGTCTGGGCGACGTCCTCGCCGAAGATGAACATCGCCTTCAGGTCGCCGGCGACGGCCGCGTCGAACATCTCCGGGATCTTCAGGCCGCGCTCGCGCTTCATCGTCACGCCCCACGCGGCCTCGAAGCGCTGCGCGACGTCGTCGTCGGCGACGGACTGGTAGCCGGTGAACGTGTCCGGCAGCGCGCCCATGTCCGACGAGCCCTGGACGTTGTTCTGCCCGCGCAGCGGCAGCAGCGCGCTGCCCGGCCGCCCGACCTTCCCGCACATCAGCGCGAGGTTGCAGATGAGCCGCACGACCTCGGACCCGTAGCGGTGCTCGGTGACCCCGAGTCCCCACAGCAGGCACGCCTCGGCGGCCTCGCCGTAGATGTGCGCCGCGCACACGAGGTCGGCCGCCGGCACGCCGCTGATGCGCTCGACGTCAGCCGGTGTGTAGTCGGCGAGCAGTTCCTCGACGGCGTCCCAGCCCTCGGTTCGCGCCGAGAGGAACGCGGCGTCGGTGAGCCGGTCGCGCGCGACGACGTGGGCGAGGCCGAGCATGACCGCCGCGTTCGAGCCTGGCCGGGGCGCGAGGTGCAGGACCCCGTAGTCGGCGAGCTCGATGCGCCGCGGGTCGATCGTCACGAGCTTCAGGCCGCGCAGCGTCGCCTGCTTGATGCGCGCGCCGACGACCGGATGGCCCTCGGTCGGGTTCGCGCCGATGAGGATCGCCGCGCCCGCGGCGTCGATGTCATCGAAGGAGCCCGTCGCGCCCGACAGCCCGAAGGACTTGCGCATCGCCCACGAGGTGGGGGAGTGGCAGACGCGCGAGCAGTTGTCGATGTTGTGCGTCCCGATCGCGGCGCGCATGAGGCGCTGCATGACGTAGCAGTCCTCGTTGGTCGCGCGCGAGGAGGCGAGGCCGGCGATCGCGTCCGGCCCGGCGGTCGCCTTGATGCGCGTGAGCTCGGAGACGACGAGCGTGATCGCCTCGTCCCAGGACGCGGGCCGCAGCTCACCGGTTGCGCGGTCGCGGATCAGCGGCGAGGTCAGGCGCTCGCGGTTGCGCGAGAACTGGTGCGCGAAGCGGCCCTTGAGACAGGTGTGGCCCTTGTTCGCGGGTCCGTCGAGCGCCGGCGTGATCGAGGCGACGCGCTCGCCGCGCGCGTGCGCCTCCAAGCGGCAGCCGACGCCGCAGTAGCCGCAGGTCGTGGTGACGTCGCGGTCCATCACTCCGACATCTTAAGCAGGGAGATCTCCGTGATCGCGTCGGTTGGGCAGGTGTCGGCGCACGCGCCGCATGCCACGCAGGTCGACTCGCGAAAGCCCTGGTCGATCCCGGCGGCGATGTTCGCCTCAAAGCCGCGGCCGGTCGCGGTCAGCGCGAACGTGCCCTGGACCTCGTCGCAGGCGCGTACGCAGCGCCCGCAGGAGATGCACAGCTCGTGGCGCAGCGCGAGGTACGGGTGGCGCAGATCCTGCTCGCGCTCGTGCACCTCGCCCGGCCAGCGCAGGTTCTCGGCGTCGATCTGAAACCACTCCGCGCAGCGTGCGAGCTCCGTGCCCGCGGGCGGGGGCTCGGGCAGCTCGGACAGGACGAGCTCGACCGTTGCCGCGGCGATCCGGTGCGCGGTCGCGTCGAGCGTGTCGACCACCATCCCGTCGCGGCACAGCGTCGTGCACGACGCGAGCGGCGCGGGCGCCCCCTCGACGCCGACCATGCACACCCGACACGCGCCGAACGGCTCCTGGCGCTCGTCGTAGCAGAGCGTCGGGACGCCGATCCCGAGCGCGTGCGCGGCTTCGAGCAGCGTCGTGCCTGGCTGCACCTCGACCGTCTGGCCGTCGACCGTCAGCTTCACGCGAGCCCCAGCTCGTCGGGGAAGTGCTCGAGCAGGCTGCGAATCGGCGCGGGCATGCCGCCGCCGTGCGCGCACAGCGAGCCGAGCTCGAGCGTCTCGAGCAGCGCTTCGAGCTTGACGCGATCGACGGCCGCGTCGCCCTCGAACAGCTCGTGCGCGCGGCGCAGGCCGATGCGGCACGGAAAGCACTTGCCGCAGCTCTCGTCGGCGCCGAAGCGCAGGAGGTGCGCCGCGAGCGCGCGCATGTCGGTCGTCTCGTCGAAGCCGACGATGCCGCCGTGGCCGAGCATGCAGCCGACGGCGTCGAGATCCTCGAAGTCGAACCTCGTGTCGAGCAGCGACGCGGGCAGGATGCCGCCGAGCGGCCCGCCGATCTGTAGCGCCTTGAGCTCGTGACCGTCGCGCAGGCCGCCGGCGAGGTTGACGCAGAGCTCGCGCATCGTGATCCCGAACGGCACCTCGTAGACGCCCGGCGCGGTGAAGCGCTCGTTGAAGCAGACGAGCTTCGTGCCCGACGTCGGCCCGGCGCTCAGACGCTCGTAGGCGGACGCGCCGATCCGTGCCACCACGGGGATGTTGCAGAGCGTCTCGACGTTGTTGACGACCGTCGGCATCCCGTGCAAGCCGCGCTGCGCGGGGAACGGCGGCCGCGCGCTGACCGTTCCCCGGAGACCCTGCAGGCACGCGAGCAACGCCGTCTCCTCGCCGACGACGTACGACCCGGCTCCCTCGACGACGGTCACGTCGAAACCGAAGTCCGAGCCGAGCACCGACCTGCCGAGGATCCCGGCGCTGCGGGCCGCCGCGGCGACGGCCTCCAGCCGCGGCTTGGAGCGCGGGTACTCCGAGCGCGTGAGGATGAAGCCGTGGTCGGCGCCGACGGCGTAGCCCGCGAGCGCCATGCCCTCCAGCAGGAGCTCGGGGTGCTGCTCCATGAGGACCTTGTCGATGTAGGAGCCGGGGTCGCCCTCGTCGCCGTTGGCGACGATGAACTTCCGCTCGCCCTCAGCAGCGCGGGCGAACTCCCACTTCGTGCCCGCGGGGAAGCCGGCGCCACCGCGGCCGCGGACGTTCGCGGCCTTGACCTCCTCGAGCAGGTCCTCGGGGGACATCGTCGCGACCGCGCGCGACAGGCCCGTCCAGTCGTGCCCGAACCCCAGCAGGACGGGCTCGCGGACCGCGGCACGCGGTGGCGGCTCGCGGCCGGACTGGGTCTTGCCGGCCAGGACGCGCTCGACGACGCCCGGCCCCGCGTCGATGACGTCGCCGTCGCGGATCGCCGGCGAGCTGTGGCAGAAGCCGAGGCAGACGGTCTCCGCGAGCGACACCGAGCCGTCCGCGGCGCGCTCGCCGAGCTCGCAGCCGAGGGCTTCGCGCAGCGCGTCGACGTGCGCGTCGGCGGTCGTCGCGAAGCACGCCGTCCCGGTGCACACGCGCACGTGCCGCGCGCCGCGCGGCTGCAGGAGGTCGTCGTAGAACGTCGAGACGCCGTGCACGGCCGCCTCCGGCAGCCCGGAGAGCTCGGAGGCGAGGCGGCGGTCGTCGTCGGTGATCTCGCCGTGGTCGTCGAGCGCGGCCTTGAGCACGGTGAGCGCCGTCGGCGCGCCCTTGGCGTGGTGGCGGCGAACGAGCTCGACGAGGTTGCGCGACACGGCCACCAGCGTACGCCGGTGCGACGATGACGTTGCGCGTTGCTTCAGCAGTGAGGCCGGCTCAGACCACGCGCACGCTCTGCGCGCCGACCGTCACGACGTCGCCGCGGTGCAGCTGGCGGCCGCGGCGCGTGTCGATCTCGCCGTTGACCCGAACCACGCCGTCGAGGACGAGCTCGCGTGCGTGCGCGCCGCATTCGGCCAGGTCGGCGAGCTTCAGCAGCTGGCCGAGGCGGATCATCTCCGAACGGATCGGGACGTCGCGCGGCGTGCCGGTCATGTGGCACCTGCCGCGCGCCGCAGCCGGTCGAGCCCCTCGACGATCTCGGCGGGGCGGTGGGTCGTGAACGAGAGGCGCAGCGTGCTCGGGTCGGGGTCTTGCGCGTAGAACGGGGCTCCGGGCACGAACGCGACGTCGTGCTCCAGGGCGCGGCGCAGCAGCTCGCTCGCGTCGCAGCCCTCCGGCAGCCGCACCCAGACGAACATGCCGCCGTCGGGGTGGTTGTGGGTCGAGCCTTCGGGAAGGGCGTCGCGCAGGCCACCGAGCAGCGCGTCGCGGCGACTGCGGTACTCGGCGCAGATGAGCGCGATGTGGTCGTCGAGCTGGCCGGTCTGCAGGCAGATCCGGGCGGCGTGCTGGTCGACGGTCGACGTGTGCAGGTCGGCCGCCTGCTTGGCGACGGTGAGCGGGCCGAGGAGTTGCTCGGGCGCGCGCAGGAAGCCGATCCGCAGGCCCGGCGCGAGGACCTTCGACAGCGAGGAGACCGTCACCGTCCGATCGGCGGCGCCGGGATGGGACGCGATCGGCGCCAGCGGCTCGCCGTCGTAGCGCAACTCGCCGTAGGGGTCGTCCTCGACGAGCCAGAGCCCGTGCTCGGCGGCGATCTGCGCGAGCCGCGCACGGCGCTCGGCGGGCAGGGTGCGGCCCGTCGGGTTCTGGAAGGTCGGCACGAGATAGAGGAACTTCGGCGCGTGCTCGGCGACGAGGGCCGGGAGCGCCTCGGGATCGAGGCCGTGATCGTCGCACGGCACCGGGACCATCCGGGCGCCGGCGAAGCCGAAGGCCTGCAGCGCGGCGAGGTACGAGGGGTTCTCGACGAGGACGACGTCGTCGGGATCGGCGAGGACGCTCGCGACGAGGCCGAGCGCCTGCTGCGAGCCGGTCGTGACGAGGATCTCGCCCGGGTCCGAGTCGAGTCCCCGGCCCGTGAGCCGCTGCGCGAGCAGCGCGCGCAGCTGCGGGTCGCCTTCGGTCGTCGAGTACTGCAACGCTCGCGCGACGGCCGTCGGGCGCAGCGCGGTCGCGAACGCCTGCGCGACCATCTCGGCCGGGAAGAGCTCCGGCGCCGGTAGCCCGCCCGCGAACGAGATCACCTCGGCGCGCTGGGTGAGCTCGAGGATGTCGCGGACCGGCGAGGACTGGACGCCGGCAAGCCGCGCGGAGAGGGAGGGGAGGGGCCGAGACACTTCGTCCATGATCGCGGTTTGCGGGATCTTTGCTGCTACCGTCTGTGCCACGGGCAGCGCCGCTGCCCATGAGGTTCTTGCTTCGAGTGCGCTAACGCGGTTCGGGTCAGTCGAATCTCCCGAACTGTTTGATGGCCGTTTCCGCGATACCGCGTGGCCATCGTAAGGAGCTGCACTCCATGTCTTCGAAGTCCTTCGCCGATCTCGGCGTATCCGCCGTGGTGGTCGATGCGCTCAGGGCGCGCGACATCACGGATCCCTTCGCGATCCAGAACCTCGTCATCCCGGACGTCATGGCCGGCCATGACGTGCTCGCCAAGTCGCCCACCGGCTCGGGCAAGACGCTCGCCTTCGCGGTCCCGATGGTCGAGCGGTTGAAGGCGACCGACCGCCGTCCCGGCGGCCTCATCCTGGCGCCGACGCGCGAGCTCGCGCTGCAGATCGTCGACGACATGCTGCCGATGGCCCACGCCCGCGCGCTGTCGATGGCCGCGGTCTACGGCGGCGCCGGCATCCAGCGTCAGATCCAGCAGGCGCGCAAGGCGCACATCATCGTCGCGACCCCGGGTCGCCTCGAGGATCTGCTGCAGCGTCGCGCCGTCTCGCTCGAGCACATCAAGATCCTCGTTCTCGACGAGGCCGACCGGATGCTCGACATGGGCTTTCGCCCCGCCGTCGACCGGATCGTCGCGCGCACGCCGCGCACCCGGCAGACGCTGTTCTTCTCGGCCACGTTGGAGGGCGATGCCGGCTCGATCGCCAAGGCCTACACGAGCGAGGCGCGCCGCCACGAGTACCTCCCGCCCGTCGACCACGACGCGCCGGAGACCGAGCACCGCTTCCTGCGCGTTCAGCACGAGGCCAAGGTCGCGCACCTCGTCCACGAGCTCAACGCCGACGAGCGCGGGCTGACGATCGTCTTCGTGCGCACGAAGCGCGGCGCGGACCGGCTCGTCAAGCGCTTGCGCGACCACAACGTCACCGCCCTGGCGATGCACGGCGACAAGACGCAGTCGCAGCGTGAGAAGGCGCTGGCGCGCTTCGAGCGCGGCGAGGTCGACACGCTCGTGGCGACGGACGTCGCGGCGCGCGGCATCGACGTGCGCGACGTCACCCACGTCATCAACTACGACATGCCCGAGGACCGCGACGGCTACGTCCACCGCACCGGCCGCACCGGCCGCGCGGGGCGCTCGGGCATCAGCGTGACGTTCGTCCTGGGCGACCAGGCGCGCGACATGAGCAAGATCGCGACCGATCTGGGCCTGCACAAGGAGTTCTCCTTGAGCGGCATGCCGACCGCGACGAGCGGCGGCGGCGCGGGCGGTCAGCGTCGCCGGCCGACGCAGCGTCCGGGCGGCGGCCAGCAGCGGCCCGGCCGCCGCGAGCGCGCGGCAGCGAGCGCCGGCTCGGCCTCCCCGTCGCGCTCGGGTCGCCACACCCGGTAGCTCTGGACGCCCGGGCGGCTCGGTCCATCGAGCCGCCCGCGCGTGCGCCCCGCCTGAGCCACTACGGACCAGTTCGTCCTCCGTCGAGCGCGGCTCGCGCGCGCCCGAGCGGCCGGGGCGAGTCGTCCTTCGCCGAGCGCCGCTCGCTAGCGTGGCCGTGGTGACGGGCGATGTCGCACCCCTCTTCGAGCCCACGGGCGGCGGCTTCGTCCCGGCGCCGATCGCGCGCGGGCCGTGGGACGAGCGGATGATGCACGGCGGGGCGCCGTCGGCACTGCTCGCGCGTGCCGTCGAGTCCTGCGAGCCCGGCGCCGAGCTCGTCGTGACACGGTTGACGATCGACTTCCTCAGCGGCGTGCCGCTGGGTGTGGTCGACGTGTCGGCATCCGTCGTGCGGCCGGGCCGGCGCTTCCAGGTCGTCGAGGCGGTGCTCGATGCCGGCGATCGTCACGCCTGCCTGGCCCGCGCCGTGCGCGTGCGCCGCGCCGACCTGCCCGGAGCTGCGGCCGCGCCCTCGACTGACGCCGCGGATGTCGTGTTGACCCCTCTATCCGGGGTGAATCCGACACGGACGGGCGCTCAGGCCGCCGGAAGGCTCCCTGGACCGGATGAGGGTGAGCCGCTCCCGCTCTTCTACGAGCATGCCAGCGAGCTGTTCTATCCCGACGCCTGCGAGATCCGCCACGTGTCCGGCGAGCTCGGCTCGGGCGCCGTCGCCGCGTGGATCCGGCTGCGCGGCGATCTTCTCCCCGGCGTGCCGCCCTCGCAGCTCGCCCGCGTGGCCGCGGCGGCGGACTTCGCCAACGGCCTGAGCTGGATCCTGCCCTGGCGCGACTGGCTCTTCGTCAACACCGAGCTGACGATCCACCTCGCACGCGAGCCGGCGGGCGAGTGGATCGGACTCGACGCACGGACGACCTCCTCGGCGGCCGGGTTCGGCCTCTCGACGGCGACGCTCCACGACCTTGACGGCCCGTTCGGCGTCTGCGCGCAGTCGCTGTTCGTCGAGCCGCGCTGACGCGGCGGCTCACTGGTGGACCACCAGAGCCCGGCGATGCGGATGAGAGGACTTGAACCTCCACGTCCCGAAGGACACAGGCACCTGAAGCCTGCGCGTCTGCCATTCCGCCACATCCGCTGGCCCGTCCCACCTTAGCGACCGGCGTCGGCCATCGCACCCGCGAGCAGCGCCGGACCCGGCCGCCCGCGCACCGTTCGGAGGCGCTGGCAGAGCACCGCTCGCGGGCTTTCCCCTGCGCCTTGCTACCGTGATCGCCGTCCCGCGCGCCGCTATCGTCTAGGGGACTAGGACGCCGCCCTCTCACGGCGGAAACCGGGGTTCGAATCCCCGTAGCGGTATTGCCTCCGATCTCGCGGAGCACGTTCGAAACCGCGAGCACAGCAAACGCGACGGGCTCGACCCTCTTGCCGGCGCAGTCCCTGCTGACAAGAACGCCAACGGTTCGATTCGACCCGTTCCGAGCGGGTAGAGCCCAGCCATCCGAGCGTCAGGAGGTAGGGATGGCAGGAAGAACGGCTCTCGTGGTCGGCGTTCTCGCAGCAGCCCTGCTGCTGCCGACGCAGGCCCACGCCACGCAGGAAAAGGCAGGAGGCACGCAGGTGGCTGCTGCCTCGCAGGCCGCCATCGTGCAGTATGGCGTCCTCAGCACCATTCGCAAGATCGCCCGCTGCGCCGTTACGATCGGAGTGTTCGTCACGGGCAACGCGCTCTGGATCACCAAGCTCCGCAAGGCCGGTGGCGTCTGGAAGGTCGCCAAGCGTACGTCTACGGCCAAGGGCAAGCGCGCGAAGCTCAAGGTGCTCTATGGCGTTCTCGGCAACGTCTTGGGGCTCGACCAGATCGCCGAGGCGTGCGGATGATCCTCTATCACCTCAGTGGGGCCTGCGGCGCTCTGTATGTCATCGCCAGAATTGCGGGCGAGCCCCTGCCGATCCTCGCCCTGGCGTGTTTCACGCTGGCGGTCTTCGCGATAACGACCGATCCCGAGCTCGTCGACGAGGACGAGGGCCTGGCGTGAGCTTGAGGTAGCCGCGTCTCGATCCTTCTGCGAGTAGCAACGTGGGCCTGCCTGGGTAGTGGCTTGGCGAGGAAGAGCTGCGGCTTCGGGGCGACGCCGTGCGGCGCGTAGCAAGAAGCCGTCGATGCCGCACGCGGTGCTGCGTGCGAAGCCGCTATCGGGTTTCGCGATCAGGGTCAGATGGTGTGCGTCGGGAGCGCAGTCGGTAGCTGCCGTATGACACGCGCTCGATCGCCGCGTCCTTCTCTGACGATGCGACGCGCAGCGCATTGCGGATCGACGACCGAGCTATCCGTTGCCCGTGGACAAACTCGGCTCGGCGGTGAACGTCGTGCGGGCTGAGCGCGCGGTCCGCGCCGGCGAGCACCCGGATGACGAGATCGGTCACCCAGCCTGGCCGCGGTGACGGCGGTGCGTCTCGATCCGAAGCGAGCTCAGATCGGGGCTTCTCGCGCTCGATCTCCGTGGCGACCTTCGTCATGCGCCGAAGCTCAATCCCGACTTCAGGGTTCGAACATGCTCCCGCCAGCTGTACTTCGACGCACCTCGCGGCTCGTCGCGTGGCAACCCCGGCGAGCGCCAGTTGCCATCCGCCTCGAGACGACCGCGACGGCTTCAGGCGCCGGCGCACGGGGCTGGCGCGCGAGCGGCTATCCGCTGTGCTGCTGGCGGTTGGTCGCCTTCAGGTCCCAGCACCCGGTTGCGCACGACTCCGTGTCGAAGAACTGCGTGTGCGCAAGCAGCCGGGTCGTCTTCGCCTTCGGCAGCTTCGACTTGGGCACGACGAGCGTGATCGTCCGGCCGCTGCGGCTGGCCGCGATCGTCGTCGGGCTGCCCTTGATGCCGACCTGCAGGGTGTAGAGCTTCCCCGTCAGCTTGGCGCCGACGACGTCTCCCGTGCAGGCGAGTCGCGCCTTCGGAAAGACGTCCGCGGCGACTCGCCGCTCAAGCTGGACGCAGACCCTGTTGCCCTTCAGTCCCTCCAGAATCTGCGGGCCGCGCGTCTCGGACGGCGGCGGCGTCGGATTGGCTGTCGTGAAGTCGGCGTCGGCGACGTCGTCGTACAGCGTGATCTTGAACGTGAAGCTCGACTTCGTGTGGGTCGCCCTAAGCGTCTTGATGTCGAACTTGCCGCTGACGTCGTCGCCATCCGTCGAGGTCAGCTGGTGCCCGGCGGCGACGCCGCCGCTGCCGCACGCCAGCGTGAGCGCGAGCACCGGCACGATCATCCGTCGCATGCCGCACATCATCCATCGCCCGACGGCTTTGCGCCACCGCGTCTCGAGGGACCGATCAGCGCGCCGAGAATCGGCACGGTCGGCGAGGCTACTTGCGCAGCGCGAAGCGCAGGCGGCAGTCCCCGGAGCTCACCTGCGCGGTGAGGGCGCGGCGGCCGGTCTTCTCCCAGAGGATCAGGACGTCGGCGTTCACGTTCTGGCCCTTGACGACGAAGCTCACCTGCTTGGGCTTGATGAGCGACGAGCCCGCCGACACTCGACCCACCGCCGGGCGCTTGGCGGTGCTCAGCCGCTTGATGGCCGTCTTGCCGCGCATCTCGACCACCGTGCCGCAGTCCTCGACGTAGTCCGGGCCGACCGTGAGCTTCAGCGCCGTGACCGACGTCTTGCTCTTGGACACGGTCATCGAGCCGCCGGTGGTGTTCTCGAAGATGTGCTGGATCTTCCACTTGCCTGACGCGGGGAGCTTGTAGGCCGACGTGGCGGACATCGCGGCGGGGGAGGCGAGGGCGACTGACGACGCGGCGGCGATCACGGCGCAGACGGTAAGCCGGAAGATGGGGCGCATCGCGCGAACATAGCCGGTAGCGTCGCGGATATGCGCCGCAGGATCGTCGCGTTCGCGACAGCAGCAGCGGGATCGCTCATCGCGGCCGCGCCCGCCGCGGCCGACCGCGCCGTCGCGCTCGTGGCGCCCAACTCGCTCGTGCAGTTCGACACCCTGGCGCCGCAGCTCGCCGCCGCGCCGCTGCCCGTCACCGGCCTCGGACCCGGCGAGACGCTGCGCGGCATCGACGTGCGGCCCTTCGACCTGCGCCTCTACGGCGTCACCGTGGCAACGGGCTCGGCGGCCAACTCGCTGATCACGACCTACGTGATCGACCCCGCGACCGGTGCCGCGACGCTCGTCGGGACGACACCCGTCGCGGTGGCCGGCGCCGCCGACGTGCCGACGGGCCTCGACTTCAACCCCGCGGTGGACCGCATGCGCTACGTCAACCTCAACGACGAGAACGCGCGGCTGAACCCGAACAACGGCACCCTCGCGGGGAACGACACCGATCTGACGCCGGCGGCGACCACCGACGTCATCGCCTCCGCCTACGACCAGAACGTCGCGAACCCCGTCAACCCCGCGGTCCCGCCGAACCCGCCGACGACGCTCTACAACATCGATCGCTCCGGCGGCGGCAACCTCACGCTGCAAGGCGGGATCGACGGCGTTGTGAGCCCGAACACGGGCAGCCAGCAGGATCTCGGCAGCCTCGGCGTCGTGCTGAACGCCGCCCACGACGGTGGCTTCGACATCACGCGCGACGGCCGCGGGTTCGCCGCGCTGTCGGACATCGCAACGGCGACGACCGGGCTGTACCGGATCGCGCTCGCCGCCGGCGGGGGCGCCGCGACGCTCGTCGGCCCGATCGGCGGCGGCACGACCGAGGTCCGCTCGCTGGCGATCCTGCCGCTCGACAGCGACGGCGACGGTCGCGCCGATCACCTCGACAACTGCCCGGCCGCGGCCAACGGGGGCCAGGAGAACCTCGACGGCGACGGCCTCGGCGACGCGTGCGACGCCGACCAGGACGGCGATGGCCTCGCCGACGCCAACGAGAGCGCGATCGGATCCAACCCGCGCTCGGCGAACTCAGACGGCGACGGCGTGCCCGACGGCTCCGACGTGTGCCCCGCCGTCTTCGGCGCGACGGCGAACGGCTGCCCGGTGCCGCCCCCTCCGCCTCCTCCGCCCCCGCCTCCGGCCGCGCCCCAGACGCGCATCACCGCCAAGCCGAAGTCGTCGACGAGCCGGAGCGCCACGATCCGCTTCACCGCCAACCAGCGCAACGTGCTCTTCGAGTGCAAGCTCGACAGCGGCGGATACCGGCCGTGCACCTCGCCGCGCAGGCTGCGCAACCTCAAGCGCGGCACGCACCGCTTCAGGGTGCGCGCCATCGGGCGGACCAGCCGGCTCATCGACCTCACCCCGGCGAAGGCCAGCTGGACCGTCCGGCGCCCGCGCCGCTGATCGCCACCGGGGGTGATCCATCTGATGTCGCTATATGCCATCAGACGTATCCACCCCTGACGTCTGGGCAAGCTTGGCGTCGCGGCGGTCTCGCGAATGGGCGACGCAGGGATATCGTGGCGCCATGCTCAACACGATCGTCCTGATGGGCCTGCTGCTCGCGGTCGTGGGCAAGATCGTCGGCATCGCGTTCGTGATGCGCTCCGAGAACCCGACCACGCTCCCGTTCACGGTGCTGGTCACCGCCGGCTACGCGATGCTCATCGGCGGCTCGCTCGCCGGCGGCTCCTTCACGTTCTGACCGGCGGCGCCGAGGCCGCGATCACACTAGCCGCGCCCGGCCGCGGCGCACTGCTCGGACTCGAGCTGTGAGCGCGGCGGGTCGCACCGCAGCTCGCCCGTCCCGCCGCCACCCGCCCCGCTCTCGCCGCCCGGCGCGCCGCTGACAGTCACCGTCGCGTCGGCCGAGTCGCCGGTCTGCGTGTCGCGGACGGTCGCGCGATAGGTGCCCTGGACGTCGTTCGCGCACTGCGCTCCGGCGGCGAACGTGTACGTCCCCGTGCCGTCGGGGCCGGTCGTCATCGAGTAGCTCTCGTTGACGCCGTCCGGCCGCACGAGCGAGATCGTCAGCGTCCGGTTGGGCGCAAAGCCCGCCGCGCTCAGCGTGTAGGACCGGCAGACCGGGCCTGACTGCGGCGAGAACGAGGCCGTCGCGTTGGACTGCGCGGGCGGCTGAGCTTGCGGTGGAGGCGGAGGAGGAGGAGGCGGGGGCGGTGGCGGAGGTGCGGCGGGCTTCAACGCAGGGTCGTAGACGTCGACGATCCGCACGCGTGGCGGGTCCGGGTACGCGGTGTAGCACGGGCTGCGGAAGCGGCGGATGAAGACCTCGTCGTACTGCGCGTTGGAGTAGTACCTGCCCGGATACCAGCGGCGGCGGTAGGTGATCTCCTCCGTGTACGGGCAGGGCGGCGGCGGCGTGTAGCGCGGCGGGCACGCCACGCAGATCGCCGTCGGGATGAAGACCGGCTTGAGCAGCGGGTTGCCGCACCGGCAGCGCACGACCGGGTTGCCGAAGTCGTCGACGAGGACCGCCGTCCCCGCGGCCAGGATCGCCTGGTAGCCGACGGCGCGGCCGTTGACGAACGAGTGGTTGGTCACGCGCGTGTCGCGGGTGAGCGTGACCGGGTGAAGCTTCGTGATGTACGTTCCGACCGCCTTGATCGTCGGCGCGACGCCGAGCACGCGCGCCCACTCCACCAAGCGCTCGGGTCGCGCCTTGAGCGAGTTGACGAGCAGGTCGCGATCGCAGACGAGATCAGAGCCGGTGCCGCCGAACGGACCCGCTCCGACCTTGCTCGGCGTGACCTTGACCTTCTCGCGGCCCTTGCGTTCTGCGGGCTTGTCCAGGAACGGGTCCGGACCGATGTCGACGGGCTTCTGGAACTTCACGGTCTGAGCCTTCGCCTCGTCCTCCCCGCCGAGGACGAGGAACGCCGCTGCCCCCGCGACGACGAGGAGCACCAGCGCGGCGAACGCGATCGCCCACGGCCCGCCCGAACGGCGGCGACGCTCGGGCTCCGCGCCGAGGCCGGGCAGTGGATCGGATGTCGGAGGTTGATCGCTCACGTCGGCCCTGCGTGGCGGCAGCCTGCAGGGCGAGTAGACACCTCCCGACGATCGCGGTCAAGCCCGAACTCGGCCGATTGCCTGTGCGTGAAGCCTTCCGGTCGAGGGCTGTCAGCGTTCGTCGCCGCGCATCAGCGGCCGAGCGTGCGGACGACCTGGCGCGCGCGCCCCGACAGCGGGGCGATGAGCTCGCGCACCTCGCCCAGCCCGGTGCGCAGCTCGCGGTCGCCGACCTCGACGGGAAGCATCGAGTCCTGCAGCGTCGACAGCACCACGTCGGCGGCGGAGATCGACTTCACCGCGTTCTCGACGAAGCCCTTGGCTCCGGTCGACGGGGCGCCGGGCGTGGCCGTTTCGAACCCGCGGGCCGGCAGCGCCGTCCGCTCGGCGAACGCGGCATACGTCCGCTGCGCGCGGCCGTAGGCGACCTGCACCGGCCGGAAGAGCTGCTCCTCGAGCTCGTCGCCGCTGCGCTCGTCGAGCTGCTCGTACGCCGCGCCGAGGGCTGCCAGCGCGACGGCAAGCTCGTCGATCGCCTCGGCGACGATGTCGAGGAGGTCCTGGCGGGCTTCGGCGTTCGTGTAGGACATGCGCCTCAGCCTACGGTCCGGGCGCGACCGGAGTCAGGTGAGCCCCAGCGCCTCGAGCGCGACGCCGTAGAACGGCGGCGTGCCGTGGCGGTTTCCGTCGAGGTCCATGACGAGCAGGTCGAATGCCGTCTCGACCCGATGCGCCTCGCCGGGACCGAACCAGTCCGCGGCGATCTCGAGCACGACCGCGACCTCGATCGAGGCGTTGTCGACGTCCGGCGGGGGCGGCGTGCTGCCGGCGGCCACCCACGCGGCGCGCAGCACCTCGATCATGTCGACGCGCGGCGGCTCGCCGTAGTCCCAGATCGTGGCGCTCGGCGGCATCGTCAGCGGCGGGGCGCTGCCACCGCGCGGGCCGAGGTACGCCGTGTCGTCGCCATAGGCGTAGAGGAAGCGCGCGCCGGGACCCTCGCTCGCAACGATCGCCTCCGCCTGCTCGCGAGTCAGCGCGTAGCCGCGCTCCTCGACGAGCACGGCCTTCCAGACCGACACGCCCTGCGGGCCGTCGTCGTGGACGAGCATCATCAGCAGGAAGAGCGGTTCGTCGTCCACGCGGCTCCCACACGGCCCGGCCGCCGAGCCGGGCTCAGTCCTCGAGGAGGGACAGCGGCACGACGTAGTAGCGCTTGCCGACCGGCTTGGGGATCGACGTGACGCCGCGGCGCGTCGCCACCACCGGGAGGGTGCGGTCGACCTCGCCGCCGTGCGCCTCGACCCAGTCGCCGACGGCCTCGCTGTCGCCGCCCGCCTCGACGACGTGGTTGTCCATGATCACGACCGTGCCCGGACGCGACCAGATGAACGGGGCGGGGGTGAGGTTTGCGAGCAGCGTGCGGATGGGGTCGTCGGTCATGCGGCGCGACAATAGCGCCCACTCGCGCGCGCCGGTTGCCGGCATCTCGTACCCTGGGTCGGTAGCTGCCGCCGCCTGATGCTCGCGTTCTTTGCATCCATGCGCGGTCCGCGGTCCATCAACGCAGTGAGCGAGGCAGGCAAGCGATGACCCCAGACGACGCATCGGGCCCGGTCAAGGCAGCGCACAAGGCGAAGATCCTTGAGGTGCAGCAGCGCAACGAGGCGGCGCACAAGGCGGCCAAGGAGAAGCGCAAGGCCAAGGACCGCGAGGACGAGATCCGCCGCCGCCTGGAGGCGCGCAAGTAAGACGGCGGGGCGGCTGCCGCCCCGCTTCAGAACTGGGTCAGCGACAGCATGTTGCCGTCGGGGTCCTTGAACCACGCGACGAGCGTTCCACCCGGCGCGTTCCAGACGCCGAGCTCGTCCTGCGGCACGCCGTCGAGTCGCTCGAAGTCGATGCCGCGCTCGGTGAGCGTCCGCGATCGTGGCGGCCATGTCGGTGACGGTGAAGCCGAGCACCGTGTAGGGCGCGACCACCGGCTTCTCGACGAGCGCGACCCGCAGCGTCGTCCCGCCGCAGTCGAACGTGATCGCGATCGGGCTCTGGCCCGTGACCGGCAGCCCGAGCCCGCGCTCGTAGAAGGCGCGCGCCGCGGCGAGGTCGGCGGTGGCCGCGAACGCCATGAGCGTGGCGCCCGCGAGCCCGCTGACCGGCGCGGCCGGGCCGGGGGCCGGGGCCGCCGCGGCTGCGGGCGGCGCGGCGCCGCGGCGGACGAGCGACCGGCGCGCCGCCGCCCCGGCTGACGGGCGTCAGCGACGGCGGTCCGGGTCCCGCCTGCAGATGGCCCTTCGGGACGATGAAGAACAGCGGCGGGCGATCGGCGTCGAGGTGCGCCGGGGCGCGGTGCGTCCAGCCGCCGCGCGCCTTGACCCACGCCTCGACCGCGTCGAGGTCGGCGCCGCTCTCGATGACCGGCCCGGCGGGGACCGCCGCCATGAACGGCGGCTTGGGGATCTCGCCCTCCGAAGGCTCGATGCCCGACAGCAGCGCGACGATCGCCCGGTCGTCCATCAGCGGTAGCGGCCCGGCTCCCAGAGCGGCTCGTCGCCGTCGTTGGCGCCGCGGCTGAGGATGAAGAGGAGGTCCGACAGGCGGTTGAGGTAGCGCACGACCTCGGGGCTTGAGTCCTCGACGAGCAGCGTGCGGCGCTCGGCGCGCCGGCAGACCGTACGGCAGACGTGCAGCTGCGCGGCGGCGGCGCTCCCGCCGGGCAGGACGAAGGACTTCAAGGGCGAGAGCGTCGCGTTGACCTCGTCGCAGGCCGCCTCGAGCCAGGTCACCTGCTCGGGCCGCACCCGCAGGCGCTCGCGCTCGCCGCCCTCGGGCACGCAGAGGTCGGCGCCGCAGTCGAAGAGGTCGTTCTGCACGCGCTTCAGCCAGGCGGCGTAGGTCTCCGGGAGCCCGGCGGTGGCGAGCGTAACGCCGATCTGCGCGTTGAGCTCGTCGATCTCGCCGTACGCCTCGATCCGCGGGTGCGTCTTGGGCACCCGGCTCATGTCGCCGAGGTGCGTCTCGCCGCCGTCGCCGAGGCGCGTGTAGATGCGCGTGAGGTTGACCGTCATCGCACGCCCAACGCTACACTGGCGCGGTCCATTGGTCGGTGGTCAAGGGAAGTCCGGTGCGAATCCGGCGCGGACCCGCCACTGTGACCGGGGTGAAGCCATTTCGCACCTGCGCTCGCCTTTTAGAGGAGCGCGAAGCCACTGGTCTCGACGGCGAGACCGGGAAGGCAGCGAAGGGGGCGGCCCGGAAGCCAGGAGACCTGCCTCCGGCCATCATGCTCGACGCCCTCGCGGAAGGGGTGGCTCATGTCGCATCGTCCTGTCGGTCTGCTCATCGGAGCCGCCCTGATGCTGGCCGCGCTCGCTCCGGCGGCGCAGGCGACGCCGGTCACGGTGCGGGTCGTCGGCGACGGTGCGTTGCTCGAGCGGACGGCGGTGGAGACGACGGGGTCGGGCGTCGGGGCATGCGCGGGTCACACCGCGGCCGAGGCGCTCGACAAGGCCGTCGCCGGCGAATGGGATCAGCTCGCGTTCACCCAGACGATCCTCGGCGAGACGCACGACTACACCGACAACAACGACTACTGGAACTTCTGGATCAACGACACGTACGCGCAGGAGGGCATCTGCACGTACGTCGTCGCGCCGGGCGATCGCATCCTGATGCTCGCCCAGCGCGACAACCCCCCGGGGGTCCCGACGCTCTTCCCGCTCGCGTTCGCGGGCGTGCCCGGCAGCGTCGTCGCCGGCACGCCGTTCACGATCACGGTCAACGAGCAGCGCTCCAACGGCACGACGACGACGCCCACGCCGATCGCCGGCGCGCGCGTCAGCGACGGCACCGCCATCCTCGGGACCACGGGTGCGGGCGGCCAGGTCACGATCACCCTCTCGGCCACCGGGCCGACGACGCTGTACGCGACGAAGACGGGCAACGTCGAGTCCGAGCCGGCCGGCGTGAGCGTCGTCGCACCGGGGGGGCCGGGCACGCCTCCGCCGGGCTCGCCGGGGCCGGTCGTCACCGGACCCGACAGGACGGCGCCGTCGTCGGCGATCGTCGGGATCGCGGAGGGCCAGCGGTTCGCGCGCGGCGCCGGGCCGCGCAGGCTGCGCGCGCAGGTCGCGCCCGACCCGTCCGGGCTGTTCGCCGTCAAGCTGCGCCTGACGCGCAACGACCGTGGGCGCTGCACGTACTTCAGCGGCAGCACCGAGCGCTTCCGCATCAACCACAAGGCGCGCTGCAGCGCGTCCGCGGGCTTCTGGTTCGGTGTCGGCGACCGCAGCTCCGTCGACTACCTGTTGCCGGCCCGGCTGCCGCGCGGGCGCTACGTGCTCGACGTCAACGCGATCGACAAGGCCTACAACCGCGACGACGCCCGCCGCCGCGGCGGCAACCGCATCGTCTTCCATGTCGGCTAGGAGCGCGCTGGCCGGCGCGCTGGTGTGCGCGGTCGCCCTCGCGGGTTGTGGCGCCGGCGCCGGGACGAGCCCGGACGCCCCGGTCTCGCTGACGGTCACGCGCGACTTCGGCACCACGTCGCTGCTCGCGCTGCCCGACGCGAAGGTCGCCGGGGCGGACACGGTCATGCGCGTCCTGCAGCGCAACGCGAAGGTGAAGACCCGCTTCGGCGGGCAGTTCGTGCAGGCGATCGACGGCGTCTCCGGAGGTCGCCGGGACGGCCGCCCCGTCGACTGGTTCATCTACGTCAACGGGATCCTCGCCGACCAGGGCGCCGGCGCGATCGACGTCCGCGGCGGCGACCGCGTCTGGTGGGATCACCACGACTGGGGCGTGACGCCGGACGCGCGAGCGGTCGTCGGCTCCTACCCCGAGCCGTTCGTCCACGGGACGGGCGGCAAGCGGCTGCCGGTGCGCGTCGAGTGCGCCGACCCCGACGCCGAGGCGTGCGAGGCGGTCGCCGACAAGCTGCTCGCGCTGAAGGTCCCGATCGGGCGCAGCAACATCAGCCGCAGCGCGGCCGACGAGTCGCTGCGGATCCTCGTCGGCCCGTGGAGCAAGCTGCGCGGGCGCGACTTCGAGGCGGATGCGATCGACCGCGGCCCGAAGGCGAGCGGCGTCTACGCGCGCTTCGACGCGGCGGGAAGCACGCTCACCGTCCTCGACGCACGCGGCCGCCCGGCGCGGACGCTCGGCGCCGGGAGCGGGCTCATCGCCGCGACCCGCGCGAACGAGCGCCAGCCGGTCTGGTTCGTGACCGGCACCGACGACGCGGGGGTCGCGAGCGCCGCGCGGGCGCTCGACGAGGGCGCCCTGTCGGATCGCTTCGCGCTCGCGATCGCCGACGACCTGCCGGTGGCGGTGCCGGCGAGCTGATGCGCGGGTCGCCGACCGCGCGAGCGACGACCTGCCGGCCGGCGAGCTGATGGCGCGCGTCGCCGACCGCGCGAGCGACCTGCCGGTGGCGGTGCCGGCGGGGTGATGTACGCCTACGTCCGCCGTGCGAGCCCGCTGCACGCCGCGCGCGCGCCGGTCGCGGCCGCGTACTCCGGGGCGCTCGTCGTCGCGGTCCTGGCGTTCGAGAACCCGCTCGTCCTCGCCGCGCTCGCCGCCGCGATCGTGGGCGCCGCGCTCCTCGCCCGGGCAGGACGGTTGCTCCTGCGTGCCGCGCTGTTCGGCATCCCCTTCGCGCTGCTCATCGCGCTCGTCAACCCGCTCGTCGCCGACGAGGGCCTCACCGTGCTCTGGCGCTTCGGCGAGCTCGGCCCGCTCGGGCACGTCGACCTCACGCTCGAGGGCCTGGCGTTCGGTGCGATCCTCGGGCTGCGAGCCCTGCTCATCGTCCTCGCGAGCGCAGCGCTGCTGACGGCGACCGTCGACGCCGACGAGCTCCTGCGCGGCTTTCGCCGCATCTCCGTGCGCTCGGCGCTGACGGCGGCGCTCGCCGTCCGGCTCGTGCCGGTGCTCGGGCGCGACGCGCGGCGGCTGGCCGACGCCCGCCGCTGTCGCCCCGATGCGACGCCGAAGCCGAACGCCGGCGAGCGCCTGCAGATCGTCCGTGCGGTCGCGACGGGCGCGCTCGACCGCGCGCTCGACGTCGCCGCGACGCTCGAGGTGCGCGGCTACGCGACGCCCGGCGCCGCGTCGCCGCGGCGCCTGCGCGAGCCCTGGTCGCGCCACGACCTCGCGTTCGCCGCCTCGACCGCCGCGATCCTCGCCCTCGCCCTCGGTGCGCGGCTGCTGGGCGTCGGGTCCTTCGACGCGTACCCGTACACCGTTGTCGCGGTCGGGCCGCGCGAGTGGCTGCTGGGCGCCGCGTTCGTCGCCGTCGCGCTCGTGCCCTTCGCCGACCGCCGGGGGATCGCGCGATGAGCGTCCTGCGCTTCGAGGACGTCACGTACCACTACCCGCACGCGGCCGAGCCGGCGCTGCGCGCGGTCTCGGTCGACATCGCGGCGGGGGAGTTCGTCGTCGCCGCGGGGCTGTCGGCCTCGGGCAAGTCCACGTTCCTGCGCGCGGCGTGCGGCCTCGTGCCGCACTTCCACGGCGGCGGCTTCGCGGGTCGGGTCCTGACCGGCGGCCTGGACACCCGCCGCTACGGGCCGTCAGCGATCTCCGCCGTCGCGGGCACGCTGTTTCAGGACCCCGAGACGCAGGTCGTGCTGTCGACGGTGCGGGCCGAGCTCGCGCTGCCGCTCGAGAACCGTGGCCAGAGTGGGGGCGCGGTCGCCCGCGGGGTCGAGGAGACGGCGCTCGCGCTCGGCATCGGCGACCTGCTCGACCGCGCGACGCACGAGCTGTCGGGCGGCGAGCTGCAACGGGTCGCGCTCGGCGCAGCGCTCGCCGGCCGGCCGCGGCTCGTCCTCCTCGACGAGCCGACGTCGCAACTCGATCCCGTCGCCGGCGACGAGCTCGTCTGGCTGCTGCGACGCCTCAACGAGGAGTGGGGGACGACGATCGTGCTCGTCGAGCATCGCCTCGAGCGCTGCCTCGGTGCCGCCGACCGGGTGCTCGCGTTCGAGGCCGGCGCGCTGGCGTGCGACGCCCCGCCGCGCGGCTTCCTCGAATGGGCCGCGGAGCGCGCACCGGCGCTGGCGACGCCGGGCGCGCGCCTCTTCGCGCGGGCCGGGCTGCGGCCACCGCCCAGCGGGGTGAAGGAGGCGCGCGCGACGCTGCGCGCCCACGGCCTGCTCGCCGAGGACGAACCTCCAGCCGTCGCCGCGCGCAGGTGGCGCGCGGGTGGTGAGGCACGGCCGCCGGCCGGCGACGGCGCTGCGGTCGCGTCACGGGGGAGCGGCGTGGCACGGCCGCCGGCCGGCGACGGCGCTGCGGTCGCGTCACGGGGGAGCGGCGTGGCACGGCCGCCGGCCGGCGACGGCGCTGCGGTCGCGTCACGGGGGAGCGGCGTGGCACGGCCGCCGGCCGACGAGGGTTCGGAGCCGCGCGCCGGTGCGGCGGCGAAGCCGCGCCGCGGGTTGCTGCGCCGCGCCGCGAGCGGGCCGGCGCCCGCGCTCGCGTTTCGCGGCGTGTGGTTCGAGCGCTCCGGCGGGCGCGCGGTCCTGCGCGGCGTCGACCTCGCGCTCGCCCCTGGTGAGCGCGTCGCGCTCATGGGGCGCAACGGCGCCGGCAAGTCGACGCTGCTGCGCCACGCCAACGGGCTGCTCGAGCCGACCCGCGGGAGGATCGAGCGGGCCGGGCGCGTCGCGCTGTTGCTGCAGAACCCCAACGACTACTTCCTCGCCGACCGCGTCGGCGACGAGGTCGCCGCGGACGCGCTCGAGCAGGCCGGGCTGACGGCGCTCGCCGGCCGCCATCCGCGCGACCTCTCGGGCGGCGAGCGCCAGCGTCTCGCGCTCGCGATCGTCTGCTCCGGCGCCGCGCCGCCTGCCGCGCTGTGCCTCGACGAGCCGACGCGCGGCATGGACCGCGCCGCCAAGGGCGACCTCGCCGCCGACCTGCGCACGGTCGCGGCCGCGGGCAGCGCCGTGCTCGTCGCGACCCACGACCCGGAGTTCGCGGCGCTCGTGGCCGATCGAGTCGTGTTGCTGGCGGAGGGCCGCCCGATCGCCGACGGGCCGACCGCCGAGCTGCTCAGCGGCGGCTGGTACTTCGCGACCGAGACCGCGCGGATCGTCGACGGCGCGCTGCTGCCCGAGGACGGCGCCGACATCCTGCGCGCGAGGATGACCGTGGAGGTCCGCCCATGAGCGGGCCGGCGCGCGCCGAGGCGCCGAGCACGCCCCGCCCCGCGGCGCCGCGCGCGCCCCGCCCCGCGGAGCCGAACGCGCCGAGGGCACCCCGCCCCGCGGAGCCGCGAGGCGCGAGGATCCGCGCGTGAGCTGGCAGCTTGCCTCCTTCGCCGTACTCGCGGTCGCGATCGCGGCCGGCTTCGGCTGGTATGAGCGCGCGCGGCCGTCGGCGAAGCTGCTCGCGCTCGTCGCGACGCTCGCCGCGCTGGCCGCGCTTGGCCGGGTCGCCTTCGCGCCGATCCCGAGCGTCAAGCCGACGACGGACATCGTCCTGCTTGCCGGCTACGTCCTCGGCGGGGCGCCCGGCTTCGTCGTCGGCGCCGTCGGTGCCCTGGCGTCCAACGTCTTCTTCGGGCAAGGGCCGTTCACGCCGTGGCAGATGGCGGGCTGGGGCGCCGTCGGCGTCTTGGGCGCGCTGCTCGCCCGCGTCTTCGGGCGTGGGCTGGGCCGCTGGTCGCTCGCCGCGGCGTGCGCGGTGGCCGGCCTGGCGTACGGCTCGTTCCTCGACCTGCACCTCTGGGTCCTCTACTCGGCGCACTCGTGGGAGGAGTACCTCCTCGTCGCGGGCCGCGGCGTGCCGTTCAACCTCGCCCACGCCGGCGGGAACGTCGTCTTCTGCCTCGCGTTCGGCCCGCTGCTCGTCCGGGCGCTGGACCGCTACCGCGACCGGCTGGAGGTCGTCTGGCACCCGCTGCCCGCGGCCGCCACGGCCCGCGCCGGGGACGGGCGAGCCGGCGGCGGCACGGCTCACCGCGACGGCCTCGGCGGCGCGGCCGCGGCAGGCGGCCTCGGCGCGCTGCTGGCCGTGATCGCCGTCGCGCTCGGTGTCGCCGGTCCCGTCGCGCCCGCCCATGCGGCCGACGCCGCCCAGACGCGTGCGATCGCGTTCCTCGCGAAGGCGCAGAACGCCGGTGGCGGCTTCGGTTCGGACCGCGGCCGCGGGTCCGATCCGCTCTACACGAGCTGGGCGGTCATCGGGCTCGCCGCGGCCGGCCGCGACCCGCGCACCGTCAAGCGCGGCGGGCGCTCGGGCGTCGACTACCTCGTGCGCAACATCGGCCGGGTCCGGGCGACCGCCGACGTCGAGCGCGCGATCCTCGCCCTGCACGCCGGCCGGCGCTCGCCGCGGTCGGTGGGCGGTCGCGACCTCGTCGCCGAGCTCGCGCGCAAGCGCAGGCGCAACGGCTCGTTTTCGGGCCTCGTCAACCAGACGGCGTTCGCGATCCTCGCGCTGCGCGCCGGCGGCCGGCCGCGCTCGGACCGCACGATCCGCGCCGCAGCGGGCTGGCTCGCGGGCCAGCACAACCGCGACGGCGGCTTCAACTTCTCCGGTCGTGGCGGGCCGAGCGGCATCGACGACACCGCCGGTGCGCTGCAGGCCCTCGTCGCGGCCGGCAAGCGCAGCTCGAAGACCGTCGCCCGCGCGGCGGCGTTCATCGCCGCCCGCCAGAACGCCGACGGCGGCCTGCCGCTGACGCCGGGCGGCGCGTCCAACGCGCAGTCGACCGCGTGGGCGATCCAGGCGCTCGTCGCCGCGGGCCGCGACCCCGCCCGCCTGCGCCGCGGCGGCGCCCGCTCGCCGCTCGCATACCTGCGCTCGCTGCAGGGCTCGTCGGGCGCGGTGCGCTACTCGCGCACGGCCACGCAGAGCCCCGTCTGGGTGACGGCGCAGGCGCTCACCGGCCTCGCGCGCAAGCCGTTCCCGATCCGGTAATGGCGGATCGGATAGCTTCCCCCGTCGCATGAAGGTCGGAATCCCCAAGGAGACCGCTGCCGGCGAGCATCGGGTCGCGCTCGTGCCCGAGGTCATCAAGAAGATGGCCTCCAAGGGCTTCGAGGTCGTCGTCGAGCCCGGAGCCGGAGCGGACGCGATGCTTTCGGACGAGCGCTACGAGGACGCCGGGGCCACGGTCGCCGACGATGTCTGGAGCGCGGACGTCGTCGCGAAGGTCACCGCGCCCTCAGACGACGAGATCGCCAAGCTCGGCGACAGCACCGTGCTCGTCGGGTTCCTCGGCCCGCTCACGAACACCGACACGACGCAGGCGCTCGCCGACGCGGGCGTGACGTCGTTCGCGATGGAGGCCATCCCGCGGATCTCCCGCGCCCAGGCGATGGACGCGCTCTCGTCGCAGTCAAACGTCGCGGGCTACAAGTCCGTCCTGCTCGCGACCCAGCACCTCGGGCGCTTCCTGCCGATGATGATGACCGCCGCCGGCACGGTGCCGCCCGCGCGCGTGCTCGTCCTCGGCGCCGGCGTGGCGGGCCTCCAGGCGATCGCGACCGCGCGCCGCCTCGGCGCGCAGGTCACCGGCTACGACGTCCGCGCGGCCGTCGCGGAGCAGGTCCAGTCGCTGGGCGCCGCGTTCCTCGAACTCGAGGCCGGCAAGGGCGCCGAAGGCGAGGGCGGCTACGCCCGCGAGCTCACCGACGAGGAGAAGAAGGCCCAGCAGGACGAGCTCGCCGACAAGATCGCGACGTTCGACGTCGTCATCACGACGGCGCTCGTGCCCGGCCGGCGCGCGCCGATCCTCGTCACGAAGCGCTCGGTCGAGCAGATGAAGGCCGGCAGCGTCATCGTCGACCTCGCCGGCGAGTCGGGCGGCAACTGCGAGCTCACCGAGCCGGGCGAGGTCGTCGTCAAGCACGACGTCACGATCGTCTCGCCGCTGAACCTGCCCGCGTCGATGGCCGAGCACGCCTCCGCGCTCTACGCGCGCAACGTCCAGTCGCTGCTCGAGCTGCTCGTCGACGACGACGGCAACCTCGACCTGAACTTCGACGACGAGATCATCGCCGGCGCCTGCATCACGCGCGACGGCGAGATCGTCCACGCCGGCGCGAAGAAGGCCGTCGAGGCGGCCCACGGCGACGCCGAGCCGCCCGCGCCGTCCGAGCTCGCGCCGACGCCGGAGGGCGAGGACGAGGCCGAGCCCGAGGTCGCCGCCCCGAAGACGGAGGCGCCCGAATGAGCGTCCTGATCGTCGCAGCCGAGTCCGCGGGCTCAAGCCGCCTGCTGACCGAGATCGCGATCCTCCTGCTCGCCGCGTTCGTCGGCTTTCAGGTCATCTCGAAGGTGCCGAACACGCTGCACACGCCGCTGATGTCGGGCACGAACGCGATCCACGGCATCGTCGTGCTCGGCGGCCTCATCGCGATCGCCTACGCCGACGGCTTCCTCAGCCGCGCGCTGATCCTCGTCGCGATCATCTTCGGGACGATCAACGTCGTCGGCGGCTTCCTCGTCACCGACCGCATGCTGAGCATGTTCAAGCGCAAGCCCGAGCCGGCGAAGTCCGACGAGGCCGACTGATGGCCACGATCTTCCTGCAGGACCCGAACTTCATCATCGCGTGCTACATCGTCGCGTTCAGCCTGTTCATCACCGGGCTGTCGCGGTTGACGAGCCCGACGACGGCCGTCCAGGGCAACAAGATCGCCGCCGTCGGCATGGCGATCGCCGTCGTCGCGACGCTCCTGAACCCCGACCTCGACGGCGCCGACTTCCTCCTCATCGTCGCCGGCCTGGCGATCGGGACCGCGGTCGGCGTGCCGGCCGCGCGCAACGTGAAGATGACCGCGATGCCGCAGATGGTGGCGCTCTTCAACGGCGTCGGCGGCGGCGCGGTCGCGCTCATCGCGTGGGCGGAGTTCCGCCAGTCCGGTGGCGACCTCAGCGCGGAGCTGGCGGTGGGGATCCCGCTCATGTTCGGCGCGATCATCGGCTCGATCTCCTTCTGGGGCTCGAACATCGCGTTCGCCAAGCTCCAGGGGCTCATCTCCGGCAGCCCCGTGAAGATCGCCGGCGGCTTGTTCGTGAACATCGCGCTGCTGATCGGTGCGATCGCCGGGTCGGTCGCGATCCTCGCGGGATCGACGAGCGAGGGGATCTTCATCCTCGTCCTCGTCGCGGCCGGCATCCTCGGCAACCTCGCCGTGCTGCCGATCGGCGGCGCCGACATGCCGGTCGTCATCTCGACGCTCAACGCGTTCACGGGCCTGAGCGCGGCGGCCGCGGGCATCGCGCTGCACAACACCGCGCTGATCGTCGCGGGCATGATCGTCGGCGCGTCGGGCACGATCCTCACCGACCAGATGGCGAAGGCCATGAATCGCTCGATCGGCTCGGTGCTGCTCGGCGGGTTCGGCGGCGAGGCGCCCGCGATCGAAGGCGGAGGCGGCGAGACGGGCGGCACGGTGCGCTCGACGAGCGCCGCCGACGTCGCGATCCTCATGAACTACGCGCGCCAGGTCGTCGTCGTGCCGGGCTACGGGATGGCGGTCGCGCAGGCGCAGCACGCCGTCCGCGAGATGGCCAAGGCGCTCGAGAAGCGCAACATCGACGTCCTCTACGCGATCCATCCGGTCGCGGGACGGATGCCGGGGCACATGAACGTCCTGCTGGCGGAGGCCGACGTGCCGTACGAGCAGCTCAAGGAGATGGACGACATCAACCCGGAGTTCGGCCGCACGGACGTCGCGATCGTCATCGGCGCCAACGACGTCACGAACCCGGACGCGCGCGCCAAGCCGGACTCGCCGATCTACGGCATGCCGATCCTCAACGTCGACGAGTCCAAGCAGGTCATCGTGCTCAAGCGTTCGATGGCGTCCGGCTTCGCGGGCATCGAGAACCCGCTCTTCTACAACGAGAAGACCCAGATGCTGTTCGGCGACGCGAAGGCGAGCGTCTCGGAGATCACCTCCGAGCTCGGCCAGCTGTAGCCGCCGCACATCTCTCACACACGGTCGCGCGGCGGGCGTAGAGTGCCCGCGTGCCGAACCCCACCTACACCGTGGCGTCACGCCTGATCGCAGTCATCGCCATCTCCGTGGCCGCGCTGCTCCTCGCGCTGCCCGGCGTGGCCCGCGCCGCCACCCCGCCGACCATCCTGACGGCCGGATTCGACGCCGAGGACCAGCTCTACGCGACGTGGACCCTCGCTCCCGGCACGACGTACGAGATGATCGAGTTCGCGACCGTCCCGACGCCCGACTGGTCGCTGGGCGAGTTCTTCGCGGACGACAACTTCGCCGGCTTCGACGCCTGCGACGATCGGTCGTGCGCCGGCGTCACGTCGTACACCTCGTCGTATCCGGTCCTGCGCGACCGTCGCTACTTCGTGAAGGTGACGGCGATCGACGGAGAGGATCACCTCAACTCCGCGGTCTGGGTGATCGACGAGACACAGCCCGTGAGGCCCGGCGACGCGGACGTGGGATCCGGTGAGACGAACCGACCCGTGAGCGGGCGGCCGTTTGTCCCCGTGCCGGTGCCGGCCGGCACGTCGATCGCCCTGCTCACGCCGCCCAAGACGATCGCCGGCGTGCTGCGCAAGGGCTTGCGCGTGACCGTGGCCTGCCCGACCGCGTGCGGCGCGACGGGGCTCGTGACGCGCTTCCAGCGCGACCGCGTCGTGGGGCGGGTGGACAAGAGCTACGGCGGCGGCGGGTCGCGGCCGTTCACGATGCGCATCACGGCCGCCGGTCGCAAGCAGCTGCGCCCGCTGAAGCGCACCAAGCTGCGGATCTTCGTGTCCGTGTTCCTCTTCGACGGCTCGATCGCGAACCTCTCGAAGACGATCACCGTCCGGCGCTAGACGCTCGCGCGGGCCGTGTGCCCGGCCGCACAACTGCACGCTGACGTTTGGTTGAGGAGGCACGGATCCTGAGCCCGGACGTTCACGGTGCGTGAACGACCGTACGGTCGGTCGTCACGCCCAGCGTGCACACACACAGCGATGCGGTCCGTCGAGGCTCCGGCGTCGGCGGAGTGCTCACGTCGACCACGGCGTCGGACAGGAGAACGACATGGGATCACTCGAGCTTGACGTCGCGGTGCCACGGAGCGTGGCCTGCGTGCCCCACCGCGCGTTCACCGTGACCTCACGCCTGATCGCGCTCACCGCGATCGCGCTGGCGACGCTTCTCCTCGCGATGCCCGGCGCGGCGCGCGCGGCGGACCCGCCGACGATCCTCACGGCCGGAATCGACGCCCGCGACCAGCTCTTCGTGACGTGGAGCCTCGCTCCTGGCACGACGTACGAGATGGTCGAGTTCGCGACCGTTCCCACTGCCGATCGCTCGCTGCCCGAGTTCTTCGCCGACGACAACTTCGCCGGCTTCGACTCCTGCGACCTGCGCGGCTGCGCCAACGTGACGTCGTACACGGGCTCCTATCCGATCCAGCGCGACCGGCGGTACTTCGTGAAGGTGACGGCGCTTGACGGGGAGGACTCCATCACCTCGGCCGTCTGGGTCATCGACGAGACGCTGCCGGTGGTGCCCGGCGATACCGACGTCGGCGAGGGCGACTCGGGCCGTCCTGCGACCGGGCGGCCGTTCACCGAGGTGCCCGTTCCCCCCGGCACCGCGATCTCCCTGCTCACCCAGCCGAAGTCGATCGCCGGTTTGGTGCGCAAGGGCGTGCGCGTGAGCGTGTCGTGCCCGATCGCGTGCGGCGTGAGCGCCACGATCAAGCGCTTCGGGAGCGACACAGTCGTCGCCCGGGTGGACAAGAGCTACCGCGGCGGCGGGACGCGGCCGTTCACGCTGCGCGTCACGTCACGCGGGCGCAGCCAGCTGCGCCCGCTCACGCGCACCCGGCTGCCGGTCCGCGTGACCGCGTACCTCTTCGACGGCTCGATCGCGACGTTCTCGAAGACGATCCTCGTCCGGCGCTAACGCGTCGTCAACACGGAGAAGACCACATGGAATCGATGGGACTGGTTGGGACGGACGACGCATGCCGGCGCGGGCGCCGTGCGCAGCTCGAAGAGCGCGGTCATCGGTACCGGCGCTGGGCCATCGCGCTCGCCGCTGCAAGCGCGACGCTCGTCGCTCCGGCGAGTGCACTCGCCGCTGACCCGCCGACCCTGCTGAACGCCGGAATCGACGCGCAGGATCAGCTCTACTCGACCTGGAGCCTCGCGCCGGGCACGACGTTCGACTTCGTCACCTACGCGACCGTCCCCGATCCGGATCCGACGATCCCCGACTTCTTCGCCACGGGCAACTTCGCCGGCTTCTGCTCCGACAAGAGCCTCAGCGCGACCTGCACGACCAACGCGCACGTCGCGCAGTTCCCGAGCCCCCGCGACCGGCGGTACTTCGTGAAGGTCTCGGCGAACGTCACCGGCACCGACGACTTCCTCACGTCGTCGATCTGGGTCATCGACGACGCCAAGCCGCAGATCCCCGGTGACGCTCCCCTCGGCGCGATCGAGCCGACGAACACGCCCGTCGCGGGGCACCCGATCGGGACTGCGCCCCCGCCGCCGGTCGCCCCGCCGCCCCCGCCGCCGGCCGCGCCCGCCGCCGCGATCAAGCTGCTCACGCTGCCGAAGACGATCGGCGCCCTGCTGACGAAGGGCGTGCGCCTGCAGGTGGCGTGCAACGTGACGTGCAGCCCGTTCGGGCGGCTGACGCTCGGGACCCCGACGATCGGCACGAAGACGATCAACCTCGCCGGTGGCGGCATCCGCGTCCTGACGATCAAGCCGAGCGCCGCCGGTCGCAAACGTTTGCGCGGACGCCCGCGCGCACGGATCAAGGTCGCCGTCGCCGTGTCCCCGACCGGCGGAGCGACGAAGCGCTTCTCGAGGACCTTCACCGTCCGGCGCTGAGCGCCAGCGCGACGTTCCGAGCCCCCGGCTCGCGCGATGCCTGTTCGGCCGGGCGCGGGTCGCCCGGGGGGTCGGGACGTCTACCTCTGCTGTGCCGGTCGCCCGGCGTGCGCTGATGCCTTCTGGATCGGCATCGCCGGCAGCGACCTTGAGCGCGCCTGGCAGACTGGCGGCGATGATCGCCCGCGCCGACGCCCTCGAGGCGCTCGCCTCCGAGACGTTCGACCTCGTCGTCGTCGGCGGCGGCATCACGGGTGCGGGGGTCGCGTTCGACGCGGCGACGCGCGGCTACAGCGTCGCGCTCGTCGAGCGTGCCGACTACGCGGCCGGGACGTCGAGCCGCTCGTCCAAGCTCGTCCATGGCGGCCTGCGCTACCTGCAGAACTTCGATCTGGGGCTCGTCCGCGAGGCGCTGCTCGAGCGCCAGCTCCTCGTCGCGCTCGCGCCGCACCTCGTCCATCCGCTGCCGCTCGTCGTCGCCGCGTTCGCAGGTGAGCGCCTGGACCTCAAGACCGGCGTCGGACTGAACCTCTACGACGTCATGTCCGTCGAGCGCCGCCGCAGGTCGACGCGTGCGCGCCTGCGCGGCCGGGGCGCGACCCCGCCCGCCGCCGACCCCTCCGAGTGGAGCCCGGAGCGCCACCGGACGATCACCGGCGACGAGGTGCTCGAGCTCGTGCCGGCGCTCGCGGCGCGCGCGCCGACCTCCGGCTACCTCTTCTACGACTGCCAGACCGACGACGCCCGGCTCGTCCTCACCGTGCTCGCCGAGGCCGAGCGCTTCGGCGCGGTCTGCGCGAACGGCGTCGAGGTGCTCGAGCTCGTCCGCGACGGCAGCGGGCGTGCCGCGGGGGTGCGAGCGCGCGAGCGGCCTCAGGGCGCCGAGATCGTCGTCCGCGCCGCGAACGTCGTCAACGCGACGGGCGTCTGGGCCGACCGGCTGCGCCCCGACGAGCTGCACGACGAGGCCGAGGTCCCGCGCATCCGTCCCAGCCGCGGCACCCACATCACGCTGCGCCACGAGGACCTGCCGCTCGCCGCCTGCGGCGCGATCGTGCCGGCGGGCGGGGGGCGCACGATCTTCGCGCTGCCGTGGCTCGGGCGCACGTTGCTCGGGACGACCGACAACGACTTCGAGGGCGCGCTCGCGACGCACCACGTCCCGCCCGCGCAAGAGGATCTCGACTACCTGCTCTCCGCGACCAACGACTACTTCGGCACCTCGCTGACCGACGACGACCTCACCGGCGCCTACGCCGGGGTGCGGCCGCTCATCTCGACCGGCGACCCGCGCAAGTCCGTCGACATCTCGCGCAAGGCCGAGCTCTACGAGACCTCCAGCGGGATGGTGACGATCACCGGCGGCAAGCTCACGACGTGGCGGCGGATGGCGAAGATGACCGTCGACCGGCTCGTCGATCGCGAGGCGCGCGACGCGCCGTGCCGCACGCACGAGATCCCGCTCGGCGCGACGGTCGCGCCCGCGGACCTGCCACGCGTGGACGGCGTGCCGGAGACCACCTACGCCGCCCTCGCGGGGCGCTACGGGCACGTCGCCCACGACGTGCTCGCCGTCGCGCGCGAGCGTCCCGAGCTCGCCCGGCCGATCGTCGCCGAGCTGCCGGACCTGCTCGCCGAGGTCGTCTACGCCGCCCGCCGCGAGCAGGCGCGATCGCTCGGCGACGTGCTACTGCGGCGCACCCGGCTGGGACTGCTCGCCGGGCGGGAGGTCGGCGCCGCAGGCGACGCCGCGCGGCGCGTCGCGGACGCCCTGGCGCCCGAGCTCGGCTGGGACGAAGACGGCGTCACCGCGCAGCTCGCGGCGTGGGACGCGGAGGCGACTGCCGAAGGCGTCGTCGGCAGTCCGTAACCTTGCGCGCCGTCACGGGTTCCAGCAACCGCCCGTCCCGACGTGGAGGAGTCCGCACGCCCTCGATGCGCCGTCTGTCGCCACTTGCTCTCGCTGCCGCGCTCGCGATCCTCTTCGCGGCGCCCGCCCGCGCGGCGTTCTACAAGGGCGACACGGTCGACGGCCCCAGCCCGGACATCCGCGCGCTCGGCGACCTCGACCTCGCGCGCGACGGGACGGGTGCGCTCGTCTGGGTCCGGTCGCTCGACGGGGTCGACCACATCGTCGTCTCGCGCTTCGAACGCGGCGCGTTCCAGCCGCTCGAGCGCATCGACACGGAGCTGACGGGCCCGAGCTCGCAGCCCGTCGTCGGCGCGTCGGACAACGGCCGGCTGGCGATCGTCTTCGTCAACGCCGGGACGGTCTACGGGGTCGTCCGCCCGGCAGTCGGGCAGGCCTACGGGCCGCCCGTCCCGCTCGCGCCGGGCGCCGACCCCTCCGTCGACCTGTCGATCAACGGCACGGCGTTCGCGTCGTTCACCTCGTCCGGCGACGTCCGGATGGCGCGGCTGGATCGCCGGACCAACGCCTGGACCGGCCTGACGCAGCCCGCCGACGTCGATCCGGCTCGCGCGGCGGGCGTCGGCACGGGGCGCTCGATGGTCGCGATCTCCGCCGACGGCATCGGCGTCGTCACGTGGGGCGAGGGGGGCCACGTGTTCGCGCGCAAGATGTTCAACAGCGGGGTCTCCAACGCGCCGCAGGACCTCACGCCGCCGGACTTCGGCGGCCGGGTCGCGACCGTCTCCGACCTGCCGTACCTCGACGCGGAGGACGACTCGAGCTACGCCTGGATCGTCTTTCGCCAGCGGTTCGCCGACGGCGGGACGCGTGTGCTCGCGCGACGCCAGCGCGGCACGTCGTTCGACCCGCCGGTCGCCGTCGACACCGGCGACGAGTCCGTGGTCGGTCCCCGCGTCGACCTCAACGGGCGCGGCCAGGGGCTCGCGACGTCGGCGGGCGCGAGCACCGGCCAGCCGCTGGCGGCGCTCATCGACAAGCGCGACGCCTTTGGCGCCGGGCGCCCGGATCCTCGCGCCGAGCACGCCCGCGGCCGTCGTCGCGCCGGCGATCTCCGAGAACAACCTCGCGATCGTGGCTGCCGTGCTCGGTGGCGTCGCACCGGCGCCGTCGGTCTTCGTCCGCCCGTTCGACGACGGGACGCCCGGCAAGGACGAGCTGCTGTCGCGCCCGGAGCTCGGACCAGTCGACCCGGGCGCAGGCTTCGACGCCGCGTCGGACCGCTCGGGCGGGGCGATCGTCGCGTGGGTGCAGGGCGCGCCGGGCGAGCGGCGGATCGTCGCCGGCTACTTCGACCGTCCGCCGTCGAGCTTTCTCGGCTACACGGGCCAGGGCTGCTGTCGCGGGGTGACGCCGACGCTGAAGTGGCAGGTGTCGTTCAACATCTGGGGTCCGACGCGCTACGAGGTGCTCGTCGACGGCACGCTCGTCGGCCAGACGGAGCGCACCGAGCTCGAGCTTCCGGCGCCGCTCGCCGCCGGGACGCACAGCTGGCAGATCCGCGCGACGGACGTCCGCGGTCAGGTGACGCGCTCCAAGACGCGCGTCCTGCGGATCGACGGGCGCAAGCCGCTGTTGAGCGTCGGCTACCGGCGCAAGAAGCGCATCGTCTCGCTCGGCGTCCGCGCCCGCGACGACGCGAGCCGCGGCCGGCTGGCGGCGGGCATGGAGGGGATCCGCGTGTCGTGGGGCGACGGCTCGCCGCCGGCGATCGGGGAGTTCGGGATCCGCGCGACGCATCGCTACCCCCGCGGCCGGTTCACGCTGACGATCACCGCGCGCGACAAGGCGGGCAACGAGGTCGTCGACGTGCGCCGCGTGCGCATCGGTGTCTAGCTCTCCGCGGTTCGACGTCGCCGCCGCGGGCCGCACGCTCGCGCTCGGCGAGCGGCCGTGGCTCATGGGGATCGTCAACGCGTCGCCGGACTCGTTCTCGGACGCGGGCGAGCTCGCCGATCTCGACGCGCGGGTGCAACGCGCCCGGACCCTGCTCGCGCAGGGGGCGGACGTCATCGACGTCGGCGGCGAGTCGGCCAGCACGCGGCGCCCAGCGGTCGAGGTCGACGTCGAGATCGCCCGGGTCGTGCCGCTCGTGCGGCGGCTCGTCGACGAGCTCGACGCGGTCGTGTCCGTCGACACGTACAAGCCGGCCGTCGCCGAGGCGGCGATCGCCGCGGGCGCCTGCATCGTCAACGACGTCAGCGGGCTGCGCGACCCCGCACTCGCGGACGTCTGCGCGGCGACCGGCGCGGCGCTCGTGCTCATGCACACGCGGGCCGCGCCGAAGCAGCGCCTGCAGGACGTCGCGCTCTACGAGGACGTGTTCGCCGACGTCTGCGCGTTCCTCGCGGAGCGGATGGCGCTCGCGCGGGCGCACGGCGTGCGCGACGAGCAGATCCTGCTTGACCCGGGGCCCGACTTCGCCAAGACGCCGGCGCAGACGATCGCGGTGCTACGCCGGATGGAGGAGCTGCATGCGCTCGGGCGCCCGCTGCTGCTCGCGGTGTCGCGCAAGGACTTCGTCGGCGCGCTGACGTCGCGCGGGCCGCGCGAGCGCCTCGCCGGGACGCTCGCCGCGATCGGCTTCGGGGTCGACGCGGGGGCGCACGTCCTGCGGGTCCACGACGTCGAGCAGGCGGCCGAGTTCCTGACGGTGCGAGCCGCGCTGCGCGGCGAGCTGGCGGTCGATCCAGCCCTCGCGCTGGACGAGTCGCTGCGCCACGCCCGCTGACCCGGGCTCCGTCGAAGGTCGTGGACGGATCGGCGTCGCGAGTCGCCCGCGAAGCGCCCCTCGGAGGCGCGGCGCCGAGAGATTCGGCGGAGTCCGGGTACCCTTGGGGTCTACGAGTCGCCGGCCGCTGTCCAACGCGGCCGGGCGCCCACCGACGAATCACTGGAGAACCCATGTCTGTCATCTCTCGCTCCGCACTGGAGTCAAGCTCGCTCGCCGACCTGCACGAGATCGCCTCGGAGCTCGGCCTCGACGGCTACCGCCGCCTGCGCAAGGCCGATCTCGTCGGCGCGATCATCGAGCGCCAAGGCGGCGACGCCGACGACGACGCGCCCTCGCTGAACGGTGCCGAAGACGAAGCCGAGGCCGTCGTCTCGGAGGACGCCCCGGACGAGGAGGGCAAGGACGACGCGGACGAGCGCCCGGCGCGGCGCTCCCGGCGCGGCGGCCGCGGCCGCTCGCGGACGCGCGACCGCGACCCGGGCGACGTCGAGGCCGACGCGGACGCCGAGGCTCCGGTGGCCGACGCGGCGCCCGCGGCGACCGCTCGCTCGTCGCGCCCGCCGCGCGCCCCGCGCGAGAACGGCGGCAGCCGGGATCGCGACCGCGACCGCGGCGGCGATCGGGACCGCGACCGCGGCGCGATCGGGACCGCGACCGGGACCGGGATCGCGACCGCGATCGCCCGGCGGTCACCGCTGAGGATCGCGACGCGAGCGGCATCGTCGAGCTCCTGCCCAACGGCTCCGGCTTCCTGCGCGTCTCGGCGCCCGATCCGTGCGACGACGACGTCTACATCTCCGCCGCGCAGGTGCGCCGCTGCGAGCTCGTCTCCGGCGACGAGGTCACCGGCCCCGTTCGCGCGCCGCGGCGCTCGGAGCGCTTTCCGTCGCTGATCCGCGTCGACACGATCAACGGCCGCTCGGCCGACGAGGTCTCGGAGGGCACGAAGTACGACGACCTGCCGTGCAGCTACGCGACCGAGCGCATCGCGCTCGACGCCGACGACCTGACGCTCAAGGCGATCGAGTGGCTCACGCCGTTCGGGCGCGGCTCGCGCGTCGTCATCGTCGGTGGCCCGCGCGCCGGCAAGACCGAGGCGCTGCGCCGCCTCGCGGGCGCACTCGCCGGCCAGGACGCGCTCGAGTGCTCGGTCGTACTCACGGGCGTTCGCCCCGAGGAGCTTCAGGACTACAGGTCGGGCCCGCTACAGCCGGTGTCCGAGCTGACCATCGGCGCGGCGTCCGACGCGCAGGCCCAGGTGATCGAGCGGGCCATCGAGACGGGCCGCAGGGTGGCCGCCCGCGGCGGCGACGCGGTCGTGCTGATCGACTCGCTCGAGTACGTCCCCGAGGCGGTGGCGCGGCGCGCCCTCGCCGCGGCTCGCAACATCGTCGACAGCGGCTCGCTGACGATCGTCGCGACCGCGCGCGAGCCGTTCGGCGGCGAGACGACCGTCATCGCGCTGGACCCGGCGCTCGCGGGCAGCGGCCGGATCCCCGCGCTCGACCTCGCGGCCAGCGGCACGGTCCGCCCGGAGCTGCTCGTGGGGGAGAAGGGCGCCGCGGCGATCGCCGACGCCCGCGCCGCCGCGATCGCGGGGTAAGCGCCCGGCCCGCGCGCTGCTCAGGCGGCGCGCGGCACGTACGCCACCCGGCCCCACGAGGGCTCGGGTGACAGCTCGATCGCCTCGCCGTCGCGATCGGGCTGGACGTAGCCGAAGGTGTGCGTCTCGACGTCGAACGCGATGTCGAGCTCGCCCTCCTTGACGCGCTGATCCAACCACGCCGAGCGGAAGATCAGGCGCCGCAGCCAGTGCACGAGCGAGCGGTCCGACGGGCCGCAGAGCTCAGGCCAGCAGTCGTTGACGTGCTCGCCGAGCGACGACGCCGGATCCTGGATCTCGCCGTTGACGGCGAGGTTGACGAGGTCGTCGAGCTCGGTCTCGCAGAGGCGCCCGCTGATGAAGCCGAGCTTCAGCCCGGCCTGCTCGCAACGCTCGCTGAAGTCGCGCTCGTTGAAGGTGAATCGCAGCTCCCCGTACTCGAGCACGAAGTCGTCCCCCGAGTCGTAGTTGCCGCGTCGCTGAGTCTCGTTGGGCTCGTCCATAGGCGCCGTCGGCATCCTAGGTGGGAGTCCTGCCCCCGACAGGCGCTGAACGTGATGTTGCACCGATCCGGCGGCCTTTCGTCCGGATGTCGTGGATTCGGAGGCCGCAAGGGGGGCGAACTTCGGCGGCTGCGCCCTATATGAGGCATGGACGTCACCGCCACCATCCTGCTCGTCGAGGACGACGTCGCCACGCGCACGTTCCTCGCCGACAACCTCTCCGCCGACGGCTACGAGCTGCTCGTGGCCGAATGCGTCTCCGACGGCCTGCGGCTGCTGGAGCGCAAGTTCCCCGACCTCGCCGTGATCGACCTCGGGCTCCCCGACGCCAGCGGCTACGAGCTGCTGCGCCACGTCCGCTGCGCCGACGGCGTGTCCAGCCGGCTGGATCCGCAGATGCCGCTCATGGTCCTGAGCGGGCGCTCGTCGGAGCTCGACCGCGTCCGCGGCTTTGACCGCGGCGCCGACGACTACGTCTGCAAGCCGTTCTCCTATCCCGAGCTGCGCGGGCGCGTGGCCGCGTTGCTGCGGCGCGCCAACAGGCGGCCGACGCGCGGCTGCGTGCGCGCTGGCGAGCTCGAGCTCGACCCCGCGTCGCGCGAGGTCCGGCTGCGCGGCGCCCGCGTCGTGCTGTCGCAGAAGGAGTTCGCGCTGCTGCGCGCGCTCGTCGCCGACCCGACGCGGGTCTTTCCCAAGGAGGAGCTCCTGCGCTCGATCTGGGGCTACCGTGCCACGGGCTCGACCCGCACGCTGGACTCGCACGCGTGCCGTCTGCGCCACAAGCTCGGCGTCTACGGCGACCGCTTCGTCGTCAACGTCTGGGGCGTCGGGTACAGGCTCGTCGACGGGCCGGTCGCCAGCCAGCACGATCTCCAAGCGCGCATCTCGGCGTGACCCGAATCGCGCCAGCGAAGTTTCTTTGCGTCGAGGGGGGCGAACTTCGCGCGCTGCGCCCTCTATGGAGTGGGGCCCGTTTCGGCGGAGCGCTCCCCACCCATCACACGGGAGGACGCGGGTCATGACCGAGGACGACAACGGGAGGCGAGCCACGTGCTCGTGACGCTCGCCTGGGCGACGGGGGCGACCGGGCTCGCCCTGTCACTGGCCGCGGCGCTGGAACTGCGGCGCCGGCGCGAGCTGGTCGCGCGGGCCTGCCACGAGCTGCGCGGGCCGCTGACGGCGGTGCGCCTCAGCATCGCGACGATGGAGCGCCGGCTGGAGGCGCCGCCGGAGCGGCTGGCGACGATCGAGCTCGAGCTGCGCCGCGCCGGACTGGCGCTCGACGACTTCGCCGCGGCGCGCAGCGGCCGGCGCGTGATCGACCGCACCGAGCCCGTCGAGGTCGCGGAGCTGCTCGAGGAGCAGTTCGAGAGCTGGCACCTCGTCGCCGGGGCGTTTCACAGCACGGTCCGGCTGGGGTCGCTGCCGCCGGGCGCGCTCGTCAGCGGCGACCGGCTGCGCCTCGGGCAGGCCGTGTCGAACCTCGTCGCCAACGCGCTCGAGCACGGCCCCGGCCGCGTCGAGCTCACGGCGCGGATCATCGGCTGCCGTCACGTGCGCATCGAGGTGATCGACGAGGGTCCCGGCCTGCCGGCGCCCGTCGCCGAGCTGACGCGGCGTGCGCGCGGCGGCCGGGGGCGCCGGGGTCGCGGGCTCGCGATCGCGGCCGAGATCGCCGAGCGCCACGGTGGGCGGCTCGTCGCGGCGCCGGCGTCGCAGGGAGCGCGCGTCGGCCTGGAGCTCCCGTTCGTGCGGTCGGCGTCGTGACCCGCCGCCGGCGGGCGCTGCTGCTCGGCGGGCTCGCGCTCGTGCTCGGCGGGCTCGCCGCATCGAACGTCGCCGGCCGCGAGGCCGCACTGGCGCGCAAGGTGGGGGGCCTCGTCGACGTCGTCGTCGCCCGCGAGCCGATCGTTGCGGGCGCGACCATCCGCACGCGCGCGCTCGCGGTTCGCCGCGTCCCGCGCCGCTTCGCCCCGGCGTCGCGCGTCGGCGATCCGCGCCTGCTTGCCGGCCAGAAGGCGGCGGTCGGCATCCCCTCGGGGACCGACCTGACCCTGACGATGGCCGGCGACGGCCGCGCGCCTGCCGCCGGCCCCGCGGTCGGCAAGGGCCAGCGCGTCGCCGAGCTCGTCGCGCTCGGCTCGCCGCAGCTCATCACGCGGGGCAGTCGCGTCGACGTGCTCGTCACCCCGGAGCCGCGGCCCGACGAGCAGGGCGTCACCGTCCTCGCGCTCGAGGACGTCGAGGTGCTCGATGCCGCGCCGGTCGCGGCGGAGGAGGTCCGGGGCGCGGATGCGGCGCCGGGCGACCGCGTCGCGGCATCACTGCTCGTGACGCTGCGCCAGGCGGTGTACCTCGCGGCCGCGCAGGACTTCGCCCGCGAACTGCGCCTGCTGCCGCGCGCGGACGGCGATCGCCGCCGTGGCCGCGCTGGGCTGCGGATGGGCGCCCTCCCGCCGTGACGCCGGTCAGAGCGTCGACATCGCTCGCGCCAGGGCCTCCGCGGTGTGCACCGGATCGCCGCCGGCGAGCTCCGCTCCGACGCGCTCGGCCAGCTCCGCGGTGGCGCCGGTTCCGGCGAGGACCGTCCGGTGGCGCACGGCGAGCGCCCCGATCCCCGTCAGGTTGCGGGTCAGGTGCAGGGAGTCCAGCGCGCACAGGATCACGACGTCGGGCTCCATCGACGCGCCGACGTCGGCGATCTGCTCGACCGGCGTGTCGGCGCCGAGGTAGGCGATCCGCCAGCCGCGATCAGCGAGCAGCAGCCCGAAGCACACGAGCCCCAGCGTGTGGCGCTCGCCGGACGGGCAGGCGAGCAGGGCGAGCGGCCCGCGGCCGGCCTCCCAGCCCGACGCGAGGGCCAGCAGCCGCCGCTCGACGAGGTGGCTGGCGAAGTGCTCGTGGCCGACGGTGATGTCCGCGCTCTCCCACCGCGTGCCGATCTCGACGAGCGTGGGCAGCACGACGTCGCGGATCGCCGCGAGCTGCCCGAACTCGAACGCCGCGTCGAGCAGCGCGTCGAAGCGCGTCGCGTCGAACACCTCGGCGGCGATGAGCAGGGCCTCGACGAGCATCCCGGGCCGGGCGGGGCGCACGACCTCCACCACCGCCTCGGCCAGCGCGAGCGCGGCCGCCTCCGCCGCCGCGAGGCCGCGCACCATGTGGGCCTGCATCGAGCGAATGCGGCGCTCGTCGGCGCGCGAGTAGAGGCGAAAGCCACCCGACGTGCGCTCCGGCTCCAGCAGCTCGTACCGGCGCTCCCACGCACGCAGCGTCGCTTCCGGGACGCCGACGATCGCCGCGAACTCCTTGATCCGCCACCGAGAGTCTTCCTCGCTCATCGGCGAACAGTATCCCAGTTCGACCAACCTTTGACAAACACTAGACAGAACCCGTACAGTACGGAGCATGCCAACCGACAAGACCCTCCCTGGACAGGCGTCCGACGTGGCGCGAAGGACGGACCGTGGTCTCGTCGCACAGATCGCGGACGGCGACGCCGACGCGTTCGAGGAGCTGTACCGCCGGCACGCCGATCACGTGTTCATGCTGGCGCGCAAGCTGTGCGCCAGCCGTGAGCTCGCGGAGGAGGTCACCCAGGAGGCGTTCATCGCGCTGTGGCGCAGTGCCGGCCGCTACCGCCCCGGGTTGGGAAGCGTCAGCGTCTGGCTCTCGAGCATCGTCCGCAACCGCGCGATCGACGCGTGGCGCCGCGCGGCCGTCCGGCCGGTCGAGACCCCCGTGGTCGAGGACGGGCCGGGTCAGCTGCACGCCGCGATCGGTGCCGACACGCCCGCTCCCGAGCGCGCCGTCGTGCTCTCCCTGATTGCCGAGCTGCCGGGCCCACAGAAGGAGGCGGTCTTCCTCGCGTACTTCGGTGGGATGACGCATGACGAGATCGCCACCTGGTCGCAGGCGCCGCTCGGCACGGTCAAGGGCCGCATCCGCATGGGCCTGCAGAAGATCCGCGACGGGCTCGAGGAGCGCGATCCGGCGCCGGTCTGCGAAGCGGGCCGCGCACGCACCGCGGCACCGGTGGCCGAGCTCGACCCACGCCGGCGCCGTCGCGCGGCGCTCGCGCCACGCCGTCGCACGACGGCCCCCGCCGCATAGCCGGGTCGCCCTGACGGCGTAGGGGGGCGAACTTTCGGCCGCCGCGCCTATACAGGGCATGGAGGACATCGATCGCGACGCCGCACTCGACGAGCTGGCCGTCTCGCTGCGTGACCGGTTGCTCGGCGAGGCTG
This sequence comes from uncultured Actinomycetes bacterium, assembly GCA_963806515.1. GTDB lineage: Bacteria > Actinomycetota > Thermoleophilia > Solirubrobacterales > Solirubrobacteraceae > CADCVQ01. The sequence continues at coordinate 23,810 of CAWDYO010000018.1, read as the reverse complement.
CCCGACACGCCGGCGGGGACCTGCACGAGCGGATCCGCGATCTCGTCGATCGCGAGGCGGGCCTGCTCGACGACGACGCTCGCGCGCGGCTCGCGACGCGGATCGCGGAGCGCTCGTTCGGGCTCGGTCCGCTCGAGCCACTGCTCGCGGACCCCGGCGTCGACGAGGTGATGGTCAACGGACCGGGCAGCGTATGGGTCGAGCGCGGCGGCCGCATCGAGCCGACGACCGCGACCTTCGCGGGGGAGTCCGACCTGCGACACGCGATCGAGCGCATCCTCAGCCCGCTCGGCCGTCGCGTCGACGAGGCCGAGCCGCTGTGCGACGCACGCCTTCCCGACGGCTCGCGGGTCAACGTCGTCGTGCCGCCGCTCGCGCTCGACGGCTCGGTCCTCACGATCCGCCGGTTCCGGCCGCGAGGGTTCGGGCCCGCCGACCTCGTCGCGAACGGGACCTGGGTGCCGCCCCTGCGCGACCTGCTCGAGAGCGCGGTCCGCGCCCGCTGCAACCTCCTCATCAGCGGCGGCACCGGCTCGGGCAAGACGACGACCCTGAACGCGCTGACCGAGTTCATCGGGGCGAACGAACGGATCGTCACCGTCGAGGACGCGGCCGAGCTGCGCCTGCGCCACCCGCACGTCGTGCGACTCGAGGCGCGCCCCGCGTCGCTGGAGGGGCGCGGCGAGGTGACGGTCAGGCGGCTCGTGCGCAACGCGCTGCGGATGCGGCCCGATCGGATCGTCGTGGGCGAGGTCCGTGGCGCCGAGGCGCTGGACATGCTCAGCGCGATGTCCAGCGGCCACGACGGCTCGCTGTCGACCGTGCACGCGGGGTCGCCAGAGGAGGCGCTGCGGCGGGTCGAGACGCTCGCGCTCATGGCCGGGCTCGGCCTGCCGCACGAGGCGGTGCGCGATCAGGTCGCGGGAGCGCTGGACCTCGTGGTCCACCAGGCTCGCATGGCCGACGGATCGCGGAGGGTCGTCGCGGTCAGCGAGGTCGTCCGCGTCGCCGGCGGTGCCGCGACCCGCGAGCTGTACGCGCTGCGCGACGGCCGCCCGTCCTGGCGGGCGCCGCTCGGAGACGGGCTCGCGCAGCGACTCGCGCGGGTGGCATGAGCGCTATGTCGATGCTCGGAGCGGTCGGCGACGCGCAGCGCGGGCGGACCGCCGCGGTCCTTCGCACGATCCTCCGCGCGCGGAACGGGACGGTGGCGTGAGCGTCGCCGTGATCCTCGCGGGGGTTGCCGGCGTGTGCGCCGTCCTCGCCGCGTGGGAGGCGATCGCCGCGGCCGAGCAGGAGCGCCTCGTGCGCGCCGCGGCCCGCTGGCTGGCTCCGGCGCTCGACGTCCTGCGGTCCGGCCGCGAGCCGACGAGCCCCGAGCGCAGGCGCCTTGTGGCGGTCGGCGCGCTGTCGCTCGCCGCGGCGGGCTGGATCGTCGTGGGTCCGCTCGCCGCGGTCGCGCTCGGCACCGCGGCTCCGTGGGTCGCCCGCGCGGCGCTGCGGGCACGCAGCTCGCGCCGGCGCGATGCGATCGCGGCGCAGGCGCCGGTGATCGCACGCGCGCTCGCCGACGCGCTCGCCGGTGGGCACTCGGTCCGCGGGGCGCTCGCGGCCGCGGCGCGCGGTGGCAGCGTGCCCGGGCCCGCCGGCGAGGAGCTGCGCGGCGCCGTCGCCGCGCTCGAGCTGGGCGAGCGCACCGAGGACGTCCTGCGCGAGCTCGCGCGGCGAGCCGGCCCCGGCCCGTGCGACACGCTCGTCGCCGCCGTCCTGCTGCAGCGCGACGCCGGCGGCGATCTCGCCGGCCTGCTGCGCTCGCTCGCCAAGGCGCTCGAGACGCGACGGCGGGTCGTGGCCGAAGCCCGCTCGGCGACCGCACAGGCCCGCTTCACCGCGACGCTCGTGACGGGGCTGCCGCTCGCCGGCCTCGCGCTCGGCGAGCTCGCCCAACCGGGCCTGCTCGGCGAGCCTCGTGACCGAGCCGATCACCGCGGTGCTCATCGGGTGCGCGCTCGGCCTCCAGGCCGTCGCCTTCGTCTGCGTGCGCCGGATCGCGCGCGTGGGGGCGGTGCGATGACGCTTGCCGTGGGCCGCCGCGTGCAGGGGCGCGCGCGGGCTGGCGGCGCGGCCCGCGTGCCCGCGGAGGGGCGATGACGCTCGCCGTCGTCGGCGCGGCGCGCCCAGGAGCGTGGGCTCGCGGCGTGGCCGGAGTGCTCGCGGAGGAGGGGCGATGACGCTTGCCGTCGTGCTCGCTGCGCTGGCCGGGGTGCTCGCGGCCGCGTCGGTCGTCGAGCTCGTCGCGGGCGCCGCGAGCCACGCGCCGTCGGGACCTGCCCGGCGGAGGCCATCTCGGCGCGATGACCGTCCTGCTCGCGCGCCTCGCTCAGCGAGGGCCGGGGCGCCGCCGCCACCGCGGCCGATCGGATCTCGCCGCACGGATCGCCGCGGCCGGGGCTCCGCTTGGGCTCGGGCCGGCGGACGTCGCCGCGCTCAAGCTCGCCTGCGCGATCATCGGTGCGCTGGCCGCGCTGCCATGCGCCACCGCCCTCCCCGGCAGGCTGTGGATCGCCGCCCTGCTCTGCGCGCCGGCCGCGGGCTTCCTCGCGCCCGACTTCCTGCTCGCGCGGCGTGCACGCCAACGCGCGGCCCGGATGAGCCACGAGCTCGCCGATGTCCTCGACCTGCTGCGCGTCGCCCTCCAGGCTGGCCTGTCGGTCGGGCGCGCGCTCTCGGAAGTCGGCCGGCGCTGCAACGGCCTGCTCGCGGACGAGTGCAGCGCGGCCGCCACGCGCTTGCAGCTCGGCTCCACTCGCGACGCGGCGTTCGCGGAGCTCGTCGCCCGCTGCCCGCTCGACGGCGTCGCCACCCTCGCGGCCGCCATCGGCCGTGCGGATCGCCACGGAGCGCCGCTCGCGCCGGCGCTCGAGTCGATCGCCGCCGAAGCGCGTTCCGAGCAGGCACGCCGCCTGCGCGACGCGGCCGCTCGCGCGGCGCCCAAGATCCAGCTCGTCGTCGCGCTCGTGCTCGTCCCGGCGGTGATGATGCTCGTCGGTGCGGTGCTCGTCCAGGCCCTGACCTGACGCAGGACGAGCGGGCCGAACGGGGCCTCCCACCGCCTCCCACGCCAATGCACATCGACCGGCGGAATCCTGCCCGGGATGCAAGAACGCGCCCGGGGCTGCCTGCCTGCAAGCCCCGCTGCAGGGTTCGCCGCGACACGGTCGTTCGGACCGCCGCGCAAAAAGTCCTGCTCAGACATGGAATCCGGCCGGAGGATGGAGCGGGGGAGTAGAGAAGTGGGAAATTGCGTGCAGTTTGGGTTGTGTAGTGGGAGAGAGTGGGGTACCTTCGCCGCAGCGAGCCGGGCTGGAGGGGCTCCTCCCACCCCTCCAGCCCGGCTCCAACTACCTCCATGGTCTTCCGCGGCACCTTCGACTACTCCCTCGACGCGAAGAACCGGCTCACGGTGCCGGCGCGATTTCGCGCCGCGCTCGCCGAGGGCGTCGTCCTCGCGAAGGGGCTCGAGCGCTGCGTCGCCGTCTGGACGCCTAGCGCGTACGACGCGTACACGCAGTCCTCGCTGGCCACGCTGCATCCGCTCTCGCCCGAGGCGCAGAAGCTCAAGCGCTTCTTCTCGGCCGGCGCGCTGGACACCGAGCTCGACGCCGCCGGCCGCGTCATGCTCCCCGCCTTCCTGCTCGAGCACGCCGGCCTCGACAAGGAGGTCGTCGTCACCGGCTCCGGCGAGAACCTCGAGATCTGGGATCGCGGCAAGTGGGCGGAGTACGACGCCACGCTTGCATCCGACGTCACCGACATCACCTCACACCTTGGCCATGGCCACACTGCTTGAGATGACGATTCCGCACGTGCCGGTACTGGCCGGCGAGGCGATCGAGCTGCTCGACCCGCGGCCTGGCCAGGTCGTGGTCGACTGCACGTTCGGCGCGGGCGGTCACGCGCGCCTGCTCGCCGGCCGGATCGGCGCGCAGGGCACGCTCATCGCGATCGACCGCGACCCGGCCGCGGCCGAGCGCTTCGCCGAGCTGGCCGGCGAGGTCGGCGCCGGCACGCGCTTCATCCGCGCGTCCTTCGTCGAGGGCCTGCAGACGCTTGCCGACGAGGGGATCCAGGCCGACATCGTCCTGCTCGATCTCGGGATGTCGTCGATGCAGATCGACACGCGTGCGCGCGGCTTCTCCTACTCCTACGACGCCCCGCTGGACATGCGGATGGACCCGGACATCGAGCGCAGCGCACACGAGCTGGTCAACGAGGCCGAGCAGCGCCACCTCGAGACGATCTTCCGCGACCTCGGGGAGGAGCGCTACGCCCGCCAGATCGCCCGTGCGATCGTCCGCGAGCGCGAGCGCAAGCCGATCGGCTCGACCGTCGAGCTCGTCGACATCATCACGCAGGCGATCCCGACGCCGGCGCGCTTCGCCGGCGGCCACCCCGCCAAGCGCGTCTTCCAGGCGCTGCGGATCGCCGTCAACGACGAGCTCGGCCAGCTCGACGCCGCGCTCCCGCTCGCCTGGTCCATCCTGCGCGAGCACGGCCGCCTCGCCGCGATCTCCTTTCACTCGCTCGAGGATCGGCGCGTCAAGCGCTTTCTCACCGCGCGCGCGCAGGGCTGCATCTGCCCGCCGGACCTGCCGGTCTGCGGCTGCGGGCGCGAGCCCGAGGCCGAGCTCGTCAGCCGCCGCTCGATCGCGCCGACCCCCGGCGAGATCGCGGCGAACCCCCGTGCGCGGTCCGCGCGCCTGCGGGTCGCTTCGAAGCTGAGGGAGGATCAGGGATGAGCCGCCACGCAGCAGCGACGAGCGCCGGACGGTCGCGCACCGTTCAGCGCACGGCCCCGGCGCCACCGCGACGGGTGTCCGGCCCCGTCGCGCCGAATCGCCGTGACGCGGAGCCTTCGCGCGGCGAGCAGCGCGCAGCGCGCGCGGGCAGCCGGTCCGCTCGCGCGGCCGCCGCCGCCGCGTCCGGACCGCCGCGCGCGCGCGTCGAGCAGGCAGCCCGCGCCCAGCGCGAGCGCGCCGCCGCGGAGCCCCAGTCATCCCGCGCGCGCATCGATGCGGCAGCCCGCGGCCACCGCGAGCGCGCCGCCGCCGCGCCCCGGCCGCCCCGCGCGCGCATCGACGCGGCAGCTCGGCCACCGCGCGCGCGCATCGACGCGAGCGCGCTGGCCTACGCCGACGGCGCGATTGCCGTGCAGGGGCCGTTCACCGCGCGTCGCCGCTTCGTCGCTCCCCGCGCACCGCGCCCGCAGCGCCTCGCCTACGGCGGCGTGGCGATCGCCTCGCGCGTGGCCAACGTCGCCGTCGACGTCTCGGCGAGCCGTCTCATGGACCGGCTCGTCCGCGGACGCGTCTGGATCGGCGTCGTCGCCTTCTGCCTCATCGGGCTCGTCGCGACGCAGGTGTCGCTGCTGAAGCTCAACTCGGGCATCGGCCGCGCCGTGCAGACCGCGAGCACGCTCGAGCGCAGCAACGCCTCGCTGCGCGCCGAGATCTCGCGGCTCAGCGCCGGCGACCGGATCCAGCGGCTCGCCGGCTCTGACGCCATGGTCATGCCCGCGCCGTCGGACGTGAAGTACCTGCGCGCCGCCGGCGGCGGCGATGCCGCGCGCGCGGCGCAGCGGATGCAGGCGCCCGACCCCAACGTCGCGCTCGGCCCCGCCGGCGCGGCGACCACGGCCGCGCCGCCCGTCACGGCAACCGCCTTGGGCACCGTTCCCGGTCAGGTGCAACCTGCCGGCACGACCCCCACGGGCGCGACCCCCGCCGGCGCGACCCCCCCAGGCGCCACTCCCGCCGGCGCCACCCCGGTCGGCGCGACTCCCACCGGCGCGACTCCCACCGGTGCGACCCCCGCCGGCGCTACCCCCGCCGCGACCACCCCGGCAGCGACGGCCCAGACCCCGGCCACCACCAACCCGGCCGCGGCCGGCGCTGCGACCCAGTCGGGCGGCGCCGCGCCGCAAGCGACCACGCAGATTCCGTAGTGGGCCTCACCGAGCGGCGCATCGGGCTGCTGTTCGCGATCTTCCTCGGCCTCCTGGTCGTGGCCGCAGGCCGCACGTTCTGGCTCGGCGGCATCCAGGCGGACGCGCTGCAGCGGGCCGCGGTCACCCAGCAGGTCGACAAGATCGACGTGCCGGCCCGGCGCGGCGCGATCTCCGACCGCAACGGCATCGAGCTCGCCGTCGCGGAGCCCGCAGCCGACGTCGCCGCCACGCCGTACCTCGTCGAGCATCCGGCCAAGGTCGCCGCACAGCTCGCGCCGCTGCTCGGCCAGTCGCAGGCGGACGTGCTCGAGAAGCTCGGCGCCGAGGGCGGCTTCGTCTACCTCGCGCGCAACCTGCCGGCCGCGAAGGCCGAGAAGATCAAGCAGCTCAAGGTCCCCGGCATGTCGTTCATCCCGAGCTCGCGCCGCGACTACCCGCGCAAGTGGCTCGCTTCGCAGGCGATCGGCGGCGTCGGGATCGACGGCGACGGGCTCAGCGGCCTGGAGTACACGTTCGACCGCCTGCTCGGCGGCACCGACGGCACCCGCAGGATCGTCAAGGACGCGCTCGGCGAGCCGATCGTGTTGCAGGAGACCAAGCGGGCGGTGCCCGGCAAGGACATCAAGCTCACGCTCGACGCCCAGCTGCAGGGCGAGGTCGAGGACGTCCTCGCCCAGGTGGGGGCGAAGTGGAGCCCCAAGGGCGCGACCGCGGTCGTCATGGATCCGGCCACGAGCGCCATCCTCGCCCTCGCCGACTGGCCGCGCGTCGACGCCAACGACCTCGGCGGGGCGCCGTCGTACGCGTCGCAGCAGCGGTCGGTGCGCTTCATCTACGAGCCGGGCTCGACGTTCAAGGCCTTCACCGTCGCGGGCGCCCTCGAGGACAAGGTCGTCACGCCGGAGGAGTACTGGAACCTCCCGCCGTCGATCCAGGTCGCCGACCGCGTCATCGAAGAGGCTCACCCGCGGGGAACCGTCGACCTGACCACCTCGCAGATCCTCGCCCAGTCCTCGAACGTCGGCACCGTCAAGATCGGCCTGCGCCTCGGCGCCGACCGCTTCGACCACTGGGTGCGGCGCTTCGGCTTCGGCCGGCGCACGAAGGTCGAGCTGCCCGGGGAGGAGTCCGGGCTCGTCCTGGCGCGCGACAAGTACACCGGCCCGTCGATGGGCAACCTGCCGATCGGCCAGGGCGAGTCCGTGACGCCGATGCAACTCGCGGCGGCGTACGCCGCGATCGCCAACGGCGGCGTGCTGCGCCGGCCGCACATCGTCTCGCGCATCGGCGATCGCGCCAAGCCCGTCCCCGCGGGGCGCCGCGTCATCTCCGAGAGCACGGCCGCGAAGGTGCGCACGATGCTCAGCGGCGTGCTCGAGGCTGGCGGCACCGGGTCCGCGCTGGCGATCGACGGCTACACGCTCGCGGGCAAGTCCGGCACCGCGAACAAGATCGACGCGGACACGGGCGAGTACTCGCAGTCGCGCTACATCGCCTCGTTCGTCGGCTTCGCTCCGGCGCGCAAGCCGAGGCTGCTCGTCACCGTGATGGTCGACGAGCCGCAGGGCGCGATCTTCGGCGCCGAGGTCGCCGGTCCGGCGTTCCAGGAGATCATGCGCTTCGCGCTGCCCTACCTGCGCATCGGGCCGGGGTAAGCAATTCGCCCCACCCGCCCTGGCACCGTCACGGTCCCCGATTATCCTCCGGGCATCACGCCGACCGCCGAACGCTCCAGCCGTCTCATCCTCACCGCGCCGATCGCGCCGCCGCGCGGCGCGCGTGGCGGATCGCCGGCATGACGCTCCGCGAGCTCTTCGGTCCGGACGCCGCCGCCGTCGAGGTCACCGCGCTCGCGCTCGACAACCGCCGCGTCGAGCCGGGGAGCGCCTTCTTCTGCGTGCGCGGGTTCACCCGCGACGGGCATGACTACGCGGCCGACGCGGTCGCGCGCGGGGCAGTCGCGCTCGTCGTCGACCACCCGCTCTCGCTGGGCGTGCCCGAGGTCGTCGTCGACGACGTCCGGGCCGCCATGGCGCCGGCTGCCGCGCGCCTGCACGGCGACCCGACCGCCACGCTGCGGACGGTCGGCGTCACCGGGACCAACGGCAAGACGACGAGCGCCTACCTCGTGCGCGCGCTGCTCGAGGCCGCGGGCGAGCCGACGGGGCTGCTCGGGACCGTGAAGTCCGTCGTCGGCGGCGTCGAGCACGACGTCGCGCGCACGACCCCCGAGGCGATCGACCTGCAGGCAGCGTTCGCCGCGATGCGCGACGCGGGCGACACGCACTGCGTGATGGAGGTCTCGAGCCACGCGCTTGCGCTGCACCGCGCCGACGCGATCCACTGGGCCGCCGCGATCTTCACGAACCTCACGCAGGACCACCTCGACTTCCATCCCTCGATGGACGAGTACTTCGCGGCCAAGCGCCGGCTGTTCGACGCGAACCCGGCTGTCGCGATCGTCAACGTCGACGATCCGTACGGCGCACGGCTCGCGCGCGAGCTCGACGGGACGCAGCTCGTCACGATCGCCATCGACGCACCCGACGCCGACCTGCGGGCCACGGACATCGCAAGCGACGCCTCGGGCTCGACGTTCACCGCCGGCGGCCTCGAGCTGCGCTCACCACTGCCCGGTCGCTTCAACGTCTTCAACGTGCTCGGCGCCGTCGCCGCGGCTCGCGCCCTGGGCGTCGACGACGCGACGATCGTCGCCGCGCTGCCGGGCGTCGAGCCGGTCCCGGGCCGCTTCGAGCCGGTGGCCGAGGGCCAGGAGTTCGCGCTCGTCGTCGACTACGCGCACACGCCGGACTCCCTGGAGAACGTGCTCCGCGCGGCACGGCCGCTCACGAGCTCGAGCGTCATCTGCGTGTTCGGCTGCGGCGGCGACCGCGACCGCGGCAAGCGGCCGCTCATGGGCGAGATCTCCTCCCGGCTCGCCGACCACACGATCGTGACCTCCGACAACCCGCGCTCGGAGGACCCCGACGCGATCGTCGCCGAGATCATGGCCGGCACCGCCGACGGGTCGGGTGTCGAGGCGATCGTCGACCGGCGCGCCGCGATCGAGCGCGCGGTGGCGCTGGCGGAGCCGGGCGACGTCGTCGTCGTCGCCGGCAAGGGCCACGAGCAGGGCCAGGAGTTCGAGGGCGGGCGCAAGTTGCCGTTCGACGACGTCGGTGTCGCCCGCGAGGCGTTGCGTGCGCGACTGGTCGCCTGAGCGCCTCGCCGCGGCCGCGGGTGCCGCGCTGGCGGCGGCCCCGCTGCGACACGAGCGCAGCGGCCCGCCCGGGCCGTCGCGCGTGACGATCGACTCGCGCGACGTCGGCCCCGGCGACCTCTTCGTCGGCCTGCCCGGGTCGCGGACCGACGGCGGGCGCTTCGCGTCGAGCGCGCTGCATGCCGGGGCATGGGGCGTCGTCGTCGCGCCCGACATCGTCTCCGACGCCCGCTGCGGGCCGGTCGCGGTCGTGATCTCCGCCGACGACCCGCTCGCCGCGCTGCAGTCGCTCGCCCGCGCATGGCGGCGCGAGCTCGGAGCGCGCGTGCTCGCGATCACCGGCTCGACCGGCAAGACGTCGACGAAGGACCTGCTGGCCGCGATGCTCGCGACCGACCGACGCGTCGTCGCGGCCGAGCAGAACCTCAACACCGAGATCGGCGCTGCCGCTGACGATCCTCGGCGCGCCGCGGGGGACCGACGTGCTCGTGCTGGAGATGGCGATGCGCGGCAGCGGGCAGATCGCCGAGCTCGCGGACATCGCGGAGCCCGACGTCGGGGTCATCGTCAACGTCGGGCCCGTGCACCTCGAGCTGCTCGGCACGGTCGAGGCGGTGGCCGCCGCGAAGGCCGAGCTCATCTACGGGCTGCGGCCGGGCGCGACGATCGTGCTGCCCGCGAGCGAGCCGCTCCTGGACCGCCACCGCCGCGACGACCTGCGTGTCGTGACGTTCGGCGAGGGCGGCGACGTCGCCGACCCTGGCGACCTCGAGCTCCCCTTCGACATCGACTCCGCGCACATGCGCACCAACGCGCTGGCGGCGCTTGCGGCGGCGCGCGCCGTCGGGGCCGATCCGCGCGGGCCGCTCGAGGTCACGCTCAGCTCGCTGCGCGGCCAGCGGATCGACCTGCCGGGACCCGTCGTCGTCATCGAGGACTGCTACAACGCCAACCCGATGTCGATGCGCGCCGCACTCGACGATCTCCATGCGACCGCGGCGGGGCGACGGGTCGCCGTGCTCGGCGACATGCTCGAGCTCGGTCCCGACGAGCTGCGCTTCCACGCCGAGATCGGCGCGCATGCGGGCGACTGCGGCGTCGAGGTCCTGATCGCGGTCGGGCCGCTCGCGGCGCACATGGGCGCGCGCTACGGCGGTGAGATGCACGCCGTCGCCGATGCCGCGGCCGCGACGGAGCTCGCGGCGCGAGCTCGTGCGGCCCGGCGACACGGTCCTCGTCAAGGCATCGCGGGGAGTGGGCCTCGAAGCCGTCTCCGCAGGCATGCGCGCGGCGGCGGGCGCCTGATGGGCGAGGTCCTCATCGCGGGCACGGCGGCCCTGCTCATCTGCATCTTCCTGTCGCCGAAGTTCATCGCGTTCCTGCGCCACCGCGAGTTCGGCCAGTTCATCCGCGAGGAGGGACCCTCGGGCCATCACGCCAAGGCGGGCACGCCGACGATGGGCGGGATCATCATCTTCACGGCGATCTCGATCCCGTTCCTCATGCTGTCGGACTACGACTGGCGGTCGGTCGGGGTCTACGGGGCGGCGATGGGCGTGCGCGCTGCTGGGCTTCGCCGACGACTACATCAAGATCATCCGGCGGCGGTCGCTTGGGATCAGCGCGAGGATGAAGCTCGGCGTCACGGTCCTCATCTCGATCGGGCTGTGGTGGATCGTGACGGAGAAGGCGGGCCTGCAGCAGACCCTGCGCCTGCGCGTCGTCGACTACCAGGTCGACCTCAGCTTCCTCTCGGGCATCCCGTACCTCATCGTCATCTACATCGTCGTCGCCGGCACGACGAGCGCGGTCAACCTCACCGACGGCCTGGACGGGCTCGCGGCGGGATGCGCGGCGATCGTGCTGCTCTGCTATATCGGCATCACGTTCATCACCGCCGGCCAGCATGATCTCGCGCTCTTGTCGGCCTGCCTCGTCGGGGCCTGCGTGGGGTTCCTCTGGTACAACGCGTTCCCCGCGACGATCTTCATGGGGGACACGGGATCGCTCGGATTGGGGGGCGCGATAGCGGCGCTTGCGATCGTCACGAAGACCGAGATGCTGCTGATCCTCATCGGCGGGATCTTCGTCGTCGAGGCGCTCGCGGTGCTGATCCAGGTCTTCTCGTTTCAGACGTTTCGCAAGCGGGTCTTCCTGATGGCGCCGATCCACCACCACTTCGAGCTGATGGCGTGGTCGGAGACGAAGATCATCCTGCGCTTCTGGATCGTCGCCGCGATCTGCAGCGCGATCGGCTTCACGCTGTATCAGTACTCCGTTGCGTGAGCGGCCCCCGCTGCCGCCCGGCCCGTGGCTCGTCGTCGGGCTGGCCCGGTCGGGCGTGGCCGCGGTGCGGGCGCTGGCGACGCGGGGCGAGCGGGTCGTCGCGTGCGACGCCGGCCTGCCGGAGGTGCCGCCGGACATCGAGGCGCACGTCGGGACCGACGGCGTCGCGCTGCTGGACGGCGCCCGCGCGGTCGTCAAGTCGCCGGGCGTGCCGCGGGAGGCGGCGGTCATCGCGGCTGCGCGTGGGCGGGGCCTGCCGGTCCTCGGTGAGCTCGAGCTCGGCTGGCGGTTGTTGGGCGGGCACGAGTTCGTCGCCGTCACGGGGACCAACGGCAAGACGACGACGGTCCAGCTGCTCGGCCACATCCACCGCGAGGCCGGGCTGGCCTACGAGGTCGCCGGGAACGTCGGGTCGGCGCTGACGGGCTTCGCTGTCGCCGGGGGCCTCGCGCCGCAAGCCGTCGTCGTGTGCGAGGCCAGCTCGTTTCAGCTCGAGGACGCGGTCGACTTCGCGCCCGAGGGCGCCGTGCTGCTCAACGCGCAGCCCGATCACCTCGATCGCCACGGGACGTTCGAGGACTACCTCGCCGCGAAGCTGCGCGTGTTCGCCCGGCAGGGCAACGACGACGTCGCGGTCGCGCCGGCCGGCCTCGACGTCGGCGACCTCGGCGGCTGCGCGCGGCGCGTGCCGTTCGGACCCGGCGGCGAGCTCGACGATCGCGCCGGCTGGCTGTGGTGGGACGAGCAGCCGCTGATCGCGCACGAGGAGATCCGCCTGCGCGGGGGCACAACCGCTCGAACGCGGCGGCCGCGGCCGCGATCGCGCTGGCCCGTGGGATCGATCCCGACGCAGTGCGTGCGGCGCTGCGGAGCTTCGCGGGCGTCGAGCACCGCCTCGAGGAGGTCGCGACGGTCGGCGGCGTGCTGTATGTCAACGACTCCAAGGCGACGAACGTCGCGTCGACGCTCGTCGCGCTGGCGAGCTTCAGCGCGCAGGTGCATCTCATCCTCGGCGGCCTCGGCAAGGGCCAGGACTTCAGCGCGCTGCGCGGCCGCGCGCACCGCGTCTACCTCATCGGAGACGCGGCGGCGCAGCTCGAACGGGAGGTCGGCGGCGAGCGCTGCGAGACGCTCGAGACGGCGGTCGGGCGGGCGCGCGCCGCGGCGCTGCCCGGCGACGTCGTGCTGCTGTCGCCCGCGTGCGCGAGCTTTGACCAGTTCGCCGACTACGAGCAGCGCGGCCTCGCGTTCAAGGCGCTCGTCGAGTAACCGGAGCCGGGCGGCGGCAGGTCGTCGCGGCCCGCGCCGCCGGGCGCGCCGGGCCGTGTTGCGCCGCCGGGCTCCGCGGGGCTGCTTCGCGCCGCCGGGCTCGGCGTCAGCCGCAGGCGGCGACGCCGATCGCCCTCGCGTAGGCGCGGATGCGCGGTCCTGTGGCCTGCGCGATCGCGGTCGCTCGTGCATCCTCTCCGGCGGCGAGCGCGCGTGACAGGCGGACGGACGCGCCGTCGAGGCGCTCACGGACGGCGCGGCTCGCCCGGGGTGGCGTGACGGGCAGGCCGAGCAGCACCGCGGCCACGCTCTCCGTGACGGTTGCAAGCGCGCGGGCGGAGCGCCGAGCCCGTATGGACCCGGTGCCGCGGCGTCGCAACTGGTGCTCGAACGCACACATGGTCTCGGCGCCGACATCGTGTACGAGTGCGTCGGCCGGGCAGCCGCCATCCAGACGGCGGTCGATCTGGCCCGCCGCGGTGGCTCGATGTGCCTCATCGGCCTGGCCGATGGCGAGGCATCGATCTCGCCGGCGGCATGGCTGATCAAGGAGATCGGCGTGACGTCGTCGCTCGCGTACTTCCACGAAGAGTTCGAGATGGTGATGGCGATGATCGCTGATGGACGCGTCGACCTCGAGCCGTTGCACACCAGCACGGTCGGCCTGGGCGGTCGGCGGCCGCGCTGGCCGATCTGGCCAGTGGCGACTCAAGTGCAGACCAAGGTGCTCGTCGATCCCAGGGTCTGACAGTTCGAAGCGAAAGCACTGTTAATAATTGACCGATTAGTTCGCGACTGAGAGACTGCCCTTTGCGGGACTGGATCGGCCAGTCGTCCGCAGGGGGAAATGAGGGGGGACCATGAGTTCACGGCCAAGTTGGCGTACCCGGCGATGGGGCATTGCCGTTGTGTGCAGCATCTCGCTCGTGGCCGGAGCATGCGGCGACGACGATGACGAGCCGACAGGCACCGACGCACCGGCCAGTTCGGAAGCGCCGGCTGGCACCGAAGCACCGGACGCGACTGAAGCACCAGCCGCCACCGAGGCACCATCGGCCACCGAGGCACCGTCCGGTTCGGAAGCGCCGGTCGACACCGAGGCGCCCGTTGCCGACGGCGAACCGATCATGATCGGCTTGCAGAACCCCGAGGGCGACCCCAACGGCAGCTTCCCCGAGTACTCGGCCGCAGGCAGGCCGCCGTCGACTACATCAACACCGAGCTCGGCGGCCTGGGTGGCCGGCCGATCCAGCTCGAGGTGTGCAAGACGGCGATCTCCCCGACGACTCGCAGCGCTGCGCCAACGAGCTGGTCGCCAAGGAGCCGTTCATGGTCGTCTCGACGATCAACTTCTTCGGCAACCACCTCCCGATCTACCAGGCCGCCGGACATCCCGGCGATCGTCATCACGCCGGTCACCATCGCCGACTTCACGTCGCCGGGCGTGTACGCCATCGGCGGCGGCGGCGGCTGCCTCGGCGCCCACACCGGCATGTCGAGTTCGCCACGCAGGAGCTGCCCAAGTTCGGGCAACCGGTGACCAAGGTCGCCGTGCCGTGGGCCGACACGCCCCCAGGCGTGGTCTGCTACTACGACCTCGAGGCCAAGCCGCTCGACGTGCTCAACGGCACCGAGCCCGGTGACGCGAGCGGCGCCGGCACGATGCCCGACCTGAGCTACATCGGCGTCCCGATCAAGCCGGCGACGCCCGACGTCACCCCGCAGGTCGACCGAGGTCCTCGACTTCGAGCCCGACGCCATCATGTTCTCCGCCAGGGCGCCGACTGCTGGAACCTGGTCGACGGGCTCGGCCGCCTGGGCTGGACGCCCGACAGATCCCGCTCGTGCTGTCCGGTGCGTGCATCGACTTCGAGGCGATGCGTGCCGCCGGCGATCTCGCCAAGGGCATCTACTTCATCGGCTCCGGAACGTGTGCTCGCGCCGCTCGATGACCTCGAGGGCCAACACCTCGACAAGCGACGACGTACCAGACCAAGGCTCCCGAGTACGGCATGGCCGAGGACGACCTGCTCAAGGGCTTCGCCGCGCAGGGTTCTCGTCATGATGTCCCTGTGGGAGATGGCCAGCGGATCGACGGTGATGTCACCGGCAGTCGATCAGCGACGCCTTCGCGGCCACCGACGGCCGCCCCGGCTTCGGCTCCACGCCGTTGTCGTGCGCCGTGCGCCGGAGCCCTACATCGCGGTGTGCAATCGCCGGTCAGCGTCCGCAGTGGGACGGCGAGAAGCTCGTGACCGTCAGCGATTCGCTCTCCGGTGTCGACCTCGTCGCCGGGACCGAGCTACGACCTGGGCCCTGACCGACCAGGATCGGTAGTCAGCTCGACACGTCGTACCGGGGACGGACCACAGCGGTCCGTCCCCGGCCACGTCGAACGGCTGCGATCCGACGAGAGATTCGACGACTGACCGGGGGGTCCTGCATGAAGGAACTGATCTTCTATCTGTTGATCGGGCTGGGCCTCGGCTCGCTGTACGCGATGCTCGGCGCCGGACTCGTCATCGTCTACCGGGGTTCGGGCGTCATCAACTTCGCCCAGGGCGCGTTCGCGATGTACGGCGTGTTCACGTTCGACGAGGCCCGGAACCGTGGGCATCTGCACCTGCCGTGGGTCGACTTCCTGCCGACGCACTCGGTCAACCTGCCGGTCGCGATCAAGCTCGCCGACGACGGATCGTGGCCGAAGATGGCCTGCGTTGGCCATCGCGCTGCTGATGGCCGCGCTGCTCGGGCTGATCGCGCACTTCCTCGTGTTCCGCCCGCTGCGGCAAGCCGGCCCCGCTCGGCAAGGTCGTCGCCTCGGTCGGCGTGATGCTGTACCTGCAGGGCGTCGCCCAGCTCAACTTCGGCGGCTCGGTGCCGCCAGCCGAAGAGCATCGTGCCCGACGAGTCGCTCGACAACTTCCTCGGCCTCGGCAGCGCGTTCCCCGAACGCCCTGTGCGCGTCGCTCATCGCCATCGCTGCTCGGCGGTCGCTGCTGTGGGCGCTGTTCCAGTTCACCCGCTTCGGCCTGGCCACCCGCGCGGCCGCCGGCAACGAGAAGGGCGCCGTGCTGCTCGGCTACTCGCCGCAGCTGCTCGCCGCCTTGAACTGGGTGATCGCCTCGGTGCTCGCCACGTTGGCCGCGATCATCGTCGGCCGATCCAGGGCTCGCTCACGCCGATCGGGCTCAGCGCGCTCGTCGTCGCCGCGCTCGGCGCCGCGCTGATCGGCGGGCTGCGCTCGATCATGATCGCCACGGCGGGCGGCCTCGCGCTGGGCGCCGCGCAGACCGTGCTCGGCCGTCTAGAAGGGCGACTGGTTCCCGAGCTTCCTGCGACGGCGTCCGGAGGTCGTCCCGCTCTCGTCATCGTCCTCGTGCTGTTCCTGCGCGGCAAGACGCTGCCGACTGCGCGGCACCATCGAGGAGAAGCGCCTCCCGCTGTCGCCCATACCCCGTGCGGGTCAAGCAGCACGCCGTCGTTCTGGGTGACGCGTCGTCGGCGCTGGCGGCGTTCCCCTTCGAGGACAGCGGCCCGCGCACGGTGTTCGCTGCGCGCTCAGACCGTCGCTGATCGCCGCGATCATCATGCTGTCGATGGTCGTCGTCACCGGCTACGTCGGGCAGATCTCGCTCGCCCAGATGTCGCTCGCCGGCATCGCCGCGTTCTTCATGGCGCGGATGATGGCCGACGGCTCGACGACGGCGATCAACCCGTTCCCGGTCAGCGGTCCGGGCCTGCCGTGGCCGATCGCCGCCGCTCGCTCGGCGTCGTCGCCGCCGTGGTCGTCGGCGTGCTCGTCGGCCTGCCGGCGGTGCGGATCCGCGGCGTGCAGCTCGCCGTCGTCACCGTCGCGGTCGCGATCTCGTTGCAGACGCTGTACTTCGAGAACGACGAGCTCACCGACCTCAGTGCCGGCTCGCCGGCGCACTGACCGCCGACCGTTCTTCGGGATCGACCTCGGCGCACGCAGTGTAGAGGCAGCAGACCGACCGACCGGCGTTCACGATCTTCGTCGCTCGTCGTGCTCGTGCTGTGCGCGTTCGCGGTCGCCAACCTGCGCCGCAACGGCACCGGGCGGCGGTTCCTCGCGGTGCGCGCCAACGAGCGTGCCGCTGCCGCGGCCGGGCATCAACGTGTCACGCACCAAGCTGCTCGCCTTCGGCTCGCCGCCGGCATCGCCGGGATCGGCGGCGTGATGCTCGGGTTCAAGCAGAACGACGTGTCGTCGGCCAACTTCGTGTACCAGGCGAGCCTCGCGTCCTCGCCTTCGCGTACCTCGGCGGCATCACGTCGATCAACGGCGGCGATCGTCGGCGGGCTGCTGGTCCGGCGCGTCGGTGGTGCCGGTCACCAACTACTTCCTCAACGGCACCGACATCGACAAGTACATCGGCTGATCGGCGGCGTCGGCCTCGTCTTCACGTCGATCGTCCACCCGAACGGCATCGCCCCGGCCTTGCAGGGGATCATGCGGCACATCGGCCGCTGGCTCGTCAGCGCGGCCCGGGAGTGCGACCGTTCGCGCGCCACCGCGGGCCGCGCCGCGTGTGGTCCAGACCGGCCTGGCCGCGTTGGTCATCGGGTTCGCCTTCTGGACCCATGCTGCGCAGTTCATCGACAACGTGTACCTGTGGATCTTGTTCAGCCTGGCGCTGTCGTATGTCGTCGTGTTCGTCGCGTCGAAGCCGTCGGGGCCGACCGATCCCAGCCTGGCCGGCGCCGGCCGGACGTGGGCTGCAGCGTGAAGCGCTTCGGTCCGACGGCCTGGTCGGCTACGTCCTCGGGTACCTCATCTGGCCGGTGCGTGTCGACACGTACAGCAAGGTCTGGATGCCGCTGCTCGGCGCCGACCTGGCGCTGTTCATCCGCTCGATCATCCGTCAGGCCAGGCACGCGTCGCACCCGGCCAAGCGCCGACAGCGCCGCCGCGACATCGCCCGACGGCCGCGCCCGCCGAACGCAGCGACCGACCTCCACGATGGCGGAGATGGTCTGACATGGCGCTGCTCGAGACACGCGGCCTGACCGTCCGCTACGGCGGACTGCACGCCAACTCCGACATCGACCTCGACGTCGAGGCGGGCACGCTCGTCGGCCTGATCGGCCCGAACGGTGCAGGCAAGACGACGTTCATCGACGCGATCACGGGCTTCACCGCCATCTGTCGCTCGGCACGGTCACGTTCGACGGCGTCGAGCTGGTCGGCAAGTGCTCCCGACGAGCGGGCCCGCCTCGGTCTGGCGCGCACGTTCCAGTCGCTCGAGCTGTTCGAGGATCTCACCGTTCGCGACAACCTGCTCGTCGCCGCCGAGCGCCCGACGCTGGTACTCGTTCGCCCTCGACTCTGCTGTCCCGGCCGCGGCGACGCGTGCGGATCGCGAGCAGGTCGATCGGGCGCTGGCGATCGCTCGAGCTCGACCGACGTCGCCGACCGCCTGCCGAGCGATCTCTCCCACGGGCAGCGCAAGCTGGTCAGCGTCGCCCGGGCGCTCGCCGCGAAGCCCAAGCTGCTCCTGCTCGACGAGCCCGCCGCCGGCCTCGACACGGCCGAGAGCCAGCTGCTCGGCGCCCACCTGCGCGACTTCGTCGCCACGGCACGACGATCTTCCTGATCGACCACGACATGGGCCTCGTGCTCAACGTGTGCGACTACATCTACGTGCTCGACTTCGGCCGGATCATCGCCGCACGGGACGCCGGCGGAGGTGCGCAGCGACCCGGCCGTGATCGCCGCGTACCTCGGCGAGTCGGCCGGCGAGGCGCAGGCACGCGAGGGCGTCGCGCTTCGGCGCGACCGTCGCACCTGGCGGCGGCACGGACCACGCCATGGAGGCCCGTCGATGACCGAGCACCGGCAGTCCGCTGCTCACGCTCGCCGGTCTGCACGCGGGCTACGACGACATCCCCGTCGTCCGCGACCTCGACCTGATCGTCGGCGCCGGAGAGGTGGTCGCGCTGCTCGGCCCGAACGGCGCCGGCAAGACGACGACGCTGCTGACGATCTCCGGTCTGCTCCAGCCGATCGAGGGCACGTGAGGTGCTCGGCCAACGACACGAGCGGGATGGCGCCGTACCGGATCGCGCAGCTCGGGCTCGCCCACGTCGCCGAGGATCGCTCGCTGTTCTTCGACCTGACCGTGCAGGAGAACATCCGCCTCGGCGCTGACCGGCGGCCCGCCGAGCGCGCCGCGGCGGCGTACGAGCGGGCGATGGAGATGTTCCCGGCGCTGCGGCCGCTCGGCAAGCGGCTCGCCGGGCTGCTCTCCGGTGGCGAGCAGCAGATGCTGGCGATGGCGCGCGCGCTGGTGTCCGAGCCCGAAGTGCCTGCTCGTCGACGAGATGAGCCTCGGCCTGGCGCCGATCATCGTCGAGCGCCTGCTGCCGATCGTGCGCGGCATCGCCGACGAGACGGGGTGCGGCGTGCTGATCGTCGAGCAGCACGTGCACATGGCGCTCGAGGTCGCCGACCGCGCCTACGTGCTCAACCACGGCGAGCTCGTGATGCAGGGCAGGCCGCCGAGCTGTCGGCCAACCGCGACCTGCTCGAGTCGAGCTACCTCGGCGACGCCGCCCTCCGCTGAGGGAGTCGAGACCTCGGTGAGATGAGAGATGAGGCCCGAATCACGACTCATCTCTCATCGCTCGACTCTTCCGCACTTAATTGATCATCTGGTAAGTTATGGCGATCGCGTCCAGCACGAGGGGGCACCACATGCCGACACGAGTTCCGGTCGAGACCGGCATCTTCACGTGGCCGGCCGACGAGCCGCAGCTGATCGGGAGCCGGTGCACCGAACTGCGGCAACCACATGTTCCCGGTGCAGTCCGGCTGCCCGAAGTGCACGGCCAACGACACCGAGACGGTCGAGCTCGCCCGCCGCGGCACGCTGTGGACCTGGACGGTGCAGGGCTTCCCGCCGAAGTCGCCGCCGTACGCGGCGACGCCGACCCGGCGACGTTCGAGCCGTTCGGCGTCGGCTACGTCGAGCTGCCGGGCGAGGTCAAGGTCGAGGCACGGCTGACCGAGGCCGACCCGGCGAAGCTGAAGATCGGCATGGAGATGGAGCTCGTCCTCGTCCCGCTGACGACCGACGACGACGGCAACGAGGTCGTCACGTTCGCGTTCCAGCCGTGTCGTGAACGATGCAGTCGAAGAAGGGAGAAGGGTCGATGAGTGACGAGGTCGCGATCGTCGGGATCGGCATGCACGAGTTCGGCCGCCACGACGGCGTGACGGGCATGGAGCAGGGCGTCATCGCGGTGCGCCGCGCGCTCGCCGACGCCGGGCTGCAGTGGGAGGACATGCAGTTCGCGTTCGGCGGCTCGCACGCCGCCGGCGCCGCCGACACGATGGTGTCGCAGCTCGGGCTGACCGGGCTGCAGTTCATCAACGTCGCCAACGGCTGTGCCACGGGCGGCTCGGCGCTGTTCAGCGCGTACAACACGATCAAGTCCGGCGTGTTCGACCTCGGCATCGCGATCGGGTTCGACAAGCACGAGCGCGGCGCGTTCCGCGTCGACACCAAGGCGTCGGGCCTCGGCGACTGGTACGGCGCAGTCGGCCTCGCCCTGACGACGCAGTTCTTCGGGATGAAGATCAACCGCTACATGCACGAGTACGGCATCACCAGTCCACGCTTGGCGAAGGTCGCGCCAAGGCGTTCCGCAACGGCGCGGAGAACCCGATGGCGTGGCGTCGCAAGCCGCTGTCCGAGGAGGAGATCCTCGAGTCGCCGATGCTGTCCTACCCGCTGACGCAGTACATGTTCTGCAACCCCGGCGAGGGCGGTGTCGCGCTGATCCTCGCCCGTGCCGACAAGGCGCGGCAGTACACCGATCGGCCGATCTACCTGAAGGCGGCCGCCGTGCGCTCCCGCCGCTTCGGCAGCTTCGAGGTGCTCGCGCCGTCGATCGCGCTCGAGCACAACGCCGGGCCCACGGTCGACGCGTCGAAGGCGGCGTTCGAGATGGCCGGCATCGGGCCCGGAGGACATCGACCTCGCCCAGCTGCAGGACACCGAGGCCGGCGCCGAGGTGATGCACATGGCCGAGAACGGCTTCTGCGAGCACGGCGAGCAGGAGCGGATGATCCACGACGGCGACACCGAGATCGGCGGCCGCTTCCCGGTCAACACCGACGGCGGCTGCCTCGCCAACGGCGAGCCGATCGGTGCGTCGGGGCTGCGCCAGGTGTACGAGAACGTGCTGCAGCTGCGCGGCGATGCCGGCAGCGCCAGGTGCCGAACGAGCCACGGACGGCGTACACCCACGTGTACGGCGCGCCGGGCATCTCCGGCGTCACGATCCTGTCCCGCTGAGCGGCCGTCACGTCGATGGCCGCCGAGTCGCTGCAACGCCTGTCGACCGGCAGGCGATCGTCGACGTCATCCACGCGTACTGCCGCAACGTCGACCTCCTCGACGCGGCCGCGGTCGCGGCGCTGTTCACCGACGACTGCGTCGTCGACTACGGGCCGGGACTCGGGAGCCGACGCACGGCGTCGGCGCGCTCGAGGAACGGCTGGCTCGCGGCCTGCCGAGGTTCGCGGCGACGAGCCATCACGTGTCGAACATCGAGATCACCTTCGACGACGACGACACGGCGACCGGGATCACGTACCTCTACGCGTGGCACCGGTACCCGGACGACCGCCCGACGCGCACTGTGGGCCCGCTATCACGACCGGTTCGTCCGCACAACGGCGGTGGCGGATCGCCGAGCGGGTGCTGAGGGTGGCGGGGCAGCAGGACTTCGACGTGGATGGTATCGGGTCGACCGCGGTCGTTGAGCGGCCGCTCACCCGAGGTGGCGCACCGGCAGCGAGCCGTCCCAGGCCGTGCGATGCACCGGCGACCATCTCGTAGAAGCCCAGCAGGCGGTGACGGCTCGTACAGCTCGATCAGATGTGACACAGTGGTGCCGCGGCGTCGCAGAACGCGAACTCCTGCCGCCACGCCGTCCGCGCCCACAACACCTCGGGCCATCCGCGGGCGGTGCACTCGGCAGTGGCCGCCGCCAGTCCGGCACCATGAACGCCAGGTGGTGCACCCCGGTGGCGGCACGAGCGGCGGTGTGTGCTCCTCGACCAGCTCGACCATCACGTCGCCCCACTGGCCGTACGCCGACGAGTGATCGAACTCGCGCCGGCTCGCCGAAGACGTGCGCAGCGTCGATGGCGATGTGCGGGACGACGAAGAACGGCCCCGCGCCGGTCGCCGCGGCGAATCGTGCCGCGGCTGCGCGCGACGTCGGGACCGCGTACGCGACCTGCACCGGCCGCGCGCCGAGCACGCGCGCCACGCGTCATCGCTCGACGTACCGGTCGAGCAGCTGCGCGACGCGCAGCTCGGGCGGGATGCGCTCGATGCCGATCATCCGGTCGAGCTGCTCGTGGAAGTGCCAGATCCGCCGTTCCTGGTAGTTGATCGGCATCGCCGCGCATCGCCGGCGACTCGAGCGAGCGCTGCATCGGGGCGAGGTTGGCGAAGTCCTCCTCCATGATCTGGTCGAAGGTGTCCATCCGCTGCTGCCAGTGCGGCGGGCAGGCCGTCGGCGGGTCGAAGTCGATCGGCGCGTAGTGGGTCCAGTCGATCCGCGTCGTGCGCTTGTCGATCGGCCAGAACGTGATGAACGGGAACCCGTAGGCGGCGATCGGCGTGATCAGGTTGGGGAAGATCGAGTACGCCGAGCTCGTGCAGCGGACCATGTCGTTGACCGTGTCGATGTCGACGAAGCCGGGCGACGTGATGTGCCGCCAGTCGTCCCAGCTCGCCATCCCCGCCGCCGTGCACGACGACTTCGGCGAACGGCGTGATCATCCGCGACGCGCCGTTCGGGCAGCAGGCCCATCGTCGCGCCCCGGTTGTCGAGGTGGCTCTCGCCGTTGCGGCTGTGGATGTGGCGGAAGTGGTACACCTCGAGGAACGCCTCGGCGGTGACCTTCCAGTTGCACGCGACCATCTGGCTGCGCGTCGCGACGGTGCGCAGCGTCGGGCCCTGCAGCTCGGCGAGCTGCTCCGGGATCGGCGCCAGCCACTCGAGCAACGGCGTCGGCGCCGGCGTCCTGGTTGACGAAGATCCAGTTGTCCCAGATCTCGCAGCGCATCGCCGGCAGGCACCGCGTCGGCCTTGTCGAGGCCGACGAAGTCGCGCTCGTCGGGCACGTTGATCAGCTCGCCGGACGGTGATGTCGTAGGTCCACGAGTGGTACTGGCAGCGCAGGGTGCGCGCGGTGCCCGATCGCCTCGCGCACGACCGGCGCGCCGCGGTGCTGGCACGTGTTGTAGAACGCGCGGACGACGGAGTCCTTGCCGCGGATGACGATGATCGGGACGCGCAGGTCGTCGAACAGGAAGTAGTCGCCGGGGTTCGGCGATGTCCTCGGCCCGGCCGGCGAGCACCCAGGCCTTGCGGCCACAGGTGCTCCTGCTCGAGCTCCCAGAACTCGTCGCTGGTGTGGCGCCCGGCGGGGATGTCGTGGAACGCCGGGAACCCTTGGGCGGGCGGCGCGCGTCCGGGCGAACTCGCGCGCATCTCGTCGCGGAGCCGGTCGATGAGCGACGTGTCCATCAGGCTGGGGATGGGAAGAAGAGCGATTGGTGCGATCAGCCGTCATGTCGAGCCCCCTGACGAAACTTACCGGCGGGTTAATTTGATGTATCGTAGCGCCACGTGAACGCTATGGTGCCGACGTGAGGCGTTGATCCTGGGGGGTTTGGTCTTGTCGGTCGCCGGCTGGTCGAACGTCTCAACGCCGGCGGTGCTGATGTCACGGTGCTCAATCGTGGCCGCACGCCGAGCGATCTGCCGGCGGCCGTTCACCAGATGGTCGCCGACCGAACCGATCCGGCATCGATGCGTGCGGCGTTGCAGGGGACCACCTGGGATGCGGTGTTCGATGTCTCGGGGTTCGTGATGGCGGCCGGTGGAGCGACATCGACGGTCTGCTCGATCTGCTCGACGGCCGCGTCGGCCGGTACATCTTCAGCAATTACGTACTCTGAAGTTGAAGAAGGTTACAAC
>CAWDYO010000017.1:0-142047 GCA_963806515.1 uncultured Actinomycetes bacterium | reverse complement strand
ACCTCATCTTCTCCACGCTGATGGGGAAATCGTCGAGCCCCGCCGCCAGTTCATCGAGGACAACGCCCGCCTTGTTGCCAATTTGGACGTGTAAATGATTCCACCCACCCACCCCCACCTCCGACGTGTAGCCCATGGCATCGATCGACACGCTCTCCGGAGGCAACATCGAGCCGCGCGCGCTCGAGGACGAGATGCGCTCGGCGTACCTCGACTACGCGATGTCCGTCATCGTCGGACGCGCGCTGCCCGACGTCCGCGACGGCCTGAAGACCCCGTCCACCGCAGGGTGCTGTTCTCGATGTCCGAGAACGGCCTGAGCCCGACGCGGCCGTACCGCAAGTGCGCCTCGATCGTCGGCGACGTCATGGGCAACTACCACCCCCACGGCGACTCGGCGATCTACGACGCGCTCGCGCGGTTGGCGCAGGAGTTCTCGATGCGCTACGAGCTCGTCGACGGCCAGGGCAACTTCGGCTCGATCGACGACGACCCACCAGCCGCCATGAGATATACCGAAGCGCGGTTGCAGCGCGTCGCCATGGAGATGCTGCGCGACCTCGACGCCGACACCGTCGACTTCGTCCCGAACTACGACGGGCGCAAGCAGGAGCCGACGGTGCTGCCGGCGCGCTTCCCGAACCTGCTCGTCAACGGCTCGTCGGGCATCGCCGTCGGGATGGCGACGAACATCCCGCCGCACAACCTCTCGGAGGTCATCGAGGCGGTCATCGCCTACATCGAGGATCCGTCGCTCGCTCGCGCGGAGCCGGAGGCCGCCGCCGCCGCGCTGATGGCGCACATGCCCGGCCCGGACTTCCCGACCGGCGGCATCATCCTCGGGCGCCAGGGGATCCTCGACGCGTACTCGACGGGCCGCGGGCGCGTGCGGGTCCGCGGCAAGGCCCACACCGAGGAGCTCGCGCGAGGGCGCGAGGCGATCGTCGTCACCGAGCTTCCGTACGCGGTGAAGAAGGGCGGCGACAACGGCCTCGTCAAGAAGATCGCCGACCTCGTCCACGAGAAGAAGATCAGCGGCATCGCCGACCTCGAGGACCACTCGTCCGAGCGCGGTGGCATGCGGGTCGTCATCACGCTCAAGCGCGACGAGATCCCCGAGGTCGTGCTCAACCAGCTCTACAAGCACACGCCGCTGCAAACGACGTTCGGCGTGAACATGGTCGCGCTCGTCGAGAACGTGCCGCGCACGCTGAACCTGCGCGACGTCATCAAGCACTACGTCCAGCACCAGCGCGAGGTCGTCGTCCGCCGCACGCAGCACGAGCTACGCCAGCTCGAGCGCCGCGTCCACGTGCTCGAAGGCCTGCTCATCGCGCTCGACAACCTCGACGCGATCATCGAGCTCATCCGCGCCTCGCGCGATCGCGAGTCCGCGCGCGGGCAGCTCGTCGACCGCTTCGGGCTGAGCGAGATCCAGGCCTCGGCGATCCTCGACCTGCGCCTGTCGCAGCTCACCGCGCTCGAGGCCGACGCGATCAAGACCGAGCACGCCGACAAGGTCGAGCGGATCGGCGAGCTGCGCGCGATCCTCGGCGAGGAGTCGCGCGTCTTCGCGATCATCGTCGAGGAGCTGCGGGAGATCTCCGACCGCTTCGGCGACGAGCGCCGGACGGTCATCGCCGAGTCCGAGGACGAGATCGGCATCGAGGATCTCATCCCCGAGCAGCAGATGGTCATCACGATCACGAAGTCGGGCTACATCAAGTCGTTGCCCCTCACCACCTACCGCGCGCAGCAGCGCGGCGGGCGCGGCGTGACCGGGATGGACATGAAGGACGGCGACTTCATCGAGCACCTCTTCGTGTGCTCGTCGCATGACTACCTGCTGTTCTTCTCCAACCGGGGAAAGGTCTACCGGTCGAAGGTCTACGAGCTGCCGGAGGCGTCGCGGACCGCGAAGGGCCGCGCGCTCGTCAACGTCCTGCCGCTGCGCGAGGGCGAGCGGATCCAGTCCGTGCTCTCGACGCGCGACTTCACCGAGGGCCAGTACGTCATCTTCGCGACGCGCAAGGGCATCGTGAAGAAGACCGAGTTCCTCGCCTACAACACGCCGATCAAGGCCGACGGGATCATCGCGATCAACATCCGCGACGACGACGAGCTCGTCAGCGTGCGCCGCACGAGCGGCGACGACGACATCCTCATCGTCTCGCGCAAGGGCCAGGCGGTGCGCTTCCACGAGTCCACCGTGCGCGCCATGGGGCGCGACACCTCGGGCGTGCGCGGCATGAACGTCGATCAGCCCGACAACGCCGTGCTCGTGATGGACGTCGCCCGCGACGACCAGGAGTTGCTCGTCGTCACGGAGAACGGCTTCGGCAAGCGAACGTCGATCGCGGAGTACCGCAAGACCAACCGCGGGGCGATGGGCGTCGGGACGATCAAGCTCACCGATGCCAAGGGCGCGCTTGCCGGCGCGCTCGTCGTGCGCGAGCACGAGGAGCTCGTCTTCATCTCGACGAGCGGGATGGTCCAGCGGACCGCCGTGCGTGGGATCAGCCGCTACGGGCGCCTCGCGCAGGGCGTGAAGCTCATGAACATGAAGGACGACGACGTGGTGTCCGCCGTGGCGCTGATCGTCGAGTCCGCGGGCGAGAACGTGGCGGTAGACGGCGGAGTCGAACCGGCCGCAGAGCCCGCCGAGGAGCCCGGCGGCGCCAGCTGATCGCGACGGCAAGCGGACGTCATCGCCGTTCGCTACATTGCACGGACCAGAGAAAGGAGGTGGTCCAGATCAGTCACAGTTCTTGCGGGACCCTGGAGGTGCTCGGCCGCTAGGTCGGGACGGCTGGCTTCGACCAGCGAATCCACACCGGGCCACCCCCGAGCCGGATGCCGGACTGGTCCCACCGGCAGGTAGTAGACGATCCAGCTCGGGCTTTCAGTCCAGTCAGATGGTGCGAGAGGCGTCCTTCGGGGCGCCTCTCGTCGTTGGGGCGGCGGTGCGGCGGTGAGGCGGAACCCCGCTCAGGGGCCCGAGACGAGCGCGCAGTCGCGTTGCTCGCTCGCCGCCGCCCAGCTCTTCTGCATCTCGGTCGGCTCGTCATGGCGGTCGAGGCGCAGGCTCGCCGTCGCCACCGTCCCGTCGGCGAGGGCGCAGCGCTGTACGCGCGGGCGGCCGCCCGCCTTGAAGATCCCCGCCTGCAGTTCGAGCACCGCGAGGTCGCTTGCGCTGGGCGGCGCCTGCACGAAGTAGCCGGCGACGAGCCGCTTGCGTGGCGACGTCACGACGAAGTCCTGCACGCGCAAGCCGCGCAGCGTCGTGCCATCGCGGCGATCGGTGAACGCGACCGACCGCTCGTACACCGGGCGGTACTGGCGCGTCGGGATCCGGAACCTGCGCTCGAGCTCGAGGCGCTTCAGCACCGGCGGGCCGAGGACGAGCGGCACGAGCTCGTAGCGGTTGTCGTCGAAGTCGATCGCGAACGGGACGAGGGCCTGGCGTGCGTCGGGCTGCGAGTAGCCGCCGATGACCTCGATCGCGCCGTCGAAGTCGACGTCGGTCGCCGCGCGGAACTGAAAGCGAGACCCCGGCTCGCGCGGTTCGAAGCGCAGGCTCCGCCGCAGGTAGCCGTCGCGGACGTCGTACACGCGCAGCTCGTCGGCGCGCGGCGAGCGCCCGCTCCCCGGCCGGTCCGTGAAGAGGAAGAGGTACGACGCGTCGCCACCGGTCGCGTGCAGGTCCAGCGCGCCGCTGCCGGTGGGCCGCTCCGTACGCCGTCCTTCGCGCGCGGCGGCGCGGTTGATCGACGCGATCTGGTCGGCGATCGGCGGCGCCGTGGGCGTGGAGAACCCGGCGAGCGCCCAGATCAGGCCCGCGACCGTCACGGCGGCGACCGTCAGCCCGGCGGGAGCGGCGAGTTGCACGTCGCGCAACGGGTGCGGACGCGGCGTCGGGAGCACGGGCGCCGGGACCGGTCGCGGGACCGTCTGGTCCGAGCCGGTGCTCGCGATCGCGGAGCCCGATCCGCCGGCGATTTCGACGCTCGGGTAGCGCTCGCTCGCCGCTACGAGCTCGGCGGGCGAGAGCCGGGCCGGCAGCTCGAACGACCGCGCCACTGCGGCCACGGCCCGCGCGCCCAGTCCCGCGGGCCCGCTCGCGGCGCGCAGCGCGTCCCAGTCGTCGGTCCGGACCGTCGCGACGATCGCAGCCGGCGCCGGTGCCGAGCGCCCGCTCGCCGGCGCACCGAGCGCGACGACGTCGTCGATGGTCGCCGGATCGAGCATCTCGGCGTAGCGGCCGAGGTCCTCCAGCCACACCACGCGTGCCGCGCCGGCGTCGAACGTGGAATCGAGCGCGAGCAGCTCGGCGAGCGCGTCCGCGCTGCGCGGGGCGATGACCCGTGCGTCGGGGAGCGCCGCGGAGGCAGCCGCGTGCGCCGTGCGCGTCTTCCCCGCGAGCGGCGGGCCGTGCAGAAGCACGAAGCCGCCCGGCTCGATCGCCTCACGGAGCTCGGCATCCAGCGTGCGCGGCACGTAGGGGAGGTTCGGGCCGAGGTCGCGGCGCGCGGGAAAGGCGCCGAGGTGTGCGGGATCGACCTCGCTCAGCGGGCGGGGCGGCCACACGATCAGCTGCCGGCGCAGCTCCGCCGCCTCGCGGTCCTCGCGGCGCCGGTCGCCGAGGCGCTTGGTCACGAGGCTCGCGAACGCGACCGCGGCCACGATCGCGGCGGACATCGACGGCCGCGGGTCGAACGCGCCGATGGCCTGCTGCAGCACGCCGAGGATCGCGATCGCGATGGTCCCGACGGCGACCCCCCGCGCTCCAGTGCGAACGACCCCGCGACTCGTCGTACCGGCCATCAGCCCACCAACCTGTCCGCAGCCACCACGCGTGCCGAGCACGATGCCGTCAGGCCGCTACGCCCGCGCCCGGTGCGCGGAGGGACGCGACGGGTCAGGCTGCTTCGGGCAGCCACTGCCGCCAGGCCGGCGGGATCGTCGGGCTCGCGACGTGAATGAAGACCTGCGGGTGCGGGACGCGGGGCGCCTGGCGCGGGTGCATCCCGACCTTGTGCGGCAGGTGATCGCCCTTGCGGCGGTTGCAGGGCGCGCAGGACGCCACGATGTTCTCCCACGTCGACGGTCCGCCCTTGGAGCGCGGGATGACGTGATCGACCGTGAGGTTGGCCCGCGCGCCGCAGTACTGGCAGGTCCAGCCGTCGCGGGCGAAGACGGCGCGGCGGGTGATCTTGCGCCGGTGCGTGTCGCGCGGGACCTTGACGAACGTCACGAGGCGGATCACCACCGGGCGCGGCAGGGTCGCGTGCTCGGAGCGCAGCTCGAAGCGGGCATGCTCGATGATCTCCGCCTTGTCCTTGAGCAGCAGCACGGCCGCCCGCCGGACCGTGCAGACGTTGATCGGCTCATACGTGGCGTTGAGGACGAGCACACGGCCACAATCACGTCCGCGCCGCCGGTGCTCCGGATGCGGCGCGAACCCCTCTGGGCCCGGGTACGTCGACTGGGTCGCCATGACGTGCGCGGGAGTGTAATCACCCGCACGGCATTCATCGAGCGGTTTCTACGCGAAGGTCACGGTTGTGCGGCCGGATACGAACCGAGCACCTGCACGTGCTCGCAGTGCGCGTGCAGGCCGGCGACCGCGGCGGCGACCGGCTCGTCGTGCGCGTCCCCCTCGCAGTCGACAAAGAAGCGGTAGTGGCCGAGCCGCGCGCGTATCGGGCGCGACTCGATCTTCGTGAGGTTCACGCCCCGGAACGCGAACTCCGAGAGGCAGCGGACGAGCCAGCCGGGCGTGTCGTCGCCCGCCCCCCAGAACGCCAGCGACGTCTTCGCCGGGCGCCGGGCGTCGGGCCCTAGCCCCGTCCGTGCGAGCCACACGAAGCGCGTCGCGTTGCCGGGTTCGTCTTCGACGGCGCCGACGAGGACGGACCCCCCGTAGAGCTCGGCCGCGCGGCGCGTGCCGAGCGCCGCCCACGGCGCCGGCTCGGCAGCGACGATGCGCACGGCCTCGGCCGTCGACGCGGCCGACATGACGTCGGCGGCGGGCAGGTTGTCGCGCAGGAAGCGCGCGCACTGCGCGAGCGGCTGCGGGTGCGAGACGACGCGCTCGATCGCGCTCAGCTCGATCGGCTCGCGGGCGATGAGGCACGGCGACACGGCGAGGACGAGCTCGCCGACGATCGTGACGTCGTGGTCCTCGGCGAGCATGTCGAGCGTGACCCCGATCGGCCCCTCGAGCGAGTTCTCGATCGGCACGACCGCGCGATCGACCGACCCGTCGTGCACGGCCATGACCGTGTCGGGCACCGTGCGCAGCGCGATCAGCTCGGCGCCGCCGGCGTCCGGGTCCGAGCGCACCGCCTCCTCCGAGAAGGTCCCGGCGGGGCCGAGGTAGCCGAGCCGCATCAGACGACGTCCGGCCGGGTCACTTGGGCTTCGGCAGGGCGAGTTGGAGGGCTTCCTCCTCCTCGGGCGAGAGGCGCAGCTCTGCGTTGCCCTCGGAGATCTGCTTCGCGTAGAGCCGAGCCTGGTCGCGGTGATGGATCGACGACAAGACGACGCCCGAGTTGCGACTGTCGAGCAGCGCGATCGTCGTCGACTGGCGCCCGGACATCTCGTTGTACGCGTCGTAGCGGATGAGCCCGCAGTGCGCGATCGCGCCGTCCAGGCGCTGCTCGGCGACGGTCAGGCGATCGTCGAGCTGCTCGACCGCGCCGTGGACGTAGTCGTGCAGCGTGCGAAAGGAGGCGTCGAGGGCGGCGGCGTGCGCGACGAGATCCTGCTCCTGCTGCTCGCCGAGGATCGCGCGCTGGTCGGCGCGCATCTGGCGCAGCCGCGCGAAGAGCAGGCCGCAGAGGCACACCGAGACGAGCGCCAGGGCAGACGCCACCAGCGCGACGACCCCGACCGTGGAGCTGAGCTCGGCATCCATCAGCGCAAAGGGTAGGCGTGATGGGCGCGGCGCGGAGGTCGCCCGGGTTTGGCGGCCACCCGCGCGGTCAGCCGCGACGGAAGATCGCCGGGTACTCCGCCTTGTTGTTCGTCGTGTTCATCTCGCCGGCGACCTTGCGCACCTCGACGGTGATCTTGACGCCAACGCCGATCGGCGGCGCTTGGCCGAGCGGGACCGCGACGGTCACCTCGGAGCCCGGCGCGGTCTGGTCGACGGTCTTCTGCGCGGTGATCGTCTTGCCCCCGCCGCGGATCGTGACCTTGACGGAGACGTCGGCCTCGTTGTTCTCGCCCTGGTTGGCGAACTTCACGTTGAACGTCACGGCGGAGCTCGCCGTGAGGCCGTTGGCCGCGTTCGTGCCGGTCTCGAGCGTGACGTCGCCGACGCTGACGCCGAGCAGGCCGTGGCCGTGCAGGCCCGGAGCGGGCGGCTGTGTCGATGCGGCCGAGCCGGCGCCGCGGCCGGCGTCGGCGTGGATCCGCCGCGCCACGGTGGACGCGTCGAGCCAGCCGAAGTTCGGGAGGTAGCTCGAGGCCTGGATCGTCTGTCCGCCGATGTCGTGGTCGTCGAGGACCTGCTTGATGAGCGCCGCGCTGCGGCGCGTGTAGACGATGTCGGCGGCGACGAACGTCTGCATCTCGGCGGTGATCGCGATCACGGCCGGCTCCGCCGTCGCGGCGTCCGTCGAGAGCGCGGCCGGGATCTTCTCGGCGACCTTGCCCATCGACTCCTCGACGAGGCCGAGCGTCAGCAGGAGGTTGCGGTGCGCGGACTTCATGTCGCCGGGCACGCTGAAGCCCTCCGCCCGGGTCGTCTGCCCCTTCGCGCGCTGGCGCAGCTGGCTGATCTGCGCTCCGACGTCCACGGACGACGTGCCGCCGGTCGTGAGCGCGGCGAAGAACTCGTCGGTGTTGGAGTCGGACTCCTGGACGAGGCTCGCGACGTCGCGGTTGTAGTCCTTCAGCGCCTGCTCCTGGCGGCTGGAGAGGCAGCCCTTGATGCCGAGCACGAGCACGATGACCACGACCAGGCCGACGCCCGCCGCGACGAGGCGGCGCACCAGGAGCTGCTGTGGATCGGAGCCTGGCGGCGCAGATGCCGCGGGCACGGGCTTCCGCGGCCGCGTGCGGGTGATGCGAACCGGCTCGTCATCGTCGAAGAAAGACAGGACTCCGCTCCTTGGCGAGGTCGGACATGGGTCAGTATGACCGTGGATGTGGGATCCGGTCACGGTGCAACTTTCCTGCCAGGGGCCGGTTTCCTGCCTCTGACAGCAAGGAGCCGTCGTTGAGTACGCCGAATGCCGAGTCGGTGCCGCACGCCCACACGTCCGCACACGCCGCTCACGCGGGCGAGCTGGTTCTCGACCGCTACCGCCTCGTGCGGCGGATCGGTGCAGGCGGGATGGGCGTCGTGTACCTCGCGCGCGACGAGCATCTCGAGCGCGACGTGGCGGTCAAGCGGATCGCGGCGGAGCTCGACCGCGAGCACCGCGGTGAGCGCGAGGCGCTCGCGGCGGCCAGGCTCTCGCACCCCGGGATCGTCGCGCTGTACGAGTCCGGTCGCGACGACGATGCCGTGTACCTCGTCTCCGAGCTCGTCCGCGGACGCACGCTGGCGGACCTCATCCGCGACGGCGAGCTGTCCGATCGCGACGTGGTGCTCGTCGGCCTAACGCTCTGCGACGCGCTGGAGCACGCCCATGCGCGCGGCGTCGTGCATCGCGACGTCAAACCGTCCAACATCATGTGCCCCGACGAGGAGGGTGCGGGCGTCGCGAAGCTGACGGACTTCGGAATCGCGCTCATGGCCGACGGGGACGTCCTGACGCGGACGGGCGACATCATGGGGACGCTCGCGTACATGGCCCCGGAGCAGGCGGCCGGCCGGGGCGCGACCGGCGCGTCGGACGTCTACGCGCTCGGCATCGTGCTCTACGAAGGCTTGTCGGGCGTCAACCCGATCCGCGCCGACAACCCCGCCGCGACGGCGCGGCGCGTCGGCATGCGCCTGCCGCCACTGGAGCGCGTGCGCCGCGATCTCCCCGCCGGGCTGTGCCGCGCGATCGACGGCGCGGTCGACCCCGAGCCCGAGCAGCGCGCCGGACTCGGGGCGCTCCGGGTCGCCCTTGCGCATGCCGCCGACCGGGTTGGCGACGAGATCGGCCCGATCGCGACCGACGAGGGCGTCGCGCGGACGGCTCGGATGCGCACCGCGCGGGTGCGCTCCCGGGGCGCGGCGGCACGGGGCGCGTGGGCGGGGGAGGAGGCGGCGGGACGGGACGTGCCCGCACCGGACGCGCTGCTGTCAGGCCGCGAGGAGCCGGCGGCCGAGCCCAGAGCGCGCCGGCGCAACGCGCGCGGCGACCTGCGAGCGAACCCCTTCGACGACGACACGCCGCGGGAGCCCTCGCGCCGGGCGCTCGACGACGGCGCTCCGGTCGGCGCCCGGCGGCTGCGCCGACGGCCGGCGCCGGGCACGACGGCTCCCGACGTCCGAGCAAGCAGTTGGCAGGCCGACGACGCCGGGTGGGCCGGCGCGGAGGATCGCGACCGCCGGCGGGCGCCGCGTCACGAGCTCGACCGCGACGACGGGGCGCCGCACCGCCGGCCGGTGTCGCGTCACGAGCTCGACCGCGACGACGCGGTGTCGCACCGCCGCGCGGTGTCGCGTCACGAGCTCGACCGCGACGACGCGGCGCCACGCCGCCGCCCGCCGCGCTGGCCGCTGCGCGCCGGCGCGGCAGCCGCCGCCGGGGCGCTCGCCGCAGCGGCGCTCGCCGGACTCGGGCCGCAGCCGCCCGTCGACGCCGCCGCTGGATCGCTCGCCGCCTTTGCCGTCGTGCTGCTTTTGCCGCGCCTCGGATGGCTCGCGATGGTCGCAACGCTCCTCGCGTGGCTCGCCGTCACGGCGCCCGGCCTTGCGCTGCTCGTCGCGGTCGCCGCCGCGCCCGTGCCGCTGCTCCTCCCGCGCCGCGGCGTCGCGTGGTCGCTGCCGGCGCTCGCGCCGTTGCTCGGCGTGGCCGGCCTCGCGGGCGCGTGGCCGGCGATCGCGGGGCAGGCCCGGACATGGCCCGCGCGCGCCGCGCTCGGCGCGATCGGCGGGCTCTGGCTCGTCCTCGCCGAAGCGCTCACGTCGGAGCGGCTGCTCCTCGGCCAGCCGCGCGACGTCCTCGCGGCGCCGGCGTGGGACGGCTCGGCGGTCGACGCGGTGCGCGACGCGCTCATCCCGATCCAGGCCGGCGGGACCCTCGCCGTCGCGGCGCTGTGGGCGCTCGCCGCCGCGCTGCTGCCGCTGCTCGTCCGCGGGCGCTCCGCGGCGCTCGACCTCGTCGCGACGGCGGGCTGGGCGGCTGCGCTCGCGGCCGCGACCGGGGCGATCGGCGAGGCGCTCATGCTCGACACGCCGCGCGGCCTGGTCGTCGGTGCCATCGCCGCCGGGGCCGTCGCGGTCGGCGCGCGGGCCGTGCAGGGCAGGGCGTGAGCGCGCCGGACAGCCTCTCCGGACGCCCGGAGGTCGCGCGGCCCGCCGTTGCGGCAGCGCACTTGTCCGTAGCATGAACGGCATCGATGAGCGTGCTGCGCAACCTGGAGATGAAGCTCGCCGATCTCGTCGAGGGCACGTTCGGGCGCGTCTTTCGCTCCGAGGTCCGCCCGGTCGAGCTCGCGCGCAAGCTCGCACGCGAGATGGACGAGCACAAGACCGTGTCGGTCTCGCGCACCTATGTCCCCAACGAGTACCTCGTGTGGCTGTCGCCCGAGGATCGCGAGCGCCTCGAGGAGGTCGAGGACTCGCTCATCGAGGAGCTGAGCGGATACCTGCTCGAGCATGCCCGTCGCGAACGGCTCGCGCTGCTGTCGCGCCCGCAGATCGAGTTTCGGACCGACGAGCGCCTGTCGCTCGGGGAGTTCGGCATCCAGACGCGCGTCGTGCGCCCGGCGGACGAGGAGCAGGCGGACCAGGGCGCGCATGCCGTGCAGGCCGACCACGGCAACACGATGATCTACTCGACCGCCGGCCGGATCCGCGGGCCGGTCGAGGAGGCGCAGGGGACGCGCCCGACCCGGGCGCTGCTCATCGCCGAGGGCCGCCGGCACGTCATCGCGCCAGGCGGTGCGACGCTCGGCCGCAGCCGCGACTGCGACATCGTGCTGTCGGACGCCAACGTCTCGCGCCGTCACGCCGAGGTGCGTCCGGGCGCGGCCGCCACCTGGACGATCGCCGACCTCGGCTCGACGAACGGGGTGCTCGTCAACGGGCATCGCGTCGCGGGTGCTCACCAGCTGACGCCGGGCGACAGCATCGCGCTCGGCACGGCCGAGATCGCCTTCGAGCTCGAATGACCGGCGCAACGCCACGCCGTCCGCGCCGATCTGACCCGCGCCGCGGCTGAAACGCGGATGCTCGAACCGGTCTCCGTCGGGTTGAAGTTCGCGTTCCTGGCGATCCTCTACCTCTTCTTGCTGTGGGTCTCGCGCAGCGCGCTGAAGGACCTGCGCCGCGGCGCGTTCGGCGGCGGCCCGCGGGTACACGAGCCCGTCGCCACCGATGCGACCGGGATGCACCCGGCGTCGAGCCTCGATGTCCTGCCGGCCGAGACGTCGGTGGCGCCACGCCTCATCGCCGAGTCGGTGCCGGGCCTCGCGCGTGGGATGTCCTACGACGTGTCGGCCGGCGCGACCCTCGGTCGCGGCGACGTCGAGATCCAGCTCGAGGACCCGTTCGCGTCGTCGCGGCACGCCCACCTCATCCGCCAGGGCGCGATCCTCGTCATCGAGGACCTCGGCTCGACGAACGGGACGTACCTCAACGACGAGCTCCTCCGCGGCCCGCGCCCGCTGCACGCCGGCGATCGCGTGCGCATCGGCGACAGCACCTTCAGCTACGACGATCGTTGATGCTCCGTCCCGCAGCAGGGCACTTCGCCCACTCCGACACCGGCCGCGCGCGACGCGCGAACGAGGACGCCTACTTCGCCCGCGCTCCGGTGTTCGTCGTCGCCGACGGGATGGGCGGCGCGCAGGCCGGCGAGGTCGCCTCGCAGCTGGCGGTCGAGGCCTTCGAACGCGGGCTCGGCGACCCCGGCGCGGCGAGTGCCGAGCAGCTGCTCGCCGAGCGGGTGCTCGAGGCCAACGCCCGCATCCACGAGATGTCGCAGTCCAGCGAGGACCGCGCCGGGATGGGCACGACGATCACCGCCGCGCACGTCGGCGACCACGACGTCGCGGTCGCGCACGTCGGCGACTCGCGCGCCTACCGGCTGCGCACCGGCGAGTTCGAGCGCCTGACCGAGGACCACTCGCTCGTCGAGGAGATGCGCCGCCGCGGGCAGCTCACGGCGCAGGAGGCCGACGAGCACCCGCAGCGCTCGATCATCACGCGCGCGCTCGGCCCCGAGCCCGACGTCCTCGTCGACACGTACTCCTGGCGCGGCGAGGCCGGCGACGTCTACCTGCTCTGCAGCGACGGCCTGACGTCGATGGTCCCTGAGGCGCGGGTCGCGGAGATCATGCGCGGGGCGAGCAGCATGCGCGACGCGGGCCGCCGTCTCATCGCGGCGGCCAACGACGCGGGCGGGCGCGACAACATCACCGTCGTCCTGTTCGAGCTCGAGGAGATCGACGCGCCCGATCCGGCACGAGAGCAGCCGACGCAGGTCGGCATGGCGGTGCCCGGGACCTCGCCCCACCCGTCCGCGGGCGCGGCGCCGTCGCCTCCGCAGGCCGTGACCGCGCCGGGGCCACAGGCGCCGCGACGGCGGCTGCTTGCGACGGCGCCGGCGGAGCCCGGCCGCGAAGGACGCCGCCGCGGCCGCCGGTTCGGCGCGCTGTTCGCGGTCCTCGCGCTCGTCGTCGTGCCGCTGGGGCTCGGTGCCTACATCGCCAACCAGGCCGTGTACTTCGTCGGCACCGACGAGGACGGCTTCGTCACGATGTACCGCGGGCTGCCGTATGCGCTGCCCGTCGGGATCGAGCTGTACAGCCCCACCTACGTCTCCGGCGTCCCGCTGCGGTCGCTGCCGGCATCGCGTCGCAAGCGCCTGATCGACCACACGCTGCGCTCGCACGACGACGCCGCCGACCTCGTGCGCGAGCTCGAGCGCGGGCGGGTCGCCTCGTGAATGAGCGCAACCGCGAGCTCTTCGCGCTGATCCCGGCGTCGCTGCTGGTGACCGCCGGCTTCACCGCGGTCTTCATCCAGCGCGAGGACCTCCTGAGCGACCTGTCGCTCACCTACGGGCTGATCTTCCTCGGGCTCTGCCTGTGCGCGCACGTCGTGCTGCGGTTGACGCTGCCGCACGCCGATCCGTATCTCTTCCCGCTCGTCGCGGTGCTCGCGTGCTTCGGCCTCGTGATGCTGTACCGCCTCAACGAGGACTTCGCGCGCGACCAGGCGAAGTGGTTCGTCGTCGGGCTGATCTTCTTCGCGGCGACGATCATCACGCTGCGCGCCGACCATCGGGTGCTCGAGCGCTACCGCTACAGCATCGCGCTGGCCGGGATCGTGCTCCTGCTGCTGCCGCGCCTCGGCAGCCCGGTCAACGGCGCGTACCTCGCGTTCGACCTCGGTCCGATCGCGTTCCAGCCGGCCGAGCTCGCGAAGATCGCGATCGTCATCTTCCTCGCGTCCTACCTGCGCGACACGCGGCAGGTGCTCGTCGTCGGCGCGCGGCGCTTTGCGGGGATCACGTTCCCGCCGCTGAAGCACCTCGGGCCGCTGCTGGCGATCTGGGGGACGGCGATGGCGCTGCTCTTCGTCATCCAGGACCTCGGCTCGTCGATCATGTTCTTCGGCGCGTTCCTCGCGCTCATCTACGTCGCCACGAACCGGATCGGGTTCGTCGTCATCGGGCTCGGGCTCTTCGCGCTCGGCGCCCGCGTCCTGTACGCGATCCGGCCGACGATCTCCAACCGCGTCGACGCGTGGCTGCATCCGTTCGACGACCGCCTCTACGACCAGGAGGTCGGCGGCAGCTACCAGATCGCGCAGTCGATCTACTCGCAGGCCGACGGCGGGATGCTCGGCCGGGGCTTCGGCCAGGCGATCATCCAGCTCGGCGACGCCCCGCCGATCCTGCCCGCGGCGCACACCGACTTCATCTTCGCGGTCATCGTCAACGAGCTCGGGCTGCTCGGCGGCGCGGCCGTGCTGCTCGTCTACCTGCTGATGATCGAGCGCGGCTTCAAGACCGCGATGATCGCGACGGACTCGTTCTCGAAGCTGCTGGCGACCGGCCTGACGGCCGTGCTGGCGCTGCAGGTCTTCGTCATCGTCGGCGGCGTCACGAAGCTCATCCCACTCACCGGCGTCACGCTGCCGTTCGTCTCCTACGGCGGGTCGTCGATCGTCGCGAACTTCATCCTGCTCGCGCTGCTGTTGCTCGTCTCCGATCGCGCCCGGCGCGAGGCGCAACAGGCATGAACGCGCCGATCCTCAAGCTCTTCGGGCTCGTGCTGCTCCTCTTCGCGGCGCTCATCGGGATGACCAGCTACAACAGCGTCATCAACGCGGACGCCTACCGCGAGGAGAGCCACAACACGCGGCCGCAGATCGAGGAGCGCCGCATCCACCGCGGCGTCATCCGCGCCCGGGACGGCTCGGTGCTGGCGCGGTCGGTCCTCGAGGACTCGGGGTTGTACAGCCGGCGCTACTCGGACGCGGGCGCGCTCTTCGCGCACGCCATCGGCTACGACTTCCTGCGCGTCGGCCGGGCCGGTCTCGAGCGCGAGCGCAACGGCGAGCTGACCGGCGAGCGCAGCGAGCTGACGTCGATCGTCGACGAGCTGCGCGGTCGCGAGCGCGTCGGCGACAGCCTCGTGACGAACCTCGATCCGGAGGCCCAGCGGATCGCGATCGCCGCACTGCAAGGCCGCAAGGGGTCGGTCGTCGCGATCGAGCCGGCGACCGGCAAGGTGCGGGTCATGGTCTCGACGCCCGGCTACGAGCCCAACGCGCTCGACCGGCCCGGCGTGTACACGAAGCTCGCGACCGACGACGCGAACTCGCCGCTGCTCAACCGCGCGACGCAGGGCGGCTACGTCCCCGGCTCGACGATGAAGGTCGTCACGGCGGCCGCGGCGCTCGACAGCGGCAAGTTCACGCCCGAATCGATCGTCGACGGCAAGTCGCCGATCGACATTTCCGGGACGCCGCTGCAGAACTTCTCGAACTCGCAATACGGACCGATCACGCTGACGACGGCGTTGACGAACTCCGTGAACACCGTCTGGGCGCAGGTCGCCGAGCAGCTCGGGCACGAGACGATGGCCGAGTACATGGAGCGCTTCGGCTTCGGCTCGGACCCGCCGATGGACTATCCCGACGCGCAGATGCGCCCGAGCGGCGTGCTCGACCGCAAGACGCAGAAGCTCATCTCGCCGGCGTCCAGCCGCGTCGACATCGGTCGCGTCGGCATCGGGCAGGAGCGCCTCGCGGTGACGCCGCTGCAGATGGCGACCGTGGCCGCGACCGTCGCGAACGGCGGGGTGCGGATGGAACCGCACCTGACCAACCGCGTCGTCGATCAGGATGGCCGGACCGTGGAACGGATCGCACCCAAGGAGGCCGAGCGCGTCATCGACGCGGCGAGTGCGCGCGAGCTCACCGTGATGATGAGCAACGTCGTCCGCGAGGGCACGGGCGTCGGCGCTGCGCTCGAGGGCATCGAGGTCGCCGGCAAGACCGGCACCGCGGAGCTGAACATCGAGCAGCGGATCAACCAGCCGTGGTTCATCGGCTTCGCGCCGCTCGACGGCCCGAAGGTCGCGATCGCGGTCACCGTCGAGCGCGTGCAGGGCGAGCAGAGCCAGGGCGGCGCCGTCGCCGCGCCGATCGCGAAGGTCGTCATGCAGGAGCTGCTGAAGTGACGCGCATCGCCGCCGACACGGTCATCGACGGTCGCTACCAGGTGCTCGAGCACCTCGGCACCGGCGGCATGGCGGAGGTCTACTGCGCGCACGACCTCAAGCTCGAGCGCAAGGTCGCGCTGAAGCTCCTGCACGGCCGCTTCGCCGCCGACGAGGAGTTCGTCGAGCGGTTCCGGCGCGAGGCGTCCTCGGCGGCGGGCTGCAGCACCAGCACGTCGTGTCGGTCTACGACAGCGGCGACGTCCGACGGGACGCCGTACATCGCGATGGAGTACGTCCCCGGGCGTACGCTCAAGCAGCTCGTGCGCGACGGCGGCCCGCTGGACCCGGCGCAGGCGATCGACCTCACGATCCAGATCCTGCGCGCCGCGCGCTTCGCCCACCGCCGCGGCGTCATCCACCGCGACTTCAAGCCCCAGAACGTCATCGTCGACGACGAGGGCCGCGCGAAGGTCACCGACTTCGGCATCGCTCGTGCCGGCGCGTCGGACATGACGGAGACCGGCTCGATCATGGGCACGGCGCAGTACCTGTCGCCCGAGCAGGCGCAGGGCCACGCCGTCAACGCACGCTCGGACCTCTACGCGATCGGGGTCATCCTCTACGAGCTGTTGACGGGGAGCGTCCCGTTCGACGCCGAGTCGGCCGTGACGGTCGCGCTCAAGCAGGTGTCCGAGACGCCGATGGCGCCGCGCCGGCGCAACCCGGCCGTGCCGCCGGAGCTCGAGCGCGATCGTCCTGCGCGCGCTGGCCAAGGACCCCGCCGAGCGGTTCGCCGACGCGGACGACTTCATCGCCGCGCTGCAGGCGGCGGCGTCGCGGATCCCCTCGCAGGCCGTCATCGCGGCGGCCGAGGCTGCAGCGGCGTCGCTGCCACTGGTCGTGATGACGCCGATCCCGCCGCCGCGACCGCCCGACACCGGCGTGTTCCTGCCTGTCGAGCCACACCAGCGCGAGCCCGTCACCGTGGCGCCGCTCGCCGTGCCCGGGCGCCGCTCCAACCGCTGGCCGTGGCTCGTGCTGGCGGCCGTGCTCGGCGTCGCGGTGATCATCGCGATCGTGATGGTCGCGGTCCCGAGCCGCGCGAACGTGCCGAGCGTCGTCGGCAGCTCGATCTCGGTCGCGACGCAGCGCCTGCAGAGCGAGGGCTTCAAGGTGCGCTACGTCCGCGACAACTCCGACAAGCCGCGCAACACGGTGGTCGGGCAGTCGCCTTCGGGTGGCTCGTCCGTCGACGAGGGCTCGACGGTGACGCTGAACATCTCCGACGGACCGCGCCTGCAGAAGGTCCCGGACGTCGTCGGGCCTCGGCCGCCGCGCGGCGCGCAAGGCGCTCACCGAGGCGGGCTTCGAGGTGGAGGAGAAGCGGGTGCCCGACGACACCGTCAAGCTCGACCGCGTCATCCGCCAGTCGCCGTCGGGCAACTCGACGGCCGAACAGGACCAGACCGTGACGATCGACGTCTCCAGCGGACCCGCGCAGGGCGCCGTGCCTGACGTCGTCGGCAAGACCGAGCAGGAGGCGCGCTCGGCTCTGGAGGCAGCCGGATTCCGCGTGACGGTCGTGCCGAAGGAGGACGCGTCGGCCGAGCCGGGAACGGTGCTCGGGCAGAACCCGGCGAAGGGCGCGACGGCGGCGCGCGCCTCGACGGTGACGCTGACGGTCGCCCAGGAGCCGTCGGAGGTCGACGTGCCCGACGTCGTCGGCTCGACCCAGAACAAGGCCACGGAGACGCTGTCGGGCGACGGGCTGAAGGTCGTCGTCGAGGAGGCGCCGGCGGATTCGCCCGACGGCGACGGCGTCGTGCAGGCGCAGTCGCCGGAGCCGGGGGCGAAGGTCGATCGCGGGTCGACGGTGACGATCACCGTCGGCGTCTTCAAGCCGGATCTCAACCCCGATCCGCCCACGACGACCCCCCAGACCACGACCACGCCGCCACCGCCGTGAGGGTCGCGGTCCTCGCCGGCGGGCGGTCGTCGGAGCACGAGATCTCGCTCGCGGGCGCCGCGTCGGTGTCGGCGGGCCTGCGCGCCGTGGGCCACGAGGTCGTCGACGTGACGCTGACGCGCGAGGGGACCTGGCTGCACGACGGCGCGGAGCTGTCGCTGCTCGCTGGGCGCGGGCTGCTGGACGCCGAGGTGGTCTTCCCCGTGCTGCACGGCCCGTTCGGCGAGGACGGCACGGTGCAGGGGCTGCTCGAGCTGCTCGACGTGCCGTACGTCGGGTCGGGCGTGCTGGCGTCGGCGGTGTGCCTGGACAAGGTCGTCGCGAAGGACCTGCTGGCGGGCGCCGGGATCGCGCAGGTCGCGTACGCCGGGGTAGCGCGCGGCGCGCTGGGCCGCGGACCCGGACGGCGTGCTGCGCGACCTCGCCGCGCTCGGGCTGCCGGTCTTCGTGAAGCCGGCTCGGCTGGGGTCGTCGGTCGGCATCGCGAAGGTCACCGTCGCCGAGGGGTTGAGCGCCGCGCTGGATGCCGCGTTCGTCCACGACCCGTCCGTGATCGTCGAGGCGATGAGCACGGGCATCGAGGTGGAGTGCTCGGTGCTCGGCGCGTCAGGCGCGGCGCGCGCGTCGGAGCCCGGCGAGATCGTCCTGCAGTCCGAGTGGTACGACTTCGCCGCGAAGTACGAGCCCAACGGCATGCAGCTGCAGGTGCCCGCGCAGATCTCCGCGACCGCCCGCGACCGCCTGCGAGCGATGGCGCTCGCGGCCTTCGACCGCTTCGGCTGCTCGGGCCTCGCGCGGGCGGACTTCTTCGTCGAAGGCGAAACCGTGCTGCTCAACGAGCTCAACACGATGCCGGGCTTCACGACGACGAGCGTGTACGCGAAGCTCTGGGACGCATCCGGCGTCCCCTACGACGAGCTCGTCACGCGCTTGTGCGAGCTCGCGATCGAACGCCACGCACAAGAGC
Organism: uncultured Actinomycetes bacterium; assembly: GCA_963806515.1. Classification (GTDB taxonomy): domain Bacteria; phylum Actinomycetota; class Thermoleophilia; order Solirubrobacterales; family Solirubrobacteraceae; genus CADCVQ01. The sequence goes on along the minus strand of CAWDYO010000017.1, from coordinate 123,325 downwards.
GCACCTACCGCTTCTGAAGCTGCCCAATGCGCGTGACGAGCAAGGGCCAGGTGACGATCCCGCAGAAGGTTCGCGAGCAGCTCGGCATCACCCCGGGAAGCGAGGTCGACTTTCGGGTCGATGCGGACGGTGCGAGGCTGGTGCGGGTCGATGCGGGTGAGGGAGCTGCCCTGGCCGCCGCCATGCGCGGTCGGGCGACCGTGGCGATGAGCACCGAGGAGATCATGGCGCTCACCCGCGCGGACGGCTGAGCCTCTTCGATGGCGGGAGTCCTCGTCGATTCCAACGTCCTGCTGGACCTGTTCACCGACGACCCGGTATGGGCGTCGTGGTCGGAGGCCCGCCTTGCAGCGGCGTTCGACGCCGGCCAGGTCGTCATCAACCCGATCGTCTACGCGGAGATCTCCGTGGCCTTCGACCGCATCGAGACGCTGAACCTTGCGCTGCCAGAGCAGATCTGGCGCGAGGCGCTCCCATGGGAGGCGGTGTTCCTCGCCGGCAAGTGCTTCCTCGACTACCGCCGGCGTGGAGGTGCGAAGCGATCACCGCTCCCCGACTTCCCACATCGGCGCGCACGCCGTGGTCACGGGTCGCACGCTGCTCACCCGCGACGCGAGCCGATACCGCACCGTGCTACCCGGGCTGGAAGTGATCTCGCCCTGACCCGCCTTGTGGCCGGCCTCTGACCCGCACGCACGCGGACTGCCGCAACCGTCGAGGAGCAGCGGCCGCGAACGCCGAAAAGCCTCAGGCCACGGTGATCGTCAAGCAGCAGCGAGGAGAGAGCAGATTCGAGTCTGCCAGGGAAGCCGCTGAGCACCTGCACCAAATCGACCTCGCGGCTGTACAGACCGTCCACGTCATCGCGGGAGACACTTGTGCGGAGGTCGGCATCGTCATCAACTTCTTCAGAACGGGCCCATTCCTTCTGGTCGAGGGGAGGGGCGACCACCGCTTGGCAGTGGCGGGCATCGCCGAGGCCAAGAGTGCCGAGCTGAATCGCGGCGACCGCTCGTATCCGCACGAACGGGCGATCGGGTGGGCGCTAGCGGCCGGTTGGATCGCGACGCTTGCCAGCGCGATCGGCGCCCACGCGGCTGGTGCGCCGCGCGGTGTCTGGTTGGGCTGTTGGTCCTGGTACTCGTCCTGAGCGTGGGCTGCGGCTGGATCCCGTCCATTCGCGTGCTGCTACTGCCAGCGCTTGAGCTACGACCCGACGAACAGCAGAGTCGAGCCGAGCGATGGGGGAAGAGACTCCGGCGGTTCGGCGGCTGGGCGTTGACGCTCGTGCTCCGCGCAGTCCTAGGTGCGGTGGCGCCAAGCGCAGTTGCGCGCGCTGCGCGTGAGGACCGCGCTGCGTCAGCGGTACAGCAGGATCTCCGAGATCTCGGCTCGCTGCTCGCCCTCCGGCAGCTTCGTGATCCAGACGAGGTAGCGACGGAAGCGCTGGCCGGCCGTGTCGAGATCGAACTTCTCCGTCGAGGCGACGTTGCGCGTCGCGCTTACCGCTGTCCAGCCGTCGGGCGGCGCGGTGCCCGGCGTCGAGTCGGCGGCGACGTAGACGGTCGCCTCGAAGCCGGTCGTGGGCGTGTGCAGCTCGAGCTGGCGCGCGGCCACGCCGGGGGAGGCGTCGATGATGATGCCGACGCCGTCCTTCTGCAGGTCGCCGCTCGAGTAGCCCTCGGTCGACCACGTCGACTGCGGGTCGCCGTCGACGACCGCGCTCGTCTCGTCGCTGTGCTCCGCCTTGTCGCCGAGCGGGTCGAAGTCGCGCGCCGCGCGCTGGCGAAGCGGGACCTCCTGCAGCCCGGCCGGCGGCGTCACCGTCGCGCGCTTGCCGGTACCCCGCTCGGTCTGGCGCACCCCGAGCACGACCGTCACGACGACGGCGATCGCGGCGATGGCGACGACGAGCGCGACGATCGCCTTCGTCGAGCGCCGCGCGCGCAGCGGCAGCCTGCGCCGGGTCTTCGCCGGCAGGCTGCGCAGCACGGCGGTCGCTTCGCCCGTCACCTGCCCACCGCTGCGCGAGGTCTCGATGGCGAGGACGTCCTCGAGGTCGGCGATCAGCGCCGCGGCGTCGGGATAGCGACGGTCGAGCTCCTTCGCCGTCGCGCGGTCGAGCACGGCGGCGAGGGCGGCCGACACCTCCGGCCGCCGGACCTGCACGTCGGGCAGGTCCTCGCGCACGTGCTTCATCGCCACCGCGACCTGGTTCTCGCCCTTGAACGGCACGTCGCCGGTGAGCATCTCGAACAGGACGATCCCCAGCGAGTAGATGTCCGACTGACCCGAGACGACGTGCCCGAGCGCCTGCTCCGGCGAGACGTAGTCCGTCGTGCCGAGCACGCGCCCGTCGGCGGTCAGGCCCTCCTGCAAGAGCGAGCGAGCGATGCCGAAGTCCGTGACCTTCGCCGCGCCCTCCTCGTCGACGAGGACGTTCTGCGGCTTGACGTCGCGGTGGACGATGTGGCTTGCGTGCGCGGCGCCGAGCGCGCGCGCGATCTCGATCGCGTAGGCGATCGCCTCGGACACTCCCAGCCGCCCGTTGCGCCGGATGCGGTCCTTGAGCGTCTCGCCCTCGACGTACTCGAAGACGATGTACGGCGTCGTGAAGCCGTCCTCACCGCCGTCCTCCTCGCCGGCGTCGATGACCCCGACGACGTGCGGGTGGTTGAGCTGCGCCACCGCGCGCGCTTCGCGCCGGAAGCGTTCGAGCTGGTCGGAGTCCCCGGCGATCTCGCGGTGCATGAGCTTGATCGCGACCTGGCGCTCGAGCACGGTGTCGAACGCGCGGTAGACGGTCGACATCCCGCCGGTCCCGACCTTCGCGTCGAGGCGGTAGCGCTGGGAGAGCAGGGTGCCGACCGGCGAAGCCATGGTTCCTATTGTGCAGCGGGGCGCGGTGGGCAAACGTCGGATGCGCGATGTATTTCGGCCAGCACCGCCGCTCAGCGCTCTCGCGTGGCCCGAACGCGTCGCCGCACGACCGCTGCGAGCACGATCCGGTAGCCCGCGAGCGCCAGCAGCGAGCGGTCGTGGTCGACCGCTCGGCCGGCGCGGATCGCGAGCAGCGAACCCGCGAAGGACGCCGCCGTCCCGGCCGCGAAACCGCGTGCGACGCCCACCGGTAGACGGCTACGCAGGAGGCCGATGCCCTTCAGGCCAGCCGCTCCCGCAAGCACCGGGAGCGAGACGTGCAGCGACATGGCGCCCGCATCGGGGCGGGCGAAGCCGCGTGCCCGGGCGACGGTCAGCGTGGCACCCGCCCGCGACACGCCAGGGGCGAGCGCGCACGCCTGCGCGAGTCCGAGCAGGAGCGCATCGAGATCCGTGGCGTCGGCGCGGCGGCGCGTGCGGGCGCCGAACGCGTCGGCTGCGGCCAGCGCCACCGCGCCGCCGGTCAGGCCGCGCGCGATTGCGGTCGGGCTCCCGAGCCGGCGAGCGATGGGCCGCTCGAACGCGAGCCCGGCGATCGCAGCCGGCAGCGTGCCGAGCGCGAGCCGGCGCGCACCGGCTCGGTCGAGCGCGCGCAGCTCCCCGGCGACCTCGCGGCGCAGCCCGACGAGCAGCGCCGCGAGCGTGCCGGCGTGCAGCGCGACCTCGAAGCGCTTGCGCAGGTCGGCGTCCAGCGACGCGAACGGCCAGCCCAGCAGCCATGGCACGAGCGTCACGTGCGCCGACGACGAGACCGGCAACAGCTCGGCCGGCCCGTGGAGCAACCCGAGCGCGATCGCGTCGCGTGTCCTCAGGCGGGCAGCGTCAGCGCCCTGCGGCATCGGCGGTCGGCTCGCCCGGCGCGACGGGCGCCGCGTCACCGCCGCCGCCGCGGCGATAGCGCACGACGAAGTACACGACGGCGGCGACGATCATCGCCGCCACCGCGTAGTCCACGTAGTGCAGCGAGTCCTTCCACTCCGTCCAGTTCTCGCCGACCTGCTGGCCGATGAACACGAGCATGAAGACCCACGGCAGGCAGCCGAGGAACGTCAGCACGCTGAAGCGGACGATCGGCATCCGCGCGACGCCCGCCGGCAGCGAGATGAACGTGCGGATGATCGGCAGCATCCGCGTGAAGAAGACCGTCGCGTCGCCGTGCTTCTCGAAGTAGCGGTCGGCGGCCTGCAGGTGCTTGGGCTTGATGTGCAGCTTGCGCCCGTGCTTCTCGAGGATGTCCGCGCGCCCGTAGTAGCCGACGGCGTAGGCGATCCAGGAGCCGACGAGGTTGGCGAACGAGCCGACGAGCGTCGCGGCGAGGAGCGTGTACTCGCCCTCGGAGACGTTGAAGCCGGCGAACAGCATCGTCGCCTCGCTCGGGATCGGGATGCAGGCGCTCTCGAACACCATGAGCACGAAGACGCCGAGCAGGCCGAGGTCGCCGACGACGTCGACCGCGAACTCGACGATTGGATCGGTGATGGAGGCGATGACGAGGGCGAGCACGGGCCGCAGGCTATCGAGGGGCGTCGGGGCGGACGCCGCTGCCCCGCGCGAACAAGCCATAGCCTGCGCGCGGATGCGCATCTGGGTCGACCTCACGAACAGCCCGCACGTGCTCGTGATGCGCCCGATCGTCGACGTCCTGCGCTCACAGGGGCACGAGGTGCAGATCACGGCGCGCGACTTCGCCCAGACGCTCGGGCTCCTCGACCGCTTCGGGATCGAGCGCACGGTCGTCGGTCACCACCGCGGCGGGCGCGTGGCGGCGAAGGGCGTGGGCCTCGTCTCGCGCTCGTCGGCGCTCGCGCGCTGGGGTCGGGGCAGGCGCTTCGACCTCGCCTTCGGGCACGGCTCCAACGACGTGACGGTCGCGGCGCGCATGCTGCGCATCCCGTCTTCGACGATGTTCGACTACGAGTGGGCGAAGGTGCAGCACACGGTCAACTGCCGCCTCGCGCGGACGGTCGTCGTCCCCGCGGTGATCCCGCCCGAGTGCCTGGCGCGCTACGGCGCGACCGGCAAGATCGCCGCGTACGAGGGCCTCAAGGAGGAGTACTACCTCGCGGACTTCGAGCCCGACCCCGCCGTGCTCGACGAGCTGGGGCTCGATCCCGCCAAGCCGATCGCGGTCATCCGCACGCCGCCGGCGGTCTCGCTGTATCACCGCTTCGAGAACGACGTCCTCGGCTCCGTGCTCGAGCGCCTGGAGGGCGAGCAGGCGGTCGTCCTGCCGCGCACGGACAAGCAGCGCGCCGAGCTCGCCGGGCGGGCCTTCATCGTCCCCGAACAGGCGATCGACGCGCAGTCGCTCATCGCCTACGCCGATCTCGTCGTCTCCGCGGGCGGGACGATGAACCGCGAGGCCGTCGCACTCGGCACGCCCGTCTGGACGACGTTCCAGGGCCGCCTCGGCGCCGTCGACGCGCAGCTCATCGCGGACGGACGCCTGAAGGTGCTCGAACGCGCCGACGACGTCGTGCTCGAGAAGCGTGCGCCGAGCGCGGCCGGAGAGCGCGTCCGCCGTGACCCCGCCGTGCTGGCGGCGCTACTCGAACGGCCGACTTCGGGCTGACTGCGCCGGTCAGACGCAGACGTCGTAGCGCAGACGCAGTTCGGCGGCGTGCTGTCGAAGCCAAGCCGGCTGGCCTTCCTGCGCCCAGACATCCCACACCTCGCCGTAGGAGATGGCGACGAATCGCAAGCGTGAGGTCGCGATTCGCGCCGCGAACTCGGCAATCTCGGCCCTGTGCATGGCGCAGGCGGCGAGATCGGCCGCGTTGGTCGGCTCCCAGTAGAGGTACGCCAGGGTGACGTCCCGGCCGTCGAAGTTCGTGCGAAGCCCGATGTAGTGCTTGACGAGCTGCGCGCCGTCGAGGAACCGGTATCGGCGAGGATCCTCGCTCAGACGATCGAACTCCGCGCGCCACGCGGAGTCCGCGACCGCAGCGACGAGCGGGCCGTAGGCGGGGCTGAACCGGGCCTCATGGGCCGCGAACGGCTCCGTGCACTTGGACTCCACGGCTAGCACCGACGGACCGTCGACAAGACAGTCCAGCGTCGGCGGCGTCCCCTTCAGGCCCGTCGAACATGGCACCTCGAGGTGCACTTCGCCGGCGAACCGGCGACCGGCGAGCGGAATCGACGCGCGGGCGACGAGCCAGGGTCCGAACGCGTTGGCCGCCAGACACGCGGACGAGTGCGCGGCGTGGAACTTGGGTTCGCCCTCCCCGCGTACGACCAGCTCGGACCCGCCTTTGCCGAGCAGGTCGGAGCGGATCGCGGCCTTGACGTCTCCGGAGAAGCCCGCAAGGAGCGCATCGTCGAGCTGCCGCACGTACCCCTTTGGTGTCATCGATACGCCTCGGTCGCGCAACCGACCGGCCAGCGCGCCCGCCGGATGGGCGCGCAGCTGTGCCGGCGAACGAGCTAGGAGGCTCAAGCTGCCGTGCAGCGGCAGGTGGATCCACCCCTCTTCCGCGGCCTGTTCGGTGTGCTCGCGTGGGGGGCCGTCGGTGAGTCCCAGCAGTGCGGCCTGCGCGACCAGCGCGGCGACGAGCGCGTCGAACGCGTCGTCGGACGCCGCGCACAACGCCCGATCGGACTGCGACAGCTCAAGCGGCGGGGCTGCGGCCAGCAGCCCGTCAAGCAGCCTCCCGAGCGTGCTCGTGTCAGAGCCCTTGTAGCCCGAGCCGGTCAAGCCCCAGCGCATGAGCGCCGCGGCCGGGTAGACCTCGACGAACGTGCCCCGGCCGGCGCGATCGACCGCGTCGCCCGCCGCAGACCACCGGTGCAGCAGGTGCGCGCAGCGCATCGCGGTGACACCGAGCTTGTCGGTCGACACGCTGAGCGGCCGGCGCGTGTGCATGACGACGCGATCGGTCGCTCTGAAGCTCAGCGCCGCTCGGAACGCATCGTCCCGGCCGTCGTCGGGGGCCGGCCAGGGGTGAAAGCGGCGGTGTGCGTCGAGCGCCTCGACGAACTCGCGAGGCCATCCGAACGGTGCGTCGATCGCGACCTTGTCGCGGTCAACTGCCAGCTCCCGCAGCCGGACGTCGTCGCAGCCCGCGATGATCGTGGCGTGAAGCGTTCCTTCGCTGGCGTCCAACGCGCAGGCGTAGGTCTTTTTCGCCCGAGCGGCGAGATCGATCCCCAGAACGCCCATGGTCGAGGTAGAAGCCTATCCGCGAGGCACCGATCCCAGACGGGTACCGTCTTGGGATGAGCAAGCAGATCGCCGTGCGCCTACCGGACGACCTCGTCGAGTTCGTCGACACCCTCGTCCGTGAAGGGGACGCGAAGAGCCGCGCCGCTGCGGTGACGCTCGCGCTCGAGCGCGAGCGCCGGCGAGCGATCGCGGCGCGAGACGTGGAGATCCTCATCCGGGAGGGAGACGATCCAGACATGGACAGTCTCGCGCGCTACGTCGCGCGCCTACCGCGGCCGCATCTGGACTAAGCGCGGCGCCCGGCGTCGTCAACTGCGTGACGATCGAGGCGGCTGATCGCGAGGGGCATCTCGGCGTCCTGCTCGACGCCCGGGATCCGGCCTCGAGCGCTGCGATCCAAGCGGCGTTCGATCTCGTCTGACCCGCTCAGGCGCCACGCCGGCCTCGCCGCGCAGCACGTCGGGGTGCGACGCTCATCGGTGCCGACCGTATCGCTCGCCGGTTCGTCATGGCGATGGTGGTTCGCCGCGACAGCCCCGCCCTCCGGCCTCGTCCGTACAATCGGGCGCGATGCGCCGACGGATCCGCTCCGCGGCCTTTCCCCTGCACCGCCATTCGCTTCCCCAGATCGCGGTCGACGGGGCATTGGTCGCGCTCGCGTACTGGCTCGCCTACCGGTTGCGCTTCGACGGCCCCTTGGGGGTGCCGTCGCACTTTCAGGATCTCTTCGCCGCGACGCTCCCACCCGTGGTCCTCGGGTCGATGGTCGTCTTCGCGGCGTTCGGCCTCTACGCGAAGTGGTGGCGCTACGTCACCCAGCGCGACTACGTCCGCATCCTCCAGGCCATCGTCGTCGCGACGCTCCTGCTGCCGGCGTACATCGCGCTCGTCAAGCCGGTCACGACGGCCTCGGGGGCGCAGGGCCTCGCGGCCGTCACCGCCCCGTCGGGCGTCCTCGCGCTGTTCTTCCTGCTCATGCTCGCGTTCATCGGCGGCACGCGCTTCGTCGCGCGCTCGGTCTACGAGCGCCCGCTGCGCGGCTTCCGCGCACGCGCCGATGCGCGCGGCGTGCTCATCGTCGGCGCCGGCGACGGCGGCCGCCTCGTCCTGCGCGAGATCCTCCGCAACCCCGAGCTCGGCCTCAAGCCCGTCGGCTTCGTCGACGACGACCCGCTCAAGGCGCGGCTGCGCGTCGACGGCGTCAAGGTGCTCGGCACGACGTCGGAGCTCGGGAGGATCCTGGAGGAGGTCGAGCCCGACGAGGTGACGATCGCGATCCCGTCGGCGCCCGGCGTCGTCCGCGCGAACGTCGTGCGGGCCTGCCGCGAGCGCGGCATCCCGGTGCGGACGCTGCCGACGGTCTTCGAGCTGCTGCAGACGGGCGCGACCGCGGTCCGGCAGGTACGCGACGTCCAGGTCGAGGACATCCTCGGCCGCGAGCCCGTGCGGATGGAGCTCGACCGCGTAGGGGCGTACCTCAACGGCGAGGTCGTCCTCGTCACCGGCGCGGGCGGCTCGATCGGCAAGGAGCTCTCGCGCCAGATCGCGCGCGTCGCGCCGCGCCGGCTCATCCTCCTCGACCACGCCGAGGACAACCTCTTCACGATCCAGCGCGAGCTCGAGCACGACCGCCACGTGCACCACTCCACCCTCGACGTCGTCCTCGCGGACTGCAAGGAGGAGGAGCGCATGCGCGAGGTCTTCGAGGCCTACCGCCCGACGGTCGTCTTCCACGCGGCGGCGTACAAGCACGTCGGCCTCATGGAGCAGAACCCCGTCGAGGCGGTGCGCAACAACGCGATCGCCACGCGGCTCATGGCGCGCATCGCCGGGCAGGCGAAGGTCAAGGCGTTCGTCCTCGTCTCGACGGACAAGGCCGTCTCGCCGGCCTCGGTCATGGGCGCGTCGAAGGCGCTCGCGGAGTTCGCGCTCGAGGCCGAGCAGGCCCGCTTCCCGGCGACGCGCTACTGCGCGGTGCGGTTCGGCAACGTGCTGGGCTCGTCCGGCTCGGTGGTCCCCATCTTCCGCCGCCAGATCGCGCTCGGCGGTCCGGTGACGGTCACCGACGAGCGCATGACGCGCTACTTCATGACGATCCCGGAGGCCGTCCAGCTCATCATCCGCGCCGGCGGCCTGTCCAAGGCGCGAGGCCCCGTGGTCGACGGGGCCGAGGCGGGCATGGAGATCTACGTCCTCGAGATGGGCGAGCCGGTGCGGATCATCGACCTCGCACGCACGATGATCGAGCTGTCGGGCCTGGATCCCGAGCGCGACATCGCGATCGAGGTCGTCGGCCGGCGGCCGGGCGAGAAGCTCCACGAGGAGCTCTTCAACACCTACGAACGCCCGCAGCCGACCCCCGCCGAGAAGATCCTCCGCGCCGAGCGCGACGCGCGCGCCCCCGAAGCCGTGGACGGCATCTTCGACCAGATCGGCCTGCTCGTGCTCGAGGGCGATGCGGCGGGCCTCGCGGCCAAGGTGTCCGAGCTGTCGGCCGTTCCAGAGGGTTGGCCCACTAGGATCGTGCGGTCGTGAACGCGCCAACCCCCCTCGCAGTCGCCATCGTCGAGCAGGTCGAGCGCCTCGGGTCGTACTTCGGCTTCGCCGCGGTGATCGGCCTCGGGGTGCTGTCGTTGCTCTACTTCGCGCAAGCGCGGGAGGTCAAGCGCCTGCGCGAATGGGCGGGCCGCTCGCCCGAGCGCGACGCCGAGCTCGCACAGCGCGTTCAGGCCGACGCGCAGCGCCGCGTGGTGGCGCAACCGCTCGTCACCCCGCGCCCGCCCGTCCCGCCCGCAAGCCCGGCGACGGCCGCGGCCCAGCAGGCCGACGCCGCGCGCAAGGCGGCCGCAGCCGCGCTTCTGGAGCAGGCGAAGCAGGCGGGTCCCGGCGGAGTCGGGCCGCCCGGCCAGCTCGACCGTCCGGCCGCCGCGGCCGGCACCGAGGCCGCTCCCGCGTCCGACGCCGCGAAGGCGCCACCCGCCGATCCTTCCGCGCCGCCGGCGGCGCCCGCAGCGCCCGCATCCGCTCCCGTGCCAGCCTCGACGGTCGCGGGTGCCGCGACCGCCTCGGCGGGTGCCGCGCCCACCGCCGCCACGGCGGGCGCCGCGGCCGCAGCGGCGCGCCAGGCCGGGCCGCCCACGCGCACTCCGCCGTTCGCCAACGGCTCGTCTGGACAGGACACGCACGAGTCCGACGCCGCGCGTCCCGCGCCACTGCCCGAGCTCCCGCCGCGCATCCCGCCGCGCGCGGTGACGCCGGCAGCGTCCCGCCTCGCCGACGAGGACGCGCACGGCGGCCCGCGCTTCGGGCTCATCGCAGGCGCCGTCGCCGGCGTGCTCGTGCTCGGGGTCGTGCTCGTGATGCTGCTGACCGGCGGCAGCGAGACGCCGCCCGCGGACAACGAGATCGGGGGCGTCACGCCGCCGCCCGCCGCTGCATCCACTCCCGCGTCCTCGACGAAGGTCGATCGCAAGGCCACGCAGGTTGCCGTCCTCAACGGGACGACGCAGACCGGCCTCGCACGCAACGTCGGCAACAAGCTTGAGAGCAGCGGCTTCACGATCATCTCGGTCGGCGACAACGCCGATCAGCAGATCGCGACGACGACGATCTCCTACGCCGTTGACAGCGAGCGCGCGGCGCGCGTGGTGGCACAGATCATGGAGGTCCCCGCGACCGCGGTGCAGCCCATCGACCTCAACACGTCGGCCGCCGTGGCGCCCGAGGCGAAGGTCGTCGTGGTCGTCGGCAGCGACCGGAGCAGTACCGGTTAGCAGCCCGGTGCGGACCCCTGCGCCGGCAGGGGTCGCCCCGACTTCCTCGAAAGAGGTCCTGCTCGTGCGACACGGGAAGACCCACCTGGCCGGACGCGTCCGGAGCATGCGCTCGCCGGCAGCGAGCGGCGCGTGAGCGCGCTCGCACGGTTCGCGTTCGCGTTGCTCGTCTGCGCGACGTTCGCGGCGTTCTTCGCCGCTCAGGAGCTCAAGAGCACCCCGCCGCGCGTGCAGGAGCTCAAGGCGACGCCGTTCTTCTCGCCGAACCGCGACGGGCGCTTCGATCGCGCGCGGGCGTCGTTCGTGCTCAAGCGAACCGACGAGGTCACCGCGACGGTCATCGACCGCGACGACGACGAGGTCCGGGTCATCGTCCCGGGCCGCAGGCTCGTCGCCGGCGACACGCTGCGCCTCGTCTGGGACGGCCGGCTCGCCGATCGCCGCATGGCGCCCGACGGCACGTACCGCATCCGGCTGAACCTCCGCCGCCAGGGCCGCGCGGTCGTGCTGCCGCGCAACATCGTCAAGGACACCAGGCCGCCGGCGGTGCGGGTCACCTCGATCGGACCCACGAAGGACCCGGTGCCTCGCCCCGAGGTGCTGCCCGGCGTCGATGGCGCCCCCGCCCGCGTGTCATTCCAAGCGCCGGAGGGCGCCGGGTCGCACAAGGAGATCCTCGTCTACCGCACCGACATCAGCCCCGCGCGACCCGTCTTCGACGCGCCGGTGAAGCTCCCCGACGACACGACGCGTTGGGAGTGGGACGGGACCGTCGACGGTCGCCGCGTCGCCGCGGGCACCTATGTCGTGGTCATCCGGGGCCGCGACCAGGCGGGGAACATCGGCTCGTCCGTACGCGTGCCCCCGCGACTTGAGTATGGGCGACGGTTCGAGGGTCGCGGCGGCATCACCGTTCGCTACCTGAGCGCGCAGTCAGACCCCGAGCCGGTCGCCGCCGGCACGCGGGCTGCGGTCGCCGTCACCTCGCCGGGCGGTCGCTTCACGTGGACGCTGCGGCGCGTCGGCGATCGCGAGATCCGCAAGCGCGGATCGGGCTCGCGGTCGCGGCTCGTCCGCTTCGAGGCACCGGGCGGCAAGTCGGGCCTCTACATCTTCGAGGTGCGCACGCGCACGCGCCGGGCCGCCGCGCCCGTCGTCGTGCAGTCGGCGGAGAACCGCACCGTGCTCGTCGTGCTGCCCGTGACGACCTGGCAGGGCTCCAACCCCGTCGACGACGACGGCGACGGCCGCCCGGACATGCTCTCGGGCGGGCTGCCGGTGCGGATCGGGCGCCCGTTCGTCAAGAGCGGGCTACCGGCGCAGCTGCCCAAGCAGGAGGCGCTGCTGCTCGCGCAGCTCGACCGCGAGGGCCATCGCTACGACCTCACGACCGACGTCGCGCTCGCGCGCGGGGAAGGCGCGACGATCACGGGCCACCGCGGCGTGATCCTCGCCGCAGACACGCGCTGGCTCGACCCCAACGTCTCGCGCTCGCTGCGCGGGTTCGTCCGCGACGGGGGGACGCTCTTCTCCGCGGGCACGCAGTCGCTGCGCCGCACCGCCCAGCTCACGCCGCGCGGGCGCGCGATCCGCCCGACGCTGCCGACGGCGCGCGACCTCTTCGGCGCGCGGCTGCGGCCGGTCGAGCGCCTCGACGCTCCGGCCACGCTCGTGAACGTCGTCGACGACATCCAGCTCTTCGCCGGCACCGAGGGGCAGTTCTCTCAGATCGGGTCGATCGAGCAGACGCTCGACGTCCGGGGCGGCTCGAACGCGATCGCGGCAGCGGCGGCGATGGAGGACGGGCGCCGGCAGGTCATCGTCGCGTCGCGGCTGGGCAAGGGCATCGTCATCCGCACGGGCCTGCCGGAGTTCTCCGCGAGCCTGCGCGACAACGCGGAGCTCGCCGGCTTCCTCGAGCGCGTGTGGACGCTGCTGGTGAGCCCGTGATCGCCGCGGTCTCGACGCTCGGGGACCTCGCGCAGACGGCGGGGGTCGTCGTCGCGGCGCTGCTCGCGGCCGGCGCGCTGCTCGCACGCTCGGATCGCGCACGGTCGGCGTCGATGCTCGCGGCGCTCACGCTCGTGCCCGTCCTGCTCGTCGCGAGCATCTGGTCGACGCCGCAGCTGCAGCCGCTGCGCGACCGCCCGCTGCTCGCGCTCGGGGCCGCGGGCGCCGGCCTGCTCGCCCTCGCGCTCGGGGCGTTCGCGATCCATCGCAGGCCCGAGCTGCTCGCGCTCGCCGCCGCGGGGGCGCTGCCGTTTCGGATCCCGATCGAGTCCGGCGGCGACACGGCGAACCTGCTCGTCCCGCTGTACCTCGTCATCGCGGCCGGGGTGCTCGCGTACGCGGTCCCCCGGCTGCGGGCCCCGCCAGGCCTCGACGACGACGCGGACGAGCACGCGGCCGGGACGCGCGAGCGCGGGCTGCTCGAGTGGCTGCTCGCCGGCGCGGTCGTGCTGTACGCCGTGCAGGCCGCCTACTCGTCGGACTTCGACCGCGCGCTCTCGCAGGTCATCTTCTTCTACGTCCCGTTCGCGCTGCTGTTCGCCCTGCTCGTGCGGATCGACTGGACGCCGCGCCTCGCCGGGCGCTGCCTCGCGGTCCTGCTCGTCCTGGCCGTCGCGTTCGTCGGGATCGGCTTCGTCGAGTACGCCAAGCGCGAGCTGCTCCTGAACCCGAAGGTCATCGCCTCCAACCAGTTCGAGTCGTACTTCCGCGTGAACTCGCTGTTCTTCGATCCGAACATCTACGGGCGCTTCCTGGCGACGGTCATGCTCGGCCTCACCGCCGTCCTGTTGTGGTGCCGGCGCACGCTGCTCGTCGCTGGCAGCGCGTGCGCCCTGGTGGTCCTGTGGGCAGGCCTCGTGCTGACGCTCTCGCAGTCGTCGTTCACCGCGCTGCTCGCCGGCCTCGCGGTGCTCGGCGCGCTGCGCTGGGGTGCGGGTCGCGCGGCGGCGGTCGTCGCCGTGTTCGCTGCCGCGGCGGCCGTCGCGGTGCTCGTGGCGCCGGGAGCGATCGGGGTCGACCAGTCGACGGACGCCGTCACGAGCGGGCGCTCGACGCTCGTCCGGGGCGGCGTCGAGCTCGCGAGCGACCGGCCGATCGCCGGGTGGGGCGCGGGGTCGTTCCGGCGCGAGTACCGCCGCCACGAGAAGACCTCCAGCGCGCGGGCGTCCGCGGCGTCGCACACGATCCCGATCACCGTCGCCGCCGAGCAGGGCATCGGCGGGCTCGCGCTGTACCTCGCGCTGATCGTCGTCGCGATCATCGGCCTGCTGCGCGGCGCGCGGCAGTCGATCGCGCGAGCAGCCGTCGCGGCGGCGTTCGTCGCGCTCGTCGTGCACACGCTCCTGTACGCGGCGTTCCTCGAGGACCCGCTGGCCTGGGCGCTGCTCGCGGTCGGAGCCGCGCTCGCGCGCGGGGGCCCGGCCGAGGGCGGCCCTCCGGAGGATCCGACCGGCGACGGCGCCGACGCCGCGGACGACCCGCTGCAACGACGCGGCGCAGCGGCGGCCGGGCCGGAACCCGCGCTGCCGTGACGCCGACCCGCGCGTGCCGGCGGGCACCCGCGCCCGCGGTTCCGTGACCCCGGTCCGGGAGCGCTCGCTGCTCGCCGCGATGGCGCTCGCGGCGCTCGCGGCCTGGGCGCTCGTGCCGACGTATCCCGACTACGACGCCTACCACCACCTCGTCTGGGGCCGGGACCTGTTGCACGGCGTCGCGCCCGGCTTCGAGGGGTTCGCGGCGCCGACCGAGCACCCGCTCTACCTCGCGCTCGGCGCGCTGCTCTCGCTGTTCGGGGAGCACGCGGACCGGCTGCTCGTCCTGACGACGATGCTGAGCCTCGTGGCGCTCGTCGCCGGAGCCTACGTGCTCGGGCGCGAGCTCTTCGGACCCTGGCCGGCGCTGCTCGGCGCGCTGTTCGTCGGTTCGAGCTTCGCGTTCTTGCTCTACGCGGTGCGGGCGTTCGTCGACGTCCCGTTCCTCGCGCTCGTCGTCTGGGCCGCGGCGCTCGAGGCGGCGCGGCCGCGGCGCGGCGCGCTGCCGCTGGCGCTGCTCGCCGCGGCCGGGCTGCTGCGGCCCGAGGCGTGGGTGCTGGCTGGGGTGTACTGGCTGTGGTGCCTGGGCGGTCGCGACCTGCGCGCGCGGCTCGCGCTGCTCGGGCTCGTGGCGCTTGCTCCCGTGTGCTGGGCGCTCGTCGACCTCGCCGTCACGGGCGATCCGCTCTACAGCCTGCACGCGACGAGCAGGCTCGCCGAGGCGCTCGGTCGCGTCCGCGGGATCGAGCACGTCCCGCGCACGTTCGTGACGTTCCTCGCCGACGTCGCCCGCCCGCCCGTGGCGCTCGCCGGCGTCATCGGGCTCGGCCTCGCCGTGCGGCGGTTCGGCGTGGCGCGAATGGCCGTGCCGATCGCCCTGCTCGGGACCGGCGCGCTGACGTTCGTCGTGGTGGGCATCGCCGGGCTGGCGATCCTCCAGCGCTACCTCACGGTCCCGGCAGTGGCGCTGTGCGTGCTGGCCGGCTACGCGGTGCTCGGCTTCACGACGCTCCCGCCCGGGCCCGCGCGAGCGCGCTGGCGGGCGGCGCGCCGGTGGCGCGCTCGTCCTCGGGGCGGTCTTCCTCGCGATCAAGGCGGCGAGCTTCTCCGGGCTGCGCTCGGAGCTGCGGTTCATCGGCTCGACGCACTCGCAGCTGCGCGCGCTGCTCGCCGCGCCGGCTGTGCGCGAGGGCCTGCGCTGCGGCGCGCTGACGTTCCCGACCTACCGCCTGGTCCCCGACGCGCGCTGGATGCTCGACGTCGGCGAAGGTCGCGTGCGCTCGCGCGCCGAGGATCCGCGACCCGGCGCGGTCGCCGTCTACCTCGCCGGCGACGAGAAGTTCGAGCGGCGCTTCGGCCGCGCGGACGGCGTCAGCCGGCGGACCAACCGGCTGCCCTCCGGCGAGCCCACCTTGCGCTCGGGGCCGTTCGTCGTGTTCGTCTCGCGCTCCTGCTGACCTGCGCTTCGGAGATACTGCGCACATGCCGGATCGCAACGTCCTCGGAGGCCCGCTCGAGTCGTGCGGCACAGACCCGCTGACGGGCTTCTACCGCGACGGCTGCTGCAGCACCGGACCCGAGGATCTCGGCAGCCACACGATCTGCGCTGTGGTGACCGAGGAGTTCCTCGACCACCAGCGCGCGATCGGCAACGACCTCTCCACGCCGATGCCGTCGTATGGCTTTCCGGGCCTCGTCCCGGGCGACCGCTGGTGCGTCACCGCCGTCAACTGGCTGCGCGCGCACCGCGACGGGGCGGCGGCGTACGTCGTGCTCGCCTCGACGCACGAGCGCGCGCTGGACATCGTCCCGCTCGACGCGCTTCGAGAGCACGCGGTCGACGTCCCGAGCGACCTCGGCTCGCTCGACGCCTGACCGAGTGGCCGGGGCGAGATCGCCCTGGGCGCATAGGCTCTGAGGATGGAGCGCAAGTGGTGGACCCTGCTCGCCGTCTGTCTGGCGACGTTCATGCTGCTGCTCGACATCACGATCGTGAACGTCGCGCTGCCGGACATCTCCGAGGAGCTCGACGCGAGCTTCAGCGAGGTGCAGTGGGTGATCGACGCGTATGCGCTCACGCTCGCCGCGCTGCTGTTGACCGCGGGCTCGCTCGCCGACCTGCTCGGGCGCCGGCTGGTCTTCGCGGTCGGCCTCGTGTGCTTCACGGCGGCGTCGCTGCTGTGCGCGATCGCGCCCGACGCGACGACCCTCATCCTCGCCCGCGGCGCGCAGGGGATCGGCGGCGCGGCGATGTTCGCGACGTCGCTCGCGCTGCTCGCGCAGGAGTTCCACGGGGCCGAGCGGGGCACGGCGTTCGGCCTGTGGGGCGCGACGACGGGCGCGGCGGTCGCCGTCGGGCCGCTCGTCGGCGGGGCGCTGACGAACGCGCTCGGCTGGCCGTCGATCTTCTACCTCAACCTCCCGATCGGCTTCGTCACGCTCGCGATGACGCTGCGCAAGCTGCCGGAGTCGCGTGACGAGGACGCCGGCGCGATCGACTGGCTGGGCTTGACGACGTTCAGCGCCGCGCTGTTCCTGCTCGTCTTCGGGCTCATCGAGGGCAACGACCGCGGCTGGGGGAGCGCGCTGATCGCCGGGTCGCTGGGGGCGTCGACGCTGCTGCTCGTCGCGTTCGTCGTCGTCGAGCGCCGCGTGCGCCACCCGATGTTCGACCTGTCGCTGTTTCGCAAGCCGACGTTCGGCGGTGCGTCGATCGCGGCGTTCGCCCTGTCGGCGTCGATGTTCGCGATGTTCCTCTACCTCGTGCTCTACCTGCAGACGATCCTCGGGTACGGGCCGCTCGAGACCGGGCTGCGCTTCCTGCCCGTCACCGCGCTGTCGTTCGTCGCCGCAGCCGTCGCGGGCAAGCTCACGGCGCGGCTGCCGGCGCGGGGCCTGCTCGGCGGCGGCCTGCTGCTGGTGGCGGCCGGACTGCTGCTCATGCGCGGCCTGGATCCGAGCGACGACTGGACGGCGCTGCTCCCCGGGCTTCATCCTCGCCGGCCTCGGGATCGGCACGATCAACCCGTCGATCGCGAACGCGGCGATCGGCGTCGTCGCGCCGGCCCGCGCCGGGATGGCGTCGGGCATCAGCTCGACGTTTCGCCAGGTCGGCATCGCGACGGGGATCGCCGGGCTCGGCGCGGTCTTCCAGAGCCAGGTGACCAGCCGCCTCGCGTCCGCGCTCGCGGACACGGCGATGGCCGCGCGCGCCGACGAGATCGGCCGCGCCGTCACGTCGGGCGGCGCGCCGCAGGTCATCGCCGCCGCGCCGCCGGAGGCCCGCCCGCGCATCGAGAGCGCGATCGACGCGCGCCTTCACCTCGGCGCTCAACGACATCCTGCTCATCGCGGCCGTCGTCGCGCTCGTCGGCGGCCTGCTCGCGCTCGCGCTCGTCCGCGGCAGCGACTTCGTCGTGCACGGCGCGGGCCCGCCCCGGCCCGAGCCGCGCCTGACGCGCGGACCGCGTGCTCAGCGCCAGCGCCGAGCTCGCGCAGGCGCTCCCACAGCGGCGCGTTGACGCGCTCGGCGGTCTGCTCGAGCGCCCAGGCGCGCAGCTCCATGTCCGGCCGCACCGCGCACCCGCCTGCGCGCGCAGCGCGGCGACGAACGCGTCGGCGTCGGCGACGGTCGTCACCGCGCGGTCCCACGTGTGCACGCCGGCGAGCTCGGGCGAGACGGTCCGGCGGCCGAGGCGCGCGTACTTGAGGATCCGGTAGGGCAGCGCGGCGTCGTTGAACGGCTCGACGCGGAAGGGCAGGATCCCGACGTCGGCGCAGAGGATGAGCCGCGCGGCCTCGTCGTCGGAGCGGCGGCCGAGCCAGACGAGCCCCGGCGCCGACCGGCACCACGCGAAGTCGGGGTCCTTGGCGCACTCGTCCTCGTGCCACGCCCCGACGAGCAGCAGGACGAGCTCGGGCATCCGCTCGGCGACCGCGCGCAGCAGCGTCCAGTCCGTGCGCCAGCCGAGGTGCCCGAGCGACACGGCGACGACGCGCCGCCCCGGGATCGGGCGCCGGGAAGGAGTCGGCGGCGAGCCCGACGAGCGTCGGCTCGGGGCGGCCCGCCTCGACCTCGACCTCGGCGAGCTTGCCCGACACGACGAACGTCAGCGCGGACCGCGCGGCGGCCGCCTCGTGCAGCTCGCCGACGCGCCGGCGCATCTTCGGCGACGCGTCGTAGGCGACCTCGTAGCGATCCCAGCGTCCGTACCAGAGCTCCGCCCCCGGTACGGCGAGCAGCAGCGCGCGCGCCAGCGGCCACTGCACCGGGTGGAAGATGACGACCGCCCGGAGGTCGCCGCCGATCGCGCGGAGCATCCGCCGCGCGGTGCCGCGGGCGAGGATGTCCCGCAGCGACCGCCGGCAGCCGCGCGACGGCGCCGTAGCGCACGCGCGGGGGGTCGGCGGCGAGCACCCCCGGCGCGCGCATGAGGTCGCGCGCCTGATCCTCGAGGATGAAGCCCTCCAGCGGCACGGGGCAGCAGCAGCAAGGCTCGAGGCTGGGGCTCCGGCACGCCCGGACAGTAGCGTGGCGCCGATGCGCAGCCTCTTCACCCGCCTGCTGACCGGCGGCGCCGCGTACCAGGCGTCGAGCGTCGCGGCGGCCGTTCTCGCGCTCGTCACGCTGCCGCTCTACACGCACGCGCTGACGAAGGCGGACTTCGGCATCGCCGAGACGCTGCTGACGTTCATCATCCTCGCGTCGATCCTGCTGCGCTTCGGCCTCGGCGAGGCGTTCGTGCGCTTCTACCACGCGACCGCGGAGGGCAACGACCGCGATCGCCTGTCGGCCACGACGGTCGCGACCGTCCTGCTCGATCTCGACCGCCGCCGCGCTGCTCGGGCTCGCTCGCGGCAGGCCCGCTCAGCCGGCTGCTCTTCGGCTTCGAGGACGCGGGCATCATGCGCCTCGGCGTCTTCGGCCTGTGGGCCTTCACGAACCTCGAGATCGCCTACGCGCTGCTGCGCGTCGAGGAGCGCCGGCGCGCGTACCTGACCGCGTCGCTCGCGAACGTCGCGCTGACGGTGACGCTGACGGTGATCCTCGTCGTCGTCCTCGACCAGGGCGCCCGCGGCTACGTCGCCGGCAACTACCTCGGGTCGACGATCGTCCTGCTCGGCCTGTGGCTCGCGTTGCACGACCGCCTCGGCCCCAAAATCGGTCCCCACGCACCCCCCCGCGTGCCGCTCGGCCCGCTGCTGCGCTTCGGCGTGCCGACCGTTCCCGCCGACGCGACGGTCTTCGCGCTGAACGTCGTCGACCGCGCGTACATCCTGCGCACCCAGGGCGCCGCCGCGGCCGGCCTCTTCGCGCTGTCGGTGAAGCTCGCGACGGCCGTCATCCTCGCCGTCCGCGGCTTCCAGCTCGCGTGGCCGCCGCTGGCCTACTCGATCAAAGACGACGCCCGGGCGGGCCGCTTCTACGCGGCGGTCACGACGTGGTACGTCGTCGTCACGGGGTTCGTCGTCGCCGGGCTGACGCTGCTCGGCCGCTGGGCGGTGCGGCTGCTCGCCGCCGCCCGAGTACTTCGAGGCGCACGAGGCGCTGCCGTGGGTCGCGCTGGGCTGGGCGATGTACGGCCTGTACCTCGTCCTCGTGACGATCGGGGGCCGCGCCGGCGTCACGTCGCGCAACTTCCCGGCGGCGCTGGCGGGCGTCGTCGTCAACGTCGTCGTGCTCGTCGCGCTCGTCGGGCCGCTCGGCATCGCCGGGGCCGGGATCGCGCTGGTCGCGGCCTACACGGTCATGCTCGTCGTCCTGCACCTGCTGACGCGGCGGCTCTTCGCCGTGCCGTTCGAATGGGCCCGCCTCGCGCACGCGGTCGCGCTCATCGCCGCGATCGCCGTGGCCGGCGAGCTGCTCCTCCCGGCGGACGGCCTCGACGGGCTCGTCCTGCGCGCGCTGGCGCTGGCGGCCATCCCGCTCGCGCTCCTCGCGACGGGCTTCATGCGCGCCGACGAGCGCGCCGGCCTCAAGACGCTCGTCGAGCGGGCGCGCCGGCGGCGCGCCCGCTCGACGAGCCTGACCCGGGGACGCACCCGGTGAGACAACGTCCCCGATGCAGGGGACGTCAGACCCGAACGAACCACTCGTCCTTGGAGTAGTCGGCGCGCGACGGGTCGACGAAGTTCGTGTCCCAGTGCACCCAGAGCTGGCCGGGGCGGTACGCGGACATCTTCGCGTAGACGTAGCGCTTGGCGAAGCCCTGGTCGTAGAAGCCGAAGGCCATGCCGGAGACCGGGAAGGCGCCCGCGCTCCAGCCCCAGTCGCAGTTGGTCGGCGAGCACTTGCCCCACACGCGCATGCGCCAGCCGGCGTCGTGGGTCGTGCTGCAGATGCTGCCGCTGCAGGTCGTCACGGGCTGGCAGTCGACGAGCTGGATGCGAGCGATGCCGGCGGTGGACGGGCTGGCGTTGGTCCACGTGCCGACCTCGGGCGCGGAGCCGCTGCAGAGCGCCTCGGCGCGCTGGGCGTTGGCGCCGAACACGAGCAGCACGAGCGCGAGTGCGCCGGCGAGCGCGAGCATGCGACCGCGCGTGCGGCCGAGGGCTGGAAGCTGCGGAGAGAGTGCGAACACGGCGAAGACCTCCTCGGGTCGATCGTTGTGCTCGGCTGATCGAGCTGGCGCCTCCCTGATTCGCGTTGTGTGAGCCCTCTCACACGATCGCTGCATCAGAGGCGCCGGCCGCGGTTGTGGTCCAGCGCGGCCTCGCGCAGCCCCTCTCCGCGGCTGGGCCACAGCGTGGCCGTCACGTGGCGCCAGTAGCGCCGCGCGTCGTGGCGCGGCAGGACGAGCGCGACGAGCGCGCGCAGCGCGTACGTGAACGCTGTGAGCAGCCGGACGACCCACGCCTCCGCGAGCGTGTGGTGCTTGCGCATGTAGAGGTCGCGGTTGCGCGACAGCTCGACGATGCGCCGCTCCGGCACCGCAGCCGTCGAGAGCTGCTCGTGGTGGATCGCCCTCGCACCGGGCACGTACAGCGTGTGCCAGCCGGCGTCGCGCAGTCGCTTGCAGAAGTCGACCTCGTCGGAGTAGACGAAGAACGCGGGGTCGAACCAGCCGATCTGCTCGGCCGCCTCGCGCCGCACGAGCAGCGCGGCGGACTGCGCCCAGTCGACCTCGCGGATCGCGCCGCCCCGGCTCTGCACCGTGTAGCGGCGGTGCAGGAACAGCGCCCCGACGAGCGCCGTCGCGGGCGTCGGAAACCGCCATGCCGACGGCTGCCGGCGCCCGTCGGGGCGCAGGAGCGCGGCACCCGCCGCGCCCGCGCCCTGGTCGCGCCTCGAGCGCCGCGTGCAGCGCGGCCGTCGCCCCGGCGACGAGCTCGGAGTCCTCGTTGAGCAGCAGGCAGTAGCGCCCGTGCGCGCGCTGCAACAGCTCCGAGTCGTTCTCGCCCTTGCCGCGCCGGCGCTCCAGAGCGACGAGCTGCGTCGTCGCCGGATGGCGCCGCGCCGCGCCCGCCGACCCGTCGCCGGAGGCGTTGTCGAGCACGAGCACCTCGGTGGCGAAGTCAAGCGTGCGCTGCTCGGCGGCGATCGCGTCCAGGCAGCGCAGGAGCAGCTCGCGCTGCTCGTGTTCACGACGCAGAAGGAGACCTCGATCGCCGGTGCCATCCGGCGGCCGACGATACTTCCAGCGCCCTCAGGCGGCGGTGTCGACCGTCGCGATCGCGTAGACCGGCGCGGTCGCCGGGATCGCGATCGAGATCTGGCCGGCGGGGAAGCCGGCGGCGGCGATGAGGCGCGCGAGTGCGTCCGCCGAGCGCTGCGTGACGGCGGGCCAGCGCAGGACACGGTCCAGCAGCGTCTGCTGCGGGCGGCGGTCGAGCATGCTCGCCGCGACGATGACGCCGCCGGGGCGCAGCGCGCAGCGGGCGGTGCGCAGCAGCTCGACGACGGCGCCGTCGGGCAGCGTGTCGAGCGCGCCGGTGAGGTCGATGACGTCGAAGCTGCCCGCGCCGGCGAGCTCGGCGACGAGGCCGCGGCGGGCAAGCGTCGCCTCCACGTCCAGGCCCGGCACGCGCCGGCCGGTCACGACCGACGCCGCGGCCAGCGCCATGGGGTCGCGGTCGATGAGCGTCAGGTGGTCGGCGCCGAGCCCGGCCGCGATCTGCGCGACCCCGTCGCCCGTGCCGGCGCCGACGGCCGCGACCCGCACGCCGGCGCTCCAGCGGTCGGCGCGCTGCACGAGCGCGTGCGTGGCGAGCAGCGCGCGCTGGCGCAGCGCGCGAGGATCGACCGCGCCGCCCATGAGCAGGCGGGCCTCGTCGCTCATCGGCGTCTCGCAGAACACGCGGTGGCGATCGATGACGCGCCCGGCACGCTCCGCGCCCAGCAGGGTGCGCAACGTGTCGACCGCGGACTCGCCCGCGAAGAGCGGGCGCAGGAAGGCGTCGAAGGCGAAGCCGTGGGCGAGCGTCGAGGCCTGCGACGGGTGATACAGCGAGTGCAGCGCCAGAGCCGAGCCGCGCAGCGCGAGCCACTGCGGCATCGAGGGGTAGCGCTCGGCGTGGGCGAGGCCGACGCAGCCCTCGTAGCCGCTGCGCTCGGCGCGGCGCGCCTGCGCCTCGAGCTCGGCGACGAGTCCGTCGGCGACGAGCTGGTCGTGGACCGCGAGCGCCTCCGGGTCGGCGATGGTGACCATGTCGATCGGCGGCCCCGCGACGGGCAGCGGGCGTGCCGTCGCGGTGGTGCCGAGTCCGGCGGCGACGATCGGCGTGCCGGGGCGGTGCGCGCGGCGACGAGCGGCGGGGCGGGCCGAGCGACCTTCGAGCGTCACGCCGGCGAAGCGCCGGGGTGCGAGCGCGCGGCGGGCGGCGGAGTCGGCGGGAGGCGTGGCGGTCGCGGCGGGCATGGTCGACTTCTGGTGTGCAGCTTGGCCGCTCGCAGTCGGCGCATCCATGGTGGCACCCCGTGTCCGGGGGTGCGGTTAGCCGCACCCCCCGGCCGCGGGACGTAGGCTCAGCGGGCTTCGCGCAAGCCGAACATGGCCCCGAACTCCTCACCCGCGCCGCGCGTCGACGTCGTCGACCCCTCGGCCTTCACCCCGCCCTACGACCACGCGCTGTGCGCGGCGCTCGCCCGCGCGGGCGCCTCCGTGCGCCTGCAGACGAGCCGCTTCGCGTACGCCGCCGTGCCCGCGCCCGACGGCTACGAGCGCGTCGAGCGCTTCTACCGTCGCGCGGGCGGCCCCGCGGGCTCGCGGCGCCGGTTCGCCTCCAAGCTCGCGTCGCACGTCCCGGACATGCTGCGCTACCGCCGCGCCGCGAGCGGGGCGGACATCGTGCACTTCGAGTGGCTGACCCTCCAGCCCCTCGAC
Organism: uncultured Actinomycetes bacterium; assembly: GCA_963806515.1. Taxonomy (GTDB): domain Bacteria; phylum Actinomycetota; class Thermoleophilia; order Solirubrobacterales; family Solirubrobacteraceae; genus CADCVQ01. The sequence goes on along the minus strand of CAWDYO010000017.1, from coordinate 99,582 downwards.
GTGCACCTGCTGCCGAAGCGGCCGGTCGTCATCACCGCGCACGACGTCCTGCCGCGCGAGCCGCGCGCCGGCCAGCTCGGCGCGCAACGGCGGCTGTACGAGCGTGCGGACGCCGTCGTCGTGCACTCCGCAGCATGGCCGCTCGCGCCTGGTGGGCGCGCTCGGGATCGACCCGGCCAAGGTCCACGCCATCGAGCACGGCGCGTTCGAGCACCTCACCCGCGTGCCGCACCCGCGCCCGCTGCCCGCCGAGCTGGCGGCGGTCGACAGGCCGGTCGTCCTGTGCTTCGGACTGCTGCGGCCCTACAAGGGCATCGACGTCCTGCTGGACGCCTGGCGTGCGCTCGAGCCCGACGCCGAGCTGTGGATCGTCGGCATGCCGCGGATGGACGTCGCGCCGCTACGCGCCGCCGCCCCGCCGTCCGTGCGCTGGGTCCCGCGCTTCGTCGCCGACGACGAGCTCGGCGCGTACTTCCAGCGCGCCGACCTCGTCGTGCTGCCCTACCGCGAGATCGACCAGTCGGGGGTCCTCTTCACCGCGCTCGCCTTCGGAGCGCCGCTGCTGCTGTCGGACGTCGGCGGCTTCGGCGAGGTCGCGGCGCAGGGGGCCGCGGCGCTGGTCGCGCCGGGCGACGCGGAGGCGCTCGCGGGCGAGCTCGCGCGGCTGCTCGCCGAGCCCGGCGCGCGCGCGGCGCTGCGCGAGGGCGCGCGCCGCGCGGCGGACGGGCGCTACTCGTGGGATCAGGTCGCGCGGCGACATCTCGACCTCTACGCGTCGCTCACAGGAGAATGATCGGCGTGACCACCGTCTTCGAGGTCGTCTTCTGGTCCTGCATCGCTCTCCTCGCGTACGCGCAGGTCGGCTATCCGCTGCTGCTCGCCGCGCTCGCGCGGGTCAGGCGGCCGCCCGCCACCGGCGTGATCGCGCCCGGCGAGGTGCCGACCGTGAGCCTCATCGTCGCCGCGTACGACGAGGGCGCGGTCATCGGGGCGAAGGTCACCAACGCGCTCGCGCTCGACTACCCGCGCGATCGCCTCGAGGTCATCGTCGCCAGCGACGGGTCCGCCGACGGCACCGTGTCAGAGGCCCGGCGCGCGGGCGCGGACCTCGTGCTCGACCTCCCGCGCGGCGGCAAGATCCGCGCGCAGAACGCGGCGGTCGCCCGCGCCCGCGGCGACGTGCTCGCGTTCAGCGACGCGAACTCGACCTGGGAGCCAGGCGCGCTGCGCACGCTCGTCGCGGCCTTCGACGACGCCACGGTCGGCTACGCCTGCGGGCAGGTGCAGTTCGTTATCGATCCCACCCACCCGGGCACCAACCAGGAGGGGCTGTACTGGCGCTACGAGATGGCGCTGCGGACGCTCGAGTCCAAGCTCGGCTCGATCACGGCGGGCAACGGCGCGATCTACGCGACGCGCCGCGACTCGTACATCGAGGTCGACCCGGTCATGGGGCACGACCTCTCGTTCCCGTTCAACATGGTCAAGCGCGGCTGGCGCGCGGTGTACGTGCCCGCGGCACGCGCGACGGAGAAGATGGTGCCGTCGATCGAGGGCGAGTTCGCCCGTAAGCGGCGGATGATGAGCCACGCCTGGCCGATCGTCCTGCGCGGCGGCCTGCTCTCGCCGCGCGGCTACACGCCGCTGTATGCGCTGATGCTCGTCTCGCATCGCCTCTTGCGCTACGCGGCGCCGTTCCTGCACGTCGTCGCGTTCGCCACCAGCGGGGCGCTGGCCGGCACCAGCGCGACCTACGCCGTCGCGTTCGGGCTGCAGCTCGCGCTGCTCGGGTGCGCGCTGCTGGCCGGCGCCATCCGCTTGCGGCCGTTGCTCGTCGCGCGCTACTACGTCCTGACGACGGCCTCCGTGGCCGCCGGCCTGTGGGACCACCTGCGCCACGGGACCTCGGCAGGGTGGGAGCCCGCGGACGGCACGCGATGATCCGCCGGGCGTTCGACGTCGCGGTCGCCGGCGTCGTGCTCGTCGTCTGCGCCCCGCTGCTCGCGGTCGCGCTCGCCGCGATCCGCCTGGAGTCCAAGGGCAAGGCGATCTATCGCCAGCGGCGCGTCGGCCGCGACGGGCGCGAGTTCGACGTCCTGAAGCTCCGCACGATGGTCGACGGGGCCGAGCGGCTCGGCGCCGGGCTCGCGGTCGACGCCGGCGACGCGCGCATCACCCGCGTCGGTGCGCTGCTGCGGCGCACGTCGATCGACGAGCTGCCGAACCTCGTCAACGTGCTGCGCGGCGAGATGGCGATCATCGGCCCGCGCCCGACGCTGCCGGCGCAGGTCGCGCAGTACACCGAGCGCGAGCGCGGGCGCCTCGCCATCGCCCCCGGCATCACCGGCTGGGCGCAGGTCAACGGCCGCGCGTCGCTGCCGTGGGCGCAGCGCATCGAGCTCGACCTCTGGTACATCGAGCACCGCTCCTGGCGGCTTGACCTGCAGATCCTCTGGCGCAGCGCGCGGATGGTCTTCGGCGGCGACGGCCTCTACAAGGGCGAGACCGGCGGCTGGCAGCCCCGTTAGCGCGCGCGCTTGAGGTCGGACTCGAGCGCGTCGAGCGCCTGGCGCATCTCCGCTATTCGCTCCTCGAGCACCGGCTCGGCGGGGTCGCCGTGCTCGATCCGGTCGGCGCGCTCACGGGCGTGCTCGATCGCTCGCGCCTCTTCGAGCGAGTTGATGACGACGCCGATGAGGATGTTGAAGATGAGAAAGGCGGCGATGAGCGCGTAGCTGACGAAGTAGAGGAGCGTCCAGTCCGACAGCTCGCGGCCCGTCGCGATCTGGTCGGGCAGGTTCTCGAGCGTCAGCGCGATGAACAGCGTCAGCATCGCCTCGCCGATCGTCCCGTACTGCGCGGGGTTGTGGTCGTCGAAGATCGTCCAGCCGACCATCCCGTAGATGAAGAGCACGAGCATCGCGAGGACGGCGAGGCTCATGACGCCCGGGATGGAGCGGCCGATCGCGATCGTCAGGACCCGCAGGTCGGGCAGCAGGCGCACGATCCGCAGCACGCGCGCGAGCCGCGCGAGGCGCAGCAGCATCGCGTTCTCGCGCAGGCCCGGCGCGAACGAGGCGACGATGACGAGGAAGTCGAAGACGTTCCACCCGCTGCGGAAGAAGCCGGCCGGCTTGGAGCCGAAGGCCGTGAGGCGGATGACGAGCTCGACGACGAAGACGCCGAGGAAGATGTCGTTGAGCGTTGAGAGCAGGCCGCCGAAGTCGCGGACGACGCCCTCGTAGGTCTCGAGGCCGAGCACCGCCGCGTTGGCGAGGATCACGGCGAAGATCGAGAGGTTGAACGGCGTCGAGTCCGCGAGGTCCGCGCAGAAGCGGACGATCGGCCAGCGGCTGTCGTGCGCCTCGCGGTCGTCGGTCGAGGGGAGGTGCTTGTGTCGTTCGCCAGCCATCAGCCGCGCAAGACTAGTGGTCCCTCCGGCAAGTCCTCGCACGCTTGGATCGCCCGCTGATCACCGCCTGACGGCGTCCTCGCTCGGTCATGGCCCTGGAGGGCCACTCCCTCACTGCGTCCTTGCCAGGCGGCGCCAGCGAACGCCCAAGCGCACAAGGACTTACCGGAGGAACCACAGGGGCACGCGCGCCTCAGCGAGCGGTGTAGCGGCCGATGGCGAGGCCCGCGGCGTAGGACACGCCGGCGCTCTGGAACGCCTGCGTCTGCACGACGACCTTGATCGTCCGGCCCCTGGCAGGGCGCGGCGCCGTCACCGTCTGGCGCGCGGCGAGGCGGCCGATGGCCCACCGCAGCCGCCGGCCGCGCTGGCGTTCCTTGCACGCGCCGGCGCTCGAGCAGCTGCGCACGACGCGGACCACCGTGATCGTGGCCCGCCGGCCGACGAGCGACGGGCCCGCGAGCAGCCTGAACCGCACCTTGCGGCCGGAGCGACGGGCGCGGTCGAGGCGCAGGACCACGCCCGTCGCCACGGGCACGACCGGCGCCGACGCGCCTGCGGTCGGCACCGCGACGGGCGGCAGGGTGGTCGTGAATCCCCACGCGCGCGACAGCGCCTCCCCGCCCTTTGGCTCGAACGTCGCCGCCACCCGGTAGGACCCCGGGGCCAGCGGCGCGACCGGGATGATGATGGCGCCGGGGGCGAGGTACCCGACGAGGCCGTCGGTCGAGTTGTCGACGGTGCGGATCTCCACCGGCCCGGACGGTCCGGTGAGCGCCGCGCTCGTGATCCGGCCGGGTTTCGCCCCGTGCGGCAGGAGGTAGATGTGCGGCCCGGTCACCGTCCCCTGCGGGAGGCCGACGAAGTCGCCCGGCACGAACGGCATCTCGGACGCTCGCTCCGCGAGGTAGACGCTCGTCGCGCCGTCGCCGGGATACGTGTAGAGCGCCGGGCGCTCGGCCTCGCGGTCGAAGCCCGCGATCGTCGTCGCGCACCCGCCCCACACGCCCATGCGCGAGAGCGATGGCGAGAGCACCTGCATGAGGTGCAGCGGAGCGAACTCGAAGGCGTTGCCCTGCGCGTTGAACGCGTCGCCGAGCGGCGTGAGGACGGCGCGCTGCGCGATCTCGTCGCCCTCCTTGGTGTAGCCGGGATTCGACTTGACCTCCTCGTGGGTGAGCGTGCCGCCGTTGGCCTCGATGTAGGCCATGTGCAGGCGGCAGGCCTCAGACCAGTCCGGCACCTCCACGATCCCCGCGGGGATGCCGTTGGCCTCGCGCTGCGCGTTGAGCGCCGCGATCTGCTCGGCCGGCGAGGTCGCCGCAGCCGCGGGAGTCGTCGCCGCGAACGCAAAGGCGGCGAGGACGAGCGCGCACAGCAGCGCCTGTCGACCTCCTGTCGATTGCCCGTGTTCTCGCATCCCGCTCGACCAAGTATGCCGACGGTGGCGAGCACGCTGCGGAAATCTCGCAGCGTTCCCGAAGCCGCCGCGTCCCCCACGCGCGGCGGCTCCGGCGGGACGCGCTTCTAGATCGCTGCGTGCGAGAGGCTCGGAACGCGCTCCGTCGCGAAGCTCGTCCGCAGGTAGCAGAACCACGTGACGACGGCGAACACGACGTACGCCCCGAGGAACACCCAGAGGGCCGGGACCGACCAGTCGGCGTGCGCCGCTGCAACCGACACCTTCTCGGCGGGCGTCTCGGCCGCCTTGACGAGCGCGGAGACCCCGAGGCTCGCCTGCCGCAACACGACCTGGATCATGAAGCCGCCGAACGCGCCGATCGCGCCGGCGATGCCGATGACCGCCGCCGCGCGGCGCTTCCACTCGACCGCCGCGGCCTTGGGCTCGAGGCCCTTCTCCTCGGCGTCCTTGCGGCCGTAGACCGCGAAGATCGACGGGATCATCTTGTAGGTCGAGCCGTTGCCGATACCGGCGAGCAGGAAGATCACCATGAAGGACAAGAAGAACACGGCGAAGCTGCGCTGCTGCACGCCCTGGATCGCGACGAGCGTGAACACGCCCATGCCGACGAACACCGCGAGCGTGACGCGCGCTCCGCCGATGCGGTCTGACAGCCAGCCGCCGAGCGGCCGCGCCATCGACCCGATCAGCGCGCCCACGAAGCCGAGCCCCGCGAGGTAGGTCGCGATGAACGTGTGAGCTGCCAGGAACTCCGGGAACGTGTTCTTGATGACGAGCGGCAGCGCGAACGAGTAGCCGATGAACGAGCCGAACGTCCCGATGTAGAGGAACGACATGATCCACGTCTGCGGGTGCTTCAGCGCCTCGACGTAGGACGTCTTGTCGGCCTTCGCCTCGCGCAGGCTGTCCATGTACCAGTACGCGCACAGCGCCGCGACGATGATGAAGGGCATCCAGACGAGGCCCGCGTAGGCCATGTTCACGTCATGGACGGGCAGCTTGTGGGTGGCGACCGGGACGCCCACGATGAGCACGAGCGGGACGAGCAGCTGGGCGACCGCCACGCCGAGGTTGCCGCCGGCGGCGTTCAGCCCGAGGGCGAAGCCCTTGCGCTTCTCGGGATAGAAGAACGAGATGTTCGCCATCGACGAGGAGAAGTTGCCGCCGCCGAAGCCCGCGGTCGCGGCGCAGGCGATGAGCACCCACATCTGCGTGGAGTGCGACTGCGCGGCGAGCCAGCCGCTCGGCACGAGGAACGCGAGCAGCGACGTCGGGATCAACAGCAGCGACGCGCTCAGCGTCGTCCACATCCGTCCGCCGTACCGCGGGACCGCGAACGTGTAGGGGATCCGCAGGAACGAGCCGACGAGGTTCGGGACCGCGACGAGGATGAACAGCTCCGAGATCGACAGGACGATCCCGATGTTCGCGAGGTTGATGACGACGATCGTCCACAGCACCCACACGCTGAAGCCGAGGTTCTCGGCGAAGATCGAGAAGATGAGGTTCTTGCGGGCGATCGTCTTGCCGGATGACTCCCACATGGCCTCGTCATCGGGGTCCCAGCGCTCGATCCAGCGGCCGCGCGTCAGCAGGCGTGTCGGTCCGGGCGGCGCCCCGACCGTGTCTGGCGGGTCGATCGTGGTGCTCATGTCTCCTCCGAAGCATTGGTCACGATCGCCAACCTCCCAGAGCGCGATTTCGGTCCCGTGAGCTGGAGATGTCTGCTCGGTGAACCGTTTGTTGCCGTTGCGTGTGCGTGCGTGAACGCCGTGTTTCAGGTGGAGCCGGGCGAGCGGCGCCGGCTCAGCGACGCGGGCGAATCGCGCGCAGGATGACGTCGCGCGAGCGGCCCGCGCCATTGCGCGCGTCCGCTCGCGATTCGATGCGCAGGCGGTGGACCGCCGGTCGCCGCAGGCTGACCTTCGCCACGAACGCGCCGGACGCCGAGCGCAGCGGCACGCGTGCGACCGTGTGGAACTCGCCGTCGGTCCCCTGGCGCGCGATGACGAGCGCGAGGCCGCCGCGCAGCGGCCGGACGTTCCCGCGGATCGTGAACGCCCGCGTCGCCGTGACCCGCGCCGGCACCGTCACGGAGATCCTCGGCGCGACGCGGACCGCGACGACCGAAGACGTCGCCAGCGTGCCGCCGCCGGCGCGCACGGCGGCGCGCAGCGAGCGCGAGTACTGGGTGTCGACCTGCGTCGACCACGTGCCGTCGTCGCGGGTGAGGACGCGGTTCAGCGTCACGAAGCCCGCGCTCGAGGAGATCTGGATCGAGACGGTCGCCCCCGCGAGCGGTGCGCCTGTCGCGTCCGCGACGCGTCCCGAGAGCTGGGCGGGCTGCGGGTAGTCGAGCGTCGGGTCGGCGGCGGCGAGCGTGACGGTCGCGCCGGGTGCCGTCTGCGGCGCCGGGAGCTCCGGGGCGATCTCGAACGCGCGCTGGCGCAGCTCGGGCAGCTGGGCGAAGAGCGCGTTGCCGGGGCACGTCGTCGCGTCGGCGTCCCGGTGGCCGGAGATGCGCTCGAACGTCACCGGCGTCCCCGCGGGGTAGCGGTTGGAAGGGCCTCCGCGCGAGAGCACGCTGACCTGGCCTGTCACGGGCGCGCCATGCAGCGTGAGCTTCCAGGCGAGGAGCTCGGCCATCGCGTGCACCGCGTCGGTGGTCTGCGGCGCGCCGCTGAACGTCCCGATGTTCGCGATGCCCGTCGAGACGCTGTTGTACCCCTGGGCCTGGGCTCCGATGACGGCCTGGTCGATCCCGCCCTCGCGGCCTTCGAAGATCGTGCCGAAGCGGTCGACGAGGAAGTTGTAGCCGATGTCGCGCCAGCGCTTGGTCGTGCGGTGGTAGCGGCAGATCGAGCGCACGATGGCCGCCGAGTCCTCTGGGCCGTAGTCGTTCGCGTTGACCGTGTGGTGTACGAACGCGGTCTGGACGGTGCCGTACGTCGCCGCGAAGCGCGGCTGCCCGCATGCGGCGGCGCCCCATTGCTCGCGGCTCACCATCGGGGGTGCGCCCGTCGCGTCCTGGGCTCGTGCGGGCTCGCCTGCGAGCGCCACGTACGCGCCGTGCGCGCCGCGTCGCAGCGCCGTGAGGATGCGCTGTCCGCGCGTCGCCGAGCCCGTCGCGTTGACGAACTGCGCGCGCAGGTCGCGCGGGACGTGCCGCAGGCGCAGCTGGAAGGCATCCGCCCCGCCCGCCCAGACCGGCTCGGCGCCCGCTCCGGCGCCGTGGTCGTCGGCCATCGCGCTCCAGGGGCTCCACGATCCGTCGGCGGCGTCGCGCACCCGGATGCGCGCGCCGACGCGGTGGCTCGTCGCGCGCCAGCTGAGGCCGACGAGATCGAAGCGCTTGGGCGCCTCGATGACCTGGCTACGCCATGCCCCGCCGGGCGGTGCCTGGACGTCGAGGCCGAACTCGACCGCGGGCGGGATCCAGGGGTCCGCCGACAGCGCGGGCGCAGCGATCCAAGCGCCGAGGCCCGCGACGGCGAGTGCAAGCAAGAGACGGCGCATCGAGAGTCCGAACACCGTGCCACATGGCCCGGTGCGGTCCTGCAGGACGGCTTGCGCGCGCTGGCGCGCGGCGAGACGGTCCGGTTACGGGACCTTCTCGGGCGCGGTGTCGACGTAGACCTCGCGGAACGCGCGGAGCGCCGCGATCGACTTGTCGGTGAACTCCGGGCAGCCGACGTAGTTGCGCCAGGCGACGGCAGCCACCGCGAACGGCATCTTGGAGTTGTTCTGCATCAGCACGGAGTGGTAGCCGTTGCCGCTGCCGAGCACGTCCTCGTTGAAGAGGTTCTGCAGTTGCGTGATGCGGCCCGCGGGGGTTCCGGGCTTGTACATGAAGAGGATCCGGCCGTGCTCGAGCGTGTGGACCCAGTTGCCGATCTCCGGCTCGTTGCCGGGCGCATAGACGCCGTCCGCGGCCTGCTGGCCCGGCGGGACGTGCGGGCCGGACGTCGGCGGGTTGGTCTTGTAGTCGGCGATCGTGAGCTTGCGCGTCACGTGCTCGGCGCCCTCGTCGGCGAAGGTCCCCGCGGTGCAGCCGGCAGCCTTGGCCGACGCCTTGAGGTCGGTCGGGTCGCGATCGCCGTCCTTGCCGCCGCCGGCGATCGCCAGCACGACGCCCACGACGACGACCGCACCTACGACCACGCCGCCGATGATCTGCACCAGGCGCTTGCGCTTGGCGGCCTTCTGCTCCGCGGCCTCGCGCTCGAGGCGCTCGCGCTTGGCCTGCTCCTTCTGCTCTTGTCTGCTCGACACGGGCGCAAGCGTAGCTCTTCGCAAACCGAACCAGCGCCAGCGCGCGCGCCGCGCATCCGGGCGCCCGCGCGCTAGCCTCGGTCGCCCCATGGCACGCACTCCCCGCGACCTCACCGGACGCGTCGTCGCGATCACCGGCGGCGCGCGCGGCATCGGGCGGGCGACCGCCGCGGCCTGCGTGCGCGCCGGCATGCGCGTCGCGATCGGCGACGTCGACCTCGCCGCCGCGCGCCGCACCGCGGACGAGCTCGCGCACGGGACGGTCGCCGTGGCCCTCGACGTCACCGACCGCGCGTCGGTGCGCGCATTCCTCGACGGCGTCGAGGAGCGGCTCGGCCCGGTCGACGTGCTCGTCAACAATGCCGGGATCATGCACCTCGGCTCGTTCGTCGACGAGGACGACGCCAGCGCTCGCCGCCAGGTCGACATCAACGTCCACGGTGTCATGCACGGCATCAAGGAGGTGCTGCCCCGGATGTCGGCCCGCGGCAGCGGTCACATCGTGAACATCGCCTCGACGGCCGGCCGCGGCGGCTTCGCCGGCGCTGCGACGTACTCCGGCACGAAGCACTTCGTGGTCGGTGTCAGCGAGGGGGTCCGGTTCGAGCTGCGCGGAAGCCCCGTCGAGATCTCCTGCATCATGCCGGTGATCGTCAACACCGAGCTGGCTGCGGGGTCCTCGAACGCGCGGTTCGTCGCCAGGCTCGAGCCCGAGGACGTCGCCGACGCGGTCGTCAAGACGCTGCGCTTCCCCCGTTTCGAGGTCTTCGTGCCGCGCTACATGAGCGCGATGATGACGTTCGCGGCGATCCTGCCGCGCCCCGCGCGCGAGGGACTCGCCCGCGTGCTGAAGGCCGACCAGGTCTTCATGACGCGCGACGACGCGGCGCGGCGCGAGTACGAGCTGCGCGCCGCGCGGTCGGAGCCCGAGCTGCGCGCGGAGCGCGAGCCCGGGTCCGAGGACTGACGCCGCGAGCTAGTTCTTGGCGGTGTAGTTGACCTTGCCCGAGTCGCAGCTGTCGAGCACCGTCGCGCCGGTCGGGTCGGCGGCGCTGATCGCGACGACCTTCGCGTTCCAGGTGCCCTTGATCCGGGTCCTGGCCTTGTTCAGCGTGCCGGTGATCGAGCCGGACACGACGATCTTCAGGATGCCGACGGAGGGGTCGCCGGGGACGTCCGTCGGTCCGTAGGCCGAGGAGAACTTGCCGGAGCTGTTGATCGTGAGGTTCTTGAACGTGTCGGGGACCGTGATGTCGCCGGGCGTCAGGCACTTCATCTCGATGCCGATGGTGGCGGTCACCACCTTCTTGGCGGACTTGCTCAGCTCGATGACGACCGGGTAGCCCTGCGCGGCGACGCCGCCGAAGACGACGTCCGTCAAGGTCTTGGACTTCGAGGTCGCGCCCTGCGCGATGGCGACCGGCCCTGCGACGGCGAGTGCCGCCAGGGTGGCGACGGCAAGCATCCTGCGCTTCATGTGTTGCTCCTTTGGAGTTGTCCTGCCGTCGGCGAGCTCGGAGCGCTCATCCGTGTCCGAGGTTGTGTCGGGATCGGACGACGTTAACCGCCCCGACCCCCATTGCAAGTGACACATAACACACATCACGCGGCGTCAGGTCAACCACCGAGTGGCAAGTGGGAGGGTGAGGAGCCAAAGGCGCAGAACGCGCGCGAGGACCCTCGTCGCGATACTACGCGGCCATGACCGAGATAGACCAGCTCTGCGTCGACACGATTCGTACGTTGTCCATGGACGCGATCCAGAAGGCCAACTCCGGGCATCCCGGCCTGCCGATGGCCATGGCGCCAGCGGCCTATGTCCTCTTTCGCCGCATCATGAACCACGACCCGGCGGATCCGGCGTGGCCCGACCGCGACCGCTTCGTGCTGAGCGCCGGCCACGGCTCGATGCTGCTCTACAGCGTGCTGCACCTCACGGGCTACGACCTCCCGATGGACCAGATCAAGCAGTTTCGGCAGTGGGGTTCGATCACGCCGGGGCACCCCGAGCGCGACCGCCACGTCGTCACGCCGGGCGTCGAGGTCACGACGGGCCCGCTCGGCCAGGGCTTCGCCAACGGCGTCGGCATGGCGATGGCCGAGGCCTACCTGCGCGACCACTACAGCTCCGAGGTCATCGACCACTACACCTACGCGATCGTCTCCGACGGCGACCTGATGGAGGGCATCGCCTCCGAGGCGGCGTCGCTCGCCGGCCAGGTCGGCCTCGGCCGGCTCGTCTACCTCTACGACGACAACGACATCTCGCTCGACGGCCCGACGTCGCTGAGCTTCGACCGCGAGAACGTCAGCCAGCGCTTCGAGGCCTACGGCTGGCAGGTGCTGCAGATCGCCGACGCCAACGACATGGACGCGATCGAGGCCGCGATCCGCGAGGGCATGGCGAACGAGAGCCAGCCCACGCTCGTCCGCGTGAAGTCGATCATCGGCTACCCCTCGCCGAACAAGCAGGGCAAGAGTGCGGCGCACGGCGCGGCGCTCGGCGACGAGGAGGTCGCGCTGACCAAGGAGGTCCTGGGCTGGGATCCCGCCCTGACCTTCCATGTTCCCGACGGCGTGTACGACGCGTTCGGGATGGCCGAGGCCGGCGGCGCCGCGCACGCGGAGTGGACCGAGCGCTTCGAGACCTGGCGCGCCGAGGACGGCGCTCGCGCGGAGGAGTGGGACCTCGCCTGGGGCGACCCCGGCCGCCCGCTGCCCGGCATGGCCGACGCGCTGCCCGCGAGCTTCGACAAGCCGAAGATCGCGACGCGCGGCGTCGGTGGCGCGGCGATGAAGGCGTTCGAGCCGTTCACGCCGACGATGCTCGGTGGGGCGGCCGACCTGACCGAGTCCACGAAGACGATCTTCCCCGGCTCGGATCGCTTCACTGCGGACAAGCCGGGGCGCAACATCTTCTTCGGCGTTCGCGAGCACGCGATGGGCGCGGCCGTCAACGGGATGGCGGCGCACGGCGGCATCGTCTGTCCGTACGGCTCGACGTTCCTGCAGTTCGCCGACTACATGCGCGGGTCGATCAGGCTGTCGGCGCTCATGGGCCTGCACGTCGCGTGGGTGTTCACCCACGACACGGTCGGCCTCGGCGAGGACGGCCCGACCCACCAGCCGGTCGAGCACTTCGCCGCGCTGCGCGCGATCCCCGGCCTCGTCGTGCTGCGCCCGTGTGACGCGCACGAGACCGTCGAGGCATGGCGCGTCATCCTCGAGGACCTCGAAGGCCCGGCCGCGCTCATCCTCTCGCGCCAGGACCTGCCGGTCCTCGACCGCGAAAGCGGCGAGTTCGCACCGCGTTCGGGTGTCGCGAAGGGCGCCTACGTCCTGTCGGACGCCGACGACGCCGAGGCGATCATCATCGCGACCGGCAGCGAGGTCGAGGTGGCGCTGGCGGCGCGCGACGAGCTCGACGTCCCGGTGCGCGTCGTCTCGATGCCGTCGTGGGAGCTCTTCGAGCAGCAGGACGACGACTACCAGGACTCGGTGTTCCCGGTGGACCTGCCGACGGTCTCGGTCGAGGCGGGCATCCGCCAGGGCTGGGAGCGCTACGCGGACGCGATCGTCTCGATCGACCGCTTCGGCGCTTCGGCGCCCGGCGGAACGGTTCTCGCGGAGCTCGGCATCACGCCGGAGATCGTCGCCGCACAGGTGCGCGAGCTGCTCGACGACGACTGATCGGCGCGGTCGCGCTGCGTGCGACAACGAGGGAACGCCCGTCTGACGACTGCTACACAGGACACCTGGGCGGGCGCTCCGCGATCTCCTACTCGGCGAGGAACGTGTTGACGCGGGTGGCGAAGTTCGTGTCGGGCTGGAACAGGAACGCGTGGCCTCCGTTGTCGTACACCTCGAGCTCGGAGTTCGCGACGAGCTTCGCGAGCTGGCGCGTGTTGTAGATCGGATTGAAGCGATCCTCGGCGCCGCCCGCCACGAGCGTCGGGACCGAGGTGGCGGTGAAGCGCTTCCCGGCAGGCTCCTTGCCGGCAAGCCAGCCGTTGATCGCCGCGCGCTGCTCGCCGTAGATCGCGTCCGGCACCGTGGCGCGCTCCGCGTAGCTGGCGAGCCCGTCGTTGTAGAGCTTCACCGCCGCCGTCTGGTCGTCGGGGTACAGCGCGGCGATGAACTCCTCCGCGGTGGCGTCCGCGGGAGGTGCCTTGCTGCGATCCTCGCGCGCCTCGCCGTTGCCCGGCCACGTCGCGGCGAGCACGAGCCGGCGCACCTGGCCGGGGTGTCGCGCCGTCAGCGCCTGGGAGACCATCCCGCCCATCGACCAGCCGAGGACGTCGGTCTTGCCGAGCTTCAACGCGTCGATCAGGGCGCTGGTCTGGTCCGCCATCTTCGAGATCGAGAGCTTGGGGGCGGTCGGGTCGGACTTGCCGATCCCGGCGTTGTGGAAGATGACCACCCGGTGCGTCTTCGCGAGCGCGTCGACGAACGTCGGCTCCCAGTCCTCCATGCTCGATCCGAAGCCCATGACGAGGACGAGCGGCGATCCGCTGCCGACCGAGCGGTACGCGACCGCGCCGCGCTCCGTGTCGGCCACCTTCACGGGGGTCTTGGCGACCGAGACCGCAGGAGCGGCCGCGGTGGTCGCGGGCTTCGACGGCTCGTCGTCACCGCATGCGGTGACACCGAGCGAGCCGCCGCCGGCCAGCGCGGCGGCGACGATGGGCGCGAGCAGCACCCTGCGCAGTCGAGCGTGCACCGCCCAGCTCAAGTGATCCATGAAACTTCCCCCCTGGTTCCTGGCTCGTTGGACAGCCTAGCTCGACGCGAGGCAGGCTCTCACCTGGCACTTGCCTTCGCAAGTAGCATTTCGCAAACCAGCTAGGGAAACGCGATCGGGGGGTTGGTACGGATGCGGGTTGCTCTTGGAATCGACGTGTTGATGACGCGGGCGCGGCGGCTTGGCGTGCTGACGATCGGGCTGGCGACACTGGCCGCCGCGCCGGCATCGGCCGCTCCGTCGCTGCTGGACTACGACGCCTCGAACGCGTTCTACTGCTCGCTGCACAAGGACGCGCGCAGCGCCGCCGCCCGGGCGGCTCCGGTGCGTACGGCGTCGGGCGAACCCCAGGCGCAGGCCGCGTTCGCGCGGCCTCCGCAGCCGAAGTGGGTCACCGGCCAGGAGTTTCGCGACCCGCCCGTGCTGCGCAGCCGCAACGGCGTCCTCAACGTGACGCTCAACGTCGTGCGCAGCAAGGTGCGGCTCGGCGGGCAGCTGGTGACGGCGACCACGTACAACGGCAGCTACGCCGGGCCGACGATGCGCGTCAAGCTCGGCGACACGATCAACGTGACGCTCCACAACACCGCGGGCATACCCGACCATCAGCCGACCAACCTGCACTTCCACGGGTTGCACGTCTCACCGAACGTGCCGCACGACAACATCTTCGTGCACGTCGAGCCCGGCCACACCCGTAAGTACACCGTGACGCTGGGCGAGGGCAACTTCCCCGGCACGTACTGGTACCACAGCCACATGCACAGCTACTCCGAGGCGCAGCTCGTCAACGGGATGTCGGGCGTCATCATCGTCGAGGGCCAGCGCGATGCGCTGCCGAAGGCGTTTGCGAACATCAAGGAGCGGGTGCTCTCGCTCAAGAGCGCGCAGGTCATGGACGACGCGGTCACGGAGGACCACCTCGGCGTGTGGGACGTCGCGGACAGCCCGCCGGTCAAGGACCAGCCGAAGGTCCCGCCGAACGTGCGCCTCCTCGGCGAGCAGCTGCAGCCGAAGATCAGGATCCGTCCCGGCGAGGTGCAGCTCTGGCACATCGCGAACACCGGCGCGAACGTCCTCTACAGAGTCGAGCTCGAGAAGTCGAGCTTCACCGTCATCGCTCAGGACGCGAACGCGCTCGACAAGCCGCAGAAGATGAAGCAGCTGTTCATGGGCGGCGGCCAGCGCTTCGACGTCCTCGTCACCGGGCCGCCGAACGGCGTGATCAAGCTACGTACGGTCGGCTTCACGCCTGACAACGGCATCATCGCTCCGACGCGCGTGCTGGCAAACGTCGTCAGCTCGGGCAAGCGGATGAAGACGCCGCCGATGCCGAAGGAGGGCATCGGCAAGTTCATCCCGCTCGACGACGCGCCGATCGCGGCCCGCCGGACGTTCACGTTCGGGCGCAACGGCTTCCACGCCGACACCGGCTTCCCGAAGTTCACGATCGACGGCGAGATCTTCGAGGAGGACCGCATCGACGTGCGCGCGAAGCTCGGCACCGTCGAGGAGTGGACGCTCATCAACGAGACGGGCGTCCACCCGTTCCACATGCACCAGAACGCCTACCAGATCATGAGCATCAACGGCAAGCCATACAAAGCGCACAGCCGGGTGGACACGTTCGTGATCCCGCGGCGCCCCAATGGCGCACCGCCGACGTCGATGGTGGTGCGCGTCCCATTCGAGAAGTTCACCGGGAAGTTCGTCTTCCACTGTCACATTCTCGGCCACGAGGACCTGGGGATGATGAAGACGATCCTCGTCGAACGCTGACCGGTTTGTCTTCAGAAAGGACGGGTATGGCTTGGGACGGGCGAGGGGCTCGCTGACCGATCAGCGGCGGGCCTCCGTCGAGGTGTTCTGCGTCTCGACTCACAAGGAGGCCACAGCATGCCGATTCCCCGTACCAGGCTTCTTCTACCCCTGGCCAGCGTCGTCGCCGTGCTGGTCACTGCGTTCTCTGCGGGCACTGCTGCGCAGGCGCAGGAGCGCGTCGACGGCAAGATCGTCATCTTCAAGGCGCATCACGCCCTGAATCCGTACTACGACGTCATCGGAGAGCCGCCGGCGCCGGCGATCGTCTACGACCGCCCGAAGTTCGGGTGCCTGCCGATTCCCCGCGAGAGCATCGACGTGGGCGGTCACAACCTGCTCAACCTGACGTCGAACGCCAGCGTGATCGGCTACACGGGCAAGGACTGCACTGGCCTCCCGGCTCCGACGATCGGCATCCCCTTCGTCGCGACTCCGAACCAGGGGATCCACATCGACTTCGCCAACAGCCTCCGCTTGGCCTCGCCCGGCGCCGCAGGCAGTCTCCTCGGCGCCATCGGCACGGGCGTCTCCTCCGTCGTGGGGCTGATAACCGGGACGCAGCTCGAAACCGGGCCGACGCCCGTTCCGAGTGCCTCGCTGTACTTCATGCCAACGCCCGATGGGCAGATCTCGGCCGACCGCGCTCCGGGGAGCAGTTGCAGAAGCACGAACGCCAGCGTGCACATGGCCTACAACGCCAGTCCGAACTGGATGTACACGTCGGTCGACCCCCCCGTCAAGGCTCCCGTCGTGGGTACCGTCCTCGGCTGCACCGTCAGCTACGGCGCGATCCCTCCAGGGAGCATCCAGCATCTGTTCCTCGGCGCCAACTTCTCCTACAGCCTCTCGCCGTCTGCGCCGGCCACGTCGAAGGCCACGGCGGGCGTGAGGGCCGCGTGCCGGCAGCACGTCAGAGCGTCAGCGTCCCGCCGCGCCAGGGCCAGCGCCCGCAAGCAGGCGACCAATTGCGAGAAGGCGCTGATGTTCGCGAAGGATCGCAAGGCGGCGCTCCGTCACCGCTAGCGCCCCTCGCCACCGCAGCTCGACCGCGTGCCTCCTTTGAGGCGCGCGGTTTGCGTGCGAACGCACTCGTCGCCGTTGTCGCGCTGGCGTTCGCGGCGCCTGCCGGCGCCAACGGTCCGGCGAGCCACGTGCTCCTCACGCAGGACGTCTACTTCCCCGCGACGCCGCCGGCCTCCGAGGGCGCCGCGAACGCGCTGCTGACGATCACCCGGCGCGCGGACGCTGCCGGATGGCCGCTCAAGGTCGCGATCCTCGCGACGCCGGCAGACCTCGGCGACGCTGCACGGATGTTCTCGACGCCCCAGCTCTACGCCGATCAGCTCGCGCGGGCGATCGGGGATCCGCGGCTGCTCGTCGTGACGCCGGGCGGCTTCGCCGGCCAGAAGCTGGGCGACGGCGTGGACCGCGCGCTTGCCCCGCTCGCGCCGGTCACGCCGGGCGACGACCGGCTCGAGCGCCAGGCCCTGATCGCGGTGGCGCGGCTCGCGAGCGAGGCGGGGCACCCGCTCGTCGTGCCGAGCATCGATACGAGCGAGCGTGGACGACGCCCGCACCGCGCCATCTTCGCCGGGCATCCGGGAGCACCCGCCGGGGCGCGCTCTCCAGCGCCCGTGAGGGGCGATAGGTCCGGCGCGGCAACTTCGCCGCTGATGTACGTCGCACCGCTCGCGCTCGTGCTGCTCGTGCTTGGCGCGTGGAGCCTGTTCAGGAGGTCTTCGTAGGGTTGCCGCGCGCGTCGCAGCCCAGCCGATCCGCGCCGTAGCGCTCGACGAACTCCCCCTCGATCATCTCCGCGGTGATCTCCATCTGCGTCGGCTCGATCGCCAAGCGCCCGCTGAACGGCCGGTCGAGGTTGTGGATGAGGTACAGCGCTCCCACGAGCGTGAGGGCCGCGAGGACCGTCGCGGAGCTGTGCGCCGCGCTGCGGCGCGGCGAGATGAGCGCGAGGAAGACGATCGTCATCGCGATCGCGAACAGCATGAAGGCGTTCACGGCGCCCGGGATCGTCGGCTCGGCCTCCGTCAACCGGCTGCGGCGTCGATCGGCGCGGTCTTGGTCCGTCGTCAACAGCGTCTCGAACAGCGGGCTGTCCGGTCCAGCCTTGCGAAGTGCGTTGCGGATCCCCATCGGTCCGGTCCCCGTCCAGATGACGGGTACGGGCGACTGCGTGATCTTCGCGTCGGCCATGTCGTCCCAGTCCGGCCCGATGATCGCCCGTGCGTAGCAGACGGTCGCGCGCTGCAGGCGGAAGCGCTCGGGGTCCGGGACGTAGTCGGCTGTCTTGTAGAGGTACTGCATGGTCGCCGCCTCGGTCTGCGCCGAGGACTTCGCGTCCGAACGAGCTGGCCGCTCCGAACAGCACGAAGGCGATGAACAGTGCGAGCAGCGTCCCCGCGGGTCCGAAGACGTTGTTGGTCTGCGGACTGGTCTCCGTCGCCCATCGCCCGCCACCCCGGCCCGGCCACGGCCCGCGAGTAGCACAGCGCCGAGCGCTGCAGCCGCCGGCGGCAGGGCTCCTCGAGGAAGCCCGCCGCGAGGCTACCCATGGGGACCTGCCACGAGCAAACTCCCGATCCGCGTTACCTCAGCCACGGCCGAATCGGTAGGCCATGCTGCGGTCGTAGGCGCCGGCGTCGGCGATGAGCACGCGGCTGCCGGCTCGTACGTCGTCGGGCACGGCGACGCCGGTGCGCAGCACGTCGTCCTCCATGCACAGGCGGCCGAGCACGCGGTCGGGGCCGCGCCCCCAGCGCAGCCACTCACCGTCGCTCTGGCTGAGGATGCGGTGCGGGTACACAGGCGCCCGCGGAACCTCGGCGAGCGACGCATCGACGACGATCTCCCGCGCGCCGCGACCGTCGCGCACCTCGAGCACGGTCGTCTCGACGACCGACAGCGGCTGCACGAGCGCCCTGCCTGGCTCGAGCACGATCACGTCCAGCTCGTCGAGCTCGACATGGCAGCGGGCGACGAGCTCGGGCAGCCGGGGCAGGAACACGGCGTCGAAGTCGTCGGGATGCCAGCCGCCGCCGAGATCCAGGCAGCTGATCGCGCGTCCGGTCCTGGCTTGCAGCAGCCGAGCCCATTGGAGGAGCGCCTCGACCGTGTGAAACCACGTCTCGTGGCCGGCCTCGCTGCTGGCCCAGTGGAAGTGCAGCCCGACGAGCTGGCTGGCGGGCAGGGCCTCCAGCGCGATCTCGAGCCCGCGGGAGGTGTCCTCGTCCCCCAGCGGGACGCCGAACCGCGACGCGACGGACGGTAGTCGCACGCGCGGCCCGAGGTAGCGCGCAGTGAGCTCGCCGGATTCGGCCAGCAGCGCGAGCTCGGCCAGCTCGCCGAGGCTGTCGGCGAACACCGCGTACGCGCGGACCCCGGGCGCCGGCGGCGGCCAGCGCTTGCCGGGTCCGTTGAGGACGATCGCCTCACCGGCGTAGCCGGCGTCCAGCGCCCGCTGCATCTCCCCGGCCGTGATCGCCTCGGCCAGGAACCCGTGCGCCCGGGCGGCGCGCAGCAGGTCTAGGTCGGGGTCGGTCTTGATGCTGTAGGCAAGCTCGACCCGGCGCCCCCGGGCAGCATCGCGCACGGCGTTCGCGAGGCGCTCCCATCGCGGGCCCGGGTCGAGGGCGTGGGCGTGCGGCGTGTGCCCGGCCGCGGGCAGTCCGTCGACGATCGCCGCAAGTCGCTCGTCCGGGCGTACCGCGTCCTCGCGCGGGTGCGGTCCGGCTGCGGCATTCGCGCCCGGGTCGGGCATGCCGCCGAGGTATCCGCCGGCGCGCACGACCGTGTTCACGGTTGCTACCGGCTCCGGCACGGCGAGGCCCGGCCGCGCCGGGATCTCGACGACGACGCGGACGAACTGTGCGGCCCGGCGCGCCGCGGGCGCGTGATCGCGGCCGGTGGCCGCGCCGACCAGCGCCGCCGGCAGGTTCGCGCCCGCCAGCGTGGCGCTGTGAACCCACGACGCGAAGTGCGGGCGCCGCGCGACGAGCCAGCGCACACCGTCGACGGCCCGGACGAGCTCGAGCTCGCCGCCGCCAGTCCACGCACCGGCGGACAGCTCGCGTGCGAGCGCGGCCAGGACGTCCGGGAGCGTCTCGGCGAGATCTGCGACATGCCCGCCCCACGTCGCGCCTTGCGCGGGCTCGAGCGCCGCTCGCATGTGCCACGCCCCGAGCATCGCACCGCGCCAGCCGGCGAACACGATCGCCTCGCGGGCACCCTCGACCTGCGCCTGCAGCGCCATGCCGTCGTAGGACCACGCCGCCGCGAGGTGCGCGCGCGTGCGCTCGAGCGTGCGCCAGCCGTCGATGCGCGTCGGTGCACGGTCGGGACCCGTGAGCCACAGGCGCCAGCCGTGCTCGCGCCCGAAGGCGCTCAGCCGCCAGTCCTCCTCACGCGGCGAGATCGCCGGCGGGCAGCCGACGCCGAGCCGGCGCGCCAGATCGCCGGCCGGTGCATCGAAGCGCGAGAGCGCGTCCGTCGACGGGCTCAGCAGCCTCTCGTGGCTGCCCGCGGCGCGCGCGAGCCTCCGCGCTTGCAGCTCGGACCCGCAGATCCACCACGCGCCGGCGTCGAGCCGCTCGAGGATCGCGGCGGTGTGCGCGGCCTCGTCGTGGGCGGGCTCCCGGACCCATACCTCGTCGAAGGCCGGATCGTGCAGGCTGCCGGAGTGCGGCGTGTCGGCGACGCCGACGATGCGCAGGTCCGCGAAGGCCTCGCGCAGCGAGCGTGCAACCGCCAGCCCCGGCGACAGCACGAAACCGCCCGCGACACCGCTGCAGTAGAGCGTCGTCACCGTTGCCCGGCGGGACTCGTCGCGCGCAGGCCCGAGACGGTGACGACGCCTTCGTAGCCGGTGACCGCCGCCGGCTGGCGGCCTGCCGCGGTCTGGATCGCCGCGTCGTCGAGGCTGATTCCTCCGGCTTGCAGGAAGTGCTCGATCATGCCCTCGTGCACCTGCAGCGACGGCACGGCGACCCCGTCGCAGTCCCACGCGTCGGCGCGCTGGAGAAACGAGAGCAGCACGACGGCCTGGCTGCCGGCGAGCGGCGCGTAGTTGCGCACGAACGTCAGCGCTTCGGCCTCGTCGGGCGTCGCGGACTCGACGAAGAAGTGCGATGACACGACGTCGAACGCGCCGATCCATGACGCGGGCGGCGGGTCGTGCCAGTCCACTTGGCGAAGCTCCCAGCGCACCGCGCGCAGGTCATGGGCCGCGCGCTCGGGATCGGCGTCCTGCGTCTCGAGCCACGCGTCGAGATGGGCGTAGTCGAACGCGCCGGGGCGCTCGTTCAGCCAGTCGTCCACCTCCTGGAGGTTCGACTCGGCGATGTCCGTGAAGACGATCTGCTCGGGTGGCGCCTCGAGCGCCGCCGTGAGCGCCAGCAGCGAGAACACCGTCGGGCCGCCGGCCACCTCGATCACGCGCGCGGGCCGCAAACCGCGGCCGCGGACGTACTCGATGATCGCGGTCATCATCGTCGCGGTCTCCGAGCTCATGTGGCCGTAGTGCTGATCGAGGTATGCGCGAGCGGGAAACAGCGACCAGTCGTCCAAGGTGCGCCTTTCTGGCGTTGACGCGAGCAAGCGCGAGAATATGCCAGGGTGACCACGCGCCCCGTGCTCGACATCACGCTCTACACCGACCCCGCGTGCCCGTTCGCCTTCTCGGCGGAGCCGACGCGCATGCTGCTGCGCTGGCACTACGGCGATGGGCTGAGCTGGCGGCTGCGGATGATCGTCTTGACGCTCGAGCCCGGCGAGGCCGAGAAGCTCGCGCGTGGCGCGCCGTCGCTGCAGCGCCGCTACGGGATGCCGATCGATCCGGCCCCGCGCGAGCGGCCGGCCTCATCCGAGCCCGCCTGTCGGGCCGTCGTCGCCGCGCGGCTGCATGCGCCGGAGGCTGAGGAGCCGCTGTTGCGGCGGCTGCGCGTGCGGACGATGGCCGGCGGGCTGCTCGACGACCCGCAGCTCATCGACGGCGCGGCCCGCGACGTGAGCCTCGATCCGGTCGTCTTGCGGGAGTGGTGCGCCACGTCCGAGGTGCGGGAGGCGCTGAACGCCGACGCGGACGCCGCGCGCGCGCCTTCGCCGCCGGCGCGTGCGCTCGACGATCGCCTCGGCGGGCCGCGCGAGCAGCGGCGCTACACCGCACCGAGCTACGAGTTCCGCCACGCCGGCCACGGCGCCGCCTTCGCCCTGCCGGGCTTCAACCCGATCGAGGCGTACGACGCGGCGATCGCGAACCTCGCGCCCGAGCTGCAACGGCGCCCCAAGCCCGACGGCGTCGAGGAGGTGCTCGCGTGGGCCGGCGAGCCGCTCGCCACGGCCGAGATCGCCGCGCTCGTGCGGCTCGACATGACCGACACCCGGGCGGCGCTGACCCGCGCCGCCGCCCGAGCCCAGCCCGCCGGGGCGGATTTCTACTGGACGATGGAGGCAAGCCCGTGACACAGCAGGAGAAGGCCGCGACGCTGCTCGCGCTGCACGACGACCCCGAGTTGCTGGTGCTCGTCAACGCCTGGGACGTCGCCAGTGCGCGCAAGGT
Source organism: uncultured Actinomycetes bacterium (assembly GCA_963806515.1). Taxonomy (GTDB): domain Bacteria; phylum Actinomycetota; class Thermoleophilia; order Solirubrobacterales; family Solirubrobacteraceae; genus CADCVQ01. Next base: position 77,342 of record CAWDYO010000017.1, on the reverse strand, counting down.
CGCCGCTCAGCCCGGCTGCCGCGCGATCGCGACGGCCAGCGCGGCGATCGCGGCGATGTACGGCTACGAGGACGGCGAGCACATCCCGGTCGAGCTAACGCTCGACATGACAGCGCGCATCGCCGCCGCCGTCGACCTGCCTGTCACAGCCGACCTGGAGGCCGGCTACGGCGACGTCGCCGACACGGTTCGCCGGGCGATCGCGGCTGGCGCCGTAGGCGGCAACCTCGAGGACGAGATGCGCCCGCTTGACGAGGCCGTCGCTGCGGTGCGGATCGCCTGCGAGACGGCCGCCGGCGAGGGCGTCGCCTTCGTGCTCAACGCGCGCACCGATGCGTTCCTGATGGCGGGCGAACGCGATCCCGATGAGGTGCTCGAGGACGCGATCGCGCGCGGCCAGGCGTTCCTCGAAGCAGGCGCAGCCTGCGTCTTCGCGCCCGGGTGGCAGGACGCGGACACGATCGCCAAGCTCGTCGACGGGCTTGGCCAGCGCAAGCTCAGCCTGCTCGGGTTCCCCGGCACGCCGCCGCCGGCCGAGCTTGCCGCGCTGGGAGTGGCCCGCGTCTCGTACGGGCCGTTTCCCCAGCTGGCGGTGCTCGACGGTCTGGGTGACCTGGCTAGGAGCCTGCTGTCCGGCGACCCACTTCCGGGTGGCGAGGACTAGCCCCGCAGGACTCGGGGGATCAGCGACGGCGCCAGTAGCCGCGACGGCGAGACGAGCATGCCGGTCACGTCGTAGAAGACCCGGGCGAGGACGTGGTCTCGCTCGGCGGCCGCGATCAAGCGCCCGAGGTAGCGGTTGCACACGCGGTCGACGAGCGACGTGTGCAAGCCGAGCTCGGGCAGCGCTCGATCGGCGTCGGTCGCGAGCTTCCACGCGTCCTCGACGGTCTTCTGGGCCGCCTTGAAGTAGCGCTGGGGGCACGCAGCGCCGGACGTCAGCACGCGCTGAAGGGCGGCGGCCTCGAGCGCCGCGACGGACATCCCCTGGCCGTAGAGCGGGTTGAGGTTGCACATCGCGTCGCCGATGACCAGCAGGCGCTGCGGAAAGCGCGTGAGAAGGTCATAGCGTCGGCGGACCGCGGCCGGAAAGGCGTGTCGCTCGACGTCGCCAAGCGGTCGCGCCTCCGCGAACGCGGCGGCCACCTCGCTGTCGCAGACGGTCGCGACGAAGTCCATCCAGCCGGCGCTGTCGGCCGGGGGATGGTGCTCGGGCCCGTAGCCGGAGAGGGTCACGATCCAGCGATCGCCCTCCACGACCTGAGCCGACAGACCGCGTGGGCGACCCGGGTACGCGTCGTCGAGGACGACGCGGTCACCGCCGAGGGCGCCGGCGGGCAGCCGCAGGTAGCGGCTGGCGTACATCACGTCGACCTCCACGCGCTCCTCCGCCGGCGCGGGATAGCCGAGCTCCTCCAGCCACGCCGGCAGCTTCGCGCCCCGGCCCGACGCCGCGACCACGAGGTCGGCGTCCAGCGTCTCCTCCCGCGCCCCGTGAGCGCGATCCAGCGCGCGAACACCGGCGACGCGCGGACCGTCGCCGACGAGCCCGAGCACGCTGCAGCGCTCGCGCAGCGTCACGTTGGAGAGCCCGCGCACGCGGCGTCGCACGAGGCTCTCCAGCAGCACGCGGCTCGTGAGGCAGTACTCCCCCGGCAGGTCCACTCGCGCCAGGAGGTGGCCGCCGATGCGAAAGCGCATCTGGAGGCCGAACGCGAGCGCCGGTGCTCCCGCTGCCCGCGCCTCGGCGCAAAATCCGCGAAACAACTGCTCCAGCACGAGCTGGCCGGCGGGCTGCATGCCGTGGATCTGGCGGTCCTGGGGGACGGCCCGGCGGTTCTCTGTGAGGCCGGCAGGCAAGACGTCGCGGTCGAGGACCGTGACGTGCTCGTAGAAGTCCGACAGGACCCTCGCGGCCAGCAGCCCGGCGATGCTCGCACCGACGACCAGGGCGTGTTCGCCGTGTTGGCGGGGTGCGTCCGCCCGCGCGCCGGCTCGCCGGAGGCTCTCCGAGACGCGGGCCACAGAGCCGCTTCAGGACGTCGACGCCAGGATCCTGTCGCCGCGGTCCGCGAGGTAGGCCGGGAGGTCGTCGTAGCGGTCGCGCAGCACGCGCTTGAGCACCTTGCCCGTGACGCCCACCGGATAGTCGGCATCGGTTCGCGCGACCTCGATGAGCGCCACCTCGGGGTGGCCGGCCGCACGAAGCGCGTCGTTCGCCGCCTCCAGCACGCGGTCGACGTCGGCGGCCCCCGGCGTGGTCCGCACGAGCGCGACGGCCACCGTCTCGTCGCCCCGGCGTCCGGCGACCACGCCGCAGTCGGTGATCTCGGCGACGTTTCCGAGCAGGACCTCCTCCATGAGGACCGAGTAGCCGGGTCCCGACGCGGTCTCGATGACGTCGACGGCCCGGTCGACTTGGTAGAAGACGCCGTCCTCGTCGTAGCGCGCCACGTCGCCCGACAGCCAGAACCCCGCCAGCCTGCTGCGGTAGGTCGTATCGCAGTCGTTCCAGTACCCCGGCGTGATGGTCGGTCCCTTGGCGCCGAGCAGCCCGTACTCGCCGGGTCCGGCCTTCGACCCGTCCTTGCGCAGCACGGCGATCTCGGCGGCGCCCGTCGGCCTGCCGATGCAGCGGCCCTTGGGTCCGGAGTCGATCGTGGTCGTGTGCAGCAGCAGCGCCCAGCCGAGCTCGGTCGAGCCGAGGCGGTCGAGGAACGCCGACGGACCGAGACCCGGGCTGCGGTGCTCCAGCAGCCTCCGGATGTGCGGCTCGTGGACGGCGTCGCCGACGGAGATCCAGCGCTCGACCGAGTCGAGCTCTCCCGCGGGAACGTCGAATGCCGCGAGCTCGGTGTGGATGTGCGAGAAGCCCATGACCGCTGTCGGGCGGTGCTCGCGGACGGCTTCGAGCAGCTGCGGGGACGTCGGGTCGTACAGCACGATCACGGGCGTGCCGCAGAGCAGCGCGTAGGAGGAGAACGAGATGGCGCCGATGTGCGACTGCGGCAGCGCTGTCAGGACCCGTTCGCCTGGGGCGACCACGTCGTTGGCCATCCGGAAGCGCGGCCCCGCGATGCTCGACTGGTGCGTCTGGATCACCGGCTTCGGCCATCCCGTCGTGCCGGACGAGTGCATGATCGACACGGGATCGTCGTCGGCGTGGTGGTAGCGCTTCTCGTCGGGCAGGGCGCCCGGGGGCGGTCCCGGAAGGTCGTCCGCCGACTGCGTCCAGCGCATGTCGCGCAGCGGGCTGGACTCCTCGCCGCGGAGTCGCTCGAGGCGCGCGTCGTCGCTGTACATCGCGACGGGGGTCGTCTTCCGGCAGAGCGAGCTCGCGGAGGCGGTCGGCGCCCAGCTGTTGATCAGCACGCCGATCGCGCCGATCCGCGCGAGCGCGTAGTAGTGCACCGAGTACGCGAACGAGTCCTCGATCCAGACGGCGACGCGGTCGCGCGGCTTGATGCCCTGATCGCAGTACCACGCCGCCCAGCTGTCGGCGAGCTGGTCGAGCTCGAGCAGGCTGACCGTCTCAAGCGGCTGGCCGTCGGTGCCCGTGAGCGGGCGCACGAGGCGGATCAAGGCGATCTCTGGGTGCGGGTTCGAGCCGATGGCCGCCTGCAGCAGGTTGCCGCCGCCCCAGCTCGAGTCGGACGCGACGACAGCGCGCTGCTCGGCCGACAGCGCCGTCGGGACAAGGGTGGTGGTCATGCGGCTGGGCCTTTCCGTCGGGTGTTCGCGCTCGTAGCGACTGTCAGGGCGTCCAGGCCGCCAGCTGGCGGCCGTGTCATTTCGAAGAGGTCCGCGCACAGCTCGCGGTAGTGGTCCAGTTCGGGGCCGAGGCGGTCGCGGAGCTGCTCGAGCAGCGTGCCGAAGTCGGCTGCGTCGCCGGTCTCGATGAGATCAGCGAGCCGGCGTACGCCCTCGGCCAGGGCGGCGCGGGTCCGCGGCGCGCACGGGTTGGCTGCCTGCACGTCCCGGTAGGTCTCGGGCTGCCCCGCCGCGATCCGCGCGAGCATCGCCAGCAGCGTGAGGTGCGGTGGCGGCGCCAGCTCACCGAGGGCACGGACGTCGACGTCGAGCTCCTCCAGCGCGAGCCCGAACGCGAGCACGGCTGCATGCGTCAGCGCCTGGGTGACGGCGGTCAGCTCGTCGTGTTGCCGCGCAGCGACCTCGACCACCGTGCCCGCCGTGCTCGCGCAGCAGCGCGAGCAGTTCCTGCGCGCGCGGACCGTCGTGCACGACGACCGCCGCGACCGCCCGCCCGTCGATCCCGAGCGACGGCGCGAACATCGGATTGAGGCTCAGCGCCTCGAGGTGTGCCGCGTCGACCTCGAGCGCGGCGACGACGGCGGTCTTCACCGACAGCGTGTCAGCGAGTAGCGCGCCCGGCTCCATCGCCTGCGCGACCGGGCCGACGGCGGCGAGCGCGACCGCCTCCGGCACCGCGAGCAGCACGAGATCGGCGCGCCGCAGCTCCACCTCCAAGCGCCGGCCGAGGACCGTGATGTCGCCGCATTCGAACGTGCAGCGCCAGGCATCCTGGTCGGGTGGTGAGGCGTCGACGACGCACACGTCGGCGCCCGCTGCGAGCAGCAGGTCGACGAACATGCTGCCGACGGCACCGGACCCGCCGACCACGACGCATCGCCATCCCGCGAGCTCGGCGCGCTCCGTCACCGGTCCATCCCCGCAGGTTGCAGCCCGGCGTGTTCCTGCTCCGCGGCCACGATCGCCGTGACCATTGCGCGCGACTTCACCACCGTCTCCTCGTACTCGTCGTCGGCGTCGGAGAGGGCCACGATGGCGCCGCCCACGCCGAAGGTCACCTCGCCACACGCCGCCGTGAGCGTCCTGATGACGATGTTGAGGTCGGCGGCACCGCTGAGCGAGAACCAGCCGAGCGCACCGGAGTAGAACCCGCGCGGACCCTGCTCGAGCCGGTCGATGATCTGCATCGTGCGGATCTTCGGCGCCCCGGTCATCGAGCCGCCGGGGAAGGTCGCCCGCACGCAACCGACGGCCGACACGTCCGGGCGCAGCCTGCCGCGCACGGTCGACACGAGCTGGTGGACCGGCGCGTAGGTCTCGACGTCGAACAGCTTGGGGACGTGCACCGATCCGATCTCGCAGACGGTGTTGAGGTCGTTGCGGATCAGGTCGACGATCATGAGGTTCTCGGCGCGATCCTTCTCGTGGCGGGCGAGGTCGCGGCGCAGCGCCTCGTCCTCCGCGGGATTGGCGCCGCGAGGCCGCGTGCCCTTGATGGGCTTGGACTCCACGACGCCGTCGCTGCCGACGGCCAGGAAGCGCTCGGGCGACGCGCTGAGGATCGAGACGTCCGAGAACTCGAGCAGCGCGCCGTACGGCACCGGGCTGATCTGCCGCAACCGCGAGTACGTCGCTGCCGGATCGATCCCGCCGCGCGCCGTGACCGTGTTCGTCAAGCAGATCTCGTAGGACTCGCCTTCGTAGATCTGCTCGATGCACGCGGCGATGGCGTCCAGATAGGCGGCCTTGTCGTGACGCGGTCGCATTCCGGTGCGGGCGGCCCGATCGGTCATCCCGATCAGTGACGGCGTGCGCTCCGACGCCCCGTTCGCGGCCGACGGGTCCGGCAATGCCTGCAGGAGCCGGGTCGTCTCGTCCAGCCAACCGAGGGCGTCGGTGTCGTCGCCGTCGCGACTGAGCGCGAGCAGGTAGCACGACCTGTCGCGATGGTCGATGGCGAGCATGCGATCGGCGAACACGAGCGCCGCGTCGGGCGTCTCGGCGCGGTGGGCGGCCTCGCCGCAGGTCTGCGCCTTGAGCTCGTAGCCGAGGCAGCCGACGTAGCCGAGGTTGAACTGAAACGGCAGCCCGTCCGGCGCCGGCGTCGCACGGGCTCGGAGCTGGTCGTCGAGGTAGTCGAAGAACGGCTGCTTCACGTATCGGCGCACGCCATCGCGCTCGACCGTCACGGTGGCGGTGGACACGTCGTAGGACACGTACTCCGCGAGCGGACCCGAGGCGTCGCCCATGAACGAGAAGCGCGACAGCCCCTCGATCACAGCGCTCGAGTCCAGCCAGAAGCGATGCTCGTCGGCCGAGAACAGCTCGCGATGCGCGACCTCGGCATCGGGCATCACGTCCAGCGCGCGAACGTGGACCTGGTAGCTCTGGGCGGGTGCCTCGCCGCTGGCCGGCGAGCGCCTGCGGCCGCGGTGGGCGAGCGCGAGGTCCCGGAAGTTCGCGAGCAGTCCGCGCCCGTGCTCCGTGCAGATCGACTCCGGGTGAAACTGCACCCCCCACAGCGGCTTGCTGCGGTGACGCAGGCCCATCACGACGTCGTCCTCCGACCACGCGACGATCTCGAGCTCGGCCGGTACGTCGGCGACCGCGAGCGAGTGGTAGCGGACGGCGGAGAACGGCGAGGGCAGGCCCTTGAACAGGCCGTCTCCCGTGTGCTGCACCGCGGAGATCCGGCCATGCATGGGCCGCGGCGCGTGCTCGACGGCCCCGCCGAGGGCGTGGCAGATGCCCTGATGCCCGAGGCAGACACCGAGCACCGGGAGCGCACTCTCGCGGATCGCGCGTACGCTGATGCCGAAGTCCGCTGGCCGCTGCGGCCGGCCCGGTCCCGGCGAGATGACGATGGCGTCGAAGGCCTCGAGCGCGATGGCCTCCCAGTCGGCGTCGTTGCGGACGACGAGTGGGGCCTGCCCGTTGACCTCGCCCAGCAGCTGGTACAGGTTGTAGGTGAACGAGTCGTAGTTGTCGATGAGGAGCGTTCGCATCGCGCGCGCCCCGCGGGCTACGGCTTCGACGTGATTGGAAGCAGCGTCATGACGTCCGCCCCGGATCGGCCATGGCGAGATCCTCGACGCGGCAGGTCTCGGCGATGAGGAGGTCGTACAGGCGGCGCAGGAAGTCGCCGTCGATCCCGTGCTCCGCGCCGTACTGCGCCGCCCGCTCCTGCACGAACGCGATGCGGTGGGGTTGCATCATCGCCACGTCGTGGATGCGCTTGTAGTCGGCGATCTCGAGGCAGCAGTTGATGCGGTCGCGCACCTGCTCGAGCAGGCGCGCGTCGATGCCGTCGAGCTTCGCCCGCAGCTCTTCGAGGTCTGGGCCGCGTGTGGGTGCGGCCTCGCGAGACGTATCAGTCGAGAGCATCGTGCCCCTCCACATGTCGGTTATCTCGAATCGGGGGAACGCTGGACTGGCGGGTGCCCGCCGCGTTCATTTGACCGATAACCGGTCGCCTTCAAGCCCCCTACGGCCACGCATTGAACACGCCACGACCCGATCGTGCAAGAGATTCCCGGGGTAGCGGAAAACTCCCCGGACCCGCTACGCCTGGTATAGGCTCCGATCGGGGACGCATCTTCCGCGATTCGCGGACCTTCGCCGGCACGCACACGGCCGCGAAGGACCGGCGAGGTGAACGACATACGGGGACGGTTGTGATGGACCACGATCTGGGGATCCACAGCGCAAGGAGAGCGAGACGGTTCGGGCCGCGCGCCATCCTCGTGCTCGCGACCGTGCTGGTCGGTCTGCTCGCCGTGGACGGGTCCGCGCAGGCCCAGGACGCCGACCTGCCCGCGCAGGTCGTCGTCACCGTGGTGCCGGCAAACGGGCACGAGCCGCGACCGACCGGAGACATCGTCGTGTCGGTCAACGGCACCCCCCTGCTGACCGTGCCCCTCGTTGCAGGCCTTCAGCCGCTCACGGCGATCACGCCGCTGCTCAACGGCTCGTTGGCGGCGCTCGGGCAGCGGGTGTCGATCGGCTACTCCGGCGACAACAACTACGAGGCGAGCGACGGGGTCGTCATCAGCGTCCCGACCAGCAGGGAGGTGCTGACGATCACGGCTCGTCCCCGGGACTCGGCCGCTCCCGCGATCGAGATCGTGTCGCCGGGCGACGGGGTGAGCTACGAGCCCGGAGAGTCCGTGCGTCGCCATCTACTCGTGCACGGACCCGGAGACGCGCTCACCCGTCACGGCGTGCGAGGGACCGGTGCCATCCGGATCCGCGATCGACACGAGCTCGGCCGGAACCTTCACGTTCACGGTGACCGCCAGCGACGACCTCGGCAACGCGACGCCGAAGTCCGTGACCTACACGGTCGGCTCGCCCGGCCGCGAATCCGCCCCACCTCCGCCCGCGACCGCCGGCAGCGGGTCACCGCCGCCGCCGGCCCCCGGCGCGCCGCCCGCCGCGGTGGCGGGACCGCCGCCTGTGCCCGAGACGCCCGCGGCCGAGACTCCCGCGGCCGAGGCGTCCGCGGCCGAGGCGTCCGCCCCGAGCGAGACGAAGGCGGCCAAGCCCAGTGGCTCGACCCCGCCGAACGCCGCCGAGCCGGCGGCGCCGGCCCCGGCCAAGCCCGCTGACACGCCGACGGTCCACCAACAGCTCACCGCGTACGACCCACGGTCGGAGCCGGAGAAGACGTTCGGCATCCTCGCTGCGGGATTCACGCTCCTCGGGCTTGCCGTCGGCGGCGGCCTGGCACGCGGGGGCGGCGTCTCCAAGCCGAAGTCGGGCAGCGCGGGCAAGGGCGGGGGGTCCTCCCGCCCGGGGTTCAGCGGCCTGAGCAGCTACCAGGGCGTCGAGATCAGGCATCTCGCCGCCGGGTTCGGGGCGGTCGCCCTCGGCGACAGGTCGCGGACCTGGAAGTGGCCCGCGACGCAGCGGGTCGACTACCTGGCGGCCGCGCTCCCGGTCGTCGTCGCACGCCGGTCCCCGCTGCTCGGGCGCGTCCTCGCCGACAGCGCGTACCTGCGTGCGATCCTCGGCTCGGCGTCGCTCGCGTTCCCGATCGCCGGTCTGGCGCTCGGCATCGCTGCCGTGAGCAGCAGCGGCGGCGAGGCGCTTCCGCCTTCCACGGCGCTCGTGATCGCGATCGCCGTGATCGGGGTGCTCGACGCGACCGCGGGCTTCGTCGCGCTGACCACGTTCCTCCTCGGCGTGCTCGCACTCGGCGGGTTGACGACGAGCGACGACGTGCGCTTCATGCTCGGCCTGGGCGCGCTGTGGGCCGTCGTTCCCGTGCTGGCAGGCGTCACGCGGCCCCTCCGGCGCGCCCCGACGAGCGGCCTCGTGGGCCTGTGGGACCGCGGTGCCGACTTCATCGTCGTCGGGCTGATCGGCGCGTGGACCGTGCAGCGGATCGTGCTCGCGCTACCGGGCCTGGCGGGCGTGGAGCTCGAGATCGCCGAGCATGCCGACTCGATCGCGCTGTTCGTCCTGGGCGCCCTCGTCGTCCGCCTCGCGCTTGAGACGCTCGCGTCGCACTTCTACCCGCTGCGCCTCGACAGCACGGCGGCGGCAGCGTTCCCGGACCCGTCCAAGGGCACGCTGATCGGCTCTGCAGTGGGACGGACGGCGATCTACGCCTTCCTGTTGTACGTCCTCGTCGGCGACGTCTGGCAGCTCTACGCCTCGTCCGGGCTGTTCCTGCTCACGCAGCTCATCTGGGTCTATCCGGAGAAGGCCCCGAACTCGCCGGCGCTCTATCGCCTCATCCCGAAGGGCATCACGCAGTTCACGGTGTTCCTCTTCGGCTACACGCTCGCGTGGCTGCTCATGAACGAGGTGCTAGACCCCGAATCAGAGGCGTTCTTCCCGAACGTCATGGTGGGCTTCGGGCTCGTCGGCCTCGTGCTGCCGCTCCCGCTGCTGTTCGGCCGCTCGGGCGAGCCGCGCAAGATCGGATGGGGCAAGCGGTTGTTGGGCCTCGGGGTGCTCGTCATCGCCGTCCTGCAGGTCCGGGGCTACCTGCTGTAGCGGCGTCGCGCGTCAGCGGTCGTCGAGCAGGCCGACGAGGCGCCGGGCGGCGCTGGACACCGTGACGTGGATCGCGCCCGGTTCGCGGACCCACGCGATGAGGTCGAGCGACTGCAGGCGATCGAGCATGAACTGCATCGCGAGCGCCTGCGCGCGCGAGGTGTAGCTGCGCAGGATGTCGAACGCCCACCCGGTCGTGTGCAGCGAGTAGTTCGGCGTGGCCTCGCGGTTGCGCCGCAGGAGCAAGCGCTGGTAGCGCTCGTCGCGCACCGTGCTCGTGACGACGAGCGGCTCCTGGCGCGAGATCCGCTTGACGCCTGCGCCGAGGTACTCCAGCAGCGCGAGCGCGGGCTGGCGCAGGCCGCGATACAGGCCGCGCCCCCGTCCGAGCCGCGCCGCCAGCTCGCCCATGCCAGGGTCGATCTGCAGGCCGTGCTCCGCGAGGCGCGCGCCCGGCAGCGCGACGATCGTTCCGGCGTCGCGGGCCGCCCGCAGCTGCTCCGGGGTCTCGAAACGCTCCGTCTTGTCTGCGGGATGGAGAACCTCCTCGGCGGAGTTCTTCGCGTTCTGCAGCGCGGAGATCCGGTCGAGCTGCACGGGGTCGGAGCGGTACAGGCGCATGATCTCCCGCGCCGCGCCGACCCGCCAGAGGTAGGTCGCCGAGTCGTCGCCGAGTGCGGCCAGCCGGCTGTAGGCCCCCGCGTTGCGCCGCGGCGTGGAGTCGAAGTACAGCTGCGCGTAGGAGACGTCGTCGTCGCCGTAGTCGCGCAGGGCGCTCTGGAGGTTGCCGATGCCCATGTGGTAGCTCGACGAACGCGAGGTCGTCGCGGCCGAGCTCGCGCTTGGCGATCTGCAGGTAGCGGGCGGTCGCCGCGAGCGCCTTCGCCGGGTCGAAGCGCTCGTCGACGCGCATGCGCCGCGCGCGGAGGCGCTCGACCAGCTCGCCGTCGCCACGGCGCTCCGCGCGTGCCAGCGAGCGGCCGAGCCGCCTGGCCGTCGCCGGATCGACCTGCATCTGCAGGAGGTTGCGCCCCGTTTCGGCGAGGATCTGCGTGAGCCCGACGGCACCCTCGAGCCGCGGGTCCGCGATCGCGTCGTCGCGCCCCGCGCTCTCGAGCAGGACGAGTCCCTCCAGCTCGTCGGCGGACACGTCCGCCGCGTCCGCCGCCTGCTCGACCTGCTCGCGCCAGCGCGCGGTGCGCTCGGCGCTCTCGCGTGCACCGCCGGGCAGCTTTGCGTAGAGCACGTGCGCGTTCCCGCGCGCCGCCGCGGCGGTGAGGTCGCGCTCTGAGGCCGAGCTGTAGCCGAGCGGGTCGTCGCCGCCCGCGCCCGATCCCCCGGCGCCCGATCCCGGCCCGCCGAGCAGCACGACCGCCACCAGGATCGCGAGCGCTGACACGACGGCGATCGCGATCGCGCGGCTGGCGAAGGGCGACATCCGCTCGCAGGCTTTCAAACTCGGCGCCGCGGCGGCGGCAGGTCGCTCCGCTCGACGCGGCGACCGTCCGCGCCCGTAGCCTCAGCACATGCGAACCCTGGACGTCCACGCGCCGCCTGTCCTCGACGACGACCTGCTCATCGAGGGCGACAACCTCACCGCGATGGCGTCGCTCGCGGACGGAACGTTCGACATGGCCTACCTCGACCCGCCGTTCAACACCGGCGTCGAGCGCCGCCGGGGCGAGCTCGCCTATGCCGACGACTACGAGAACTACGCCGCGTTCCTCGAGCCGCGCCTGCGCCGCACGCGCGAGCTGCTCGCGCCGCACGGCACGCTGTACCTGCATCTCGACTACCGCGAGGCGCACCGGGCGAAGATCATGCTCGACGAGGTCTTCGGCCCGGAGTGCTTCCTCAACGAGCTCATCTGGATCTACGACTACGGCGGGCGCCCGAAGCGCCGCTGGCCGGCAAAGCACGACACGATCCTCGTCTACGTCCGCGACCGCGCGCTGTACCACTTCGACGACGACGAGGTGGACCGCGAGCCGTACATGGCGCCGGGCCTCGCGGGGCCCGCGAAGTCCGCCCGCGGCAAGCGCCCGAGCGACTGCTGGTGGCACACGATCGTCCCGACGAACTCCTACGAGAAGACCGGCTACCCGACGCAGAAGCCGGAGGGCATCGTGCGGCGGATGGTCGCCGCGTCCTCGCGCCCCGGCGGCTGGTGTCTGGACCCGTTCGCGGGCTCGGGCACGCTCGGCGCGGTCTGCCGCAAGCTCGGGCGGCGCTTCGTCCTCATCGATCAGAACCCGGAGGCGGTCGCGGTGAGTCGGGCGCGGCTGGCGGAGTACGCGCCGCACGACGCCTTAGCGGTAACGCGCCAGCTTGAGCGAAGGTCCGTTGGTCGGCGGGCGCTCGTCCGTGGTCGGGTCAGAACCCACCCCCCGACTCGCTCAGGAGCATCCGACATGTCCATCACCCGCAAGATCACCGCCGCGACCGCGGCCCTCGCCTTCGCCGGCTCCGGCGTCGCGGCCGCCGCCGGCGCGCCGATCGTCGGCGCCCAGAAGACCTCTCCCGCGAAGACCGCACCGATGACGATCCCCGGCACCGGCGTCAAGAAGGGCGAGCGGCTGCCCAGTGGCGCGCGGCTCGTGTACCGCGACGTCACGCTCGAGGGCAAGCAGATCGCCCGTCGCGTCGTGCTGCGCGCGCCGAGCGGCAAGACGATCCGCGGCCTCGCGGTCCGCGACGGCGACGAGGTCGGCTTCGCCGTCACCGACAAGGGCAGCTACGTCGGCCGCCGGCAGGTCGCTGTGCGCGCGTTCGTCAACCCCCGCGCCACGGGCGAGCAGACCGGCCGCATCTACGGGCTCGTCCGGTAGCAGCGAGGACGCCGCAGCCGCCGCGCCGCCACCACCTCTGAGGCGGCGCGGCGGCGGACCCCGGCTTCTCGGAGCCGGGGGCTAGCGTCGACAGCGCATGGTCTCCGTCCTCCGCTCCCACCGTCACGATGATGCCGATCTCGCCCGTCGCGTCGCAGCCGGCGACGGCGACGCCTTCGCGCTCCTCGACGCCCGTCATCGCAAGGCGCTCACCCGCTACGCCCGCTCGCTGCTGCGCCGCTCCGAGCACGACGCCGAGGACGTCGTCCAAGACGTGCTCATCCGCGCGCACGCCGCGCTGCTCGCGGGCGACGTCCCGGACGATCCGCGCCCGTGGCTGTACCGGCTCACCCGCAACCGCGCGATCGACGAGGTGCGCCGCGCGCGGTGGGGCGACGAAGCGCTCGACGACGACGTCGTCGCGGCGGGCGACGGCGGCGAGGATCCCGACGCCGTGCTGAGGCGCAAGGAGACCCTGCGACGGCTCGTCGACGACCTCGCGGACCTCCCGGTGCGCCAGCGCACGGCGCTGCTCGCTCGCGAGCTCGACGACCAGAGCGCCGAGAAGGTCGCCGCGCAGCTCGGCGTCAGCGTCCCGGCGGTGCAGATGCTGGCGACGCGAGCGCGCGAGAACCTCATCAAGGCGCGCGACGCGCGCGACGCGGAGCACGCGGACATCCGTGCGGCGCTGCTCGACGCGCACGAGCGCGGCGTGCGGCCGAGCGAGCACGTGCTGCGTCACGTCCGCGAGTGCGACGACTGCCGGGCCTACCAGCGCGAGATCCGCCGCCTGTCCAAGGCGCTGCAGGCGCTCAACCCGGCGCTCGGGCTGCCGCTGCTGGCGGGTGTCGCGAAGCTGGTCGCGGGCGGGGGCGGCAAGGCCGCGGCGGCCGCGGGCGTCGCCGCCGTCGTCATCGCCGCGACGGGCGGCGTGCTCGTCCTGTCGAGCGACACCGCGAAGACCGGCGACCCGGCACCGTTCGAGCTGAAGGGCATCGCGCCGCTGACCGGCAAGCCGGTGACGACGGCCGATCCCGTCCCGTCCGGCACGGCGGTGGTGACCGTGCGCGTGCGCGTGCCCGCCGGTGCGCCCGCCGGCAACGAGCGGCGCAGCGTGACGCTCGCCTGCCCGTCCGGCATGCGGGTGGCCGGCCTGCAGGATCCCGAGCAGCGCTTCCCGCTGAGCTACGGGCTCTCGGACGCGACGATCATCGGCTTCTCGACCCGTGGCCGGATCGACTTCGGCCGTGCGCTGCTGCCGCGCTCCTACGACGCCACGGTCGGCTTGCTGTGCCGGCGCCCCGACGCGAACGGCTCGATCGTCGACGACCCCCGGTTGCCGCGCGAGGGCGAGCGCCCGGGCCGCGTCTGCGCCGACAAGCCCTACCTCTACCGCTCGCCGGGCACGACGTTCGCCGGCACCGCCTTCCGCGGCCAGCCGCTGTCGATCCAGCGGGTCAGCGCGTCCGGGCGCTGGGTTCGCGTCGTCACCGACGCGCGCGCCGCGGGCTGGATCGAGGCGGACGCGCTCTGCCGCTGAGGGCCGTGACACGGTCGGCTCGGGCGACATCGCACGCGCCGCCTCGGTGTCGCGACCGCCGGCGGGGTGTTCGCTGCGCTTCGTCGCTAGCGTGCCGCTGGATGATCGACGTCGTCTCCGAGATCGAGATCGACCGGCCGCGCGCGGAGGTCGCCGCGTACGTGCTCGACCAGGACAACGCGCCGCGATGGCACAAGAACGTCGAGTCCGTGACGTGGGAGACCGAGCCGCCCGCCGCCGTCGGCACGCGGTTCACGTTCGTCGCCAAGGTGCTCGGCGGCGTCGCCTACACCTACGAGGTCCGCGAGCTCGTCGAGGGTGAGCGCCTGGTCACGAGCACCGCCGACGGCCCGTTTGAGATGGAGACGACGTACACCTGGGCCGACGCACCAGGCGGCGGCACGCTCATGACGTTGCGCAACAGCGGCGAGCCGAAGAACAAGCTCTCCGGCTCCGTCATGGAGCGCGCGCTCGGCCGCGCTGCCCGCAAGGACCTGCGCCGCCTCAAGAAGCTGCTCGAGGACGGCACCTGACGCGCACGCGCCCGGCCGGCGGGCTCATCCGCCGCAGCGACCCCAGGGGCTGCGACGTATGGCAACATGTATGGCATGCGGCGCACGACGATCTATCTGCCGGACGAGCTCAAGCTGGCGCTCGAGCGCACCGCGGAAGCGCAGGGCAAGAGCGAGGCGGATGTCGTGCGTCACGCGCTCATCGCCGCGACCGCCGACCCGTCGGCTCCGCGGCTGCGGCTACCACTGTTTGACAGCGGCGACCCGACCCTGGCCGAGCGGGTTGACGACGAACTCGCCGCCGGCTTCGGCGATTGATCCTCGTTGACACGAGCGGCCTGCTCGCTGCGCTGGATGCTGCGCAGCGTCTGCACCGCGAAGCCGCCGCGAGCCTCGCAGCGGCCACGCCGCCTCTGCTGTTGTCACCGTTCGTCTTGGCTGAGCTTGACTACTTGCTCGCCACCCGGGTGAGCCACGCCGCACGAACGAGCTTGCTCCGCGAGGTGCAGCGGGGCGCATTGCAGCTCGAGACGTTCTCGGCCGCGGACGTGCGAGCCGCGGTCGCGATCATCGAGCGCCACGCCGATCTTGCGATCAGCCTCGCGGACGCGTCGATCGTCGTCCTCGCCAACCGCCACAAGACGCAGGACGTCCTGACACTCGACCAGCGCCACTTCCGCCTGCTGGCCGCCAACGACAGGCCCTTTCGTCTGCTGCCTGCCGACGGCTGACCAACGAGCGCCGATGACCGAACCCGAACTCGCACGGCCGTGGGGTAGAACCGGCGAACGGGGAGGTTCTTCGAGATAGATAGATAGTAGATGGAGCTAGGGGGACTCGAACCCCCGACCTCCTGGGTGCGATCCAGGCGCTCTCCCAACTGAGCTATAGCCCCGAGGACGGCACAGCATAGCCGCGACCTGGTCGCCGGAGGGGTATCGGGCGCCGCCCGGCGCGCCGATACGCTCATCACACGTGAGCTTCCGTAGCCGGCTTGGCCTGTTCTTCGTCCTCATCGTGATCGTGCCGATGCTGGCGGTCGCGGTGTTGATCTTCGGCATGCTGGGCAAGAGCGAGCAGGCGACGGGTCGCGCCGACGTCGAGGCGCGCCACGAGGTGGCCTCGCGGCTGTACGCCGCGCACGAGGACGCGGCGGCGCGCGTGCTGCGCACGATCACACGCAAGGACCGTGTTCTCCGCGAGTCCCTGCTGGACGGGAACATCGCACGCGCGCAGCGGCGCGCCAGCCAGCTGCTGGCCAGCCGCGGCATCGAGCGGATCGTCCTCGTGCGCGACGGCGAGATCGCGATGAAGGTCGGCGACAAGACCGCGATCGCGACGGTGAAGCTGAACGTCAAGTCGCGCACCGCACCGCTGGGCGTGCTGTACCTGTCCCTCGTCGACGCCCCGACCTTCGCTCGCGAGGTCCAGCGGCTCACGGCCTTGCGGGTCGTGGTGCGCAACGGCACCAAGGAACTCGCGACGACGCTGCCGGCCGCCCGCCGTGTCGCCCCGCCGTTCGGCGACGAGGAGACGGCCGAGATCGGCGGCGTCCGCTACGTCCCGAACTCGTCGGTGCAACCCGGCTTCCCCGGCCAGACCATCCGGCTCATCACGCTGGGCACGCCGATGGTCGAGGCCAAGCAAGGCGGACGGATCCAGATCGGCATCATCCTCTTCTGCTTCCTCCTGCTCGCCCTCGTGTGCGCCACGCTCGTGTCGCGCTCGTTGCAGACGCAGCTCGCGGGCTTCCTCGACGCGGCGCGCCGGCTCGCGGGCGGCGACTTCTCCGCCCAGGTCGAGACCGTCGGCAAGGACGAGTTCGCCGGCCTCGGCGAGGAGTTCAACAAGATGTCGCGTGAGCTCAAACGGCGGATCGAGGAGCTGCGCGAGGCCGTGCACGAGTCGCTCACGGACGACCTCACCGGGCTCCCCAACCGCCGCGCGTTCGACGTCACGTTCGCCAACCGCGTGCGCGACCTCAACCGCATGGGCGGCACGCTCGGGCTCGTCCTGCTCGACCTCGACAACTTCAAGTCGATCAACGACACGCACGGCCATCCGCAGGGCGACTACGTCCTGCGCGAGTTCGCGCGCGTCCTGCACGAGACCTCGCGCGAGATCGACCACCCGGCGCGCTACGGCGGCGAGGAGTTCGCGCTCCTGCTCCCCGGAACCGCTCTCCAAGGCGCCTTCGAGGTCTCCGAACGCGTGCGCAAGGGGATCGAGGCGCTGGAGATCCCGCTGCTCGACGGCTCGGGGACGCTGCGGGTCACCGTGAGCTGCGGCGTCGGCTCGATGCCCGAGACGGCGGGGGAGCGCGCGCCGCTTGTGACCGCGGTCGACGCGGCGCTGTACGACGCCAAGCGCAGCGGCAAGAACAAGTCCGTGCGGGCAAGGTGAACAACCTGGTCCCGGGGAGGTAGGCTGTCGTCGAGATGGGACTGCTGGACGACGCGATCCGCGAGCACCTCGAGCTCAAACGGCGTAGCGGTGCCGACCCCGGTGAGGTCTCGCGGCTCGAGAGCGAGGCGCTCGGCGCGGTGCGCCGGTCGCCCGACGGCACGCCGGACCTCTCGTCGATCCCAGGTGCGCCGCCCGCCGCGGCCGTGCCGCCGCCCGCGGCGACGAGCCCGCCCGCCGCGGACCCGTCCGGCTTCGAGGACGAGCCCGACTGGGGCGACGAGACCGTCGCGCACGCACCGCCGATCCCGGCGCAGCCCTCGCCGCCGACGCCACCGAGCTATCCGGAGCCGCCCGCCTCCGGCTACGTCATGCCACCGGCGCTCCCGGACCCCGCGTTCGACGACGACGCAGCCCTGCCGCCGCTCGACGAGCCCGAGCCCGATCCGGAACCCCCGCGCGAGAAGTCCCGCCGGCTGCCCGGAGCCGGGCGCCTGCGCCTGCGCCGCGGCCGCGGCGAGCCGGACCCGCCGCCCGAGCCCGAGCGCCCCGACGAACCGCCGACCGCCGCGCACGAGCGCCCGTACGAGCCGCCGCCCCCCGCCTACACCCCGCCGCCGCCGTCGGCCTACCAACCCCCGCCCGCGGCGGACGAACCCGTGGGCGAGGACATCCTCGAGGAGACCCCGGAGTTCCTCGAGGAGACGCCCGACCACGACCGCCTGTGGTTCGAGCAGCGCCCGCCGCGCGACTTCGACTTCGACAAGTAGGCCGGGTGCGCCATCCGGTCATCTGGCTCGACGTCTTCACCTCGACCCCGCTGACCGGAAACCAGCTCGCGGTCGTCCTCGACGCCGACGACGTCACCGACGCGACGATGCTCGCCTTCGCGCGCGAGACGCGCTACTCGGAGACGACGTTCGTGCAGACCGCCACCGAACCCGGCGCCGACTACCGCAACCGCATCTGGACGATGCCCGGCGAGATCGTCTTCGCGGGCCATCCCTCGCTCGGGACCGCCGTCGCCGTCGCGCGCGCCCGCGGCGAGCAGCAGGCGTCCTACGTCCAGCAGACGCACGCGGGCCTGCAGCCGATCGACGTGCGCCTCGACGGCGACGCCGCGCGCGCGTCGATGCTCCAGGAGCCGCCGGTCTTCGGCGTCGAGCCGCCTCCCGGCGAGGTCATGGCCGCCGCGGGACTCGAGGAGGTCGACGCGCATCCGGACTTCCCGCCGCAGGTCGTCTCGACCGGCGAGCCGCACCTCATGGCCCCCGTTCGCGACCGCGCGGCGCTGGAGCGCGTCAGCGTCGAGTACAAGGCCCTGCGCGCCCTGCTCGAGCCGCTGCAGGCGCTCGTGCTCTACCTCGTCGCGGTCGATCCGGACACCGGGACCGCCCACGCACGCGCCTTCTTCGCGGGCCTGAACGAGGTCGTGGAGGACCCCGGCACGGGCTCGGCCGCCGGGCCGTTGCTCGCCTACCTCAACGACCGCGTCGGTACGCAGACGCTGACGATCCGCCAGGGCGACGAGATCGGCCGACCGAGCCGGATCGACTGCACCTGGGCGGACGATCGTCCGCGCGTCGCGGGCGACGTCGTCGTCGTGGCCGACGGCCACGCCTCGCTCTGACGCGGGCGGGGCGGCGTCAGGCCGGGGCCGCGGCGCCGCGCGCGAGGACCTCGACCGGGCCCTCGATCCAGACCTGCACGCGATCGCCGGGGTGCCACGCCGGATAGCCGAGCCGCCGCGACCGCACGACCTGGCCGGACTCGAGGCGAAGGCCGAGCAGCTGGTCGTGGCCGAAGAAGCGCCGCGAGACGACCTCGGCGTGCGCCGCGCCGGCCGGCCCGCTGACGCCGACCGCAAGCCCCTCGGGACGGACGAGCACGTCCACGTCGCCGTCGATGTGCAGCTCGATCGGGAGGTTGCCGAGCTCGCAGCGCGCGCGCCCCGCGCGCGCCTCGCCGGGCAGCACCTCGATGTCGCCGAGGAACGTCGCCATCCAGCGCGACGACGGTCGCAGGTAGACCTCCTCGGGCGTCCCGCACTGCTCGACACGCCCGTCGCGCATGACCGCGACGTGCTCGGCGATGCTCATCGCCTCCTCCTGGTCGTGCGTCACGAAGATCGCGGTGACGCCCGCCTGGCGCAGGATGTCGGAGACCTCCTGGCGCAGCCGGTCGCGCAGGCTCGCGTCGAGGTTCGAGAACGGCTCGTCGAGCAGCACGAGCGACGGCGTCGGGGCGAGCGCGCGCGCCAGCGCGACGCGCTGCTGCTGGCCGCCGGACAGCTCGTGGACGAGCCGCTTGCCGGAGTCGCCGAGCCCGACGAGGTCGAGCGCCTCCTGCACGCGACCGGGGTCCGGCTTGCGCCCGAGGCCATAGCCGACGTTCGCCGCGACGTCCATGTGCGGAAACAGCGCGTAGTCCTGGAAGACCATGCCGATGCGGCGCTCCTCCGCCGCGACGAAGCAGCCGTCGCCCGACACGGTGCGCCCGCCGACGACGATCTCGCCGGCGTCCGGCCGCTCGAGGCCCGCGATCATCCGTAGCGTCGTCGTCTTGCCGCAGCCGGAGGGCCCCAGCAGCGCGCACGTGCCGCCGGCGCGGACGTCGAGGTCCACGCCATCGACCGCGCGAACCGGCCCGAAGGCCTTCTCGAGGCCACGGATGCGCAGGCCGACGCAGGGCGGCACAGATCCGTTGTCGCTCACGAGGACGTCACGCTCTTCTCGTTGAGAAGGTACAAGGGCGGCGCGGCGATGAGCAGCAGGATGAGCGCCGGGATCGCTCCGGCCTCGAAGAAGCCCGTCGTCGTCTGGCGGAAGATGTCGGTCGCGAGCGTGTCGAAGCCGATCGGCGCGAGCAGCAGCGTCGCCGGCAGCTCCTTCATCGCGTGCAGGAACACGAGCGCCGCGCCCGCGAGCACCCCGCTCGTCACGAGCGGTCGCGTGATCGTCCGGAAGACCTGCAGCGGCGTGCGGCCGAGCCCGCGCGCCGCCTCCTCCAGGCGCGGCGGGACCTGCAGCAACGCCCCGCTGATCGGCCCCACGGCGAGCGGCAGGTAGTGGATCGACAGCGCGAAGACGAGCATCGCGAGCGTCTGGTAGAGCGGCAGCGCGACGCGCGTGCCGAAGAAGACGAGCGCCAGCGCGACGACGATCCCCGGCAGCGCGTACCCCGCGTACCCGACGCGCTCGATCGCGCGGGTCGCGTAGCCCGGAAACCGTACGGACAGGACCGCGACGACGATCGCGGCGGCCGCCGCCGCGGCGGCCGCGCACGACGCGGCGAGCAGCGAGTTGGCGGCGTTCGCCGCGGTCGCGCCCGCGTCGAAGCCGGTCGACAGGTCGCGCGTCGCCCAGTAGACGAGCACCCCGACCGGGAGGACGAGCGTGACCGCCACGACGGACGAGCAGAACGCGAGCGCCGGCCAGCGCCAGCGACCCGAGCCGTACGGGCGCCGGCGGGCGCTGCGTGCCGGGGCTCGTGCGGTGCAGCGCCCGCGCGCCGCGGACCTTCGCGTAGACGGCGAACAGGACGAGCATGACGACGACGAGCACCATCCCGAGCGCCGCGGCCTCGGTCCGCTGCGCCGACTGGAACGCGATGTAGATCTCGCGCGTGAAGGAGTCGAAGCGCAGGATCGCCACCGCGCCGAAGTCGCTGAGCACGTAGAGCGCAACGAGCACGCCCCCGGCGCCGATCGCGGGTGCGAGCTGCGGCAGCACGACGGTCCGGAAGACCTCCACCGGCGAGCGCCCCATGACGCGCGCCGCCTCCTCGAGCGCCGGGTCCAGGCGCCGCAGGGCGGCACGCAGCGGGATGAGGACGAGCGGGTACGTGCACAGCGTCAGGACGAGCCACGCGCCGACGAAGCCGTAGATCGGCGGCAGCTCGGTGACGCCGAGCGGGGCCAGCAGCTCCTGCAGCAGCCCCTTGGCCGCAGGACCGCGACGAAGACGTAAGCCGCGATGTAGCTCGGCATGACGAGCGGCAGGGTCGCGAGGGTCGCCCACGCAGCGCCGGCCCGGCAGGTCGGAGCGGACGGTCAGCCAGGCGAGCGGCACGGCGATGGCGATCGCTCCCGCGGTGACGGCGGCCGCGAGACCGACGCTGCGGACGACGAGGCCGAGCGAGCGGGTCGTGAAGACCGCGTCGGCTGCGACGTCGCGCTCCCCGACGACGACGACGACGAGATACAGCGCCGGGAGCGCCGCCGCCAGCGCGACGGCGAGGCCGAGCCGCGAACAAGAGCGGCGGCGGCCGGCGCGCGCCGAGCCAGCGCACCGCACCGCGCGCCGCCGCGCGCCCGCGGCGGCGGCGCGATCGCGCCGACGGCTTCGAGCCCGGCCGGGTCGGCGCTCGCCGCCATCCAGTGCCGGCGCGCGTCAGAGCGCGCCCGTCTCCCGCATGAGGTCGAGCGTGCCCTTGAGGTCGCCGAGGTTGGCGAGGTCGATGTCCGGCGAGGGGATCTCGTCGAGCGGCGTGAGCTCCTTCGAAGGCTGGACGCCCGCCGAGAGCGGATACTCCTTCGAGCTGTCGGCGAAGTACTCCTGGGCCGGCTTCGTCAGCATCGTCCGGACGAAGTCGATCGCCTGCCGCCTTGTGCTTGCTTGACGCGAGAACGCCGACACCCGAGACGTTGACGAGCGAGCCGAGGTCCTTCGTCGGGAAGTGGACCTTGACGGGGTACTTCGGATCCTTCGCCTGCGCCTCGGCGACGTAGTAGTGGTTGATCAGGCCGAGGTCGAGTTCGCCCTTGGCGATCGCGTCGCGGATCGGCACGTTGGAGTCGAAGACCTGCACGTCGTTGGCGACCATGTCCTTCAGCCACTTGCGCGCGACGTCCTCGCCCTCGACGAGCCGCAGCGCCGTGATGTAGCCCTGCAGCGACGCGTTCGTCGGCGCCCAGCCCACGCGGCCCTTCCACTTCGCCTCTGTCAGCTCGAGCGGCGAGTCGGGCAGCTCGGAGGTCTTGACCCGTGCCGGGGCGTAGGCGATGATCGCGCGAGCGCGCGGTCACGCCGACCCAGCGCCCGTCGCGCGAGCGGAAGCGGGCTGGGACCTGGTTGAGCAGGTCGGCCGGGAGCCGCTCGAGGTTGCCGGCCTTCTCGATCGCGTCCAGCGAGCCGGCGTCCTGCGCGTAGAAGAGGTCCGCGCGCGAGTTCTTGCCCTCCTCGACGAGCGTCGCCGCGAGGCTCGGGCTGTCGCCGTAGCGCGTCTTGACCTTCTCGCCCGAGTCCTTCTCGTAGAGCTTGATCGCCGGACCGATGAGCGCCTCGATGCGTCCGGAGTAGATCGTCAGCTCGTCGCTTCCACCGCATGCCGCGACGCCGGTGGCGAGGACGGCCACGAGCGTGACGGCGACGAGGCGGAGAGTTCGGATGGCGGCCATGTACTGATCTGCTCCTCGGGTCGCGACGTGCGAAGCTCCTGCAACGCCGCATCTTAGGCCAGCCTAACCCAACATGCGATGACCATTCGTCACCTGGCGCTCGCCGTCGTCGGCCTGCCTGCTGCTGGCCGTGGCGTCGCTCGCCGTCGCCCACGAGCCGGTCTACGACGCGTGGGCGTGGCTCGTGTGGGGACGCGAGCTGGCGCGGCTTCGGGCTCGACACGTCCAGCGGACCGTCGTGGAAGCCGCTGCCGGTCGATCCTCGCCGCGCCGCTGTCGCTCGCCGGGGACGCCGCGCCGGACCTGTGGCTCGTCCTCGTGCGCACGTCGTGGCTGCTCGGGGTCGTGCTGGCGGGCGGCGCTCGCCCACCGCCTGACGCAGCGGGCTCGCGGCTGCGGCCGCGCGCGGCCGCGGCGGCCTTCGCGGCGCTCTCGCTGGCGCTGCTCGCCGACGACGTCACGACGTGGTCGCGCCAGGGCGCCGCGGGCATGTCCGAGCCGCTGCTCGTCGCGCTGGTTCTCGGCGCGGTTCTCACTGCGCTGGACCGGCCGGCCGGGCCTGGCCCTCGGGCTCGCGTTCCTCGCGGCGCTGGTCCGCCCGGAGACCTGGCCGCTGCTCGCGCTCTACGGGCTGTGGCTGTGGCGCGCGCGAGCCCGCGCTGCGCGCCCGGGTCGCCGCGGTCGCGGTCGCCGTTCCGGCGCTGTGGTTCGTCCCGGACCTGCTGGCCTCGGGCGGCGCGACGAGCGGCGCCGCGGCGCGCGCCGTGCAGGGCGACGGCACCCCGGCCGCAGCGCGGTGCTCGAGGTGCTGGCGCGCGCCTGGACGCTGCCGCTCGCCGCGGCGCTCGCGCCGCTCGCGCTGCTCGCGCGTCGTCCACGCCGCGTCGGGCGCGGCCGGCGCGCGCCCGGCGCGCCGTGCGCGTGCTCCCGCTCGCTCGCGGGCGCGCTCGCGTGGATCGCGATCGTCGCGGTCATGGCCGCGCGCGGCTTCCCCGGCCTGCCGCGCTTCATGGCGCCGGCGGGCGCGCTCGCCGGGGTGCTCGGCGGCGTCGGCCTCGCGCGGCTGCTCGCGCTCGGTCGCGAGCGCCGGGCGCTCGTCGCCGCGCGCTGCGCGCGTCCTGCTCGCCGCGACGGCCGCGCAGCTTCCGGGCCGCGTCGCCGAGCTGCCGCGCGCGATGACGACGACCGCGCGCATCGCCGGCTCGCACGACCGCCTGCGCGAGCTCGTGCGCGAGGTCGGGCGCGAGCCAGCTGCTCGGCTGCGGCAGGCTCGCGACGAGCGACGTCCTCGTGCGCACGGCGCTCGCGTGGGAGCTCGAGGTTCCGCTGGCGAGCGTCGTGCAGCTTCGGCGCTCCCGCCGACGCGCTCGGGCGCGTTCGTCGCCGGGCCCGGTACGCCGCTCGCCGCCCGCGCGCCGCCTCGTCGCTGCGCGCGCAGCTGCCTCGGCAGCCGCGGCGAGTGGCACGTCTACCTCGCTGGGCTGCTCCCCCATCGCCGCGGCGAGCTCCTCGCGCAGCGCGGGCGTCTCGGGCGCGCGGCGGTAGGGCTGCTCGGGCGGCCGCGCGCTCCTCGTGGTACTCGCCGTCGGAGTTGACGGCCCACAGGTCGTGCTCGCACCCGAAGCACGCGTTCTCGACCGCCCGCAGCGCGGTCAGCATCGAGTGGTCGGAGTTGTTGTAGCGGTGCAGGCCGTTGCGGCCGATCTGCTGGAGGTTGCGCGATCCGCGCGAGCCAGTCGCGGACGACCCGCACGCGCTCGTCGTAGTGCTCGTCGTAGATCGGATAGGCCTTCGGGACGCGCACGACGTACCCGGCCTGACGCGCTCGGCGTCCGCGAGGCCGATCCGCGCGAGCTCGCCGGTCGCGCGCGCGACGAGCTCGTCGTCGGACGCGTTCCACAGCTCGTCGCCTTCGAAGCAGAAGTACTCGAGGCCGACGCACGTGCGATCGGCGTCGGGCACCATCGCCTCGCTCCAGGCGCGGAAGTTCTGGATGCGCCCGACGCGCACCTCGGGGTCGTGGACGTAGATCCAGTTGTCGGGGAAGAGGTCGTCGCCGCGGACGACGAGCGCGACCGTCAGGAAGTCGCGGTAGCGCAGGCCGCGCGCGGCGGCCAGCACCGCGGACGGCGGCGGCGGGTCGGCGATCGCGACGACGTCGCGCAGCGGCAGCGACGAGATGACGTGCTCGACCTCCAACACGCTCGCCGCCCGCGTGCACGGCGCGCACCCGCCCGTCCGCGAGCTCGATGCGCGTGACCCGCGAGGCCGAGCCGCAGCTCGCCGCCGGCGCCGACGATCTCGGCCGCCATCGCCTCCCACATCTGGCCGGGGCCCAGGCGCGGGTAGTGGAACTGCTCGATGAGGCTGTGGACCTCGCCGCCGTCGTTGAGCACCGCCGCTCGCACGACCCGCCAGAACGACAGCGTGCGGATGCGCTGCGCGGCCCACTCGGCGCGGATCTCCGAGCCCGGCACGCCCCAGACCTTCGCGGTGTAGGCGGCGAAGAACAGCTCGTACAGGCGCCGCCCGAAGCGCGCGCAGACCCACTGCTCGAAGGTCTCCGCCGCGCGCCGCCGCGGGCGCGCGACCGCGGCGAGGTACGACGTGGCGCAGCGCGCGAGCTCCAGCGGGCCGACCTTGCGCACGACGTCCGCGAGTCGCAGCGGGTAGTCGATGAACCGCCCGCGCCAGAAGATCCGCGACAGGCGCGAGCGCAGCAGCAGCTCGTCGCCCGAGGATCTCGTGCCACAGCCGCTGCACCTCGTCGGACTTCGTGAAGAACCGATGCCCGCCGAGATCGAAGCGATAGCCGTCGCGCTCGACCGTCCGCGCGAGGCCGCCGACCTGCGTGTCGGCCTCGAAGACGACGACCGGCTCGGCGTCGCGCGCGAGCGCGTAGCCGGCGGTCAGGCCGGCGGGGCCGGCACCGAGCACGGCCACGGAAGCTCCCGGGAAGCTGGCATGTTGGGGGACCCTAACTTAGGCTGTCCTAACGTGCTGACGGTCGTCATTCCCGCAACGACGACCCGCCGACGCTTGCCCGCTGCCTCGCCGCGCTCGAGCGCTCCGACGAGCCGCACACGGTCGAGGTCGTGCACGACCCCGCGCGGCAGCGGCCCGGCCGCCGCACGCAACGCCGGCGTCGCGCGGGCGGTGGCGTCGTCGTCGTGTTCGTCGACGCGGACGTCGAGGTCCATCCCGACGCGCTGCGGCGCCTGCGCGCGCGCCTGGACGCGAGATCCCGGTCTCGCCGCCGTCTTCGGCGCCTACGACGCCGCGCCCGCCGCGCCCCAGCTCGTCTCGCGCTTTCGCAACCTCCTGCACCACCACGTCCACGCCAGCTCGCCCGGTCCCGCCGAGACGTTCTGGGCCGGCCTCGGCGCGATCCGTCGCGAGACGTTCGACGCCGCCGGCGGCTTCGACGACGGCCGCTTCCCGCGGCCGTCGATCGAGGACGTCGAGCTCGGCATGCGCCTGCACGCCGCCGGGGCGCGCATCGCGCTGGACCCGGCCGCACGCGGCACGCACCTCAAGCGCTGGACGCTGCGCTCGATGGTGCGCACGGACTTCGCCGCGCGCGGCGCGCCGTGGGTCGCGCTGGCGCTCGAGCGCGGCGGCGCGGGCGGCGTCGCTGAACCTCTCAGGCGCCACCGCGTGGCGGCCGCGGCGGCGCTCGCGACGGTCGGAGCGCTCGCGCTGCGGCGACCGCACGTCGCTGCCGCCGCGTCTGAGCGCCATGATTGCGGCGAACATGAGCTTCTACGTCCTCCTCGGTCGTCGCGGGGGCCTGCGGCTCGCGCTTGCCGGCGTGCCGCTTCACCTGCTGCATCACGTCACCGCCGCGCTCTCGGTCCCGGCAGGCTTCGCGCTGTACGCCGCGCGGGACGCCTGCGATGACGCTGCGGCTGGGGCTCGTCGGCTGCGGCAGGCTCGCCGAGCGCGGTTACGCGCCCGCGGTCGCTCGCGCGGACGGGATCGAGATCGTCGCCGTCGCGGACATCAGCCGCTCGCGCCGCAGCCTCCTGGCGGCGAAGCTCGACGCCTCGGCGCACCCGAACGTGACCGAGCTGCTCGCGGCGGGCCCGCTCGACGGGCTCATCATCTGCTCGACGCCCGAGCACCACGAGGACGCGGCGACGCACGCCGCGGCCGCCGGGGTCGTGGCCCTCGTCGAGAAGCCGCCGGCACCCGACGCGGCCGGGGCGCTTCCGGCTGGCCGCGCTCTCGCCC
Organism: uncultured Actinomycetes bacterium; assembly: GCA_963806515.1. Classification (GTDB taxonomy): domain Bacteria; phylum Actinomycetota; class Thermoleophilia; order Solirubrobacterales; family Solirubrobacteraceae; genus CADCVQ01. The sequence goes on along the minus strand of CAWDYO010000017.1, from coordinate 50,654 downwards.
GCGCCGTACTGCGGCTTCAACCGGCGCTTCGACCAGGGCGCGCAGATCGCTCGCAAGGTCCCCGCCGAGGGCGACCTCGAGCTGCACCTCGTCCTGCACTACCGCCGCGCGTCGTGGCGCCCGCTGCAGCGCGGCGAGGACGCGCTGCTCGACCTCGGCCCGCACCTCATCGACCTCGCGCTCGTGCTCACCGGCGCGGTGCCGCTCGCCGCGCGCGCGCCACGCCACGCGCGAGCGCGCCGGGCATCGCGCTGGCGACGTCGCGCGGGACGGTGCGGATCGAGTGCGCGACGAACCTGCCCTACCGCGAGCTCGTCGAGGTCCGCGACGGCCGGGGCCGGCGGATCGCCAGGGCCAGCCGCGGCGGGCGCGTGCGGGGCGTGGCTGGTCGGGTCGCGCCGGGCGTGCACCCGCTCGTCGGCTCGCTCGGCGCGCAGCTTCAGGCCTACGGCCGCGCGCTGCGCGGCGAGGACCACGGCCTGCTCGCGACGGCGGCCGAGGGCGCCGCGGTCATGTGCGTGCTCGACGCCGCACGCCGCTCGGACAACGTCGGCGGCGACACGACCGAAGTCCTCGACGGCCGGCAGGTCGCCCGCAGTTGATCTGCGTCCTGCAGTTCGACGCCGCGAGCGTCGCGGTCGTCGACCGGCTGCTCGCGGAGGGCCGGCTGCCGGCGCTGGCGGGTCTCATCGCGCGCGGGCGCAGGCTCGAGCTAAAGACGCCCGCGAACCACTTCGCGGCGGGCGCCTTCCACACGCTCTACAGCGGCGTGGAGATCGGCGACCACGGGCTCTTCTATCCGTTTCAGTGGGACGCCGGCGCGCAGCGCGCGCGCTACATGACGGCGTTCCCCGCGCCGCCCGCGATCTGGGAGCGGTTGGCGCGCGCGGGGCAGCGCACGCTCGCGATCGACCCGTACGAGAGCCGCCCGCCGCGCGACTGGCGCGGGACGTACGTCTGCGGCTGGCAGTTCGCCGACCGCGTCGTGCTGCCGCGCTGGTCGCTGCCGCGTGGGCTGCGGGCGCGAGCTCGCCTCGCGGCACGGGCGCGGCCCGCAGGCGACGGAGATCTTCGGGCGGCCGACGGCGCCCCAGCTGCTCGGGCTGCGCGAGAAGCTCGTCGCGGCTCCCGCGCGCGTCGCGGACGCCGCGGTCGACCTCCTCGGCCGCGAGCGCTACGACCTCGTCTGGCTGACGTTCAGCGCGGCGCACCTCGCGGGGCATCAGTTCTGGGATCTCTCGCAGCTCGCCACGGAGCCCGAGGGTCGTGACCGCGAGCTGCTCGCGGGGGCGCTGGCGAGCGTCTACGAGGCCGTCGACGCGGCGTTTGGCCGCGTGCTCGGCGCCCTGCCGGAAGACACGGACGTCATCGTCGCGTCGGCGGTCGGGATGGACGTCAACAGCTCGCGCGCCGACCTGCTACCGGGCATGCTCGCGGCGGTCCTCGCGGGCGGTCCGCTGCCGACGGGCGACGGCGCGGCGGGCGCGATCTGGCGGTTGCGCGGCGCGGTGCCGCCACGCGCCCGCGGCGCGATCGCCGGCGCGCTGCCCGATCGCACGGCGCTCGAGCTGACGGCGCGGCTCGAGCTGCGGGGGGTCGACTGGTCGACGACGCGCGCATTCGCCCATCCGGCGGACAACCAGGGCTACGTGCGGCTGAACCTCCGCGGGCGCGAGCGCGACGGCATCGTCGATCCGGCCGAGGCCGGCGAGCTCATGGACGCGATCGCCGCCGGCCTGCGGACGTTCCGCGACCCCGACGGCTCAGCTGCCGTCGCGGCCATCGACCGCGTCGCCGATCACTACCCCGGCGAGCGCGCGGCCCAGCTCCCCGACCTCGTCGTGAGCTGGAGCGAGCGCCCGGCGACGACGCTCGCGGGCGTCGCGTCGCCGGACTTCGGCGAGATCCTGCGCAGCGGCGCCGGCAGCGGGCGCTCGGGCAACCACACGCCGGGCGACGCCTGGGCGGTCGTCGCGCCGGGCCGCTCGGCCTCGCGGTCGGGCTCGGGCCAGCCGCGCCTGGCCGACGTCGCGAGCACGATCGCGGCGGTCTGCGGCGTGAGCGCCAAGGGCCTCGCGGGCGAGCCGCTCCTGGAGTCGCCGGGGGCGTAGCCGCCGGCCTCACGCGCCGCCCCGCGCCGCCCGCGCCGCGCCGCCCCAGCGCCGCCCGCGCCGCGCCGCTCGGCCGGCCCGGGCCTTCCGAGCCTTGGCCGCGCGACCGCCGCCGTCCGCCTTGTTCGCCACGTATGCGCGCCGCGCTCGGGATGACGCGACCGCCGTGCCGGCCTCAGAGGCGCCGGCTCGCCGCCTCGCGCGCGGCGCCCGCGGCGCCCGCGATCTGCGCGACGGCGACCATCGCGGCCACCGCCGGCCCGGCCTTCGCGGCCTCGCGCGCGAGTCGCCGGTAGAACGCCGCACCGGACAGCCGCCGGCCCTCGCCGGACGATCGGAACGTCACCGCGCCGCGCCCGTAGCGCGCCTGCTGGCGCACGAGCCCGCCGAGCCCCAGCTCGGGGCGATGCTCGACGACGGCTTCCGGCACGAACCGCAGCGGCTCGCCGGCGGCGGCCAGCCGCGCGCACCAGTCGCGGTCCTCCCCCGCCGCGAGCGGGAAGCGCTCGTCGAACGGCAGCGCGCGCGCGACCTCCGCGTGACACGCGAGGTTGCACGACGGCGCGAACCCGAGCAGCCCTCCGTCGAGCGAGGCGACCTGCAGCGTGCGCGTGATGAGCTGGGACGCCGCAGCCGCCCGCCCCGCCAGCGGATCGGCGACGGTCGTGCCGGCGGCCGCGCCGCCGCCCGCGCACGCGGCCGCGAGGCGGTGCGCCCACAGCGGCTCGGGCACGCAGTCGTCGTCGGTGAAGCAGACGACCGTGCCCTGCGCCGCGCGCGCGCCGAGGTTGCGCGCCGTCGCCGGCCCGTGCCCCGCGCCCTCGACGACGCGCGTCGCGAACGGCTCCCGCCCGCCGCGATCGGACGCGTCGATGCTCCGTGCGACCACCGCGCGGATCGCGTCGGCGCGGACCGACCCGTCGTCGACGACGATGACCTCCAACCGCTCCGCGGTCTGCCACGCGAGCGCCGTCAGGCAGCGCTCGAGCGCTGCCGGCCGGTCGCGAGTCGCGACGACGACGGATACGGCCGCGCCCGTCACGCCGGCGTCGCTCGGCGAGCCCTCGGGATGATCATCGGACGCCGTCCTTCGACGCCACGCCAGCGGCCGGCCCTTCCGGCTGAGCCCGCAGACCGCCGTGGCGTCCGGCGGCGAGCCCTCGAAGCGATCATCGGGCGCTGTCCTTCGACGCGACGCCGGCCGTCGGCCGATCCGGCTGAGCCCGCAGACCGCCCAGCGCGGCGAGCGTTCCCGCGATCGTCGCACCGACGCCCGCGACCATCGCCCACGCGCCTGCGCTCGCCCCGCCGTCCGGCAACGCCGTCGCGGCGACGACGACGAACGCCGTCGCACCGGCGGCTGCTCCCGCGAACACCGCCGCCGGGTGCTCGCGAAGGACAGCGAGCTGCGTGGTCAACGCCCACAGCGGGGCGAGCGCGGCGGCGAGGAGTGCGATTCGCAGCGCGGGCGCGGCGTCGCGGAAGTCCTCGCCGAGCCCTGCGACGAGCAGCGGCTCGGCGGCCGAGGCGAGCAGGGCGCACGCCGGCACGACGAGCAGTGCTGCCAGCCCAGCGACCCGGAGCAGCGATGCCTCCGCGCCCGCCGCGTCGGCCGCGAACGCGCGCGACGCGCCCGGCAGCACGACGAGCGTCGTCTGCATGACGGCGTAGGTGATCGCCAGCGCCGCACCCGCCGCGATCGCCGCATGGCCCGTGGCCGCCGCACCGACCCCGAGCAGCGCGCACGCCGGCGCCGCGCCACGGTGCACGACCTGCGTCAGCGCGCCGCCGGCAGCCTGCAACCGCGCGAAGCGCAGGACGCCCGCAGGCAAGGTCGCGGCCGCGGCGCCGCGCAGCGACGAGCCGACGCCGGCGAGCCCGAGGGCCAGCGCGGCGGCGGCGCCCAGCGCAATCGCCGCGATCGCGCCGTCGAGTCCGGCGACGGGATACAGCGCGAGCGCGCCCACGACGATGACGCCGTTCTCCAGCGGGTAGCGCAGGCTCCACGTCGCCGTCCGCTCCAGCCCGAGCGCGACCTGCGAGAGCAGCGTCGCCGCCGTCCCGCAGGCGACGGCCGCGGCGACGAGTGCGACCTGCGCGCCCGACACCGTGCCGGGGGCGAGCGCGGCGCCGACCGACGCGCCCAGCGCCACCACCAAGACGACCGCGGAGCGCACGAGCCCGAGCCGCCGCGCCATCCCCCGCGCGACCCCCAGCCGCTCGTCGCCGGAGAGCGGCCCGAGCACGCGCGCGAACAGCGCCGGTCCGCCGATGCCCGTCGCGGTGGCGATCCCGGTGGCGACGGCGAGCGCCACCGCGAAGGCGCCGTAGTCCGCGGCGCCAAGTGTTCGCGGGACGAGCAGCACAAGGCCCGCGAGCGTCGCCGCTTCGAGCACCTTTGCGCCGGCGCTGCCCGCGAGCGCGCGCCGCGGCAGGCCCGGCGACGGCGACCGGAGCACGTTCTCGCGGCCGTCCGGGCACATGGCGCGAGCATATTCGGACCGCCGCGGCCGGCTCGCGCGCCGCCCGCGACCGATGAGTTCCCGGGCTGCCGTAGGTCTTCAATACCGAACAGCACTTTGAGCCCCCGGAGGGCGTGGTCATGAACCCAGCACCGACAGCGGTCGCGTTCCGCGCGACCATTCACCACGGCGACCAGACGGCCGCTCGCTTCGAGGTCCCTGAGGTCCCCGTCACGCTTGCGCCCGATGTCATCGACGCGCTCGCCGGCGACGGCGAGGCCGGCTGGCGCTTCGCCGACCTCTCCGACGCCGAACAGCGCCGCTGGGTGCTCGCGATCGATCGCGCCCGAACGCGCGAGACGCGCCGGCGCCGCATCGACAGGACCGTCGCGACGCTGCGTGCGGGCGGAGCCTGAGCGACGCGCCCGCGAGCGGTGACGAACCACGCGCACTTGCGGCAGCCCTCGGATACCCACCCACCCGGCGTGTCCTCGCCATCCCGACCAGAGCCGCGTCCCGGCGTCCTCGTGATCGAGGGATCCGTTGCTGCGGCAGACGTGCCGCTGCTCTGCGCGCGGCTCTGCACGCTCCTGCGCACCAGCGACGGCGATGTGATCGTCGATGCGCGCACACTCGTCGCGGACGCCGTCGCGATCGAGGCACTCGCGCGGCTCCAGCTCACGGCGCGGCGGCTCGGTCGCCGCATCAGCCTGCGCCGAGCATCCCCGGACCTCGACCGCCTCGTGACGTTCGTCGGTCTCGCCGACGTCCTGCAGGCGGGCGCCGACGGGAGCTCGTGGAGCGCGTCAGCGTCCTAGCTCGAGCGTCACGGCGCGGCGCCTCGCCGGCGCACGCGGGCGAGACAGGCGCTCGCCAGCGCGGACGCGAGGAGCACGAAGGCGATGCCGGCCCGGCGGTCGAACACCACGAGCAGGATCCCGCAGCACGCGATCGCCTCGAGCGCCATCACGACGGGAAGCGACGCCCCGAGCCCCCGTCCGGCGGGCGGCCGGAGCAGATGGTCGAACGCGAACGCCACCGGAGCTCCGAAGATCATCACGGTGATGAGCGCGACCTGGATGCCCGCGAACTGCCAGGCCAACCCGGCCATCGCGAGCAGCGCCGCCGCGGCAGCCATGCCGCGCGCCGGCGCCAGACCCCCTTCAGCAGCGCAAACGCCAGCAGCAGCGCGGCGACGACGATCCACGCGTACAACTCGGCCGTGCCCGGCCCGAAGGACGCGACCTTGGCGAGACGATCGTCGACGAAGTACTCGCAGCGCAGGCCGGGCGGCCAGCGCTCCAGCGAACTCCCGGACGTCGACCCTTCCGGAAGCGTCCCGAAGTCCGAGCACGGATCGTTGCGCGGGGCATGGGCCAGCGCCGCGAGACCGCTGCCGATGACCACGCCGCCGACCGTCGCAGCGATGAGACGCGGCAACGATCGCACGGGCATCAGCGGATGCTACGGCCCACCAATCCGCGCGCCGCGGCCGCCGCCCGCCTGCGGCCGCCGCCCGCCTGCGGCGGCCGCTGTCGAAGCGAAGTGCTCGGCTCGTGGACCCGCCGGTCAGACCGGCCGGTCCCAGAACCGCAGCGCGCGACACTGCGCCAGGAACGGCTCGACGGCCGCGCCGTCGGCGATCTCGATCATCCCGTCGTCTGCGCCGGCTTCGAGGCCGGTCGCCTCGATCAGGCCCGTGGCGTCGCTGCCGTAGCCGATGAACTTCGCGTGGGCGTATGCGTCCGTCACGAAGTCCTTGGCCGCCGGCATGCCGGCCAGCTCGGAGGCGCCGTCGGCGGAGGGCAGGAGCAGCACCGCGTCGTACAGGACCGACGGGCCGCCGTCGACCTGCTCGTCCGCCTGATGCCGCGATCCGTCGCTCGTCTCGAACCCGCCGATGGTCGGAGCGATGAACTCCACGATCACGCCCTCCTCCTCCGCCGCCGTCTCGAGCGCGGCGATGATGTCGGCGTCCGCTCCGTCGGAGACGAGCACGCCGATCTTGCGGCCGGCGAAGCTGTCGGGACCGTTCTTCAGGATGCTGAGCGCGTCCGACGGCGCGAGATCCTCGATCGGCGCCCGGGCCGGCTCGCTGGCGTCGGGGAGCTCCTGCAGCCCGAGGCCGTCGGCGACGTGCTGCGCGAGGTCGGCGTGGACGTTGCGCAGCCCGGCGACCATGCGGGTGCGGATCTCCTCCCGCTCGACCTTGCTGAGCTCGAAGACGAACGCGTCGCCGATGTGGCGCTGCTCGACCTCGGTCTGGCTGACGTAGAACTGACGCGCCTGGCTGTAGTGGTCGGCGAACAGCTCGGCGCGCAAACGTCGCTTCGCGCCTCCCTCTTCGGCGGGGAAGGAGTGAAAGCCGTTGGCGGGATCCTCGCGCGGGCCACCCTCGTCGGCATCCCAAGAGTTGGGCTCGTAGTTCACTCGCCCGACCGGGTTGTGCATCGCCATGTGGCCGTCCTGCTGGAAGTTCGCGAACGGGCACTTCGGCGCGTTGATCGGCAGGTGGGTGAAGTTCGGGCCGCCCAGACGCTTCAGCTGCGTGTCGAGATAGGAGAAGTTGCGTCCCTGCAGCAGCGGATCGTTGGTGAAGTCGATGCCCGGCACGATGTTCTGCGTGCAGAACGCGACCTGCTCGGTCTCGGCGAAGAAGTTGTCGACGACGCGGTCGAGCACGAGGCGCCCGACGATCCGGATCGGCACGTCCTCCTCGGGGATGATCTTCGTGGGATCCAGGACGTCGAACGCAAACTGGTCGGCGAACTCGTCGTCGAAGAGCTGGAGTCCGAGCTCCCACTCGGGAAAGTCGCCCTGGCCGATCGCGTCCCACAGGTCGCGCCTGTGGAAGTCCGGATCGGCCCCGTTGATCTTCAGCGCCTCGTTCCAGACGACCGACTGGAGGCCCTGCTTGGGCTTCCAGTGGAACTTGACGAACGTCGACTTCCCGTCGGCGTCGACGAGCCGGAACGTGTGGACGCCGAAGCCCTCCATGAAGCGAAACGACCGCGGTATCGCGCGATCGGACATCGCCCACATCAGCATGTGCGTCGACTCCGGCATCAGCGAGGCGAAGTCCCAGAAGTTGTCATGGGCGGTCTGGGCCTGCGGGAAGCCGCGGTCGGGCTCCTGCTTGGCGGCGTGGATCAGGTCCGGGAACTTGATCGGATCCTGGATGAAGAACACCGGGATGTTGTTGCCCACGAGGTCCCAGTTGCCCGCCTTCGTGTAGAGCTTGACCGCGAAGCCGCGAACGTCGCGGGCCAGGTCGCCGGAGCCCTTGTTGCCTGCCACCGTCGAGAACCGCACGAACGCCGGGGTCTTCTCGCCGGCGCGCTGGAACAGGTCGGCGGCTGTGAGGTCGGTGAGCGGCTCGTAGTTCTCGAAGAATCCGTGCGCGCCGTAGCCGCGAGCGTGCACGACGCGCTCGGGAATGCGCTCGTGATCGAAGTGGAAGATCTTCTCGCGGAAGTGAAAGTCCTCCAGCGCGGCCGGGCCACGCTCGCCGATCCGCAAGGTGTTCTGGTCGTCGCCGACGACCACGCCCTGCTGCGTCGTCAGGCTCGGCCGTCCGTCACCGGCGACCTGATGGGTCTCGCCGCCGTGACCGCGCTGGACGCGCTGATCGCCGATCTCGACCTCGTTCTTGCTCTCGTCGTCAGCCGCCATGGCGTCTCTCCCGATTCGCGTTCACACCCCGGACCTGAAATCAGTCGCCGCACTTACCCGCCGCCCGCCCGAGCCGAACCTCCGATCCCGACCCGCTCGACGGACGCCGGTTGTCCTCCCGCGCCGGGCAGCCGGCTTGGTGCCAGCACGTCCATTCCGGTACCAGCGACGACATCGCGGGCCAGGAAGCCGAGATCGACGCCGGCAGCTGCAGCGGGGCCATGAAGGCGATGAGGATCAGCGCGACGGCTTGCCGGTCAGACGGCGCGAGCCAGCGAAGTTGCAATCCGCTCACGAGGAGCGCGCCGCGGGCCGCTTGGCCGACGAGCGTCCAGGCGAGCTCGCACTCGCAGGCCAGGAGGTAGAGGTCGTTGAGGTCGCGCAGCAGGCCCAGCGGCCCGGACCGCACGCCGCCGACGAGATCGCAGTGCGGCACGTCGAGCTCGCTTGACTCCTCGTCGCCGTAACGCGCGGCAAACGGCTCGAGCCGTTCGGCGCGCTCCTCGCGCTGCTCGGCGAGGATCCCCGCGATGTGCTGGACGTACCCCGCGTCGACCCAGCCGTTGGCGATGACCTCGGCGAGCAGCCCGTTCACGAGTGCCACGTTCGTGCCGCTGCGCAAAGCGAGGTGCGTCTGCCTCGCGCGCCACCGACGTCGGCCGCGGATCGACGCACAGCAGGCGCGGCGGGTGGCGCCGCGCCTGCGGTCGATGCACCCAAGACTCCACCGCTTCGTCTTCGAGGCACGTGTCGACGCCCTCGGGCTCGGCTGGCCGGGCGGGTACGGCGTCCGGGCGCCCCACGGGTCAGCGATCCGATCGGGACGTGACACGGCCGACCGGTACCCCGACCTGTAGTGCGACGAGCAACGACAACCGGCCTCGGGCCCGGCCGCCCGTTCGCCTACGCGGCGTTACAGAGCAGCAGCACGTTGTCTACCGACTCCGCGTGCCGGGTAAGCGGCGTGCGGCCAAGCCGTGCCCCGCCCAGACCACAAGGAGGACGTCGTGATCGGCTTCATCGTCGCCGGACTCATCATCGGACTGCTGGCCCGTCTGATCCTGCCGGGCAGGCAGCGCATCGGCCTGCTCTGGACGCTCGCGCTCGGCGTCGTAGGCTCGGTGGTCGGCGGCGTCATCGCGAACCTCATCGGCAGCGGCGACGTCATGGAGCTCAACGTCATCGGCTTCGTCGTCGCCGTGATCGCAGCGGTGGCGCTGCTCGCCGCCGCCGAACGTACCGGCATCGGTGCGAGCACCGACCGCAGGCGGCTCGAGCACCGGTGACGCCCATCACGAGGCGCGTCCTGCGACGCCGGCGTCGCGATCGGCGACCTCGCGCAATCGCTCGAGCGCCTGGCGCAGGATGCGCGAGACCTGCATCTGGCTGACGCCCAGCAGCGCCCCGATCTCGGCCTGCGTCAGGTCGTTCTCGAAGCGCAGCCGCAGGACCATCCGCTCGCGCGGCGAGACGTTGCGCACGAGTCGAGTCACCACCGCTCGCGACTCCGCGTCGTCGAAGCCGTCATCCAGCGATCCGAGCTCGTCCTGCAGGACCACACCGTCCCGGGGCCCGCCGCGCGACGCGTGCAGCGACACCGCGCTGTAGGCACCGCGCGCTCGCATGGCGTCCAGCACGAGCTCGTCTCGCTCGCCGACCGCGTCGGCGATCTCGGTGACCGTCGGAGCGCGGTTGAGCTGCGTCCCGAGACGCTCGGCGGCGCGGTCGACGCGCAACACGAGCTCTTGGAGGTCGCGCGGCGGGCGGATCGCCCAGCTGCGGTCGCGGAAGTAGCGCTTGATCTCGCCGGCGATCGTCGGCACGGCATAGCTCGAGAACGCGGTGCCGCGGCTCGCGTCGAAGCGGTCGACGGCCTTGACGAGCGCCAGCGACGCGACCTGCACGAGATCCTCCATCTGCTCGCCCTTCTTGTCGTAGCGCGCGGCGATGGAGCGCGCCAGCGGCAGGAAGCGCTCGATCAGCTCGTCGCGAGCGCGCGGATCGCCGCGATCGCGCTGGTCGAACAGCTGGCGGTCAAGGCGGGTGCGCTGCGCGACGTCGGTGCAACGGGCACGGTCGCGGCGCTCGGACAGATCTGGCATTGGACGGACCTCCTCGACGGTAAGCGCGATGACGCTTCGTTGCGAGGGCCGCGTGCCGCCTTGGGTTGGTCAGCAGCACGCGCTCCGTCGGTCCGACAGATCCTTCAGCGGTCAGGTCCGCTTCAGCGGTCAGGTCCGCATCCGACTGCCGGGAGCCTTACCCGGCCAAGCCGCATCGTCAACCCGAAGTCTCGTCCCTCGGTCCCGCCTCCAGCTTTCCATTCGCGGGTCCCGCCTCCAGCTTTCCATTCGCAGATGGCCCCAGGATGAACGTTTCCACCGCGATGTCCGGCTCGACGTTGTTGGCGCTGAGGAACGCGACTACCTGGCGTTGCGTGACCGCCTCGACGCCAGCGATGAGCTCCTTGGACATGAGATCCTGAAACGCCCTGCGCGTGCTCAGCACGAGTTCCCGGCGGCCGTGCTCGAGCAGGCTGGACTCGGGCTTGGTGAGCAGATCCTGCATGACGATCGTGACCATGTCGTCGTTGAAGTACGTGCGCGTCTTGGTAGGGCCGCGGCCCGCGTAACGACTCATGAGCCGGATCGCGAGGTTGGAGATCGTGGACGATCTCGAGCCGGCGACCGACTCGTCGGTGACCGTCATCTGTGCTCTCGTTTCCGTCCCCCGGACGGAGGGTCGCACGCGAGCCATGCAAGGGGACGATGCAGTGGTACGCGCGTGCGCCCCTCGCGCCGTCCGGCCGGGATGCCGACCGTCCGAGCGAAGCCCGCGTGTGTTCAGCGTAGCGCGCTCTGCCAGTAACGACGGCGGTCGATGAACGATCTCATCGAAGCCGTCCGGCGCTGGCGGCCATGATGTTCACGCATGAACAGGTCGCACGGCGGGAATGGCCGTCGCAGCGACGGACGTTTCAGCCTGAGCGGCCGTCGTCGAGTTGGTTCCTGTCAAGCGGCGCGCGTCGTGGGTCGACGCAGCCGACAGCGGGTCGGAATACGACTTGACTGGAGCACACGTGAATCATCTGTCGTCCGGCGCGCAGCTAGCCATTCTCAGCTTTTCGGCCACCGTTGCAGGTCGGCCACCGGCAGACATCGGGGATCTCCGATCGGCCCGTGACCCAGACCCGACGAGCCGGCCCGGCCGCGACGCAACGCGAGCACCTCGACGGCGCATCTGCGCGCTGTGCGGGCACCCGGTGCTCGGCGGACAGCAGATCACGCGCATCCATGGAAGTGCCGTGCATGTCGCCTGTACGAGGGCGGACTGATGCTGTATCAGCACTGCCCGCGCTGCCGGCTGGCGATCCGCTGCCGAGCCAGCTACCTCGCGCTCAAGCACTGCCCGCGTTGCCTCGGGCGCGCGGGCATCGTCACGGCGATGTTCACGTCTCCGCTGAACGCCGTCGAGCTACGCGAAGCCGAAGCCGAAACCGATCCGGCGATCAGCACACAAGCCGCACGCGAAGCCGTGCTACCGCGCGCAGTGCGACGGTCGCCCCGCGCGTAGTCGCAACCTCCGCCTCGGGCGCCGCGACGCATCGGCCGGTTCGAAGGCCCGCGGGCGGGCGGGCCCGCCAACGGCGGACCCGCCCGAACTGCCGCTTCTCGTCGAGCTACACGATGCCGACGGCGTCTTCGCCCTCGGTCGTTCCCGACGCCGGCCCTGCCACACCCTCGCGTTCAGAGTCGGCAGACGAATCGCCCGTCCCGCTCGTGATATCAGCATCCTTGAGCGCGTCGGGCCGTGGGTTGTCCTCCGGCGCCGCGTCGGGTGCCGGGCTGCGATGGTCGTCGAGTTCCTCGTCGAACATGTGGCCTCCTTGCCGTGTGAGCCGGCGTGATTACCCGCCGAGGCGCAGCGCTCAACCGCAAAGTTCGCAAGGACCGAGGCGCGATCGACGCACGAATATCGGCCCGACTCGTCGGGTAACTCGGGCGGCGCAATCAACGAAGGAGGCCTCATGCCCGATCAGGAAGGCAAGACCAAGGGCCCGGGTACCAAGACGCCCGACCAGGCGTACAAGGAGGGTCGTTCGGAGGACGTCCAGCAGGGCTCGCTCGGGGTCGACACCGGCGGCGCCGGCGTGCAGAAGTCCCGCCTGCCCGAGGGCGCGAACGAGAAGGGCACCGCGCAAGCGGGCGGCTTCGCCGGACAGCAGGCCGATGACTCGCCGGATGCCGGCACGGTCGGAACGATCGCCGACCGCGGCGATTCGTCGCCGCACGAGGGGCACGCCGGCAACGCTACGCCTTCCGCGAGCGCCGACGACGTGTCGCGGATGGACGATGCGCCCGATCAGCAGAACGCTGCTCCCGGCGCGGCGGTCGACTCGCAGGGCTACGGCCAGCATGGCGACCAGGACGTCACGGATGTCGAGAGCAAGCAGCAGCATCCGAGGACGCCGTCGGACATGGGTAGCCGCTAACCAAGTCGAAGTCCTACGCGCGGCGGTCGTTCGGCCGCCGCGCGGGGACGTTCGGCCTGCCGAAGCGCTACCGCTGGTCGAGTTCGCTCCGCCGAACGGTTGTCGCGCCACGCATGCGGCGCTAGGATCGCGATGCCGGAGCGGACGTTGCAGGCGCACCGGTGATCGACGACGCTCGGGGACGTTCGCCGGCTCGCGCGGCGGCCGGGGCTGCCCCGTGAACCCGCAGGGGATGGCGCGGATGAGAGAGGGAGGGCCCGATCGATCCGGCCGCGGCCTCACGGCCGCCGATCACGTCAAAGCCGGCCGCCTGACGCTGCATTCGGCACGCGACGGAGCGCTGCACACGATCCGCCTCGAAGGCGAGATGGACATCGCAAACGCCGCCGATGTCGAGCGAGAGCTGCTCGCGGTGGAGGCGACCGATGCCCTGTCGATCGTCCTCGACCTCTCGACTCTGCGCTTCATCGACTCGACCGGCGTTCGGCTGCTGCTGCGCGCCTACGCGCGCTCGCGACTTGACGCCAACCGTCTCGTACTGCTGCGCGGTTCCGCGCCCGTCCAGCGCGTATTGGAGCTGACCGGCGTCGCCGGCCGCCTGCCGTTCGCCGACTGAGTGCCTCCGGCGATTGCGGGCTGCGACCCGCCGGGTATGCCGCCCGCAACGACTGACCAGGAGGTCGACGATGGCCAAGGACCACGGTTCGAGCGTCAAAGACGACAAGCAGTACGAAGGCCTGCGCAAGAAGGGGATGAGCAAGTCGCGCGCGGCGAGGATCGCGAACGATCCCGCTCGTCGAGCAAGGGCGGCAGGCGTCGGGCGGCGGCAAGAAGCGCGACACCAAGAGCCAAGGCGGGACCAAGGCTCAGAAGGCGGCTGCCGGACGCAAAGGCGGCAAGAAGAGCAGCTGAGAGGAGAAACACATGGCAGAGCCCGTTCCGGCCGGAAGCGACGTCAGCGCCGGCAGCTACGACTGCACCAACTGCGGCTACCGCCTCGACGTGCAGTCCACCAGACATCTCCCTCCGTGCCCCTCGTGCGGCAACGGCGAGTGGAGCAGCGCGAGCGGGGGCGACTCCGTGCACGATCCCTATCCGGGTCGGGCAGGCGCCGCCAGCTAAGCACGCCTGACACACACCGACGGCGGCCTACGCCGCGAGGAGGTCGCGACCTCGCGCAGGTCGCCCACGAGCGCGGTGCGCATCGTCTCGCGGACGTCGCGGTCGCGCGCGCAGGATCGCCGACGGATGCGCCGTCGCGACAAGACCTACATCAAGGACGCCGAGCGTGACGGCGACGACGTGCTCGCGACGTTCTTCGGCAAGGCCCAGTCGGAGACCCGCAAGGGCGCCGAAGAGGGCAAGGCGCTGCTGCGCGCGGCTCGGTTGAGACGCACGCCATCCGCCGGGGGCCGGAGCCGTCGCCGGCCCCCCGTGCTGCGACATGCCTGCGGCGAGGCGTGTGCGATGGGCGTGGGATCTCCCCAGCGGCTGAAGCTGCCCCTCGCCGCCCGGATAGCAGAACGCCGAGCGCGGTGAGTAGAAGCCCCACGTGACGTCCAGCGGATCGGTGGGCCGCAGTGCCGAGGCGGGATGGTCGGACTCGAGAAACTCGAGCGTCTGCACTTCGAACGGCTCGACGCGCGTCGTCGCGACGCGTCGCTCGCCATCGAGCTCGAGCGTGGTCTCGCCCGGCGTCGCGTGCACGCCGCGGGCCCCCGCGTACTCCCGGATCTCGGGCTCGAATTGAAGTAGTGCGTCCACCAGCGCCCCGGCACGGCGCCGTCCGGCGTGTCGTGGCCCGCGACGTCGGCGCCGAGATAGGTCAACGAGTAGGCCGGAAAGCCGGAGGTCTTCTGCTCCGAGTCGACGACGTACTGGTTCATGAAGACCTGGCGGTTCTCCACGGGCGTCAGGCCGGCCGGCAGCAGTCCCGCCACCGCGCGGGGTCCGCCGGCACCCACGTGAAGTACAGCATCCGGCTGCTCGCAACCATCTGGGGCGCCTCAAGCACCGTCATGGACATCCCTCCTCTGGTCCCCGGCGGCGGCAGGCGTCGGCCGCCAGTCGGCATGGCATGTTCCCCCGGCGGACACGACCGCCGAGAGCGCGTGAGCACAGTGCGCTGGGCTCGGGCCGAGACGCGGTTGTCCACACGGCGAATCACGCGGTCTCTGCGCTGCTCAGAACCCGCCCGTGATGCCGCGGCGCGTCGCGATCAGCCACGCGCGCTCGGTGTCACCCGATGCCAGGCTCGAGGGGTACGGCGCGCGCTTCCAGGGATGAAACCCGATCGCGCCGTAGTGCTCGCGCAGGTACGCGACGAGGTCGCCGCGATGCTCCTCGCAGGCATACCGCGTGGGGCCGTACAGACCTTTGCCGTGCCACACCAGCCAGCGCCCCGGAAGCGCGTTCTGATACGCGCCGAACGTCGCCTCGCGGATCGTGACCTCAAGTGCCAGCTGGGTCAGCGGATCCGGTTGACCCGCGCAGAACTGACAACGAAAGATGTAGCGCACCGACACGAGATTCGGTGGGATACCCGAGGAAGGTTCTCTCGCTAACGCTCTGGCGCGTCGCTATCACCCGCGCCGATCGCCTGGCTCGTGCGCGTGAGCGTGACGAACAGCATGCCGCCGATGAGGTTGCCAGCGGCGGCGATCGCGAAGTTCAGCGCGGTGTCGTCGAGGCCGATGTCCGCGCCGAAGCGCATGCCGAAGATCAGCTCGAGGGTCACGACGATGACGTGATTGAAGGAGCCAAGCGCGAGCAGCACTCCCGCGATCCACGCGACCACGATCCGCCCGCCGGTCGTGCCGACGCCCTCGACCATCCACGTCATGACCGTGATCAGCGCGCCGCCGGCGATCGCGCTGAGAAACGCGCTCCAGTGCGTGTGCGCGCCGATGTCGTCCGCGATATGGACGAGCGCCGGCGCCGCGCCTTCGGGCAAGACCCCTTTGGAGGTGACGACGAGGATCAGCGCTGTCCCACCGATGATGTTCATCACCGGCGAGATCGTCCACAGCTCGGCCAGCTTCAGCTTCGACAGCTTGCCTCGACGCAGCGCGGTCACCGGAACCAGGAAGTTCTCGGTGAAGAGCTCCGAGCGCCCGACCACGATGAAGATGAACGCGATGCCGAACGCGAGCGAGCCGAAGAAGTGCGCGGCTTCGGGACCGAAGTGCGGCGTCATCGTCGCCGTTGCCGCGGCGAGCGCGATGACGCCGAACACGACGTCGAAGCCGGCGACGAGCGAGGTCGTCGTCAGCTCGAGCCGCGAGCGCGTCAGGCGCCGCTCGCCCTCCTCGCGAGTGCGAGCGAACATCTCGTGCGGCTCGGGCGCCTCCTCGGGCTGGCTCTCGTTCGCGGTGCGCTCGTCCTCCTCGGACTCCGGGGCGCTTGTCATCGCCACCGGATGCCCGATAAGCGCGGCTGTCAAGCGCGCGCCGTCGCGCCGTACGGGCGCGGTCAGAAGTAGGTCATAGCGCGTGCAGCAGGGCGCGGCATGCCTGTCCGCATGCCGTGCAAGCGTCCGCGCAGATGCGGCAGTGCTCGTGATGGTCGCGATGCTCGCCGCACGTCGCCGCGCAGCTGTCGCATGCCTGGATGCACGCCTCGAGCACGGCACGGGTAAGCGCGGGATCGCCGGCCGTCTGGCGCGACAGGATCCGGCTCGTCGCCGCGCAGACGTCGGCGCAGTCGAGATCGTCGCGGATGCAGCGGAGCATCTCGGCGACGTCGGGCTCGGCCAGGCACGCGTCGGCGCACGCGGTGCACGTCTGCGAGCAGGCGAGGGTCGCATCGGCTGCGCCGGCGAGCGTGTCGCCGTCGACGCTGCTGCCGGAGGGGTGCGTTGCGAGCATGTCGGCGCTGGTCATCGCTGATCATCCTTTGTCCGGGTCCGCGAATCATTGCGCGTGCGTCCGAGGTTCGCCAGCTCTTCCGCCGGCTGGAAAGCCTGGGCCTGGGCGGCTTCACTCCAGCGCCGGAGCGAGCCGCCTCGCCGCCACGCGCTAGGTCTTGCGCCGAAACGGGCTGAGCCCGAGCATCAACACCAGCCCGGCGCCGGCGTAGGCACCCAGCACCGCCAGCGGCGTCCCGATCGCCTCCCCGTCGAAGTAGTTGACGTTGCGCAGCAGCTCGATGGTCGACCGCGGCGGCAGGCCGGCGCCGAACGCCTTCCACGCGTCGGGCAAGAACTCGGGCGCCGAGCCGCCGCCCGACGCGGCCAGGACGCCGAGCATCACGAACAGCGACATCCCGACGATCAGGCCGATGACGCCGCCGAGCGCGCTCGTGACGAACGCGGTCACGGCGGACGCTCCGAAGACCGTCAACGCCGCGATCCCGGCGACCGCCAGGAAGTGGCCGTCGTAGGACCCGACCGCCGACGCGATGATCGCGAGCGCCAAGCCGGCGATGATCGACAGCAGCGCGAGCGCGCCGATGCGCGCGCCGGTGGCTGCGATGCCGCGCCGCACGCTCGGCGCCGCGACCTCGAGCCACCACCCCGCAAGCACCGCCACGACGATGGCCGTGAGCGTCAGGAAGTAGCCGGAGACGCCCGCACTGTCGCCGGCCGGCAGCGGCTTCGCATCCGCGACGACCGTGGTCACCTTGCGCTTGGAGTCGATGGTCGTGAACGCCACCTGCAGCAGCCCTGCGACGGGGACGCTCGCGGCGCTCGCGGTGATGACCCGCCCGGCCGCGGCGCGCGGCGCGTAGGCGCCATACACCTTGCGAGCGTCGATGAGCTTGCGAGCTGCGGCGCCGTCGGCGACGAGCGTCACCGAGAACGTCGGGTCGGCGTCAAGCGCCTTGGCGAGCCCCTCGACCTGTGCTCCCGATCCGACCACCGCCACCGGGACGTCGCGCGGCTTCGGTGAATGAAACAAGCCCAGCACGAGCCATCCCAGCAGCAGCGCGACCGCAGTCAGCACGGCGAAGACTCCCCCGACCTTGACCATCTCGATCCCCTCCCCGGCCGGTCCGCCCGCGACGAACCTCGAAGGTCTGACCCCCGCGTCGCGCCACGCCCACACGAGCGCTGGGACCACCGTCTACCAGGCGCGGGTCCATTGAGCAGGTTGTTCTGCTCCAGTCGGACCGTCGAACGCCGACGCCCTAGACCCGCCCGATTTCAGCCGTTTCCCCGATGGAGCCAGCCGGGATCGAACCGGCGACCTCCTGCTTGCAAAGCAGGCGCTCTCCCAACTGAGCTATGGCCCCTCGACCGGGCAGTGTAGACGCGCGAAGCGGGCGCTCAGGCCGCGGCCAGCAGCTCGCCCGCGACGCGGTCGGTCGCGTCGCCGGTGCCGCCGAGCAGTCGCCGCGAGAGCTGGGCGCGGCGGAAGAACAGCGGCGCGTCGTGCTCCCACGTCGCGCCGGTGCCACCGTGCACGGAGATCATCGTGCGGCTCGCGTAGTCCAGCGCGTGGCCCGCGGCCGACCGCGCGGCGCTCGCGGCCAGCGCGAACTCGGACGGGCCATCCTCGTACGCCCAGCCCGCGTAGACGAGCAGCGAGTACGCGTTCTCGCGTAGGCGGAGCACCTCGGTCAGCGAGTGCTTCACCGCCTGGTAGGACCCGATCGCCCGCCCGAACGTGAAGCGCTCCTTGGCGTACGCGACGCTCGTCGTCAGGGCGGTCTCCACGGCACCGAGCGACTCCGCGGCGAGCAGTGCCTGGCCGACGTACCACGCCCGCGCGAGCGCGTCCGCGCCGACGCCGTCCAGCACGGTCCCGCCAGCACCGTCGAAGGTCACATGGCCGAGCGAGCGGGTCGCGTCGTAGCGCGTGACCGCCTCGACGCTCACCCCGGCACCATCTCCGTCGACCGCGACGGCCACCGGCGCGCCATCCTCCGCGCGCACCGCCGCGACGACGAACACGCCCGCCCCCGGCGCATCGACGACCCAGCTCGCCGACCCGGTCAACAGGCCATCGGAACCGAGCACCGGCGCCGGCGCGCGCAACGATCCCGACCCCGCCTCGACCGTCCAGCCGTCCAAGACGTCCCCCGGCGGACGCGCGCCGACGAAGCATGCGCGCAGCTCGCCATCGGCAACGGCCTCGAGACGCGAATCGCCGCCCAGGTCGAGCAGCTCCGACGCCGGCAGGTGCCCGAGCAACTCCACGCCGGCGAGCACGCGCCCGGCCTCCTGCATGACGAGCATCGCGTCGAACGCGCTGAGCCCCGCGCCGCCGCCCTCCTCGCTCACGAGCAACCCCGACCAGCCCGCCTCGCGGGCCGTCGGCCACAGGTCGGGCAACGCGGCCGAGTCCTCCAGCGCCGCCCGCGCGGCCGGTACGGTCGCGACCCGAGAGAAGGCGTCGCGCGCCGCATCGCGCAGGAACGTCTGCTCGTCTGTCAGCTCGAGGTTCACGACGACACCGCCGCGCGCTCCTTCGCGCGCAGCTCGGAGAACGGGATGCCCTTGTCCAGGCGCGGCTCAGGCGGCAGGCCCAGCACGCGCTCGCCCACGGTGTTGCGCAAGATCTCCTCGGTCCCGCCGGCGGACTTCAACCCGGGCAAGAACGAGGTCAGCAACGCCCACTCGCTGTCGTCGGCCAAGGCATCCGGTCCGAGAACGTCCGCGATGAGGTCGCCCGCCTCGATCGCCGCGCGCACCGTCGTGATCTTCGCCAGACCGGACTCCGGCCCGGGTATCTGGCCCTTCTGCAAAGCGCTCAGCGTGCGGTAGCCCGTGAACTTCACCGCGAGCAGCTCGACGCACAGCTCGCCGAGCCGGCGCCGCACCTCGGGATCGCGCGACGCATCGGCATCCGACGCCACGGCGCGCGCGAAGCGGTCGGCGCGATAGCCCATCGCCTCCGACCCCAAGCCGATCGTCACGCGCTCGAACATCAGGGTTGTGAGCGCGGTGCCCCAGCCGCCGCCGACCGGCCCGCAGACCGTGTCCGCGTCCAAGGCGACGTCGTCGAAGAAGACCTCGTTGAACTCCGGGTCGCCGGAGATCTGGCGCAGCGGCCGGATCGTCACGCCCGCGGCGTCCATCGGGACGAGGAACATCGTCAGGCCCTTGTGCTTGGGCACGTCGGGATCGGTGCGCGCGAGCAGCATCCCGAACGACGCGAAGTGCGCGTTCGTCGTCCACACCTTCTGCCCCGACAGGCGCCAGCCGCCGTCGTCCTGCAGGACCGCTCGCGACTGGATCGCGGCGAGATCCGACCCGGCTGCGGGCTCGGAGAAGAGCTGGCACCACACCTCGTCGGCGTGCAGCATCGGCCCGAGGTAGCGCTGCTTCTGCTCGTCGGTGCCGTGGGCGATGATCGTCGGCCCGAGCATCCCGACGCCGATCGCGTCCAGCACGCCCGGCACGCCCGCAAGCGCGAGCTCCTGGTTGACGATGACCTGCTCGACCGGCCCAAGCCCCTGACCGCCGGCCTCGATCGGCCACGTGACCCCGGCCAGCCCGGCCTTGGCCAGGCGTCCCTGCCAGGTCCGGCGCTCGGCGATGGCGTCCTCCGGAGGCGCCTCGGACGCGTGCTCTGCAAGCCACCCGCGAACCTTCTCGCGGTACTGGGCCTGCTCCGGAGTGTCGTTCAGATCCACCGTCGCGCTCCTTTGGCTGACTGGCCAGTCGGGGATCCGGGACGATACAGGGCATGCGCCCGTCACCGTTCGCCTTGGCCCAGGGCGCCGCGACCGCCGTCGTGCTCGCCCGCCTGGCGCGCGGTCGCTCGCGGCGCGAGCCGCTGCAGGCGGGCACCTCGCCGCCCCCGACGAGGACGATCAGCGTCGTCGTCCCCGCGCGCGACGAAGCCGAACGGATCGGCCCGTGTCTCGCCGGCCTGCGCGAGGACCCCGACGTCGGCGAGCTGCTCGTCGTCGACGACTGCTCGTCGGACGCGACGGCGGACGTCGCCCGCGAGGGCGGTGCACGGGTGCTCGACGGCGCGCCCCTCCCGGACGGCTGGTGCGGCAAGCCCTGGGCGCTCGAGCAGGGGCTGCACGCAACGAGCGGCGACATCGTCGTCTTCCTCGACGCCGACGCGCGCCCGCGCCCGGGCCTCGTGCGCGAGCTCGCGGCCCTGCTGGACGAGGTCGACTTCGTCACCGCCGGCCCGCGCTTTCACTGCGCGGGCTACGGCGAGCGGCTGCTGCATCCGCAGATGGCGGTGACGATTCCCTATCGCACCGGCCCCGGCGACGCGGTCGGCTGGCAGCCCGCTGCCGGCCGCGCGATCGCCAACGGCCAGTGCATCGCGATGCGCCGCGACACGCTGCTGGCCGCCGGGGGCTGGGCGCGCGTCAGCGCGAACATGACCGAGGACGTCGCGCTCGCACGGGCGCTGCGCGGCGACGGCCTGACGATGGCGTTCGTCGACGCGTGCGACCTGCTCGAGGTGCGGATGTACGAGTCCGCGCGCGAGACGTGGCACGGCTGGAGCCGCTCGCTCATGGCCCCCGACGCCACATCCCCCCGCATCCAGGCCGAGAGCCTCGCGATCCTCTGGCTGACGATGGCGTTGCCGCTGCCGCGCCTGCTCGCCCGCCGGGGGACCAAGCTCGACGTGCTGCTCCTCGCCGTACGGCTCGCCATGCAGGGTGCGCTCGCGCGGACCTACCGCCCCCGCGGCGTCCCGTTCTGGATCGGCCCGCTCGCCGACACCGCCGTGATGTCCCGGCTCACGTGGTCGGCGATTCGCCCGGAGCGGTCGTGGCGGGGGCGGACGTACGCGCGAGCACGAACCGCGCCCCGATCAGGCACATGAGCCCGCCCGTCGCGACGACGTGCTCGACCGGCGACGTCGCGAGCTGCAGCAGCGGGAACGCGAACACGCCGACGCGCGCGCCCAGCGCGAACCCCCCGCGCGTGAACGACAGCGCGGCCAGGAGGGCCAGCGCGATCGCGCCGGCGAGCGGCGACAGGACGATCGCCCCGCCGACGAACGTCATCACCGACTTGCCGCCGCGCAGCCGCGCGAACGCCGGGAAGGCGTGGCCGATCATCGCCGCGGCGACCGCCGCGTACGCGACCCACACGTCCCCGAGCGCGAACCCCGCCACGGCGGCCAGCGAGCCCTTTAGCGCGTCGCCGATGAACGCCGGCCACGCGCGCGCCCAACCGAGCTGCTCGAGCGCGTTCCACGCGCCGGGGTTGCCGTCGCCCGTGCGCCGCAGGTCGACCCCGTGGCGCCGCGCAACGAGCAGCGACACCGGAACCGAGCCGAGGACGTAGCCGACAATGCAGGCCACCGCGTAGTCCATGCCTCAGCTCGCCTCCTTTCACCTCATCCGCTATCCGCGCTCCACCGCGCCGGAGGGATTGTCGCGGATGGGTCTCGACCGCCCGGCGTTACGCCGTACCGCCGGACTGCGCTTCTGGCGCCTGCTCGGCACCGGCCGCGGCGCGACGATGACGATGAGCGCCGACCTGCGCCGCTGGGCGCTGTTCGCCGTCTGGGAGGACGAAGCCGCGCTCGACGCGTTCCTCGCATCGAGTCCGGTCGCCGCGCGCTGGGAGGAGCTGGCGCGGGAGTGCTGGCACGTGCGCCTGGAGTGCCTGCGCTCGAAGGGCGCCTGGGGAGGTAGCGACCCGCTCGCAGGCGCGCGCGTGCCGAACGGCGCCGACGCGCCCGCGGCCGCCGCGGGCGAGGAGAACGTCGCGCAAGGCCCGGCGGCCGCGCAGGCGGCCGACGACGGCCCCGTCGCGATCCTCACCCGCGCCGCAATCCGGCCCGCCCGCCTCGTGCGCTTCTACCGCGCGATCGAGCCGCCGGCGGCGCAACTCGCCGGCAGCCCCGGCCTGCTCGCCTCGCTCGGCGCCGGCGAGTGGCCGCTCGCCCGCCAGGCGACGTTCTCGCTGTGGCAGTCGCTCGCGGACGCGCGCGCCTACGCCTACGCCAGCCCGCAGCACATGGAGGTCGTGCGCCGCACGCGCGCCGAGCGCTGGTACTCCGAGGAGCTCTTCGCGCGCTTCAGGCCCTACGGCTCGACCGGCACCTGGAACGGCGCAGACCCGCTTGAGCCGTGGCGAATGTCGGATTGACCCCGCATACCGGGGTCAATCCGACATCGAACCCCTCAGGGATGCATCGCCGCGATCAACCGGTCCAGCGGCGCCCAGAAGATGCGCCTCGCGACCGCGTCCGAGCGTTGCGGCGCACGGTGGTCGTCGGCGCGCGGGTCGCGCACGATGCGCAGCGTGACGCGCGCACGGGTCGCCGTGCGCGCGATCGTCCGCGCCGTGCGCGTGCCCACGACGCGGTCCTTGGCACCCGCGAGGACGACCACGCGCGTCCCGGCCGCGATGTTGCGCGCGCTCACCGTCGGAATCCGCTGCGGGAACCCGCGCAGGGACCGGCCGGGGTACGCGCCGAAGACGACCGCCGGCGCCGGCAGGCCCGCCGCGCGCGCCGACGCCGCGTAGTCGGCCGCCAGCGCGCCGCCCGCCGAGTGCCCGACGACCGCCAGCCGGTCCGGCGTGACCGGCACGCGCTCGAAGGCGAGCCGTAGCGCGATCAACGCGTTCGGCAGCGGCGAGACCGCGTCGAGGAACGGCGCCTCCTGGTAGGCCGGGTAGATGACCGTCGCCCCCCGGCGCACCAGATGCGCGATCCACGGCGCGTAGAACGCCGGGTCGACGGCGAGCCAGCCGTGCAGGAACACGACGACCGGCGCATCCGCCAAGGGGTTCGCGGGCCGGAAGATCGTCGCGCCGCGCGGCCCGCGGCCGACCTGTAGCCGCTCGGCGCCCGGGACGATCACGCGCGCGCCGCCCGCCCGCGCCGAGGTGCTCGTCGTGGACTGCCCGGGCGCCGGCTCGTCGCCGCCGAGCCCCGCCGACAGGAGCACGCCGAGCACGATGAGCAGCGGCACAGCGGTGACGAGCAGCAGCGCGCGGGTGCGGTTCACGCCGGCCCGATCAAGTCGGCGACGATGCGACCGCCGAGCGCGACGAGCGGCAGCCCGCCGCCGGGATGCGCGGTGCCGCCCACGCGATACAGCCCGCGCACGCCGCGGACGACCGGCCCGGGCCGGCGCAGCGTCCCGAGCCGCCCGTGCGGCGCGGCGCCGTAGATGGCCCCGCCGACAGCGCCCGTCTGACGCTCGAGGTCAAGCGGCGTGCGCCGTGCGCGAACCTCCACGCGCGAACCCACGCCCAGCCGCTGTACGAGCTGCTCGGCGTACGCATCGGCCGCGGACTCGTTCGCAGTCGACCCGCCGGCCGGCGCGTTGACGAGTACGAACCAGTTCTCGCAGCCGGCCGGCGCCTGCGACGGATCCGTCGCGCACGACGCGCTCACGTAGAGCGTGGGGTCGCGGACGAGCCGCCGTGCGACGAAGACGTCGTCGAACTCCGCGTCGTAGTCGGCCGGGAACGTAATCGCGTGGTGCACGAGCCCGGAGGTATTCCCGCGCAGGCCGAGCATCAGCGCGAACCCCGACAGCGAGCGCTCGCGCTCGGGCTGCGTCGGGTGCCCGAGCAGGCGGTCCAGCACGAGCGCGTCGCCGCCCCAGACGACGGCGTCCGCCGCGACGTGGCCCTCCGCGGTGCTGACGCCGTTCACCCGCCCGCCGTCGAGCAGCAGCGCGTCGACCGGCGTGTCGTAGCGCACCCCGGCGCCGAGCGACAGGACGCGACGCTCGAGCGCCTCGACGAGCCGGTAGATCCCGCCGCGCACGTGCCACGCCCCGAACGCGTGCTCCACCCACCCGGCGACGGCCAGCGCTGCCGGCGCGCGGCGCGGGTCCGCGCCGGCGTACGTCGCGAAGCGCTCGATGACCATGCGCAGGCGCGGGTCGCGCGCGTGCGCGCGCGCGAGGGAACGAAGCGTGTGCCACGGGCGCACGCGCAGGAAGTCGCGCGGGTCCGGCGCGGGCTCGCCCGCGACCGGCCGCCGCGGCGGCCACGGCGGCGGGCCGGTGAGAAACGGCCCGGACGCGCGCCACATCGCCGCGCAGGTGCGCATGAAGCGCGCCCAGTCATCGCCGGCCCCCGGCGACCACGCCTCCAGCGCCTGAACGGCAACAGGCAGATCCGCGCTCAGCTCGACGCTCGAGCCGTCGGCGAAGCGATAGCGCGTGACGGGCTCGACGCGCACGAGCTCGACGTCCAGCGGCGCGCCCGTGTCGGCGAAGAGCTCCTCGAACACCCGGGGCATCGTCAGCAGCGACGGCCCGCTGTCGAACGTGAAGCCGCCCGTCCTCGAAGCGACCCGGCCTTGCCGCCCGCGGCCTCGCCGGCCTCGAGCACCGTCACGTCGTGACCGGCGAACGCTAGCCGCGCGGCGGCGGCGAGCCCGCCGACGCCCGCTCCGACGACGACGACCCTCACGACGCCCGGCGCCAGCGCGCCCGCAGCGCCGGGACGGCGACCGCGCCCATCGCCAGCCCGCCCGCCACAGCGACCCGCGGCCGCCGCCAGATGAACAGGTTCGCGACGAGCTCGCCCACCCAGGTCCACGTGTACAGCGCGAGCGCGCCGTCGCCGTCGTACTCCGGGTCGTCGTCACCGTCGAGGATCGCCCACACGGCGAAGACGCCGGCGCTCGTCACGAGCCAGCCGAGGAAGTTCGACGCCGGGATGCCCTCGTAGCGCCCTCCGTCAGGCCACGACCAGTAGCCCTCGCGCGCCATGCGCGGGTCGAGGAACACGTCGTAGGCGGTCAGCGCGCACGCCGCGACGACGACGCGCTGCACGCGCGTGCGCGTGACGAGGCCGGCCACGACCCACGCCGGACGGGCCAGCATCGCCCACGCCGCCGCCGCGATCAGCGGCACGCCACCGACCTTGCGCCCGAGCTGCGAGGAGTACGTGTAGTGCCCGAAGGGCCTGCCGGTCGCGACGCCCGCGAGCTCCGTCGCGAAGCCGAGCGCCGCGGCGCTGCCGACGAGCGCCGCCCCGCGCCGCGGGCCGCGCGCCGCGACGGCGTCGGCGCTCGAGGCCCCGAGCAGCAGCGCGACGATCGCCTTCGTCCCCGCCGGCGTCCGCAGTCGCGCGACCTTGCCGTAGGCCATCTGCGTGACGACGAGCGCGCCGAAGAGGCCCTGGAACGCGCGCTTCATGCGCGCAGCCGTGGCGCCGGCGTGCGCGCCGCGACGAAGAGCTTGCGCTTGCGCGACACGATCGCGCGGCCCGCGGTCGCGTGGTAGCCGTCACGCTCGATCTGGCGCAGGATCTCGCGGTACATCGCGCCCGCCGCGGTGATCGCACGCCGCCCGCACGGCAGCAGGCAGATCCCGGCCATGCCCTCGTCGTAGAGCGCGTCGGCGCGCGCGATCTGGTCGCGCAGCAGCTCCTCGCGCCGCGCCGGTGGCGGCACGCGCCCCGAGCACAGCCGCTCGAGCGTCTCCCGCGCGAGGTACACGCGCCCGTTGCAGAGGTCCTCGTCGATGTCGCGGAGGATGTTCGTGCGCTGCATCGCCTGGCCGAGCGCGTCGGCGCGTCGCGGCGCCGCGGGATCGGTCGCACCGAGCATCGCCGCCATGACGACGCCGACGGTCCCGGCGACGCGATGGCAGTAGACGTCGAGTTCCGCCTCGGTCTCGATCGGCTTTGCGCCGAGGTCGTCGCGCATGCCGAGGCAGAAGTCGATCAGCGCCGGACGCGGCAGCGGATAGCGCGTGGCGAGGTCCGCGAGCAGCGCCGCCTCACGCGACTTCGCGTCGTCGCCCGCGCACCACGCTTCGACCGCCGCGATCCGCGCCTCGGCGTCGGGGTCGCCGGTGTCGACGAGGTCGTCGAGCGTCCGGAAGACGAGGTAGAGCAGGTACACGTCGTCGCGGATCTCGCGCGGCAGGAGCCTGCAGGCGAGCGCGAAGGTCCGCGCGACGCGCTTGGTCGTCGCCCGCGCCTCGTCGAGGCCGAGGGGGTCAGCCTTGTGCAACAGCACGCGGCCGCCTCCTCGCGGGGTGGTCGCGGGCGACGAGGCCGGCCGTGACCTCGGCGCCGAGCAGCACGCCGGGGATGCCGGCACCCGGATGCGTCCCGCCGCCGACGAAGTACAGGCCGCGCAGCCGCTTGTCGCGGTTGGGCGGTCGCAGCCACGCGGACTGCTGGAGCGTCGGCTCCACCGCGAACGCGTTGCCCCACGCCGCGCCGAGGTCGCGCTCGAAGTCGTCGGGCGTCATCCGGTGCTCGGAGACGATCGATCCGTCGAGCCCGCGCAGGCCGAAGGTCTCCTCGAGATCCTCGACGAGCGCGTCGCGCAGGCGATCGGACTCGCGATCCCAGTCGATGCGGCGCCGGCGCTGGTTGGGGACCGGGAGCAGCACGCACAGCGAGTCGCCGCCGGCCGGAGCCATGCCCGGCTCCGAGCGCGTCGGCGCGTGGACGTAGGTGGAGAACGTCGGCGCGATCCGGCCGCGCCGCGTGACGTCGCGGATGAAGCGCCGGTAGCCGCTGCCGACGAGCAGCGTGTGATGGCGCAGCGAGTCGAAGGTCCGGTCCGTCCCGAGGTACAGCAAGAAGCACGACATCGTCGGCGTCAGCCGTCGCCGCGGCGCGCGCCGCCCGACGAGCTCGTGGGTCCGCAGGACGTCGGCGTTCGAGATGACGACGTCGGCCGCGATCCGCTCCCCGCCCTCGAGGGCGACGCCGGTCACGACGCCGCCCCGATGCTCGATGCGCTCCACGCGCGCCGAGCAGCGGACGTCGAGGCCCTTCGCCATGGCCTCGACGATCGCGTAGACCCCGCCGCGGGCGTACCAGACCGCGTCGAGGAACTGCAGGTAGACGAGCGCTCCATAGATTGCTGGTACGCGAAAGGGGTCGCCGCCGATGAACAGCGAGTGAAACGAGAACGCCTCGCGCACGCGCGGGTGTTCGAAGTGCGAGCAGACGGCGTGCCACAGCGGCAGCGCGGCGCCGAGCCGCAGCATCGACGGCGTGAAGGCCACGAGGTCGCGCGCGTGCTCGAACGGACGCCGTCCCGCACCGAGGATCCCCTCCTCGTAGATCGGCTTCATCGCGGCCATGAAGCCGTCGAACGCGGCGGCGTCGCGGGCCGAGAACTTCGCGAGCTCCGAGCGCATCGCGTCGCGGTCGGCGACGAAGTCCAGATGCTCTCCGTGCTGCGCCCAGCGGATCCGGTAGAAGGGGTCCAGGCGATCGAGCCGCACGTGATCTTGCAGATCCATGCCGGCGGCCGCGAAGGTCTCCTCGAGCACCCACGGCATCGTCACGAGCGACGGGCCGGTGTCCCACGTGTAGCCGGCGTCCCGCAGCTGGTAGGCCCGTCCGCCCGGCCGTTCGCGCGCCTCGAGGACCGTCACGTCATGGCCCGCGCCCTGCAGCCGCATTGCTGCGCCGAGCCCGCCAAGTCCTGCGCCGACGACGACGACTCTCATTGGGGTCCCATCGAGCGCGGCGCCGGCTCGGCGCGTCAGTCGGGTCCGTACGGCTCGCGATGCGGGCCGTCTACGGAAGCCGTCTCGGCACAACGCAGCAGGAAGCGGTCGAGCACGGCGTGCATCGCCTGCAGCTCGACGACGGCCTCCAGCAGCCGCTCTTCACCCGCGCGCGTAAGCTCGTACGTGCGGCGATCGGGCCCGCCCGCCGACGCCTGCCAGGCGGAGCGCACGAGCTCTGCGTCCTCGAGCGCGCGCAGTGCGCGGTAGAGCCGGCCGGGGTCGTCGCGGTTGAAGCCGAGCGGCCGCAGCCGCTCGCGAAGCTCGTACCCGTGCGCGGGACTCTCGTGCAGGAGGAGCAGCAGGCAAGGTCGAAGGAAGTTCTTCGGCAGGACGACGCGCGCGAGATCGGTATCGACCACCATCCGGGCTCACGGTACTCCTGCGGCGACTTGGCTGCCATCGGGTGCCGGCGTCCACGAGCCGGCCCGGCCGGGCCGCGCGACGGCGCCGAGAGGCCTCCAAGACGGGACCAGACGACATAACCCGCGCCAAACGCGCTATAAATGCCGCCTAAAGAAGACCTCTGCCACCGTGCTGGGAACACGCCCCCGGGCTTCTGCAATCGACCGCTGGACATTCCGGGGCGCGGTGTACTAGTGTCGGGCCGCAGATCGGTCCGGTCGGGGCAGAGGGAGCCGTACAAACGGACCCGTCCGGGATTTATTTAGGGAGCGAGCAACCAGTCGTGCGGGGCGAGCAGCGTCGCGGACGGCTGGAAGCGAAACAGAGGGGAGCCACAGTGCTTAGATGGCCCGGCGCATCGGCGCCAAATCGGCGGAGCGTTCCGTGCCGACGCTAACCCGAAAAGGCAAGTCGCAGACACCGCAGTCCCAGCGCCCCACGGCGACGTCAGGACCGACGACGACCGCTGGCCGGCCTAGTGGAGGTAGAGGGGGCGTCCAGGGCGTCAACCTCATCATCCTCGTCCTCGTCGCAGCCTCGGTCACCATCGCGGCGGGTCTTCTCGCCAAGACGGTCAACACCGCGCGCAGCATCGACGGCAAGGCGAAGAGCATCAGTGGGAGCGGCGGGACGATCAACGAGTCCACCGACGCCATTGCACAGCTCGTGCAGACGAACAAGATCGCCCGCTCGATCCTCAAGACGGCCACGCCGCTGGACGGCGTCCTGACGAAGATCGTCAACACCGCAGCCGCGATCAACAGCGACGCCCGCTCCATTGACGGCCTCGCAACGTCGATCACGTCGACCGCCGGCACCATCAACACCACGGCATCGGCGATCAACGGCTCCGCGACTTCGATCAACAGCGTCGCGACGGAGATCAACACGACCGCGAAGACCATCGATGACATCGCCGGTCAGATCAACCGGGTCGCCGGCCAGATCAACTCGACCGCCAAGGCGATCAACACGACGGTTGGCCCCGGCGCCGGCATCCTCGGCATCGCTCGCGTGATCGACAACGACGCGGATCAGATCATCACCACCCTGAACAAGACCCTGGGCATCGCTCAGAGCATCAAGGTGGACTCGGGGAACATCCTTGTCGTCTCCGACCGGATCCTCGATACGGCCGGTTGCATCGACAACAAGCTGCCTGGCCCGAACAAGCCCGCCAACTCCTGCAACGGCAAGCCATGAGCTACGACGCGGCTATGAAGAACGACGAATCATTCCGGAGGTCCACATGCCCCGCCTAGCGTCCGATACCAGGTGGACATGGATCTTCGCCACGATCCTGATCCTGGTCGTTGTCGTGGTCATCGGATTTCTGTCCGGGATCACGTCCGCCCTGAGCTCGATCGACGATGCGCTCGGTGACACCGACGAGACCCTCGTCGAGGTCAACGCCGACGCCGACCCGCTGCCCGGCTACGTCAAGACGATCAACGGCAACCTGACCGCGATCGACAAGGCCCTGAAGGACGTTCCCGGCCAGGGCGTCGCGATCCTCGGATCCCTGACGTCCATCAAGGGCGCCACGGGTCGCGTCAACGCGAACCTGAAGACCGTCGACAGCTCGCTGACGGACACGTCATCGTTGCTCGTCGACACGTCCGGCCAGCTGGGGACGATCACCAGCTCGCTGATCGACACGTCCGACTCGTTGAAGGGGACCACGTCGGTCCTCCAGGTGATCACCCGGAGCCTCGTCAACACGTCTGGCGTCCTCGTGAACATCTCGACGCGCGGCAAGACGATCAACGCCGAGCTTCGTGCGGCGCAGTCGGCCAGCAGCAACGGCACCGGAGCAGTGGTGCCGGTCGCGAACAGGATCAACGCGACGCTGCAGTCCGTCAACGACGACACGACGCCGATCAACGTGGGCCTGAACCACACCCACGATCACCTCACGAGCATCTGCAAGTCGACGCTCCTGTCGCCGCTTGGGCCGAGATGCTAGGAGCCGCGACACCAACTAGAGGGGAGCGCAGCCATGCGTAACATCCTCAGCGGAGCTCGAGGGATGTCTCCGGTGGTGCTCGTGATCCTGATCGCCTGGGCACTGCTCTCGGTGATCTTCCTGACGGGAACCCTGCTTGCCGCCCGGTCCATTGACCGGTCGGTGAGCGGCGTGACCAACAGGGTGGATGACAACGGCAAGCCGGAGAAGAACATCTACGACACCGTCCAGGAGATCGGGAAGGAGGGCAAGTTCATCGCCGAGGCGAAGAAGACGGTCGCTATCTCGACCGCGATTCGCAAGGCGGCGGACCCCCTCTCCGGGCACCTGGCGCGGACCCTGACGATCGCTGACAAGGGCATCCTGCCCCGACTGAACCGGATCAACGGCAAGGTCGTCGGCATCATCGACGTCGCGCAGAAGATCAACACGAACGTGGTCTCCATCCACGGGACGGTCGATCAGATCCACTCGAGCGTGCTCGAGATCGGCGATTCGGTGCAGTCGATTGGCGCGTCCGGCAGGGGCATCGACCGGGCGACGAAGGAGATCAACGGGAGCGCTCGCGCGATCCTCGGTGACCTCTCGTCGATCCTGTCGCTCGTGCAGCACATCGACGGCTCGGTGAACACGATCGTGGGTCAGGCCAACACGATCTCGGGCGTTGCGGACACGATCCTCGTGGACTTCGAGGGCATCCTCAGGAACGTCAGTGGCGAGCCGGCGAGTCAGCATGCCAACACCGTTGTTGGTCACGCCAACGGAATCGACTGCAGCATCCTGCTGCTCGGCTCCCAACAGTGCAACAAGTGAGTCATATGGCAGCTACATACACTGATTGGTACATCGGCTTCTCGCTCGCGTTCATCGTCATCGTGGTCGTGGTGATCATCGTCTCGATCATCCTGACCTTGGCGGCGCGGATCGCAGACCAAGCGAGAGGAGCGGCTGCGGGCGTGGACACGGTTCGGGCCCAGATCACCAGCCTCGACAGGGGCGTCGAGCTCGTCAACGACTGCGCGGTCCGGATCCTGCACATGGCCCGGGCACTCAGGAAGGTCGCGGTGGGCAAATGACCGCTCCGATCATTGGTGCATTCGACACGCACGCGCTCTGGCAGATCGCCGTCGGCATGGGGGCCGTGGTCCTCATCGTCGTGGTCATCCTCCTGATGCTCCTGCTGAGCTTCGTGGTGGACATTCAGCGCAGCGTCGAGGTCCTGCTCGAGGTGGCCCCTGTGGTCGCCGCTTCGACGAGCAAGATCCCGCTGCTGGCGCTGACGCCGGCGGTGCTCAACCTCGTCATCGAAGAGGCGATCATCCAGGACGGCTACATGAACGCGCTCACGGACGGCTACACGGGAGCAGGTGAGGCACTGTGAGTAGAAATCTCCTCATCCTGACCAGCATCGTCGAGGCAGCACTGCTCGTCGTCATCCTGTCGATCGGGCTGAACCAGGTGCGCAAGCGCCTGATCATCATCTCGAACGGCCTCGGTGACCTCGGCGGGGCGCTCGCGACGGTCGAGTCGCAGCACCTCCGTGGCCTGTTCAAGTGGGTCGCCGACATCAACGGTCCGCTTCAGGTGATCGCCGGCGTGCTGCCGGGGATCGCCGCGAAGGCGGCGCTCGTCGTCCGCAAAGCGACGGGGGGCTGACCATGGCTGCTATTAGTGGATCACTCGTCCTGTGGGTCATGGACATCGTCCTCATCGTGTCGCTGTTTCTCCTCGGAGGCCTGCTGAAGGGCATCCTCGGTGCGGCGAAGAGCATCGTGCCGCGGATCGACGCGATCGACGGTGTGGCAAAGGCGGGGTCGAAGGACCTCGACGCCGTCGTGGTCCTGCTGACGACGCAGAACTACATCAGCCAGATCGTCGGCTCTGTTGCCAACTACGGCGGCTCGCTCGACGTCGCCCTCCCGGACAAGGCGGACTGACATGTCACTAGCACTGGCAGTCATGATCCTGCTGATCACGCTGATCATCGCGGCGCTGGCGATCTACCTGATCGCCACCATCGTGGAGCTCATCAAGATCAACAAGGGCCTCGCGAGCGTCATCAACTCGGTCGGCGAGATCGTCCAGAAGACGGCGCCGGTCAACGGCGTGGTCGACGCGATCAACGGGAACCTCGTGGCGGGTCGCAACCTGCTCGAGAACCTGTTCATCAAGAAGGCCGGCTCGGACACGGCCGGTCTGGTCGAGTCGCTGTTCCCCGGCGAGGGGGCGAAGTTCAACCAGCGCGTGGGCAGGAACTACCCCGTCGTGAACACGGGCATCGTGTACACGCGCGGCACGCAGATCCTGGCATCCCTCGGTCGCGGCGCGCCGATCGGCGCCGCGCACGCCAAGGGTCCCGCGGTCCGCGACCCGAAGTACGCCACGACGGCTGCGGCGATGCTCTACCCGCGTCCCGGTGGCGACGTCCGCGCCCGGCCGAAGTCTCCGGTCGTCGGCAAGGACTCGCCGCGTCAGTACGAGG
Organism: uncultured Actinomycetes bacterium; assembly: GCA_963806515.1. Taxonomy (GTDB): domain Bacteria; phylum Actinomycetota; class Thermoleophilia; order Solirubrobacterales; family Solirubrobacteraceae; genus CADCVQ01. The sequence goes on along the minus strand of CAWDYO010000017.1, from coordinate 17,683 downwards.
CCGCGGGCACGCCCGGCGTGCGTCCGCGCAACCGCGACGGCTCTGAGGCGCCGCCGGAGGCGCCGACGGGTCAGGTCGAGTACTCGCCACCGCCGCTGTTCAGCGGCGGCGGAGGAGGAGGCGGCGGAGCAGCTGCGCCGCCCCCGCCGGAGGCGCCGGCCGAACCAGGCCGCCTGAACGTAAAGGGCAAGCGGCCCTGGGAGCGCTGATCATCGAAGGACTGAGAGCCCGGCTCCGGCCGGGCTCTCTCTTCGATGGACGCAGGTGATGCTGTGAACCGCAAGCTGCTGCTGGTCGTGGCGGTGGCGGCAGTGCTTGCGCTGCTCGCCGGTGCTGCCGTCGGACGCAACCTGCTCTCGTCGTCGACGAACACGCCGTCAGCGCGCGCCGACGTGGTCCGCTTCAAGGACGACGTCGCGAAGGTCACGCTCGACTACCCGGCGAACTGGGAGTCTGTCGGCCCGCCGGAGAACGACCCCGAGGTTGCGCTCCTCGTGGCGCGAGGGTTGTCGGCATCGCTGCTCATGCGCGTGAGCGCCGTCGGGCTGGAGACCGTCACGCGCGAGACCCTGCCGATCGTCCGCAAGTTCACCGACGGTCTCATCGCGGAGGACCCTGGCGCGAAGCAGCTCGTCGCCCCCGTTCCCGTCGTCCTGGGTGATCTGCCGGGGTGGCGCTACCGCTATACCTTCGGAGCGGGTGAGACCGGAGGCGCACATGACCACTACTTCCTCTTCAAGGGCGGGCGGATGATCCAGCTCGTCTTCCAGGCGCTGCCCGCCAAGAACCTCCCGGGCCTCGCCGCGACGTTCGACCGGATCGCCTCGACGTTCGAGGGGCGCGTGCGGTGACCACGTCCGCGCCGTCGAAGCAGGGCGAGCGTTCGGCGGCCCGCAAGGCCGAGTCGGCGGCCAAGGCTCCGCGCGCGCCCGGTCCCGGGCTGCCCACGGACCGTCCTGCTCCCGTCGCCGACGCCGCGAAGGTCGTGGCCTGGCTGTCGATCTCGGCGGGCGCGATCCACGCGGTCGCGGCCATCGATCACTTCTCGCACTGGTGGCTGTACGGGGCGTTCTTCGTCGCGCTCACCTATGGACAGGTGCTGTGGGGCGTGTCCCTCCTGCGCAAGACGCCGTCGGACCGCAACCTCACGATCGGAGCGCTAGGCACCCTCGGGATCGTCGCGGTCTGGCTGTTCACGCGGACCGTCCTGGTGCCATTCGGTCCGGAGGCCGGGTCTGCCGAGCCCGTCGGCGTCATGGACGTGGCCGTCACGCTCGAGCAGGTCGTGCTCGTCGCGTACGTGGCGGTCATCGTCAGGCCGGCCGTTCGAGCGACGCGGGGGCTGCGGGTCCTGCTCGGCCCGCATCGGATCCGCCTCGGGATGATGCTGTGCTCGGCGAGCTTCTTCGCCGCGCTGCTCGGTGGGCACAGCCACTGACGATGGCGGACGATGCCGCTGGGCGCCCCGCCGCCCCGCCTCAAGCAGCAGGCCTCAACCGGGCCGCGATAGCGATCCTCGAGCGGCAGCTCGCCGACCAGGAGCGCACCTTCGGCCCCGAACACCCCAACACGCTTGCGACACGCTTCAACCTCGCGAGCGCCTATCAGGACGTGGGTCGCGCGGGCGACGCGATCACCATCCTCGAGCCGTTGGCGGAGGATCTCGATCGGATCCTCGGCAACGAGCATCCAAACGCGCTCTTGACGCGTGGCAACCTCGCGAACGCCTACCGGGGTGCCGGCCGCCTCGGCGAGGCCATCGGCATCCTCGAAGCCCTCGTCGCCGACCGCGAGCGGATCCTCGGCGACGAGCACCCGGACACCCAGGCCAGCCGTGGCAACCTCGCCAACGCCTACCAGGCGGCGGGGCGCACGCGGGACGCGATCGAGCTGTTCGAGCCGCTGCTCGCCGACCTCGAGCGGACCCTCGGGGCGCGGCACCTCAACACGCTGAGCACCCGCGGCAACCTCGCGAACGCGTACCGCGCGGTCGGACGCAGCCGCGATGCGATCGGGATGCTCGAGCCGCTGCTCGCCGACCATCGCCGGACGCTCGGCGACGAGCACCCGAACACGCTGCTCGCCTGCGGCAACCTCGCCAACGCCTACCAGGACGTCGGGCGCACCGGCGAGGCGATCGCGATCCTCGAGCCGCTGCTGGCCCGGCGCGAAGGCAGTCTCGGCCCCACGCACCCCACGACGCTCACGACCCGCGGAAACCTCGCAAGCGCATACCAGGCGGCCGGCAAGACCCAGGACGCGATCGCGATCTTCGAGCCGCTTGCCGGCGATCTCGAGCGGGTGCTCGGCGCCGCCCACCCCGACACGCTCGCCAGCCGCGGGAACCTCGCCAACGCCTACCAAGCCGCGGGCCGGGCCAAGGACGCCATCGGGATCTTGGAGCCGCTCGCGACGGATCTCGCGCGCACGCTCGGCGCGGAGCACCCGGACACGCTGGCGAGCCGCGGCAACCTCGCCAACGCCTTGCAGGCCTCCGGGCGGGTCAAGGAGGCCATCAAGATCCTCGAACCGCTGCGGGCGGATCTCGAGCGCGCCGTCGGAGTGGAGCACCCCGACACGCTGGCGAGCCGCGGCAACCTCGCCAACGCCTATCAGGCCGTCGGACGGGTCACGGACGCGATCGAGATCTTCGAGCCGCTGCTCGCCGACCGCGAGCGGGTGCTCGGCGCCGACCATCCCGACGCGCTCGCCAACCGCGCGAACCTCGCCGGCGCCTATCAGGCGGCCGATCGCGCCGGCGACGCGATCGCGATCCTCGAGCCCCTGCTCGACGAGCAGGAGCGGACGCTGGGCGCCGAGCACCCGAGCAGGCTGAACGCGCGCAGCAGCCTGGCCACCGCGTATCAGGCCGTCGGCCGGACGGAGGACGCGATCGCGATCCTCGAGCCGCTGCTCGCCGAGCACGAGCAGCGCCTCGGATCCGATCACCCGAGCACGCTCAACGCGCGCAACACGCTCGCCAACGCCTACCAGGATGCCGCGCGCACCGAGGACGCCATCGTCACGCTCGAAGCGCTGCTCGCGGCCCGCGAGCGGGTTCTGGGCGCCGAGCACCCCAACACGCTGCGCACGCGCAACAACCTCGCGATCGTCTACCAGGACGCCGAGCGCGCCGGCGATGCGATCGAGCTCCTCGAGCCGCTCGTCGCCGACCTCGAGCGCGTCCTGGGCGCCGAGCATCCGGACACGGTCGGTGCGCGCGGCAACCTCGCCAACGCCTACCGGACGGTGGGGCGCGAGGCGGATGCCGAGCAGGCCGCCGGCGATGCCGCCGACTGGGGGTCGGGCCCCGCGGCGCCGAAGCCGGGACCGGCCCTCTTCGACGTCGACTGACACGGCGCGCCGGAGGCGCGCGGGCCGGTCAGGCCGCGCTGTAGCCGTGCATCTGGTCGCCGCCGGTGGCGTGGATGCTGGCGTTGAACGAGATGATGACCCGCTCCTTCTCGCCGTCGTAGGGCAGCGCCTGGTGCGCGAGCCACGACGGAAAGAGGACGAGCTGCCCGGGGACCGGCTCGACGTCTCGCGACGGCGGCATCAGGTAGGCGTTGCCGACGTCGACGAACGCGCCGCCGAGCGCGGTGAACGGGGGCCCGTAGAGGCGGGTCACGCCGTTGGCGGCGCCGTACACGGGGTGCTGGACGCGCTGCTCGGACTCGTCGATCTGGACGATGTACGCCGACGACCACGAGCAGTTGCCGTGGGTGTGGACGTCGTGGAACGCGCCGTTGCGGCTCGTCTGAAACCACATCCCCTCGATGCCGACCTTCAGCTCGAGCTCGCGACCCGCCCAGGCCTCGCGGTTGGCCTGCTTGACCGTGTCGCCGAGACTCGACACGAGGAACTTCACGAAGTCCTGCCACTCCGGGAGCTTGATCCGGTGCAGCAGGTCGTCGTCGCTGGCGAAGAACGCGCCGGGCTCCTCGCCGCGCTGTCGCTGCTGCGCCTCGCGACCCTGTGCGAAGACCTCGACGAGCTTCGGGTTGAGCGTCGCCGCGTCGGGATAGCGGTGGATCCCGATCGGGACGGGCCACAGCTCGTGGAATCCAGGGTCCAGCGTCATCGACGGTCCCTCCGGAGGAACCACGCGGCGGGCGTCAGCCGCCGATCTGCGACATCGTCCGCTTCGGCTGGCGGAAGCCGGGCTCGTTGACCCCGTGCTTGAGCTCCTTGCGCCAGACGGCGTCGCGAACGATCTCGCGCAGGCCGGCGTCGGTGACGCCCTCGCGCATCGGGGTCCGCAGGTCGGTCTCGTGGAGGCTGAACAGGCAGGTGCGCAGCTTGCCCTCGGCGGTGACCCGGATGCGGTCGCAGTCGCCGCAGAACGGCTCGGACAGCGGGTTGATGAAGCCGATCTTGCCCTTGCCGTCGGCGAAGCGGTAGACGCGAGCGGTGGCGCTCGGCTCGCGCGGCTCCGCCTCGAGCGGATAGACCTCGTGGATCGCGGCGCGGATCTCGTCGCCGGTGAGGACGAGGCTCGGGTCCCAGTTGTGGTCGGCGTCCAGCGGCATGAACTCGATGAAGCGGACCTCGTAGGGGTGCGTGCGCGCGAACTCCGCGAACGGCAGGATCTCGGTCTCGGTGAAGTCGCGCATCCCCACGGCGTTGATCTTGATCGGGTGTGCGTCGGGGAACTTCGCGAGCGCTTCGAGGCCGCGCAGCACGCGCGGGAGCGCGTCGCGGCGGGTCATCTCGAAGAAGCGGTCGCGCTGCAGCGAGTCGACCGAGACGTTGAAGCGGTTGATCCCGGCCTTGACGAGCAGCTCGGCATCGCGCTCCAAGAGGAAGCCGTTCGTCGTGACGCTGAGGTCGCGCACGCCCTCGATGGCGGCGAGCATGCCCGCCAGGCGCGGGAAGTCGCGGCGCACGAGCGGCTCGCCGCCGGTCAGCCGGATGTCGCACACGCCCATCGACGCGAGCACGCTCACGAGGCGCTCGATCTCCTCGAAGCTCAGCACCTGGTCGCGCTCCAGCCAGGGCAGGCCCTCGGCCGGCATGCAGTACTGACAGCGGAAGTTGCAGCGATCGGTCACCGACACCCGCACGTCGCGGATGAACCGGCCATGTCCGTCGCGTAGCGGCTCAATCTTCGTCATATCTCCTCCACGTACCCGATCGTCCGCCGTGTTTCTCCAAGAGCTCGACGCGCTCGAGCACGACTCCCCGTTCGATGCCCTTCACCATGTCATACACGCAGAGCGCGCCTGCGGCGCACCCGACCATCGCCTCCATCTCGACGCCGGTGCGCGCATGCACGCGAGCGGTCGTCGTGACGCTGACGGTTCCCTCGCCGGCGTCGACCTCGATGTCGACGTCGACGGAGTTCAGCGGCAGGGTGTGCGCGAGCGGGATCCACTCGTCGGTGCGCTTGGCGGCCTGGATGGCAGCGAGCCGCGCCGTCCCGATGACGTCGCCCTTGGGGGCATCACCGGCGAGCACCGCGGCGGCGGTCTCGGGCGTCATCCGAACGATCGCGCGGGCGACCGCGACGCGGTCGGTCTCGGGCTTGGAGCCCACGTCGACCATGTGCGCACGGCCTTGGGCGTCCAGATGCGTCAGCGCGGGGCTGCTCATGGATGGTGTATCGCGGTCGGGTGCATTGCGGTTCATCGAGATCGGTGTTGGCGCGCCAACACTTCGAGGCGTACGTGTCGCGAGCGGGCGAGGCCTTACGTCAAGGGTGCCTGCGGCGCGCGCCCTGCGAAGCGGCGGCGGCCCTCCAGTATGCCCCACCGGCGTTCGCGGCCCTCTGCGCCGGCCGCCGACGCGTCCGGAACGCGTGCGCCGGGTAGGCGATGAAGAGCGCCTGCGCGCCAACAGGTGGCCCGGAATCCACGTTGCTACGTTACGAGTTCGGGTCGGCGCTTCGCCGACGTTCGACTGCGAGGAGACTGACATGAGCGAGACCGAGACGGAAACCGGCGAGCCCGAGACGACGGGCATCTGCCTGTACCCGGGCTGCGAGGAGCCCGTCGTGCCGCAGCACAAGCACGGTGGGCCGCCGCCGCGGTACTGCGCGAACGACGATCACAACGCCGGCAGCACGTTCCAGGCGCTGAAGGCCCAGGGCGAGGCGCCGAACGTGACGGGCCCCGCCGCCGGCGGCGAGTAGGTCGGCTCATCGCTCCCGGCGCGTGTGGATCGCCGGCCGGGAGCGCTCGTGCGGCACGCCGCCGGCGCGGGCGAGCATCGCTCGCGTCGCCTCCGGCAGCGTCGCGAACCTCCGCAGGGCGTCCGCCGGCGCGGTCCGGCGCTCGGGGCCGAGCACGCTCGTGTGCCACAACCCCGGGATCGGCGTGCCCCGCACGTCGAGGACGACGAGCGCGCCGCGCTCGAGCTCGTCGCGCACCGTGTGCGCGACCGCGAGCGTGACGCCGCGGCCTGCGGCGACCTGGGCCAGCGCCGCCGCGACGTTCGGAAACGTGCGCGAACGCTGCGGCGCGATCGCCTGACGCGCGAGGAAGGCTCCGGTCTCCGTCGAGGGGTCGCTGCCCGCGGGGCCGAGCAGCCACGGCGTGCCGACGAGTGCGGCCGGCGACACCGCGTGCGATCCCGCCAGCGCGTGTCCGGGCGGTGCGACGACGACGAGCGTGTAGCGCAAGAACGGCTCTGACTCGATCGCAGGCGCCTCGGAGCGCGCCGCTCGCGGGCCGAGCGTCACGTCGGCGTGGCCGCTCGTCAGGAGGTCCGCGAACTCCTGGCCGCGGGCGATGTGCATCTCGACCTGGATCCCGGCGTGCCGGCGCAGGAAGGCATCGAGGAGCGGCTCGGCCGCGAGCTCCGCGACGCTCTGCGTGGCGGCCACTCGCAGCGTCGCCTGCGCTCCGCCCGAGTCGCGCACCGCGCGCTTGGCGTCGTCGGCGAGCTCGAGGATCTCCCCGGCGGCGGTCGCGAGGCGGCGGCCACCGGCCGTCAGGACGAGCGCGCCGCCACGGCGCACGTAGAGGTCGTCGCCGAGTTCGCGGCGCAATGCTCCAACCGCGCCAGAAACCGCGGGCTCCGACACCGCGAGCTCCTGCGCTGCGGCCTTGACGGAGCCTAGGCGGGCGACCGTCAGGAAGGATCGGAGCTGCGATAGGGTCAATTAAGCAAACGCTTCATGCGGTTGACCATGCGATCGTAGCGTGCATAGGATCGTCCGTCGGTCCACTCTCGGAAGGAGCGTTCCACCTTGGCAATGCAGACCCCTGCGCCGGTTGAGTATTCCCGCGCAACAAGTATGGATGACGCCATCGCACAGATGTCGGCGCTCGGCGGGAACGCTCGGTTCCTCGCGGGCGGGCACAGCCTCATCCCGATGATGAAGCTCCGTCTGGCCGACCCGGGTCACCTCATCGACCTCAACCCGATCGAGGCCGAGCTCAACTACATCCGCCAGGAGGGCGATGAGATCGTGATCGGCGCCATGACGCGTCATCGCGACATGCTGGAGAGCGCTCTCCTTCAGCAGCACTTCCCGATCTTCTTCGAGGCCGAGCACGTGCTCGCCGACCCGGTCGTCCGCAACCGCGGGACGATGGGCGGCTCGATGTGCCAGGCCGACCCGGCCGAGGACCTCTCCGGCGTCGTCACGGCGCTCAAGGGCATTGCCGTCCTTCGTGGACCGGGCGGCGCGGAGCGCAGCGTGGGCATGCACGAGTTCCACGTCGGCCCCTACATGACGGCCGTGCAGCCGACCGAGCTCCTCAAGGAGGTGCGCTTCAAGCTGAAGCGGGGTGGCGGCAGCGCGCACGAGAAGGTCGAGCGGCGCGCCGGCGACTTCGCGATCGTCGCGGCGTCGGCAGCACTCTGGGTCGAGGGCGGCAAGATCACCGACGCGGGCCTCGCCTGCAGCGCGGTCGGCCCGACCACGATGCAGATCACTCGCGCAGAGGAGATGATGATCGGCCAGGCGCCGTCCGAGCAGCTCTTCGCGCAGGCCGGCGCCATCGCCTCGCAGGACGTCTCGCCGAGCGCGGACGGCCGTGGACCTGTCGATTACAAGCGCCACGTGGCTGGCGTCCTGAGCAAGCGTGCGCTTGTCAAGGCCGCCGGGCGCTGTTAGGAGAACCTGAACTATGCAAGTTTCGATGTCGATCAACGGCCAGGCGCACTCGTACGACGTTGAGCCGCGCCTGCTGCTCGTGCACTACATCCGCGAGTACGCGGAGCTCCACGGGACCCACTGGGGTTGCGACACGTCCAACTGCGGCATCTGCGTTGTGCTCATGGACGGTCAGCCGCTGAAGTCCTGCACGACGCTCGCCGCCATGGCCGAGGGCCATGAGATCACGACGGTCGAGGGCCTCGAGAAGAACGGCGTCCTCGATCCGATCCAGCAGGGCTTCCACGAGATGCACGCCCTGCAGTGTGGCTTTTGCACCCCGGGGATGATGGTGACCGGTCGGTGGCTCATCGACAAGCACCCGAACCCCACCCAGATGACCGACTACGAGATCCGCGAAGCGATCTCGGGAGGCCTGTGTCGCTGCACCGGCTACGTGAACATCGTCAAGGCAATTAGGTGGGCAGCTGCGTACGAAGCAGCGGCCGCCGGGAGATAAGACATATGGCTACAGAGACAGCCCCTGGAAAGATGGCGAGCTGGCTGGAGGACGCGACCGGCGGAGTGACGGACGCGCCCATCGGCTTCGGACGGATGAAGCGCAAGGAAGACGCGCGCTTCATTCGCGGCAAGGGCAACTACACCGACGACGTCCGCCTTCCCGGCATGGTCCACGGTGCGCTCCTGCGCAGCCCGTACGCCCACGCTCGCATCATCTCGATCGACACGTCGAAGGCGCTGGCCCACCCGAAGGTCGCGGCCGTCGTCATCGCCAAGGACCTCGAGACCCTGGGCCTGGCCTGGATGCCGACCATCTCCTACGACACGCAGGCCGTGCTCGCAGGCGACAAGGTTCGCTTCCACCTCCAGGAGGTCGCGTTCGTCGTGGCCCTCGATGCGTACTCGGCGCAGGACGCGCTGGCGCTCATCGACGTCGAGTACGAGGTGCTGCCGGCGATCGTCAACGCCCGCAAGGCGCTCGATCCCGACGCCCCGCTGATCCGCGACGACAAGGTCGGTCAGACCGACAACCTGGCGAGCCCGACGTGGGAGGCCGGCGACAAGGCGGCCACCGACCGTGTGTTCGCCGAGGCCGACACGATCGTCACGCGCGACATCATCGACACGCGGTCGCATCCGTGTCCGATGGAGACGTGCGGCATGGTCGCGGACTTCAACCCGACCAGCGGCCAGCTGAACATCTACAACGCCAACCAGGCCCCGCACGCGCACCGCACGGTGTACGCGCAGGTCGCAGGCCTGCCGGAGCACCGGATTCGCATCCTGTGCAACGACATCGGCGGCGGCTTCGGCAACAAGGTGCCGGTCTACCCCGGCTACGTGTGCACGATCGCCGCTTCGATCGTCGCCGGTGCCCCGGTGAAGTGGATGGAGGATCGCTCGGAGAACCTCGCCACGACCGGGTTCGCCCGCGACTACGTCATGCACTCGCAGATGTGCGCCAAGGGCGGCAAGATCACGGGCCTCCGGGTCGACGTGATCGCCGACCACGGTGCGTTCGACTCGACCGCACAGGCGACGAAGTTCCCGGCAGGGTTCTTCCACATCGTGACGGGGTCCTACGACCTCGACGCGGCGCACTGCCAGGTCAAGGCCGTCTACACGAACAAGGCACCGGGCGGCGTCGCCTACCGTTGCTCCTTCCGCATCACCGAGGCCGTCTACCTCGTCGAGCGGATGGTCGAGGCCCTCGCATGGGAGATGAACGTCGATCCGATCGAGCTGCGCATGCGCAGCTTCATCCGGCCCGAGCAGTTCCCGTACGAGTCCGCCACCGGTTGGACGTATGACTCCGGCGACTACCACAAGACCATGAAGGTCGCGATGGAGATCGCGGGCTACGACGAGCTCCGGGCAGAGCAGGCCGAGAAGCACTCGCGCGGCGAGATCATGGGCATCGGCATCTCCTTCTTCACAGAGGGCGTCGGCGCCGGTCCGCGTAAGCACATGGACATCCTCGGCCTCGCCATGAACGACGGTGCGGACCTCCGTGTCCACCCGTCCGGCAAGGCCGTCGTCTCGATCTCCGCCCAGACGCAGGGGCAGGGCCACGAGACGACGTTCGCGCAGATCGTTGCCGAGGAGCTCGGCATCTCGCCGAACGACATCACGGTCCGCCACGGCGACACCGACAAGACCCCGTACGGCCTCGGCACGTACGGATCCCGCTCGACGCCGGTCTCCGGCGGCGCCGTCGCCGTCGTGTCGCGCAAGGTGCGCGACAAGGCTCGCCTGATCGCGGCGCGCATGCTCGAGACCCGTCCCGAGGATCTCGCCTGGGAGAAGGGCCGTTGGTACGTCCGCGGCGACGTCTCCAAGGGCGCGGCCATCGAGGACATCGCCGAGTACGCCTACAGCGGCTCGCCGATGCCGGAGGGCCTCGAGGGAGGCCTCGACGCGCAGGCCGTGTACGACCCGCCGAACCTGACGTACCCCTACGGCGCGTACATCTCCGTGGTCGACATCGATCCCGGTACCGGCCACGTGCACTGCCGCCGCTTCATCGCGGTGGACGACTGCGGCGTGCGGATCAACCCGCTCGTCGTCGACGGCCAGATCCACGGCGGCCTCGCCGAGGGCATTGGCCAGGCGCTGATGGAGCTCATCTCGTTCGATGAGCAGGGCAACTGCATGAACGCGTCGTTCATGGACTACCTGCTCCCGACCGCGCTCGAGTGTCCCGAGTGGGAGCTCGGCGAGACCGTCACGCCGTGTCCGCACCATCCGATCGGTGCCAAGGGCGTCGGCGAGTCGCCGTGCGTCGGGTCGCCGCCGTGTCTCGCCAACGCCGTCATCGACGGCCTGCGCGTGCACACGAACGGCCAGGTCCGCCACGGGGACATCCCGTTCAACCCGGCACGCACCTGGGCCGCGATGCAGGGCAACGCGGCGCCGCCGCAGTGAGAAGTGACGCTCTGGCGCGGCGAGCTGAAGAGCTCGCCGCGCAGGGCGCGTCCTACGTGACCGCGACCGTCGTCCGCGCCCAGCGGCCGACGAGCGCGCACGCAGGAGATGTCGCCCTCGTCACCAACGAAGGAGGGATCGAGGGCTTCGTCGGCGGCGTCTGCGCCGAAGCCAGCGTCAAGCTCTTCGCCTGGACCGCGATCACTCGCAACGAGCCGATCCTGCTGCGGATCATGCCGACCGTCGACGATCAGCAGGGCGGCACCGGGGACCTGGAGGACGGGGCCGTCACGGTCCTGAACACGTGCCTCTCGGGAGGAGCCATCGAGATCTTCCTCGAGCCCACCGTACCGTTGCCCCGCGTGCACGTCGTCGGTAGCAGGCCGATCGCAGCAGCGATCGAGCGCGCGGCCGCGGAGCTCGACTTCGACATCGTCGCATCCGGGGACGACCCCCCGGAGGTGCGCAAGGGCGATCTCGCCATGATCATCGCCGCCCACGGCAAGGGCGAGCTGACCGCCATCCGCGCGGGTCTGGATGCCGGCCTGCCCTGGGTGGGCCTGGTCGCCAGTCCGAAGCGTGGCGCTGCGCTCCTGCAGGAGCTGCGGGACGCCGGCGTGGCGGAGGATCTGCTGGCGCGCGTGGAATGTCCTGCAGGTCTCGACATCGGCGCGAAGATGCCGGGCGAGGTCGCGCTGTCGATCCTGGCTCGTGTCATCGAGGTTCGCCGCGTGACGGCGGCACCGAAGATCGAGCTGCCCAAGGCCTCTCGCAAGGCGGCCGCCGGCAAGAAGACGCCCGCGCCCGCGACCGCGATCTGCCCGATCTCGCGCATGACGGTGCTGGCGCGCGACAGCACGCCCCATCTGGAGACCGAGGAAGGCACCGTCTACTTCAGCTCCGAGGACTGCAAGGCCGAGTACGAGCAGGAGCATTCGGGTGCCGTCGCCGCAACGTGACGGCTTCGTGACAGGCCTCGTGCTCGGTGCAGGCGGCTCGCGTCGCCTCGGACGGCCGAAGCAGCTGTTGCCCTACGGGGACAACACGCTGCTCGGCCACGTGCTGGACACCGCGCGCGCATGCCCGTTTCACCAGCTCGTCGTCGCGCTCGGCGGCGCGGCCGACGGGGTGCGCGAGAAGGTCGACCTGAGCGGGGCCGACGTCGTCGTCAACGAGGCCTTCGGCAGCGGTTGCTCGTCGTCGATCGCCGCCGCGCTGGGCGCCGTCGACGAGCGTGCCGAGGTGCTGGTCCTCCTGCTCGGCGACATGCCGGGCGTCACCGTGCAGTCGGTGGAGGCCTTGCTCGCCGGTCGCGGCGACGCGCCACTTGCGGTTTGCAGATACGACGACCAGCGCGGACATCCGTTCGCGTTCGAGCGTCGTATGTTCGAAGAGCTGGCCAATCTCCACGGCGACAAGGGCGTCTGGCGGCTGCTGGATCAGCGCGACGACGAGGTCGCGGAGATTCGCATCGCCGGTCCTGTCCCGCTCGACGTGGACACACCCGAAGACTACGAGGCAGTCCTGGCCGCGGCCGGGTTTGTGGAGGCACGTGCATGAGTCGATTGACCAGGAGCGATGAGCTCGAAGAGGAGATGCGGCGGCTCGTGCCGAGCGTCGAGAAGCTGGGCCAGATGCTGGCCTCCGTCGACTACCTCGCGGAGGAAGGCCTCGCGACGTCGACGTTCCTCGCGCTGCGCCTGCCGCAGCCGCTGTTGCTCGAAGGCGAGGCCGGGGTCGGCAAGACCGAGCTCGCCAAGGCGCTCGCCGAGGTGCTCGACACGCCGCTGATCCGCCTGCAGTGCTACGAGGGCATCGATGCCTCCGAGGCGCTGTACGAGTGGAACTATCCCAAGCAGCTGCTGAGCATCCGCGTCGCCGACTCGAAGGGCACGGACCTCGAGGAGGACGAGCTCTTCGGTCCGGACTACCTCATCCGCCGTCCGCTTCTGCGCGCCCTCGAGCACCCCGGCCCACGGCCGTGCGTCCTGCTCATCGACGAGCTCGACCGCGCCGACGACGACTTCGAGGCCTTCCTGCTCGAGCTGCTCGCCGAGGCGACGGTGACGATCCCGGAGATCGGGACGATCACGGCGACCCACCCGCCGATCGTCATCCTGACCTCGAACCGCACGCGCGACCTGCACGACGCCGTCAAGCGCCGCTGCCTGTATCAGTGGATCGACTACCCGGGTCCCAAGCGCGAGGTGGAGATCGTCCGCCGCCGCGTCAAGACGGCGTCGCAGGTACTCACGGTCCAGGTCGCCAACGCGGTGTCGCGGATGCGCAAGTCCGACGTCCAGAAGCCGCCCGGAATCGCGGAGGCGATCGACTGGGTGTCCGCGCTGGACCTGCTTGGCGTCGAGACGCTCACCGCCGAGACCGCCGACCAGACGCTCGGCTCGGTCCTGAAGTACTCCGAGGACCAGGAGGTCATCCGCGCGCAGGGCCTCGAGGGCCTGATCGAGCTCGAAGAGACCCTCGGGTGACCGACAACGGCAACTCGGTGGTGGAGGACGACGGCGTCTTCCGGGTCGAGGACCTTCACCTCGACCTGCCCGCCGTCGTGGGGGCGTTCAGTCAGCGCCTGCACGACGCGGGGATGCCCGTCACCCCGAGCCAAACGCAGCAGTACGCGCGCTCGCTCGTCCTGACGAAGCCCGTCTCGCGCCGTCGCCTGTACTGGACGACGCGCGCGATCTTCGTCACGGGCTTCATCCAGTTGCCGACCTTCGAGCGGGTCTTCCGCGAGGTCTTCGGGACCACGGCGAAGGAGGACTCCGACGTCGACGACGAGGTCGAGCTCGAGCCCGCCCCGCCGAAGGACGAGACCGAGAACGACGAGGCCGAGGACGAGGACGAGGATCTTCCGGACTCGGGCGAGGGCGGCACGGACATGAAGGCCGGCGAAGGGAGCGGCGACGACGACGAGGACGCCGACGAGCAGGAGATCCCGATCCTCTCGGCCAGCGAGGAGGAGGAGCTGTCGGAGAAGCACTTCTCGGCGCTCGCCGCGCACGAGCTTGCCGCGCTGTACCGGCTCATGGTCCGGCTCGACCTCGCCACGCCGGTGCGCCGGACGCGCCGGCGCCAGCGCGGGCGCCACGGCGAGCACATGGACATGCGCCGCACGCTGCGCAACAGCCTGAAGACGGGCGGCGACCCGATCAAGCTCGCCCGCCGGCGCCGGCGCGTCCAGAAGCGGCGCCTCGTCCTGCTGTGCGACATCTCCGGCTCGATGGAGCCGTACGCACGCGCATACCTGCAGTTCTTGCACTGCGCGCGGGCGAGCGGACCCGACCACGAGGCGTTCGTCTTCGCGACCCGCCTGACGCGCCTGACCAAGCAGCTCGCGGGCCGCAACCCGAACCGCGCGATCCGGCGCGCGACCGAGTCCGTCGAGGACTGGTCGAGCGGCACGCGCATCGGCGACGCGCTCAAGGCCTTCAACGATCGCTACGGCCGCCGCGGCATGGCGCGCGGGTCGGTGATCGTGATCCTCTCCGACGGCTGGGAGCGGGGTGACCCCGAGATGGTCGCGCGCGAGATGGAGCGGTTGTCGCGGCTCGCCTACCGCATCGTGTGGGTCAACCCGCGCGTGAGCGCTCCGGGCTTCCAGCCGAAGGCCGGTGGCCTCGTCGCGGCACTGCCGTTCTGCAACGCGCTGGTCAGCGGGCACAACCTCAACGCCCTCGACCAGGTGGCCGAGGCCATCGCGGCCGAGCACGACGACGACGCGCTGGACAAGAGCTGGCGGCCGCCGTCGCTCGACGGCGAGGTCGAGGAGCAGAGCTGGGGCGTGGCCGGCTCCGGCTCGGTCGGCATCGCGATGCCGAGCAACATGATCGGCATCGTCCCGAAGAAGGGCAAGACGGCGCCTGGCCGCAGCTGGTCAGACGTCGACGACGAGGGCTACGCGACCGACCGATGAGGCCGGAGCTCGCCCACATCGTCGGGATCCCGATCGAGGAGACGCTCGCGATGGCTGCGCCCGTCCTGGGCGCCACGTGCGCCGCACTGATGGCCACGCTGCGCGGCCGCGGCCGCCGGCCGTGGCGCCGCAGCGACGACAAGACCTGAGAGCGCGCCGGGGGCCGCCCGATGCGGCGTGCGTTCGGCGCCCGCAACCAGCGCCGGCAGATCGTCTGCCGCCGACGAGCGCCGACCCCGATGAGGTCGCGTCGTCGACGGCGATGATCGTCTGAAGCCCTCCCCTACAGCGACGTCAATCGCGGTACGCCGTCTGGGCGTCGAGCGAGCCTTCCATGCCAGGCGGGAGCTCGATGGCACCCGCGTGCGCGTACAGCGCGATCTCCTCGATGCGCTTGCCCAGCGAGGGGTCACGGCCCGGATACCAGGCGCCGTTGCCCCACTGCAGCTGGCCGGGGGACGTGCCCATCATGCCAGCGGCGAGCAGCTGCGCCTTGTCACGGATCTTGCGACAGACCGACGACACGGCGTTGGCCGTACCGGCGCTTCCGTCGGTGAGGAACCCGTGTCCGTCGCCGAAGCGGTCGTAGTCCGTCTGGACGACCTCGGTGTCGTCCAACGGGATGCCGAGCTCGTTCGTCACGATCTGCGCGAGCTGGCGCGCATCACCGGTGCCCGACAGGCTGAGCACGCACTTTCCCGTCGGGTGCACCCGCAGGAACACGGCCCTATACGCGCCCATGGAAATCTCCCCTCATGCTGACCGAGCAGCGCCCGTTCGCGGCGCTCGGAGAGCAGTACTCGAATGGTGCCGATACCTGCACAATCACGCTCCTTCCCAGGATCTGCGCGGCCTCCCTGCGACCGCTTGACAGCGCGCGCAGTATGACAGTTCCCGCGCCGTCACGCCCGGCAGATGGCGCATGCGCGAGGCTGCCGCAGCCAGCCGGCCGATTCTGGGTGCGCCCCGCAAAACCGGGCCGCGAGAGGACCCCGGGGGTCCGGTGTGTCACGCCAGGGTGCCCTTGACCTCGACGGTCACCTCGTCGTTGACCTTCAACGCGCCGAACAGGGCCGAGTACGGCTTGATGCCCCAGTCGCTCTGCTTGACCGTCGCGCTGCCGACGACCGAGCCTCCGTCCTCCGCCAGCGTGAAGGTCACGGGCTTGCTCTTCCCGCCCATCGTGAGGTCGCCCGCCACCGAGAGGTCGTCGCCGTCGCTAGACACGCTCGACGAGCTGAAGGAGATGTCCTTCTTCTTGAGGACGTCCTTGTCGATCGTCTTGCGGATGTCGGCCTTGTCGTCGTCGCCCAGCGCCTGCAGGCCGCCGACGCCCTCGAGGACGTGCAGCGACGTCGGGTCGGCCGTCAGCTCGACGCTGGAGCTCGCTGGATCGTCGGCGACGGCCAACGTCGCCTCCCAGGACTTGACCTCGATGACGAGGTCGTGTCCGGCTTTGGCCGCAGCACCGTGGCGGCCGGTCTTCACTCTGAGAGTGGCGTTGTCCGGTCCCAGCTTGTAGTTCCCTGCCTGAATCGCCATGGCGCGATTGTATGCGGCACGTCGCGCCCCGAGCGTCCCGGCGCCGTGGGCCATCCGGGTCTTGAGAGCTGGGCGCGGGCTCTTCGACTCTCGCGCGCGCGCGAGGGGACACGGCCTGGGCGCGCCCGGCCCGCGACGCTCGTCAACCATCGAGCCGTGCCAGGGCGTTCGGCGGGATGGCTTGAGAAAAGCCATCGGGTCGGCGCGTGGGCAGGGGCACTTCGCCGGGCGAGCCGACCTGGCATACTCTGCACCCGCTGCACCGCGGCTTGCTTTTCTGCGGCCGCCGTGAGCAGCACCTTGGCCGCGCTCGAGTGACGTGGCCGGCGGACTGCCGCCACGTTCAGATCCCGGACAAAGGAGACACACATGCCAGTTCTCAGCGAGTCGTTCTCGGTGCCCAACGGTCAGGCCAGTTGGGCCGCGATCAACGACCTCAACAAGCTCATCCCGTGCGTGCCCGGCGCCAAGGTCATCGCGACCGAGAGCCCCACGAAGGCCACGGCCGAGATCACGGTCAAGATGGGCTCGATGGGCATGGTCTTCACCGGCCCGGTCGAGATCGTCTCCACGTCCGGGACGACCGCCCAGATCAAGGCGAACACCAAGGAGAAGGGCGGCCAGAGCAACGCTGCCGGCGACGTCACGATCTCGGTGTCGGGCAACCAGGTCAACATCAACGCGAACGCCAGCGTGTCCGGCAAGGCCGCGTCGATGGGCGAGGGCACGGTCGTCGCCGTCCTCACGCAGCTCGTGAAGTCCTTCGCGGGCAACCTCGCGAAGGCGTAGCGGTGGGTTGCCCGTTCGGCGCGCCAGGCGCGCGCCGGTCGGGCCAGGGCGCCGCGCCGCCGCACACCGCGCGCGCGCCAGCTTCCTGATCCGCGGACCACAGCCCGTGAGTACCCCCGGGTAAGGTGTCCGTAGGGGCAGCGTCGGCGCATGCCGGCACGCGCCCGGGTCAGTCTTCTCTTGAGGAAGGGAGCACGCGATGAAGGACGTGATCGACGATGTCGATCGGTGGGTGGCGCGAGGCGACAAGGTCGCGCTCGCCACCGTGGTCGGCATCAGGCGCTCCGCGCCGCGCCCGCCCGGTTCGAAGATGGCGATCAACGACAAGGGCGAGATCTCCGGCATGGTGTCCGGCGGCTGCGTCGAGGGCGCCGTCATCGAGATCGCCGACGGCGTCATCAACGGCGACGATCCCCAGCTCTTGACGTTCGGGA
>CAWDYO010000016.1:0-118641 GCA_963806515.1 uncultured Actinomycetes bacterium | reverse complement strand
GGGCGGCGCCGTGCTCACGCCTGCGGCCACTCGGCCCAGTCGTCGAGCGCCTCGATCGGAAGCCGGTCGCTGATGACGTCGGCGAGCGTCGCGAGGTGCGCTGCCTCGGGATGCCCTTCCTCGACGGCGCGAGCGACGATGCGGCTGAAGTCCCGGTCCGGTGATCGTGCGCCGGCGCGGAGGAGCGGAGCGAGTTGTATGAGCGCGATCGCGCGGGCCGAGCGCGTAGCGGGACATCCACAGCACGGCGCGGAGCGGGTCATCGTCCGGTCGTGCCTGCTCGAACGCTTGCTGGATCATCGAGGAGGCCGCGTCGTCTCGGCCGCCCTCGAGCAGCAGGCGAGCGTCGTTGCCGAGGGTGTGGGCGTGGTTGGGGTCGGCGGTGAGGGCGCGCTGGTGGTGCTGTTCGGCGCGGCCGTGGTCGCCGCGTACGTCCTGTATGAATCTCGCGTAGTTGCCGAGGTTGTTGGCGTGGTTGGGGTCGGCGGTGAGGGCGCGTTGGTAGTGCCGTTCGGCGCGGTCGTGGTCGCCGCGTACGTCGGTGAGGAAGAACGCGTAGTAGCCGAGGTTGTGGACGTGGTTGGGGTCGGCTGTTAGGGCGCGTTGGAATGCGGTGTCGGCGTCGTCGGCGCGGCCCGCATACCGGAGAGCGACGGCGTGGATTCCGAGTGCTGCGGGGTTGTCCGCCAGCCGTCTCGCTGCGATCTCGGCGGCGAGCAGCCCGGCTGGGTCATGCCGCGCGAAGCCGCCCGGTCCGCTGAAGCTGAGCTTGTCGGCCGTACCCAACGCGCGGCTCGCGATCGCTGATCCGAGATCCGAATCATGGTCGCTAAGCAGGTCGTCCGCGCGGGCGAGGTGCGTCGCGCGCGACGCCGGCGCAGGTCCGGCGTCGGCCATCAGAAGCAGTTCGATGACCTCGCGAGCGACTCGATCGGGGTTCAAGCCCGGGACGCCGGGCTGATCCGCTTCGAGAGGACGGCGGGATCGGCGCTGGTCGTCTGCGTCTCCGGTCGGCATCAGCGGCACTGCACCTGCGCTCGATTCCCCGCGGCGGCGCTCGAGCCATTCGTCAATGAACGACGCCTCGGGCCACGGAAGGCCACGCAGTACCCGGCGCTCGTCGCTGCTCGCCGTCTCGGAGAACCGTGCGCAGTCGCTCGAAGTGCGGATGCGAGCTCGGGGCGCAGCACGAGCGCGGCGGGCAGCACCGCGCAGACGGCCTGGATGCCCCGCTCGTTGGAGAGCCAGAACGCGTGGCGAACGTAGGCGTTCGCCAGTACCCGCCAGGCTTCGTCGGCGACGCGCGCGCCGATCGGCTCGCTGGCGTAGCGTGCGGCGAGCTCGGCCTCGATCATGGCCAGAGCGCGCTCGTGCATCCCCGCGCAGGCGTGGCGCTGGTCGGCCCCGAGCATGTACCCGGCGATGGCGGACGCCACCTCCTCGTGGACGCGGCCGGTCGCGGCGACGACGAAGTCATGCCGCGCTGCGAGCTCCTCGACGCGGGCGCCGAGATCGGCGACGTCGACATCGAGCAGCGCGGCGCGGATGGCCCGCTGCAAGGGGAACCCGATGACCTTGCCGCTGCCGGCCGTCCCGTCTGCGACGAGCCCGAAGATCGCGGGCAGGTCGTCGCGCAGCGCGTTCGGCTTCTCGGGCGGCAAGCTCAGCGCGTGGTGCAGGAAGCGCTTGGCGAGGCGCTGGATGAGCACGTTGGCTTCGCCGCGCTCGTCGATGACCTCGTCGAGCACGGCCGGCGACATGCCGTCGCGGAGCATCTCGGCCACGATCGACAAGCCGAGCGGGATCCCGCGCGTCGCGCGGTCGATGCGCGCGAGGTCGGCGTCGTCCAGCTCGTGCTCCGGCAGCCGGGTGCGCAGGTACTCGCGTTGCAGCGAGCGATCGAACACCGAGATCGCGACGACCGCCAGCCGCTCGGCGCTGATCGTGCGCTCGAACTCGCCCACGGTGCTCGTCGAGTAGCCGGCCTCCGCGGGCGTCTCGAAGCGACCCGCGACGAGCCAGACGACGCGGGCCCGTCCGGACGATGCGACCTGGCGTACCGCCGCCAGCGCCCGCAGGGCGATCTCGCCGGTGTCGATCGCCACGACGAGACCGTTGTCCCCGCCGCCCTGCGCATGCCGGCGACGAACTCGTCGATGAGCACGCGCTCGGCGTCGAGGGCCAGGTCGATGCGCCGCTGCGGCACGCTCGCCGTCCCGTCCTCCCCGCCGCTCTTGCGCGCGCGCCAGAGTGCACGGCGCGCGGGTGCTCCGACGGCGAGGCCGGCGCTGATGAGCTGGCCGGCGATGGGTACGCCGACGAGCCCGCCCACGAGCGTGGCCGCGTTCTCGATGCCCTTGCGCTCGTCGGCGCTCGGACCGCTGCCCGCCTGCTTGGCTTCCAGCTCGAGACGGTCGGCGTCGCGGACGACATCGACGATCCGAGCGAGCACCGCGCGGAAGCCGGCGAAGCACTCCTCGCCGCGGTCGCCGAGCTCTTCGCAGAGCGCGCGCTCGATCGCGTACAAGAGCGTGCCGACGCTGGGTCCCTCGAGCGGGGGGTAGCGATCGCGGCATGCGGGTGCGCTCGGCTTCGAGGTCGACGACCACGCGTGCGGGGCGGACGCCACCCGCGTGGCCGCGATCGCGGCTCGTCTCCCGCCATCTCGCATAGCCGCCGAACGAGCCGGGACTTGCCCATCCCGCCGATCCCGAGAACGAGAACGACATATGAGCCGCTGCGATCATCGTCCGGCGCTGACTCGCGCGAGTCCTCCAGGATGCCGCGCCAGCGCCGAAGCTCGTCGGCTCGTCCGAGGAAGGGACCGGCATCGACCATAGTCGCCAGTACACCGCAGAGCGCGGCGCTGTGCACGCAGGTCCGGTTGTATCCGGAACCAGTCCCCTGCGGCGTGCTTGTCGAATTGTGAGCGAATAGCGCTCACTACTCGACATCCGCGGGCCTCCGGTCCGAACGCACAACCGGTCCTCCGGGCGGACGGCAGCGCATGTGGCGCGGAGACGGATCGGACGTGACGTCGCTGCCGACGCGTGAGGTCGCCCGCCGCGTCGGCTGTCTGCCGCAGTCCCCGGCCGCGCCCGAGGGGCTGACGGTGTCCGACCTCGTCGCGCGCCGGCTCTAACCGCCTCAGCGCCTCGGCCGCCCGCAGTCCGCTCATGATCGCGAGCGGATCGCGTGGGCGCTCGCGGCGACCGGCACGGCCGAGCTGCGCGACCGCCCGCTCAGGCTGACGGCCGCACGATCGTGCTGGTCCTGCACGACCTCAACCAGAACCTGCCGCTACGCGAACCACCTCGTCGCGATGCGCGACGGGCGCGTGTATGCCGCCGAAGAGCGCGGCGGATTGCACGCAAGGCTTCGCCGCAACGGACGAAGGGCCGCCCTTTCGAGCGACCCTTCGGTTCCGTTGAGCCGGGGCTTTGTGCGCTACGGCAGGACGCACGCGTACGCGAGCGGGTTCAGGTCGACGAACGTGCCGCCGCCGCCCTCGCAGATCCGCTTGGCCGCCGGCCGCTTCTGGCCGTTGAGCGCGAGGAACACGCAGGTGTACGTCACCGGCGACAGGTCGATGAACAGCCCGCCACTTGACTGGCAGAGCACGCCGCCGTTGCCCGTCGACGACCCGGGGCCGGTCAGCGGCGGCGTGGTCGTCGTCTCGCAGTTCTCGTGGAGGTCCGGATCCGGGGCCGGGCCCTGACACGCGTCGATGCCCAGGCCGCCGTCGAGGCTGTCCTGGTCGCCATCATTCGAAGAGCCGACGATCGTGTCGTTGCCGGCGCTGCCGGAGAGCGTGTCGATGCCCAGACCGCCGTCGATGTTGTCGTCGCCGACGCCGCCGGTGATCGTGTCGTTGCCGACGCCGCCGGTGATCGTGTCGTTGAGGTCCGTGCCGGTGATCGTGTCGTTGCCGCCGTTGCCGGTGATCGTCTTGGCAGGCGTGACCCCGCCGCAGTCGATCGTGTCGTTGCCGTCGCCGCCGACGACGGTGGTCTCGGTCTGCGTGACGCCCGGCCCGACGACGCAGGGCGTCGCCCACGCGGCGGATGCTCCACCGACGAGGCTCATGGCGAAGACGATCGATCCGGCGAGAACTCCACCGCGAATGCGGTGGTGCTGAAGGTGCGTCATGTGGACCCCTGGGCGCCAGTTTGTGTGAGTCTCGCCAGGCGCCGGCACAAGACCTTCGATATCCCCGTGGCTTCGGTCTGCGGGCAGCCGCACACGAGTCGTACTGGAAGTGACCGTAGCAGGCGGTCCCAGCCGACTTTATGTTTGTTCGGAGGACCTGTTGGACAGCGCGCGCGCGAGCAACCGGGTCTGTTAGGGTCGCCTAACGATGAAGCTCCATGCCGCCGACGTCTCGTTCGCCTACGGCCGCCGCGAAGTGCTCCGCGAGCTCGACTGCGCGTTTCCGGACGGGAGGATCACGGCGATCGTCGGCGCGAACGCGAGCGGGAAGTCGACGCTCCTGCGCGCGATGGCGCGGCTCGTCAAGCCGTGGTCCGGCGCGATCCTGCTCGACGGTTCCGACGTGACGTCGCTGCCGACACGTGAGGTGGCCCGCCGCGTCGGCTTCCTGCCGCAGTCGCCGGTCGCGCCCGAGGGGCTGACGGTGTCCGACCTCGTCGCGCGCGGGCGCTACCCGCATCAGCGCCTCGGCCGCCCGCAGTCCGCGCACGATCGCGAGCGGATCGCCTGGGCGCTCGACGCGACCGGCACGACCGAGCTGCGCGACCGCCCGCTCGACCAGCTCTCCGGCGGTCAGCGCCAGCGCGTCTGGATCGCGATGGTGCTCGCGCAGGACACGGAGGTGCTGCTGCTCGACGAGCCGACGACGTACCTCGACCTCGCCCACCAGCTCGAGGTCCTCGACCTGCTCGCCGAGCTCAACGAGGCCGACGGCCGCACGATCGTGCTCGTCCTGCACGACCTCAACCAGGCCTGCCGCTACGCCCACCACCTCGTCGCCATGCGCGACGGCCGCGTCTACGCTGCCGGCGAGCCGCGCGAGGTCGTCGACGCCGAGCTCGTCCACGCGGTCCTCAACCTCCGCGCCGAGATCCTCGACGACCCGGTCAGCGGCGCGCCCCTGTGCATCCCGCTGGGCCGCGAGGCGCGGGCGATGGCGGCGCCGGTGGGCGGCTCCGCTCCGTCCTGACATCGGCTGCCGGGCCGGGCTCGTCAGGCGACAGCAGGTCCACCGCGCGTCGGGGTGCGGGATGCCCGACCCATCAGGGCCGGAGCACGGCGACGCCGAGTCCTTCGAACACAGGGTCGGCACTGACGACGATCCATCCGCGACGCCGGGCGGTTGCGGCGATCAGCCGATCGAATGGATCGGTGCGCGAGGGCGGGAGATCCCGTACCGCCCAAGCATCGCGGTGGTCGACGCCGGCCAGTGAGAACCCTTGCGCCGCGCAGATCGCCGGGAACGTCGCGCCTTCGTCGAGATCGAGGGCGAGCCTGCCGATCGCCGCCTTGATCGCGACCTCCCATGTCGTCGCCGCGCTGACGTGTACCGCGGACGCCTGCATGACCTGTTCGCGGGTCCCGGCGCCGAGCCTTGGGTCGTCTGCCAGCCACCACAGCACGACGTGCGTGTCGAGCAGCAGATCGCTCAAGGGCGCAGGTCGGCGAACTCAGGCAGCGGTTCGTCGAAGTCGTCCGCGATCCGGAGACGGCCGCGCAACGCGCCGGGTGGCTGGATCCTCGATCCTGGCTCCGGTACAAGACGCGCAACTCGCTTGCTGCCGCGCCGCAGGACGATCTCCTCGCCGGCCTCGACGCGACGGACGAGCTCCGACAGGCGCGTCTTCGCCTCGCCTATGGGGATGGCCTCGGACACGGCCACGAGGATAAGTCGCTTGGTCAACTTGGTCAAGCGGGCCGCATGGACACCACCGCAAGACGGTCGGCGCCGCTACGCGGCCGCCATCTTGCCGCGCCACATCATCCAGCTGAGGTAGGGCGCGCCGATCATCGCGACGATGAGCCCCGACGGGATCTCCGTGGGGGGGAAGAGGACCCGGCCGAGCATGTCGGCGGTGACGAGCAGCGTCGCGCCGAGGATCATCGCGACCGGCAGCAGGCGGCGATGGTTGCCGCCCGCGACGAGCCGCGCGGCGTGCGGCGCCAGCAGGCCGACGAAGGCGATCGCGCCGGTCACCGCCACCGCGGCGGCCGCCAGCGCCGCACCCACCGCCAGCAGCGACGCGCGCGCGAGCCCGACGCGCAGGCCGAGCGCGGCGCCGAGCTCGTCGTCAAGCATGAGCACGTCGAGCCGGCGGACCGCGAGCGCGGCGATCGGGATGAGGATCGCCGCGGGGATCGCGAGCAGGCGCAGATCGCTCCAGCCCTCGGCGTAGGTCGAGCCGGCAAGCCACGTGATCGCGACCGATGCCGCGGGCTGGGCGTTGAGCACGAGCAGCGTCGTCACCGCGACGCAGGCCGCCGTCACGGCGAGGCCCACGAGCGCGAGGCGCTGCGGCGAGCCGCGACCCGCGCCGGCGAGCACGAGCACGAGCGCCATCGCGCCGATCCCGCCTGCGAAGGCCGCGAGCTGCAGCGCGCCGCTCGGCGCCGCCGGCAGGACGAGCAGCACGATGAACGCCGCGACCGACGCGCCGCCGGTCACGCCGACGAGCTCCGGCCCCGCGAACGCGTTGCGCACGGTTGCCTGCAGCACGACGCCCGACGCGGCGAGGCACGCGCCGGCGAGCAGCGCCACGCACAGCCGCGGGGCGCGCAGCTCGACGACGAGGTCGCCGAGCCCCTGGCCGGTGCCGAAGATCGCGCGCACGATCTCGCCGGGACCGGCCGACAGCTCGCCGATGCAGAGGCTCGCGAGCGCGGCTGCGGCGCCGATCCCGGCGACGAGCACCACCGCACGGGGCCGCCAGCGCGCGCTGCTCGCAGCCGCGTCGATGGCCGGCGCTCCGCCGTCG
Source organism: uncultured Actinomycetes bacterium (assembly GCA_963806515.1). Lineage (GTDB taxonomy): Bacteria > Actinomycetota > Thermoleophilia > Solirubrobacterales > Solirubrobacteraceae > CADCVQ01. The sequence continues at coordinate 111,676 of CAWDYO010000016.1, read as the reverse complement.
CGCAGCCGGCGCGCCGCGACGATCAGGATCGGGGCGCCGAGCAGGGCGCAGATGACGCCCGCGGGGGTCTCGGAGTCGATGCCGAAGACGAGCCGCCCGGCGACGTCTGCGAAGACGACGATCGCCGCGCCCCATGGGACGGCGACGAGCAACTGGGCGGCGTGCCCGCGCGGCCGCGCGCTACGCGCGATCGCCGCCGACAGGATGCCGACGAAGGCGATCGGCCCGGCCACACCGACGGCGACGGCCGTCAGCAGCGTCGCCGCGAGCACGGAGAGCAGTCGTGTCAGCCCGGTGCGCTGCCCGAGCGCCTTCGCCGTGCTCTCGCCGAGCGTCGCGACGTCGAGCGCGCGCGCGAGCCCGACCGCGCCTGCGAGCACGACGACGCCGATCATCGCGCCCGGCCGCACCTGCTCCCAGCCGGACTGCAGCAGGCTGCCCGCACCCCAGAGAAACAGCGAGCTCGTCTCGGCTTCCTTGAGCAGCTGGATCGCCGCGGTGACGGCCGCGAGCGCGAGCGAGATCGCCATCCCGGCGAGGACGATCCGCACCGGCGAGGCGCCCGCCGCGGCGGCGATCGCACCGATGAGCGCCGCGCCGAAGAGGACCCCGACGAAGGCGACGGCGATCGTCGGGGCGCCTGGCGCGACGGTCGAGTAGGCCGCGGCGAGCGTCACCGCGAGGGTGCCGCCCGCGGTGAGCCCGAGCGTCGCCGACTCGGCGAGCGGGTTGCGCGTCACCGCGATCAGCAGTACCGCGGCCGCGCCGAGCGCCCCTCCGGCGATGACGCCGGAGGCCGCCCGCGGCAGCCGGATGTCGCGCACCAGCGCGCCATCCAGCGTGCCGGGGTCCTTGAAGATGGCGCCGAGCACCGTCGACAGGGACAGGCTGCCCTGTCCCTGCGCGATGTCGGCGACGACCGCGACGACCAGCAGCGCGACGCCCGCGAGCGCGAAGAGGGCGACGCGGCGGGTCACGGGCTAGCGCATGACGCTTGCGAGGCGCTCGGCGAAGACGCGTGCGGAGGCCGGGCCACCGAACAGCCACGTGTTGCCCGCGAGCGTCTTGACCCGGCGCTTCTTGACCATGTCCAACCGCTTGTACGCGCTCTGGCTCGTGATGCGTCCGACCTGCGCGCGGAAGATGCTCGGGTACACGAACGCGAGCCAGCCGCTCTGGACCTGCCGCAGCGCCTCGACCCCGACGGTCGAGAAGCCGTAGCGCTGCGGGCGGGCGGTCCAGGCGTTGCGCATGCCGAGCCGGCGCACGACCTCGGCGGCGATCGAGTTGCTCGTGAACAGCCGCAGGGCCGGTGAGCTCGTCGTGCCGCCCGGCGTCGCGATCGTCACGCGGGTGCCGCTGCGCCGGCGGATGCTCGTCCGCAGGCGCCCGATGCGCGTGTTCATCCCGCGGATGACGTTCTCGCCGCGCGTCCGCTGGCCGACGGCTCGGGCGACCGCGCGGAAGTCGCGGATCATCGCGTTGAACTGCGCGCCGTTGCTCGTCGTGCCCGGGTAGGGGTTCGTGACGAGCACTCGCGCGATCTTGCGCAGCGAGGAGAGGTTGCGCCCGGCGCGGTTGCTCGGGACGATGATGAGGTTGGGCTTGAGCCGTGCGATCCGCTCGATGCTCGGCTCCTGGCGCTTGCCGACGTCGGTGATGCCGCCCGGCAGGCCGATGGGGACGTAGGTGCGATAGCCGCCGAGGTCGGCACCGCCGACCGGCCGGACGCCGAGCATGAGGAGGTTCTCGATCGCGTCCCACTCGAGCGCGACGACGCGCTTGGGCGCGGCCTGGGACGGCGCCGCGAGCGCCATCGCGGCGAACACGGCGACCAGTGATGTGACGGCGATGCGAAGGGTCATCGAGCGGCTCCCAATCTGTCCAGGGTCATCAGTGAAGACACGCCGGCGCCGCGAGTGGGCGTGAGCGTGACGCGCACGCGCAGCGTGCGAAACAGCGAGGTCGTGAGGTGCCGTCCGGCACCGGTCAGCGCGAGCGTGACGACGCGCCGGCTGCCCGCCGGCAGGCTGTAGGACCGTGGCCGGGCGATCTGCACCGAGCGGCGGCCGCTACCGGTCCGGACCGTGATGAGCGAGCGCGCGGCGATCGTGCCGCGGCACGTCGCGGAGCCCGTGGCACCCGGGGTCGGGGGCGGGCAGTTGATCGCGACGCCGATGCGCCGGCCGACGACGCTCGCGCGCGGCGAGACGATCGCCAGGTCCGGCCCGATCACCGGAACGGGCGGCGGCGGTGGAGGGGGCGGAGGCGGTGGCGGCGGCGGCAGCGGTGGCACGGGCTCGGCCGCCTCCAGCGTCGCGAACGGCGGGGCCACGGCACGCGTCACTGTCTGAAACGGGGCCACGGTGGTGCCGGGCTGGCAGTCCAGGACGAAGCGCAGCGTCCCCAGCGTCGGCTTCACGACGATGCTGCCGATGACCGGCTGGACCTTGTCGTTCGTGCCGACGGGCAGGCTCGGCAGCGTCCCCGGACCCGCCTGCGAGAACGACACGGGTCCAGCGGAGACGACGGTCCAGGTCGTGTCGGGGATCGGGATCGACACGACGATCGGCGTGCCGGAGACGAACTCGCTGCCGGGTCCGCCCTCCAGGACGATCGTCGTCGACGCCACGACGCTGAGCTCCTTGACCTGGGTCGCCGGCGACGCGTTCGACGCGGCGAGGGCGATCCACACCTTCGAGGGGATCGCGTTGTAGCCCTGCGTGAAGATCCCGAGGTTGTAGCCCTGCTCGGGCAGCGCGGTCGGCAGCGTCGCCGACAGCGAGGCCCCCGACAGCGTGGCGGGCGTGCCGGGCGGAGCGCCCGCGGGCGAGCCGACGCCGGTCAGCGTCACGGTCTGGTTTCGATACTCGTCGTTGATGCTGTAGAGGCAGGCGTTCGTCGTCGTGACGGTGCCGGCGTGCGCCATGCCCGTCCCGAGCGTGCCCGCGACCGCGACAAGCGCGATCGCGTGCCTCCGAACGTTGGTCCTCATGCCCCTGCGCCTCCCTCGATGCTCATCCCCGCAGGCGCCCCACAACACTGGCGGATGCCTGCCTTGGTAGCCTCTATAAGGACACCCTAACACGCGAGCTGTCAAGGACTTGACAACGTGACGCCGCATCCCCGACGACTGCGAGCACCGACCGAATCGGCCCCCCGGCTGCGGCTGCGACCCCGCCCGCGGACTATCATCTGTGGCGTGGCGCACGCTCACGGGCACTCCGTCGAGGACTATCTGGAGGCGATCTACTTCCTCGTGTCCCCGATCGGCGAGTACCAGCCGGCAGAGGGGTCGCTCGCGAACGCCGCGCGCGTCGCCGACATGCTTGGCGTTTCGCGTGCCGCCGTCGGCGAAATGCTCAAGCGCTTGGGCAACGAAGGCCTCCTCAAGCGCGATGCCGGCCGCGAGCTCGTCTTCACGAAGGCGGGCGTCGCGCGGGCCGAGCAGGTCGTCCGCAACCACCGCATCATCGAGCGCTTTCTCACCGACTTCCTGGGCTACAGCCCGGCCGGGGCGCACGAGCACGCCGACGCGCTCGGCGACGCGTTCACGCCCGACATGATCGAGCGGATGAACGAGCGCCTCGGGTTCCCCGACCGCTGCCCGCACGGCTGGCCGATCTCGCCGGAAGACGAGCGCGCCGAGAACGCAGGGCTCGTCTCGCTCTCGGACCTCGACGCGGGTCAGGACTGTGAGGTCGTGCGGCTCGTGGAGCACGACGGCGACCTGCTGCACTGGTACTACGACACGGGCTTCGTCCCCGGCGCGAAGCTGTCGGTGCTCGACGTGCAGCCCGCCGCCGGGCACATGCAGGTCGAGCTCGCCGTCGAGCAGAGCACGTCCGAGCAGATGATCGCCGAGAAGGCCGCCCGCGGCCTCATCGTGCGTCGCTCCTGAGCCGGCTCAGCGCAGCGCGAACGCGACCGTCCGCTTCGCCGACAGCAGGCCGGCAGCGTCGGTCGCCCGCAGCCGCGCCCGGTAGCGACCGCGCTTCAGCGTGCCGCCGATGCGCAGCACGCTCGCCCCGGCCGGGCGCTGGAAGCTCGTCCGCGACACGCGCACCCAGCGCGCGCCGGCTCGCCGCTCGAGCGTGACCCGCACCGTCGCGGCCTCCGACAGCCGCGCGTGCAGGCGCGCGCCGGCCGCCGCCGTCCCGTCGCGCGCGGACGCGCGCAGCACGGGCGGCGTCGTGTCGGGGCCCGACTCGCAGCGCGCGGCGGCCGCGCGCTCCTCGCCGCCGCCGCCGGCGTAGTTCAGCCTCGCCGTGAAGGTCCACGGGCACGGTCCCGAGCGCAGCCCCCGCGAGAGGTCCACCGCCAGCCGCGTGACGACCGCGCTGCCGCCGCCCTCGATCCGCGCGATGCGCGCGAGGTCGAGGCTCAGGCGCGGTCCAGCCGGTGCCGGGCGGTCCTCGAGCGTGCCTGTCAGGACGACCGCGAACGTCGTCGGCTGCGTCACGCGAACGTAGACCAGGATCGCCGTGCCGGGGCCGCGGAAGACGCTCAGCTCGCGCGTCGTCGCGCTGATTCGCAGGGCGCCGGCGACGTAGACGAACGACGCGCTGCCGGCCCCGATCCTCGAGCCCGTAGGGCAGGCCGCGGGGCCGCGCAGCTCGAGGACGTCCTGCGAGCACGGCGGCACGTCCGCGAGCGCGATCTGAAAGCCGGCGGGCATCGCGAGCGACAGCGCGCGCAGGGTCGGCGGCAGCGTTCCGCGCGCAGCGGCGCTCAGCGCGGCCCTGATCGCGAGCTCGACGGGCGATCCTGCAGGCGTCGTTGCGGGCCGCGCAGGCGTCACATCGACGCTCAGGGAGGTCGCGGCGAGGCCTCCCGCGGGCACTGCGAGACACGTCGCGAGCGCCGCGGCGAGCGCGACCGCGGCCCGTTTCGACGATGTCCGTGCAGCGTGCGGCATGCTGGTCTCCCGCGTGTTAGGTTCACCTAAGGATGAACAGGCCGGCTTCGGAATGTCAGGTCGTCCATACGCAGGCGCTGAGGCCGCCTTCCGGCCGTGCCGGGAGCGGCTCGCGTGACGCACGCGCGGCGGCGGTCGGCGTGGCCACCGAGACGCTGCTGAACTGCTTCGTGAGGGAGGGTGGTGCCTGGCAGGTCCTCCCGGCACAGGACGCTCCCGAGTTCGCCGCGCCGGGCGACACGCACGTGGCCGTGCTCGAGCTCGACGGGGCGACGCTGCTCGCCGGCGTGCGCTACCTGTCAGCCACCCATCGCCACCGCTTCCGGACGCCCGTGCTGATGGCATCCGACGGCGTCGCGCCGCGGGTGGTCGGCTTCGACGCGCTCGCCGAGCTGCTCGTCTCCGAGCTCGGCGCCGGGCCGCACGCGGCCGCCGCGCTGAGGCGGATCGGCGCGAGCGCGAGCGCCGTCGCGCTGTTCCTCGAGGCCAGGGGGGACGAGGTCGACGGGCTGTGGAGCGCCGCGCCGCTGGGCTTCGTCGCCACCGAGCAGGCGCTCCTGCTCGGCCACATGCTGCACCCGACGCCGAAGAGCCGCACGGAGATGAGCGCCGCCGACCTCGTCGCCTACGCGCCGGAGCTGGGCGCGCGGTTCGCGCTGCACTGGCTGGCGGTGCGCGCGAGCGCCGTCGAGCACGACAGTGCGACCGGCACGCCCGCGCCGCAGCTCACCGAGCGCCTGCTGCGCGACGACCCGGACGTCGACTGCGGCGCACTCGACGTGGCGCTTGCCGGGCTCGACGAGCGGGTGCTGGTCCCCGCGCACCCATGGGAGCTCGCGCACCTGCGCGCGCGCGACCCGTCGGTCGCGGCGCTCATCGCCGACGGCACGATCGTCGACCTCGGCCCGCTCGGCACGCCGGTGACCCCGACGACCTCGCTGCGCACGGTCTGCAACGACGGCTGGCCGTGGCAGCTGAAGTTCTCGCTGCACGTGCGCGTGACGAACTCGATGCGCGTGACGCTGCCCAAGGAGCTGCGCCGGGCGGTCGAGGCGGCGCGCCTGCTGCAGACCGAGGTCGGCGGGCGCGCGGCGCGGATCGCGCCCGGGTTCACGATGCTCCAGGACCCCGCCTACCTCGCCGTGCGCCACCACGGGCGGATCGTGGACGGGTTGTCGGTGCTGCTGCGCGATCACCACTGGTGGGCTGCGCCGGATGCCGACGCCAGCGCGCTGACCACGCTCTGCCAGGACCACCCGTACGGCGGCCGCAGCCGGCTGGGCGAGATCGTCGCTGCGATCGCGCGGCGCGGCGGGCTCGCCGAGCGCGAGGTCGGCCGGGCCTGGTTCGGACGCTTCTGCGAGGTCGTCGTCGTCCCGATCCTGCGCCTGTTCGGCGACCTCGGGCTGTGCATGGAGCCCCACCAGCAGAACGTCGTACTCGAGCTCGACGACGGGTGGCCGGCGCGCGCGGTCTATCGCGACAGCCAGGGCTACTTCCACCGCGAGGCCGCGCACGGCGACATGGTCGCGATCGTGCCGGGCATCGGCGAGGCGAGCGAGTCGATCTTCTCGGAGGCCCTGGCCGACGAGCGCCTCGTCTACTACCCGTTCCTCAACAACGCGCTCGGGGTCGTCAACGCGCTCGGCGTCGCGGGCGTCGCCGACGAGCGCGCGCTGCTGGGAGACCTGCGCGCGCTGCTCGAGCGCGAGCGCGCTCGCGGCTGGCGCTATCCGGCGACGCTGCTCGATCGCCTCCTCGACGACCCGCGCTGGCCGTGCAAGGCCAACCTGCGCACCCGCATCGCGGACCTCGACGAGCTCGACGGCGACTTCGCGGCGCAGTCGGTGTACGTCACGATCCCCAACCCGCTGCACGAGATCGCGGCATGACGGCGGTCGCGTTCCGGGCACTGGACGTCGACGCCGACCTGGCGCTCGTCCACGGCTGGATGCAGCAGCCGCACGTCGTGCCGTGGTGGGAGCTCGAGGGGCCGGTGGAGGTCGTGCGCGAGTTCATCGAGCGCCAGGCGGCGCTCGCGTATCTCGACCAGTGGATCGTCACCGACGACGAGCGCCATCCCTTCGCGTACGTCGAGACCTACCGCGCGCCGGACGACCCGATCGCGGCCCACTACGACTTCCGGCCCGGCGACCGCGGGTTTCACCTGCTCGTCGGGCCGCCGGAGCTGCTCGGGAGCGGGGTCGCCCAGGCGCTCGTGCGCCATCTCGTCACGATGCTGCTCGGCCGGTACGGCATCGATCGGATCGTCTGCGAGCCCGACGCGCGCAACGCGCGCATGATCACGCTCTGCCGCGCGCTCGGCGGCGAGGAGCTCGCGACGCTCGAGCTGGCCGACCGCCGGCGCATCCTCCTGGGCTGGACCCGCGCGCCCGCCGCGGCGGCTGCCGCATGAGGTCCGTGGAGCACGACGTGGTCGGCGTCGGGATCGGGCCGTTCAACCTCGGCCTCGCCGCGCTGCTGGACGGGGTGCCGGAGATCGACGCCGTGTTCTTCGACGGGCGCGACGAGTTCGCATGGCACCGGGGCCTGCTGCTCGACGACGTCGAGGTCCAGGTCCCGTTCCTCGCCGACCTCGTGACGCTTGCCGATCCGACGAGCCCGCACTCGTTTCTCGCCTACCTGCACGACCGCGGGCGCCTGTACCGCTTCTACGTGCACGAGCGCTGGCACGCGCTGCGGCGCGAGTTCGACGACTACTACCGCTGGGCGGCGGCGCGGCTGGAGTCGTGCCGGTTCGGCGCGCGCGTGGAGGAAATCCGGCCGCGGCCGGGCGGCGGCTGGACGGTGCTGCTCGCCTCGGGGGAGGAGCATCGGGCGCGCGCGGTCGTGCTCGGGGTCGGCAGCGTCCCGGCGGTGCCGAGCTGCGCCCGTGCGCTGCTCGGCGACCAGGTCCTGCATACCGCCGGCTACGCGGTGGAGCGCGAGCGCCTGCATCGCGCGCGGCGGGTGACCGTCGTCGGGTCGGGCCAGAGCGCGGCGGAGGTCGTGGCCGACCTGCTCGAGCACGCACCCGGGGTGCGCGTCTCCTGGTTCACGCGCAGCGCGGGCTTCCTCGCGATGGAGTACTCCAAGCTCGGCCTCGAGCACTTCTCGCCGGAGTACGCGGCGCACTTCCACGGGCTCGCGTCCGGCCGCCGCGATGCGCTGCGGGCTGGCCAGGACCTGCTCTACAAGGGGATCTCGGCGCAGACGAGCGAGCGGATCTACGACGCGCTGTACCGGCGCAGCATCGGCGGCGAGGAGCCAGACGTCGCGTATGCCGCGCGCTGCGAGCTGCGCGAGCTCGGGCGGGCGTCGAACGGCGCGCTGCGCCTCGTCATGCACCACCTCGACGAGGACGCCGGCTTCACGCACGAGACCGATGCGCTCGTGCTCGGCACGGGCTACCGCGCCGCGCGGCCCCCGGTGCCGGTGCTGGCCGAGATCGCGGAGCTCGACGAGCTGGGCCGACCCGTCATCGAGTCAGACCGCCGCGTGCGCATGCGCGACGGCAGCAGGTCGACGCTCTTCGTGCAGAACGCGGAGCTGCACACGCATGGCGTCGGCGCGCCCGACCTCGGGCTCGGCGCGCACCGCAACGCGGTCATCGTCAACGCGCTCTGCGGGCGCGAGGTGTACGCGGTGCGCGAGCGCAACGTCTTTCAGACGTTCGGCGCGCCGCAGGCCGCGCAGGCGCCGGCCGTGCCCGGCGCCGTGGACGGGGCGCGGGTCGCATGAGCGACGCGCACCGCGCGCTCGTCGACGCGCTCACCCGCGAGCGCTGGGAACGCGTGAACCGCGACCTCATCGCCAAGCTGCTGACCGAGCTGGCATTCGAGGACGTCATCGCGCCTGCCCACTCGGAGCTCGGCGACGGGCGGCGCGCGTGCGCGCTCGCGCTCGGCGAGCGGCTCGTCCTGCGCTACGAGGCGCGCCGCCGCCCGCTCGGCGACTGGCGTGCCGACGCCGACACGATCGTTGCGACGCTCGACGGCGCCGACGTCGCGCTGCCCGATGCGGCGGACGTCGTCGCGATCGGCGCCCCCGCCGTGGGCGCGGACGCGACCACCGCGGCCGGGCTCGTGGGGGAGGTGGCGGCGACGGCGCTTGCCGACGTGCTCGGCTCCGCGCGGGCGCGGCCCACCGCCGAGCTGCTCGACCTCGACGCGCTCGAGCTCGAATGCCAGCTGCGCGGGCACCCGTGGATCGTCGCGAGCAAGGGGCGCGTCGGGTTCGGCGCGGGCGACCTGCTCGCCTACGCGCCCGAGGCGCAGCGGCCGCTGAGGCTCGGCTGGCTCGCGGCCGCGCCGAGCATCGCCGACCGGCGCGCCATCGACGGCCTCGAGCACGCGACCCTCGTTCGCGAGCAGGTCGGCGACGAGGCGTGGGCGCTGCTGCGCGAGCGCGCCGCCGCGGCTGGCCTGGACCCCGACACGGCTGCCTACCTGCCCGTCCACCCGTGGCAGTGGGAGCACCGCATCCTCGCCTTGCACGCCGGGTCGATCGCCCGCGGCGAGCTCGTCGCGCTCGGCACGCTCGACGCGCGATACCTGCCGGGACAGTCGCTGCGCACGCTCGCCGAGGTCGGCCGGCCCGATCGCCGCCAGCTCAAGCTCGCGCTGTCGATCCTCAACACCTCCGTCTACCGCGGCCTGCCGCGCGACCGGACGCTCGCCGCGCCCGCGCTGACGCAGTGGTTCACCGGCCTCTGCGCGGCCGACCCGTTCCTGCGCGAGACGGGGCTCGTCATGCTGGGCGAGGTCGCGAGCGTGAGCGTTGCGCACTCCGCGTTCGAGGCGATCGCCGGCGTGCCCTACCAGCACACCGAGATGCTCGGCGCGATCTGGCGCGAACCCGTACAGCCGTCCCTGCGACCCGGCGAGCGCGCGATCACGATGGCCGCGCTCATCCATCGCGACGAGGCCGGCACGTCGTTCGCCGAGCTGCTCATCGCGCGCAGCGGCCTCGACGTCGACGGCTGGGTGCGCCGCCTGCACGAGGTGACGCTGCCGCCGCTGCTGCACGTGCTCTATCGCTTCGGCGCGACGTTCTCGCCGCACGCGCAGAACTGCCTCGTCGTGCTGGACGAGCACGACGTCCCCGCGCGCCTCGTCGTCAAGGACTTCGTCGACGACGCGATGATCAGCAGCGAGGCGCTGCCCGAGCTCGAGTCGATGCCGGCGGAGGTGCGCGCGGCGCTCGGCCAGGGCGTCGAGGCGATGCTGCTCGCGCAGTGGATCCAGTGCGGCCTGCTCGTCTGCGTGCACCGCTACCTCGCCGAGATCCTCGAGGAGCGCATGGGCTACGACGAGGGTGCGTTCTGGCGCGGCGCCGAGCGCGCCGTCGCCGCCTACCACGAGCGCTTCGAGGACGAGCTCGGCCTGCGCTTCGACCTCTTCGACTTCGAGGCGCCGGCGTTCGTGAAGCTCTGCCTCAACCGCGTGCGGATCCTCGGCCGCGGCTACGCCGACGGAGCGCAGCGGCCGGTCGCGTCGGCGTCGGGCTGGATCGACAACCCGCTCGCGCCAGCGAGGGAGGTCGCGCGATGATCGAGGGCGCTCCGGCCGTGCCACTTCTCTCCGAGCTGACCGCCTACGCCGAGCACGAGCCCGCGCTCGACCGGCGTCTGTGGGCGCGGCCGGTGGTCCCCGAGCACGACACCGACCTCGTCTGCGACTGGATGAACCGCGCTCACGTCGCCGAGTTCTGGGAGATGGCGTGGCCGCGCGACTGGATCTACGACTACCTCATCGGGCAGGTCGAGGACCCCGCCCGCAGCCCGTACCTCGGCTTCGTCGACGAGCTGCCGGTCGGCTACGTGGAGATCTACGACCCGCATCGCGACGTCCTCGGCGCGCACGCGCCGGTGCTCGCCGGCGACCTCGGCGCGCACGTCCTCATCGGCGACGAGGAGCACCTCGGACGCTTCAGCGTCTCGCTCGGACGGGCGACGGTGCGGATGCTCTTCAAGCGCCCCGGCGTCCTGCGCGTCGTCGGCGAGCCGGACGTGCGCAACGAGAACTTCCTCTCGCTGCTGGCCTTCCTCGGCTTCCGTCGCGAGTGCGACATCGACCTGCCCGACAAGCGCGCGGCGTTCATGGTCTGCGAGCGCGCGGACTTCGAGCGGCTCGCGAGCCGCCGGCGGAGGGCGACGCGATGAGCCTCGCGCTCGAGCTGCGGTGCGTCGTCAAGCGCTATCCCGGAGCCGACCGGCCCGCGCTGGACTCCGTCGACCTCGACCTCGCGCCCGGCGGCACGCTCGCGCTGCTCGGACCCAACGGGGCCGGCAAGAGCACGATCGCGTCGCTCGTCGCGGGGCTGATCCGGCCGGACGCGGGGGAGGTGCTCGTGCTCGGCGCCGACGCCGCGGCGCGCACCGGCGCGGTGCGCCGGCAGGTCGGCATCGCGCCACAGGACATCGGCGTCTACCCGCAGCTCACGGTCACGGCCAACCTGCGCGCGTTCTCCGAGCTCTACGGCATGAAGCCGCAGGCTGCGAAGGCGCGCGCCGCGGAGCTGCTCGAGCCGTTCGCGCTGACCGACCTCGCGAGCCGGCCGGCCGGGCGGCTGTCCGGCGGCGAGCAACGCCGCCTGCACGCCGCGATCGCGCTCGTCAACCGGCCCAAGCTCGTCGTCTTCGACGAGCCGACCGCCGGCGCGGACCCGTCGACGCGCGAGCACATCCTGCAGGCCGTGCGCGACCTCGCGGTGCAGGGGACGGCCGTCGTCTACACGACCCACTACCTGCCGGAGGTCGAACGCCTCGACGCGGACATCGCGCTGCTCGAGCGCGGGCGGGTCATCGCACGGGGATCGCTGGACGAGCTCGTCGCGCGCCACGCCGCCGTCGCGCCGCCGCCTGTCGCCGTCGCGGGGCCGCCACGGCCGTCGCTCGAGACCGTCTACCTCGCGCTGACGGGCCGCTTGACGGTCGAGGTGCCCACGCCATGAGCCCGCTGCGCGCGATCGTCCGCAACGAGCTGCGGATCCTGCGCCACGACCCCGTGCCGCTGGTCCTGCTGATCGGCATGCCGATCGTCCTCATGGCGCTGCTGAGCCAGTCGCTCGGCCACGTCCTGCTGTTCGAGGGCTACGACGACACGCCGGGATCGATGCACACGGCGCCCGGGATGGCGTGCCTGTTCGGCTTCTTCTCGATCGCGATCGTCGGGTTCGCGATCTTCCGCGAGCACGGCTGGCGGACGTGGCCGCGGTTGCGCGCGGCCGGCGTCGGCGGACCGGCGCTGCTGTTCGGCAAGCTCGTCGTGCCGGCGGGGCTGCTCGTCGTCCAGCACGCGGTGCTGTTCGGCTTCGGCCTCGTTTTCCTGGGCTTCAAGGTCAACGGCCAGTGGCTGGCCGTCGCGATCGTCGCGCTGGCGTTCGCGACGATGGTGCTGAGCGCGGGCCTCGCCGCGGCCGCCGCGCTCGGGACCGTCCAGCAGCTCAACGCCGTCACGAACCTCGGGACGATGCTGCTCGCCGGCCTCGGCGGCGCCCTCGTGCCGGTCATGGAGCTGCCGAAGTGGGTCCAGCCCCTGTCGCCCGTGTCGCCGGTGAACTGGGCGATGGAGAGCTACCGCGACGTCATCCTCGACGGCAAGGGGCTCGCCGAGATCCAGCTCCCGCTGTCGGCGATGCTCGGGCTGTCCGTGGTCCTCGTCGCGTTCGCCCTGTGGCGGCTGCGGCTCGATGCACCGAAGCGCACCTGGGGCTGAGCGCAACCTCTCGGGTCGCGCGTGCGTTACCGCTCCACGCCGTACCGCCATCCGCAGAGGAAGGACAACGAAATGCGCCATCGCCGATCAGACACGTTCCGCCGAACCACGGGGCGGCCGGGTCTTCCCGCCGCGCTCGCCGTCACGCTCGGCGCGCTCGCGATGGGGCTGCCGGGTGCCGCCTCGCAGGCGGCGAGCGGGACCGTCGAGGTGAAGGACATCAAGATCGTCGGAACGCCGGTGCTCTACGTGCAGCGGCCGGTATCGGGCCGGACGTACAACTCGGCGTGGGTCCTCTTCCGCGCGAGGCCACACCTGCACGAGGCGCGGCAGGTCGTCGTCGAGCTCAAGGGCAAGCGCGGCCGGACGTTCGGCAACGCGGGTCCCCGCGACTGCCTGAGGTCGACGATCATCCAGGTCGCGCGGCTCGTCAAGCCGGGCGCGAAGTACCGCGTGCGCTTCTACGGTCGCCGCACGGTCGGCGGCGAGCAGACGCTGCTGCGGACGTACACGCTCGCGGCGCACCGGTTCGAACGTTCGATCGCCAGCGCGTCAACGCCGCGCTGCTCGTCCTAGCATGTGTTAGGGTCACCTAACAACATGCGTCAAGCTGCTGACAGGGGAGAGCGTCATGGGCGTGAAGGTCATCTTCGGCTGTGAGCGCTGTGACGCTCGACCGGACCGCGCGACGCAGCGCACGCTCGAGCGCCACCTGCGCGATCGCACGCTCGGGCAGTTCTTCGACGCCCAGCCGGGCGGCTGGCTGACCTGGACCGCCGGCGGGCCGTTCGGCTCCCGCAGCTACGCGTGTGCCGAGCACCGGGCCGAGCTCGTCGCCCGCGTGCGACGGCACTACGGCGGGCGGGGCGGCGGGGTGTGGGCGGACGAGCCGTACCCGTCGCTCTGGCCGCACGGCTTCAGCGGCTTCGACGAGCGTGAGCTCGCGGAGCTGCTCGCCGGGGCGCGCCGCGAGACGGCTGCGCGCCGCGAGCCCGTCGCGCCGCGCAGCCAGCGCCCTCCGCGTTCCTGACGGCGCTCGGCCGTACCGGCCGGCCCCGTCGCGGGTGGTCGGCGGCCGCGCGGCGCGGCCGCGTTCGCTCAGAGGACGAGGTCGAGCACGACGACCGCGGCGGCCGTCGGCGGGTCGTGGCTCGTCGAGAGGTGCGCGTGCAGAAAGGCGCCGGCGCCGTGCTCTGCCGCGAGCGCGCCGACGGCCGCCGCGACCTCGCCGTGAAGGTTCAGCGCCGGCCGGCCGCGCCCGTCGTCGACGACCTCGATCTCGCGCAGGTCGATCTCGGCGAGTGCGGGCTCGCGTCCCGCCCGCGCGCCCGACCACGCCTTGACGAACGCCTCCTTCGCGGCGAAGCGCGCCGCGAGGCGCTGCGCGCGGATGTCGGGCGAGCCGCGTGCGGCGCGCTGTTCGCCCACCGTGAACGTCGCGTCGACGAACGCCGATGCGGGGTCGGCGAGCTGGTCGGCGAACGTCGTCGTGGTGACGACGTCCAGCCCGACGGCGAGCGTCGTCACGATCGGAAGATGCCGTCGATGCCGAGGCGCATCGCCGGGTCGGTCAGCAGCGCGGCCTCGGCTTCGCGCGCGGCGGCCGGGTCGGGGCCGAGGCGGCGGTCGGTGCGGCGCACCTGCGCCGGTCGCCCGAGGCGGGTGCGCAGCCGCTGCTGGACGCCCTCGGCGCGGCGCCGGCTGGACCGGCGCAGGTAGTCGTCGCGCGCCTGCTCCGGGACGGCAGCCAGGAAGACGTCCGGATGGGCGATCGCGAGCAGCGCCGAGACGTGGCCGAAGCCGAGGCTCGTGACGAGCGCCGCCCGGATCGGCTCCTGCGGCGCGAGCGCGATCTGCCGGTCGCCGAGCGTCAGGAAGGCGCCGTCGCGCAGGAGTGGATCCGCGGATTCGAGGTTGCGGTTCCCCGGCACGATCGAACGTTCCATCATCTGCAGCACGCCCTCGACCTGCCAAGCCGCGGCGCCACCCTTGGCGTGGCCCGTCACGGTCTTCTGGGAGACGACGAGCAGCGGGTTGCCGGGGGTGCGCCCGAGGGCGGCCTGGATGCGCTCGTGCAGGTCGGCCTCGTTGGGGTCGTTCATCTGCGTCGAGGTGTCGTGCTTGGAGACGACCGCGATGTCGTCGGCGTCGAGGCCGAGACGTCGCAGAGCGGTTGCCAGCGGCGACTGCGTACCCCCGAGCGCGGCCGCCAGGACGCCCATGCCCGCCGCCGGGATCGAGCCGTGGATCCCGTCGGCGTGGCTGGACGCGTATGCCAGCACGCCGCGGACCGGCAGCCCGAGCTCCAGCGCGACGTCGCCGCGGACGACGAGCAGCGCGCCGCCGCCCTGCGCCTCGACGAACCCGCTGCGGCGCAGGTCGTTCGCGCGCGACGCCTCGTGCGGGGCGATGCCGAGCGCGTCGAGGTCGTCGCTGGAGGCGGTCGCGCCCATGTCGCCGAAGCCCACGAGGCCCTCGGGCGTCAGGTCGTCGTAGCCGCCGGCGAGCACGGCGAGCGCCTTGCCGGCGCGGATCTTGTCGTGCGCCTCTTCGAGCGACACCGCCGCCGTCGCGCAGGCGGCGACCGGATGCACCATCGGCCCGTACGAGCCGACGAACGACTGCACGGCGTGCGCCGCCACGACGTTGCCGAGCGACTCCTGCAGGCGCTCGGGCTGGCGCGCGTCGTCGAGCAGCGCGTCGAGCAGCAACCGCCGCAGCGACGCCATGCCGCCCATGCCGCAGCCCTGCGTGCTCGCGACGAGCGCGGGATGCACGGCGCCGAGCAGCTCCTCGGGCGTGAGCCCGGCGTTCGCGAACGTCTCGGTCGTGCAGGCGAGGTTCACGAGGGCCATGCGGTCGGCACCGGCGAGCAGGTCGCCGGGGATCCCGAAGCGCGCGAGGTCGAGCCCCGCCGGAAGCTGGCCCGCGACGCGGCGGCTGTGCGCGGCGGTGCGCGGCACGCGGATCTGCGTTCCCTCTCGCAGGACGACGTGCCACGTCCGCGCGAGCGGGTCGTGGCGCAGCTGCGCGCCGGCGGCCTCGAAGGAGCGTGCCCGCGCCTCGTCCTCGACCTCGAAGCGCAGCTCGGCGGGGAGCGCGACGGGCGCGAGCACGGGGAGCCCGGCGGCGCGGACGTCCGCGTCGTCCTCGAGCGGCCGGACGCCGACCCGGGCCGCGACGGCGCTCGCGTAGCGCTCGGCGAGCTGTGTCTCGTCGACCTCCGCGCGCGATGCGGCGTCGATCCAGCGTCCGCGGTAGCCCTCGCGCTCGAAGGCGACGAGCCCGCACAGCCATGCCAGCTCGCCAACGGACGTCGCGGACGGCGCCCCGTCGAGCTCGATGTCGAAGCGGCTCGCCGCCGTCCCGCAGGGCCCGAGCTCGGCGGCACCGACGATGACGACGAGGTCGGCCGGGTCGACCGCGCCGCCGGGCCGCGTCGCCGGTCGTGCGCCGCGCCGCCGGCCGCGCCGCGCGGTCGCGCGCCACACCGCCGGGCCGCGCCGCGCGGTCGTGCGCCACACCGCTGGGCCGCGCCGCGCGGTCGTGCGCCACACCGCTGGGCCGCGCCGCGCGAGGGTGTGCGGCGACGTCCGTGTCGCAGCCGGGCAGCGCGTGCACGGCCGGTGGGTCCGCGGGTGCTCGCGCGACGGCGGTGTCGAGCTCGTGCCGGCGCCGTGCGACAGCCGAGCGGTCGCGCAGCTCGGCGGCGAGCGGCGCCACCGCGCCGTGGAGGTCGTCGATGTCCGCCAGGCTGCCGCTGAGATCGAGCTCGAACGCCGCCTCGGACGCGCGCTCGCGGACAGCGGGCGAGCAGGCGAGGACGCTCAGCATCCAGCCCATTTCCTGCGCGGAGAACGTCCGCACGCCGAGCCGTTGCTCGACGAGGGCGGCGACCGCGTCGGCATGGCCCATGAGCCCGGTCCCACGCACCCAGCCGATCCGCGGCGCGACGATCCGCACGCGCGACCCCCACGACGCGCGCTCGCTGTGCTGGCGGGCGAGCAGCACCTCGAGCGCGGCCTTCGTCTCGCCGTAGGCGCCGTCGCCGCCGAAGCCCCCATGGTTCGGCGAGAGTGCCAGCAGCACGGTGGGCGCGGGCGCGCCGTCGGGCACGCCTGCCGCGATCGCCGCGACGAGCCGCTGCACGCCCAGCAGCTGCAGCCGCAGCGCGACCTCCGAGCCAGCGCCTGCGTCGCCGAGTTCGCCGGCGGTCGGAAGGGCGGCGAACGGCGCGACGATCGTCGGGCGCAGGGGGTCGATGCGCAGGTCGGGGCGACCGGGCATGCCGGTCTCGGGCTGCGCGAGCCAGGCGACGAGCGCGTCGACGTCGGCGAACGACGCGAGGTTCGCCGGCAGCACGTGCAGCTCGGCCCCCGGACCCGCCGACGTGCGGTACAGCTCGCGGTAGGCGCGCCGACGCTCCGGCGTGTCGGTGGACGTCGTGACCACGACCCGCGCGCCGCCGCCGAGCAACCGCGCGCACGAGTTCGGCGGCGATCGACCCGGGGCTCGCGCCGGTGACGAGGGCGGTCTCGCCGCGCAGGTCGGGGGTGGTAGCGAGCGTCGCGCGCAGGGCGGCGGCCAGCCCGGCGGTCACGTGGAGGCTCGCCGGCGTTCCGGTGAGGCGCGGTGAGCGCTGCGGCGCCGCGGGCTCGGGTGTGCCGGCGGCGTGCGGTGAGCGCTGCGGCGCCGCGGGCTCGGGTGTGCCGCCGAGGTGCGGTGCGGCGCGCTCGAGCGGGGCAAGGAGGTCGAGCGGGCGCTCGGGCGCCGGCTCCGTGCTCGCGATCGGCGTGCCGTCGCGTGCGATGTCGACGACCGGGCGCACGCCGGTGGGCGGTGCCGGGACGGACCTCCCGGCTGCGACGTCCTCGAGCGCGGATGCGAGCTCCCCGGCGCCGTGTCCGGCGGCCCGTCGCGCGAGGAAGCTCGCGGTCGCGCGCACCGCCGGCTCGCAGGCGTGGGCCGCGATGCGCTGGAGCGCGTCGTGGTCGATCGGGCCCCGCAGACCCTCGTGGTAGGCCGCGACGAGATCCCAGCGCGCGCTCGCCCACGCGGAGGCGAAGCGCACGTGCCGGCGATGGTCGAAGCGCGGCGCGATCTCCGCGGCCCGCGCCGGGCCGAGCTCGGCGTCGAGGATGGCGAGACGGTCGCGGTCGGCGACGGACGCCGGCTGGACGGGTGCGTCCCCGCCGCGCCCGAGGCCGTCGAGCAGCGCGCGGGCGGACGCCGCGAGCGCCTCCTCGACGCGCCCGGAGACCACCTCGCGCCGGGGCGCGACGGTGTCGAGGTCCTCCGGCCGCGCCGGAGCGTGCGCCGGGAGGGCGATGCCGAGCGCTCCGGCGCAGAGGTCGGCGGCACGATCGACGAGTGCCCGGGCATCCGCGGGCGACGTCGCGGCGGGATCGGCGAGCCTCCCGAGCGGACCCCCGCGAGCCGACGGACCGGGCCGCGTCTCCAGCGCGACCAGCGCGAGCACGTGCTCGACGAGCCCCGGGCCGAGGCCGCGCGACTCGCCGAGCTGCGCGGCGGCCGCGTCCCGCGTCATCCCCGAGCGGCCGAGCGCACGCGACAGCCCGGCGGCCACGGTGTCGCGCAGGTAGACGCCCGGGTAGCGGTAGCGCGGTCCGTGCTGGCGCAGCGCGCGGACGAGCTCGCCGATCGGCTGGCGCGTGGCCGCGTCGGCGCCGGACAGGCCGAGCTCGCGCCCGAGGTCCAGCAGCACCTGGTTGCGCCGCGAGGAGGCACCCTGGAAGAGCTCGTCGAGCGTCTCTGCGTCGTCGAGCTGCTCCGGACGCATCCGGGCTTGGGCCGCGAGCACCAGGCGCAGCGCGGTGCCGGCGTCGATCGGTCGGTCGTCCGGCGGTCCGGTCGCCGGCGGTGAGGCCGGGGTCGCGAGGCCAATGCCAGGCGTGGACGCCGGCGGTGAGGCCGGGGTCGCGAGGCCAATGCCAGGCGTGGACGCCGGCGGCGCGGCCGGCTCGGCCGGTACGCCCACGCGATCACTGGCGCCCTGGGCGGCGAGCGCTTCGCCGCGACCCACCGGCGGCACCTCCGGCTCGGCCGGTACGGGCACGCGATCGGAGGTGTCCGCGGCGGCGAGGGCGGCGAGGGCCTCGCCGCGACCCGCTGGCGGCGCGGCCGGCTGGCCGGTGAGCAGGACCGCGTCGCGATCGTCCTCGACGTGCAGCAGCTCGGGCTCCGGGCCGGGGAGCTCGAGCGTCGCGATCGTCGTGCGCATGAGATCGGTCAGGACAGGCGCGCCGCCCGGTCCGATCTCGACGATTCGCCGCGCGCCGACGCCGCCCGCGGCGCGCGGGGCCAGAAGCGCGCGCTGGGTGTCGACCCAGCGCACGGGGGAGGCGACCTGGCGGGCGAGCAGCTCGACGACGAGCCGCCGGGCCAGCACGTCCGGACCCTCGTCGCCCGGCTCGCAGCCGGCGGCGCGCGCGAACTCGTCCGACAACGAGAACGGTCGCCCGAGGAGGTTCGGCACCCAGCGTCCGACGAGGCTGCGGTGGTCGACCGGGCCGACGAGGCGCTCGAGCTCGGCACGCAGGCCCTCGACGGCGGGCTGAAGCAGCGAGGAGTGAAACGGCACGTCGATGTGCGGCAGCATCCGCACGGCGCCGGGCGCCAGCAGCGCCGCGAGCCGCTCGAGCGCCGCCCGCGGCCCGGCGACGCCGAGCTGACGCCCGAGTGCGTTCTCGTTGACGACCTCGACGCCCTCGACCGCCGGCAGCTCACCACCCAACCGCGACGGGTCGACCACGGCCATCCCGTAGGCCGATGCGCCGCGCTCGTCGCGCGGCACGCAGCACTGGATGAGCCGTCCGCGCAGGTGCACGAGCTCGACGGCCGCCTCGAGGTGGAGCGCCCCCAGCGCGAGGAGCGCCGCGAACTCGCCGACGCTGTGCCCGGCGACGCAGGCCTCGTCCCTGGGCATCCCGGCCTCGCGCAGCTCCGCGAGCTGCGCTGCTGCCGCCGTCAGGAGGGCCGGCTGCGTGAACTCGGTGCGGTGCAGGACGCCGTCGGGGTGGCGCAGCATCTCGCCGCCGGCGAGACGCAGCTCGGGCGGGTTGCGCTCGACGACGTCGAGCAGCGAGAACCCGAGCACCGCGCGCGTGTGAGCGTCCGCGCGCGCCCACACGTCGCGCGCCGCGGCCGAGCGCGCGCGCCCGTCCACGCCGAGCCCGCGGCGTTGCACGCCCTGCCCCGTGAACACGAGCGCGCCGCGCGACGCCGCGACCAGCGCCTCGCCGCGCGCGACCGGCTCGCCGTCGGCGCAGACGCTCACTTCGACGACCTGCAGGCCGCCCTCGACGCCGACCCGCGCCGCCTCGAAGTCCAGCGTCGAGCCCAGCGCGACGGGAGCGACGAAGTCGACGTGCCAGCGTCGCAGCGCACCGGCATCCCCGTCGCAGAGCGCTTCGACGACGAACGCGGATGCGCGCGCGGCCGTCCAGGCGCCGTGCACGATCGGGCGCCGCATCCCCGCGAGCCGGGCCGCCAGGACGCAGCGATGCAGCGGGTTGTGGTCGCCGCCGACTCGCGCAAAGGCGTCCATGTTCGCGGGCGCCACGTCCTGCGCCTCGGCGAGCGGCGTGCGAGGCCGCGGCTGGCGGGTGCCGGTGTCGGTTCCCAAAGCAGCGAGGGCGAGCGAGACAGGGTGCTCGCCCGCGCGCGCGGCGGCGCCGAAGTCGCGACCCGAGGCGACGGCGCCGCGAGCGCGATGAGCGCGTCCTTGGCGTGGAGCCTGCGCCGCGTGGTCGGGCTGCGCCCGCGGGTCGGCCGCGCTTCGGCTCGGCGATCCCGCGGGCGCGGACCAGTCGA
Organism: uncultured Actinomycetes bacterium; assembly: GCA_963806515.1. Taxonomy (GTDB): domain Bacteria; phylum Actinomycetota; class Thermoleophilia; order Solirubrobacterales; family Solirubrobacteraceae; genus CADCVQ01. The sequence goes on along the minus strand of CAWDYO010000016.1, from coordinate 91,207 downwards.
TCGACCCCATCGGCTCGCCGTCGCGCAGCACGCGCCCGGCGGCGTGCCACGTCGGCCTCCCGTGGCGGGGCTCGTCGGTCGTGCACGCCACCTCGACGACGACGTGGTCGCCGGCCTGCAAGGACGCGCTGGCCAGCCACTCCTGCTCGGCGAGCCAGCCCGCCTCGGCGGCGCTCGCCAGGTGAAGCTCGGCGCGGTGCGTCTCGTGTGCGAAGCGGCGTCGGTCGGTCAACGGCGCGACGCCGAGCGTGGCCAGCGTCACGTCGACGGTCGCGATCTCGCCGCGATCGCACTCAAGCCGCGCGCGGCACGTCAGCCGCGCGGGCGAGCCGCCCGCGTCGTCGAGTGCGACGACGCGCGCGAGGATCTCGCCGCGCTCGCCCGCGCATGGGGGCCATGCGGCGCCAGGCACCACCGCGTGGCCCGTGTGGACGAGCTGTGCGAGCCGCGCCGCGAACGGCGCGCACGACAGGATCGCCGCGACGGCGGGCCAGGCGAGCGTCAGCGCGAGGTCCAGGCCGGGGCCGTCGTGCGCGGCTCCGGTCGCCGCGCCGTGGGCGCCCGCGAGGCCGGCGGGGCACGACCACCGCGTCGACACGGGATCGAGCGGATGCTCCGGGACGTCCTCGGCCCGCGCGCCGAGCACGCGGCGCGCGAAGTCGACCGTCCCGGCGCCGTCGTCGGCCGCGACGAAACCGCCCGCACCGGCCGCACGCCACCGCGTCACGAGCTCGGCGGCAGGGGGTGGTTCGTTCTGGACTGCCATAGGCATCGCAGAACGAACCACCCCCCCGACGAGGGCCGGCATGGTCGCCGTCACGACGACCTCGTCGCCGCGGGCAGCGATCTCCAGGCGCTCGCCCGTGGCGCCCGCGGGCAGGACCTCGATCCGCGCGAGGCGGCCCGCGTCGTCGAGCCGCGCGCGGACCTCGTCGCCGGGCACGACGATGCGCCACAGCGGGTTGGGCCGCGCGAGCATGACGCCGTCCTCGCAGACGAGCAGCGAGGGTGCTGCGCACAGCGCGGCGACCAGGCCGTCGCGCCCGGCGATCACGTCCGCCAGCGGTGGCGGCACGGGGCCGGGATCGGCGAGGCGCTCGCGCTGCACCGGCGCGGCCGCGGTCGCCAGAACGCGCCCGATCGCCTCCTCCTCGAAGCGCGCCAGCAGCGCGCCGACGGGCTCGTCAACGCGCTCGATCCCCGTGACCGAGCACGGACCGGGGATGACGAACACGGCATCGGCGTCGAGGCGGTCGTCCTGCGCCTGCCACAGCGCGTCGGCCATGTACCAGCGGCGCACCTCGCCGTCGAGCACCGGAACGAACGGCACGGGCTTGCCGGGGCGGTCGCAGACCTCGAGGAAGAACTGCGCGTCGGCGGGATGCAGGAGCGTCGTGTCCGCCGCCGGGAACGTCGCGTGGAACGCTCCCAGCGCGGCGGCGGGGTCGTCGAGGTCGGCTGGCCCCGCGACCAAGACCGTGATCGCGCCGGAGTCTGCGGGGTGCAGTCGTGCCGCGAAGCGCTCGTGCAGAGCGCGCGCGCGCGAGCGCCACGTCGGATGCCCCCAGCTCCCGTCGTCGTAGCGCCCGCCGCGCCCCGTCGCGCAGGCCGAGTGAAACCGCGCGAGCAGCTCGCCGTAGGTCATCGCCTCGACGTCCCCGAACCACGGCTTCGCGGTCAGCGCGAGCGCGGCCACGATCTCGTCGTGGCGCTCCGCGACGGCGGCGGCGTCGCCCGCGACCTCCTGCAGCAGGTGCGCGGCGCGCGCGGCCGCGTTGTCGAGCAGGTGGATGTCGGCGTCGAGGTTCGAGCGCGCGGACGTCACACCGCCGGCCGACGTGCCGCGCGCGACCCAGCCGGTGCTGCCGCTCGCCGCGACGAGCGCGCGCTTGACCTGCGGCGAGGCCGTCGCTTCGCGGCACGCCATCGCCGCCGTGCCGACGAGCACCGCGTCGATCGGCATCCGCGGCTCGTCGTAGCGCAGCGACCAGTCGCCGCACAACAGCTCCGCCGCACGCGCCGGGTCGGCGATCCCGCCGCCGGCACAGACGAGCACGTTCTCGCGCCGGCGCAGCTCGTGGTAGGTCTCCAGGAGCAGCTCGTCGAGCTCCTCCCAGGAGTGATGCCCGCCGCCGCGACCGCCCTCCACGTGCACCGCGATCGTGTGCTGCGGCGCGGCGTCGGCGATCGCCAGGACGTGCCGGATCTGCGCGACCGTGCCCGGCTTGAAGGCGTTCAGCTCAAGGCCTGCCGCTCTCAGCGCGTCGAGCAGGGCGATCGCCTCCTCGACGTCCGGGATCCCGGCCGAGACCGTGAGCCCCGCGAGCGGCGCACCGTCGCGCCGTGCCTCCACGACCAGGCCCTCCCGGCTGATGTGCAGCTCCCACAGATGGCGATCGAGCAGCAGGGTGTTGAAGACGACCTCGCGGCCGGGCTCGAGCAGCTCGCGCAGCTCGGCGATGCGCCGCTCGAAGGTCCAGCGATCGGGCTGGCCGCCGCCGGCGAGCTCGGCCATGAAGCCCGCGTTGGCGGCCGCGGCGACGATCGGCGCGTCGGTCGTCGTCGGCGTCATCCCGGCGAGGATCACCGGCGGGCGGCCGGTGTGGCGCGCGTAGCGCCCGTCGAGGTGGCGGCGGCCGCCGGGCAGTTCGACGACGCCCGGCGCGTACCGCTCGTAGCCCGGCCCGGGGCGCTGCGGGAGGGCGCCGGGCGAGCTGAGCCTGCGGCGGCCCTCCGGCGACGCGAGCGCGAGTGTCCCGACGCCGCGACCGGGGAGGTTCTCGGCGGTGAGCGCGCTGACGTCGGTGCCGGGGCCGAGGTCGAGGATCCACCGCGCGCCGAGACCGGCGAGCGCGCGGCAGACGAGATCCCAGCGCACAGGGGCGACGAGCTGCCCCGTCGCGACCAAGCCGGCGATGTCGGCGCAGCGGCGCAGGTCGTCGCCGTCCGCCGGCGACAGGACCGCAATCGTCAGATCGGCAGGGTCGGGCAGCAGACCGGGCGTTGCACGCAGCGCGCCCAGCAGCTCGTCGCGCGCGCTCGTCAGCGCCACTGTGTGGAAGGCGACGTCGACGTCGAGGTCGGTCCACGTGAAGTGCAGCGGTGCGCCGCCCCGCGACCCGTCGCGGCGCGCACGCTGCTCGTCGCGGGCTTGCGTGGCGAGCCGCGCACGCAGCAGGCTGAGCGTCGCGGGCGGCCCGCCGACGACGATCCGCTGCGGCGCGTTGACGAGCGCGACGGCGGCGCCCGCGTCGCCGGCGACAAGGCCGTTGACCTCGTCGAGCAGCGGCTCGAGCCGTCCGCGCCGCACGCCCGAGACGGCGGCCAGCGGAGCTTGCGTCCCGGGGTACGCGCAGCGCGCCGCATGCGTGCCGATCGTCCACGCCAGCCGCGCATAGCGCGCGAGGAGCGCGTCGTCGATGCCGCGCGGACCCGCCTCGGCGACGAGCAACGCGGCCAGCAGGCCCTGCGAGTGGCCGCTCGCCGCGATGATCGCGCCGGAGCGCATCGCGTCGCGCAATCCGTCCTCCCACAGCGCGCGCCACGAGAGCGCCTGCGTGACGAGGATCAGCGGATACGACACGCCGGAGGAGCGCAGGTACGACGGTGGCGGCGCCGCGTCGGGATCTTCGGCCCATGCGACGAGGTCCAACCCGTGGCGAAAGCGCCCGGACGCCTGCCCCGCCGGCGATCCGACGGCGTCCGCGAGCGCGGCTGCGGCGACGGCCAGCCCGTCGCGCAGCGCCGGGCGCTGCGCGACGAGCGTCGAGAGCTCGGTGAGCACGCCCGCGCCCTGCCCGGCGAACGTGATCGCCGCCGGCGGGCTGCCGCTGGCCAGGCGGGTCAGCAGCGATCCGGGCCTGTGCGTCGTAGCGGATGCGGACGTCGCCGATGCCACTAACGGCGCCGCGTAACCGTGCGCGCCGTCGCGATCCCCGAAGCGGAGACGATGAGCGCGCCGTCGAGCGCGAGGAGCGCCGGCAACACACGTTGAGCTCCAGCCCTCGACACCATGTGTTCGGGTACCCTAATCGAACTCGGTCGACCGGGCAAGCTACCTTTGCATCCCTTGCACGATCGTCCAAAGAGCACTTGTCAAGAGCGGCCGCAGCCCGCAGCCGATCCGGACGCCGCGCCGCTCGCCGAGACGCTCGCCGCAGCGCGCGCGCACTTCGGCGGGCACGACGTCCTCGGGACCCGGCTGGTCGCGCCCGACGGGTGGGTGCCGGCCACCGAGCTGATCGAGCCGGGCGCCGCCCTCGACGACCTGATCGCGCGTGCGACAGCCGCCACGTCCACCGGTCGCGCCGACATCGGGGGCACGCTGCTCGCCGAGGGATACGCGTGGGCACTTGCCGTGCGAGCTGTCGGGACGCTGCTCTTCGGCATGCGGATCCCGGCGATGGCGCCGAGCGAGGTGCGCATCGAGCTCGCGGCGGGCGACGCGACGATCACCGGGGTCGCGTTCGCGGGCGGCGCGTTCGGCATCGACGGCGACGACCGCGCCGGCGATCCGTCGCTCGTGGTCCTGAGCGACGAGGACGCGCTCTTGGAGCGCCTGCACGAAGAGCTGCGAGCGCACCTGACGCCGCTGCTGGCGGCGATCTCGTCCGCGACCGGCCGGCCGCTGCGCGCGCTGTGGCGCAGCGCCGGCGACCGGCTGGGCGGCGCGTTCCTCTGGCTCGGCGAGGTCGTGGGCGTGCGCGACCGCGCCTGGGAGCTGGGAACGCGCTGCATGCAGGCGGCCGGGCCGCTCGGCGTGGGTGCCGGCTTTCGCGTGATCGAGCATGCGGGCATCGCCGAGCCGACCCGCGACCGCCGCAGCTGCTGCCTGATCTGGCGCGCCGAAGGGCAGGACACCTGCTTCACGTGCCCGCTGACGAGCGAGTCAGAACGTCGCGCTCGCCTTGCGGCGCGCGCCGCGGCAGCCCCTGCATGACCCCACTTGACGCAGGATCTCAGGAACCCCTAACGTCTATGAGCATGGTTGTCATTACATCGGCCCGCGCGAACGTGCTGCGGCCTCGCACGTTCGCCGCGCTTGGTCTGGCCGCGCTGCTCGCCGCGCCCGTCGCGACGGGCGCGACGACGAAGTCGCGCGCGCTGAGCGCCACCGGCAACCTCGTCCAGACCGCCAAGCCCGGCCGCTTCTCGACCATCCAGCAAGGCACGATCCGCGGAACGCCGCTCGGCACGGGCCGGATGATCCTGCGGTCGACGCTCAAGCAGGCGACGGTGACGTCGACCTTCACGCTCACGACGAAGGCCGGCCGCGTCGCGGGCCGCGCGACGGCCAGGCTCACGCTGGACGGCGACACGGCGCACTACAAGGGCACCGCCACGATCTCGAGCGGTACGGGCCGCTACCGCAAGGCCCGCGGTTCGAACATCCGCTTCACGGGCGTCGGGCCGGTCAGCGCAAAGCGCACGCGCATCAGCCTCACCGGCCGCGTCAGCTACTGATCACGCCCGCCGGCTTCGCGGCAGGCTCCGAGACCGCGCGAGCGTGAGCCGCTGTGACGGGCCGTCGGCGGCCGGTCAGCGGCTGAGCGTGAGCCGCTTGGTGACGGGCCGTCGGGGCAGGGTCAGCGGCTGAGCGTGAGCCGCTTGGTGACGGTCTTGCCGGTCGCCGGCTTGAGCGAGACGATGACCTGCAGCGTCCTCCTCGCTCGCAGCGCGGCCTTGGCATCACGAGTCAGCGGCAACGTGAGCGTCGCGCTCTTGCCGACGGCCACGGTGTAGCGGTGATCGACGGCGACGGTGATGACCTTCGAGCGCCTGCCGAGCCGCACCTTGGCGGCGCTGCGCAGCCGGAACATGCCCGAGCACGCGGTTGCCGCCGTCTTCGGGCAGCGCACGACGACCTTGACGCGGCTCTTGCTGTCGCGCTTGAGCTTTGTCGAGCCGACCGAGCCGGCGCCGGCGACGGGGCGCTGGGGCGGCGGCGGCGGTGGTGGTGGTGGCGGTGCCAGCGGCGGCGGCGGCGGGGTGGCGGCGGCGGGACGGGCGGCGGCGGCGGAGGCGGCGGCGGGGGCGGAGGAGGCGGAGGCGGCGGCGGAGGCGGGGCGATCGGCGGCTGCTCTGTCAGTGCGGGGAGGAAGGGGTAGCTCTTGATGTCGTAGCGCCCGCCGGAGCCGTTGGGCGGCGCGAGCCGGCCGAGGCTCGAGTACGCGATGCCGGCGTTGTCGATCTCAAACCACGCTTGCGAGCAGTCGAGCGTCATCGGGTTGGCCGCGGTTCCAAGGCGCAGCACCACCGAGCCATACGGGCTGGCGTTGTACGTCGAGGTGACGATCGCGCCGCCCGGGCCGCCGGTCGGCGGGCCGACGAAGGCCTGCGCCGGCATCGAGCGTGGCTGGCCGGCGCTGAAGCGCAACTCACCGCCGCCGTTCGGGCTCCACGTCGTGGCGGGAAGGTCGACGGTGATCTCCGCGGCCTCCCACACGCCGGCGGAGACCTCGTGCAGCGCGTAGGTCGTCGCCACCTTGAGCGTTTGCGTGCCCTGCGTCGTGTTCGCGCCCGCAAGGGTGACCCAGATCGTGAGCGGGTGGTCCTGATCGGGCGTGATCAGCGGGGGGCCGCCGGCGGTGAACTCGGCGAGCGTCTTGACTGTCTCGGGCGACAGCGCGACCCTCATCCGCGTGCCCGTGAGCGTGAACGGCGAGCCGTTGACGTAGCCGGCCGGGAAGGGGTCCGCCGTCAGGTCGACGCTGGCCGGGTCGAGCTCCCGCGCGACGAAGCGCCCGACCTCGTTGATGCAGGTGACGTTCTGCGGCCCGGCCTCGGAGTCGACCGCGACCGCGGGCTTGACGAGGAAGGTCGAGCCGATGCCCTCGAACTCCTCGCTGATGACCTCGCCGGGCTGGCAGTCGAAGACCGAGTTCACGGCGGTGCCGCCGTTGAAGAACATCTGGACGACGAGGGTGCCGGCCACCGCGCGCATCCCGCCGCCGGGCTGTTGAAGGGGCAGCGTCCCGATCGCGCCCGCGTCTGCCTGGCTGAAGACGATGTCTCCGCCGGTCGCGGTCCAGGTGGTCTGCGGAAGCACCGGTGGGGTGTAGACCGGGGGCGTGGAGCTCTCGTAGGAATCGTCGGCGGGGTTCACCGTCACCGTGGTGGTCGCCTGGGTCAGGACCGGGCCGATCAGCTGGACGCCCTCGACCGTGTTCGTCGCCTTGACCGCGAGCCACGCCTTGACCTCGATCGTGTTCGGCCCGGCCTGGAGCAGGTTGACCGCGTAGCCGTCCTTGATCAGGTACTCCGGGATCTCGAAGTCGAAGGTGCCCGCGCTGAGCTGGACCTGCTGACCGGCCAGCGCCTCGGTCGTGGATGGGTGGCCGGGGTCGGCCACGAGCGTGCTCGTGGCGACGATCGTGCCGCTCTGCTGGCGGTACGTGTCGACCGCGTCGGCGGAGTTGAGGCACGCGTTGGGGGTGATCGCCGTGCCCGCTGACGCGGCCGCGGGCGCGAGCAGCGCGAGCGCAAGAGCAGCGAGGACGGCGAGCCGAACATGCATAGACGGGCGACCCTAACAAATCTGAGCTAGCAAGGTTCACAGCTCACCTGGTAGGTTCGGCGCGGGAATTAGGGAACCCTTACAACAGCCGTCTAGCCACCTTCAGGAGGGGCAAGGATGAGTCGGAACACAACACGGGCGTCGGTCGGCGCTCTCGCCATCGGATTGGGATTGCTGGGTGCGACCGAGGCCCAGGCAATCACGATCGACACGACGTTCGGCACGGGCGGGACGCTCACGACCCCCTTGTCGGCGTCGCTCTCGGACCGCAATCTGGCGGCCGCGCCTGCGCCGGGCGGCGGCGTCTACGTCGCCGGCTACACCGAGCCCCGTCATCGCCGGCGATCGCGCGTTCGCCGTCACGAAGATCACGGCGGCCGGCGCGATCGACACGAGCTTCGGCACCGCGGGAACCGCGGTCGTCAACGTCTCGCCGGCGCCGTTCGACGCGCCGCCCGTTGCCGGCACCGCCCCGGCCGGGACCGCCGAGCAGGCGCGCTCCGTCGCCGTGCAGCCGGACGGCAAGATCGTCGTCGGCGGCTTGGCCGAGACGCTTACCGGTGCCGACGACAGCCGCGACACCGACGGCTTCGTCGTCCGCTTGCTGCCCAGCGGCGCGCCTGATGCGGGCTTCGGCACCGCGGGCATCGCGCAGGTCAATCCGACCGATGGTCGCAACACCGTGCTTCCGGATGGCGCGACCGCACCGACCGGGGACCAGGCGTGGGGCATGGTCTTGCGGCCCAACGGCAAGATCGTGCTTGCGCTCGGCCTCGGCCGGGACTCGCCGGAGCCCACGCGCACCAAGCGCGTGATCGGCGCCGCGCAACTCAACACCGACGGCACGCTCGACGCGGGCTTCGGCACCGGCGGCATCGCCCGCTCGGCCGACGGGCCGACGCTCGTCACGGGCGTCAACATCCGCAACGCGAGGCTCGACAGCGACGGCTCGGTGCTCATCGCCAGCTACGAGAGCGCCCAGAACAACCCGATCCCGCCGGCGGGGGCGCAGAACCGCAACCGGCCGTTCATCCACAAGTTCACGCCGACCGGCGTGCTTGACACGACCTGGGGCGGCACCGTAAGCCAGGGCGGCGTGGCACCGGACCTGGGGGCGCCGGGTGTCGCGACCGGCGTCGCGGGTGGTCCCGCGAGCGCCGCCGAGGCCTACGCGGTGGTCAAGGATGCCGACGGTGGCTGGGTCGGCGTGGGCTACGGCAACCACGCATCGAGCGCCACGACCGGAGCGGACGGCATGGTGTTCCGCTTCAACTCCGCCGGCGTGCTCGACCAGACGTTCGGCGGCACCGGGGACGGCGTGACCGCCTACCGCTTCGCCGAAGTGAGTGCGAGCGACCAGTTCCGCAACGCCGTGCTGCTCCCCGACGGGCGCATCGCGGCGATCGGGCGGGCCGGCGTCGCGGCGGGCACGACGGACGCCGTCGTCGTCATCCTCAAGCCCGACGGGACCGTCGACACGAGCGAGGGGACGGCCGGCGCGTTCGCCACCAACCTCGGCGACACCAACGACGAGTACTACGGCGTGACGCTCTCCGCCGACAAGACGAAGCTCGTCGCTGCCGGCTACAAGGCCGGGGCGGCCGCGGCAGGGGACGACGGCGGGGTCACACGGCTCAGCCTGGCTGGCCCGGGCGGCCCGGCCGGCCCGGCCGGCCCGACGGGTCCGGGTGGCCCGACGGGTCCGGCGGGTCCGACCGGTCCGGCGGGCGCGGACGGCGATGACGGCGCGGCTGGTGCCACGGGTGCCACGGGAGCGACGGGTGCCACGGGTGCCGCGGGTGCGACGGGCGCGACCGGTCCCGGTGGGCCAGGCGGTCCGGCAGGCCCGGCCGGAGCGACGGGCCCGCGCGGACCGCGAGGCGCGACGCCGACCATCCGCGTGACCTGCCGCCTCGTCCCGCCGCGGCGGCGCACGATCACGTGCACCGTTCGCCGCGTCACGACGACGCGCGGCGCGATTCGCGTGCGGGTGGCCCGCGCGGGCCGCACGATCGCTCGCGGCCAGACGATGGCGCGCGGCACGTCCGCGATGGTCCTTCTGAAGGGCGCCGCGCGCGCCGGTCAGAAGTACACGCTGGTCACGACGCTGCCGGCCGGTCCGCGGACGCGGACCAAGGTGATCACCCGGATCGTCCTGCGCTGATCCGGAGCGGCGCTTCGCTGCCCCGGGCGTGAGTCCCGGGGCAGCGAGTCGCGTCAGGCCGCGACGGGCTGCGGCGCGCGGAGGATCCAGACGGCGGGCGCGGCGACCAGGACCGCGCCGCCGATCGCGAGCGCGGCCACGCCGAGCGCCGTCAGCGCGAGGCCGCCCAGCAGCGCGAGGCCGGCGCCGGTGAGGCCGGCGAGCAGGTCGTTGAAGCCGAGCAGCTTGCCGCGCTCGGATGGCTCGGTGCTGTCGGACAGGACGGCGGTCGCGGCGACGAACGAGAAGTTCCAGCCGAGGCCGAGTGCGAACAGCGCCGCCCCGCTCGCGACGACGCCCGTGACCCACAGCAGGCTGATCGCCGCTACGGCCATCAGCAGCAGCCCGCCGGCGAGCGAGCGCGTGCGCCCGAAGCGGTCGACGAGGTCGCCGACGAAGACGATCAGCCCGAACATGCCGACGACGTGCGCGCCGATGATCGGAAAGACGTTCGCGGCGGCGTGGTGGTGATGGTCGACGACGACCGCGCCGGTGAGCGTCATCAAGGCGACCATCACCGCGAAGCTCGCCTGCGCGGCGATGAGCGCGGGCAGGACGCCCGGCCGGCGCAGCAGCACGCGCAGCGACGCGGCGGTCGCGACCGGAGGATCGGTCTCGTGGCGCAGCAGCGCGGCGATCTTCGTCGGATCGGGCCGCACGCAGCAGACGAGCACGAGCCCGACCGCCATGAAGCCGCCGGCGGCGAGCCACAGCGTCGCGAGGGCCTCGCCGTCGAGCTCGCGGCCGGCGAGCAGCGGGCCGAAGACGCCCGGCCCCAGGATCGCGCCGAACACCGAGCCGAACAGGACGAGCGCGATCCCGCGGGCGCGGCGCTCGGGCGGGTACATGTCGCCGGCCGCGGTCCGCGCGAGCAGCGCTGTCGCGTTCGCGGCGCCGACGAGCACGAGCCCGCCGAGCACCGCTGCGGCCGCGTCGCCGGCGCTGCCCAGCGCGGCGAGGCCGCAGCCCGCGATCCCGGCGGCGAAGCCCGCCGCGAGCACCGGGACCCGGCCGACGCGGTCCATGAGCAGTCCCGCGGGCAGCGCGACGAGGGCGCCCGACGCGAGCACGATCGCCGGGCCGAGTCCGAGCAGCCCCTCGATGTGCAGGACCCGCACGAGCGTGAGCGACGCGACCGCGGCGGCAAGCTGGAGCGTCGCCGAGTTCGTCGCGAGCGAGCCCGACAGCAGCGCGGTGTTGCGGCGGATGGGGAGCGCGTCGGAGGGCGGCACCGCCGGCGAGCGTACTTGCGGCCGCGCGCTGGCTCGGCACGCAACCGCCCTCCGTCGCGTCTGCCGCGCCAGTTGCGCGCCGCCGGCTCGGCGGCGGTACGTTTGCGTCGTGCGCGCGCTTGCCGCAGGGATCGCAGCCGCCGCCGTCGCGCTCGCCGGCGCCGCCGGCGCGAGCGCGGACAGGCTCGAGCAGTCGACGACGTCGTACGCGACGATCGTCGGCGACCCGGCGGCGCCGTACTCCCGCCTGCGGCTCGGGCCCGGATGGAAGCGCGTGATCCGCGACGAGCTGGCGGCGCCGCGCAAGGGCCGACTCAAGCGCCGCAGCTCGCTGCTGTACTTCGCCCAGCTCTCGGACTTCCAGCTCGCCGACGAGGAGTCGCCCGCGCGAGCCGAGGTGCTCGACATCCCGGGCTCGCCGTTCGAGTCGGCCTGGCGCCCGCAGGAGGCGCTCGAGCCGTTCACCGTTGACGAGGTCGTGCGGCAGATCAACCGCTTCGACGCAAGCCCGCTGCGCAACCGGGGCCGGCGCCACGCCCGCCTTGCGCTGGCGATCACGACGGGCGACTCCGCCGACAGCCAGCAGGTCAACGAGGTCAAGTGGGTCGTGCGGCTGCTCGAAGGCGGCCGCCTGAACCCGAACTCCGGCGTCGAGGGCGGTGTGTGCGGCGCCCTCGCCGGCCCGCCCGGCGAGGCCGCGCGCTACACCGGCGTGCAGGACTCACAGGACGTGCTCGAGTCCGGCCGCTTCTATGACCCCAACCGTCCCGCCGGCCCGTTCGCCGCGTTCCCGGCCCATCCGGGGCTCATGGACCGCGCCCAGCTGCCGTTCGAAGCGGCCGGCCTGCGGCGGCCGAGCTACGTCGCGCTCGGCAACCACGACGGCGAGGTCCAGGGCAACCTCTACGCGCTGAAGGCCCTCGACGACGTCGCGCGCGGCTGCGTCAAGCCGCTCGGCGACCTCGGCGCGCCGTCGATCGCCGCGCTGCTCACGGGCACCGGGCGATCGATCGTGGTCCCGCCCGACCCGGAGCGCGGCTTCGCCGACCGGCCGGCGTACAAGGCGCTGCACGCGACCGGCAAGCAGGCCGACGCGCACGGCTTCCGCCACGTCGACTCCGACGAGCTCGCGGCGTCCAAGGGCCAGGCCGCCTACTACGCCTTCAGCCCGAAGCGGGGGATCCGGCTGATCTCGATCAACACCGTCGCCGAGGGCGACTTCCTGAACTCCAACGGCAACCTCGACGATCCCCAGTTCCGCTGGCTGGAGCGCGAGCTGAAGGCCGCCGGCGCGCGCGACGAGCTCGTCGTCGTCTTCGGCCACCACCCGATCTCGAGCCTGACGAACCGCGCCGCCGACGAGGACGCCGGTAGCTGCTCGCTGCGGCCCGTCACCGGTCCCGGCTGCGACCTCGACCCGCGCAGCTCGCAGCCGCTGCACCTCGGGCCGGACCTGCGGGAGCTACTGCTCGCGCACCCGCACGTCGTCGCGTACGTCGCGGGCCACACGCACGAGCACCGGATCACGCCGTTTCGGCGCGACGACGGCAAGGCCGGCGGGTTCTGGGGGATCGAGACGTCGTCGGAGATCGACTGGCCGGTCCAGTCGCGCCTGCTCGAGATCATGGACAACCGCGACGGGACGCTGTCGATCTTCGGGACGCTCGTCGACCACGCGGCGACGCTCGCGACGCCGCGACCCGGCACCGCGGCGGCGGGGTTCTCGCCGGAGACGCTCGCCGCGCTCGGCCGCGAGCTCGCCTACAACGACCCGCAGGTCGGCGTCGAGGACGGCGCCGAGGGCCGGCCGCAGGATCGCAACGTCGAGCTGCTGCTCGCCGATCCGCGATGACCGAGCTGTCCGACCACGCTCGCCGCAACCGCGCGCAGTGGGACTCGTGGGCCGTCGAGTACGAGGCGATGGGCCGCAGGGGATGGGCTGCCGCGGAGCCGTCGTGGGGCATCTGGAGCGTGCCGGAGTCCCGGGTGCGGATGCTGCCGGACGACCTCGACGGCTGCGACGCGATCGAGCTCGGCTGCGGCACGGCGTACGTCTCGTCGTGGCTGGCGCGGCGCGGGGCGCGAGCAGTCGGGATCGACAACTCGCAAGCCCAGCTCGACACCGCCCGCGGGTTGCAGCGCGAGCACGGCCTGGAGCTCGAGCTTCTGCACGGCGACGCCGAGCTCGTGCCGTACCCCGACGCGAGCTTCGACTTCGCGATCTCCGAGTACGGGGCGAGCATCTGGTGCGACCCATACGCGTGGATCCCCGAGGCCGCACGGCTCCTGCGGCCCGGCGGGCGCTTGCGCTTCCTCCTCAACGCGCCGTTGCTCATGCTCTGCATGCCCGACGTGGAGGACGCACCCGCGGCCGATCGCATGGTGCGGCCGTACTTCGGCATGCACCGCTTCGAGTGGTGCGACGACGACTCCGTCGAGTTTCATCTCCCGCACGGCGAGCTCATCGCGCTCCTGCGCGCCAACGGCTTCGAGATCGACGAGCTCATCGAGGTCCGCCCGCCGGAGGGGTCGACGACGAACTCCCGGTTGGTGCCGCTGGAGTGGGCGCGCAGCTGGCCGTGCGAAGACGTCTGGAAGGTCCGCAAGCGCTAGCCGGGCGTGTCCGCGGGATCCGCACGCCGATCGTTCGCCGCAGTCGAGCGAGCACGGCTCGCGGCTCGCCCGCCGCGTCGAAGCTGCCGAACACGTCATCGGCTTCCACATGCCGACGCCGTGGCCCGCGTCGTCGATGCCGGCCGCGACGTTCGGGACCACGGGCAGCGGCCGGCACCCGCGAAGGCTCCGAGCTGCCGGAACGGCACGCTGGCGTGGCGCGCCGAGACGTGGCCCGTTTCGGATGGGTCACTCGCCGAGCACCTTGATGACGAGCCGCTTCGGCCGGCCGCCGTCGAACTCGCAGTAGAAGACCGCCTGCCACGGGCCGAGGTCGAGCCGGCCGTCGGTGATCGGCAGGATCACCTGGTGGTGGACGAGGAGGTTCTTGAAGTGCGCGTCGCCGTTGTCCTCGCCGCCGCGGTGGTGGCGGTAGTCGCCGGGGTCGGGCGAGAGGTCGCGGGCGACCTCGTTCGCGGGCTCCTTCCACGACGGCGGTGCGAGCTTGTCGAGCCACTCGAGCGCGTCCTCGAGGATGCCCGGCTCGTCGTCGTTGACCCAGACGCCGGCGGTGATGTGCATCGCCGAGACGAGCACGAGCCCCTCCGCGACGCCGGACTCGGTGACGGCGGCCTGGACGTCGTCGGTGATGCGGACGAACTGGCGCCGCTGCTGGGTGGTGAACGTGCGGTAGACGGTGTGAGAGCGCATGGCGCTAGCTTGTCAACCTCGTCATGGACCTGGGGCTCGACGGCAAGGCGTGCATCGTCACCGGCGCGACGCGCGGGATCGGCCTCGCGACCGCCCGGCTGCTGCGGGCGGAGAGCGCGCGGGTGCTGCTCGTCTCGCGCGACGCCGACGAGGCGGCGCGGGTCGCGGAGGAGCTCGGCGGCTGCGAGTACGTCGCCGCGGACGTCACGGTGGCTGAGGACGCCGAGCGGATCGTCGCGGCCTGCGGGGAGCGGTTCGGCGCCGTCGACGTCCTCGTCAACAACGCGGGGACGAGCTTCGTCAAGCCGATCGACGAGCTGACAGACGACGACTGGGACGGCCAGTGGGAGCTGAACGTCAAGGGTCCGATGCGGCTCATGCGCGCCGCGGCGCCGCTGATGGCGGCCGCCGGCGGCGGGCGGATCGTCAACGTCTGCTCGTCGTCGGGCAAGCGCCCGTCGCTGACGAACGTCGCCTACTCGGTGACGAAGGCCGCGCAGCTGTCGCTGTCGCGCCACTTCGCCGACCGCTGGGTCGGCGAGGGCGTGCTCGTCAACGCGGTCGCGCCCGGGCCCGTGACCTCGCCGCTGTGGCTGGCGGAGGGCGGGCTCGCCGACCAGGCCGCCGCCGCGCGCGGGGTCTCACGCGACGAGGCGCTCGCCGCGCAGCAGGCGAAGGTCCCGCTCGGGCGCTTCGCCGAGCCGGAGGAGATCGCGGCGGTCATCGTCTTTCTGTGCTCGGCGCGGGCGAGCACCGTGGCCGGCGCCGCGTGGTCGGCCGACGGCGGGACGGTGCCGAGCTTCATCTGACCGCGCCCGGTGCGGGCGTCAGGGCGCGCCGCGCAGCAGGCGAGCGACGAGCTTGTCGTGGAGTCGCTCGCGGCGGACCAGGACGCTGCCGAGGATCGTCCGGCCGGTGACGATCACGGTGGGCGCGGCCGGGTTCGCGGGGGCGGTGTCCTGGGTCGTCGTGCCGAGCACCGAGCTGACCCGGACGTCGACCTCGACGCCCTCGGGGACGATGATGTGGACGCTGCCGAGGACCGTCCGGATGTGGATCGTCACCGGCGAGCGTTCGATGTGCGCCTCGCGCAGGTCGAGGAAGATCGAGCCGAGCACGGTGCTCCAGCTGCTGTAGGCCGGCACCTTCCAGACGCCCGTCCGGCGCAGCTCGCCGAGGACCGACGACGCGATCGCGGGCGGCGGCGCGAGCTCGCTGGCTGCCGTCCGCGCGGGTGGGCGCTCGGCGGGCGCCGGCAGGTCACGCGTGAGCTGCGCCAGCTCGCCGCGCGTGCGCGAGTTCAGCGCCGCCTCGATGCGATCGGCGAGCTCCTCGAACGTCAGCCGTCCCTCACCGGCGGCCGTGCGCAGCAGGTCGCACGTGGCGTCGCGCTCGCTGTCGGACGCGTTGATCGCGCCGGGATCGTCGTGGTCGGCGGGCATGGCCGTACGGTACGGGCTGCGGTCGCTACTCTCGCCGTCGTGGCCGTCAACACCGATGTCGTCGGCAAGGCCTACCCGCCGACGCTCTACGCGGTCGGGCGCGAGAAGGTGCGCGAGTACGCCCGCGCCGTAGGCGAGACCGACCCGCTGTACCTCGACGTCGAGGCCGCCCGGGCCGCGGGCCACGCCGACGTCGTGGCGCCTCCGATGTTCGCGGTCGTCTACGCGATGCCGGCCGTCGCGCAGGGGATGTTCGACCCGGAGGTCGGCATCGACTTCGCGCGGCTCGTGCACGCGGGCCAGGAGCTCGTCTGGGGGCCGCTCGTCGTCGCCGGCGACGAGATCTCGACGACCGTGACGCTCAAGGACGTCTCCGAGCGGCGCGGCAGCGGCTTCTTCGTCTTCGAGTCGGTGTCGGTCAACCAGCGCGACGAGACGGTGTGCACCGCGACCTGGTCGAACATCGTGCGAGGCGGGTGAGCGTGCAGCCCGGCGACGAGATCGCGCCCCTGTCCGTCACGCCGGATCGCTACCTCACGGTGCGCTACGCGGGCGCGTCGGGCGACTTCAACCCGATCCACGTCGACGAGGAGTTTGCGCAGCAGGTCGGCCTGCCGGGGCGCATCCTGCACGGCCTGTACTCGATGGCGCAGGTCGCGCGGGCGGTCACCGAGGCGGGCGGCGGGCCTGGGTCGCTGCGCCGCCTCGCCGTGCAGTTCCGCGGCATGGGCGTGCCCGAACACGAGCTGGCGGTCACCGGCACGGTCGGCGAGGTGAGCGACGGCATCGCGACCGTCGATCTCGTCTGCACGCAGGACGGCAAGGCGATCATCCGCAACGCCGAGGCCGAGGTTCGCGTCAGCGAGTGAGCGCTGCGCGGATGCGCGCGAGCGTCTGTCGGGGGTGGCGCTTGGTCTGCTCGTAGGTGACGCGCAGCACCCGCCAGCCGTGGGCTTCGAGGATCGCCTGCTTGTCGGCGTCGTTCTCGCGGGTGAGCTTGTGATCGTGCCAGGCGACGCTGTCGGCCTCGATCGCCAGCCGCCGGTCGCGCCACAGGTAGTCGGGGATGATCGTCCTGCCGCCAAGCCGCAGCTTTGCGTTGATCTCGGGTCGCGGGATGCCCGCGCCGTCGATGAGGTCGAGCAGCATGTCCTCGAGCTTGCTGCGCGTCGGCGCCGGGCCGTCGGACACCACCGCGCGCAGCTTCGCCGCCCCGTGGTGCCCGTTGCAGCGCTCGGTGATCTCCAGCAGCTCTGCGATCGAGACGAGCTTCAGTGCCTGGGCCTGCCGAGCCGCCCGTCGAAGCGCCTGCTCGGGCAGGACCGTGGCGAGGTCGAGCAGCGTGCGCGCCGGCGACGTGACCCACAGTCCGTCGCGGTACTCCACGTCTTGCCGCGTGAGCGAGCGCGAGCGGTGCACCTTCACCCCTTCGATGCGCCGCGTGACGCCGCGCGTCACGATCACCTCGACCGGACGTTCTTTCCACGGGATGAACTCCCAGTCCGCGGCAGCGGCGAACCAGCCGAGCGCGGTGCCCCGGCCACAAGCCAGCACAGCAGCGCGAAACCGCCCGCGCAGCGAGACCCGACGGTGGCCGACCGCGTAGACGCCGCGATGCAGCCGGTGCAGGCGCCCCTGCCGGACTCGCCGCGCGACCCCGTTGCGATCGACGCCACACTCCGCCAGCTCGGCGATCGAGAGCACCCCCTCCCGCTCAGCGGCATGCGCGGCGACCCGGACATCGGGGGGTGGTTCGTCCTGTGCTCGGATAGCGCCACTAGAACGAACCACCCCTCGATCGTGGCAGCCGTGGTGTGACGAAGCAGCACGCGATTGCAACAAGTTCAGCGCGCGATTGCAACAAGTTCGCGCAGGAACGCAAACGGCCCGCCGGATGGCGGGCCGCTCACGGACGACACTGCGTGGTGGGACGGGTAGGTCTAGCTGACGCCGAGCTTCTCGGCGGCCATGCGGGTGCCCTCGACGCGCGCCGTGATCTTCTGGAAGGCGATCTCGCGGGCGTAGTCCGGCGAGCCGTGGTTGGGCTTCTCGTCGATCGAGAACGGCGAGAAGCCGCAGTCGTCGGTCGTGCCGAGACGCTCCTTGGGGATGAAGTCCGCGGCGCGGACGATCATGTCGCAGATCTCCTGCGCGCTCTCCGGCCTGGGGGACTGCGTGACCGTGACGCCGATGTAGCACATCTGGTCGTCGCGGCTGTGCTGTCCGATCGACTCGAAGATCGGATCCTTGTCGCGCTCGGAGGCGAGCTGGATGAGGAAGTAGCCGGCGTTGATCTTGAACATCTCCGGCAACAGGTTGTTGTAGGGCACGTCGGCGGAGTGCACCGAGTCGCGGTCGCCGCCGGGACACGTGTGGATGCCGATGCTCTGGCGCTCCTCGTCGGAGAAGTTCGCCAGCACCCGGTTGTTCAGCTCGATGAAGTGCGGCAACAGGCCCGCACCGGTCCACGGGTTGCGCGGATCCTCGCGGGTGGCCAGACGGCCCTCCGTGAAGTCGATCGAGACCCTGGCGGCGCCGGCCTCGAAGGCCTTGCGGATGTCGGTCACGCACTCGTTGACGATGTCCTCCTCGAACGCCTCACGCGTGTACCCCTCGACCGGATCCTTCAATGGGTACAGCAGCGCGAGCATCGACGGCGCGATGACGGCCTGCTTCATCGGCTTGGTCGCATACCCGATCGACTTCTTCAGCGTGTCCGCCGCGTAGAAGTTGTACTTCAGCGGCCCCGACACGAGCTTGGGCAGCTGACGGCCGTGACCGTCGGCGAAGATCGCGAAGAACTGACCACCCGGCCCGAGGCCCGGCGCCAGCCCGGTCCCCGCCAGCGTGTCGGCGATCGGATAGGTCGCGAAGCTCGACCAGCGCTGCTCGCCGTCGGAGTTGATCGGCGACCCGGTCGCCTCCATCCGCTCGATCGAGTCCTTCGCCGCCGCGTCCTGCTCCTTCTCGAGATCGTCCTTGGAGATGTTCCCGGCGTCGTACTCGGCGTAGGCCTTCTGCAGGCTGCTTGGCCGGGGAAGGGACCCGACGGGCTCCGTCGGGATGCCCGTGTCCGTCCGCGGATCGTAATCTGACATGCGTTGCTCTCCTCGCTGTTGACCGATCGCATGCTGCTGTCGCTCCAACCAGCCGGTTGACCGCGACCATCCGTTTCGTCCTGGCCGGGTCCGCGTGCGCCAGCTCCACCCAAAGCCCGCGATACAGACCCGTCTCTTCGCAGACGCGAACATATGCCGCCCTGTCGCTCGCGTCAACCCGGCGTCTGCCGCCAGGGCTGTCGCGGACAGTACGACGCCCACACTTCGCGCACGTAAAGGAGTTGGCATCCGCCGCTCGTACAATCGGCGCGGATGCTCACGCCACGCCAAGAGCTGATCCTGCGCAAGGTCGTGCTCGCCTACCAGGCGACGGTGCAGCCCGTGGCCTCGCGGACCCTCGCGGCCGACCCCGAGCTGTGCGCCGGCCCGTCGACCGTACGCCACGAGCTCGCGATGCTCGAGGAGCACGGGCTGCTCGCCCACCCGCACACGTCGGCGGGGCGCGTCCCGACCGACTCGGGCTACCGCTACTTCGTCGACCGCCTGCTGCCGTCCAAGCGACCCACCGGCCACATGATCGAGCTCGCGCTGACGCGCCGCGAGGTCGACGAGGCGATGCGCGTGACGACCGAGACGCTGTCGCAGGTCACGAACCTGCTGGCGGTCGTCTCCGCGCCGCCGCTCGAGACCGCGCACATCCGCCACATCGAGGTCCTGCGGCTGCAGCCGCAGATCGTCATGGTCGTGATCATCACGTCGACCGGCGGCGTCTCCAAGCGCGTGCTGACGTTCGAGGCGCCCGTCGACAACGGCCTCATCGCCTGGTCGTCGGAGTACCTCAACGAGGAGCTCGTCGGGCTCGGCCTCGGCGCCCGCAAGCTGCACTCCAAGCTCGTCGATCCGTCGCTCGGGCACACCGAGCGCACGTTCCTGCACCGGCTCGCGCCCGCGTTCACCGAGCTGGCCGCGACCGCGGAGGACTCGCTGTACGTCGACGGCGCGGCGCGGCTGCTCTCCGAGCATCGCTTCCAGGACCTGTCGCAGATCAACGAGCTCATGCTCATGCTCGAGGGCCGTGTGACGCTGCTCGAGATGCTGCGCTCGGCGCTCGACGAGCGCGACGTCATCGTGCGCATCGGCGCCGAGAACACCGCGCCCGCGATGCGCTCGCTCGCGATGGTCACCGCCGGCTACGGCCTGCCGCTGCAGCGTCTCGGCACGGTCTCGCTCATCGGCCCCGTCGCGATGGACTACGGCGCGACGATCGGGATCGTCCGCGACGCGGCGCTGCAGCTCTCGCACTTCGTGGAAGACGTCTACGACGCATGAAGCGCGACGCCTACGAGGTGCTCGGCGTCGGCCGCACGGCCGACGAGGCCGAGGTGAAGAAGGCCTTCCGCAAGCTCGCGCGGGAGCTTCACCCCGACGTCAACAGCCACGATCCCCAGGCGGAGGAGAAGTTCAAGGAGGCGGCCGAGGCCTACGAGATCCTGTCCGATCCCGACCGCAGGGCGACGTACGACCGCTACGGCCACGAGGGCCTCAAGCGCGGCGGCCAGAGCCCGAACTTCGACGGCTTCGGGTCGATCAACGACCTCTTCTCCGCGTTCTTCGGGGGCGGCTTCGGCGGCGGCCCGATGGGTCCGCGCGGCGGCGGCGACGCCGAGGTCGCGGTCGAGATCGACCTCGACCAGGCGGCCGCCGGTTCGGCGATCGACGTCAACTACGAGGTCGTGGACCGCTGCGAGCGCTGCCGCGGTAACGGCTCGGAGCCCGGTACGCCGATCACGACGTGCGACCGCTGCGGCGGCAACGGCGTCCTGCAGGCCGTCAGCCGCACGCCGTTCGGGCAGATGTCACGCACGGTCACCTGCGACGTCTGCGGCGGCGACGGCAAGAAGGCGGAGCGTCCCTGCACGCGCTGCCAGGGTCGCGGCCGCGAGGTGCTCACGCACGCCGTCTCGATCGACGTCCCCGCCGGGATCTCCGACGGCCAGCGCATCCGCGTCAGCGGCCGTGGCCACGCGGGCGAGGCGGGGGCGCACGCCGGCGATCTCTACGTCCTCGTCACCGTCAAGCCGCACGAGCACTTCATCCGCGACGAGCACGACCTCGTGACGGTGCTCGACGTCCCCGCGCCGCTGGCGGCGCTGGGCGCGAAGCTCGAGGTGCCGACGCTCGAAGGCCTCGAAGACGTCCACGTGCGCCCCGGCACCCAGCCCGGCGAGACGATCGAGCTGCGCGGACGGGGGATGCCGATCCTGCGACGGCCAGGTCGCCGCGGCGACCTGCGGGTCGTCGTCAACGTCGTCATCCCGCGCAAGCTCAACGAGCATCAGCGCGGCCTGCTCAACGAGCTCGCCGCCTCGATGACCGACCAGAACCTCAAGTCCGACGAGTCGATGTTCGCGAAGCTCAAGCGCTCCCTGCGCGTGTGATCAGGCTTGCCGTGCGCGTCGCGCGCGCGGACGCCGAGATCGTGCTCGCCGAGCTGCTCGAGCTCGCGCCGGCGGGCGTCGAGGAGGTCGATCGCGGGAGCGACGTCGAATACGCCGTCTACGGGGCGCCGGGCGAGCTGCCGGCGCTCCCCGCGCTGCGCGCCGCGGCCGGGACGGCGCTCGTCGAGATCACGACGACCGAGATCGCCGACGACTGGT
This sequence comes from uncultured Actinomycetes bacterium, assembly GCA_963806515.1. Taxonomy (GTDB): domain Bacteria; phylum Actinomycetota; class Thermoleophilia; order Solirubrobacterales; family Solirubrobacteraceae; genus CADCVQ01. Next base: position 69,774 of record CAWDYO010000016.1, on the reverse strand, counting down.
CCGAGCGCTGGCGCGACTTCCACGAGCCGGTGACGATCGGCGAGCGCCTGCACGTGCGCCCGCCGTGGTCGCCGGCTCCAGACGCCGGGGACGGGCTGCTCGACATCGCGATCGACCCGGCGCAGGCGTTCGGCACCGGCGCGCACCACACGACGCGGCTGTGCCTCGAAGCGCTGCTCGACCTCGAGCCCGCCGGCCCGCTGCTCGACCTCGGCTGCGGTTCGGGGGTGCTCGCGATCGCCGCCTGCAAGCTGGGTTGGCAGCCGGTCCTCGGGATCGATCACGAGGCCGAGTCGGTGCTCGCCACCCGCGAGAACGCCGCGACCAACGGCGCCGACGTCGAGGCCAGGCACTTCGACATCCTGCGCGACGGGCCCCCGCCGGGCGCGCCCGTCGTGGTCGCAAACCTCCTGCGACCGCTGCTGCTGCACGTCGCCGCGCACGGCTTCGCGGGCGAGCAGCCGCGCGTGATCGTCGCCAGCGGACTGCTCGCGCACGAGGCCGACGAGGTCGCGGCGGCCTTCGCCCGCCAGCGCGGCCTGCACGAGCGTGCGCGCCGCCACGGCGGCGAGTGGGCAGCGCTGACGCTGACGGCGTGAGATCTGCATGAGGCGCACGCAACTCGCAGCAGGACGTAGCGTTCCTACGACCATGCGCTCCCTCACGCTCGCCGCCCTGCTCGCCTTCGCGCTCACCGTCGTGCCGATCGCCGCCGGCGAGGGCATCCGGACCACGCCCGACCCCACCATCACGAACGGCGATGCGCAGCGCGCGCTGACGAGCGCTCGCTCGAAGTGGAAGTCCCAAGGCGTGCCGTCGTACGTCTACAACCTCTCGCGCAACTGCTTCTGCCCGCCGACGACGGACGTGAAGATCGTCGTCCGCCGGGGCGTCCCCGCGAAGTCGACGAGGAAGGACCTGCTCAGCCAGGCCACGGTCCCCCGGCTGTTTCGCACGATCCAGGAGGCGATCGACGACAAGGTCGCCAAGCTCGTGGTGAAGTACGGCAAGCGCGGCGTTCCGCGGGACATCTTCATCGACAGGTCCACGCGCGTCGCCGAGGACGAGATCGGCTATCTCGTCCGCGGATTCGCCCCGCTGAAGCGCTAGCCTCGTCCGCATCGCCTGGAACGTCGTCATCGCCGGCGGGGGCTTCGGCGGTTTCTATGCCGCTCGTACGCTGGCGCGCCTGCTGCCGCCCCACAGCGCCCGGATCCGGCTCGTCAACGACGTCAACTTCATGCTGTACACGCCGCTGCTGCCGGGCGCGGCGGCGGGCGTGCTCGAGCCGCGGCACGTCGTCGTGCCGCTGCGCGAGCAGCTGCCGCGCGGCGTCGACCTGCGCCTCGGCCGGATCACCGGCGCGACCCCCGAGCGCAACGTCCTGCAGGTCGAGAGCCTCGAGGGCGCCGTCGAGGAGCTCTCCTACGACCAGCTCATCGTCACCGTCGGGTCGGTCAGCCGCACGCTGCCGATCCCCGGCCTTGCCGAGCACGGCCGCGGCTTCAAGTCGCTGCCCGAGGCGATCGCGCTGCGCAACCACGTCCTGCGCACGCTCGAGCAGGCCGAGACGCTCGAGGACGGCGCGGCGCGGCGCGAGTTCCTCACGTACGTGTTCGTCGGCGCGGGCTACGCGGGCCTCGAAGGGCTCGCCGAGCTGCAGGACTTCGTCGCGGACATCCTCGACATGTACCCGCGCTGCGCGGTCACGGGGGTGCGCTGGATCCTCGTCGAGGCGGGGCCGCGCGTGATGCAGGAGATCCCGGAGCGGCTCGCGGACTTCGCCGAGCGCGAGCTGCGTGGGCGCGGGATCGAGATCCGCACGAACACAACGCTCGATCGCGTCACCGCGCATCACGCGTGGCTGTCGGACGGCGAGCAGGTCCCGACGCGGACGCTCGTCTGGACGGCGGGCGTCAAGCCGCAGCCCGTCGTCGCCGAGCTCGGCCTGCCGCAGACCGAACGCGGGCGGATCCAGTCCGATGAGTACATGCAGGTCCCGGGCCACGACAACGTGTGGGCGATCGGCGACTGCGCGGCGGTGCCGGATCCCGCGCGCAAGGGCGAGCCCTGCCCGCCGACGGCGCAGCACGCGATCCGCCAGGGGCGGACCGTGGCGCACAACGTCGCGGCGGCGCTCGGGCCCGGCGGCCGCAAACGGGCGTTCAGGTACAAGACGAAGGGCGTGTTCGTCGACATGGGCCGCCGCAAGGCGGTCGCGATGACCGGGCCGCAGACGTGGAGCGGGACGCCCGCCTGGGTCCTCGCGCGCTCCTACCACCTCGCCGCGATGCCGGGCATGGGCCGCCGCGCCCGGCTGCTCGTCGACTGGAACATCGGCCTGCTGTTCGGCCGCGACACCGCGGAGCTCGGTGGCGTGGCGGCCGTCCTGCCATCGTCGCTGCCGGCCGTGCCTGCGGAGCCGGACGCGGCGCCCCCCTACCTGGTCGAGCCGCGAAGTCAGGTGGACGGTTGAGGGGCGCTCCCCGATGGCGGCGCGGCGACCGCCCGGCCACGCGGGCCCCGGCGTGGCTCGGAGCCAGGGCGCGCCGGCTCTCGGAGGATTCGCCTGGGGGACCGCTAGCCTTGACAGGCAGATGACGCTGGTCGACACGGTCAAGCAGGATCTCGTCGCTGCCATGAAGGCGCGGGAGTCAGATCGTGTCGGCGCGCTGCGAATGGTGCTGTCCGAACTGCAGAAGTCCGCGAAGGACGGCAACCCCGACGAGATCGCCGTGCTGCGGCGCGAGCGCAAGCGCAGGCTGGAGTCCGCGTCGGCGTTTCGCGAGGGCGGGCGCGACGAGCTCGCCGCGATCGAGGAGGGCGAGGCGCACCTCATCGAGGCCTACCTGCCCGCCGAGATGCCCGAGGCCGAGCTGCGCGGGCTCGTCCGCGAGGCGATCGCCGCGACCGGCGCGGCCTCGCCGAAGGACCTCGGCCAGGTGATGAAGGCGACGATGGCGAAGGTCGGCACCCGCGCGGACGGCAAGCGCGTGTCGGCACTGGCACGGGAGGAGCTCGGTGCGTAAGCAGATCGAGCTCTCCAACGAGGTCGCGACCGAGCTCGCCGGCTCCGGCGACTCCGTGCTGCGCGCGCTCGAGGGCCACGTCGCCTGCGAGCTGTACCTGCGCGGCAACATCGTCACGCTCGACGGCGAGCCCGCGGCCGTGCAAGCCGCCGCGACGGTCATCCGCGAGCTCACCGAGCTCATCGAGCAGGGCCACGACATCGCGCCCGGCACGATCGACGCCGTCACCGCCGCGCTCGACCAGCACGCGTCCCCCGCCGCGATCCTCGAGGACGTCGTCTGGCGCCACCGCTCCAAGCAGATCGCCCCGAAGACCGTCAACCAGAAGCGCTACGTCGACTCGATCCGCGACAACACCGTGACGTTCGGAATCGGCCCGGCCGGCACCGGCAAGACGTTCCTCGCGGTCGCGCTGGCCGCGGCCGCGCTGAGCCGCGGCGACGTCAACCGGATCATCCTCACGCGCCCCGCGGTCGAGGCCGGCGAGCGCCTCGGCTTTTTGCCGGGCGACCTCATGGCGAAGATCGACCCGTACCTGCGCCCCCTCTTCGACGCGCTGCACGACATGCTCGAGGCGGAGAAGGTCGCGTCGTTCCTCGAGCGCGGCCAGATCGAGGTCGCGCCGCTGGCCTTCATGCGTGGAAGGACCCTCAACGACAGCTTCATCATCCTCGACGAGGCGCAGAACACGACGCCCGAGCAGATGAAGATGATCCTCACGCGGTTGGGCTTCAACTCGAAGATGGTCGTCACGGGCGACGTCACGCAGATCGACCTGCCCAAGCAGGACGCGTCGGGCCTCGTCGTCGTCGCCGACATCCTGGAGGGCATCGACGGCATCGACTTCGTGCGCTTCGGCGGCGAGGACGTCGTGCGCCACCGGCTCGTCCAGCGGATCGTCGAGGCGTACGCCGAGCACGCCGAGAGCCGGACTTCGGAGCTGCGCCCGGCCGATCGCCGGCGCGCGTGAGTTCCGAGTTCGAAGCCGCGCTCGAGATCGAGGTCCTCGGCGTCACGCGCGTGCCGCTCGAGGAGATCGAGCGGCTGCTCGCGCTCGCCCTCGCCTCCGCCGGCATCGACGCGGGCCACGTCGCCGTCGAGTTCGTCAGCGCCGAGCGGATCTCCGATCTGAACGCGCAGCATCGCGGCAAGGCCGGCCCGACCGACGTGCTGTCGTTTCCGATCGACGGCGAGGAGCCCTCGCCGGGTCCGCGCGAGCTCGGCGACATCGTCATCTGCGCCGCGCACACCGCCGACGTGCGCGAGGCGATCGTCCACGGCGCGCTGCATCTCACCGGCATGGACCACGAGACCGACGACGGCGAGATGCTCGCCGTGCAGCGCGAGATCATGGCCTGGGTCACGCCCACGGATCACCCGTGAGCACCCGGTCGGGGTTCGTCGCGCTCGCCGGACGCCCGAACGTCGGCAAGTCGACGCTCGTCAACGCGATCGTCGGGGAGAAGGTCGCGATCGTCTCCGACAAGCCGCAGACGACGCGCCGTGCGATCCGCGGCGTCGCCGTGCGCGGCGACACGCAGCTCGTGCTCGTCGACCTGCCGGGCGTCCAGCGCCCGCGCGACGCGCTGACCCAGCGCATGCAGTCGCGCGTCGAGCGCGAGATGGGCGACGCCGATGCCGCGCTGCTCTTGCTCAACGCCGAGCAGGGCGTCGGCCCCGGCGACCGGTTCATCGCCGGCGCGCTCCAGCGAGCCGAGGTGCCGGTCGTCGTCGCGATCAACAAGGTCGACCGCATCGACCACGCCCACATCGTCGCGATGCTCCAGGCGACGTCCGAGCTCGAGGTCTCCGACGACATCTTCCCGATCTCCGCTCGCAAGGGCTCGGGCGTCGACGCGCTCGTCGAGCACCTCTGCGGCCTGCTGCCCGAGGGCGAGTTCATGTTCGAGGCCGACGACGTCTCCGACCAGCCGGAGTCGGTCATGCTCGCCGAGCTCATCCGCGAGCAGATCCTGCGGCGCACGTTCCAGGAGGTGCCGCACGCCGTCGAGGTCGTCGTCGACGACATCGACGCGAGCCGCGACGACCTCATCCGCGTGACGGCGCTCGCCTGGGTCGAGCCCGAGTCCCAGAAGGGGATCCTCATCGGCGCGCAGGGCAAGATGATCAAGGCGATCGGGACAGCCGCGCGCCGCGAGCTCGAGCGCCACCTCGACTCGAAGGTCCACCTCGACCTGTCGGTCCGCGTGCGCCGCCACTGGCGCGCCGACGACGCGCTGCTGGATCGCCTCGGGATCGAGTAGCCGTAGGCTTGCGAGGCATCGTGCGCCGCTTTCGCCCACAGTCCCCGTCTCCTGCGATGGTCGTCGCCTGCATCGCGCTGGTCGTTGCGCTCGGCGGCACGGGCTACGCGGCGATCACGCTGCCGCGCAACAGCGTGGGCAACAAGCAGCTGCGTTCCAACGCCGTCACCGGCGGGAAGGTCAGAAACGGCTCGCTCGCGGCACGGGACTTCGGCGGCTCCCTGCCGCGCGGACCGCGCGGGGCACAGGGACCGCCCGGGCAACCGGGCTCGGGCGCGGCGTCGGTGGGCTTCGCCTCCCGCGATCCGGTCGTGGCGGGGGCTGCGATCGCGGTTGGCGCCACGGCCGTCGACCTCGTTGGACTCAACGTCCCAGCGGGGACGGCCGGCTACTCGGCCTCCAGCGGCCGCGTCGTGGCGACGGGGCCCGGCCGGGTCATCGTCAACGCCCAGGCCGTCATCCTCAACGGCGCGGCCACGCGCGGCAACGTGTCGTGCTGGATCGTGCTCGTCGGAACCGAGGTGCGGCAGATCGGGAACTACGTCAACGCGAACATCGAGGCCTCCAACGGGTACGTGCCCGTCGCCGTGAGCGGCGGCGCCGAGGTCCAAGCCGGGACGTACGACCTGCGGCTGCGCTGCTCGTCGACGGAGCCGGCGATGACGTTTCACCGCGGCAACCTCACGGGCTCGATCACCTCGGGTTGAGCGCGCCGCCCTGACGACCGCCACGACGGAAGATCGGCACGCCGCGCGACGCATACAGTCCTGCCCATGACCGATCCCGCGTACGACATCCTCCTCATCGGCGGCGGCATCGCCTCGGCGAGCGCCGCCGCGGAGCTGCGCGAGCGCGGCTTCGAGGGCTCGATCCTGCTCGCGACGCGCGAGCTCGATCCGCCGTATCACCGCCCGCCGATCACGAAGGGCTACCTCCAGCGCCGCGAGGATCGCGAATCGACGCTGATCCATCCGGAGGCGTGGTACGCCGAGCACGACGTCGAGGTGCGCACGCGCGCGGGCGTCATGGACATCGACCTCGACGCCCGCCAGGCGAAGATCGGGCGCGAGCTCGTCGGGTTCGGCAAGGCGCTCGTCGCGACGGGCTCCGGCGTGCGCCGCTTGCAGGCCGAGGGCGGCCAGCGCGACGGGATCCACTACCTGCGGGCGCTGCCGAACGCCGACAAGCTGCACGGCGACCTCGAGGGCGTCGAGCGGGTCGCGATCGTCGGCGGGTCGTACATCGCGACGGAGGTCGCCGCGTCGCTCACCGTCCTGGGCAAGCAGTGCACGATCGTCATGCAGGAGGACCTGCCGCTCGAGCGCGGCTTCGGGCCTGTCGCCGGGCGGTTCGCACACGACCTGCTCACGTCGAAGGGCATCGAGATCGTCGCGGGCGCCGACGTCAGCGCGTTCGACGGCGAGGGCGAGGAAGGCCGGGTGACCGCGGTCGTCTGCGCCGACGGCCGTCGCGTCGAAGCCGAGCTCGTCGTCGTCGGCGTCGGGGCGACGCCGGACGTCATGCTCGCGCGCAAGGCCGGCCTGACGCTCGGCGACAGCGGCGGCGTCGCGTGCGACGAGCGGCTGCGGACCTCGGCCGAGGGGATCTGGGCCGCGGGCGACATGTGCGAGTTCGAGAACGTCCGCGACGGCCGCCGGCTGCGCATCGAGCACGAGGAGGTCGCGGCGGCGCAGGGCCGTTACGTCGCCCGCGCGATGCTCGGCTCCGAGGAGCCCTACGACGACGTGCCGTACTTCTGGTCGGATCTCGCGGACTGGGCGACGCTCGAGTACGTCGGCAACGCGTCGACCGGCTGGGACGAGGAGATCGTCCACGGCGACCCGGCCGCGGGCGCCTTCAGCGTCTGGTACCTGGAGGACGGCAAGCTCGTGGCCGCGCTCGCCGTCGGCCGGACCGACGACGTCGAGCTCGGCGGCACGCTCGTCGTCGAGGGCGCGAGCGCCGCACGCGTGCGCGACGCGCTCGTCGGCACGTAACGCGTCCCCGAGATCGGGGACCGGGCCGGCACCGATCGGAGGGATGGAGCGGCCCGCCGGGTCCGCGAGGATGCGTGGCATGCACGGACGCAGCAGCGCCCCGGCCCTCCTGGCGGCACTGGTCGCGTGCGCCGTGCTCGGCGCTTTCCCCGGTGCCGAGCACGCGCGCGCGGCGCTCGGCAACGCGCGGATCTTCACGCCGTTCCCGTCCGACCCCGGCTCGCCGGAGGCGATCGCGGTGCGCCGCGGCAGGGTCTACGTCTCCGGTCCGTCGCCGCTCGTCTTCCGCGGCAAGGGCCCGTCGACGGTCATCGTCTACGACCGCGCCACGGGCACCGAGCTGCGGCGCTACGACGGGGCGGGCAACTCCGGGATCGCGTTCGACCGCGCCGGCCGGCTGTACGTCCTCAGCACCGACAGGGGCCTCGTGCGGGTGACCCTGAAGACCGGCGCGCAGGAGCTCTACGCGTCGCCGCTGCCGAACCTCAAGCCGTGCCTGGTCACGCTGTTCAAGGAGCCGTGCTCGCCGACGCCGACCGACGGCGGGCCCACCGCCAACGAGCTCGTGTTCGCTCCGAGCGGCGATGCGTACGTCTCGGACTCCGGCCAGGCGACGGTCTGGCGCATCCCGCGTGGCGGCGGCGCGCCCCGGATCTGGTTTCAGGACAGCCGCCTGGCGTCGGCGTTCGTCGGCGTCAACGGCCTGCGGATCGACCCGACGGGCCGGCGCATGTACATGGCGGTCTCGCTGGACGTGCTCGGCGCGACGTTGATCTACTCGCTGCCGCTCGTCGGCAAGCCGGCGGCGCACCAGCTGCGCCTCTTTCACCGGCTGCCCGTCGGCGACGGGCCGGACGGCATCGCGTTCGGCGCGCGGCGACCTCTACGTCTCGATCACGGAGGTCCTGCGGGACTTCTCCATCGCCGAGGCCGACGTCGGCGATCGCGGCGCGAGGCTGTTCACGCCGGCGATCCCGTGACAGCCGCGAGCGCTTAGGCCGGCGGCTCCGGCGAGCAGGAGGATGCGCGAGGCGGACGCCACGGCCGCCCACCGTAGCGGGGGGAGGCGTCCCTACACCGGCTTGCGGCCCTTGAGCGCCGCCGGGCAGCGCGTCGGAATCCAGCCGAACAGGCCGCGGCCGGAGATGCCGGTGTGAATCGACCAGTAGCGCCAGGTCAGCGTGCCGTCGCTCGACGGATCGCAGTAGCCGAAGGTGTCGACCTTCGCGACGGCGGTGCCCACGCGGACCATGCCGCGCGTGATCCCGCCCGCGCGGACGGCGGTCGTGTTGGACATGAAGTACACGGTGTTGCCGTAGGCCGGCTTGGCGTCGTACTCGTCGACGCTGTTGAACGTGCCGTTGGAGAGCCTGGCGTGGGCGACCGCACCGACGCGCGGGTTGGCGAGCTTGCGCACGCGGGAGATCTCGCGGCCGGCCGGCGCGCACTCGGTGCCGCCGCCGAGCTGGTTGGCGAAGGCGGTGAGCGCGGCTCGCCCGTCCAGCGTCGTCTGGTCCAGCGCGGCGGTGTCGACGAACGCCTGCGTCCCGCCGCCGCGGGCCAGGACCTGCAACAGCATGAAGCGGCGCTGCTGGTCGAGGCTCGCCGCACAGCCGCGGCCGCGCATGAACGTGCTCGTGACGCGGCCGGTGGTGCCGTTGAGGCGGCGCACGACCCGCCGGCCGCTGTCCGCCATCTCGAGCGTGCCCATCGGCTGCCCGAGCGAGTCGATCATCGGCCACGAGCGCGCGCCGCCGGCCGCGGGGTTCGGCGCGAGACCGCCGACCTTGACGGAGATCGTCACCTCCTGGCCGCGCAGCGCGCGCCATGCGGCGCGGCTGAGGTCGGGCGTGCCGCGCCGCGCGACGCGGCAGTCGGCGATCTTGTGGCCCTGCGGCGGCTTGCAGACGCGGCTCTCGAAACGTGGCGCCTTGGTGGCGGCGGATGCGGGCGATGCCGCGGCGGCGATCAGCAGCAGGGCGGCGAGAAGGCGTGGCACGTACTTCCCAACGCGACGGGGCTACGAAAGTGGCGCCGCGGTTCGAGCCCGCCCGCCCGAGGCTCGGGGCTCGGCCTAGACTCCAGCGCCCATGGAGATCGCCTATGACGAACGCGGGCTCGTGCCGGTCATCGTGCAGGACTGGCACTCCGGCGAGGTGCTGACGCTCGCCTACGCCAACGCGGAGGCGGTCCGGCGCACGCGCGAGAGCGGCGAGCTGCACCTCTACAGCCGCTCGCGCGCCGAGCAGTGGCACAAGGGCGCGACGAGCGGCAACACGCAGGCGGTGCGGGCGCTCAGACTCGACTGCGACGGCGACGCGCTGCTCGCGCTCGTCGAGCCCGCCGGCCCGGCCTGCCACACCGGCGAGCGCACGTGCTTCCATCACGGCGAGCTCGAGCCGCCCGCCCCGCACGAGGCGTTGGCGATCCTCGACCGCACGCTCGTGGCGCGCGCAGCCGAGCGGCCCGCCGGCTCGTACACGACGCAGCTGCTCGACGACCCGCAGCTCGCGGGGGAGAAGGTGCTCGAGGAGGCCGAGGAGGTCACCCGCGCCGCGCGTGAGGAGACCGACGAGCGCGTCGACAACGAGGCGGCGGACGTCCTCTACCACCTTGCCGTCCTGCTGCGCGGCCGCGGGCGCTCGCTGACGGACGCCGGGGTCGTCCTCAATGGCCGTCGTCGCTGAGCTGCCGGTCGAGCCGAGCCTCGACGAGGTCCGCGAGCTCGCCGCCGACTACAACCTCATCGCGCTGCGCCACAGCTTCATCGACGACACCGAGACCCCCGTCTCGGCGTTCCTGAAGCTCCGCGGCCGCCAGCCCGAGTTCCCCGCGTTCCTGCTCGAGTCCGCCGAGCGCGGCCAGCAGGTCGGGCGCTACTCGTTCATCGGGGTGCGCCCGCGCAAGGTCGTGCGCTGGTCGCTCGGCGACGAGCCGGTGGACCCGTACGGGCTCGCCGCCGACGAGGTCGCCGCGTTCCGCCAGGCGCCGTGGCCCGACATGCCGCCGTTCGCGGGCGGCGCCGTCGGCTTCTTCGCCTACGACCTCGTGCGCACCGTCGAGCCGCTCGGCGAGCCCAACCCCGATCCCGTCGGGCTCCCGGACATGGCGCTGATGCTGTCGGACATCCTCGTCGTCTTCGACCACCTCAAGCACACGATCAACGTGCTCGTCAACGTCTACGCGGACGACGGCGACACCGATCTCGACGGGGCCTACGAAGACGCCGTCGCGACGATCCGCAAGGCGCGCGACCTACTTGCCGGCCCCGTTCCGCGCCCGGAGCCGACGCCCGCCCGGCCGCGGCCCACGTTCTCCTCGAACATGTCGAGGGAGACGTTCGAAGGCAACGTCGCGCGGATCGTCGAGTACATCCACGCCGGCGACGCCTTCCAGGTCGTGCCGTCGCAGCGCTGGTCGGCGGACCTCGACATCGACCCGTTCAGCGTCTACCGCGGACTGCGCGTCGTCAACCCGAGCCCGTACATGTACTTCCTGGACTTCATGGACTTCCAGGTGGCGGGCGCGAGCCCCGAGCCGGTGCTCACCGTGCACGGCCGCCACGTCGAGACGCGGCCGGTCGCCGGGACGCGCCCGCGCGGCGCGACGCCCGAGGACGACGCGCGCATCGCCGAGGAGCTGCTCGCCGACGAGAAGGAGCGCGCCGAGCACGTCATGCTCGTCGACCTCGGCCGCAACGACCTCGGCCGCGTCTGCGAGTACGGCTCGGTGAACGTCGACCGCTTCATGGCGATCGAGACCTACTCGCACGTCATGCACATCGTCTCCAACGTCTCCGGCACGCTGCGCGAGGGCGTCACGGCGATGGACGCGCTGCGATCCGTGCTGCCGGCCGGGACGCTGTCGGGTGCGCCGAAGGTGCGCGCGATGCAGATCATCGACGAGGTCGAGACCGTCAAGCGCGGCGGGTACGGGGGCGCGCTCGGATACCTCTCCTACACCGGCGACCTCGACACCGCGATCCACATCCGGACGGTCGTCATCAAGGACGGCCGCGCCCACGTGCAGGCCGGTGGCGGCACGGTCGCCGACGCGGTCCCCTCCTACGAGTTCGCCGAGTCCGAGGCGAAGGCGCGCGCGGTCCTGCGCGCCGTCGAGCTCGCCTCCCGGCAACCGGACTGGCCCTGACCATGACCAGGGTCCTCATGGTCGACAACTACGACTCGTTCACCTACAACCTCGTCCAGTTCCTCGGCGAGCTGGGGGCGGAGATCGACGTCGTCCGCAACGACGTCGCATCGGTCGACGAGCTGCTGGAGCGACAGCCCGACCGGGTCGTCGTGTCGCCGGGGCCGTGCACGCCCAACGAGGCCGGCATCAGCGTGGAGACGATGCGCCGGTTCCCCGAGGCCGGCGTGCCGACGCTCGGGGTCTGCCTCGGGCACCAGTCGCTCGCGCAGGCGTTCGGGGGCACCGTCGTCCGCGACCGGCCCGTCCACGGCAAGACGAGCGAGATCGAGCACGACGGCAAGACGATCTTCGCCGGCCTCTCGCAGCAGCTGACCGTCGGCCGCTACCACTCGCTCGTCGTCGACGCCGCTTCGCTGCCGGACGCCTTCGAGGTCTCGGCCCGCGGCGGCGGCGTCATCATGGCGATCCGCCACCGCGAGCTGCCGGCCGAAGGCGTTCAGTTTCACCCCGAGTCCGTCCTCACCTCGGAGGGCAAGCGGCTACTCGCGAACTTCCTGGCGGGCTGACGCGGCCCACCCGGCGGCAGCGGCCGCGCGCGTCGCTTGAGTCGATCGTCGAGCTCGGCCGAGGGCAGCTGCACGTGTTTGTCCAGCTCTTCGGCCACGGCCCAGCCGAGCGCGCGGTAGGCGTCGAACAGCTCGCCGGAGAGGAACTGGTTGCCGGTCGGGTGGCTCGGGAAGAGCTTGTCGCGGTCGGCGAGCAGCAGCAGGTCCGTCGGCGCCCCCTGCCACAGCACGCAGCGCGCGAAGTAGATCTGGCCCTGCTGGCCGTCGGGGTACACGAACGAGCCAACGGCCACGGGCGACTCGGCCAGCCCGTCCTCGCCGGGGCAGGTCGTGCGGGGATCGAGGTCGATCTCGACGCCGAGCTCCGCCCGGGCGACCGAGATCGCGCGAGCGATGTCGCCGAGCCCGGAATCGCCGCTGGCGTCCACGACGATGATGTCCGAGCAGCGGCGCCGCAGCAGCTCCGTCACGCCGAGGTTCTCCCAATGGCCGCCGTCGGAGATGTAGATGTACTTGCCCTTGACGCTTGCGAGCCCGAGCGCCTCCTTGAGCACGTACCACGCGCCGGGCTCGTGCCAGCCGCGCACGATGTAGCGCCACAAGCGCTGCGCGGGGTTGCTCCCGCGCGGCGCGACCTTGCTCGGTCCCTGCGGGTTGCGGATCCAGACGCCGAGGCGGATGTTGAGCATCGCCATGAGGAAGCGGAATGCCGGCAGCGTGAAGCGGCCCATGACGGGCGACAGCGCCGCGCCCGAGATCGCCATCATCGACGGGAGGGTGAGGCCGCCGCCCCCGATCCAGTCGCCTTCCTCGACGTCCTTGGTCGGCGCGTGCAAGCCGATCGACCTGCTGCCCGAGCACACGCCCTGGAACGTGAAGCTCGCCGCCCAGGCCTTGTTCGGGACCTCCGTGCCGCGGGCCGCCACGGCGGCGCAGATCACGAGCTCGGGGTGCGAGCCGAGGCCCTGCTCGCGCTTCTCCACGAGCTGCCGGGCGACGTCGCTGAGCATGATGCGCTCGGAGTAGGGGATCGGCTCGGCGACGGCCACCTCATCCTCGCCGTCGGGTGTCGGGCGGTACACCCGGCGCGAGGCGAAGGCGTCCTGGATCCGCTCGCGATAGAACAGGTGCATCGAGTAGCGCCGGTTGTGGGCGAGGACCGCGAACAGCAGCACGAGGACCAGCGCGCCGCCGCACACCGCGGCGTCGTCGAGCGTGAGCTTGTCGCGTAGCGCGCCGGTCTCGGCCGCGAGCAGGAACGGGATCAGCAGGACGGAGATCCCCGCCAGCGCTCCGAGCGCGCCGCGCAGGCGCGGCAGCAGCCCGCGGCGCAGCAGCGCGACCGCCACGGCGCCCGTGCCGACAGCCGCCAGCACGGCGACGGCCGACAGCAGCGCCCGTTGCTGCCACCACGCGAGCTGCAGGCCGATGCTGTCGAGCAAGGTGGTGCTCGTGGCGAGCGCCAGCACGTGCACGATGGCCGGCACCACCAGCCCGACCGCGACGACGACGGCGGCGACGATCAGCAGCCACGTGACGTTGCGCTCGGAGGCGATCGTGCGGCGGCACTCGTCGGGGATGCGGCCCTCCTTGTCCCTGAAGCGCCGGACGCCGACGAGCCCGATCGACGACGCGAGAAGCGCGACCGCGAGAGCCGCCACGACAGGCAGCGCGTGCAGCCATGCGCCATCGCTGCCGATGGTCGGATAGAGCTCGTGCAGGAAGAACCCGGTGGCTCGTCCTGCGAGGAACGCCGCGAGCACGAGCGGCGTCAGGTTCATCATCAGGCCGTAGAGGAGGTTGACGATGAGCCACACGCGGCCCTGACTGCCGGGGGCGAGGTAGCTGAGATTGCGGCGCAGCCGCGACTCCTCCGGGCTCCCGCGGCTCCACGGCGCCGGGTCGCTCGTGTCCGGGGTGCTCATCGCGTGGGAGATCGCCACGCCGGCGGCCAGGTAGCAACCGCCCGAGACGGCCGACAGATAGCGGGCGCGCTCGAACGTCCCGCGCTCCGAGAGGCTCTGGTACGCGCCGAGCGAGAACGTCGCCGAGCGGATCCCTCCGCCGCTGAACGAGATGCCGAGCGGCGTCGCGTCGCTGGCGGGGACGTCATAGGGCCAGCCGGTGGCGGCCACGGGCTTCGTCGGCACGGGCTTCTTCGGCACGGCTCAGACCTCGTGTTCGTCGTGGCTCGGGTCCGAGCCGTATGGGTAGACGAGCCGCGCGTCGTCGCCGCCCCGTGCGCTGACGCGGCGGTCGACCCAGCGGTGCATGAAGAGGGGGTGCACGCAGACCTTGTCGCGATCCTCGACAGGGCGCAGCTCCGACGCGTACGTGTACGCGAACTCGCCTACCACGTAGCGATCGGCGGGCACGTCGCGAGTCACGATCCCGAGCGCGCCGATCGACAGGCACGCATCGAGGAAGCCCTCGAAGTCGATGCCCACGCGGGCGACGCTGGCGCGGTTGAAGCTGCGGTGCAGGTCGCTGATCGACTCCACGGGGGCGGCGTGGTTCTTGATCGCCGCGAGTGCTTCCGCGACCCGGGGATGGTGATAGGAGTACGTCGTGAGGATCCCGTCGACGATCGTCAGCTGGGCGGCGCGAACGCCCTCGATGATGTCGGTCGCGGTGACGCGCGGCACCCCGTCGGGCGGCAGGTCCGGCAGCGGCCGCTTGACGATCTCGTTGAGGATCTGGATCACGTGCCGCGGAAGCAGCTGCGTGTGGCGCATGATGTACGCGACCGGGTCCTCCATCGCCCCCGTGCCGTTCGCCATGTCGCCAGACGGCAGGATCGCCCGTAGGGTGCGCTCCGCCGCATCGCGGTCGCGATGGTCGTGGCGCGACGGCAGCCTGAGCGCGCGCGGAGCGTGCGGGTAGTGCAGGTCGAGGAACGTGCGCAGCCGGTTGCCCGCCACGAAGATCAGCTCCGACGCCGTCCAGCGCACGATGAGGTGGTCGAGGAAGTCCTTCTCGGCGTTGGCTGACATCCGGCGCAGCCGGGGAAGGAGCTCCGCTGGGAAGGCGAACCGCGTCTTGAACGGCAGCGACCGCCGCCGTGACGAGGTGAGGCTGCGGCTCGTGACGCGAAACAGCGCGGTGATGATGTCCTCGAAGTCGTCCAGACGGCGGTGGAGGTCCTCGAGGTTGTCGACGACGACGTAGATCGCGTCGGCGCCCGCGTCGTCGAGGACGAGGCGGGCCGCCGCCGCTGCTTCGACGAAGCTGCCGCGTCCCGGATCGATGGCCCAGCACGCCTCGCGGAACGAGAGGCCGTCGGAGGCGTCGAGCAGCGATTGCGTCATGAGCGCGCTGACCCTGGCGAGGAGGCTGTCGGGTTCGAGCGTCTCCGGGTCGCCGAACGCGCTCATGTACGTGAAGACCTGGCGGCGCGCGGGCCCGCCGGGTAGCTGCTCGCTGCACGCGATCGCCCACATGGCGGCGTGGAAGAGCAGGACCTCCCACGCGTGCACGAGCTGATCGGCGACGAGCGCGCCGTTCACCGCGGAGTAGCGGACGCGCAGCTTCTCGACCTGGGTGAAGATGTCCTCGGACTGGATCGGGACGACGTCCGCGTTCTCGGCCAGGGCGGCGCCGATAAGGAAGGCGGTCTTCCCCGAGCCTTTGCGCCCGACGATGTACGACGGGTTCTTCGTGCGCGTGGCGTGGTGGATGTGGTTCGTCGCGTCGTAGAGCTGCTCGAAGACCGAGCGGCTCGTGCTGATGAACGCCTCGGTCATCGGGGGACCCAGCGGAAAGCTGTGGTTGATGACGTCGCTGAGCGACTTCTCGTTGTGCGCGCCGATCGTCGTCATGCGGTTCTCCTCCTCGCGTATGACCACGAGGAGGGCCGCGCGGTCGCCGCTGATACATCGGTGCACGGTTCTTATGCCTTGAGTGCGAGAATCGGGCGCGATGGCGCGCAACTCAGAGCAGCTGACGAAGACGTACCGCTTCGCCCTGGGCATCTGCATCCCGACCGTGCGCTGGTGGGGGCGGTTGGAGGTCGAGGGCCTCGAGTGCGTGCCGCCGAGCGGGCCGCTCATCGTCACGTCCAACCACGACAGCTACTGGGACCCGGTCGTCGTCGGGATCGCGGCGCTGAAGCGCCGCCAGATCCGGGCGCTCGCGAAGTCCTCGCTGTGGAAGGTCAAGGGCCTGAACCTCGTGCTGAACGGGATGCGCCAGATCCCGGTGGTGCGCGGCACGAAGGACACCGACGCGCTGGACCGCGCGATGACCGAGCTGCGCGGCGGGTCGTGCGTCGGGATCTTCACGGAGGGCACCCGGAGCCTCGGGCGCACGCTGCGGGCGCGCAGCGGCATCGGCCGCATGGCCGCCGCCGTGCCGGAGGCGACGATCGTCTGCGCCGCGGTCTCGGGGACGACCGACATCCCGCGCTTCCCGAAGCGCCCGCGCTTGAAGGTCACGTTCTTCGAGCCGAGCGGCGGGCAGATGAAGCCCGGCGAGGACCCGACGGACCTCGCCGTCCGCGTGACGGCGGAGATGCGCGCGATCGCCCCGATCAGCGCCGCGGGCCGCCGGCCGAAGGCGCTCGAGCCCGTGGACGGCGCGCCGACGGCGCCCGCCGAGACTCCCGACGCGGAGCTCATTCCGCCAGCCGGCAAGCCTGTCGGGCTAGTCTCTGGCGCTCGGTGCCCGACCCCGTTCTCACCAGCGCGATCGATGCAGTCGCCTCCGGTCGCGACCTCAGCACCGACGAGGCCGCCGAGGTCCTCGCCGTCATCATGGCCGGCGAGGCGTCCGAGACGCAGATCGCCGGGCTGCTCATCGCCCTGCGCACGAAGGGCGAGACGGTGCAGGAGCTGGCGGGCCTCGCCCGCACGATGCGCTCCTTCGCCACCCCGGTGCAGTGCAGTCGCGATGACCTCGTCGACACCGCCGGAACGGGCGGCGGCCGGTCGACCTTCAACATCTCGACGACCGCGGCGCTCATCGCGGCGGCCGCTGGCTGCGCCGTCGCCAAGCACGGCAACCGCTCGGCGACGAGCAGGTCCGGGTCGGCCGACGTGCTCGAGGCGCTCGGCGTCTGCATCGACCTCTCGCCCGCCGCGGTCGGGCAGTGCATCGACGACGTCGGCTTCGGCTTCATGTTCGCTCCGAACCACCACAAGGCGACGCGCTTCGTCGTGCCCGTGCGCAAGGAGCTCGCCGTCCGCACGATCTTCAACTTCCTCGGCCCGCTGACGAATCCGGCGGGCGCGCGACGTCAGCTCATCGGCGTCTCCGATCCGGGGTATGTGGGGACGATGGCCGGTGCGCTGGCGCTGCTCGGCGTCGAGCGCGCACTGGTCGTGACGTCGGAGGACGCGCTCGACGAGATGAGCATCACCGCTCCCACCACGGTCGTCGAGGTCGACGTGACCGAGCTTCGGACCTACTCCGTGCACCCGGAGGACGTCGGCCTGACCACGTGTTCGAACGCCGACGACCTCGCCGGCGGCTCCCCCGAGGACAACGCCGCGACGACGCGCGCGATCTTCGCCGGCGAGACAGGGCGCGCGCCGCGACGTCGCGGTCCTCAACGCCGGGGCCGCGATCTACGCGGCCGGCCGGGCCGGCGACCTCGCTGCCGGCGTGGTCGCCGCGCAGGCCGCGATTGACGACGGCGCCGCGACGCGCACGCTCGAGGCGCTCGTCGCCCGGACGAAGGAGCTCGCCGGATGAACGTGCTCGAGCGGATCATCGCCCAGACGCGCGAGGACGTGCGCGAGCGCCGCAAGGACGTCTCGCTGAAGTCCCTGGAGCGGGCGCTCGAGGCGCGCGGCGACGACCGGCCGTTCTGCGAGGCGCTCACGATGCCGGGGGTCTCCGTCATCGCCGAGCACAAGCGGCGCTCGCCGTCGGTCGGCACGATCCGCGAGGGTGCCACGGTCGCCGACGTCGTCATGGCCTACGAGCGCGCCGGCGCGGCCGCGCTGTCGATCCTCACCGAGCGCGCGCACTTCGGCGGCTCGCTCGACGACCTTCGCGCCGCGCGCGCGGCCTCGTCGCTGCCGATCCTGCGCAAGGACTTCATCGTCGACGCCTACCAGGTCGTCGAGTCCGCGGCAGCCGGTGCCGACGCGATCCTGCTGATCGTCGCGGCCCTCGACCCCGACGAGCTCGCCGCGCCTGTACGCGGAGGCCGCGGGCCTGGACCTCGACGTGCTCGTCGAGGTGCACGACGAGGAGGAGCTCGAGGTCGCGCTCGAGGTGCTCGACGCGGACGTCATCGGCATCAACAACCGCAACCTCGCGGACTTCAGCGTCGACGTCGACCGCACGTACGAGCTGCTGCACGACATCCCGGCCGGCAAGACCGTCGTGTCGGAGTCGGGCTTTCACTCCCGCTCGCAGCTCGACGAGCTCGAGCGCGTCGGCGTGGACGGCGTGCTCGTGGGGGAGACGCTCATGCGCGCGTCCGACCCGGAGGCCGCGCTGCGCGCCCTGCGCGGCGCAGACGCCGACGAGTTCTAGGCGAGCCGCCCCCGGGGTTGGCGCGCCGCGCCGCCGGGCACGCCACACTGCACCACCCATGCCTACGCCCGCCATCACCTTCCTCGCCGGTCTGTTCGGCGCCGTCATCGGCGCGCTCGCCATCCTCGTCTCGGGCGTCGGCGACGGTGCCGACACGACGACCGTCGTCGAGCAGTCCTCCGCCGCGCCCTCGAACCCGACCAAGGGCGGGCTCGCGCCGCGGACGATCTACCGCCGCGACGCGCCGGGCGTCGTCTTCATCCGCGCTCGCATCACCGAGAACGGCCAGACCGGCGACGCGTCGGGCTCGGGGTTCGTCATCGGCCGCGGCGGCTCGATCGTCACGAACGCCCACGTCGTCGGCAACGCCAAGCGCGTCAGCGTGAAGTTCTCGGACTCGAAGGTCGCCACGGCGAGGGTCGCGGGGACGGACCCGTCGACCGACCTCGCGCTGCTCCTCGTCGACCCCGACGGCCTCGACCTCCACGCGCTCAAGCTCGGCTCCTCGAAGGACGTCGAGGTCGGCGATCCGGCGCTTGCGATCGGCAACCCGTTCGGCCTCGAGCGGACGCTGACCACCGGCGTCATCTCGGCCGTCCAGCGCCAGATCCCCTCGCTGCAGGCCGGCTTTGCGATCGGCGACGTGCTGCAGACGGACGCCGCGATCAACCCCGGCAACTCGGGCGGCCCGCTGCTCGATGCGCGCGGCAGCGTGATCGGTGTCAACGCGCAGATCCGCACGTCGCCTACGGGCGACGGCGGCATCAGCAACACCGGCATCGGCTTCGCGGTGCCCGTCGACACGCTCAAGGAGGTCATCCCGCGCCTGCGCAAGGACGGCTCGATCGACCGGGCGTTCCTCGGCGTGGGCACGCGGACCGTCGACGACTCGCTCGAGGCCCTCGACCTGCCCGTCGACGCCGGCGCGCTCGTCCAGACCGTCGAGCCCGGCAGCCCCGCGGCGAGGTCGGGCATCCGGGCTGGCAAGGCGCGGCGCGAGATCGGCGGCGAGCCGGTCCTCACGGGCGGCGACATCATCACGGCGGTCGACGGCAAGCGCGTCAAGACGAACGCCGACGTCGCGGAGATCATCGGCCTCAAGCGCCCCGGCAACCGGGTGCAGATCACGATCGTGCGCAGCGGCGAGCCGCGGACGGTCACCGTGACGCTGAGCAAGCGGCCCGGCTGAGCCCGGGGCGCTTGCCGCCGCGCGCTCTACGATGAGCCGCATGGCCACGCGCATCAAGCACTGCGGGATCACGAGCCTCGACGACGCGCACCGCGCCGCCGAAGCCGGAGCGTGGACGCTCGGGATGATCTTCTGGGACGGCTCGCCGCGACGCTGTGAGCTCGCGGAGGCGCAGGCGATCGGCGCGGCCCTGCGACGGACGGTCCACCTGTGCGGCGTCTTCGTCAACGCGACGCTCGACGAGATCGTCGGGACGGTCGAGGCGGTCGGCCTGGACATGGTCCAGCTGCACGGCGACGAGGGTCCGATCTTCTGCCGCGAGGTCGCGCGCCGGACCGGGGCGAAGGTCGTCAAGGCCTCCCGCGTGCGCTCGAAGGCGACGTTGCAGGCCGCTGCCGCGTTTCACACGGACTTCCACCTGCTCGACGCGCATGTCGCGGGACTGCCGGGCGGGACCGGCCAGACCGTCGACTGGGAGCTCGTGCGCCGCCACAAGTTCACCGCTCCGCTCATCCTCAGCGGCGGGTTGACCGCGGACAACGTCGCCGCGGCGATCACCGCCACGGAGCCGTTCGCGGTCGACGTGGCCAGCGGCACGGAGCGCGCGCCCGGCGTCAAGGACCCGGAGAAGCTGCTCGCGTTCGCCCGCGCCGTGCGGTCGACGTGGCCGGAGGCCGACGAGCTGGCCGCGCAGGCGAAGGAGTCGGCGACAGCCGCGCGGACGCAGGCCGCTTCCGGCGGCGAGCCCGCAGGGGGCGACGCGCTCGGCGGCGGGGCGGCGGCCGAGGCCGCGCCCGGCGTGGAGGCGACGGCTGAGGCCGCGCTCGCCGCGGAGACCGTCCGATGAGCCTCGTCGAGTCGGGCGTCGAGCATCGCTTCGGCCGCTACGGCGGCCAGTACGTCCCCGAGACGCTGATGCCGGCGCTCGCCGAGCTCGAGGCCGCGTGGGTCCTCGCCCGCGACGACCCCGGCTATCGCGCCCAGCTGGCCGGGCTGCTGCGCGACTTCGTCGGCCGGCCGACGCCGCTGTACCTTGCCGAGCGCCTGTCGGAGGTCGCCGGGCGCGAGCTGTGGCTCAAGCGCGAGGACCTCAACCACACCGGCTCGCACAAGATCAACAACGCGCTCGGCCAGGCGCTGCTCGCCAAGCGCATGGGCAAGCACCGGATCATCGCCGAGACGGGCGCCGGCCAGCACGGCGTCGCGACCGCGACGGCATGCGCGCTGCTGGATCTCGAGTGCGTCGTCTACATGGGTGCCGAGGACGTCCGCCGCCAGGCGCCCAACGTGCAGCGGATGAACCTGCTCGGCGCCGAGGTCGTCAGCGTCGAGGCGGGCGCGCGCACGCTCAAGGAAGCCGTCAGCGAGGCGATCCGCGACTGGGTCACGACCGTCGCGACGTCGCACTACATCATCGGCTCGGCCGTCGGACCCGCCCCGTACCCCGCGCTCGTGCGCGACCTGCAGCGCGTCATCGGCGACGAGTCGCGTGCCGAGCTGCTCGAGCGGACCGAGCGCCTGCCCGACCGGGTCATCGCCTGCGTCGGCGGCGGCTCGAACTCGATCGGCATCTTCACCGCGTTCGTCGGCGACCCGGACGTCGCGCTCGTCGGGGTCGAGGCCGCCGGCGAGGGCCTCGAGTCCGGCCGTCACGGCGCGCCCCTGACGGTCGGCGGCCGCGCGGGGGTGCTGCACGGGTCGCTGTCGGCGATCATGCAGGACGAGGACGGGCAGGTCACCGAGGCGCACTCGGTCTCGGCCGGCCTCGACTACCCGGGCTCCGGTCCCGAGCACGCGCAGC
This sequence comes from uncultured Actinomycetes bacterium, assembly GCA_963806515.1. GTDB lineage: Bacteria > Actinomycetota > Thermoleophilia > Solirubrobacterales > Solirubrobacteraceae > CADCVQ01. The sequence continues at coordinate 48,293 of CAWDYO010000016.1, read as the reverse complement.
TGCGCGACTCCGGCCGCGCGACGTACGTCGCCGTCACCGACGAGGACGCGCTGGCGGCATTCAGGCTCGTCACCCGCCTGGAGGGCATCATCCCGGCGCTCGAGACCGCGCACGCGCTGCACTACGCGCTGCACGAGGACGCCGGCGCATCGACGCTCGACCTCATCTGCCTGTCGGGCCGCGGCGACAAGGACCTCGCCGAGGTCATCGCACACGATGCGTAGCCACCGTGGGTAAGCCCGCGCGCGACCGCGTCCCGGCGGTCGTCACGACCGGCCACGACCAGATCGCGACCGCGTTCGCCGCCCGCACCGGGCGGGCCGCGCTCATGCCGTACCTCATGGGCGGCTTTCCGGACATGGCGACCTCGCTGCAGATCGGCCTGGCGTGCGCGGACAACGGCGCGGATCTCGTCGAGCTCGGGATCCCGTACTCCGACCCGCTCGCCGACGGCCCGATCATCCACGAGGCGGGCACGAGGGCACTCGCCGCGGGATCCACGATCGGCGGCGTCCTTGCGGTCTCAGAGCAGCTCTCGCGGCGCCTGCCGGTCGTGATCATGTGCTACGTCAACCTCGTCCTGGCCCGCACGCCGGACGCGTTCGCGGCAGCCGCCGCGGCGGCGGGGGTCAGCGGGCTCATCGTGCCGGACCTGCCGCTCGAGGAGTGCGACGAGATCGAGGAGGCGTGCGACGCGCACGGCATCGCGCTCGTCCCGCTCGTCGCGCCGACGACGCCCGACGAGCGCCTCGCGGTCATTGGCGCCCGCGCCCGCGGCTTCCTCTACACGGTGTCGGTCGTGGGCACGACCGGCGAGCGATCCAGCGGCGAGGACGCCTACCGCCCGATCCTCGAGCGCGTCAAGCGCCATGCCGACGTCCCGGTGGCGATCGGCTTCGGCATCTCGACTCCCGAGCAGGCGGCCGCCGCCGCCCGCGCGGGAGCCGACGGCGTCATCGTCGGAACCCGCCTCGTCCGCGCGGCCGCGGAGGCGGACGACCCGGCCGCGGCGGTCGGCGATCTCGTTGCGGGGCTCGCCGGCGGGCTCATCCGTTAGGCTGCCGCGTCTCATGGGACTCGTCCTCGGCACAACCTTCGCGCTCATCGTCTGGATCGTCATGTGGGCGATCGGCTTCAAGTCCTTCGACGGCTTCCTGGTCGCGATGACGATCATCACCCTCGGGGCCACGGTTCGGATCCTCAAGCCGTACCTGCCCGGCCGGGCATAGGGTCCGTAGGGGGATGGGCCTCCGGGCCGCCACGGCCTGCGTCGTCGCTGGCCTCGCGCTCGTCCTCGTCGCGTGCGGCGGCGACAAGAAGGTCGACGACGGCGGGCCGACGACCGGCAGTCGCACCGTCACGATCTACTCGAGCCTGCCGCAGTACGGCCCCGATCGCGAGCAGTCGCAGGACATGGTCAACGCGATCAAGCTCGCGATCGAGGAGAACGGCGGCAAGGCCGGGACGCTGACGATCACCTACGTCGCGCTGGACTCGTCGACGCGCGAGGCGGCCGCGTGGACGGACGAGCGCGTGCTCGACAACGCTCGCCAAGCCGTGCGCGACATCAACGCCATCGCCTACATCGGCGACCGCGACTCAGCGGCGACCGCGCTGTCGCTGCCGCTGACCAACGAGGGCGGGATCCTCCAGGTCAGCCCGACCAGCTCCTACGACGGGCTGACGCGGTCCGGCGGCGTGCGCACCGGCGAGCCCGAGCGCTTCTACCCCGCGGCCACGCGAACGTTCGGTCGCATGGTGCCCGCAGACCACGTCCAGGCGTCCGCGCTCGTCGGCTACATGAAGACCGAGGGCGTGCGCACGCTCGCGCTCATGGGCGACCGCGAGCTCGAGGGCGGCGGCCTCGCCGACCAGGTCGCCAAGGCGGCGACCGCGCAGGGCATCGCCGTCGTCGACAAGGGCCGCATCGACCCGGAGAAGGGCAAGATGGCCGGCCACGCACAGGACGTCGCCCAGACCGGCGCCGATGCCTTCCTGTTCGCCGGCGACAGCAGCGCAGGCGCCGTGCGGATCGTCGAGGCGGTCGCCGCCGCCGCGCCCGGCATGCTCCTCTTCGGCCCGGCCCCGTTCGCGCAGTCGAGCTTCATCGACGAGCTGAGCCCCGCGATCAGGCGCCGCCTGCGGATCACGACGCCGACGCTGCCGCCGCGCCTGCTGCCCGCCTCGGCGCGCGCGTTCCGCGCGAAGTTCCGCTCGACGTTCGGCCGCGCGCCCGCGCCGGAGGCGCTGCTGTCCTACGAGGCCACGCAGGCGGTGCTGGCCTCGATCCGGGCAGCCGGCGCGAAGGGCAACGACCGCAGCGCGGTCATCGCCGCGTTCCACGCGATCCGCAACCGCCGTTCGGTCATCGGGACCTATTCGATCGACCGCTTCGGCGACACGAGCCTCAGCAGCTTCGCCGGCAACACCGTCCGCGGATCTCGGCTCGTGCTCGACAAGGTGCTCAAGGTCCGCCCCTGAGGGACCCATCCGCGACGGACCCCTAGTCGGTCGTGCAGGCCAACGCCCAGACTGCACTCGCGCCAGCTGAACGGGTGTACGATCGCGATGCTCTGCCTTCATTTCATCGAGGAGGGACCCATCTTGCGCTTGAATCGAGCAGTGGCAGCCGTTCTGCTGCTACCCGCCCTGGCCTTCGGCGTGGTCGCGTGCGGCGACGACGAGGAGGAGCCCGGTACCGCGAACACGACGAGCACCGGTGGTCCGTCGGGCTCCGGCACCGTAAACGTCTATTCGAGCCTTCCGCTGCAGGGTGGGTCGCGGACGCAGGCCCTCGCGCTCGTCAACGGCGCCAAGCTCGCGCTGGAGCAGGCCGGCGGCAAGGCCGGCAACTTCACGGTCAAGTACGAGTCGCTCGACGACTCCACCGCCCAGGCCGGCAAGTGGACGCCTGAGACGGTGTCGGCGAACGCACGCAAGGTCGCCCAGGACGACAAGGCCGCCGTCTACATCGGCGAGTTCAACTCCGGCGCCAGCGCCGTCTCGATCCCGCTGCTCAGCGACGCGAAGGTCCCGATGATCTCGCCCGCCAACACGGCGGTCGGCCTGACCTCCGACGAGCCGGGCGCCGAGAAGGGCGAGCCGGCGAAGTACTACCCGTCGGGCTTCCGCAACTACACGCGCATCGCTCCGAAGGACACGATCCAGGGTGCCGCGATCGCCACGACGATGAAGGAAGATGGCTGCACGAAGGTCGCGATGGCCAACGACAAGGAGGTCTACGGGGCAGGCTTGGCGCGCAACGTCGAGACCGCCGCGAAGGCCCAGGGCCTGAACGTCCTCTTCAACGACGGCATCGACCCGAAGGCGCCGAACTTCCGCTCGCTCGCCTCCAGGGCCAAGGGCCAGGGCGCCGACTGCTTCATGTTCGGCGGCATCACGGCCAACGGCGCAGTCCAGCTCTACAAGGACTTCTCGGCGGCGCTGCCGACCGCGAAGCTCTACGGCGGCGACGGCGTCACCGACTCGGAGTTCGTCGACTCCAAGAAGGGCGGCATCCCGAAGGCCGTCGCCGACAAGACGAAGATCACCGTCGCGACGCTCGACCCGGGCAGCTACCCGGCCGAGGGCAAGGCGTTCTTCGCCGAGTTCCGCAAGAAGTACGGCGACGACAACCCCGACCCGTACGCGATCTACGGCTATGAGGCGATGAGCCTCGCGCTCGACGCGATCTCGCGCTCGGGCACCGGCAAGCGGGAGGACATCGTCAAGGCGCTGTTCGCCACGAAGGACCGCACGGGCGTTCTCGGGACCTACTCGATCGACGAGAACGGCGACACGACGCTGACGGACTACGGTCTCTACAGCGTCGCGGGCGGCGAGCTGAAGTTCGACAAGACCATCAAGGCCGCCACGTCGTAACCGACATCCGACATCGCGTCCAGGGGGCGGGGCTTCGGCTCCGCCCCCCGGTCGTGTGAGATCGGATTCGGAAGAAAGTCAATCCAGCGATGGCCGCCGCCAGCGTTCCAGGCACTCCTGCCGCACCTCTGCGCGCCGTTGGCGCGTTCATGTCGAAGTACGGCCTGATCATCCTGCTGCTGATCATGCCGGTGGCCTTCGGCATCCACGACCTGCGCACCGAGGGCGACCTCTCGCGGCTCGGCAACAACCTCCTCGACGGCATCTCCAACGGCTCGATCTGGGCGCTCGTCGCGATCGGCTACACGCTCGTCTACGGAATCGTCGAGCTCATCAACTTTGCGCACGGCGAGGTCTTCATGATCGGGTCGTTCGTCGCGGCGAGCTTCTTCGCCACGATCGGCCTGACCGCCGGCGTCGGAATCCCCGGGCTCGTCCTCGGCCTGCTGCTGACGCTCGTCGTGTCGATGGCCGCCTCCGGCGCCCTGAACGTCATGATCGAGAAGGTCGCGTATCGACCGCTGCGCAACGCCCCGAAGCTCGCACCGCTGATCACCGCGGTCGGCTTCTCGTTCATCTTGCAGAACGTCGGCCTGCTGTGGAAGGGCGGCACGCCGGTCGGCATCGAGGATCTGATCGAGTCCCAGCACGCGCTCGTGACGATCGTCGGCATCGACATCACGAACGGTGACGTGCTGGCGCTCGCCGTGACGTTCCCGCTCGTCCTCGCGATGACCGCGTTCATCTCCAAGAGCCGGCTCGGCAAGGCCATGCGGGCCACGGCCCAGGATCCCGACGCCGCGCGGCTCATGGGCATCAGCGTCGACACGACGATCTCCGCGACGTTCCTGCTCGGCGGCATGCTCGCGGGCGCGGCGGGCCTCATCTACGCGCTCTACCAGACGACGATCTGGTTCTTCCAGGGCTTCACCGCCGGCCTGATCGCGTTCACGGCGGCGGTCATGGGCGGTATCGGCAACATCCGCGGCGCCGTGCTGGGCGGGCTGATCATCGGCGTCATCCAGCAGACGTCCGACAACCGGATCGGCAGCCAGTGGACGCCGGCGATCGTCTTCGCCTACCTCGTGCTGATCATGGTCTTCAAGCCGTCCGGGCTCCTCGGCGAGCAGACGAGGGAGGCAGGATGAGCGCCGCATCCATCACCCGGCCGCGCGCTCCGAAGCTCCCGAAGGAAGCCAGGATCGGGCTGGCCGCCGCGGCGATCCTCGCGGGCGCGGTGCTGCCGTTCTTCTTCTCCGCGGGCGGCGGCTTCATCGAGGACGCGACGCTCGCGCTGGCGTACGTCGTCATGGCGCTGGGCCTGAACATCATCGTCGGCTTCGCCGGCCTGCTGGACCTCGGCTACGTCGCGTTCTTCGCGATCGGCGCGTACACGATGGGCTACTTCGGCTCGCTGTTTCACATCGAGGTCAACGACGGCAAGGGCATCCACGTCCTCGTCGCCGACGCCGCCGCGAACCTGCCGGGCATCCACCTCAACTTCCTCATCATCGTCGTGCTGGCGATCATCGCGACGACGTGTGCCGGGATGCTCATCGGCCTGCCGACCCTGCGGTTGCGCGGCGACTACATCGCGATCGTGACGCTCGCGTTCGGCGAGATCGTCGGCCGCATCGCGATCAACGGCGACGAGATCCGCTTCCTCGGCACGAAGCTCACGAACGGCCGCCAGGGGATCACGCCGGTCGACAAGATCGACCTGCCGTTCCTCGCGCCGTTCACGTCGCTGGAGCTGCGGCCGTGGTACTGGGTGGCGCTCGCCATGGTGCTGATCGCGCTGTTCGTGAACTTCCGGCTGCGCGACTCGCGCCTGGGCCGCGCGTGGATCGCGCTGCGCGAGGACGAGGTCGCGGCGGTCAGCATGGGCGTCCCGCTCGTGAAGACGAAGCTCTTCGCCTACGGCACGGGCGCGGCGTTCGGCGGCGTCTCGGGCGCGTTCCTCGGCTCGTACCTCAACACGGTCAACGCGGACCAGTTCGAGTTCTCGTTCTCGATCTTCGTGCTGGCGATGGTGATCCTCGGCGGCCTTGGCTCGATCTGGGGCGTGGTCGTGGGCGCGATCGCGCTGTCGTTCATCATCAACCGCCTCATCCCCGACGTGCTGAACGAGGTCCCCGGCCAGATCGGCCTGGACTTCGACCTCACCGAGCTGTCCTTCGGGATCTTCGGCTTCCTGCTCGTCGTGATGATGGTGCTGCGACCCGAGGGGCTGATACCGGAGCGACGGCGCCAGCTCGAGCTCCAAGAGGGCATCGAGGATCTCTCTGGGATCGACCCCGAGGACGTCTACGAGGCGAAGGTGCCATGAGCGAGCCCACGCCCAAGGCCGCGACGAAGGGCAAGGCCGCGAGCGAGCCCAAGGCCGGCGACCTCCTCGAGGCGCGGACGATCACGAAGCGCTTCGGCGGCCTGACGGCGGTCAACGACGTCACGTTCTCGATCCCCCACAAGGCGATCGTGTCCCTGATCGGACCCAACGGCGCCGGCAAGACGACGTTCTTCAACATCCTCACGGGGCTCTACAAGCCGACCGAGGGGAAGGTCGCCTTCGACGGCGTGAACATCACCGGGGCGCGGCCCGACAAGATCATGGCGCTCGGCATCGCGCGGACGTTCCAGAACATCCGCCTGTTCGGGACGATGACGGCGCTCGAGAACGTCATGGTCGGCCAGCACGCGCGGATGAAGGCCGGCCTGTTCGGCTCGATCCTCAGGCCGCCGCGCGTCGGCAGGGAGGAGCGCGAGGTGCGCGAGAAGGCGGCCGAGATGCTGTCGTACGTCGGCCTGAAGCCGGGCCTGCACGAGCAGCTCGCGACGAACCTCGCCTACGGCGACCAGCGGCGCGTCGAGATCGCGCGGGCGCTGGCATCGGCTCCGAAGCTGCTCCTGCTGGACGAGCCGACGGCCGGGATGAACCCGCAGGAGTCCGCGAACCTCACGCGCTTCATGGAGCGCCTGCGCGACGAGCTCGGCATCTCGATCTTGTTGATCGAGCACGACATGAAGGTCGTCATGGGGGTCTCGGAGTACGTCACCGTCCTCAACTACGGCGAGAAGCTCACCGAGGGCGACCCGCAGACGGTCCGCAACGATCCTCTGGTGGTCGAGGCGTACCTCGGCAAGGACGAGGCCGAGCGCCAGCGTCAAGAGAGCGGTGGTCTCTGATGTCGATGCTCGTCGTCGATGACATCCACACGTACTACGGCAACATCGAGGCGCTGAAGGGCATCTCGCTGACGGTCGAGGAGGGCGAGTGCGTCACGCTCATCGGCTCCAACGGGGCCGGCAAGTCGACGACGCTGCGCTCGATCTCGGGCCTCACGCCGCCGCGCACCGGCGACATCGTCTTCAACGGCGAGAACATCACGCGCACCCCGCCGGCCGACATCGTCAAGCTCGGCATCTCGCAGTCGCCCGAGGGACGGCGCTGCTTCCCGCGGATGACCGTACGCGAGAACCTCGACATGGGGGCCTACCTGCGCCGCGACAAGGAGATCGGCTCTGACATGGAGCGCGTCTTCGAGCTGTTCCCGCGGCTGCTCGAGCGCGAGAAGCAGAAGGCGGGCACGATGTCCGGCGGCGAGCAGCAGATGCTCGCGATCGGTCGGGCCTTGATGGCCAAGCCGACGCTGCTCCTGCTCGACGAGCCGTCGATGGGCATCGCACCGATCCTCGTCGAGCGCATCTACGAGACGATCGCCGAGATCAACAAGCAGGGCACGACGATCCTGCTCGTGGAGCAGAACGCGAACTACGCGCTGTCGGTGTCCCAGCGGGCGTACGTGCTCGAGACCGGGGTCGTCGCGCTGACCGACGACTCGGAGAAGATGCGCACGAACCCGGAAGTCCAGAAGGCCTACCTCGGGGGTTGATGTCCATGCTCGCCCTCATCGGAGCAAACGCGCTGTGGCTGCTGTACAGCTGGCTGCTGGCGTCGATCATCGCGTCGTGGCTGTCGGGCAAGAAGGGCTACGGCGAGCGCATCGGCCTGGCCTGCGGCCTGCTGCTGTCGCTCCTCGCGGTCGTGATCTGGCTCGCCATCCCGGCCAAGCCGACCTCGGACTGGGGTCGCAAGAAGGCCGAGCGCCGCGCCGCGCCGCCGCCGCCGGCCGAGCCGCCCGCCGCGCCGAAGTCCGCCACCTGACCCGTCACCGGCGGGGGGTGGTTCGTTCTGGACTGCTATGGACAGCGTAGAACGAACCACCCCTATATAGACCTATCTGCTAGGCTCCCTATGTAGAGCTGCCGCCATGCCCCCGCCACGCATGACAACTCAGACCCTCGCCGTGCTCAGCACGATGCTCGGCGACGAGGACGCCGACTGGTACGGCCTCGACCTCTCCAAGCGCTCGGGCCTCAAGCCCGGCACGATCTACCCGATCCTCGACCGCCTCCTGAAGGCCGGCTGGCTCGATCGCCGCTGGGAGGACATCGACCCCGTCGCCGAAGGCCGCCCCCGCCGCCGCCTCTACCGCCTCACGGCGATCGGCGCACCCTCCGCGAGGCGCGCGCTCGACGAGCACCTCAGGTCCCTCGGCCAGCATCTAGGTGCCCCTCGACCAGCCGGCCCACCGAGGCTCGCATGAGCGCCCTGCTCGTCATGGCGGGGTCTGCCACCGCAGTGGCGCTCGTCATCGTCAAGGCGCTGGCGGTCGACGAGGTGCGGGGCCGGATCCAGCGGCGCGTCGCCGAGCGCCTCGAAGCCACGATCGCGACGCTTCCGCCCGAACTGCAGCGTGAATGGGCCGACGAATGGCGTGCCGAGCTGCGGACGGTCATCTCCATGCCCATTGCCGCGGCGCGGCTTGCGCGAGGACTGCGCCTGAGCGCATCCGAGCTCGCGGGAGAGCGCTGCCACTCGGGGGCCAACCTCGATGCTCGTGTGCCCGCACGGAGCGACGAGCGGCGCCGTGGCATGGCGAAGCTGCCCGCCGTCGCCAAGGCGATGGTTGACCGGGAGGTCCGGCGTCGCCGCGACCCCCGCGTCAGCCTCGGGGCCCCGCTGGTCGCGATCGTCATTCAGGTTGGGGCATTCCTCCTCGCTCGGGGAGATCTGGCCCGCGCCGCGAACGCCCTCTTGATCATCGCGTGCATCGCGGTGTTCGTGATCGTGCTCCGGCAGCATCTCCAGCGCCGCCGACGACGCGCCGAGCAGCCGCCGGCGTAGCTTCAGCGGTCGAGGGTGTCGCGGAGGGCGTCGTCGAGGTCGGGGTGGCGGAACTCGTAGCCGAGCTCGTCGATGCGGCCGGGGACCATCCTCACGCCGGTGAGGATGATCTGCGACATCGCGCCGTACATGCCCTTGATGACGAGCGCCGGCACCGGAGCCACCGCCGGGCGGTGCAGGGCCTTGCCGAGGGCCTTGCCGAACTCCTTGTTCGTCGCCGGGTTGGGCGACGACGCATTGATCGGCCCCGCGAAGTCCGGCGAGTCGATCGCGGCGAGGTAGATCCCGACGAGGTCGTCGAGGTGGATCCACGGCATGTACTGCTTGCCGCTGCCGATCGACCCACCGAGGCCGGCTTTGAACGGTGGCAGCATCTTCGCGAGCGCGCCGCCCTCGGTGTCCAGGACGATGCCCGTGCGCACCTTCACGACGCGCAGCCCCAGCTTCGCGGCGTCGGTCTGCTGCTCCCAGCGCACGCAGACCTCCGCCAGCCAGTCGGTGCCGGGCGGCGCGGACTCCTCGATGACCTCGTCGCCGTGCGGCCCGTAGTAGCCCGACGCCGACGCTCCGATGAGCGCGGTGGGGCGCGGCGTCGCGGCGAAGATCCCGGTGATGAGGTTGCGCGTGCCCTTCTCGCGGCTCGCGGCGATCTCGGTCTTCGTGTCCTCGCTCCAGCGCTGGCCGACGTCCTCGCCGGCGAGGTGGACGACGACGTCGCGCCCGGCCAGCGCCTCGGAGGGGGCGCCGCCGCCCTTCGGGTCCCACTCGAACGCCTCGACGCCGAGCTTCTCGCTCGCGCGCTTCGGGTTGCGCGACAGGACGCAGACGTCGTCGCCGCGGTCCTTCAGCGCCTTGACGAGATGTGTTCCGATGCGCCCCGTGGCGCCGGTGACGGCGATTCGCTTCATGCGCCGGCCGTCGCGCGGACGCCGGTCATGGAGGCATGCATGCAGGCGAGCATACGGACAGGTACGCGCCGCCGACCGCTGCGGTTGGGCACGACCCGGGGAACTGCTCACGCGACGAACTTCGTCGCCACCCTGTCCGAGATGCTCCCGGAGGGGTAAAGTCGAGCTATGTCGGCCCCATACGAGGATGGCGCGGCAGGGACCATCGAACGGTGGCGCTCCAGCCTCAGCGGGCCGCAGCTCACCGCGGGCCCCGATCCTCCGAGCCCCGGAGCCAACGAGCAGCCCGCCGTGCAGCAGTACGGCGGCGGCTCCGAGCGCGACCGCTACGACGAGGACTTCGACTACTACTGGGGCGACTGGCGCATCCCGCTGTGGATCGCGCTCATCATGCAGGTCCCATGGCGCCAGCGCCTGGACATCTTCGTCATCGGCTTCATCGTCGGCCTCGTCATCGCGGGCATCGCGGTGTCCTGGGGCCTGCTGCTGTCCCGCTACTGATCGAGGGGAGGGGCGCGTGCGCGCCTGCGTAGGACCGCTACGCGTCGCCGCGCTCGCCGCCGGCTCGACGCTCGTCCTCCTCGCCGGTGGCGCGAGCCCGTCCCTGGCCCAGCAGCCAGGCTCGCACTGCTCGGGCGCGACGCCCACCGAGCTCTCCGCGCCGTTCGTCATTCGCCTCGATCTCACCCCGGCCGACTACCGGCGCGACTTCACGGACTCCGGCGGCCTCGTCGACCAGGGGTTCCGGCCGCTGCGCACCACCGGCTACTCGGAGGGCGCGCCCACTCGCTACATGACGAAGTGGATCAAGGCGTCAGGACCCGAGATCCGCGCCGAGATCGACCTCACCGGCGGACAGTTCGACAAGCGCTTCGAGGCGCGACGCAAGGACTACCGGCCCGTCGACGTCAGCGCGTACACGACGATCACGGGCCCGCGCTTCGCGGTCACCTGGCTGCGCAACACGACCGGCACAGGCTGGAAGATCCACCGCCGCAAGACGCGGTCGCAGATGCAGGAGCTCGTCGACGACTACGCCAAGCAGGGCTTCGTGCCGCGGCGCGTGGAGGCCTACCAGTGGGACGGCCTGCGCTTCGCCTCGGTCTGGGTGAAGGCGTCGTGCGCTTGGAGGATGCACAACAAGATGTCGCGCGGGACCTACCAGCTGCGCCTGGACACCTACGCGGCGCAGGGCTACAAGCTCCTGCACCTGGACTCCTACCGCGACGACGGCGACACATGGTTCGCGGGCATCTGGACGAAGAACGCCGACCCCGCGCCCGAGGTCCGGTCCGACCGGCCGTGGTACACGTTCCTGCGCAGCGCCAACGCGGCGCGCTGCAACGGCCGCGAGTTCGACAACTTCTACATCACGACGATCGACGGGACGCGGCAGCACGGCGGCATCTTCCGCCGCTCCGCGACGCCGAAGCCGACGCTCGGCTCGCCGTTCGCGGCACGGCTCGGGCAGGAGGTGGACTGCGCGCCCGGCCGCGCCGGCGCGGCCGTCATCGACGTGACGGCCAACACCGAGACGCACGTCAACGGGACGGCGAACTACGGCACCTCCAGCACGATCAAGAGCGCGATCCTCTACACGCTGCTGCGCCGGATCGACGCGTCGGCGACCGACAACATCACGCTGGACAGCCTCATCACCGCCGGCACCCAGTACGGCAACAACCAGGGCAACCGCGTCACGGCGCTGCAGTTCTACACGCTGCGTCAGTTTGCGACGTTCATGATCCAGAACTCCAACAACTGGGCGACCAACCGGCTGATCCAGTACCTCGGCTTCGCGCGCTTCCGCGACGAGATGGCCCGCCTCGGCCTCAACAGCATCCGGCTGCGGCGCTTCATGACTGGCGACGGAGCGCCGAGCGCGCACGGCGAGGACGACTCCGGCGACGACTACGAAGAGGGCTTCGACAACACTGCGACGCCGCTGCAGTACGCGCGCTTCCTGCGCCGCATGCACACCGGCGGCGACCTCACGGCCGCGTCGAACACGTTCTTCTGGAACACGCTCGCGCTGAACAGCAATGCCCACAACGGCGCGACGCTGACGCCCGGCGGCGTCGCTCCCGCGATCACCCTGCTCGAGGAGAAGGCCGGCAGCAACACGTGGAGCGACGAGCCCGACAACAAGCCCGAGCTCGGCCCGCACCTGCAGCGCTCGGCCGCGGGTCGGGTGACGCTCACGGACGGGCGGGTGCTCATCTACGCGGCGTTCGTCGACGAGGCCGACCAGCTGCCCAACAAGGCAGCGGGCCAGACGGCGATCCAGACCGTGCTCGACTGCGTCGTGCTCGAGTCCGTCCGCGCCGGCATCGCGACGTCGTCGCTGCCCGTCGGCTCGGTGTCGACCGCGGTGCCCGCCTGCCAGGGGGAGTAGCCCGGCGCGAGCGCGATGCGGCTCAGCGCTCGCGGTAGTAGATCAGCGGCCCGATCTCGTCGGGCGCCGCGCCCTCGCTGAAGACGTACACCGTGACGAACACGGCGTCGCGGCCGTCGGGTGACTTCAGCGCGGTCGCCGTCGGGTTGCCGAACGACTTCGACCCGCCGTGCGTGACGATCTGCAGCGGGCGCGGGACGCCGCCGCGCGGGTCGATGAGAAACGGCCGCCAGCTCGAGTAGTCGCCGGCCACGTACTGCGCCTCCTGGAGGTCCAGGCGCACGCCGTCGAACACGATCTGGTCGCGGTCGCCGATGTTGCCGCGCGGCGCCTGCGCGAACTCGGAGTGCAGGAAGGGCGCGTGCATGAGCGCATCGTCGAGCTCGGGCGCCGGGCGCGGCTGCCAGCGCGTGAAGCCCGTGAGGACCGCGGTCGCCTGGCGGTCGGCGTCGGGCGTGCCGTTGCCGTCCAGATCGGCGAAGTAGTGCAGCCCGACCTCGATCCGCGAACGCGAGATCAGCCCCTTCTTGATCTTGACCTTCGTGATGTTCGGCGTGCCCTCCGCGGTCGGAGAGAGCCGGCGCGGCGCCGTGAACTCGCGCGCGAACTGGCCGTGCAGGAGCGCGTCGACGGTCCGGTAGAAGCGAAATCGGATGCGAATCCGGTCCTCCGGCCTGTTGAGGATCGGGCCGACGATCGACTCCAGCGTGTCGGTGAGCGCCGAGAGCGGTCCGAGCTCGATGAGGCTGACCTTCTCGTAGGCCACCACGAGGCCGCCGCTCGGCAGCAGGGCGATCGTCGGCTGCGAGGCGCCGGCGTCGATCGTCGTCCGGCGCTTCCAGGCGATGAGGTCGTCGGAGGTCGCGATGTAGACGTTGAAGCGGCCGTCCTTCGCAGGGGCGTGGTAGATGCCGAGGTTGGTGCCGTCGACCTGGAGCACCTTGAGGCCGTCCAGCAGCGCGCCGCGGTCGTCCTTGGCGCGGTAGCGGTGGGCCGTCGTGCGGTCGACCTGCTCGACGATCGAGGCGAGCCCCTCGCGCGCCAGCGACCGCTTCGTCTTGGAGAGTCCGGCCTGCGCCAGCGGCGCGGCAAGCAGCGAAGCGGCCAGTGCGCTCAGCAGGACGGCGGTCGTCGTGACGCGGGTTCTCATGTGCCCTGCTCCCGCCACATCCGATGGCGAGGCTCTGCGAAGGAATGTACGCCCGCGAGCGGCGATGCGCCACCGCCAACCGTCGAGGTCTCGAGTGCCGCGCCGCGTAGAGTGCCGGGCCGATGGCGGACCGTCCCGAAGAGCTCTTCCTGATCGACGGCAACTCGCTCGTGTACCGCGCGTTCTTCGCGCTGCCCGAGTCGATCGCGACGTCGACCGGCTTCCCGACCAACGCGATCTTCGGCTTCGCCTCGATGCTCGTGAAGATCCTCACCGAGCACGGCACGAAGCCCACGGTCGTCGTCTGGGACGCGGGCTCGAGCGGACGCAAGGACGTCTATCCGGAGTACAAGGGCACGCGCTCGACCCGCCCCGACCTGCTCGCCGAGCAGTGGCCGCACTTCGAGCCGCTCGTCGAGGCGTTCGGCTACACGAACATCCGCCTCGACGGCTTCGAGGCCGACGACGTCATCGCCACGCTCGCCGAGCGTGCGCGCGAGCAGAAGATCCCGGTCGTCATCGTCACCGGTGATCGCGACGCCTTTCAGCTCATCGATCCCGAGGGCATCGTCAAGGTGATGGCGACCTCGCGCGGCATCACGGAGACGAAGCTGTACGACCACCCGGCCGTTATCGACCGATATGGGATCTCACCTGAGCTGATTCCCGACTTCTACGGGCTGAAGGGCGACACGAGCGACAACATCCCCGGCGTTCCGGGGATCGGCGACAAGACGGCGGCCACGCTGCTGCAGACCTATGGCGACCTCGAGGGCGTCCTCGGCTCGATCGACAAGATCTCGGGGGCCAAGCGCAAGGAGAACCTCACCAACCACGCCGAGGACGCGCGCGTCTCGAAGGTGCTCGCGACGATGCAGCGCGACCTCCCCGTCGACCTCGACGTCGCCGTCGAGGCGGGCCGGGCGCCGGATCGCTCGAAGCTGCGCGAGGTCTTCCGCGAGTTCGAGCTGCGCGACCCACTGCGCCGCCTGGAGGAGTTCCTCGGGGCGGAGGAGGCCGCACCGGCGCCCGTCGCCGAGACGACGGTCGGCGCGCGCGTGCGGTCCGGCTCGCTCGCCGACGTTCCGCGGTGCGGCGGCGACGAGCTCGTGGTCGCGGTGCGCGCGGGCGAGGTCGCCGAGGGCGAGCTGTTCGCCGCCGACCCGACGTGGAGCTTCGCGGTCGCGGGCGCCGACGAGGTGCTGACGGGGACGGTCGACGATCCCGCCGAGCTGGTGGCGGCCCTGGGCCAGCGCGCGGTCGTCGCCTACGACGCGAAGGCGCTGGGGGTCGTGCCGCCCAACCTCGTCCACGACGCGCTGATCGGCGCCTACATCCTCGAACCAGCGCGCCGCGGCTACCCGCTGCGCGAGCTGCTCGAGGAGCGCGGCTTCGCCTCCTCGCTCGAGGACGAGGTCGCCGCCGAGGCCGTGCTCGTCCGCGAGCTGTCGGCGTGGCAGCGCGAGCAGATCGTCGCGCGCGACCTCACCGTCGTCATGGAGGAGATCGAGCTGCCGCTCGTTCCGGTGCTGCGCGCGATGGAGGTCGCGGGCGTGCGGTTGAACACCGATCGCATGCGCGAGATCACGATCCGCGTGCGCGACGAGGTCCACGACCTCGAGCTGAAGATCTGGGAGCTCGCCGGGACGGAGTTCGTCATCGGCTCGCCGCAACAGCTCGGGGAGATCCTCTTCAACAAGCTCGGCCTGTCGAAGAAGCGCCGCGGCAAGACCGGCTTCTCGACGGACGCGCGCGTCCTGCAGGCGATCCGCGCCGAGCACGAGATCATCCCGCTGATCGAGCGCTGGCGCGAGCTCAACCAGCTCGACAAGACGTACTTCAGCGTGCTGCCGCAGCTCGCCGCCGCCGACCCGCAGTCGCGCATCCACACGACGTTCCTGCAGGCCGCGGCGACGACCGGCCGGCTCGCCTCGACGGACCCGAACATGCAAAACGTCCCGATCCGCACGGGCCTGGGTCGCGAGGTGCGCGGCTGCTTCGAGGCGGCGCCCGGCAACGTCCTGCTGAGCGCCGACTACTCGCAGATCGAGCTGCGCGTCCTCGCGCACATCGCCGACGAGCCGGTGCTCAAGGAGATCTTCGTGCGCGGCGAGGACGTCCACACCGCCACCGCGTCGAAGGTCTTCGCCACCGCGCCCGAGGATCTCGATCTCGGCCAGCGCTCGAAGGCGAAGATGGTCAACTACGGGATCGTCTACGGGCTCTCGGACTACGGCTTGGCCGACCGCCTCGGCATCCCGCGCGAGGAGGCCAAGGAGATCATCGACACGTACCTCGAGCGGTTCCCGCGCGTGCGGGCGTTCATCGACGAGACGATCGCGAGGGCCACCGCCGACGGCCACGTGACGACGCTGTGGGGCCGCCGGCGCCAGATCCCCGAGCTCAAGGCGCGCAACTGGCAGGTCCGGACGCTCGGCGAGCGGCTGGCGGTCAACACCGTCATCCAGGGCACGGCGGCGGACGTCATGAAGCTCGCGATCGTGCGCGTCGCGGCCGCGCTCGGCGACTCGCCGATCAAGCTCATCCTCACCGTCCACGACGAGCTGCTCTTCGAAGGCCCCGAGGATGACGTCATCCTCGCGAAGTCCATGATCCGGCGGGAGATGTGCGGCGTCTGGGACCACGACCCGCCGCTCGCGGTCGACGTCGGCATCGGGCCGACCTGGATGGAAGCGAAGTGAGCCGGCTCGACCGCGACGGCTGGCTCGGCGCCGACTGCCGGCCGGTCACGTCGGCGAAGCACGCCGGCGTCGGGCCGCTCGCGGCGAGGACGTCCCTCGTCGTACGGGACTAGCCGGCATGACGCGCCGAGACCGCGCCGGGGCGGGCCTGCTCGCCCTGGCGCTGACCGTTCTGCTCCAGCTCGCGCGGGGCGACGCCGACTGGGGGCCGAGTGAGGGCGTCTACGCGCTGACGGCACGGCTGCTGCTCGACGGGGGCGACCTCTACGGCGGGCTCGTCGCATCGCAGCCGCCGTGGACGTACCTCTTCGGCGCGGCCGCGCTCGCGATCGACGACTCGCTCGGCGCCCTGCGGCTCGCATGCGGGCTCTTGCAGGTGGTCACGGCGCTGCTCGCGGCCGAGGCCGTCTTCCGGCTGACGCGCGCGCGGGCCGCGGCGATCGTCGCGGCGGGGCTCGTCGTCGTCACGCCGTGGGCGACGCACCAGCACGGGCTGCTGCTGCCCGAGCAGCTCGGCGCGCCGCTGCTGCTCGGTGCGGCGTTGCTCGCGTCGCGTCCGTCGACCGGCCGCGGGGCCGGCGTGCTCACGGGGATCGCCGTGTTCGCGAAGCTGCCGTTCGCGTTGCCGGCGGCGCTGCTGATCGCCGCCTCGCCGGCGCGCGGCGTCGCGGCGCGGTGGGCGGCGGGGGCGGTCGCGGCGCAGGCGGTGCTGTTCACGATCGTGTTCGGGACCGGCTTCTGGGAGCAGGTCGTCGTCGCGCAGGTGCAGAGCGGCGGGTCGCTGGAGCTGCAAGCCGGCGCCTTCGTACAGGCGGCGTGGAACCTCCTGCCGCTGGTCGCGTGCGCGGCGGCGGCACTCTGGCTGCGCCGCGAGGCCGCTGATGCCGCGCTCCTGCGCACGCTCGCGGCGGCGGCCGCGGGCGCGCTCGCGATGACCTTGACGATCGTGAAGCCGGGCACGGGCCTCAACGTCGTCGTCCCCAGCGAGCCGCTGCTCGCGACGCTCGCCGTCGCCGGCGTCGTGTTCGCACTGCGCGCGGGCCGGCGCGCGGACGCCGCGCCGCCCTCGGCGTGGCGCTCGCGGAGGCGCATGGCCGCGGGCGAGCGCGCGGACGCCGAGCCGCGCTCGGCGTGGCGCTCGCGGACGGCCGTCGCCGCGGGCGAGCGTGCCGACGCCGCGCCGCCCTCGGCGTGGCGCTCGCGGACGGCCATGGCCGCGGGCGCGCTCGGGCTGCTCGTGCTCGCGCAGTCCGCGTCGCTGCTGCTCGATCCGCTCAACCCGCGCCCGTTTCACCGTCCGCTCTCCGCGTCGCCGGGGTGGAAGGTCGGCCACGATCGCGCGGAGGTGGACCGGCTCGTGGCCGCCGCCAAGGCCTGCCCGCCGGGCAGCGTCTACGCCGGCCCGCCGCTCGTCGCCTTCATCGCCGATCGCCCCGTCCCCGCCGGCCAGCCCGACGCGTTCATCGTCAGTCACGCCTCGCTGCACGCGGCCGTGCTGAAGCGCTACCTCGCCGACGGCCCGCGCTGCCCCTGACGACGGGACCCGGCCGGCCCGTACGGCGGCCGGTCCGGGTGCGCCCCGCGCGCCGGCGGCTCAGAGCTCGACGCGCTCCCAGTCGAAGAGCTTCGCCCCGCCGGGGTCGACGCGCAGGCGCAGCCACTCCGCTGCCGTCTCACCCTGGACGACGATCCGCGTGACGTTCGGCGCCTTCGTCTTGACGCCGCCGTGCTCGGGGCTGCCGTCCTCGAGCGGCTGTCGGTGAGGCACGCGTGCGTGTCGCCCTGGAGCAGCAGCACCTCGCCGTCGTACCCGGCCGCGAGCTCCGCGATCTCCTCGACGAGCTCCGTGAAGCCCGTGACCGCGGCCTTGTCGTACAGCCGCGAGATGAACGTGTTCGCCTGCATGGCGATCACGATGCCGGGCGCGCGCTGCTCGCGGGCGGTGTCGAACGTGCGCTTCAGCCACGCGACGTCGGCCGCGAGGCGCTCGTCGAACTCCCCGGTGCGCTGCTGCTTCTGCTCGTCGGACTCCTCGGCGGCCCACGGCACGAGGTCGTTGTTGCTGCCGACGACGTGGACGGTGCTGAACACCACGTCTGACTGCGTCCAGGTGACGTTCTCGACTCGATGCGCACGGCGAGGCCGATGAGGGCTGCTCGGTCGGCTCCTGGACGACCTCAGCGGTGCTGGCCTGTACCCGCTCGAACGTGGCATCGAGGTCCGCCGTGGCCAGGAGGAGGGTGGCGAAGGTGCCCTTGGCCATCATCTCGGCGATCGTGCGGCGCTCGTCGTCGGTGATGCCCGGCGTGGCGGACGGCGGATACAAGGCGATCGACGTGCCGGGCTGGTCGGCCGGGCCGACGGTGATCCAGCGCAACCCCTTGTATCCGACGTCGTCGCGGACCTCGAAGCCGAGGGTGTCGCGGTAGAAGGCCAGGGCGGCGTCGGGGTCGTCCTGCGGGAGGAAGCTCGCGTGAATGGTGATGTCCATGGCGGTCATGCTAGGTGCGCTTCAAGGCCGGCGCTTCTCGATTTGAGACCGGTCGCGTCACCTGTTTGGAGACGCACGACGGCATCCCGGCCGTCGCGCTCGCCGCGTCGCGCCGGTAGGCGCTGGGAGGCATGCCGACGAGCTCCGTGAAGCGCGTGCTGAAGGTCCCCAGCGACGAGCAGCCGACCTCGAAGCAGACCTCGGTGACGCTGAGGTCGCCGCGGCGCAGCAGCGCGAGGTCGCGCAGGTGCTGCGCCGCGGCGGGTGTGCTGGTCACCGCGAAGATCGTGCCACACACGGTGCGCCTCGATGGCCGCCGCGGTCAGGCGCCGACGTAGGCTGCGAGGTGCTCGCCGGTGAGCGTGGAGCGCGCGGCGACGAGGTCGGCGGGCGTGCCCTCGAAGACGATCCGGCCGCCGTCCTGGCCGGCGCCCGGGCCGAGGTCGACGATCCAGTCGGCGTGCGCCATGACCGCCTGGTGGTGCTCGATGACGATGACCGACTTGCCGGACTCGACGAGCCGGTCGAGCAGGCCGAGCAGCTGCTCGACGTCGGCGAGGTGCAGGCCGGCGGTCGGCTCGTCGAGGACGTAGATGCCCGGTGCGCCGGATGGCTTGGTCATGTGGGTGGCGAGCTTGAGCCGCTGGCGCTCTCCACCGGACAGCGAGGTGAGCGGCTGTCCGATGCTCAGGTAGCCGAGCCCGACGTCGGCGAGCCGGTCGAGGATCTTGTGCGCGGCCGGGACCGGGGCGCCGGATGGCCCGTCGCCGAAGAACTCCCGGGCCTCGGTGACCGGCATCGCGAGCACCTCGCTGATGTCCTTCCCGCCGAACGTGTACTCCAGGACCTCGGCTCCGAACCGCTTTCCGTCGCACTCCTCGCAGGTGGCGGCGACCCCGGCCATGATCGCCAGGTCGGTGTAGATGACGCCGGCACCGTTGCAGGCGGGGCAGGCGCCCTCGGAGTTCGCGCTGAACAGCGCCGGCTTCACGCCGTTGTGCTTCGCGAACGCCTTGCGGATCGGGTCGAGCAGCCCCGTGTACGTCGCCGGGTTGCTGCGCCGCGAGCCCCGGATCTGCGCCTGGTCGACCGACACGACGCCGTCCCGGCCCGAGATCGAGCCTCCGATCAGGGAGCTCTTGCCCGACCCGGCCACGCCGGTCACCACCGCCAGCACGCCGAGCGGGATGTCGACGTCGACGTCTTGGAGGTTGTGGGTGCTGGCGCCGCGGATCTCGAGCACGCCCGACGGCGTCCGCACCGACGCCTTCAGGGAGGCCCGGTCGTCCAGGTGACGCCCGGTGAGCGTTCCGCTGGACCGCAGCTCCTCGACGCTTCCCTCGAACACCACCTCGCCGCCGCCGGGGCCGGCGCCCGGGCCGAGGTCGACGGCATGGTCGGCGATCGCGATCATCTCAGGCTTGTGCTCCACGACCAGCACGGTGTTGCCCTTGTCGCGCAGGCGCAGCAGCAGGTCGTTCATCCGCTGGATGTCGTGTGGGTGCATGCCGACCGTCGGCTCGTCGAAGACGTACGTGACGTCGGTGAGCGACGACCCGAGGTGGCGGATCATCTTCGTGCGCTGGGCCTCGCCACCCGACAGCGTGCCCGACGGCCGATCCAGGGAGAGGTAGCCGAGACCGATCTCCACGAACGAGTCGAGGGTGTGTCGCAGCGTGGCGAGCAGCGGCGCGACCGACGGCTCGTCGAGGCCGCCGACCCACTCGGCGAGATCGGAGATCTGCATCGCGCAGGCGTCGGCGATGTTGATCTCACCGATCTTCGACGATCGAGCGGCCTCGCTGAGCCGGGTGCCGTCGCACTCGGGGCACGTCGTGAACGTGATCGCCCGCTCGACGAAGGCGCGGATGTGCGGCTGCATCGCGTCGACGTCCTTGGACAGAAACGACTTCTGGATCTGCGGGATCAGGCCCGCGTACGTCAGGTTGATCCCGTCGACCTTGATCTTCGTCGCCTCCTTGTGGAGGAGGTCGTGGCGCTCGCGCTTGTTGTACTTGCGGATCGGCTTGTCGGGGTCGAAGAAGCCGCAGCCGCGGAAGATGCGCCCGTACCAGCCGTCCATGCTGTAGCCGGGGATCGTGATCGCGCCCTCGTTGATCGACTTGGTGTCGTCGTACAGCGCGGTCAGGTCGAAGTCGGTGACCGCGCCCCGGCCCTCGCAACGCACGCACATGCCGCCGGTGCGGGTGAACGACACGGCCTTCATCGCGGTCTTGTCGGCGCCCCGTTCCACCGTGATCCCGCCGCTCCCGTGGGACGAGGCGACGTTGAACGAGTACGCCTGGGGCGATCCGATGTGCGGCTGCCCGAGCCGGCTGAAGAGGATCCGCAGCATCGCGTTGGCGTCGGTGGCGGTGCCGACCGTGGAGCGGGCGTCGACGCCCATCCGCTGCTGGTCGACGATGATCGCCGTCGTCAGCCCCTCGAGCACGTCGACCTCGGGCCGCGCCAGCGTCGGCATGAAGCCCTGGACGAAGGTGCTGTAGGTCTCGTTGATCAGCCGCTGCGACTCCGCGGCGATCGTGTCGAACACGAGCGAGCTCTTGCCCGAGCCGGAGACGCCGGTGAACACTGTCAGCCGGCGCTTCGGGAGATCGACGCTGACGTCCTTGAGGTTGTTCACGCGCGCACCGAGCACGCGGATCAGGTCGTGGTGGTCGGCGGCGTGTTCCATAACGGTCATGCTAGGTGCGGCTCGCGGCCGGCGCTTCTCGATTCCTGACCGGTCGCCGGCCAGGGGTGGGGCGCTTGACATCCGCGCGCGATCTGTGAGAGACAGCTGGGTCATGGGGCCTTGCGCGTGAGAGCAGGCGAGCGGCCGCTCGTGGGGCGTGCCCGAGAGCTGAACGCCATCGGCGACCTGCTCGCGAGCGTCGGTGGCACCGGCGGGTCAGCGCTGCAGGTCGCGGGCGAGCCGGGCATCGGCAAGAGCCGCCTGCTGCGCGAGCTTGCCGACGACGCGCGAGCACGCGGGTACCTCGTCTGCGCGGGCCGGGCCGCGGAGTACGAGGGCGAGCTGCCGTTCGGCGTCTTTCGCGATGCGCTGGAGGACGTGCTCGCCGGGCTGGACCCGGACCGCCGCGCGCAGCTGGCGCGCGAGATCGGGGCCGAGCTGGCCGTCGTCTTCCCGGCACTCGAGGGCCTCGTCGCCGACGCGCTGCCCGAGCTGCAGCAGGAGCGCTACCGCGCGGTCCGCCGACTCCTCGGCACGCTCGCCGCCGATGCACCGGTCGTGCTCGTCCTCGACGACGTGCAGTGGGCCGACCCCGGCGCCGTCGAGCTGCTGTGCCACCTCGCGGCCCACGGCGTCGACGGGGCCGTCCTCCTTGTGACGGGCTTCCGGCCTGCGCAGCTGCCGGAGCCGTTGCAGGGCGCGCTCGCCGCGGCCGTGCGCGAGCACGAGGCGCTGCGCCTGGATCTCGTGCCGCTCGACGCCGCCGCCGCCACCGAGCTGCTGGGAGGCAGCGTGCCCGCCGGGGCGCGCGAGCGGCTGTTCGCGCAGAGCGGCGGCAACGCGTTCTTGCTGCTCGCGCTGGCGGAGGGAGCGGCGCGCGACGGCTGGACGGGCGGGCAGGACGGCGACGCGCTGCTCGCGCGGGAGGCCGACATCGGACTGATCCTCGGCATGGCCGGCCTCTACCTCGCGATCCCGCTCATCGAGGTCGGCCAGGCGCGTCGCGCGCGCGAGGTGATCCTCGAGACGAGCCACGGCAAGCACGAGCCGCAGACGTCGCGCTCCGGTCATGCCACCGCCTTCGAGGTCCTGACCCGGGCGGAGATCGCACTCGGCCGCGTCGACGCGGCGGAGTTCTGGGCTCGCCGCGCGGAAGCGGCGACGCATGGCGGCCGGCTGCCGGCCGAGGCCCCGATCGCCCGCCGCGCCTCGGCCGTCGTCGCGCTCGCGCGCGGCGACTCCGAGCAGGCCGCGCGGCTGGCGCTCGCCGGCGCCCGGCGAGCGGCGGACGCCGGCGTGCCGGGGGAGGCGGGACGCTGCAGGATCGACGAGGCGCGAGAGGCGGTCGGCGGCCCACTTGAGGTAGCCGTGGAACTCGATCCGCGACGGGACAGCGACTTGCCGTTGATGAAGTCGACGAGGCGGTCCTGCGCATGCAGGTAGGAGACGAAGCTGAACGTCGTGTGCGGGTTGCGCATCGTCGCCAGGTCCTTGAGGAAGGACACCTGCATCGTCGTGCCGGGCAGGAGCATCCCGCGGTGCCAGCCGAGGCGCTGCTGGCGCTCGACGAACCTCGCGGTGACGGCCCCTTCGGGACCGGCGGCGGCGTTGTGCTCCTCGATCGCGATGCCGAGCGCGAGTCCGGACGGACCGAAGCCGACGCCCACCACGTCGTAGACGTGCCGGCTGTCGTCGCCGGTGGGCCTCCATGCCTGTCCTCTGCAATCGAACATCGTCACGCCCCTGTGCTGTCGCCCCGGTGGGTGCTGCTGTGCGAGCGGCACTCTGGCGAGGCGCAGGGCGGAAGTTGCTACGGGTGGCAGGCGAGTCGGGGTGCGGCTAACCGAAGGTCATCCGAACGGCCGCGTTCGTCCGTGCGAGGCGCACACTCTCGGGGCAAGCCCTGACCCCGCAAATTGGGCACTTCGGGCACGTGGCCTGTGCGCGGCGTCACATTTCAGGCCTGGATGCAGCGCGAACGCGCCGCAGCGTGCGGTTGCTGACACGATGTATCACGCGCCTGTGCCGGCCGTCACTCGACGCCCCGACGGTCGGCCCGCTCAGGGCGTGGAGACCGGCGGGAGCGATCGGGCGCTGCTGCGAAACGCCGATGGGCTCAGGCCGTGATGGCGGTTGAACGCCTTCGCGAAATGCGCCGGCTGGCGGTAGCCGACGTTTGACGCGATCTCGCGCACCTTCATGCGCCGGCCGGCCAGCAGAACGGCCGCGCGCTGCATGCGAATCTCGGTGAGGTGATCGCGAAACGTCGTCTGGCCGACCTCCGCGTACACGCGCTGAAGCTGGCGTCGCGAGGTGGCAACGCGGCGAGCCACGGCCTCGATCGTCAGATCGCTGGCGTACTCGGTTTCCACGATCGCGACCGCATCCCGGTAGAGATCGAGGCGAAGCGCTCGTGTTTGCGGGCGTTGCTGCATGGTCTCGCTATCTGGTCGACCGTTGAGCCGGTGGCGACCGCAAATCCCCGTTATCAGCGTGCGGAAAACCCGCAGCCGTGCACCGCCCGCCCCCTACGACGCGACCCGCGCGGACGCTGCGGCATCGCGACTAGCATAGGCGCAGTGGTGCACCGGGGTCGCCATACCGCCGCGCTCGACGGCGACTTCGTCGTGTTCCTCATCGGGATGCGGATGAACCGCCCGTGGAGGCCGCACAAGTGGCTGCCCGTGTTCCTTGCGATGCCGCGGATGCTGTACTGGCTCCACAAGCGCCCAGCGGCCGGCCTGCTCGCCTTCAGCCTCGCCTGGATCAAGGGTCCGGCGGTGGTGCAGTACTGGCGCAGTTTCGAGGATCTCGACCGCTTCGCCCGCGGCCAAGCGGAGCCACACCTGCCGGCGTGGCGGCGCTTCAACCGGGCGGTGGGAGCGAGCGGAGACGTCGGCATCTGGCACGAGACCTTCAAGGTCCGCGCCGGGGACTACGAGGCCGTCTACGCGAACATGCCCCGGATCGGCATGGCAGCCGCCGGCGATCACGTCGCGGTCGGGACGCGCAGCCAGACGGCCGGGCGGCGCATCGGGTCGGCTGGCGCCGGCGAGCCGGCGGTCGCGCCCTACGAGAACCCGTAGGCCGGCGGCCGGCCGGTGCTTGGCACCGGCCGGCGTGCGCGATCAGCGAGCGGTCACCAGGTGCCGACCCCGTACCTTGGGCCGTAGTAGCCGATGCTGTCGGCGATCGGGTGGTAGTACGACACGTTCGCCTGGCCGAACACGGAGAGGCAGCGATCCCGGAAGCCGTCCGAGCGCAGCGATGCGCCGCTCGTGACGCCCTCTGCCGCGTAGCTGCCCGTCCACGAGACGTTCGCTCCACCGGAGTCGCCCTTCTCGACGCATGCGTTGTGACGGGTGAGGCCGTAGACCGTGACGCCGCTCGTGTAGGTGATCGTGACGTTCTTCGCCGTGATCGTCCCGCACGTCCACTTCGTGGTCATGCCGGACTTGCAGACCGTCGTGCCGACCGGGGCGTCGGTGTATGAGCGGGTCGTGATGACGCCGCCGTTCGCCGGGTTGGTGTCCACCCACGGTCCCTGGTACCACCAGCCGGCGTTGTCGTTGCGGATGAGCGCGTCATCCCAGCCGGACGTGTACCAGCTCTCGAGCGTCGGCCCGAAGTAGTAGCCGCCCTGCCCGTAGACCGATGAGCTGGGCGCGACGCAGTGCCCGGCGGTGAGCAGGAAGCCCCTGGCGAGCGAGGAGCTCCACAGGTTGATCCCGGCCGAGCAGTTGCCGTTGATGCTGTCGCCGCCGTCCATGTAGTTGGCCGTCGGCTGCGGGGCGAGATCGGACTCCTCCACGGTGACCGCGTCGCCGTGCTTGGCGAGTGCGGTCCTGGCGGCCTTGCCCTTGCCGCGCTTGACCGTGACGTGGACGGTGTTCGTCATGGTGTCGACGTACCAGCTCGTCACGCCGTCGACGTTCGCCTGACGGGCGCCGCCACGGCGGCGGTCCTGCTCGCCGGCGCCCTTCGCCTTGCCGGCGGCGCCGAGGTCGGACGTCGCGGCCTCAAGGTCGGCCTTGGTGTGCTTGACGACGCGCGCGACTGCACCGGTCGCGCGCACGTCGTCGACGCGGCGCGCGTCGGACAGGCTCACGACGAGCTTGCCGGACTTCGCGTCATAGGCCGAGCCGACGTACGCGGCGCCCAGCGAGGCGCGCAGCTGCTCGTCGAGCTTGATCGCCTTCGCCTGCAGTGAGCGCTGCGTGCGCGCCTCGGCGGGGCTGAGGCCGAGGTCGCGCTGCATCGCGGCCATGATGTCGGCGTCGTTCGCCGCGACGCGACTCGGCTCCGCCGCTGCCGCTGGCCCGGTGCTGACTGTGAAGCCCAGCACGATGAGGGCTGTCGGGATGCTCTTGCGGTACTTCATGAGGATCGCTCCTTCCGGGTGTGTTCAGGAGCAGCGATCCTCGGCGCGCGCGGGCCCGCCGAACATCCCCCGGCGTCGGGAGCGGCCTCACCCCTCGGCGAGCCAGGCGGCTACGCGTGGACGGCTTCGAGCAGGCTTGGCTGACGCGTGCGAGCACGCGGGGCGCTGCGGATGTTCCCGTCGAGCACGTACTCGAACACCC
This sequence comes from uncultured Actinomycetes bacterium, assembly GCA_963806515.1. GTDB lineage: Bacteria > Actinomycetota > Thermoleophilia > Solirubrobacterales > Solirubrobacteraceae > CADCVQ01. The sequence continues at coordinate 22,299 of CAWDYO010000016.1, read as the reverse complement.
GCCCGTGCCATACAAGATGTGTGGTACTTTGCGACCGTGGTGAAGACAACGATCTACATGCCCGAGGACTTGCACCGAGAGCTCAAGCGGGCGGCGAAGGAGCGTGGCACCAGCGAGGCGGAGCTGATCCGCACGGCGGTGCGTCACGAGTTGCTTGGCGCGCCGGCCGGTCAAGTTGAGCGTGGCCGGCAACGCGCCCGTTTGCTTGCTGCGATGGGCACGCTCGACAGCTCGGTGTACCCGTCCGGGTACCTGGACGAGCTGCGCGCCGGATGGCGCGGCTGATCGTCATCGACGCGAGCGTGGCCATCGCCGCGCTTTCAGCCGATGACGCTCATCATCAAGCGGCGTCGGTCGCGCTCGCTGCGGCGTCAGACGACGAGCTCGTGCTCGCGGCCACCACGCGCGCGGAGATCCTCGTCGGGCCCGCTCAGGTCGGAGGGTCGGCATTGGCGTCGGCCAGGGACTTCGTCGACGGATGCGCGACGATTCCCGTCACCGCCTCGATCGCCGACGGCGCGGCGACCCTGAACGCGCGCCACCGCGGGCTGAGCCTGCCTGACGCGATCGCCCTGGTCGTGGCCGATCTGATCGACGCTGATGCCGTGTGGACGTTCGACCGGCGCTGGAGCGGAGTCGACGCGCGCGTCACCGTTCCATGAGCGAGACGCTGTAGCGCGACCTCAGCTCGCGGCGGCCAGCTCGGGCGACCGCGCGGCCGCGGGGCGCGGGCGCTCGAGCGCGTACGACGGCGGGCAGATGTCGAGGTAGTGCGTAAACGACCAGTCGACGAAGCGCTGGGTGTTCATCATCCGCAGGCCGAGCGGGAGCAGGCGCGTGGGGGTGACGCGCCCGACGAGGTGCTGCACGCGCAGCATCCAGCGATAGGACCACAGATGGTCGTGCGAGAACGCGCCGTAGCGACTCAAAGCCTGCTCGCGCGTCTGACGGCCCTCGACGACGTCGCGCAGCTCGCGTCCGAGCGCGAGGCCGAAGTAGAACGCGGGGCGGATGCCCTCGGCGGTCGTCGGCAGGCAGTGCCCGGCGCTGTCGCCGACGAAGAAGATGCCGTCCTCGACCGCCGGGCGCAGCTCGTGCGGGATCCAGTTGCCCTGCCAGCGCTCTGCGGGCACGCCGACGTCGGCGGCGAGCTTGAGCGTCGGCTCCTTGACGTGGTCGCGGGGATCGAACGACCCGACGCCGACGCGCAGCTCGCCGTCGGCGGGAAACGACCACGAGTAGCCGCGCTTGACGTACTTCGGGTCGATCCACAGCTCGAGGTCGTCGCCGCCGGAGTGCGGGTGAACCTCGAGGCCGCGCGAGAGCCGCGCGTTGGGCGGCTGGACGTTCGCGCCCGCGCCGAGGATCCGTCGCCAGCCCAGGCCGTCGACGATGAGCGGCGCGGTGAGATCGCCGCGGTCGGTGTGGACCGTGAAGCCCGTCCGCCCCTTGACCTTCGCCGTCTCGAACTCGCACGAGCCCTCCGACTGCGCGCGCAGCAGGGCGCAGATCCGGCGGTAGTCGAACGTCGAGAACGTCCACGGCAGCTTCCAGCGCAGCGACCGGCCGGGGACGTGGATGACGAGGTCGCCGAACGTCTGCTGGACGGCGTCCATCAACTCCAGGTGCTCGAGCCACTCGGTGGGGGCGGCACAGGCCGACGTCTGCCGCTCGCCGACCTCGTAGCGGTCGATCATGAGCACCCGCGCGCCGCTGCCGTGCAGCTCGCGGGCGACCGTCAGCCCCGCGAAGCTCGCGCCGCAGATGAGGACGTCGTAGTCCCCGCTCAGCGGGGTGCGCTCGTCACCGCGCTTCGTGGCTCGGACCGGCATCGCGAGGGGATGATAAGCCCGCTAACCTCCCACGACACATGACCACCATCACCGAAGCTGCACCAGAGGCAAAGGTCGTCGAAGGTTCCAACGGCCTGCTGCTCGAGATCGACGGGCAGATCGTCCCCAACTACGACGCGACGTTCAACCCCTTCGAAGAGGGCGAGGTCGTCACCGGCATCGTCGTCCGGATCGACAACGACGAGGTCCTCGTCGACATCGGCTACAAGAGCGAGGGGGTCATCCCCTCCAACGAGCTTTCGATTCGCAAGGCCGTCGACCCGCATGACGAGGTCGAGATGGGCGAGGAGGTCGATGCCCTCGTCCTCACGAAGGAGGATCAGGACGGCCGCCTGATCATGTCCAAGAAGCGCGCCCGCTTCGAGAAGGCGTGGCGGCGCATCGAGGCGGCTGCCGAGTCCGGCGAGCCCGTCGAGGGCACGGTCATCGAGGTCGTCAAGGGCGGGCTCATCATCGACCTCGGGGTGCGCGGCTTCCTGCCCGCCTCGCTCGTCGACATCCGCCGCGTGCCGAACCTCGACGAGTACATGGGCACGAAGATCGAGTGCAAGGTCATAGAGCTCAATCGGGCGCGCAACAACGTCGTCCTGTCGCGCCGCGCGGTGCTCGAGGAGGAGCGCAAGGAGCAGCGCCAGGAGATCCTCGATCGCCTGCAGCCCGGCCTCATCGTCGAGGGCCAGATCTCGAACATCGTCGACTTCGGCGCGTTCGTGGACCTCAACGGCATCGACGGCCTGATCCACATCTCCGAGCTGTCGTGGTCGCATGTGAACCACCCGTCGGAGATCCTCTCGATCGGCGACACGGTCGCTGTGAAGGTCTTGGATATAGACCGAGAGCGCCAGCGGATCTCGCTCGGCCTCAAACAGACCCAGGAAGATCCATGGCAGCGGGTCGTCGACACGTACAACGTCGGCGACGAGCTCGAGGGCACGGTCACGAAGGTCGTCACGTTCGGCGCGTTCGTCGAGATCCTCGACGGCGTCGAGGGCCTCGTCCACATCTCCGAGCTCGCGCCGCATCACGTCGAGAACCCGCGCGAGATCGTCTCGCCGGGCGACGACGTCAAGGTCAAGATCCTCGAGATCGACTCCGAGCGCCGCCGCCTGTCGCTGAGCGTCAAGCGCGTCGAGGGCCAGGTGCTGACGCCGAAGGTGCTGCCGCCGGAGGAGCTCGAGCTGTCCGACGAGGGCGCCGGCGACCTCGACGACCTCCCCGAGCTGGGCTTGAGCGAGGACGTCTTCGCGGACGCCGGGTCGGCTTCGGTCCCGGAGCCGCCCGAGGCCGCCGCGCAGGACGAGGGCGTCCTCGTGTCGGATGCCGCACCTACAGAGGCGGCCGAGCCGATCGAGGACACCGCCGTGCGGGAGGTGCTCGAGGCCGAAGCCGCCGAGCCCGAGGCTACGAACGAGGGCGTCATCATCGACGAGGCCGTCGAGCCCGATCCTGCGACGGACGAGGGGATCATCATGCCCGACGCCATCGAGCCCGCGCCGGTCGCCGCGGCCGACGAGCCGGAGCCGGACGCGCCGGCCTGAGCCGAGCGTGGGACGCACCCCCTTCGTCGGCCTGACGGGAGGGATGGGAGCAGGCAAGTCGACGGCGCTCGAGCTGCTCGAGCGGCTGGGCGCCGCGACGCTCTCGACCGACGCGGTCGTGCACGAGCTGTACGCGACGGACGAGGTGCGCGACCGCATCGTCGCCCGCTGGGGCGACGAGGTCGCGCCGGCGGGCGTCGTCGATCGGGCGGCGATCGCCGCGCGGGTCTTCGCCGCCGACGAGGAGCGCGCGTGGCTGGAGGGCGAGCTGTGGCCCCGCGTCGGCGCTCGGGTCGCCGCCTGGCGCGAGGACGTCGCTCGGCGCGAGCCGCCGCCGCGCGCCGCGGTCGTCGAGACGCCGCTGATGTTCGAGTCCGGCATGGACGCGATCTACGACGCGACGATCGCGGTCGTCGCCGACGAGGAGGTCCGCGCGCAGCGGGCCGCGGGTCGCGGTCACGTCGCCGCCGCCGAGCGGGCCGCGCGCCAGCTCTCCCAAGACGAGAAGGCGCAACGTGCGACGTTCGTCGTCCACAACAGCGCGACCTTGACCGATCTCGAGCGTCAGTTGTCTGACGTGCTCGCCAGACTGAGCTGCCCGTGAGTGCCCGTCCCGCCACCCGGCCCGTGATCACGCGCGCCGAGCGCCGCTCGGCCGTGGTCCGCCGCCGCCGCAGGCGCCGCCGCGCGCTGACGCTGCTCGGCTTCGCGGCGCTCGTGGCGCTGCTCGCGGCCGTCGTCGTCCCGCGGCTGCCCGACGCCGTGCGCGAGCTCGCGCTGCCGCTGCGCCACGAGGACATCATCCGCCAGCAGGCGACGGCGAAGGGCGTCGACCCGTCGCTCGTCGCCGCGGTCATCTACGCGGAGTCGAAGTTCCGCGACCAGACGTCCCACGCGGGCGCGCGCGGGCTCATGCAGATCACGCCCGCGACCGCGAAGGACATCGCCAGGCTGTCGGGCGGGACGGCCTTCGAGCAGGGCGACCTCGCGACGCCGCAGGTGAACATCTCCTACGGCGTCTACTACCTGCGCTACCTCATGCGCCGCTACGGCGACAACACCGTGCTCGCGCTCGCCGCGTACAACGGGGGGCCGGGCAACGTCGACCGCTGGGTCGGCGAGGCGGCGATGGCCGAGCGGGCCTTCGGCGTCGAGCAGATCCCGTTTCGCGAGACGCGCGAGTACGTCGGGCGCGTGCTCGAGGCCCGGGCGGACTACCGGCGCAAGTACAGCCGCGAGCTCGGCCTGTGATGTCGTCCTCGAAGCGCTTGCGCGGGCCGGTGCGCCCGGGCTAGGTTGGCCCCATGACCTCCTGGGCAGCCCGGCGCACGGCCCGCACGATCGCCACGGCGCTCTCGCTGGCAGCGCTCGCGACATCCACCGCCGGCGCCGCGACGATCACCGTCGGCAACACGACCGACGACCCCGGCGACTGCTCTGCGGCGGCGACCTGCTCGCTGCGCCAGGCGGTCGCCGACGCCAACGCGACCGCGGGCGCGGACACCATCGAGTTCGCGCTCCCGTCGCCGTCGGTCATCTCGCTGATCGGCGGTCCGCTCGTGCTAAACGACCCCGATCCCGACGAGCTCACGATCACCGGGCCCGGGGCCGGGTCGCTCACCGTGCGGCGGAACCCCGCCGCTCCGCCCTTCCCGGTCATCGTCGTCGCCGACTCGTCCGTGACGATGTCGGGGTTCACGATCAGCGGCGGGGCCGGGGCCCCCTTCGGAGCCGGCGGGATCGACACGTCCGGCGGGCTCGTCCTCGATCGCATGGTCGTCAGTCAGAACGCCGGCGACGGTGGCGGGGTGGGCGCGGCCGGAGCCATGGTGCTCCGCGACGTGACCGAGATCCGCAACTCGCTGGTGAGCGGCAACAGCGTCACCGCCAGCGGGGCCGGGCAGGGCGCCGGAGCGATCGTGAACGTCGGCCCGCTGCTGCTCGTCAACTCGACGATCACCGGCAACACGATCGCCGGCACCGCCGATGGCGCCGACGCGGGCGCGATCGCCAACCTGGGCGGGCTCGTCATTGCGAACAACAGCACGATCTCCGGCAACTCGGCGACGAACGGCATCGGCGGCATCCTCGGCGAAACGCCGACGTTCATCGCGAACACGATCCTCGCTCAGAACACGGGTGGCGCGTCGGCGGACTGCGGCGCGGGCCTCGCGTCTCAGGGCCACAACGTCATCGGCACCGCGATCGGCTGCTTCGTGTCGCTGACCGCCGGCGACCAGGTCGGTACCGCGCCGCCGATCAACCCGCTGCTGCTGGGGCTCGCGAGCAACGGCGGGCCGACGCAGACGCTGGCGCTGCAGCTCACGAGCCCGGCGCGCGACGCGGGGAACCCCGCCACGCCGAGCGACGCGACCCCGACGCCGGGCCCGGAGCTCGTCCCCTGCGCGACGACCGATCAGCGCGGCGTCGCGCGGCCGTCGGGGACGCGCTGCGACATCGGGGCGTTCGAGCTCGTCCCGCCGCCGCCGCCCCCGCCGCCTCCGGTCGCGCCGCCACCGCCCGCGCCACCGCCGCCACCCGCCGCGCCACCGCCAGCGCCGCCTCCCGCGCCGTTCGTGGCACCACCGATCGACCACTTCAAGTGCTACGACGCCGCCGGGGCCTTCCGGGCGCGCGACGTGCGGCTGCGCGATCAGTTCTCCACCGGCGCGCGGACCGTGAGGGTGCGGCGCACGACGAGCCTCTGCAACCCGGTCTCCAAGAACGGCGGGCAGGTCCGCAGCCCGCGGGCGCACCTGACGTGCTACGCCACGCGCGACCGCAGCACCCCGCCCCGCCGCCGCGTGATCGTCGCCAACCAGTTCGGCGTGCGCCGGCTGACGGTCCTGGCGCCGGTCTCGCTGTGCGTGCCGTCGCTCAAGCGCCTCGGCGCCAGGGCGCCCGCGACGACGCCCAACCCCGAGCGGCTCGTCGACCACCTGCGCTGCTACAGCGTGGCCCCGCTGAAGACGCCGTTGACGGTGACGTTGCGCGACCAGTTCGGAACCGGGCGATCCGCGGTGGTCGCGGTGACACGGCTGTGCAACCCGGTCTCGAAGAACGGGGGCGCCGTTCGCCGGCCGGAGGCGCACCTCGTCTGCTACACGATTCGCGACCGCGCGCCGTTCGCCAAGCGCGGCGTCACGGTTCGCAACCAGTTCGGCGTCGCCGGGCTGCGCGTCGTCGACGAGCACCATCTGTGCCTGCCGTCGCGCAAGCAGGACCTCGTCACTCTGGCGTCGGCGCGGCGGTGGGCGGCGCGACGCTGAGCGAGCGGCGGCACCGCGGAAGCGGCGGACTGCGACCCCAGCGGATCGCGGCCGTCAGAACGTGATGCGACCCGAGCGGATCGCCCGGAACTCCTCCTCGGTCCAGATGCCCGGGTCGTAGTCGTCCTCCTCGCCGGGCGGCCTCACGGCGGGCGGCAGCGCGTCGGCGGCCGCGGGCTCGACGGGCGCGTAGGACGGCTCGACGGGCGCCGGCGGGCCCGCGGGGGGCGCGGTCGGCACATCCGCGGCTTCGGCCGGCGTGGGCGGGAGCTGTACGGGGGCCGGGGGCGACGCATGGCCGTGCCCGACGCGATCGAGGTCGTCAGGCGAGGCGACGTACGGGCGCACGCCGCGGCCGACCTCGAACCGGTCGGCGTCCTGGAAGAGGTCGCGGAAGCCGTGCGTGCCGGCGGGCTGGAAGTCGACGTCGATGTCGGCGTAGGCCGTCATGAACGTGCAGGGCGCGATCTCGCGCAGGTCCATCTGGCGCCAGTCCAAGCCCCGCGGATCGGGTCGCCCGGCGATCCCGAGCTCGGCGTTCAGCGTGCCCAGCGCGTGGGCGAGGCGGTCGACGTTGCGCCCGTAGTTGCCCGGCACGATGGCGACCGCGGAGACGATGCCACCGTGGTCGTAGATCGCGTTGGCGAGGTCGCCCACGAGCACGAACTCGACGCGATGTGTCTCGAGCGCCGCGAGCGTCGCGACGAGATTCTGGTCGAGCTGAAGCTCGCTCATGGCGACCTGTTCGAGCTTCGACGCGCCACTCCTTCACCTGCAAGTCGAGGCTCGACAGCGGCCCGGCGGGGGTGCCGAAGTGCGCTGCGCTACCCTTCCGCGGACCTATGGCCGTCCCAAAGCAGAAGCAATCGCACAGCCGCACCGCCAAGCGTCGCGCGAACCACAAGATGGCGGCGCCGGTCTACAACGCGTGCCCCACGTGCCACGAGCCGCGCCGCCCGCACCGCGTGTGCGCGAAGTGCGGCAGCTACAAGGGCTCCGAGGTCGTCACACCCTCGCACGACCACCACGATCACGACCATTAGCCCGGGCTTCCGGCCGGGTCCGCTCGCACGGATCCACCGGACGAACCACTAGGCTCCGCCGGCGGATGCCGGCACGACTCGACAGACTTCGTCTCGCTCGCACGCACGGTGGCGACGAGCGCGAGACCGCGCGCCCGATCCCCGTCGTCGCGGTCGACGCGAACGGCGCCGACCTCGGCCCCGCGGAGGTGGCGGAGGGCGCGAACCTCGCCGCCCGTCAGGGCGTGCGCATCCTCCTGTTCGGACCCGCCGCCGCGATGGGCAACGCGGGTCCCGGCATCGAGGTCATCGACGCGCCGCTGTCGATCGCCAAGGCGGCCAACCCCGCCGCCGCCGCCCGCGCGCACCCGGACTCCTCGATCGTCCGCGCGGCGAAGGCGGTGGCCAGCGGTGACGCCGACGCGCTGGTCTCCGCCGGAGCGACGGGCGCCGCGCTCGCCGCGGGGCTCTTCAACATCAAGCGCGACCGCGGGATCCTGCGTCCCGCGCTCGCCGCCCAGATCCCGGTCCCGGGCATGCCCGTCACGCTCGTGGACGTCGGCGCGAACACCGAGGTTCGCCCGGAGCACCTCGTGCAGTTCGCCTTCATGGGCGCCGCACTGGCAACCGTCGTGCACGGCGTCGCGCGGCCGCGGGTCGCGCTGCTGTCGGTCGGGGAGGAGGCGACGCGCGGCACGCAGCTCGTCCTCGAGGTCCACGCACGGCTGTCGGCGCTCGCGGAGCTGAACTTCGTCGGCAACATCGAGGGCCACGAGCTGACCGAGGGCAAGGCCGACGTCGTCGTCACGGACGGCTTCACCGGCAACGTCACGCTGAAGGTCATGGAGGGCGTTTCGGACAAGATGATCGCCGAGCTGCGCGCGACCGCCACCTCGACGCGCCGAGCGCGCGCCGGGGGTGCGCTCATGCGTCCCGCGCTGCGCAGCTTCCGCGACGAGATCTCGCCCGAGACGGCCGGCGGGGCCTACCTACTCGGCCTGCGCAAGATCGGCGTCGTCGGCCACGGGCGCTTCACGCGCCGCGGCTTCGAGAGCGCGATCCTGCTCGCCGCACGCGGCATCACGGGCGACGTCGTCGGGCGCACGCACGACGCGCTCGATCGCGCGGGGGCCTTGCGCAAGGCCGGCGGCGCGCTGTCCGAGAGCGGGTCTACCGTGTCAGCCTCATGACCAGGGAAGAGGTCTTCGCGCTCATCAGTGCCCACCTCGTCGACGAGCTCGAGGTCGATCCCGCGCAGATCGACGAGACGACGAGCTTTCGCGCGGACCTCGAGGCCGACTCGCTCGACCTCTACACGCTCGTGCAGGAGCTCGAGGACTCCTACGGCGTGAAGATGCCCGACGAGGACGCCGCGAAGATCGTCACCGTCGGCCAGGCGGTCGACTTCGTCCTCGCGCACGCCCGCGAACCCGAGCCGACCGAGCCCTGAAGCTGCTCACCGCACTCCTCGAAGAGCTTCCGGAGCACCTGCACAGGCAGGTCTTCACGCACGCGTCCTGGACCGAGCGCCGATCGGACTCCTACTCGCGGTTGGCGTTCCTCGGCGACTCCGTGCTCGGCCTCGCGCTGACCGCGCACCTCTACCCGCGCCTGGAGGCCGAGCGCTTCGGCGCGGGTCGCCTGACGAAGATCCGCGCGCAGAGCGTCTCCGGGGTCTCGTGCCGCGCGGTCGCCGAGCGCCTCGGCGTGCCCGACCTGCTGCGCAAGTCCGCCCCGGCCGGGGTCGGGCAGAGCGTCGAGTCGCTGCGTCGAGACCGAGCGCGTGCTCGCGTCGGTCATCGAGGCGGTGATCGGCGCCTGCTACCTGCACGCCGGCTACGAGCGCACGGCGGCGGCGGTCGTCGAGGCCTTCCAGCCGGAGATCTCCAACGCGCTGACGCACCCGGTCGACTTCAAGTCGACGCTGCAGGAGCGCCTCGCGCGGCGCGCGGAGACCGTCGAGTACGAGGTCGCGGCCGAGGACGGCCCGCCGCACGACCGCACGTTCGAGGTGATCGCGACGGTCGGCGGGGCGCCCGTCGGCCGCGGCGCCGGCCGTTCGAAGAAGCACGCCGAGCAAGAAGCCGCGCGAATTGCGCTCGAGACGCTGCATCCCGACGCCCCGGGCCCCCCCGACGAGGACGAGCTGTGGGAGCCTCGAAGCTGATGCACCTCAAGTCCGTCACCCTCAAGGGCTTCAAGTCCTTCCCCGACCGGACGAAGCTCGACTTCGGTCCCGGCGTCTCGGTCGTCGTCGGCCCGAACGGGTCGGGCAAGTCGAACGTCACCGACGCGGTGCTGTGGGCGATGGGCGAGCAGTCGCCGCTCGCGGTGCGCGGCCAGTCGATGCGCGACGTCATCTTCGGCGGCGGCCGCGGCGTGCAGGCCCGCTCGGCGGCGGAGGTCGAGATCGTCATCGACAACGCCGACGGCGCGGTTGACGTCCCGATGGGCGAGATCTCGATCGCGCGCCGGCTGGACCGCAGCGGCGAGGGCGAGTACCGCCTCAACGGCGCGCGCTGCCGGCTCGTCGACGTGCTCGAGGTCCTCAGCGACACCGGCCTGGGCAAGGAGATGCACTCGGTCGTCTCGCAGGGCCGCGTCGAGACGATCGTGACGTCCAAGCCGCGCGAGCGGCGGCTGCTCATCGAGGAGGCCGCCGGCCTCGGCAAGCACCGCAAGCGCCGGCGGCGGGCGCAGCTCAAGCTCGACCGCACGCAGGACAACCTCGACCGCGCCCTCGACGTGGAGCGCGAGGCGCGCTCGCGCCTGCGCCCGCTCAAGCGCCAGGCCGAGGCCGCCGAGCTGCACGAGCGCATCGAGCGCCAGACCGTCGAGGCCCGCTGGGAGCTCGTCCGCGACGTCGCCCGCGCCCGCCGCGAGGACCTCGCCACGGCCACGGCCGCCGCGACGGCTGCCCGCGCCGCGCGCGAGGAGGCCGACGCGCAGCTCGCGGAGGTCACGGCGCGCCGCCAGGCCGTCGACGAGGCGCTCGCCGCTCGCAGCGAGCAGCGCGAGGCCTTCGCGCGGCGCGTGTACCGCGCGCGCTCGGCGTCCGAGCGCATCGAGCTGCGCCTCGAGCGCACGCGGACGCTCGCCGACGACCTGCGCGAGCGCAGCGAGCGCCGCACAGCCGAGCTCGCGGGGCTCGAGGCGGGCATGGAGCACGTCGCGGACGGCGGCGCGCTCGAGGCGGCCGGTCGCGAGCGCATCGCCGCGCTGGAGGCCGAGCTCGAGCGGCTCGCGGCAGACCACGAGGCCGAGCTCGAGCGCGAGCTCGTCACGCTCGAGCGCACGCGCGTCGAGGCCGAGCAGCGCGTCGCGCAGCAGCGCGAGGCCGCCGACGTCCAGCGCGCGCTGCTCGCGAGCGCCGAGGCCACCGCGGAGACGGCGCGCACCGAGCGCCGCGCCGCCGACCGCGTGCTCGAGGGCGCCCGACGCGACGCGGCGCGCGTCGGCGCCGAGCTCGCGGCCTGCAACCAGTTCCTGCGCACCCGCTCCGCCTCTAGCGCGCACGGGCGCGCAGCCCGCTCGCTCGCCGACGCGCTCGACGTGCGCCCGGGCTACGAGCGCGCGGTCGCCGCCGCGCTCGGCGGCCTGTTGCGGGCGGGGCTCGTCGAGGGCGTGCGCGAGGGCAAGGCGCTGCTCGACGCCGCCGGTGCCGAGGGCGGCCGCATCCTCGTCACCGGCGACCTCGCGCCCGGCCCGGCGCGGGCGACGCACCCACCGGCGCCCGGCGCCCGGCATCTGTGCGACTTCATCGAGGCCGAGACGCACGACGTCGCCGTCGCCCGCCGCCTGCTGTGGGACGCCTGGGTCGTCGAGGAGATCCACAACCTGCCGCCCGGCTTCAACGGCATCGCCACGACGCGCGACGGCCGCGTCTGGCACGGCCGCCACCGCGAGCTGCGCCAGGCGCCCGAGGGCGGCGAGGAGCGCGTCCTCGCAGAGCGCAACCGCCGCGAGGAGCTGATCGCCGCGAGCGGTACCGCCGTGGCCGCCGAGGAGGCCGCGAAGGCTGCGTGCGAGATCGCCGAGCAGGCCGTCCGCGCCGCCGACGCGGCGCGCGAGGAGGCCGACCGCGCGCGCCGCGACGGCTCGCGGGCGCTCGCCGGCGCCGAGGAGGACGCGCGCCGTGCGGCGTGGATCATCGCCAAGCGCCGCGAGGCGCCGCTGGAAGGGGCGTCGGCGGTGCGCCGGGCGCAGATCGACGGCGAGCTGGCCGCCGAGCGCCGCGTCGCCGAGCGCGCCGAGCGCGAACGCTCCGAGCGCGCCCGCCGGATCGCCGGCCTGCGCCACCGGATCGCGGCCGACCGGGCGCTTGAGCCCGGCGCGGCTCGCTTGATCTCGGCGCTCGAAGGGGCGGTCGCGGCGATCGGCGCCCGCATCGAGACGTTGGAGTCAGAGCTCGCGGCGGATCGCGCCGCCGGCGAGGACCTCGCGACCCGCCTGCGTGCCTGCGCCGGCGAGGAGGCGGAGATCCAGCGCCGGCTGCGCGAGCGCGGCGACCTCGTCACCGTCGCCGAGGTGCGTGCGCAGCAGGCGCGCGACCAGGCGGCCGACGCCGACCAGGAGCTCGCCCTGCTCGCCGAGCGCCTCGGGCTGCCGGCGCAGCCCGCGACCGAGGCGCTGGACGAGGAGGCCGCGGCCACGCTGCACGCGCGGATCGAGCGCCTCCAGCGCCGCCGCGAGCAGCTCGGCCCGGTCAACCCGCTCGCCAAGGCCGAGTACGACGACGCGCTCGCCCACGTGACCGAGCTCGAACTGCAGCGCAACGACCTCGAGACGGCGCTGCGGGAGCTGCGCACCCTGATCCGCGACACCGACCGCCAGATCAACGAGACGTTCGAGGAGACGTTCAACGCCGCCGCGGCGAACTTCGAGGAGCTTGCGGCGCAGCTGTTCCCCGGCGGGCGCGGCCGGCTGCGGCTCGTCAGGGAGGAGACGGGGATCACCGGCTTCGCGGGCGCGGCGGCGAGTGATCCCGAGGCCGCCGGCTGGGCTGGCGACGACGAAGCGGACGCCGAGGTCGCGCTGCCGGGTGAGCCCGACGACATGCTCGGCGTCGAGATCGAGATCACGCCCGCCGGCAAGTCGACCAAGCGCCTGACGCTCCTCTCGGGCGGGGAGAAGTCGATGACGGCCCTCGCCTTCCTGTTCGCGGTCTTCCTCGCCAAGCCGTGCCCGTTCTACATCCTCGACGAGGTCGAGGCCGCGCTCGACGACCCGAACCTCACGCGCTTCCTCGCGCTCCTGCGCCGCTACGCCGACCGCGCGCAGTTCATCGTCGTCACGCACCAGAAGCGCACGATGGAGGCCGCCGACACGCTCTACGGCGTCTCGATGGGTGACGACGGCGTCTCGAAGGTCATCTCGCGCCACCTGCCGCGCGAGGACGGCGTCTCCTCCGCCGCCGGCGCCGCCTGAAGCGAGCCTGCACCACCGACCGGCGCACCGCGCGCTGTGTGACTGACTCACCTCGCGAGCCCCGCGCTGCACTAGTGTCAATGTATGGAATTCGACCACGCACTTTCGGTGACCGTTCCGATCGCCGAGGTGTGGGCGGCGCTGGGCGACGGCGAGCGCGTCGTGCCGTGCATCCCCAACGCGCGCTTGACCGGCCGCTCGGGTGCGGACAGCTACGACGTCGACATCGAGGCCGACGTCGGCCTCGTGACGCTCAAGACGAAGGCCAACGTGACGCTGGCCGATCGCGACGATGCCACGCACCGCCAGGTGCTGCGGATGGTCGCCCGCGAGGCCGACGGCGACGAGCTCGCGGATGCGACGGCCACGATCATGCTCACCGAGTCTCATGGCCGCAGCTTCGCGGCGGTGCACACGAGCGTCGAGGTCGACGGGATCGCCCGGCTGCTCTCCGCGGACGCGATCGACGAGGTCGCCAACCGCACGTTCACGCGCTTTGGCGTGAACCTCCAGGCGATGCTCGAACGCTGACGCCGCCCCCCGTGTCCCCGTTATGGGGGATCTGCGGGCCGTATCTGTAACGTGCTCTCGCGTCTGTCCCGCGACGCGGTGAGTCGCGTGTCCCCTACAGCCGCTTCTCGGCGAAGTAGACGGCGATGTGGTTGTCGTTGTACTTCGGGATCTCGACGTAGCCGGTCTTGCGAAACAGCGCGATGCTGTGCTGCCTGCGCCGGCCCGGCGTCCAGGCGCACGCGGGCGTAGCCGAGCTCGCGCGCGGCGCTCTCGAGCGCGGCCAGCAGCGCGCGTCCCGCGCCGCGCGAGCGCGCGTCCGCGACGACGAACATCCGCTTGATCTCGCCGGTCTCGTCGTCGAGGCGCCGCAGCCCGCCGATCGCGATCGGGCGCTCGTCCTCGTAGCCGACGAGGAAGGCGCCGCCCGGCGCGACCATCTCGTCGGGGGTCGTCACCGAGCCCGGCTTCGCGGCGCGACCGGGGTACTGCGCATCGAACAGCTCGTTGAGCTCGCGCGAGCAGCTCGCGGCCGGGCGACTCGTCGGAGCGGCCGCGGCGGAACTCGAACGCCATGGCGCTATCGTCGCGCATCGCCCATGGCTCGCGACTGGTCAGACCTCTTCATCACCGACGTCGCGCGCCCCGCCGCCGGCGCGGACTCCGGCGCCGCCGAAGCCGAGGAGCCCGAGCGCAAGCGCGGGTTCTTTCGCAAGCTGCGCCAGAACCTCTCGAAGACGCGCGAGGCGCTCGGCGCGGAGATCCAGGCCACGCTGCTCGAGGGCGACGTCGACGAGGAGACCTGGGAGCGCCTCGAGGAGGCGCTGATCATGGCCGACGTCGGCGCTGCGACGACCGCGCGCGTCGTCGGCGAGCTCGAGTCGCAGGCCGCGGGCGGTGAGATCGTCGGCGGCGAGGCGCTCAGCGCGCGGCTCGCCGAGATGCTCGCCGACATCGCGCGGACCGGCTCGGACCGCATCGACGTGCGCCACACGCCGACCGTGATCATGGCCGTCGGCGTCAACGGCACCGGCAAGACGACGACGATCGGCAAGCTCGCCTGGCACCTGCAGCGCGAGCTCGGGCTGACCGTCGTGCTCGGCGCGGCGGACACGTTTCGCGCCGCGGCCGTCGAGCAGCTCGCCGGCTGGGCGCAGCGCGCGGGCTGCGAGATCGTGCGCGGCCGCGAGGGCGCGGACCCCGGCGCCGTCGCGTTCGAAGCCGTCAAGCAGGGCCGCGAGCGCGGCGCCGACGTCGTCATCATCGACACCGCGGGCCGGCTGCACACCCAGGACAACCTCATGGCCGAGCTGACGAAGGTGCGCCGGGTCGTCGCGAAGCAGCTCGAGGGCGCCCCGCACGAGACGCTCCTCACCGTCGACGCGACGACCGGCCAGAACGGCCTGCGCCAGGCCAAGCTCTTCTCCGAGGCCGTCCCGGTCGACGGGATCGTGCTGACGAAGCTCGACGGCACCGCCAAGGGCGGCATCGCGCTCGCGATCGCCGGCGAGCTGGGCATCCCGGTGAAGCTCATCGGCATCGGCGAGGCGCTCGACGACCTGCGCCCGTTCGACGCCGACGACTACGCCCGCGCGCTGCTGACCTGAGCCCGGGCAAAGGTGTAGTTCTCGCCACCCTGGGTCTGCCAAAGGCGCCGCGACAACAGATACAGTCGTGCCAATGGATCCCTGGATGATCTGGATCCTCATCGCGGTGCTGTTCGCCGCCGGTGAGGTCGCCTCGCTGAGCTTCTTCCTCGCCCCGTTCGCGGTCGGCGCGCTGCTTGGCGCCGTCGCCGATCTCGCGGGGCTGTCGTCCGTCGCCGCGATCCTCGTGTTCCTCGTCAGCTCAGGCCTGCTGCTGACCTTCGTGCGCCCGATCGCGCGCCGGCACATGTACACGGCGCCGAAGATCCGCACCGGCACCGCCGCGCTCGTCGGCAAGACCGCGGTCGTCACGAAGCAGGTCGACGACCGCGACGGCGTCGTCAAGCTCGACGGCGAGATGTGGACGGCGCGGACGTTCGTCGAGGGCGACGTGATCGAGGTCGGCCACAAGGTCCACGTCGTCGAGATCCGGGGCGCGACCGCGCTCGTCAGCGACACCGAATAGGGAGTTCTCAATGGGAGCTTTGATCCTGCTCGGCATCATCGCGCTGTTCGCGATCATGCTCGCCGCGAAGACCGTCCGCATCGTCCCGCAGGCGCGCGCGGGCGTCGTGGAGCGCTTCGGCCGCTACCAGCGCACGCTGATGCCCGGCCTGGCGATCGTCGTCCCGTTCATCGACCGCGTCGGCGCGATGATCGACCTGCGCGAGCAGGTCGTGACGTTCAAGCCCGCGGGCGTCATCACCGGCGACAACGTCGGCATCCAGATCGACAGCGTCCTGTACTTCACGATCACCGACGCGAAGTCCGTCTCCTACGAGGTCGCCAACCCGCTGCAGGCGATCGAGCAGCTCACGGTCACGACGCTGCGAAACGTCATCGGCGGGCTCACGCTCGAGCAGGCGCTGACGAGCCGCGACGAGATCAACTCGCAGCTGCGCACCGTGCTCGACGACGCGACCGGCCGCTGGGGCATCCGCGTCAACCGCGTCGAGGTCAAGGCGATCGACCCGCCGGCGTCGATCCAGGAGGCGATGGAGAAGCAGATGCGCGCCGAGCGCGACCGCCGTGCCTCGATCCTCACCGCGGAGGGCTCCAAGCAGTCGCAGATCCTCAACGCCGAGGGCGCCAAGCAGGCGGCCGTGCTCACCGCCGAGGGCCAGCGCGAGGCCGCGATCCTGCGCGCCGAGGGCGAGGCGAAGGCGATCGACACGGTCTTCCAGGCGATCCACGACGGCGACCCCGACCAGGGCCTGTTGTCCTACCAGTACCTGCAGATGCTGCCGAAGCTCGCGCAGGGCGAGGCGAACAAGATCTTCGTCATCCCGTCGGAGTTCAGCCAGGCGCTGGGCAACGCCGCGGGCGCGCTCGCGGGCGCGGTGCGCCCGACGCCGCCGCGGGTGCCGCCGGCGCCGTGAGCGCCTACATCGTCGACGACGACGTCGAGGGCTACGCCGCCGCACACACGACGCCGCCTGCCGCGCACCTGCGGGCGCTCGCGGACGAGACGCGCGAGACGCTGTCCTCGCCGCAGATGCTCACGGGGGACATCGAGGGCCGCTTCCTCGAGTTCCTCGTGTTCGGCTGGCAGCCGAAGCTCGTGCTCGAGATCGGCACGTACTCGGGCTACAGCGCGCTGTCGATGGCCGGCGCGCTCGCGCCGGATGCGCGGATCGTCACGTGCGAGCTCGCCGACGAGCACGCCGACGTCGCCGAGCGCCACATCGCGGGCGCGGGGGAGAGCGATCGCATCGAGGTCCGGCGCGGCCCCGCGCTCGACACGATCGCGACGCTCGACGGCCCGTTCGACCTCGTGTTCGTCGATGCCGACAAGCCGGGCTACCTCGGCTACTACGAGGCGGTCCTGCCGAAGCTCTCCGAGCGCGGGCTGATCGTCGTCGACAACGTGCTGTGGAGCGGCCGCGTGGCGCATGAGCCGTCCGACGACGACACGGAGTCGACGATCGCGCTGCGCGAGTTCAACGACCACGTGACCGCGGACGAGCGCGTCGTCTGCGTGACGCTGACCGTGCGTGATGGGATCATGCTCGTGCGCCGCGCGTGAGGCGGGTTGCACCGATTGCGCGCAGGCGCTAGAAACTGGGCGGAACTACGCGACGGCTATCGAGGGGGAACTTCATGGGAGACAGCAACGACGGTGCTCAGAGCCTGCTGGTGTACGGGGGAGCGGCGCTCGTCGTCCTGATCGCGATCATGGTGCTCGCGATCGCCTAGCACCGGCAGGTACTCGCGGCAGGGCTCGCGCACGCCGACGCCGTTGGCGGCGTGACGAGCCCGGCGCCGCCGGCGCCTCGGCGCGGGTGTTGAGCACGGGCACCTAGACTGGCTGCCCGTGTTCGACACGCTCTCAGAGAAGCTGCAGGCGACCCTCGCCGACGTCCGCTCGCGCGGCACGCTGACCGAGGCCGACGTCAACGCCGCGATGCGCGAGATCCGCCTCGCGCTGCTCGAGGCGGACGTGAACTTCAAGGTCGTCAAGTCGTTCACGACGACCGTCAAGGAGCGCTGCCTGGGCTCCGACGTGCTCGGCCAGCTCAACCCCGGCCAGCAGGTCGTGAAGATCGTCAACGAGGAGCTGACCGCGCTGATGGGCGGATCGAGCGCCGGCGTGGCGTTCTCCCCGCGCCCGCCGACGGTGATCCTCATGGCCGGCCTGCAGGGCTCCGGCAAGACGACGGCGTCGGCGAAGCTCGCTCGCTTCCTCATGAGCGAGCACTCGTCGTCGGTCGCGTTGGCTGCCTGCGACGTCTACCGCCCGGCGGCCGTCGACCAGCTCGTCAAGGTCGGCTCGCAGGTCGGCGCGACGGTCTACGAGCAGGGCACCGACCGCGACCCCGTCGACATCGCTCGGTGGGCGCTGGACCAGGCCAAGCGCGACGGCAAGGACGTGCTGATCGTCGACACGGCCGGCCGCCTGCACATCGACGAGAAGCTCATGGACGAGCTCGTGGCGATCCGCAAGGCCGTCAAGCCGACGACCGTGCTGCTCGTCGTCGACGCGATGACCGGCCAGGACGCCGTCAACGTCGCCGAGCAGTTCGCGTCGGCCGTCGCGTTCGACGGCGTGCTGATGTCCAAGCTCGACGGCGATGCCCGCGGCGGCGCCGCGCTGTCGGTCAAGGCGGTGACCGGCAAGCCGATCCTGTTCGCGTCGACGGGCGAGAAGCTCGACCAGTTCGAGCGCTTCCATCCCGACCGCATGGCGCAGCGGATCCTCGGCATGGGCGACGTGCTGTCGTTCATCGAGAAGGCCGAGGCGCAGATCGACGAGGACGAGGCGAAGGAGCTCGAGCGCAAGCTGCGCCGCAACGAGTTCACGTTCGAGGACTTCCTGTCGCAGCTGAAGATGATGCGCAAGATGGGGCCGCTGCAGTCGCTGCTCGGGATGATCCCCGGCTTTCAGGGCGCCGCGCTGAAGAACATCAAGGTCGACGAGCGCGAGCTGGATCGCATCGAGGCGATCGTCCTGTCGATGACGCCGCTGGAGCGCCGGCGGCCCGATCTCATCAAGGGGTCGCGGCGGCTGCGCATCGCTCGCGGGTCCGGCACGACGGTCCAGCACGTCAACCAGCTCGTCAAGCAGTTCGGCCAGATGCAGAAGATGATGAAGCAGCTCGGCAAGGGCAAGATGCCGGACCTCCAGGCGCTCATGCGTCAGGGCCGCTAACCTCACTGCCACATGGCTGTTCGACTGAGACTTACCCGAGTGGGTGGCAAGAAGGATCCGATCTGGCGCATCGTCGTCGCTGATCAACGTTCGCCGCGCGATGGTCGCGTGATCGAGACGATCGGCCACTACAACGCCCAGACCGAGCCGTCGACGATTCGCGTCGACGAAGAGCGTGCGCGCCACTGGCTCGACCGCGGCGCACAGCCGTCTTCCCAGGTGCGCAAGCTGTTGCGCATCCAGGGCATCGCCTAGGCTACTAGCTCGCCGGGGAGCCCGATGCAGGAGCTGCTCGAGTACCTGGCGCGGGCGCTGGTGGACGATCCCGACGCCGTGCGCGTCGAGCAGTTCGACGAGGACGACGGCAGCGTCGTCCTCGAGCTGTCGGTCGGCGAGGACGACTACGGCAAGGTCATCGGCCGCGGCGGGCGGACCGCGAACGCGCTGCGCACGGTGCTGAAGGCCGCCGCGGTGAAGGAGCAGTGCCGCGTCTTCGTCGACATCGTCGACTGATCGTGGCGCTGCGGGGCGGTTGTGTGACGTGGCCGTCGCGGATGTCCTGAACGCCGGCCGGGTGGGGCGTCCCCACGGGCTCGACGGGTCGTTTCACGTCACGCGCCCGCGTCCCGCGCTGCTGCCGCTGGGCGGCTCGGTGCGGATCGGCGAGGCCGTGCGCGAGATCGTGCGGCGAGCGGGCACCGACGAGCGCCCGATCCTGCGGCTCGAGGGCGTGAACGACCGCTTGGGCGCCGAGGCGCTGCGGGGTGGTGACCTGCTTGTCCTGCGGACGGCCGCGCCGGCGCTCGAGCCCGGCGAGTACTGGGCCGAGGATCTCGAGGGCTGCGCGGTGCTGACGGCCGGCGGGCGCTCGCTCGGGGTGGTCGAGGGGCTGCGCGCGCTGCCGTCGTGCGAGGTGCTCGAGGTCGGGGAGCTGCTCGTGCCGATGGTCGGCGACGCGGTGCGCCTCGTCGATGTCGCGGCGCGCCGGATCGTCGTCGATGCGGAGTTCCTCGGGGTGGACGAGAGCGAGCCGAGCCGGCTGCGGTGGCGGAGCCGAGTGCCATGGCGGGTCCGAGCGCGGCGGGCGAGCCGGGCGCAGGGGGGGAGCGCCGAGCGCGGCGGCCGAGCCTGGCGCGGTGGCGGGGCCGAGCGCTCCTTCCGGGCGCGGCGCCGCGCCGGACGCCGCGCAGGGCTGACCCCTGCGCCTCGACGTCGTCACGCTCTTTCCGGGCTGGTTTGACTGGTTCGTCACCCAGCGCCATGTCGCCAACGCGCTCGCCGCGGGCCATGAGCTGCGCACGCTCGACCTTCGCGAGCACACGCCGCTGAGCGGCGGGCAGGTCGACGACACGCCGTTCGGCGGGGGCGCGGGGATGGTCTTGCGCGTCGACGTCATGGATGCCGCGCTGCGCGCCTTCTACGGGGTGGACCCGGTCGACCTGCGCCATTCGCGGCGGGTGATCGCGTTGACGCCCACCGGCCGGCTGCTCGACGACCGGCTCGTCGACGAGCTCGCGGCCGAGCCGGACGTGACGCTCCTGTGCGGGCGCTACGAGGGCTTCGACGAGCGGATCGTCGAGCACTTCGCGAGCGACGCGGTGTCGATCGGCGAGTACGTGCTCGCGGGGGGCGAGCTCGCGGCGATGGTCGTCTGCGACGCGGTGCTGCGCAAGCTGCCCGGCGCCTTGGGCGACAGCGCGTCGGCCAAGGAGGAGTCGTTCTCGGTCGCGTTGGAGGGGCGCCCCGAGTACCCGCACTACACGCGGCCGGCGGACTACCGCGGCTGGCGGGTCCCGGACGTGCTGCTCTCCGGCCATCACGAGGAGATCCGGCGCTGGCGCGAGCAGCAGTCGCGCGACCGCGCGCGGCTTGCAAGCGCGTGGCACGGCGAGCCTCGCGCCGGCGAGCCTCGCGTTGCGCAGCCTCGCGGGTCCGGCGGTGAGCTGCGAGCCGCGGAGCCTCGCGGGTCCGGCGGTGAGCTGCGAGCCGCGGAGCCTCGCGGCGTCGGCGAGCCGCGAGCCGCGGAGCCTCGCGGACCCGGTGGTGAGGGGCCCGCCGACCCCGGCGGGTCTCCGGCGTAGGCGCTTCGCTACCATCTTGCCTCCGGCGCGGCCAACCCTCTTTTCGGCCGCACCCCTTCTTCGCCTATGTCCTCCGTCATCGAAGCCCTCGAGCGCGCTCAATTGCGCCGCGTCCCGTCCTTTCAGGCCGGCGACCGCCTGCGCGTGCACTTCCAGGTCGTCGAAGGCACGCGCAAGCGCACCCAGGTCTTCGAGGGCGTCGTCATCAAGCGCCAAGGCCATGGCGTTCGCGAGACGTTCACGGTGCGCAAGCAGTCCTTCGGCGTCGGCGTCGAGCGGACGTTCCCCGTGCACTCGCCCAAGATCGAGAAGATCGAGGTCGCCGCTCGCGGTGACGTGCGGCGCGCGAAGCTCTACTACCTGCGCGACCGCGTCGGCAAGCGGGCCCGCGTCCGCGAGCGCCGCTACACCGGACCGGAGGAGAAGGTCGTCGCTGGCCTGCTCCACGATCCCGCCGAGCAGCTCGAGGCCGAGGCGGCCGCCGAGCCCGAAGCGATCGACGCCGAAGGTGCCGTGGCCGACGAGACGGTCGCAGAGGCAAGCGCTGCAGCCGCCGGAGGCGAGGCCGAGACGGCCCCCACCGGCAACCCGGCGTGACCGAGACCGGCGCGTCGGTCCGTGGGTAAGCAGGCGCTGGTCCGCAGGTCGCGACCGTGGCAAGCGGGGTGGCGACGAGACCCCGGACCGCCGTCGCCGCCGCAAGCGCAAGGCGGCGAAGTCCGACGACTCGAAGGGCAACTCGCCGTTCGAGCTCGTCCTGATCGTCGCGGTCGCGCTTGGGCTGGCGCTCGCTATCCAAGCCTTTCTCGTCAAGCCGTACCGGATCCCGTCGGAGTCGATGGTGCCGACGCTCGTGATCGGTCAGCGCGTGCTCGTCAACCGCATCGGCAACCGCTTCGGCGATCCGCACATCGGCGACGTGACCGTGTTCCATCCGCCGAGCGGCGCGGAGAACGCCAACGAGTGCGGCGCTCCCCACGACGACGACCAGCCGTGCCCCGCGCCGACGACGACCAAGGCCGACACGAACTTCATCAAGCGCATCGTCGCGGGCCCGGGCGACAAGATCGCGATCGTGGGCGGTCACGTGATCCTCAACGGCAAGCGCCAGCGCGAGCCGTTCATCAACCCATGCTCCGGCGGCGACCAGTGCAACTTCCCGACGGCGATCACGATCCCGAAGGACCACTACTTCATGATGGGCGACAACCGCGGCGCGTCGGACGACAGCCGCTACTGGGGTCCCGTTCCGCGCGAGTGGATTATCGGCAACGCCTTCGCGACGTACTGGCCGCCGAAGAAGA
>CAWDYO010000015.1:0-170851 GCA_963806515.1 uncultured Actinomycetes bacterium | reverse complement strand
GCCGGGCGGTCGGCGGCGTCGAGCAGGTCGAAGGTCGCCAGCAGCTCGCGGCCGCGCGCCTTGGCCTTCGCGCGCGGCATTCCATACAGGCGCCCGACCATTACGAGGTTCTCGAGGCCCGTGAGGTTCTCGTCGATCGCGGCGTACTGCCCCGCGAGGCCGATCTGGTGGCGCAGCTTCGTCGCGTCGGCGACGACGTCCAGACCGGCGACGCGTGCCGTGCCCGAGTCGGGCTTCAGGAGCGTCGCGAGGACGCGGACGGCCGTCGTCTTGCCGGCGCCGTTGGGGCCGAGGAGGCCGAGCACCGTGCCGGGCGCGGCTTCGAAGCTCACGCCGTCGAGCGCTCGCACCTCGCCGAAGGACTTCGTCAGCCCCTGCACGGCGATCGCCGGCTCGCCCGGTGGCGGCGCCGGCCCGCTTGCGGTCGTGTCGGTGACCTGCACTGTCGATGCCATGCGACTCCCCTGTGTCGATTGCAGCTTCAGACGGCGTGCGAGGGCGAGAACTCATCGCTGCCGGTTGATGGATGCAGCCTAAGATAGGTCTAGGACAGTTTCTGTCCGCAATGGTTGCGACGCTGCGCATGCGATGCACGGAACCTCCGGACGGCTGCTCAAGCTCCTCTCCCTCCTCCAGACCCGGCGCGACTGGCCGGGGGCGGAGCTCGCCGACCGCCTCGAGGTCTCGCCGCGGACGATCCGCCGCGACGTCGAGCGGCTGCGCGACCTCGGCTATCCCGTCGAGGCGTCGACGGGGCCGTTCGGCGGCTACCGCCTGCACGCCGGCACGGCTATGCCGCCGCTCTTGCTCGACGACGACGAGGCCGTCGCGATCGCCGTCGGGCTGCGGACGGCCGCCGGCGCGTCGGTGACGGGGATCGAGGAGACCGCGATCCGTGCGCTCGTGAAGCTCGAGCAGGTGCTTCCGGCGCACCTGCGCCGGCGCGTCAACGCGCTGCAGTCGGTGACCTCGACCCTGCCCGCCACCGGGCCGCGCGTCGACCCCGAGGCGCTCACGACGATCGCCGGCGCGTGCCGCGACCGCGAGCGGCTGCGCTTCGACTACAGCGCGCGCGACGCCACGGAGTCGCGCCGCCTCGTCGAGCCGCACAGCCTCGTCAACCTCGGCCGCCGCTGGTACCTCGTCGCCTGGGACTGCGACCGCGACGACTGGCGCACGTTCCGCGTCGACCGCATCGAGCGCCCGTCGCCCGCCGCCGCGCGCTTCACGCCGCGCTCGCTGCCCGGCGACGCCGGCGCGGCGGCCTACGTCGCCGCGAACCTGCGCCAGTCGCCCAGCCGCTTCCACGCGCGCATCACGATCGACGCGCCGGCCGCGGCGCTCGCCGACCGCTGGCCGTGGATGCGCGACAGCCTCACCGCGCTGGACGACGACCGCAGCGAGTACCGCACGAGCGACGACTCGCTGGACTGGCTCGCGATGCGCGTCGGCATGATCGGCCACGACTTCGAGGTCCACGAGCCGCCGGAGCTCGTCGAGGCGATCGGCGCGCTCGCCGAGCGGCTCGCGCGCGCCGCCGGCTGAGGCACGTCAGAGCGGCAGCTTGGCCCGCTCGTCCTTGGGCAGCCGCTCGCACTGCGGATCGAGGAATTCGATGAGGTCCACGAGCGCGCGCTGCAGTGCGACGAGCCGCTGGTCGTGGCGCCCGGGGTCCTGCGACATGCGCTCGATGTCCTCGGCGAGGCGCGCAAACCAGCGCGCGAAGTCCTCGTCGTCGCGCCGCCGGGTGACGAACGCCGCGTAGCCCATGGTCTCCTGGCGCGGCGATCCGTCGGCGGGATCTGCGACGGGGACGATCATGACCTCGCCGATGGCGCGCTGATAGCCGTTGAGGACCTGGAACACCGGGCTATAGACGCCGTGTTGCAGCGCGTTGCGCACCGCCCGCAGGCGCTCGACCCAGACCTTGTTGTCGGCTTCACCCCCGACGTCGAGGAAGCGCACCTCGCGACGCAGGATCTCCGCCCAGCCGAGGTATTCCGCCAGCACGAAGAGCGTGTTCTCGCGGGCGTACTCCTTGTGGTCGGGCCGATCGTCGACGTAGTAGGTCTCGATGAACCCCCGCTGGACGATGTTGTACATCCGGCTCTGAAGATCGAAGCTCGCACGCAGCAGCGGATCGCGGTAGCGCGTGAACAGCTCCTCGACCTCCTCGGCCTTGGTGCGCTCGCGGTCGCGCTCTTGCTGGAGCTCCGTGAGCTCGCGCTCGCGCTCGCGGTCGCGTTGCTCGAGGTCGCGGGCGATGCGCTGGCCCTTCGCAGCGAGCCTGTTGGAGTAGGCGGCGCTGACGAGCCCGCCGACGATGCCGATGAATGCGACCACGATCGCGGCTTCCATGTGGCGCGAGCGTACCGCGGTGCCGTCAGCGAACGGCGGGGTCGTCCTCGTGACCGTAGGCATAGCGCCAGCCCGCCGCCTCGTGCAGCCCCTGTCCCTCGAGCGCCGCGCGGTAGGCACCGAACAGCGGCGCGAACTCGCCCATCGCGTCGAGGCCGAGGTCGGGCGCCCAGCGGGTCACCGGCGCCGGCCCGTCGGCGTCGAAGCCGCTGAAGTGAAAGAGCCGGCAGTCGGCCTGGCTGCGCTGCGCGACGTTCCACCAGGCGGTGTCGTACGCGGGGTCGCGCAGGACGTCGACGTCGCCGAACAGGCCGGCGACGAGGTCCAGCCAGCGCTGGTCGTAGAACATGCCGTGCGCGGTGTCCAGGCGGCAATGGTCGCGCAACCGCTCGCGCCACCAGCGCAGGAAGGCATGCGCCGCGGGCCGGTCGGACACGGCGAGCAGCCCGCCGTTGAACGTCCCGCCGAGGAGCTGCAGGAGCTCGTCGTCGATCGCGCCCGGACCCTCCAGCGGGGCGACATGGTGCGGGACGAGCGTGATCGCGCTGCGGCCGATCCGCTCGAACAGCGCCCCGAGATCGCCGAGGACGAGCGAGTCCGCGTCGACGAACAGCACGGGATCGAATCCGCCGCCCAGCAGGTGGGCGATCGCGTCGGCCTTCGCGGCGACGACGACCTCCTTCGGATCGCGCCCGGCGAGCGCGTCGCGCCCGCCGCCGAGCGTCGCCAGCTCGACGAGCTCGAACGGCTCGCCGCGCGGGTCGAAGCGACCGTCGACCTCGTCGGCGAGGACGACGTGCAGGACGAGCTCGGGGTGGTGCGTGCGCAGCGATCTCGCGAGCACGCGCGCGTGCGGGACGTAGTTCGCCCGGATGGCCGTGCAGACCGCGAGGCCGCTCATCGCCCGGCCCTCGACCACAGCAGCGGTGACACGAGGTGCTCGCGCGCACCGGACTCGGCGGTCCAGCGCAGGAAGCCGTCGCGGTCGGCGCCGAACGGGTCCGGGAAGGCCGCCCTGATGTCCGCGCGCTGGTCGATGACCGCCTGCCACAGGCGCGTGATCGGCGTGCCGTCGACCGGCTCGCCGAGCCACGCGGCGAAGCCGCCCGGCGCGTCGCGCTCGAACGGGTCGCCGAAGCGCGCCGCCTCGGCCCCGAGCGAGCGGTGGATCGCGCGCGCGATCGGCGGGATCGGGACGCCGTCGCTGAAGCGATCCCAGGCGTACGGCCACTGCGCCGACTCCGCCCAGCCGGCCTGCGCGAGATCGTCCGCGATGCGCTCGAACACGGCGCCGGCGTCACCGACGTCGGCCGTCACGAGGTCGGGGACGTACGCGGTGACCCGGGTCGGCTGCCCCGGGCTGTAGCCGCTGAAGCGAAACAGCCTGCACGGCTCGTCGCCGGCGAGCACGCGGCCGTCGCGGATGCGCACGCGCCGCTCGTCGAGGTTCCAGTGGCCGACGTTGACCGTCGGGTCGCGCAGGACGTGCACGCCCGCGAAGCGGCTAGGCACGAGGTCGAGCCAGCGCTGCTCGAAGTGCAGTCCGCCGGCGACGTCGTGCACGCAGTGAAAGCGCACGCGGTTGGCCCACCAGCGCAGGAAGCCCCGCCCGTCGGGCGTTGCGGCGACGCCCACGATCCCGCCGTTGAAGACGCCCGACAGGAGGATCGTCAGCTCGCGTGCCGGCGGGGCGGGTGCGAGCAGGTGCGGCGTGAGCACGACCGAGGAGTCCTCCAGCGCCGCGAGCAGCGGGTCGAGCCGGTCGAGCACGAGGCTCTCCTGCTTGATGAACACGACCCGATCGAAGCCGCGGTCGAGGAGGTGGCCGACGAAGTGCGGCGTGAGGGCGTAGCTCAGCGCCTGCTGCTCGTAGCGGAAGCGCAGGCCGGCGCCGTCGTCGAGGTCGAGCGCATCGAGCTCGACGAGCTCGAACGGCTCTGCGGCGGGATCGAAGCGGCCGTCGACCTCGTCGGCGAGAAGGCCGAAGAGCGGGATCTCGGGGTGGTGCTCGCCGAAGCTTTGCGCCAGGAGGCGGGCGTGGGAGAGGTACGGCTTGGCGACGATCGTCGCGGCGGCGGTGCTCATCGCGCCGTTGGGACGCGCAGCGCGGTCACGGTCGCGGCAGCGTAGCTGCGCCGAAGCGCGCCGAGCCCCGGTGGTCCGAAGGTACGGTTCGCGCATGGAGCCCGCCGGCGAGTCCACCCCGCACCCCGAGGACGTCTCGACGCGCTGGATGTGGCTCGGCGTCGCGCTGCCGATCGGCTTCGGAGCGTGGGTCCCGCTCGTCGCGGGCTACCGCGCCCGCCACCGCGCGTGGCTCGCGATCGGCGCCGCGCTCATCGCGTTCGCGATCGTGGCGATGACCGTCTCGAGCATCGAGGACGACAACCGCTTCGGCGGGCTGCTGCTGATCATCTCGTGGATCGCACACGGGGCCGTGTCGTTCGCGCTGCGGCGGCCGTACGCGCGGCGCATGGCGATCCAGTCCGGCTACGACGACCGCATCGCGATGGCGGAGCACGTCGATGCCGAGCGGCGCGCGATGATCGCGCTGTCGGCCGCGGATCCCGCGAAGGCCGCCGGGCTCGGGGTCGGGCGCCCCGACCTGCCGGGGTCCCGCCACGGGCATCTCGTCGACGTCAACCACGCGCCGGCCGCGGTGATCGCTCGGTTGCCGGGCATCGACGAGGACCTCGCCGTCGAGATCGCGGCCCTGCGCGACGAGCTCGGCGGCTTCGACTCGGTGGAGGATCTGGGTGCGCTGATGGCGCTGCATCCTCGCGTTGTCGAGGCGATGCGCACGCGCGCGGTCGCGCTGCCCGACTGAGGCTCCGTATCAGGGCTCGGCCGTCCGCTCTCTACTGCTACGAGAGCCCTTCGGCTCATCCGCAGGCGCTGGGAGAGACGGACGTCGTGCTGGCACTCATCGGCGACGACTGGCTCAGCGTCCGAAACCGCGCCGGGGCGCGCAGGATCGACGATCCCGGCGACTTCGTGCCTTGAGCTCATGGCCGCCCTCGCGCGTGACGACGTCCGCGTCATCCCCGTGCTCGTCGAAGGTGCGACGATGCCGTCCGCCGCCGAGCTGCCCGAGGCGCTGCGGCCGCTGGCTCAGCGCAACGCCGTCAGCCTCAGCGATGCGGGCTGGCACTGGGACACGGCGCGCCTCGCCGATGCCATCGGCGGGGGGAGCGCGCCCGGCAAGGCCGGCTGGCTGTGGATGCTGCCGGCGTTCGTCGCTCACGGCGGCCTCGCTCTGTTGTACGCGGGCCTGCGGGCGAGGAAGCCGAGCTGGGTGTGGCTCGGTGCGCTGTACTGCCTGCCGCTCTTGGCGCTGTGGGCGTGGGAGCCCGCGGCGAGCGACACGGCCCTCGTGACGTACGGGCTCTCGGTCTCGTTCTTCCTCGCCGCGCTCGCCTCGCTCGTTCACGTGCTTCTCATCCGCAAGCGGTTCAGGGGCCTCGTGGGAGACCCGATGCGGTTGAGCGCGACACCGTGGCTGCTCCCGAGCTTCGTGGGGCTGGGCGGCGCGGCGCTCGTCTACGCGGGGGCGAGGACGAAGTCGTCGCAGTGGCTGGGCTACGGACTGCTGTACTGCGTGCCGACGGTGATCCTGGCCTGCGGGGTGACCGTGCCGTTCTCCGGCCACTGGTGGCTGTGGTTCCTCGCGGCGACCGCGGCGCTGGTGCACGTCTTCGCCATCCGGTCCGCTGTCCCCGCGATCGTGAAGGGCATGCGCGCCGGCGAGCAGCCGCAGGGACAGGTCAGCACCGTGCTAGAGAGCCGACGCGATCCGCGTACCGGCCGCCTCGAGCTCTTCGATCGTCCGCGCCTCGACGATCGCCTGTAGGTCGAGGATCCGCGCGTCGAAGCCGTCGATCGCGTTCGCGCCCACGACGGCGTGGCACGGCACGCCGGCCTGGCGCGCGCGGATCGCGGCCTCGCCCGCGACGCGTCCGCCGAGCGTCGCGCGATCCAGGCGCGCCTCGCCGACGACGACCGCCCGAGCGGCCCGCATGCGCTCGTCGAAGCCGAGCTGCTCGAGGACGAACGCCGGCCCCGGGACGAGCGCGGCGCCGTAGCTCGCCCAGAGGGCACCCGCGAGCCCGCCGCCCGCGGCGGTCATCGGCACGCCTCGCGGGTCGCGGCGCAGGTCGGCGGCGAGGGCCGCGACGTCGGTCGCGGCGGGCGGGCGCGCGCGGGCGGTGAGAGCGGCGTCGGTGTCGGACGGCGAGCGCGCAGCGTCGGCGAGCCCGGCGGCGTCAGTCGCGGCCGGCGGGCGCGCAGCGGCGGCGCGCGCGGTGGCGTCGGTCGCGGCCGGCGGGCGCGCAGCGGCGGCGCGCGCGCCGCTGGCCCAGCCGGCGCGCGTCTCGCAGAGCACGACGACCGACGCCCCGCGGAGCCCGCCCCGGTCCTCGATCGCCTCGATCGCGCCGGCACCGCCGTCGAAGGTGCCGGCGGCACCCGCGCACACCACCACGACCTGCGGCCCGGCCGCCAGCGCGGCGGCGATCCGGCGTCCGGTCTCCTCCGGCGTCGCGCCGAGCTCCACGAACGCGGAGCCGCCGTCCTCGACGAGCGCGAACCCGTCGCCGGTCTCGCCGCCGAGCACCGGGAGGAGCACCTCGATCGTCCCGCGGCCGCCGCCGGCGACCGGACACAGGTCCGGCAGCGGCGAGACGCCCGCGCGCTCGAGGCCGCGACCGATCGCCGCCGCGACGACGGGCGCGCGGAGCGCCGCCGCGAAGGCGTCGGGGGCGACGAGGACTGGCATGCTCTGCGCCATGGCCGCCCACCAGTACACACCCGGGCGCCTCGCGATGCCCGCGCGCCTTCTTCGCACGCGCCTCGTCTGGCTGCTCATGCGCGTCGTGCCGCACGAGCGCATGTCGCGCTGGGCCGCCCGCGGACTGCTCAAGCCCCTCGCGCCGGTCACCGGCCGCGGCGAGCTGTCGATCCTCGGCGGCCTCGCGGTGAAGCTGCGCATCGAGGCCAGGACGTTCGCGCCGTGGGGCGCTCAGGCCTACGCCGTCCTCACCGGCACGCACGAGATCCAGGTCCAGCAGGCGATCGTCCGCTCGGTGCGGGCCGGCGACGTCGTCTGGGACGTCGGCGCGAACATCGGCTACCTCACGCTCGTCGCGGCCCGGATCGTCGGGCCGGCAGGCCGCGTCGTCGCGTTCGAGCCGGACGCGCAGTGCGCCGCAGCAATCCGCGTGAACGCGAAGCTCAACGGCCTCGACCAGGTCGACGTCGTCGAGGCCGCGGCGGCGCGCGAGAGTGGCGAGGCCGAGCTCGTCGTCGTGCGCGACCGGTTGTGGTCGCGCCTGGCGAGCGTCGGCGACCACCACGAGTCCGAGCAGCACGTGCGCGTGCGAGCGATCGCGCTCGACGACGTCGAGGGTCCGCCGCCGGCGCTCGTGAAGATCGACGTCGAGGGCGCGGAGCTCGAGGTGCTCGCGGGCATGTCGAGGCTGCTGCGCGAGGTTCGGCCGCTCGTCGTCTGCGAGATGCACGGCCTCAACGCCGAGTTCTGTGCCGCGATGCGCGCCGCCGGCTACGCCGTCTCGAACCTCGACGGTCCGGAGCCGGTCGACGAGGCGGGCGAGAACGTTCACGCGCTCTGCACGCCGCTGCCATCCTGAAGCGCGGCTCGCGAGGACACCGGTCCAAGGCGGGCATCACCGCAGAACACGTCGGCGGGATAGGGGCGCGAGCGTCATGCTCGCGCCGCGGGGGAACCGTCGCTCAGGGTCGTAGGACCCCACCCCCGGCACGCAGCAAGCCGGCGATGGGGTCTGTCTACGACCGTCTATCCCGTTCACACTCCGGAGTCCGCATGGGGGAACGCGGTTGTCCGTCTGCGTGTGCGCCGAATGGTGCCTGCACCTCCACCACCGCGCACTAGGGCGACCCCCCAGGGTTTTCTCCCGCCAAGCCGCTGCCGTGTACCTGGCGGCGGGGCCAGTGGTTCGAAACCGGCGGCTATGCGTCACGTTTCGAACCACTGTCGCTGCGCGGGCGGTTGGCGCGGCCGGTCACACTTGACGATGTGGACGACCTGTTGCCCGGTGAGCGCTTCGCCGGCTGCCGCATCGAGGCGGTGGCGGGCCGCGGCGGCATGGGCGTCGTCTACCGCGCGCGGCAGCTCGCGCTCTCGCGCCGGGTCGCGCTGAAGGTCGTCGCGCCCGAGGGCGTCGCCGACCGCGACTTCACCGACCGCTTCGGCCGCGAGGTCCGGATGGCGGCCTCGATCGACCACCCGAACATCGTTCCCGTGTACGGGGCGGGCGAGGAGGCCGGCCGGCTGTATCTCGTCATGCGCTACGTCGACGGGACCGACCTGCAGGCGCTCGTCCGCAAGGCCGGCCGGATCGAGCCCGCGCGCGCCGCGGGCATCGTCGCGCAGGTCGCCGCGGGCCTCGACGCGGCGCACGCGAGCGGGCTCGTCCACCGCGACGTCAAGCCCGCGAACGTCCTGCTGACGACCTCCGGCGGCGGGGTCGACCACGTCTACCTCACGGACTTCGGCCTGACCGTCGAGGTCTCCTCGGGCACGCGGCTCACGACGACCGGCCACTGGATCGGCAGCGTCGACTACATGGCGCCCGAGCAGCTGCGCGCGGAGGCCGTCGACGCGCGCACCGACGTCTACGCGCTCGGCGGCGTGCTGCACGCGGCGCTCACCGGGCAGGCGCCGTTCAGCCGCGGGACGGTGCCGCAGACGATCGCCGCGCACTTCAACGACCCGCCACCGCGCCCGAGCGAGCTCGCGCCCGTGGATCCGGCGTTCGACGCCGTCATCGCCCGCGCGCTCGCGAAGGACCCCGCGGACCGCTACCGCTCGGCCGGCGATCTCGGCCGCGCGGCGCAGGCGGCCGCGCGCGGCGAGCGCGTCACGATCGGCGAGCGGACGGTCGCCCGCGGCCCCGCCGCGCCGAGCGAGGACCCGACGAGCAAGCTCCGCGCGCCGATCGACGATCCGACGAGCAAGCTGTCCGAGCGGGTCGAGCTGCGGGCCAAGCCGGCGGCTCGCGACGGCTCTCCGGCCGCCCCGCCTCGCTCGGCCTGGCTTCCGCCGGCGCCCGACGAGAGCGCCCCTGCGCCGCCGCGCGGGGCTCCGCTCACGCCTGCGCCAGACCCCCGCGCCGGCTCCGCGCCTGCGCCGCCGCGCGAGGCTCCGCTCACGCCTGCGCCGGATGACGGCGCCGACTCCCCGCCTGCGCCGCCGCGCGAGGCTCCGCTCACGCCCTCGCCCGACGAGAGCCCCGGCTCTCCGGCTGCGCCGCGGCGAAGGGCTCCGCTCACGCCTGCGCCGGACGACCGCGCCGGCTCCCCGGCTGCGCCGCCGCGCCGAGCTCCGCTCACGCCGGCGCCAGACGACCGCGCCGGCTCCCCGCCTGCGCCGCGCCGGGCTCGGCTCACGCCGTCCCCGCCGCCCGCACGGCCGGGCTTCAATGGTGCGGGCGCACGACCCGCGACCCCCGGCGCGCCGGGCTCGCCGCCCGACGCGCCTGCCGGCCGCCGCGCGCGCGCTCGCCGCGGGCAGGCGGACGAGGTCGCGAGCGCTTCCGAGACGGCGACCCCGGTCCGCCGCCACCGGACGCGCCGCCGCGTCCTGCTCGCGATCGCCGGGCTGCTCGGCCTCGCCGCCGCTGGAGCGACGGTCGGCATCCTCACGAACGCCGGCAGCGGGACCCGCCCCATCTCGGCCTATCTCACGGCCGACGAGGTGCGCGGCGCCGCCGAGGACTTCGCAGCGGCCTACGGCGGCGAGGACGCCGAGGCGCTACGCGCGACGCTCACCCGCACCGTGCAACGCGTCGCTCCCGACGGCGAGCAGCGCGGCCGCCAGACGGTGATCGCCGTCTACCGCCGCCAGTTCGCCGCAGCCGACGTCGAGGCGTACGACCTCGACGGCCTCGAGGTCTCCGCCGGTGCCGCCGGCCGGGCCGCCGGCCGCTACCGGGTGCGCCGTTCCGGACGCGACGACATCACCGGACGCGTCGCCTTCGGCGTCGTGCGCGAGGGCGGCCAGCCACGGATCGCGCTCATCGCCACGCAGCCGGACTGACGGCAGCGCCGACGAGCTCGGCCCGCACGCCGTGCGGACGGGCTCATCGCCACGCAGCCGGACTGACGGCGGGCGCCGACGAGCTCCGGCCCGCACGCCGTGCTGACGAGCTCATCGCCACGCAGCCGGACTGACGGCGGGCGCGGACGAGCTCCGGCCCGCCCGCCGTGCTTGCGGTGGTCGACTTGTCCTCGTGCTCTCGCGCTCCCCCGGCCCGTCTGCTCGGCGACCCCGCGCGCGCCGTTCACGGGTTCTGAACGCCGCCTCGCGCACCGTTACGAAGCTCCCGCGCCGGCGCGGCGAGCCTCGTAACCAATTCCGGACGCCTCCCGTCGATCGTCTCGCCTCCACCAACGCTCCTCCCGAGAGGCCCGAGACATGACCACCACAGACTCCCTCCGCACGCCGCTGGCGAGAAGGCCCGCCGCGCGGCGCCCTCGCGCGACGCCGGTCCTCGCCGCGGCGGCCGGCTCGCTGCTCGCCGGCGTGCTCGCGACGATCGTCGTCACGGCTCCACCGGCCTACGCCGCGCCGGGCGCGACCCCCACGGCGACGCCTCCCGCCGCCGAGAGCTTCGCATCGACAGACCTCCGTACGACGAGCCCTCCAGCAACCGCCTTCGATGCGCTCCGCGCCGGGATCCCGGCAGGCGGCAGCACCCGCGCGATCGTCGGCCTGCGGACGTCGTTCAGAGCCGAGGGCGCGCTCGACGCCGGCGACCGCGGCGATCAACGCGCCGCGATCCGCCGCGAGGCGGACGCGCTCGTCGCCGCGCTCGCCGGGACGAGCCACACGGTCCTGCGGCGCTACGACGCCATCCCCTACGTCGCCGTCGAGCTCAGCAGCGCGGCACTCGACCGCCTCGAGGAATCGGGCACGGCCGCATCGATCACGCCGGACCGCGTCAGCCGGACCGCGCTCGCCCAGACCGGCCCACTCGTCGAGTCGATGGAGTCCGCGTCGATCGGCCGCGGCGGCTCGGGCCAGCACGTCGCGATCGTCGACACCGGCGTGCAGAAGGACCACCTGTTCCTCCAGCAGGCCGCCGGCGGATCGAAGGTCGTCTCGGAGGCCTGCTACAGCGCAGGCGACTGCCTGGGCGGGACCACCGTCAGCACGGCCGCCGGCTCCGGTGAGCCATGCGGCGCGCCGGACTGCGCGCACGGGACCCACGTCGCCGGCATCGCGGCCGGGCGCGCCACGGCATCCAGCGGCGTCGGGCGCGACGCGAAGCTCATCTCCGCGCGAGTCTTCTCGCTCGACGTGCCCGGCTGTGGCACCTGCGCGTACGACAGCGACATCGTCGCGGGGCTCTCACGCGTCAACACGCTCAGCTCGACGCTCTCCATCGGCGCGGTGAACATGAGCCTTGGCAGCGGCGTCTACAAGACGGCCTGCGATGCCGAGAGCCCGTCCATGACCGCCATCATCGACACGCTGCGCAGCAAGCAGATCCCGACGGTGATCTCCGCGGGCAACGGCGCCAGCAAGAGCGGGGTGAGCTACCCGTCGTGCATCTCGTCGGCGATCACGGTCGGCTCGACGACGAAGACCGACGCCGTGTCGAGCTTCTCGAACTCGTCGCCGCTGGTCGAGCTGCTCGCGCCCGGCTCCGACGTCGTCTCCTCGCTGCCCGACGCGACGAGCCCGAAGGACGCTCAGGGCGCCCTGAGCGGCACGTCGATGGCGGCGCCGCAGGTCGCGGGCGCGTTCGCCGTCCTGCAGGCCGTCAGCCCCAGCGCGGACGTCACCACGTTGCTGAACGCCCTGCGCGAGACCGGCAAGCCGATCACCGACCCCGCCAACAGCGTCGTCAAGGCGCGCATCCGCGTGCTCGCCGCCGGCTCACGGCTGGCGGACACGGGCCTGCTCACGCTCGACGAGACGACCGGGCCGAGGCTCGACATGACCTCCGGCGGCATCGGCCTGCGCGGGACCCACGCGGGCACGATCGCGCTCTCCGGCATCCCGGCCGGCGCCGCGCTCGTGTCGACGAAGCTCGTCTGGACGACGCTCGGCGGCCCCGATGCGTCGGTCGTGCTCGACGGCGCACCGGTCACCGGCTCGCTCGTCGGCGTGTCGAAGGACTGCAACTGGAACGTCAACCAGTTCGGACCCAACCGCACGTACTACCGCGAGGTCGCGCCGATCGGCAACGGAACGCACACGGTCAGCGGGGTCGGGGCACCCGGAACGGTCGAGGCCCAGGGCGCGACGCTGCAGACGATCTACCGCAAGGCGACCGGCGGCATGGGCCGCATCTACCAGCGCCTCGGCGCCGCCACGGCGATCGGCAGCACCGCGCGTGCCCGGATCGACACCGAGGGCAGCGGGTCGCACGTCCGCACGCCGGCGGTGCACGTCGCCGTGGGCGACGGGCAGGCGGCGTTCCCCGAGGACCCGCTCACCTACGGCGGGTTCTCGATCACCGTGCCGAACGCGTTCGCCGGTGCGGAAGGCGCCCATTGGGACGACCAGCGGGTCCCGCTCGCGACGAGCTACATCCCGGCTGGGCCGATGACCACGTACCTCCGGCTCACCGGCACCTCCGACTGCCTCGTGCTCGCCGCCGCCGCGGTCTCCTACGAGACGACGAGCTAACAGGTCTTCGACACGACGAGCTCGACCTCGCCGCCGGCCGCGACCTGCGCGCCGGCGGCGGGGGCCATGCTGCAGACGATCCGCGGCCCGCGGCGGAAGGCGTCGATGATGTCGTCGTCGTCGGTCACCGTCACGTCGAGGCCGAGGTCGGTCAGCGCCGCCTTCGCGTCGTCCTCCGCGCGGCCGAGGAGGTCCGGCAGGCGGGTCGACGAGCGCCGCGTCACGCGCAGCGCGCGCCAGACGGCACGGTGGCCGGGCGCGGACGCCCCGACGTCGATGACGTTCGGCCCCTCGCGCAGGTCGACGCGCGTCGAGAAGTCCCCGTCCGTCACGGTGACGCGGTCGCCGAGGACGATCACCCGCGCGCTCGCCGGATCGACGCGGCCGCTGACCTGCACGCTCGCGTCGCGCGTCGTCGCCGTGTCGGCAGGCGCGGTCAGCGCGAGCCGCACGGGCGGCCGCGGCTGCGCAGGCGGGTCCTCGCCGCAGCCCGCGACGGTCGCGACGAGCACCGAGAGCAGGAGCGGGCGCCGCACGATGCGCCCAGCGTAAGCGCTGCAACGGCCCGGCGGCGCACCCGGCCAAACGCGGCTAGGACTCGAGCTGGTCGAGCTTGCAGTCCGCGGGCGCCTTGTCGTCGCGCCAGCGAACGACCTTCGTGCCGTGGCGGATGCGGCCGTCGGAGACGTGGTCGTAGGTGATCTCCACGACGAGCTCGGGCCGCAGCGCGACCCACTCGAGGTCGCGGCCATGCGTCCATCGCGACGGCTCGCCGCTGCCGCGCTCGCCCGTCTCGTATGGCGCCAGCTCCGCGACGAGCTCGCGCTTCTGCTTCGCGGTGAAGCCGCTGGAGTGGCCGACCTCGCGCAGCCGGCCGTCGTCGCCGTAGAGGCCGAGGATGATCGCCCCGACGGTGTTCTCCGCCTTGCCCGGCCGCCAGCCCATGACGACCGCGTCGATCGTCCGCACGCGCTTGACCTTCACCATCCCGCGCCGCTCGCCGGGCAGATACGGGCAGGCGATCTCCTTCGCGATGACGCCCTCCTCGTCACGCAGCCAGTCCTGCGCGCCGGCGGCGTCGTATACGACGGGCGTGAGCTCGAGCCCCGTGATCCCCTCGAGCGCGCCGCGCCGCTCGGTGTACGAGCGCTCGAGCAGGACGTCGTCGCCGAGGGCCAGCAGGTCGAAGGCGACGAAGCGCGCCGGCGTCTCCTCCGCCAGTCGCGCGATCCGCGACGCCGCGGGGTGGATGCGCTGGCCCAGCGTGCCGAACGTCGCCGCGACGAGCTCCCCGTCGACGACGTAGCGCCCGAACGGGAACGTCACCTCCGGGAAGTAGCGCGCCATCGGCTTGCCGTTGCGCGACTGCAGGTACGCGTCGTCGCCATCGACGAACACGATCGTCCGGAAGCCGTCCCACTTGGGCTCGTACGCCCAGCCGTCGCCCTCAGGCAGCGTTGCGCGCGGGCGCGCGAGCTGGGGCAAGATCGGCGGCGTGAGCGGGAGGGCCATGACGCCCAACGCTAACGACCGCTCCGGCGCGGCGCGATTGGAGCGCGACCACCGCCCCGAGGACGAGCACCGCCCCGAGCGCCTGAGCCGGGCCGAAGCCCTCGCCGAGGAGCGCGATCGCGAGCGCGACGGTGACGACGGGCTCGATCGTCGAGACGATCGCCGCGGTCGGCGCGCCGACGCGTTGCAAGCCGAGCAGGAAGGTGCTGACGGGGAGGACCGTCGAGACGAGCGCGATCGCGGCGATCCAGAGCCATGCGGTCGCGCTCGGCCATGCGAGGGCGCCGGTGACGGCGCCGGTGGCGAGCAGCGTCATGGCGGCGCCGGTCACGATGAGCGCGCTCATGAGCCAGGGGTCGACGCGGCCGACGGCGCCATCGGCGACGAGGATGTAGGCCGCGTACGTCACCGCGGCGCCGAGCCCGAAGAGCACGCCTGCGGCTTGCAGGCCCCCGCTCGCGCCGCCGAGCAGGACGAGCGCGGCGCCGGCAGTGGCGAGCGCCAGCGCCATCGCGTTCCACGGCGTCACGCGCTCGCGCCCGAGCGCGACCGCGCCGCAGCAGACGAGCGCCGGGTAGGTGTAGAGCAGCAGCGACGTCAGCGACACGTCCATGTGGCGTAGCGCGGAGAAGAAGCACGCCGCCTGCACGCTGTAGCCGATGGCGCCGAGCGCGAGCGCGGTGAGGATCGACGCGCGCGACGCGCGAGGCGCCCGGCTGGCGGCGCGGAGCGCCCGCGATCGCATGGCCCGGTGCACGCCCACGATCGCCCAGAAGACCGTCGCGGCGAGCACGAAGCGCGCCGCGAGCAGGGCCGTGACGTCGGTGCCCGCGGCGTACGCCTGCGTGGCGAAGATCGGCATGAGGGCAAACCCGCATGCCGACGCCAAGCACAGCGCGATGCCCGCGCGGCGGCGATCAGAGGCTGCGGTGAGGGGCACGCGCGGGGCGCTCGTCGAACCCGGGCCGGGAATCGGCACCGTAGCGGAGGGCGAGCACCTCGAAGAGCCCGAAGGCGGTGATGACTGAGGCGAGAAGGATCATGTCAAGCATTGTGGGGGTTTGTGCGCTCCAGCGGTAGCCTTGGTTGTCTTTATGACCTCAAGGCTCAGCCTATGACTCTGCAACAACTGCAATACGTCCTCGCGGCGATCGAGCACGGCTCGTTCTCGGCCGCCGCGGACACGCTGCACCTCGCGCAGCCGTCGCTGTCTGAGCAGGTGCGCCGCCTGGAGGCCGAGCTCGGCGTGACGCTGTTTCAGCGCGTGGGGCGAGGGCTCGTGCTGACCGAGGCGGGGCGCGCGCTGCGGCCCCACGCCGAGGCGGCGCTGGCAGCCGTCGAGCGCGCGCGCGAGTCGGTCGGCGCGATCCGCGAGCTGCGCGGCGGGCTGGCGGCGTTCGGCACGTTCGGCACCGCACGCATGTACCTCGGCGCCGACCTCGTCGAGGACTTCCGCGACAGCCATCCCGACGTGCGCGTGCGGATCGTCGGCCAGAACTCCTCGGACACCGTCATCGCGATCCGCTCCGGCGAGCTCGAGGCTGGCCTCGTCGTCCTGCCGATCGACGACCGCGGCCTCACCGTGCGTCCCGCGATGCGCGACGAGGTCCTCTACGTGTCGGCCGCACCCGAGCGGCTGCGCCGGCCGATGACGATCGCCCGCCTCGCGATCGCGCCCCTCATCCTGTCGGAGGCGAGCTGGGGGTCCGCCGACCCGACGCGCCGCCAGCTCTCCGAGCTCGCGCAGCGCGAGGGGGTCGCGATCGAGCCGCAGATCGACGTCGAGGACGTCGAGGTCGCGCTCGCGCTCACCGCGCGCGGGCTCGGCGACACGATCGCCCCGCGGGGGATGCTGCGCCAGCTCGCGCCGCGCGAGGTGGGCTGGGTCCCGTTCGCCGACCCGATCTACGAGACGTTCGCCTTCACGTGGCGCCGTGGTGCCCAGCTCTCGCCGGCGACGCGCGAGTTCATGACGTTCGCCGAGCGCCGCCTGGATGCGCTCGCCGAGCGGCTGAAGACCCAGCCGCCGCGGCGGCGCGCGCCGGCTGGCGCGTAGCAACGCTCAAGCCCGATGCCCCGGCGCGTCGATACAGGCAACGACGACCATGGCCGCCTCCATCCCGACACGCCCGCCCGCCGTACCGCCGGTCGCATCGAGCGCTCGTCTCGAGACGGCGGTGCAGCTGCCCGCCCGCCTCGCAGCCCTCATCGCCGAGGGCCTGCTCGACGGCGGCCCCGAGCCGATCTTCGACCGCTTCGCCCGCGTGGCGTCGCACGCCGCGGGCACGCCGGTCGCGCTCGTCTCGCTCGTCACCGAGGACCGCCAGTACTTCGCGGGCATGTGGGGCGTCGCGCAGCCGTGGGCCGACGCGCGCGAGACGCCGCTGTCGCACTCCTTCTGCCAGCACGTCGTGGCCAACCAGGCGCCGCTCGTCGTCTCCGACGCGCGCCTGGACCCGGTCCTCTGCTCGAACCTCGCGATCGTCGACTTCGACGTCATCGCGTACGCGGGCTTTCCGATCCTCACGCCGGAGGGCCACGTCCTCGGAAGCCTGTGCGCGATCGACGACGCACCGCGCGAGTGGAACCCGTCGCACCTCGACGCGCTCGCCGACATCGCGGTCCTCGTCGGCAACGAGCTCGAGCGCCGCCGGCTCGTCCAGCGGCTGGCGGCAGACGCGTCGACGGATGCGCTCACCGGGCTGGCGAACCGCCGCGCCTGGGACGAGCAGCTCCCGATCGCGCTCGCGCACGCCGACCGCCTCGACCATCCGCTGTCGATCGCGCTGCTCGACGTCGACCACTTCAAGGCGTACAACGACCGCCACGGCCACCCCGCGGGGGACCTCGCGCTGCGCGAACTCGGTGCCGGCTGGCGCGAGATCGTCCGGGACATCGACGTCCTGGCCCGGATCGGCGGCGAGGAGTTTGGCCTGATCCTGCCGGGCTGCGACGCGGCCGAGGCGCTGCGCGTGGTCGAGCGCCTGCGCGGCGACATGCGGGGCGGCGTCACCGCCTCCGCGGGCATCGCCGTCTGGAGCGCGCCGATGAGCGCCGACGAGCTCGTCGCCGCCGCCGACCGCGAGCTGTACCGAGCCAAGCGCGAGGGCCGCGACCGCGCGTGCCTCGCGCCCGCGGCGTAGGGGCGGCCGGCGTCAGTCGCGACGGGGCGCGGCGCTCTTGCCGCGCAGCTTGCGCAGCACGGCGTCCGCGGCGCGCGGCGAGATGCCCTGCAGCAGGCTCATCCCACGCACCGAGCCCTTCCAGTACAGGTCGCGGCTGTCGCGCTCGACGGCCTTGACGACGCGGGTCGCGAGCGCCGCCGCCGGTGCCGCCTGGTCGCCGCCGCGATACCACGCCGGCATCGCGTTGCGGCTCTCGTGCGCGTGCAGCGACGTCGCGATCTCGCTCGGGTAGACCGTCGTCAGCGACACGCCGGTGCCGGCGAGCTCGTGGCGCAGGGCCTCGGCGAACATCCGCTGAGCGCCCTTCGTCGCCGAGTAGGCCGCGGCGCCCGGGAAGGACCGCAGGCCGGCCCCCGACGACATGACGACGATGTGGCCGGGGCTGCGCTCGAGCATGTGCGGCAGCGCGGCCTTGATCGTGTAGACGGTCCCGAGCCAGTTGACCTCGGTCATGCGCTCGATCTTCTCGACGTGCTGGGTCGCGATCGCCTCGTAGTGCGCGATGCCGGCGTTGACGACGAGAAGGTCGAGCCCGCCGGTCGCCGCCACGAAGTCCTCGACCGCCGCGAGGACGGACTCGCGCAGCGCGACGTCGCAGACGAGGACGTGATGCGCGCCGGGCAGCTCCGCCGCGACGGCCTCGAGGTCGGAGACCGATCGCGCCGCCAGGCCGACGGTCGAACCACGCGCGGCGAGCTCGTGAGCGAGCGCGCGTCCGATCCCGCGCGAAGCGCCGGTGACCAGCGCCCGCGTGCCCGATCCGATCTCCAAGGCGGCGATGCTAACCCCTGCCGCTTGGGACGGCCGATACCATCGAAGTCAGATGACGACCGAGCATGCGACCGTCGCCGAGGAGGAGTACCTGCAGACGCTCTTCTGGCTGCAGGAGGCGAAGCTTCCGATGACCGGCGCGAACGTCGCGCGCGCCATGCGGTTGTCGGCCCCGACCGTGCACGAGATGGTCGGCCGCCTCGAGCGCGACGGCTACATCACGCGCTCGAGCGACAAGGCGATCAGCTTCACGGAGTCGGGTCTCGACCACGCCGAAGGCGTCGTCCGCCGCCACCGGCTCATCGAGCGCTTTCTCACCGACGTCCTCGGCATCCCCTGGGACGAGGTCCACGAGGAGGCCGAGCGCCTCGAGCACGCGATGAGCCCGGTGCTCGAGGAGCGGATGCTCGCCGCGATCGGCGATGCGAAGACCTGTCCGCACGGCCACCCGATCGTCGGCGGCGCGCGCCTGGAGGGCGTCCCCCTTGCCGACGTGCAGGAGGGCGCCGCGGTCACGATCCTGCGCTTCGAGAACGAGGCCGAGGATCTGTTGCACTACCTCAAGGAGATCGGCATCGAGCCGGGGCTGAAGGGCAGCCTGACGGTGTCGACGCCCGAGGAGATCACCGTCACGACCGAGGCCGGTGAGGAGATCTCCGTCACGTTCTCCGTCGCCGAGACAGTCTCGGTCATTGCAGACCCGTCGCCGCCGTCGCGCACGGCGCTGCCGGAGCAGCTCGTGCTCGCGCGCGAGCGCTACGGCCGCTGAGAACCCAAGGGAGCACGAATGCGAACCCAGATGGTCTGTCTCGAGGATGGCATCACGTCGTGCGGCTTTCGCAAGATGGCCGCCTACGTGGCGCAGCTCGAGCCGGAGACGGAGTCGGTCTACATCTCGACCGAGCGCTACCGCTCCGTCAAGGCCGCCGTCCGCGGGATGGGCGACAAGGGCCGGATGCCCGACGAGCAGGTTGACGAGATCGCCCAGGGCCTGAAGGAGAGCGACCTGGTCGGGTTCTCCTCGATGACCGGCTACGCGGACCTCACGCATCGCGTCATCAAGCGGTTGCGCGAGCTCAACCCCTCGACGTACATCGTCTGGGGCGGCATCCACCCGATCATCCAGCCGGAGGACGCGATCCTCGGCGACGTCGACGCGGTCTGCACGGGCGAGGGCGAGTTCGCCTTCGAGGAGCTGCACCAGTGCCTGACCGAGGGCCGCGACCACACCGCGGTCAAGAACTTCTGGTTCAAGCCGTCCAACGGCAACGGCGGGCAGGAGATCGTCAAGAACCACTTCCTGCCGCTGATGAGCGTGCAGGAGATGGAGAAGCTGCCGTTCCCGCAGTACGGGGCGCCCAACGAGAAGATCTACCTCCCCGAGCGGGGCTTTCAGAAGACGACGGTCGAGGACTACCTCCTCAACGACGGCCTCGGCTACACGACGCTGTGGTCGATCGGCTGCCCGTTTCACTGCGCCTACTGCGGCAACACGAAGTTCATCGCCAACGACAAGACCTACAAGCGCATCCGCCACCCGAGCGCGCGCTACATGGTCGACCAGGTCAAGGACGCCCGCGCGCGCTTCCCGCACCTCTCACAGGTGAGCTTCCACGACGACAGCTTCATGGCGATCCCGTACGGCCAGCTCGAGGAGTTCGCCGAGCTGTGGCACGACGAGCTGAGGCTGCCGTTCGCGGTCTACGGCGTCATCCCCAACTACGTGCGCCAGGACAAGTTCGAGCTGTTGTCGTGGGCGGGGATGAACCGCATCCGCATGGGCATCCAGTCGGGCTCGAAGGACATGCTCGACTTCTACAAGCGCCCGACGCCGCCGGAGAAGATCCTGCGCGCCGGCGAGGTCATCGCGTCGTTCGCGCCGAAGTACCACATCCCCGCGGCCTACGACATCATCATGGACAACCCGATCGAGACTCGGGACGACGTGAAGTCGACGCTGCAGCTGCTGTACATGATGGACCGGCCCTACACGCTGTTCATCTACTCGCTGAAGGTCATTCCGAACACGGGCCTCGCGACGGCGATGGAGGAGCGCGGCGTCGACCTCGACGAGATCGACGACTCGTACCTCGCGATCCCGCCGAAGTGGGCGAACCTCATGCTGTACATCATCGCCCTGTGGCGCCCGCCGCCGTGGCTGTGGAACCGCCTGATGGGCCACGTCCGGGCGAGCCACGAGGAGCAGAAGCTCTATCCGCGCCTCGGGGTGATCCTGCGCACGCTGTATCTGACCAAGCGCGTGCTGTGCCACGTCCGCGTGATGGACTTCTCGATCACGCCCGGCAAGACGGGCTACTTCGCGTGGAAGGTCGGGCTCGTCGGCTTCTGGCAGAAGCACCTCACTCGCCGCCCGGCGCGCCCGGCGCGCACGGTCGTCAACAAGCCCGAGGTCAAGGTCGGCCTGCAGGTCATCCACCCGCCGGATCTGCTCGCAGACTGACGCCGCAACGCGCAGGTTCGGTTGCATCGCGCGCCAAGCTGCGCGGTTGCGATCGCGAGGCGGCTACTCTCGTGTTCGGGACGGGGTGCCATCGCCGGTGCGCCCCAGCCCTTACCTCAAAGCGCCTCCCACCGTGAATCGCATCGCCATCATCGTCGCCGTCGTGCTCGCGACCCTCGCTGCCGCCAGCGTCGGCGCCCTCGCCTGGGCCGACGGCAGCGCCGCCGACAAGCTTCCGTCCGGCGCGATGGTGTCGGGCGTGGACCTCGGCGGCCTCACGGAGGAGGAGGCGATCTACCGCGCGAAGCGCCGCGTCGCCGCGCTCATCCTGCGGCCGGTCCACGTGCGCCTCGGCGAGAAGCGCTACACGCTCACCCCCGAGCAGGCGCGCGTGCGCGTCGACATCAGCCGCCCGATCGCCCGCCTCTACTCGCAGGGTCGCAAAGGCTCGTTCGTCGAGCGCGGCTTTCGAGCGATCACCGGTCAGGAGGTCGACATGAACCTCGCGGCGAACGTCACGCTCGACCGCTCCGCGATCGGACGGTTCATCGGCCGGATCGAGAAGGAGCAGGCGCTGAAGCCCGTCGACGCGGGGATCAAGCTCACGCTCACGAAGGTCAGCGTCGTGCCCTCGAAGGCCGGCCGGCGCCTTGCCGCGCGCGACGCGCTGATGGCGCGGC
Organism: uncultured Actinomycetes bacterium; assembly: GCA_963806515.1. Lineage (GTDB taxonomy): Bacteria > Actinomycetota > Thermoleophilia > Solirubrobacterales > Solirubrobacteraceae > CADCVQ01. The sequence goes on along the minus strand of CAWDYO010000015.1, from coordinate 149,209 downwards.
TCGGCCGGCGGCTGACGACGAACACCGACGACCGCACGATCCGCGCGAAGACCGTCAAGACGAAGGCCAAGCTCACGGCGGACAAGGTGTTCGACGCCAACCCCGTCGCGGTGACCGTCTCGCGCAACGAGACCAAGGCGCGCGTGTTCCGGCGCGGCGAGCTCGTCAAGACGTACACCGTCGCGGTGGGGTCGGCGGAGTTCCCGACGCCGACCGGGCAGTTCGTCGTCCAGACGATGCAGGTCGACCCGCCCTGGAACGTGCCGAACTCCGCGTGGGCGGGGTCGCTCGCGGGCGAGTCGATCCCCGGCGGCGCGCCGAACAACCCGCTCGTCGCGCGCTGGATCGGCTTCAACGGTTCGGTCGGCTTCCACGGCACGGCGAGCGCCGGGTCGCTCGGCACGGCCGCGTCGCACGGCTGCATCCGCATGGCCCCGAGCGACGTCATCGACCTCTACAAGCGCGTGAAGCTCGGGACGCCCGTGTTCGTCGCCTAGCGACGTAGGATCCCGCTCGAGGGCGGCCCGCCTCGGGTCGCCGATCGATTCGAGCGGAGGTTGAAATGGGGATCTCGGGTGGACGTATCCGGCGCGTGCTCGCGCTGGCGATCGTGTCGACGCTGCTGCCGGCGTTCGGTGTGGCGGAGAGCCAGGCGGCGACCAAGCGCACGACGTGCTCGACGGTCGACTACCAGAACGACGCGCGGCTCGGGCCGAAGCGGCTCCCGAACTCTGGGCCGCTGCGCACCGTGCTCAAGGGCTACAACCGCTTCGACGGCATGACCGCGAAGGGGTATCTCGCGAAGTACTACGACGAGGCCGGCAAGACGTGGCGCTACCCGCCGCAGGGCGGCTACCTGCTCACGCCCGAGGGCGCCCCGGTGAAGCTGCAGGTCACGATCTTCGCGGGCCAGCGGATCGACCGCTTCGGGTCGGAGTTCGGGAGCTACCTCTCGCCCGAGGGCACGCCGTACGGCGCGCGCGGGCATCCCACCGCAGAGCCTCGACAACACGACGACCCCGGCGACCTGCAACTACTCGCGCTACAAGGTCCTCAAGGACATTCCGGTCTACTCCGGGCCGATCGCCCCCGCCCTCGGGCAGCCGGGCTTCGGCTTGCAGTACGTCCTCGACGCGACGATCTTCCCCGGCAGCCCGCAGGGGTTCAACGTCGGCTACCTCGTGACGAACGGCTTCCTCGAGCGCGTCACGAGCTAGCGCGGGCGCCTCTGTCGAATAGTGAGCGCATGGCGCTCACTATTCGACATGCTCGTGCCCGTTACGCCGGCGCGGGCGCGCCGGAGACGGAGCGGTATGCGTCGGCGAGGCGTGCGACGCCCTCGCCGATGCGGTCCGCCGTGACGCCGGAGTAGGCGAGGCGCAGCATGTTGTGGCCGCCCTCGAGCAGGAAGTCCGAGCCCTTGACGAACTGGACGCCGCGCTCCTTGCAGGCATCGAACATGGCGTCGACGTCGGCGTCCTCGGGCAGCGTGACCCACATGAAGTACCCACCTTCCGGTGCCTGGTAGATCGCCTCGGGAAGGTGTTCGGCAAGCGCCGCGGTCAGAACCTCGACGCGCTCGGCCAGGGCCGCCTTGACGGTCGCGATCGAGCCGTCGATCTTGCCGGAGACGCAGAACTCGTAGACGATCGCCTGGGAGACCATGCTCGGCGAGATGTACGTGTTCGTCGCGAGCTTCTGGATCTGCGCGATGAGCGGCTTCGGCCCGACGAGGTAGCCGACCCGGATGCCCGGGCAGACCGTCTTCGAGAACGACGACGCGTAGACGACGGTGTCGTTCGAACCCATCTCGATCATCGTCGGGATGTCCTCGCCCGAGAAGCGGATGTGGCGGTACGGGTCGTCCTCGAAGATCACGAAGCCGTGCTCGTCGGCGAGGGCGAGCAGCGCCTCGCGCTTGGCGAGCGACAGCGTGTAGCCGGCGGGGTTCTGGAAGTTCGGGATGACGTGCACGAGCTTCGGCTTGACGCCGCTCTGGAGCAGCGCGGCGAGCTCGTCCGTGTCGATGCCGTCGGTCTGCAGCGAGACCATCCGCACGTCGGCGCCCAGGCTGCGGAGGTTCAGCAGCGTGCGGTCGTAGGTCGGCTTCTCGACGACGACGGGATCGCCCGCCGAGACGAGCGTCGCGAACAAGAACGCGTCGGCCTGCATCGAGCCGTTGGTGACGAGGACGTTGTCGTCGTCGACGCCGTGCTGCTCGGCGATCCAGTGGCGCAGCTTCGGATAGCCGATGCTCGTGCCGTAGCCGGTGACGCCGCCGGGGTCGTTGGTGAACGCCGCCACGGCGCTGTCGCGAAGTCCGTCGACGTCGACGATGTCCAGCGACGGAGCGCCGCGGGCGAAGGAGATGGTGTCGGTTGGGGCCATGCCCCGAGGGTAGCTGCGCAGGCCGCCGGTTCGCGTGGTCGCTGGCGTCTTGACCCCGGATATGGGGGTCAAGACGCCAGTCGTCCTCGCTGGCGGCGCGGTCAGTCGACCCAGGGGCGCGCCTGCTTGACGACGAGCTTGCCGGCGACGTCGATCTTGAACTCGATGTCCATCGCGAACGCGTCGTTGCGCTGGGCGCCGTAGATGACCTTGAAGCGGCGCTGGATGATCTCCATCGCGTCGGTCAACAGCGCGATCTGCTCGTCGGTCATGACGCTGTCGCCGCCGGTCGTCAGCGTCGAGCGGCGGATGTACTGCGTCTCGTACTCGCCGTTGGGGCCGATCGCCGAGACGAGCAGCTCGTCGGGCGTCGCGTTGGGGTCGGGGTTCGTCACGAGCGACTCGCCGACCTGGACGTTGACGTAGAACCCCGGCCAGTTGGGGTCGAACGGGTTCTTCGTCACGGCGACGCCGTTGGCGACCTCGTCGTCGAAGTTCGGGTGACACAGGACGCCCATCGCGGCGCTGAGGTGGTCGATGCGATGAAAGTCGCGCTCGTCGAACGCGCGCAGGTTCCACATCGACGCCCACACCTGCTTGACGGTCTTCGAGAGGTCGCCCTCGTCGGCGCGGTGCGTGAACGAGTCGTAGAGGCCGGCGCCGTTGAAGCCCTCGAGGTCCTCGTTGTTCGTCGACGAGCGGCAGCGGATGCCGAGGCCGGCGGGGAACCTCGCCTGCAGCTCGGTGATCTTGGCCGCGACGTCAGCCGGGACGTCGGCCTTCTTGATGGCCTTGCGCAGCTTGTCGAGCGCCTCGTCGCGCTTGGTCGGGTCGGCCGCGATCTCGGGGTCGGCGATGATCGCGCGCGCCTGGTCGTAGAAGCCGCCCGCGGTCATGAACGCGTCGTAGAGCGCGAACGGGATCGCGAAGCCGTCGGGCACCGTTCCGGCCGGCAGCATCTTGCGCAGCTCGGCGACGTTCGCGGCCTTCGCGCCGACGCGCTCCGTGTCGCCGTGGCCGAGATCGTCGAGGTCGCGGATCTCGGTGGCGCGTCAGGTCGCGCGGCGGCGTCTGGGGCTCGGTCGGGCGGATCTCCGCGAGCCAGGCCTCGACCTGCTCGGGCGTCGCCTCGGCGAGCTCGAAGTCGTCGGGCGTGACCGCGTAGCGCACGACCTTGCCGAGCAGCGGGGCGATCCGCGCGTCGGTGGCTGCGTCGCGGACGTAGGCGTTGGGCGTGTCGTTCTGCTTCGCCTTGAGGTTGATGTGCGACAGCGGCGTCTGCGGCGTCGCGCTGATGACGCCCGCGACGTGGCCGAGGTCGTTCGGCAGCGTCGCGAAGAGCGCGACGTCGCGGATCGTGGGCGGCCGGGACGCCGCCGGGTCGATCGCCGAGAGGACGCCGTAGCCCTCGCCGAGGTTCAGCGCGACGTAGGTGACGTTCGCGAACAGCTCGGAGGTGAGGACCGTGCGCACGCCCGCGTCGCGCAGCGCGCCCTCGTCCTGCGCGAAGAGCGCCTCCTGCGTGTCCCCGGCGGGGTGGTAGGCGATCTGGCGTGCGGCGAACGGCATCGCCTCGGTGACGAGGTCGTAGGCGAGCGCGACGTGCTTGGCGCGCACCGGGTCCGTCGGCCAGAACTCGAGCGCGTAGAGCCCCTGCTCGCCGCCGGACTCGAAGCGGTCGTTGGCGATGATCGTCCCGGCGAGGTTCGAGCGGTCGTCGCGGAAGTACGTGACGCTGTTGAACTCGCCGAGTCCGATGCCGAGCTCGAGCGCCTCCGTCGCGAAGTCGAAGTGAAACTGAAAGGCCTTCGTGTTGAGGAAGTAGAGCTCGGGAGCGTCGGTGTCGACGCCGATGATGAGGATCTTCATCTCCTCGGCGCCGAGCTGGCCCGGGACGTCGTCGGAGCGCGCGAGCGTCTCGAACGTCGCGCGGTCGGGGACGAGCCGCGCGCCTTGCGCGATCGGCAGGTCGCGGCCGGGCGGGTCGAAGGGCGGGGGGTCGGTCGGCGGCTGCTCGTCGACGGGCGGGTCGACGGGGGGCGGGTCGGTCGGCGGCTGCTCGTCGACGGGCGGGTCGACGGGGGGCGGGTCGGTGGGCGGCTGCTCGTCGACGGGCGGGTCGACGGGGGGCGGGTCGGTCGGCGGCTGCTCGTCGACGGGCGGGTCGACCGGCGGCGCGGGGCGCTCGCCGTACTTCGTGGACTCGTAGCGGGACATACGGGCGATTCAAGCGGCGCTCCAGGCCGAGATGTGTGCACTTGCGCACGCCTCTACCCCGGCGCCGCGGCGCCGCGGGTCAGCGCAAGCGGCGCGTCCTGCGCCGCGTGACGTGCTCGCAGTCGGCGGCGACCCGATCGGCCTCGTCGGCGAGGACCGCGTCGTCGCCCGTGCCGCACGCGACGTCGTCCGCCACGCGGCGGTCGCGGTGGGCGGCGTCGCGCGCGTCGATCAAGTCGTTGCCCGGCCCGCCCGAGAGCAGCGCGCTGCCGCGCAGGTCGACGAGGCGATCCTTGCCGGCATCGCCGTAGAGCCGCTCCCCGCCATGGCCTTCGTGTGCAGCGCCACCTCCGAGCATGTCTCCCGTCGCGTCCTCGCCGAAGAGCTGGTCGGCGCCGGGTCCGCCGAAGAGGCGGTCGAGCCCGCGGCCGCCCACGAGCCGGTCGTCGCCGTCGCCGCCGTAGAGGCAGTCGCGGCCCGCCTCGCCGGCCAGGAGGTCGTTGCCGGCCAGGCCGAAGAGCACGTCGCTGCCGAGCGGGCTGCCGATGAGCGTGTCGCCAAGCGGCGATCCCACCCTCTGGATCCCGGCCCGCGGGCAGCCGGGCTGCGCGAGCGCGGCGTGCGCGGGCGCGACGGCCAGCAGGACGGCCAGCAGCGGAGCCGTCAGCGCCGTGGCGATCGCGGGGTTCATCGCTGGCCCAACCTACCTGCAGCGCCCGCGGTCAACCGACCTGAAACGAACGAACGTCCGTTTCTCTTCAGCGTGCATCCGGAAGGCCGATCACGGCGTTCACCGCCGGCCAGGGTCGGCGCGAATCGAGTCACCACATGAACTCACACCGACATGACACACACAGCACGACTCACGACAATCGTGCGGCGCTGCGCAACCTGCAATGGGCGATCCGCGAGCACCAGCGCGCCAAGCGCGCCGGGGCCCTCTACGCCCCGCACGCGGATCCGGGCGGACGCCCCGCGACGACCTCCCTCGTCCTCGCGACGTGCGAGTGCTCGCGCGAGGTGCGCGTGGCACCCGGCATGCTCGCCGACGGCGTCATCGTCTGCGGCGTCTGCTCGACGCCGTTCTGCCCGGCCGCTCGCTGACGCTCCGTCAGAACGCGGTCGCCAGGACGAGCGGGAAGACCGGGCCGGACCCGCGCCTACGCAGCTGGCCGCCGGTCATCGCCTGCGTCCAGCCGCTGAAGCGCAGGTCGTCGACGAGCAGGCAGCCGCCCGTGGGCGGGTCGGCCGTGACGGCGAACGCGCCGCGCACGTTGCCGACCTGCTGGACGCTGTTGGCCATCTCGCGCTGTGACGGGCGGTCGGCGGCGCGGCCGAGCACGGGCCGGTAGTCGAGGCCGAGCGCCTCCGCGAGCCGCTGCGCGAAGCCGGGCACGAGCTCGCCGGTGCGGCTCGACGGCACGGCCGCGACCCACGTCACCGGCGGCGCCCAGTCGCGGACGAGCGCCGCCGCGGCCCGGACGAGCTCGTCGTCGAAGCCGCCCGCGCGGCGCCCGGACTGCACGACCGGGTCCCAGCCGCCATCGCCGATCCGCGCGAGGGCGCGACCCTCCTCGACCTGCACGTCCGCGCTGATCTTGCGCATCCGCCCCTCCTCGTCTGGCGACATCTTCTTCGGGTCGAGCGTCAGCGGCCGCGAGCGCAGGTGCTCGAGCGCGGCGCGGACGAGCTCGCCGGCCGGTGGCGCGTCGAAGCGCGGGCCAGCGCACACCGAGCAGCGCCCGCAGTCCTGCGGATCGGGGTCGTCGAGCTCCTCCTGCAGCGCTCGCATGAGGCAGCGCCCGTCGGCGCCGAAGGTCGCCATCGTCGCCTGCTCGCGGCGGCGCAGCTCGGTGACCTTCGCGTAGCGCTCCGCGTCGTAGGCCCAGTCCGAGCCGTGCGCGCGAACCCAGCGCGAACCGCTGCGCGACACCGCGCCCTCGACGTCGAGCACCTTGAGCATCGCCTCGATCCGGCCGCGGCCGAGGTTGACCTGCGCCGTCAGCTCGGCGGTCGTCGCGCCCTCGTCGCCGACGAAGTCCAGGTGCGCGAGGATCGTGTCGACGACCTCGCGGCGCGGGAACGCCTGCTCGATGAAGAAGTCCTGGATCCGGCGGTCCTCGCGGCCGCGCAGCAGGACGACCTCGGCGCGCTCGATCGCGCGGCCGGCGCGACCGACCTGCTGGTAGTAGGCGATGACCGAGCCCGGCGCCTGGTAGTGGACGACGAAGCCGAGGTCGGGCTTGTCGTAGCCCATGCCGAGCGCGCTCGTCGCGACGACGCACTTCAGGTCGTTTGCGAGCAGCCGGTCCTCGACGCCGATCCGCCGCTCGGTCTCGCTCTCGCCGGTGTACGCCTCGGCGGCGATCCCCTGCCCGCACAGCCACACCGCGACCTGCTCGGCGTCGCGCTTGGTGAGCGTGTAGACGATCCCGGAGCCCGGCAGCGATTCGAGGTGCGTCGCCAGCCACGCGAGCCGCTCGGCCTGGCCGGGCAGCTCGACGACCTCCAACCGCAGGCTCGACCGGCCGAGCGGGCCGCGGTAGGCGCGTAGCTGCGCGCCGGCGTGCCCGGTGCGCAGTTGCTCCTCGACGTCGGCCACGACGCGGTCGTTGGCGGTCGCGGTCGTGCAGAGGACGCCGACGCCGGCCGGGAGGCGCTCGAGCATCTCGGCGATGCGCCGGTAGTCGGGGCGAAAGTCGTGGCCCCAGTCGGAGATGCAGTGCGCCTCGTCGACGACCAGCAAGCCGACGCGCTCGGCGAACGCGGGCAGCATGCTCGATCGGAACTGCGGGTTGTTCAGCCGCTCGGGGCTGATGAGCAGCAGGTCGACGGCGTCTGCGTCGAGCAGCCCGGAGATCTCGTGCCAGGCGTCGCGGTTGGTCGAGTTGACGGTGTGCGCGCGGATCCCGATCCGTTGCGCCGCCGCGATCTGGTTGCGCATGAGCGCGAGCAGCGGCGAGACGATGAGCGTCGGCCCCGCGCCGCGCTCACGCACGAGCGCCGTCGCGATGAAGTACACGGCCGACTTGCCCCACCCGGTGCGCTGGACGCACAGCACCCGCGCGCGGTCCTCGACGAGGTCGGCGATCGCCTCGAGCTGGTGCTCGCGGAAGTCGGCCGCGGGTCCGGCCAGCTCGCGCAGCAGCTCCCCGGCGCGGGTCGCGATGTCGGTCGTCGAAGGCATCTACTCACCATAGGCGCGAGCCGCCGATTCTCGCCCCCCTCGGGGGGCGAACTTCCAGCGTCGGCGCCTATTGGAGGTATGGACCACGAACCGAAGGAGACCTACGATGAAGGGCGTGGCGGCTACAACGCAGATGACAGCGGACGAGTTCCTGGCGCTGCCGGAGGACTGGCGCGGCCGACGATGGCAGCTCATCGACGGTGAGGTCGTCATGAACGAGCCGACGTGGAAGCACGGCCACGCGCAGAAGACGATCATCGTCGCGCTCGAATTGTGGATTCGGGAGGCGCCAGGTCGAGGCGCGGTGGGAGTCCCCGTCGATGTCCGGCTGGACGAACGCAACGTGTACGGGCCGGATGTCGTGTGGTACCGCGAGGGTCGCGCCCCGACCCACGACGACACGCCGCCGTATCCCATGCCGGACCTTGCGGTGGAGGTGCGCTCGCCGTCTTCGTGGCGCCGGGACGTCAACGTGAAGAAACCCAATTATGAGCAACACGGGGCCGTCGAGCTGTGGCTCGTGGATACGACGACGCAGGTCGTGTTCATCTACCGGCGTTCCACTCCACATGCCCCACGGTTCGATGTCGCTGCCGAGCGGACGATCGGCGACCCGTTGACCTCGCCACTGCTGCCGGGCTTCGAGCTCGCCGTCGGCGAGATCTTCGGCGCTGTCCACTGAGCGCTCGAACAGATAGGGCCGACGGCTTGAACGATTGTGAATCAGGCCGAGCGCATCGAGCCATCGCCGCGCCGACGCCGGACATCCAGCCGTCGCCGGCAAACAAGCGGTACATGTCAAACGGCTCGGGGTGTCCCTCCGAGTGGTCATGGCGCCTGACGAAGGGGTCGGCCACGTTGTGCGAGCCGTACAGACCGCCCGAGGGCAGTGCCACGGGCAGCCCGTCATCAAGAGGCCGGCGCGGCCGCATTCATCGATTGCTTCCCGATCGACCAGTACGAAGGCTGCCACCGAGTGATCGTCGTCGGCGCAGCCGTGCCGAATCGGAGGTCGCGATGAAAGCGAAACCACTCGCCGTCGCGAGGTGTGCGTGTACCGGCGTGCAGTCGATGCGCTCCATCGAGCTGTGGTCGATCAGCCATCTGGAGGCCGACCTGACCGATGCGACGTCGTATGCGAGCCGCGCGCCGCTGGAGGCATCAGCATTGCCGTGGTTGCCGCGGCGGTGGCTGCCGATGACGCGGCCGTGGCGTGATGATGTCGAACATGCTGCGGCCAATCTTGAGTATGCGCGGCAGCGCGAGAAGGTCGGACGGCTGCTGGAACGGCACATCGTGGGGGAGCTCTGGAACGTCCGTGCTCACCCTCCAACGTCGTCTGACCTCAGCCGCCGAGCACTTCGACCGCGATCGCGGCGACCTGCGTCGGCGTCCGTCCGACGCGCACGCCTACCGCTTCCAGGGCGGCGATCTTCGCCAGGGCACCGCCGCTCGAGCCCGACACGATCGCGCCCGCGTGGCCCATCGTCTTGCCGGGCGGGGCGCTGACGCCCGCGATGTAGCCCACCACGGGCTTGGACACGTTCGCGGCGATGTACGCCGCCGCCTCCTCCTCCGCCGACCCTCCGATCTCGCCGCTCATGACGATGAGCTCCGTCTGCGGGTCGGCTTCGAAGAGCGCGATGACGTCGACGAAGCTCGAGCCCGGCACCGGGTCGCCGCCGATGCCGACGATCGTCGAGTTGCCGAAGCCGCGCTGGGCCAGCTCGTTGCCGATCTGGTAGGTCAGCGTGCCCGACCGCGAGACCACGCCCACGTTGCCCTGCTTGAAGAACTGCGCCGGGATGATCCCGACGTTCGCCTCGCCCGGCGACAGCACGCCGGGGCAGTTGGGCCCGATCAGGCGCACGCCGGACATCGAGCGCAGCGCGTTGTAGACGAGCAGCTCGTCGTGCGCGGGGATGCCCTCGGTGATCGCGATGATCGTCGCGATCCCCGCGTCGGCCGCCTCGAGGATCGAGTCGGCGGCGAAGCGCGCCGGGACGAACACCATCGCGGTGTTCGCATCCGGTCCGAGACGGCCTCGCGAAACGTGTTGAAGACGGGGATTCCCTCGAGCTCCTGGCCGCCCTTGCCGGGGGTCACGCCCGAGACGACGTTCGTCCCGTAGCGGCGGTTGTTGAGCGTGTGAAACGAGCCCTCGCCGCCGGTGATGCCCGAGACGCACAGCCGTGTGTCGCTGCCGACGAGGATGCTCATGCGCTCGGACCCTCGGCGGCCAGCTTTACGACTCGCGCCGCCGCGCTGTCCATCGTCGCCTCGGCGAACACGCCCGGCAGCGCCGCCTCGGCGAGCAGCGCGCGCGCCTCGACGTCGTTCGTCCCGTCCAAGCGCACGACGAACGGGACCGTCGGCGACAGCAGCCGCGTCGCCGCGATGATCCCGCGCGCGACCTCGTCGCAGCGCGTGATCCCGCCGAAGACGTTGAACAGCACCGCCCGCACCTTCGTGTCGGACAGGATGACCTCGACCGCCGCCGCGATCGAATCGGCCTTCGCCCCGCCGCCCGCGTCGAGGAAGTTCGCGGGCGAGCCACCGGCCTGCGCGACGACGTCGAGCGTGCTCATGACGAGCCCCGCCCCGTTGCCGAAGATCCCGATGTCGCCGTCGAGCTTGACGTACGTCAGCCCGCGCTCGGCGGCCATCGCCTCCTGCTCGTCCACGGCGCTCGGATCGGTGAGCGACGCGTTGAGCGGGTGGCGGTAGAGCGCGTTGTCGTCGAGCGTGACCTTCGCGTCGAGCGCGATGACCTCGCGGGCGGCCGTGATCGCGATGGGATTGACCTCGATGAGGGTCGCCTCCTCGCCGCGGAACGCCGCGTACATCTGCTCGAGCAGCTTCGCGACCCCGCGCACGACGTCGCCGGCGACCCCGGCCTCGTAGGCCAGCCGCCGCCCGTGGAAGGGCTGAAAGCCGACGAGCGGATCGACGTGCAGCGTCGCGATCGCCTCGGGCGTCTCGTCGGCGACCGCCTCGATGTCCATCCCGCCGCGCGTCGAGAGCATGACGAGCGGCTTCTTCGCCGAGCGGTCGAAGACGACCGCGGCGTAGTACTCCTCCGCGATCTGCGCCCCGCGCTGGATGAGCACCTCGTGGACCGTGAGGCCGCGGATGTCCATTCCGAGGATCGCCGTCGGCATGCGCCCGCGCCTCGTCGGCGTCGGCCGCGATCTTGATCCCGCCGGCCTTGCCGCGCCCACCGATCTTCACCTGCGCCTTGACGGCGCACGGGTAGCCGATCTCCTCGGCGATCGTCACCGCTTCGTCGACCGCGGAAGCGGCCCGGCCGGCCAGCGTCGGCATGCCGTGGCGCTCGAAGAGCTGCTTGCCCTGGTACTCGAGGAGGTCCATCGGCGGCCTGACAATAGTCCACCGGCCCGTGGCGACGCGACTGCGGCCGGTCGTCGAGGCCGCCCTCAGAGCCGAACTCCTATCATGGCGCCGCAATGGCGCTACCGAAGCAGATCAATCTCGTCACCTTCGATGTCTATGGCACGCTCATCGATTGGGAACAGGGCATCGTCGATGCCTTCGCTACGGAAGCCGCCCGCGACGGCTTCACGATCGACCGCGACGAGCTGATCCGCAACTTCCACGAGATCGAGCGCGAGATCGAGGGCGGCTCCTACGAGCTCTACGCGGAGGTCCTCCGGCGCACCGCCGTCGAGATCTCCAAGCGCGTCGACTGGCCGCTCGAACCCTCGCGCTCCGGCTTCCTGCCCGACAGCGTGCAGCGCTGGCCGGCGTTCAAGGAGACCAACGCGCAGCTCAAGAAGGTCGTCGGCAAGTTCCAGTCGGGGCTCATCTCGAACATCGACGACAAGCTCCTGGGCCAGACGCGGCGCCACATCCCGCACGACTTCGACCTCGTCGTCACCGCGCAGCAGGTGCGCTCCTACAAGCCGGACATGGCGCACTTCACCGAGTGCGCGCGGCGGATGGGCACGAAGAAGGGCTGGGTGCACATCTCGGCGAGCTACTACCACGACGTCGAGCCCGCGGTGAAGAACAAGATCCCGGTGATCTGGGTCAACCGCCACAAGGAGTCGCTCGAGCCGGGCCAGAAGAAGCCGACCGCCGAGGTCAAGAACCTCCTCGAAGCGGTCAAGCTGCTCGGACTCTAGGCATCGGCGGGCGGGCGGATGCGCGTCGTCGGCCTGCACCGCGACGTGCTCGTCGCGACGAGCCGCGTCTGGCAGACGACGTGCACGATCGTGCGCAGCGGCGAGGAGTGCTTCGTCATCGACTCCCCGGTGCTGCCGGACGAGCTGGACGTCCTGCCGGCGGTGCTCGAGCAGGCGGGCTTTCCGTTCACCGGCCTGCTCGCGACGCACGCCGACTGGGACCACCTGCTCGGGCGGATCGCGTTCGGCGGCCAGGCCGCGCTCGGGCTCGCCGAGACGAGCGCCGCGCGCCTCGCCGCCGAGCCGGGCGCCGCGGCGCGGGAGCTGCGCGCGTTCGACGACGAGTGGTACCTGCAACGGGACGCGCCGCTGTCGCTCGGCCAGGTGCAGGCGCTGCCGGTGCCCGGCCACTGCGCGATCGGCGACGAGGAGATCGAGCTGCACCCCGCCGACGGCCACACGGCCGACGGCATGGCGGCGTGGATCGGCTGGGCGGGCACGCTCGTCTGCGGCGACTACCTGTCCCCGGTCGAGATCCCGTGGATCTCCGAAGGCGGCTCGCGCGACGCGTACCTCGCGACGCTCCGCCGCCTGCAGCCGCTCGTCGAGCAGGCCGAGTACGTCGTGCCGGGCCACGGCGAGGTCCTCGACGCCGTCCGCGCCGCCGCGATCCTGCGCGAGGACGTCGCCTATCTCGAGGCGCTCCCCGACGCGCGAGCTGCCGATCGCCCGCCGCTCGCCGGCGCAGCGGGCGATCCACGCCACCAACCGCGAGCGGGTGTGAGCGGTCCGGCCAGCGTGGCGCCTGCCGGCTCGCGCAACTGGACCGGCTGGCCGACACTCTTATGCCGGTCTTACGCAAGACCGCTGCCAACTTAAGGATCATTGACGAATCCGACCTACCGTGATCGCATGACCAACGACCCTTCGCCCGGACGCAGGCCCGGGCTCGGCCGCCTCTGGACCGACCCTCGCGAGACCGAGGAGCACACGCCCTGGCTTGCGCCGAAGCGGGCCGCGCGCCCGCCCGCCCCGCCCCCGCGCCAGAACGGCTACCAGCCGCCGACCGACCCCGGCGACGACGGCGACCGGCGAGTGGTCCACCGCCGCCGTCGCGTGCTGGGCGTCCTCGTGGGCACGGTCGTCGCGGCGATGCTCGTCGGTGCCGGCGTCCTCGGGGCGGGCCTGCTCGGCGGCGAGACGACTCGTCGCCGCCCGCGGCGCTCCCGGTCGTCCCCGGCGCGGCGCCCGCCGACCAGCGCAGCCGCTCGATCCGCGCGATCTACGCGAGCGCGAAGAACAGCGTCGTCCCCGTCCGCGTCCGCGGGCTGACGAGCGGCGGCAGCGGCACGGGGTTCGTCATCGACAAGGGCGGCGTCATCGTCACGAACGCCCACGTCGTCAAGGACGCGCAGGAGGTGCAGGTGCGCCTCGAGCGACAAGGCCGGCTACGTCGACGCCGAGCTCGTCGGGACCGACCTGTCCTCCGACCTCGCCGTGCTGCGCGTCGACTCGTCGGCGGCCTCGAACCTGCGCCCGCTGCCGCTGGCGGACTCCGACAAGGTCCGCGTCGGCGACCAGACGCTCGCGATCGGCTACCCGCTCGGGATCAACCGCTCGGCGTCCGCGTCGGCGGGGATCGTCTCCGGCCTCGGGCGCTCGATCGACGCGCAGAACCAGTTCTCGATCGAGAAGGTCATCCAGACCGACGCGGCGATCAACCCCGGCAACTCCGGCGGGCCGCTGCTCGACTCGCTCGGCCGCGTCATCGGCGTCAACACCGCGATCCTCACGGCGGGCGGCGGCGGCAGCGTCGGCGTCGGCTTCGCCGTGCCGTCGAACACGATGCGCCAGGTCGTGCCGCGGCTGGAGCGCGGCCGCGACGATCGAGCGCGCGTACCTCGGCGTGAAGACCGGCGAGAGCCCGACGGGACCCGGCGCGCTCGTCGTCGAGGTCACCCCCGGCGCTCCGGCCGACGGCCGGCGGCGTGCGGGCGGGGCGACATCATCGTCGGCGTCGCGGGCCAGACGGTCACGGCGTCCGACGACGTCAGCCTCGCGATCCTCAACCGCAAGCCGGGCGAGCGGGTCGAGGTCGAGGTCGAGCGCGGAGGCGCCCGCACGACGCTGAACGTGACGCTCGGGACGCGTCCCGAGAGCGCGAGCTCGACCGCCAGTCGGGCATCGCCCTGACGCCATGTCCTTCGCGCAGCCGGTCTTCCTCGTCGCCCTCGCGCTCGTGCCGCTCGCGCTCGCCGCGTACGTGCGCTACGAGCACGTGCGCCGCCTCGCCGCCGACTCGTTCGCCTCGCCCGCCGTGCGCGCGTCGGTCGTCGCCGCGACCCCGGGCTGGCGCCGCCACGTGCCGCTCGGCGTCTACGGGCTCGCGCTCGTCGTGCTGCTCGTCGCGCTCGCCAAGCCGCAGCGGACCGTCGCGGTGCCCGTCGAGCGCGCGTCGATCATGCTGACGACGGACTACTCGGGCTCGATGCAGGCGACCGACGTCGCGCCGACGCGGCTGCAGGCCGCCCGCGCCGCGGCCGACCGCTTCCTCGACCAGGTGCCCGACACCGTCCGCGTCGGGCTCGTCTCGTTCAACCAGTCGGCGCGAAGCTCGTCTCGGCGCCGACCGTCGACCGCACGCCGCTGCGCGACGCGATCGCGACGCTGAAGCCCAGCGGCGGGACGGCGACGGGCGAGGCGCTCGCCGTCTCGATCGACCGTCGCTCGAGTCGCAGGTCGACGACTTCGGCGAGCGCGTCCCGTCGGCGATCGTGCTGCTCTCCGACGGCAAGTCGACGCGCGGGCGCACGCCGCAGTCGCTCGCGCAGCGCGCCAAGGAGCTGAAGATCCCGATCTACACCGTGACGCTCGGCACCGCCGCCGGCACGATCACCGTCCAGAAGGCCGACGGCAGCACCGAGACGCGCCCCGTCCCGCCCGACCCCGCCGAGATGCGCGACGTCGCCTCGATCTCCGGCGGACGCGCGTTCACCGCCGACGACGTCGCCGAGCTCAGCACCGTCTACGAGCGCCTCGGCTCGCGCATCGGCTACCGCGACGAGGAGCGCGAGCTCACCGCGGCCTTCAGCGGCGGCGCGCTCGTGCTCATGGCCGCCGGCGCGCTCATGTCCCTGCTCTGGTTTCGCCGCCTTGTCTGATCCTCACCCATTCGAAAGGACCGCCCTCCGATGAGCACCATGCACCCCCACCCACCTGACGAGGACGACCGTCGCACGCCGCGTCAGGCGCTCGAGGAGGCGCTGTACGAGATCAAGCGCGTCATCGTCGGGCAGGACGCGATGCTCGAGCGGCTGCTCGTCGCGCTGCTCGCGGGCGGCCACGTGCTGCTCGAGGGCGTGCCCGGCCTCGCGAAGACGCTGACCGTCCGCACGCTCGCCGACGTCATGGGCGGCACGTTCCGGCGCATCCAGTTCACGCCGGACCTCGTCCCCGCCGACCTCGTCGGCACGCGCATCTACCGTCCGGACTCCGGGCGCTTCGACGTCGAGCTCGGACCGGTGTTCGGCAACTTCCTGCTCGCCGACGAGATCAACCGTGCGCCGGCGAAGGTCCAGTCGGCGCTGCTCGAGGTCATGCAGGAGCACCAGGTCACGATCGGCACCGAGAGCTTCCGCGTCCCCGACCCGTTCCTCGTCATGGCGACGCAGAACCCGATCGAGTCCGAGGGCACCTACCCGCTCCCCGAGGCGCAGATCGACCGCTTCCTCTTCAAGGTCATCGTCGACTACCCGACGCTCGGCGAGGAGGCCTCGATCGTCGGGCGCTCGCTGCGCCCGCCCGAGGATCCGCAGGTCCGCCTGTCGATGGCCGAGCTCTCGCGCTTCCAGCGCGCGGTGGAGGAGATCTTCGTCGACCGCGAGGTCGTCGCGTACGCGGTCCAGCTCGTCGACGGCACGCGCAACCCCGAGCGCTACGGCCTCGGCGACCTGCGCCATCTCATCCAGTACGGGTCCAGCCCGCGCGGCGCGATCGGGATGGTCCAGGCGGCGCGCGCGCTCGCGCTGCTGCGCGGCCGGCGCCACGCGCTGTGCGACGACGTCCGCGACCTCGCCGCCGACGTTCTGCGCCATCGCATCGTGCTGTCCTACGACGCGCTGTCGGACGGCGTCACGACCGACGACATCCTCGTCCGCATCCTCGGCGCCCTCGCCGACGGCCGCGCGACGCCGCTGCCGATGGAGCACGACGCCGCCTAGCGCCATGGAGTCCGTGCTGCACGTGCCGCCCGCGCGCCAGGGGCCGGGTCCGATCCCCGGTCCGCTCGTCGACGCGCTCGCGCTGTCGCTCGCGCGGCGCGGCGCCGGCACGCTTCCGGGCGACCGGCTCGCGCCGGGCGTGGGCTCGGGCACCGAGCTCGCACAGCTGCGGCCCTACCAGCTCGGCGACGACGTCCGTCAGATCGACCCGGCCGCGAGCGCGCGGACCGGGGTCGCCCACGTCCGCCTGCAGATCCCCGAGCGGATCCTCACGACGTGGCTCGTGCTCGACGTGTCGGCCTCGATGGCGTTCGGCACCGCCGACCGCCTGAAGTCCGACGTCGCCGAGGGCGTCGCGCAGGTCGTCGCCCGTGCGGCGACGCGCCACGGCGGCCGGCTCGCGGTCTTCACGGCCGGCGTCGAGCGGATGCTGCCGCCGCGCGGCGGCCCGCACGCGAAGCTCGGGCTGCGCAAGCTGCTCGAGCAGGGCGTGTCGGTGGATGGCGCCGCCGACCGCGGCATCGCGCCGGTCCTCCACCGCGTCGGACGGCTCGCGCGCCAGCCGGGCCTCGTCGTCGTCGTGTCGGACTTCCGCGGCGAGCTGGACTGGCAGCGCGCGCTGCGTGCGATCGCGGCGCGCCACCACGTGTTCGCCGTCGAGATCCGCGATCCCCGTGAGGAGCGCCTTGAGCCGGTCGGCCGGCTCGCGCTCGTCGACCCCGAGACGGGCGGGCTCATCGAGGTCGACACGTCGCGCGCGACGCTGCGCGAGCGCTTCGCCACGGCCGCGGCGGAGGAGCGCGCGGGCGTCGCCACGGCCATGCGGCGCGCCGGCGCCGACCACATCGTGCTGTCGACGAGCGGCGACTGGCTGCGCGCGCTGGGAAGGGCGCTGAGGTGAGCGCTCGCCTCGCCCGATCGACGGCTTCCGGCAGCGCGGCGCCGCGCGGTGCGGAGGCCCGCGGATGAGCTTCGCCTCGCCCCTCGCGCTGCTCGCGCTAGCGATCGTGCCGCTTGCCGTGCTCGCGCACGTCGCGGCGCAGCGCCGCCGACGGCGCTATCCGGTGCGCTACACGGCGCTGTCGGTCCTCGCCGCGGTCGCGAGCGAGGAGCCGCGCTGGCGCCGCCACCTGCCCTTCGCCCTGCTCGCCCTCGCGCTCGCAGCGCTCACCTTGTCGCTCGCCCGTCCGGAGCGCACGGTCGCGGTGCCGATCGAGCGCGCGTCGGTCGTGCTCGTCACCGACGTGTCGCGCTCGATGTCCGCCACGGACGTCAGCCCGTCGCGCCTGGAGGCGGCGCGCCGCGCCGCGCTGAGCTTCGTCGAGCAGGTCCCGAACGCGATGCGCGTCGGCCTCGTCGCGTTCTCCGATGCGCCGCAGATCCTGCAGACGCCCACCAGCGAGCACAAGCTCGTCTCGAACGCGCTGTCGACGCTGCAGACGATCGGCGGCACGGCCACCGGTGGTGGGCTGCAAGCCGCGCTGGACTCGCTCCAGCTGCCCGCCGACGCGTCGACCTCGCGCCCGCCGGCCGCGATCCTCCTGCTGTCTGACGGCAAGGCGACGGACGGGACGCTCGCGTACGAGGTGGCCACGGCGGCGCGCCGCCTGCGCGTCCCGATCTTCACGGTGGCGCTCGGCACGCCGGACGGCGTGATCCTCGACCGCGGCGGCCCGGTACGCGTCCCGCCCGATCCCGAGGCGCTGCGGCGGATCGCATCGCTGTCGGGAGGCACGGCCTTCCAGGCCGAGGACGCCGACCAGCTCGGCGACGTCTACGAGCGCCTCGGCTCGCAGCTCGGCACCGAGCCCGAGCAGCGCGAGATCACGGTCCTCTTCGCCGGCGCCGCGCTGCTGCTGCTCGCGGCCGCGATGGCGGCGTCGCTGGGCCTCAACGGCCGCCTTCCGTAGACGGTCGGGCGGGGCCGCACCTGCGCTCGCGCGGCCGGGTCAGACGAGGTTCCGGCCCCAGCGGGTTGTCGCCGACGATGTCCAGCGCGCGGGCGTCCGGCGCCCACGGGCGGTTGGGGCGGACCTTCCCTGGCGGCTTGGCGGTCACGAGGCCTCCGTGTCGTGGAGACGAGCGGCTGTCGCCGGCCGTGCGCGATCGGCACTGGGTACGGCTGCGCGCCAGGGCGCGATCAGTGCCTCAAGATCGCTCCGGGAGGGCCGATGACCGGGCCACCTTGTCGCACGCTGCCGCGAGCCCAACGGCACCAGCGATCCCGGCCCCCACGGCCGCGGAGGCGCTGAGCGCGCTCGTCGACGCCGTGCAGCGGCTGTCGCTGGCCGAGGGGATGCAGGACGTCCAGGAGGTCGTGCGCAGCGCGGCGCGGCGCCTCACGGGAGCCGACGGGGCGACGTTCGTCCTGCGCGACGAGGGCGAGTGCTTCTACGCGGACGAGGAGGCGATCGAGCCGCTGTGGAAGGGCAAGCGGTTCCCCCTTCAGGCGTGCATCAGCGGCTGGGCGATGCTCAACCGCAAGCCGGCGGTCATCGAGGACATCTACGCCGACGCGCGCATCCCGCACGACGCCTACCGGCCGACGTTCGTGCGCAGCCTCGTCATGGTCCCGATCCGCACGCTGGACCCGGTCGGCGCCATCGGGATCTACTGGGCCGAGCTCCACGCCGCGACCGATCAGGAGGTCGGCCTCGCGCGGGCACTCGCCGACAGCACGGCGGTCGCGCTGCAGAACGTCCGCGTCGCGGACCGGTGCGCGCGCGCCACGCTCGACAACGCGCGCCTCGCCGGCGCGCTGCGCGAGCGCGCGCTCGTCGAAGCCGGGCTGCGCGAGCTCTCGGAGACCGACGCGCTGACGGGCCTGCCCAACCGCCGCCAGTGGGATCGGGCGCTCGCCGAGTCGCTGACGCCGGGCGAGCAGCCGGTCTGCGTCGCGCTGATCGACATCGATCACTTCAAGGCCTACAACGACCTCCACGGCCACCCCGCCGGAGACGAACTGCTGCGCAGCGCCGCGCTCGCGTGGCGCTCACAGCTGCGACCCGGTGACCTCCTCGCGCGCTACGGCGGCGAGGAGTTCGCCGTCGTGCTCGCGCACTGCGACGCCGCCTCGGCGCGCGTGATCGCGGAGCGCCTGCGCGGCTCGGCGCTCGACGGCTGGACGGCGTCGGTCGGCATCGCGCAGTGGGACGGCGAGGAGAGCGCCGACAGCGTCCTGTGCCGCGCCGACGAGGCGCTGTACGAGGCCAAGCAGGGCGGACGCGATCGCGTCGCGTTCGCCGCCTGAGCGTCTAGCGCAACTCGCCGATCGCCCGGACGACGGCCTTGGCGGCGATCGCCGTGCCGGCGACGCTGAGGTGCACGCCGTCGGACTCGCGGACGCGCACCTGGCGGCCGCGGTACGTCATGACGTCCTGGTAGCCGTTGGGCGAGAACATGAGGTCGATGCGGATGACCTTGACGCCCTTCAGGCCGGCCGCGGCACGCTCGACCGCGACGTTGACGGCGTGCGTGATCTCCGCGCGCGCCGACCAGCGCGGCTCGGGTGGCGTGAGCCAGACGACGCGCCCGCGACCCTCGCGCAGGAAGGTCTGCATCATGTCGCGCGCGCGGTTTGCGTACTGGGCGATCCACGGCTCGCCGCAGCACTGCTGCAGCACGCCGAACGCCGTCGGGATCGGCAGGCCGTCGGACGCCGCTCCGATCGACATCACCGTCACGCGCTGGCGCAGCCGCTTGGTCTGCGACTTCGCATGCCACGGCCAGTAGACCCCGCGGCTGATCCCGGTGCCGGGCCGCACGTCGCTGCGGACGTACGCCAGGCCCGCGAGCTCGTCGGCGAGGAAGGTGTCGATGCCCTGCATCGTCGAGTCGCCCCCGGCGAACACGATCGGCAGCGGCTTCTGCTCGGCGCCGCCCTCGCCCACGACGACCGCCGTGCGCAGGCGCTTGCCGGCGACGCGCAGCTCGACGCGCCAGCGCCCGCGCTCGGTCGCCTGGAAGCGCCGGCTCGCGAGCGTGACCGCCTTCGGGAACGCGAGCGTCTTGCAGCGCGACGGGCCGCCCACGGGACCGATGCAGAGCTCGGGCTCGACGCCGCCGATGCCCCAGCGGTCGGCGACGCGGACGCTGGCCTTCGCGCCGGGCTTCATCCGGCTGGGGGCGCGCAGCTCGAAGCGCGTCGCGCAGGAGGGCGTGTGCACGCTGTAGACGCCGAGGGCGAGGGTGCCGTCCGGCAGCGTCGCGATGCCGGCGAACCGTCGCGTGCGGCGGTCGCACGACCACGTCGACGCGTCGTTGAGGTACACGGGAGCCTGGGCGTCGGGGGCGCGCCGGGCGCCGAGGCGCTTGGCGCGATCTCCGACGCACTCGTAGAAGACGACGCGGGCGCCCTTGGAGTCGTGGAAGACGAGGTCGATCGCGCCGGGCCGAGTTGCGATCGCGGCGACGTGCTTGTTGCTCACGACGGTGGTGCACGGGTCGACCGGGGGTGGCTTCGGCGTTGCGGCGTGCGTGATCGCAGCGCCGCCGTTGGCGAGCGCGAGCGCGAGCGCCGCGGCGCCGGCGACGCAATGGCGGCGCGACCGCGTACTCCCCCACCGCAAGAGGTCAGTAGTTATCCGCATCCCTACGCTCATGTCGGTCGGTTGCACGAGAACCTTGAGCCGGGTTCTCGCGCCGGTCTACTCGATCGGGCGCCCGAGGAAGAGGTCGCGGCTCGTGCCGCCCTTCGAGCTCGTCGTGAACCCGTGGCGCTCGTACAGCGCGAGCGCGGCCGTGTTGTCCTCCTTCGTGTCGAGCTCGACGCGCTTGGCTCCGCGCTTGGCCGCGGTCTCGATCGCGAGCGTCAGCAGCGCGTCGCCGACGCCGCTGCGGCGGGCGTCCGCGCGAACGAACACGTCCTCGATCCACGCGTCGGGCGCGGCCGTCCAGACGCTGAGGCGAAAGCGCAGCTGCAGGACGCCGGCCGGCGGCGAGTCGTCGTCGGGCGTCGCGAGCAGGTACTCCGCGTCGGGATCCTCGAAGAGCCGCTCGACCGAGGCGAGAAACGCGTTCGCCGACGGCCAGTCGTGCTCCATGTGGTCGCGGAACTCGACGAGCAGGCCGGCGACGGCCTCGGCCTCGTCGGTCTGGGCGACCCAGGCGCGCGCGCTCATGGCGCGTCCTCGATGACGGCGAGCGCGTCGCCGCTGCGCACGGAGTCGCCGACCGCGACGCGCAGCTCCGCGACGACGCCCGCCTTGTGTGCGGTGATCTCGTTCTCCATCTTCATGGCCTCGATGATCGCGACGAGATCGCCCTCGGCGACCGTCTGGCCCTGCTGCACCACGAGCTTCCAGATGTTGCCCTGCATCGGCGAGGTCAGCGTGTCGCTGCCGGGCTTGGCGCGCTTGCCCTCGCGCTTGCGGGGCGTCGCGCGAGTGGGCTTCGCTGCGCCGGCGGGCGCGCTGCCGTTCGTCCCCGCCGCCTCCCCGATGACGCGGACGTCGAACCGGCGGCCCGACACCTCGACGGTGTAGGTCTGCTCGACGACGTCTCCGTCCGGGTCCGCGGCCGCCGGCTCGGATGCGAGCGCCTTGAGCCACTCGCGGTCCTCGAGCAGGTCGCGACAGGTCTCGGCGCGCGCCCACTGGTCGCTTGCCAGCAGCGCTCGATGAAACGGGATCAGGGTCGTGAGCCCGTCGATCCGAAACTCGGAGAGCGCGCGCAGCATGCGTGCCGTCGCCTGCTCGCGGTCGGCGTCCCAGACGACGAGCTTGGCGACCATCGGGTCGTACATCGGCGAGACGACGGAGCCGGCGCAGACGCCCGAGTCGACCCGCACGCCGGGCCCCGACGGCTCGACGTATGTCCCGATCGTGCCCGGCGCCGGAGCGAAGGTCTTCGACGCGTCCTCGGCGTTGATCCGGCATTCGATCGCGTGTCCGCGCAAGACCACCTCCTCCTGCGAGACCGACAGCGGTTCGCCGGCCGCGACGCGGATGCCCTCCTTGACGATGTCGATCCCGGTCGTCATCTCCGTGACGCAGTGCTCGACCTGCACCCGCGTGTTCATCTCGAGGAAGAAGTAGTCGCCGGTGTCCGACGCCAGCAGTCCCTCGACGGTTCCCGCCCCGCGATAGCCCACCGCTTCGGCTGCCTCGACGGCGATCGTCCCGATCCGCTCGCGCAGCGCGTCGTCGACGACCCGCGACGGCGCGGGGGACTCCTCGACGAGCTTCTGGTGGCGGCGCTGGATCGAGCAGTCGCGCTCGCCGAGGTGGATCGTCGCGCCGTGCGCGTCGGCGAGGATCTGGACCTCGACGTGGCGCGGGTCGGGCAGGTAGCGCTCGAGGTAGACCGTCGCGTCGGAGAAGAACCGCTCGCCCTCGCTCGCGGCGCCTTCGAACGCCGCTTCGAGCTCGTCTGCGGAGAGCGCGACCCGAAAGCCCTTGCCGCCGCCGCCGCCCGCGGCCTTGACCGCGACGGGATAGCCGATGTCGGCGTCGACGATCTTCCGCGCGGCGGCGAGATCGGCGACCGGCTCGACGGTCCCCGGCACGATCGGCACGCCCGCATCACGCATGAGCTCGCGGGCACGCGTCTTGGAGCCCATCGCGTCGATGGCGTCGGCGGGCGGCCCGATGAACACGATCCCCGCCTGCTCGCACGCGCGGGCGAACGGCGCGTTCTCGGCGAGGAAGCCGTAGCCGGGATGGATGGCCTCGGCCCCCGACGTGCGCGCCACCTCGAGGATGCGCTCGACGTTGAGGTAGGACTCCGCCGGGGCCGCGCCGCCCAGCAGATGCGCCTCGGTGGCCCGCGCCACGTGCGGCGCCTCGCGATCGAGCTCGGAGTAGACGGCCACCGACTCGATGCCGAGCTCGTCGCATGCTCGGATGATCCGGACCGCGATCTCGCCGCGGTTGGCGATGAGGATCTTCGAGAACACGCGCCCAGAATACGACGGGACTCGATTCGTGAGGCTTGCGTGAGAGCGATGGTGCGTGGCGCCTTCGCGGCGGAACAATCCGCACATGACTCGCATGAGGAATCACAGGACGCCGCTGCAGCACGCACGGACGCTTGCCACGGTGGTCGCGGCAGGGGCGCTGTTGGCCCTCCCGGCGTCGGAGGTGGCTGCCAAGCCCGCCGGCGCCGGGAAGCCTGCCGGCAAGGCCAAGCCCGCCGCGAAGCCCGCCAAGGGCTGCGCCAGGACCCACAGCGTCGGCTACATGGTGGCGGGCAAGCTCGTCAGCGTGACGCCCGACGACCCGGCGACGACGGCGAGCGAGGCGACCGTCACGCTCACGCTCACCAACGCGAACAGGCACGCCCGCCGCTCCGGCGACATCGTCGACAAGGACGCCGTCAAGAAGGGCGTGCAGGTCAAGGGCGCGACGTACACCGTCGCCGCGGGCGACGCCTTCAGGCTCCGGCTGAACGGCTACCAGGGCACCGACACCCCGTCCGTGGGCGACAAGGTCCACGTGACCGGCCGCATCCCGCTGACCCGCAAGCGCTGCGCGCCCGAGGGCGCGAGCGTCGCCACCCGCTACGGCGCGGTCGACGTCAAGCGCGTGCGCATCGGCGATCGCGACCCCGACTGACCCTTCGGTTCAACCCTCCTAGGACCGATGTCGACGGCCGCCCAACCGGGCGGCCGTCGTCGTTGTGGGCCGGGCGCGTCAGGCGACCGCAGCCCGCTGGTCGCGCGGCTCGGCGATCGGGGCCGGGCGGCCGATGTGAAAGCCCTGCGCGTAGTCGATCCCCTGGTCGCGCAGGAACGCCTCGAGCTCCGGCGTCTCGACGAACTCCGCGATCGTCTCCTTGCCCAGCCCCTGGGCGATGCGTACGACGGCCTCGATGACGAGCTGGTCGGTGCGGTTGGCGAGGCAGCCGGCGACGAACTCGCCGTCGATCTTCAGGTAGTCGAACGGCAGGTGCTTGAGGTAGTAGAAGCTCCCAAACCCCGCGCCGAAGTCGTCGAGCGCGAAGCGGCAGCCGAGCGCCATGAGCCGCTCCGCGAAGCGGCGCGCGAGCGGGATGTTGGCGACCGCCGCCGTCTCGGTGACCTCGAAGATGAGCCGGCGCGGATCCACCTCCATGCTGCGCAGCCGCTCCTCGACGAGCCGCAGCAGCGTCGTGTCGTTGAGCGATGGGCCGGAGAGGTTGACCTCGAGCGACCGCGTGCCGGCGGGGTCGTCGGCGAGCAGCTCGATGGCGCGCTCGGTGACCCAGCGGTCGATCTCCGGCGTGAGCCCGAAGCGCTCGGCCAGCGGCAGGAACGCGCCGGGAGGGATGAGCTCGCCGTCGTCGCCGAGCATCCGCAGCAGCAGCTCGTGGTGGCCGATCTCGCCGGTCCGCAGATCGCGGATCGGCTGTGCGTGCAGGACGAAGCGGTCGTCGGCGAGCGCGCCGCGGATGCGCTCGAGCCAGCTCACGCGGCCGCGCACCCGGTCGGGCCGCGCCGCGTCGGGCGTGACGACGGCGAAGCGATCGCGCCCGGCCTCCTTGGCGTCGTACATCGCGAGGTCGGCGGCGATCAGCAGCTCCTCGCCGGTCACGTCGCCCGCGCGAATCGGCGCGACGCCGACGCTCGTCGTCACGCGCCGCCGGCGATCGGACCCGCCGACCGCGGCCTCGTCGCGGATCGCGCGCACGAGGTCCCCCGCGACGCGCGTCGCACCGCCCTCGTCGACGTTCGGCAGCAGCACCGCGAACTCGTCGCCGCCGAGGCGCGCGAGGATGTCCGACTCGCGCAGCCGGCCGCGCAGGGTCGCCGCCACGGACAGGATCAGCTCGTCGCCGGCGTGATGGCCCAGCGCGTCGTTGACGTACTTGAAGTGGTCGAGGTCCAGCACGAGCAGCGCCCCGCGCGGGCCGTAGCGCGCGACCTCCGACACCTGGCGATCGAGCTCCTGCTCGAAGCGGCGGCGGTTGTAGAGACCGGTCAGCGGGTCGTGATCGGCGAGGTGGCGCAGCTCGTGCTCGAAGCGCCGGCGCTCGGTGACGTCCTGCACCTGGTCGAGGAAGTGCAGTGGCACGCCGTCGCTGTCGCGCACGACCGTGGCGGTCCGCGTGACCCAGACGACGCCGCCGTCGGCTCGGATGTAGCGCTTCTCGGCCGATGACGTCTGCACGTCGCCGTCGACGCAGCGCCTTGATCGCCGTGAGGTCGCTCGACAGGTCCTCGGGGTGCGTGATCGCCGAGAAGTTCATCCCGCAGAGGGCGTCCGCGGAGTAGCCGGTGATCGCGCACAGCGCCTGGTTGACGTCGAGGTAGTTGCCCTCGAGGTCGGCGACGGCCATCCCGATCGGCGCGTCCTCGAAGGCGCGGCGAAAGCGCTCCTGCGCCTCGGAGATCTCGCGCTCGCGCTCGACACGCTCGTGGACGTCCTGGGCGATGAGCATGGCGCCGACGATCGCCGCGCCGTCGCCGCGCAGCGGGCTCGTGCGGACCCAGAGCGCGATGCGATGCTCGCCCGACACGACGTCGAAGCCGCGCTCCTCCCCGGAGAGCGCGGCCCTGCAGGCGTCGACGAGCGTGCTCGTGTAGGGCTCGGGCAGCACGTCGCTCGCGTGTGCGCCGATGAGCGTGCGCGGCGTTCGCCCGCCGGTGCGCAGCGGCTTGCCCGAGGCGAACTCGACCCGCAGCTCGCGGTCGACGAGGAAGACCGCCGTCCCCGGCAGCCCGTGCACGAGCGCCCGGTAGCGGCTCTCGCTGCTGGCCAGCGCGCGCTCGTCGTCGAGGCGCTGCGTGACATCGCGGCCGGAGGCGTAGATGAGGCGCTCGTCGAGGACCGTGCGCAGCGTCCAGTCGATCCAGCGCCACGAGCCGTCCTTGTGGCGCCAGCGGGTCGTGACGTTGGCGCCGCGAGCGCCCTTCGCCGCGCCGGCGCGCGACGCCTCGCCCATGAGATCGTGATCCTCGCGGCCCATGAGTTCGGAGACGTGCAGGCAGATGAGCTCGGCCGGGCCCCAGCCGAGCGTCCTGCGCCATTCGCCGTTGACGCGCCGCAGGTGGCCGTCGAAGTCGACGGTGCAGAGCATGTCGCCCGAGAGGTCGAAGAAGCGGGTGCTCTCGGCCTGCAGGCGCCGCTGGTCGCTGACGTCCCGTGCGATTCCGAGCGCCCCGATCGTCGTGCCGGTGGCGTCGCGAAACGGGCTCTTCGTGACGGAGAGGACGGTGCGCTTGTCGCCGAAGCGACCGCTGATCTCGTACGCGTCGGGCGTGTCGCGCTCGATGACGTCGGCGTCATGGCCGGCGATCTCGTCGGCGACGTCGGGCAGAAGCTCGGCGTTCGTGTGCCCGACGATGGCCTCGCCCGGCGCGCCGATGAGGCGAGCGGCCGCGCCGTTGACGAGCAGGTAGCGGCCCTCGAGGTCCTTGAGGTAGATCGAGTCGGTCGTGGCCTCGAGCACCTGCTCGAGCATGCGCCGGCTCTTGCCGGCGCGCTCGGACAGGCGGCCGACGACGAAGGCGAGGAAGAAGAGGGCGCCCGAGCGGGGCAGGAACGCGCCCGGCCCGTCGACCTCCCAGGAGCTGGCGGTCGACGCGAGCACCGTCGCGATGCTCGCCGCGGCGCAGACGACGCCGGCGCGGGTGCCGATCTCGGCGGCGACGAGCGCGACCGGCAGGACGTACATCGTGCTGAGCGAGGCCGGCGGCGCGTGGACGAGCAGGAGCGCTGCCGTCACCCCCGCGAACAGCACCGCGGCGAGCCCGAGCACCGTCAGCCGCCCGTCGCCGTAGCCTCCGAGCAGGCGAGTCAGGCCGGCAGGCGCCAGCCGCTGGTCGACCACGACGCCGCCGTTCTTGTGGCTGCCGTCCATGCACAGGCCATATCGGCCACGGTCGCCTAGAGAATGAGCGGTATCGCTCTACGATGAGGCGGTGTCTTCGCTGTATGAGTGGGCCGGTGGGGCGGAGGCGTTCGAGCGCCTCATCGGCGCGTTCTACGACCGCGTCGAGGGCGACGACCTGCTCTTCGCCCTCTTCCCCGGTGGGGTTGGCGAGGAGCACCGGCGCAACGTCGTCGCCTGGTGGTCGGAGGTGTTCGGCGGCCCCGCGACGTACACGCGCGATCTCGGCGGCTACGAGCGCATGCTCGCCAAGCATCGCGGCCTCGCGATCACGCCCGAGCAGCGCTTTCGCTTCGCCACGACGATGAGCCTCGCCGCCGACGACGCGCGGCTGCCCGACGACCCGGAGTTCCGCTCGGCGTTCATGGCCTACGTCGAATGGGGCACCCGTCTGGCCCTGCACAACTCGCAGCCGGGCGCGGAGGTCGCCGAGCACGCCCCGGTCCCGCGCTGGGGCTGGGGCGAGGCGCCGCCCTACATCCCGGGCTAGCTCGGCCGCAGCACCGGCTTGACGTCCAGCACCGGCGTCCCATCGAGCGCTTCGAGCGCGCTGACGCGCATCCGGGCGCCCTCGATGGCGAGGATCCGCACCTCGTGCAGGCCGATCGGGTTCGGCCGCGCGGGGGAGCGGGTGCTGAAGACGCCCTGGATGGGGTTCGCGGGGTCCCCGCGCGGGTGCACGCGCAACACGTCCCGGTCGGCGCGATGAAGCCACGTGAGGATGACGATGTCGTCGCCCGGCTTCAGCCCGTCGAGCGCGTCGAGCACGTCAGCTTCGAAGTGCAGGGTTGCCTCGGGCGCGCCTTCGTGCGCCTGCTTGGGCGCGGTGTCGGGATCGGTGAGCGGCGACCGCACGGTCGCGATCCTGCGTAGCTCGTAGCCGTCGTCGTTCATCGTGCCATTGAAGCGGCCGTGACGGCCGGCGTGCGGCGCTCCGCGTCAGGGGGTCTGGCGGGAAACGACGACATGGTGGACGTTTGCCGCCAGACCCCCCGCTGGAGGTCGTATGCTCGGCCCCATGGCGGGTCCCTTGACCGGGAAGGTGGCGCTCGTTGCGGGCGCGACCCGCGGCGCGGGGCGCGGGATCGCCGTTTCGCTCGGCGAGGCGGGCGCCACGGTCTACTGCACCGGCCGCAGCACCCGCGAGCAGCGCTCGGAGTACGACCGGCCCGAGACGATCGAGGAGACCGCCGAGCTCGTCGACGCGGCCGGCGGCACGGGGATCGCCATCGCCGCAGATCACCTCCAGCGCGACGAGGTCGAGGCGCTCGTCGCGCGCATCGACGCCGAGCAGGACCGCCTCGACGTGCTCGTCAACGACATCTGGGGCGGCGAGAAGCTCTTCGAGTGGGACGCGCCACTGTGGGAGCACGACCTCGACGCAGGCCTGCGGATGCTGCGCCTCGCCATCGACACGCACTTCGTCACGAGCCACTTCGCCCTCCCGCTGCTCATCCGCCGGCCCGGTGGCCTCGTCGTGGAGATGACCGACGGCACGCGCGAGTACAACGACGCGAACTACCGGTTGTCGGCGTTCTACGACATCTGCAAGAACGCGGTCCTGCGGCTCGCGTTCGCGCAGAGCAAGGAACTCGAGCCGCATGGCTGCACCGCGGTCGCGCTCACGCCGGGGTGGATGCGATCGGAGATGATGCTCGAGCACTACGGCGTCACCGAGGAGACCTGGCGCGAGGCGAAGGTCGGCAGCCCGCACTTCGTCGCGATCTCCGAGACGCCGCGCTTCGTCGGCCGGGCTGTCGCGGCGCTCGCCGCCGACCCGGACCTCGCGCAGCGAAACGGCGGCTCGTTCTCCTCCGGGGGCCTCGCTCGCGACTACGGCTTCACCGACCTCGACGGCTCGCAGCCCGACTGCTGGCGCTACATGGTCGAGGTCCAGGACCCTGGCCTGCCGCCGGACTCGACCGGCTACCGCTGAGCACGGCCGGGTTCGGCGGGGCCAGCAGCTTGTCGCTGCGGGCTGGCCGGGGGGCTGCCGGGGGCGTACTATCGCGCTATGCGCGACGCCTGGCGACCGGCCGCTGTCCTCGTGTGCGCAGCGCTCGTCGCGGGCGGGGCGGCCGAGGCCGCGCAGGCGGGCACGGCGTCGGGACGGCCGGCGGCGTTCAAGGCCTCCGCCGACGAACGCAACGCGCTCACCGTCGATCGCACCAACTCGGGCGAGGTGCAGTTCATCGATGCGGCGACGCCGATGGTCGCGGGGCTGTTCTGCCTGCCGATCCCGCTGGGCCAGGCGCTGTGCGATCCCGACGGGGACGTGCGCGATCTGGACGGGGGCGGCGTGAGCGTCGATGTCGGCGACCGCGACGACCGGGTGATCGTGCGCGGGGTCCCGCGGTCGGATGGCAAGGGCGGCCCTCCCGGCAGCGTCACCCTCCTCGGCGGTTCCGGCAAGGACGACCTCGAGAACGCGGCATCGGCGTTCATCCGGCTGCTCGGGGGAGCGGGGGACGACACGCTGGTGGCGGGTCAAGCCGCCGGCGGGGTGCTCATCGGCGGCACGGGCGCCGACGTGACCGCGTCGAACACCATCTGCTGCGCCACGAGCTACGAGGACCACGACCGCGGCGTGCGGGTGACGCTCGACGGCAAGCCCAACGACGGTTCCCCGGACGAGCTCGACGACGTCCAGACGGCGGCGGTGACCGGGAGCCCCGGCGCGGACGTCATCATCGGCGATTCGGCGGCGAACTCGCTGACGGGCGCCGCCGGCGCGGACGTCCTCGATGGCGGCGCAGGCAACGACCGCATCGACGCGACCGTCCCGTTGCTCTCCGGCACCGACGGCGCGGACACCGTCTCGTGCGGGACCGGCAGCGACGATGTCATGGCCGAACAGAACGACAGGATCGCGGTCGACTGCGAGCAGGCCCGCGTCGGCGGTTCGGCCGGCCCGGAGCTCGCGCTCTCGCCGGCGTCCGTCCGCGCGTCGGCCAGCGGGCTGGTGAGCTTCACGTACAGGGTCTTGACGAACGCCAACGCGGCTGCGGCCTCGCTGGGCACGGTCCGCCTGGTCGACCGCAAGGGGCGGGCGGCGAGCGCCGTCGCGCAGGTCACGTTCGCCGCCGGCGCCACCGTCGCGCGCGTGCGCACGCGGCTCAACCGGGCCACCCGCCGCCGCCTCGCGCGAAGCCGCGCGGGCCGGCTCGCCCTGGTCGCCCAGCGCACGTACCGCGAGGCTGGCGCGCCGCCCGGCTACGCGCTGTGGCACACGCCGCTGACGGTTCGCCGCGCGCGCTGAGCCGAGGGCTCGGCTATGCGCTCCACGGCGTTCGCTCGCCGGGGTCGTAGCCCGCGCCCTCGAGCAGCGCCGCGCGCGCCCACGGCGACGGCCCGCCAGCCGGCGGTGGGGCCGGCGGGGGCGCGGTGTCGCGCATGAACTGCTCGAGCGCCGCGACGATCGCCGCCGCCTCCTCCGGCGATGCCGCCGGAGCGACGATCCGCAACTGGGGGCGCCGGTTCATCGCGCGATCGTAGCGCGCGCGGTCGCCGCGCCGGGAGTCGACACACGCATTATGGGTGATGCTTGTGTGTCGTGAAGTCACACATGCGCGGTGCCGCGAGGGTGAGAGACTGCGCGCATGTCAGTGAAGCGTGGAACGGGGGTAAACCTGCTCACGGGCTCGGACCAACGATGGATGGACACGGACCGCGGCTGACGCTCCTCAACGGGTTCTCGGTGACGTGCGCCGGCATCGAGTTGGAGCTGCCGCTGACGGCGCAGCGGGTTCTCGCGTTCCTGGCGTTGCACGACGCGCCGGTCCAGCGCAGTTTCGTCGCCGGGTCGCTGTGGCTCGACTCGCCGGCAGACCGCGCCCACGCGAGCCTGCGCTCCGCACTCTGGCGTCTGCGCTCCTGCGGGCTGCCGCTCGTGCGCGCGCATGGCCAGCAGCTCGCGCTCGGCCGCGACATCGCCGTCGACATCCGGGCCGCCGAGCAGATCGCGCGCTCCACGCTCGCGGGTGAGCCCGACCTGCCCGTGGTCGCAAGCTCGATGTTCAGCGCCGATCTGCTGCCCGACTGGTACGACGACTGGATCGTCCTCGAGCGCGAGAGCTATCGGCAGCTGCGACTTCGCGCTCTCGACACGTTGTGCGAGCGCCTCACGAACATCGGCCGCTTCGACGATGCGCTCGACGCCGGGCTGTCGAGCATCGCCTGCGAGCCACTGCGCGAGAGCGCGCACCGCGCCGTGATCCGACTGCACCTGGCGGAGGGCAACGTCTGCGAGGCGATCCGCCAGTACCGCCTCTGCAGATGGCTTCTGCGCGAGCGGCTGGACATCGCGCCGTCCGAGCGGATGGAGGCGCTTCTGCGGCGCAGCGGGGCGGACCCGCTGGACTGGCCGCTCGGAGAGGCGCCCCAAGCCGGCGCGAGTGTGCGGTGACGCCGCGATGACGTTGCGGTGACGGTGCGCGACCTACGGTCGCAGCGCTTCGCCGTTCTCCGAAAGGGGCCGCATGGCAGTTCTCAGCTATCCGGGCGTGTACATCGACGAGGTCCCCAGCGGGGTGCGAACGATCACCGGCGTCGCGACGTCCATCACCGCGTTCATCGGCCGCGCGCTGCGCGGCCCGGTCGACAAGGCGGTGACGATCACGTCGTACGCCGACTTCGAGCGGATCTACGGCGGGCTGTGGACGGAGAGCCTGCTCGGCTACGCCGTCAACGACTTCTACTCCCAGGGCGGCGCGATCGCAGTCATCGTGCGGGTGTACGCCCCGGTCACGACCACCAATCCTGTCGGCACCGACCCTGGGATCGCGACGGCCAACCTGGGCAGCAGCACCAAGCTGCTAGCCCTGCGCGCCGCCTCGCCAGGTGCGTGGGGGACACAGCTAGAGGCCACGCTCGACGTCGACGTCGGGACCACGTCAGATGCGGTCTTCAACCTCGCGATCAGGGACAAGGCGACCGGGAGGTCGGAGCTGTTTCGCCGGGTGTCGCACGCGACGGCGGCCGCCCGGCGGGTCGACCTCGTGCTCGCGAGCGAGTCGAGCCTGGCCAGCGTCGTCACGCTCCCGACCGCGGCGCCCGACGCAGCCGTCGGACCCGCGGCGTTCACCGGCGGAGGAGACGGTGTGGCGATCAGCGACGCCGTCATCTCGGGGGGCACGGGTCTCGCGGACGCGAAGCTCGGGCTGTTCGCGCTGGAGGACGTCGACCTCGTGAACATGATCGTCATCCCGCCCTACGGGCCCACGAGCCTGGGCCCGGCCGTCACGACGGGCGCGATCGCCTACGCGAAGAAGCGCCGGGCCATCGTGATCATGGATCCCCCGGAAGCGACCCTCCTGGGTGCGGCGGGGTCGGCGGGCGCGTCCGCCCTCGCGGCGCTCCCCACGAGCAACTACGCCGCCGTCTACTTCCCGCGCATCCGCAAGCCCGACCCCCTGCGCGATGGCCAGCTCGCCACCTTTCGCACCCGCGGGCGCCGTCGCCGGCGTCATCGCCCGCACCGACGCGACGCGCGGCGTCTGGAAGGCGCCGGCCGGGCCTCGACGCGACGCTCGACGGCGTTACCGAGCTCTCGATCCCGCTCACCGACCTCGAGATCGGCCAGCTGAACCCGCTCGGGGTCAACTGCCTGCGCGACCGCCCCGGGCGCGGGCCACGGTCGTCTGGGGCGCGCGCACCCGCGAGGGCGACGACCGGCTCGCGTCCGAGTGGAAGTACCTCCCGGTCCGGCGCACGGCGCTGTTCCTCGAGGAGTCGCTGTACCGCGGCACGCAGTGGGTCGTGTTCGAGCCCAACGACGCGCCGCTGTGGGCGCAGATCCGGCTCAACGTCGGCGCGTTCATGAACGGCCTCTTCCGCCAAGGGCGCGTTCGCCGGCACGACGCCGAAGGAGGCGTACTTCGTCAAGTGCGACGCGAGACCACGACCCAGGACGACGTCAACCTCGGCATCGTGAACATCCTCGTCGGCTTCGCGCCGCTGAAGCCGGCCGAGTTCGTGGTCATCACGCTGCAGCAGATGGCCGGCCAGGCAGGAGGTGCGCATGATGGCCCAGTTCACCGTCAACGCCCAGCGCTTCGACCCGTACAAGAACTTCAAGTTCCGGGTCAAGTGGGACGGGCGCTACGTGGCCGGCGTCAGCAAGGTCGGCGCCCTCAAGCGCACGACCGAGGTCGTCGAGCACCGCGAGGGCGGCGACCCGTCGACGAGCCGCAAGTCGCCGGGCCGCACGAAGTACGAGGCGATCACGCTCGAGCGCGGCGTCACGCACGACGTCGAGTTCGAGACGCTGGGCGAACAAGGTCTGGAACTTCGGCTCCGGGCTCGGCGCCGAGGTCTCGCTGAAGGACTTCCGCAAGGACATCATCATCGACGTCTACAACGAGGCCGGCCAGCTCGTGATCGCGCTACAAGGTGTACCGCGCGTGGGTGTCCGAGTACCAGGCGCTGCCGGACCTCGACGCCAACGCGAACGCCGTCGCGATCCAGACGCATCAAGCTCGAGCACGAGGGCTGGGAGCGCGACTACGACGTCGCCGAGCCGAGCGAGCCGACCTTCACGGAGCCGTAGGCGCCCGGATGGCTGGTCTGGATCCGCACGCGGATGCTCGACCTCTGGGAGCGGGCGCAGCGCCTCGCGCCGGTCGAGCGCGCGGTCGAGCTGGCGGCGGCCGTCTCGCCGGCGGCGGCTCGCGACGACGTCGCCGCGCTGCCGCTCGGCCAGCGCGACGCGCGCCTGCTCGCCCTGCGCGGCGATGCGGCTCGCCCGACGCTCGACGCGGTCGCGCATGTGCCCGAGCTGCGGCGAGACGATCGAGTTCGCGCCCGACGCGGCCGGGCTGCTGGCCGCCGAGCCCGCCCCGCGCGCGACGCTCCGAGTGGATGGCTACGAAGTGCGCTGGCGGTCGCCGGACAGCCGCGACGCGAGCGCAGCCGCCGCCGCGGCCGATGCCGAAGCCGCGCGAACGATCCTGCTCGACCGCTGCGTGGACGCGACCAGCGGACCCGCGGGGCCGCTGCTCGCGCAAGAGCTCCCGCCCGCCGTGCTGGACGCGCTCGACGACGCGATGGCCGCCGCGGACCCGCTCGGCGGAGGTGCTCGTCACGCTTGCGTGCCCGGGATGCGGCGCGGGGTTCGTGGCCGATCTCGACGTCGCCGCCTTCATCTGGGCCGAGTTCGACCTGGCAGCCAAGCGCGTGCTCGGCGACGTCGACGCGCTCGCACGCGCCTACGGCTGGACCGAGCCCGACGTCCTGGCCCTTGGCGACACCCGGCGCGCGGCGTACCTGCGCCTGGTCCGTGCGGGAGACGCGTGAGCGGTTACCTCGAGCGGCTCGCCGCGCGCTCCGTCGGTGCGCACGTGGCGAACGCCCGGCCGCGCCCGTCGGTGCCGTTCACGGTGACGGACGACCCTCATGTCGCCGCGGCTCCGTTCGCGCCGGCGCGAACGGACCGCCTCGCGGGTCTGCCCGCGCCCCCGCCTCGGGCGCGTGGGCGGGAGGTCGACCACCGCCTCGCCGCGGTCGCGGCGACGACGCCCGACTCACCCGCGGCGGCCTCGGACCGGCCGCGGACGGACGGGTCGGCGACGGCGCCGGCGGCGACGCCGGCCTCGGTCGCGCCGTGCGGCGAGCGCGTTGTGCCCGCATCAGCGGCGCATGCGCTCAGCGACGCGGTCGGGAGTCCGCGGTCGCCGGCCGCCGCCGTCGAGAGCCCGCCGGCGCGGCAGCCGGCCGCGCCGCCACACAGCGTGCAAGGGCTCGTGCCTGATCCGGACTCGCCCAACGTCGCGTGGGCCGTTACGGCTGCTCCGGCCGAGCGGGCGACGGCGCCGCCGGCGGGGCCGGCTCGCGACCATGCCGCGATCGCCGTCGCGGAGCCCTCGCCCGCGGTGCGCGTGCACATCGGCCGCCTGGAGATCCGCGCGAACCTCCAGGCCGCGCCACCGCCTCCGCCGGCGCGGTCGCGCGACGAGCCGCGCGCCGATGGACGCGCGCTGTCGGACTACCTGCGGGGGGAGCGTGGGCGCCGGTGAGCAGCCCGCTGGCCATCGGCGCCGTCAGCGCCGTCCTGCGCAACCTGCTCGACAACGGGATGATCGACGCGGGCTCGCCGGTGCTGCCCGTCTCGGTGACGGCCGTCGCGCCCGACACGGTCAAGCTCGACGATCCGAACCCGAGCCCGTCGCTGAACCTCTTCATGCATCGCGTGAGCCCGAACCAGGGCTGGTCCAACGCCGCGCTCCCCGCGCGCAACGGCCGTGGGACGAGGGTCTCCAACGCGCCGCTTGCGCTGAACCTGCACTACCTCATGACCGGCCTACGGGACGGCCGACTTCCAAGCCGAGATCCTGCTCGGCTACGGGATGCACGTGCTCCACGAGCGCCCCGTGCTGGACCGTGCCTCGATCCTGCGTGCGCTGGATCCGAGCCCGCTCGGCGCGACGATCCTGCCGCCCGCGTTCCAGGCGCTCACGGCCTCGGATCTCGCCGATCAGGTCGAGGCGGTCACGATCACGATGGAGCCGATCGACAGCGAGGAGATGTCGCGGCTGTGGTCGGCGATCCAGTCGCACTACCGGCCGTCGGCTGCGTACCTGGTCTCCGCCGTCCTCATCGAGGCCCGGGAGCCCGCCTTCACCGCGCTGCCGGTGCTGTCGCGCGGGCCGCTGCAGCCCTCCGGGCGCGATCGCGGCCCCGTCGTCGAGCCGAGCCTGCTGGCGCCCTTCCCGACGATCGACGCCGCTCGTCCCCCGGGAGGCCAACCCGCGGCGCGGCTGGGCGAGACGGTTGCGCTCTCCGGCCACCATCTCGACGGCAGCGCTGCGGTCGCCCGCTTCGCGCACCGGCTGCTGGCGGAGCCGAACGAGATCGCGGTCGGCGCGAGCGCCGACCCGCGTCGCGTCGAGGTGACGCTCGACGCCGACGAGACGCTGCACGACTGGCCCGCCGGGGTCTACGAGGTCACGCTGTCGATCCTGCGGCCCGACGAGCTCGTGCCGCGCGAGTCCAACGTCGCGGCGATGCTGCTCGCGCCGGTCCCGCAGCTGCCGGCGACGGTCACGCGAGACCCCGCGACTAAGCGGGTGTCGATCGTCCTCGGCGTCGTGCCGAGCGTCCGTCCGCACCAGGAGGCACGGCTGAGCGTGGGTGTGAGCACCGCGCTCGCCGCACCCCTCACGGCTGAGTCGGACACGCTGCGAGTTCGACATGGGTCCGATCGCGCCGGGTCCCGAGCAATGGCTGCGGTTGACCGTCGACGGCGTCGAGAGCCTGCTCGTGCGTCGCGAACCGCCACCGGTGGGCTTCGACGAGTCGCAGCGGATCGAGGTGCCGGCATGACCGCCGGGCAGGCCGCCGCCACCGATGACGCGCGCGGCGCCGCCGGCGTACGCACCCCTGCCGAGGAGCAGGCGCGGTCCCTTGTCGCGGAGGTGGCGCACGCGCGAGCACTGCTCGAGGCGTACCGCGATGGCGCGCCTGCGCCGGTCGCGCCCGAGCTTGAGCCGGACTCGGCGCTGGAGGCGCTCGTCGAGACGTTCGGGTTGTCGCGCTTCGAGCGCCAGCTGCTCGTGCTCGCGGCGGCGGTCGAGCTCGACGGCGCTGCGGCGGCCGTCGCGGCGGACCTGCAAGGCGGCGAGGACCCGCGTCCGACGTTCGGGCTCGCGCTCGCGGTGCTGCCCGGAGCACACTGGGACGCCCTCGCACCGGAGTCGGCTCTGCGTCGCTGGCGGCTCGTCCAGCCGGCGACGGGCCACACGCTCGCGACGCGCCGGTTGAGCATCGACGAGCGCGTGCTGCACCACCTCACGGGCTTGGCCACGTTCGACGAGCGCTTGCGCGGCGTCGCGACGGTGGGGAGGCGAGCGGTGCCGCTGGCCGGCTCGCAGGCGCGGCTTGCCGGAGAGATCGCACGCCTGGTCGAGGCGACCGCGGCGCCGTGCCTCGTCCGTCTCGACGGCGACGACGTCGAGGCGCGCGCTCCGGTCGCCGCGGACCTTGCCCGGGCACTGGGCTTGCTGCCACTCTCGATCCGCGCGCAGGCGCTGGCCGAGCAGGGCCAGCGGCTCGCCGACGAGGCGCTGCTGATCGATCGCGAGGCGCTGCTGCTCGGCGCGCTGCCGATCGTCGACGTCGAGGGCGCGTCGGAGCCGGTCGTCGCGGCCCTGCTCGACCTGCTCGCCACGCCCGTCGTCGTCGTCGTCGGCGGGTTCTCCGGGCGCTCGCACGGGCGGACGGTGCTGCACCGTCCGGTGGGGCTGCCGGCGGCGGCTGAGCAGCGCGAGCTGTGGGAGCGGGCGCTCGGGGTGCCGTCCGCCGAGCTGGGCGGCGCCATCGAGTCTGTCGCCCAGCACTACCGGCTCGGTGCCGGCGCCGTCGATGCGATCGCGCGCGAGCTCGCTGTCACGGCGCTCGAACCCGAGGCCCCCGCCGCGCTGCGACGCCTGTGCCGGGAGCGCTCGCGTGCTCGCCTCGACGATCTCGCGGCGCGCATCGACGCGACGGCGCGGTGGGAGGACCTGGTGCTGCCCGGCGGACATCTCGAGCTGTTGCGCGACATCACGCGCCAGGTGCGCCACCGCACGCAGGTCTACGAGCGCTGGGGGTTCGCCGATCGCACGAGCCGCGGTCTCGGGGTCAGCGCCCTGTTCGCCGGCGAGAGCGGGACCGGCAAGACCCTTGCGGCGGAGGTGCTCGCGCACGAGCTGGGGCTCGACCTCTACCGGATCGACCTCTCGGCGACCGTCAGCAAGTACATCGGCGAGACGGAGAAGAACCTCGGCCGCATGTTCGACGCCGCGGAGTCCAGTGGCGCAGTGCTGCTCTTCGACGAGGCCGACGCGCTGTTCGGCAAGCGCGGAGAGATCAAGGACGGCCACGATCGGTACGCGAACCTCGAGGTCGCCTACCTGCTGCAGCGCATGGAGTCCTACCGCGGCCTCGCGATCCTCACGACGAACCTGCGCGCCAACCTCGATCGCGCGTTTCTGCGGCGTCTGCGCTTCGTCGTGCAGTTCCCGTTCCCCGACGTGGCCGAGCGCAGCGCCATGTGGCGTATCGCCTTTCCCGCGGCCACGCCCCTGCGCGACATCGACCCGGAGCGCCTCGCACAGCTCACGGTCGCGGGCGGCTCGATCCGCGCGATCGCGCTCGGCGCCGCGTTCTCCGCGGCGCAGAACGGCGGCGTCGTGACGCCCGAGCACGTCCTGCGCGCCGCGCGCCTGGAGTTCGCGAAGGCCGAGCGCCCGCAGCCGGACTGGAAGGCGGCGGGACTGCTGTGAGCGGCGTGCCGCGCATCGA
Organism: uncultured Actinomycetes bacterium; assembly: GCA_963806515.1. Lineage (GTDB taxonomy): Bacteria > Actinomycetota > Thermoleophilia > Solirubrobacterales > Solirubrobacteraceae > CADCVQ01. The sequence goes on along the minus strand of CAWDYO010000015.1, from coordinate 110,966 downwards.
GATCGTCATCGACGAGCTGATCGTGCGGGGCTTGAGTCCCGCGGCGGCGCAGGTCGCCGCGGCGTCGATCCAGGAGCGGCTGGCCGCGCTCGTGGCGGAGCCCGGAGCCGCGATCAGCGGCCGCGATGAGGCATCGCGCAGGTTGCCGGCGATCGAGGCCGCGGTGGATGCGCCCGCGGCGCTCGGCGCGACGATCGCGGGCACGGTATGGAGCGCGATCGGTGGTGGCTCTCGATGAGCGCGCCCGAACGCGCGGCGCGCCAGCCGCAAGCGTCCCGCTCGGTCTCGCGTCCGCACGATCACCACGAGCTGGAGGCGCGGCGTGCAGCCGACGCGATCTCTACAGGCGCCAGCGTGACCAGCTGGTCGTTCTCCTCGCTGGACACGTCAGTGCGCGCGCCCGTGCAGCGCGAGGACATCAAGCAGCAGACCCCGGAGAAGGAGCAACAGGACGCCACCGACAAGATCGGCGAGGCGGTGCTCGAGACACCGCTCGTCAAGGCGCTGAAGGAGAAGGTGCTGGCTCACCCGTACGTCACCGCGTTGAAGGAATGGATCACGTCGCCGACGGGCATGGCGATACTCCTCCCGGTCGGGGCGCGTGCCGCCGAGAAGGGACTCGGCGAGCTCATCGAGAAGAAGATGCCGCTCCCGGCGCAAATCGGGGAGATCTCGCTCGACTCGCTCGTCCCGGGGATGTCCGTGACGCCCATCTGGGAGGGTCCGGTGGGCCAGCCGACCAGCGGGTCGCTCTCGGTGAAGTTCGCGGAGCAGCCAACGGGTCCAAAGCGCCCGCCGGACGCCCCGGTCGACGCCGCGCTCGAGAACGCGAGGCGCGCGAGCGAGTTTCGGGCCGGGACGACCGTGAGGCCAGGGAGCAAGCCGGCCCCGGCGCCAACGCCACAGCAGCAGGCCGACGCCTCGATGAGCCGGCAGATCGCAGCGCAGGTCGGGATCCTGCCGGACGTCGGCCGGTTGTTGATGCCGCTGACGGGCAGCGGCCCCGTTCGCCGGGTCCCGCAGGAGCGCGCGCAGCCCAAGCGCGAGGAGGAGAAGCCGGCGATGCAGCCGTCGCGCCCGGCGTCGTACCCGCAGCTCGCGTCCACGTGTGACGACGCGGGCGGCGACGGAGCGGAGCGCGAGGCGCGCCACGTCGGCGCACGGGTCGGCGAGGGCGGCAGCGTTGCCGGCCACACGTATGCGGCCGCGCCCGGCACTCCCCAGCGCGACGACGCCGGGCGGGCCTCGGCTGGCCGCACGGGCTCGGCGGGCGACCACGTCGACGCGGCGATCGCCAGCTCCTCCCGGCCGATCGATCCGTCGATGCGACGCCACATGGAAACGCGCTTCGCCCATGACTTCTCGGGCGTCAGGCTGCACTCGGACAGGACTGCCGCAGGCTCGGCCGCGGCGCTCGACGCCCGTGCCTACGCCGTCGGCGAGCACATCGTCCTCGGGCCCGGCAGCCCGTCGCTCGCGACGCGCGAGGGTCAGCGGCTGCTCGCCCACGAGCTCACGCACGTCGTCCAGCAGCGCGGCACTGCTCACCGCGGCAGTGGCGGCGGCAAGCGATGACCGCGGTTGCACACGCGCCGGCGAGCCAGAACTCGGTAGCGGGAGGGCGCGCCTCCGGGGTCCACGACTCGCGCCTGGCGCAGCCCTCGCCGGACACGGCCGCTGGCACGCGCGGCGTCACAGACTGGTCGTTCTCGGCTGTGCCGGCGCACCGGGCGGACGAGGCCGGCGCGGTCGAGCCGCCGGATTCCCGTCCGCTCCCGCCGGCACAACGCCGGGAGCTCGAGCAGCGCTTCCAGCAGCCGCTCGGCGACGTGAAGATCCACACGGGGCTCGCGGGCCGGCGCATGACCGACCGCCACGGGGCTGTCGCCGTCGCCAAGGACTCCGACATCTACTTCTCGCCCGGCGCGTACGCGCCCAAGACCGCGAAGGGCGATCACATCCTGCGACACGAGGTCGCGCACGTGCTCCAGGGTCGACGGGGCGGTGGACGGCCGTCGCATTCCACTGCGCTCGAGGCGGAGGCACACCTTGCCGCCCTTACGTCAGGTCCGCTCACCATCCGCGGTCGGGCACGGCGAGGTCAGTCGCTGCTGATGAAGACGTACGTCGCGACGACCGGGGACGCCGGCTATCTCGATCTCGCGGTTCGGTTCTATCAATTGTGGGAGAACGAGACTGCGACCAGAGTCGGCTCGTATCAGGACGTCGTAACGGACCTGGCCAAGGACCAGACTCCGCTCTCGCAGTTCAGAATCGCCTCGCACGCAAACGGAAGCACGCTCTTCCTGCCGCTCCTGGCGCAGGCGGAGTCGTTTGCGCAGCTGGGGGACTTGGGTCTTCAGACTCGGCGCAAGCTCGCGCTCGACCTGGTGCCTCGCCTTCTTCTCACCTCGGACTTGACGCCTACGATCTTCGGCTGGCTGTCCAGCGACTCTCGGGCGGCGGCGCTGCTCACCCGGCTCAACATGACCGCGACACCGTCCGGTCTCCTCAAGGCATACCTGCAGTCGGTAACCGACCTCCACTACGTCGACAACGCGCAGGAGCCGGCGGGACGCGCGTCGTCGGCCCCGGCCGTTCGCGACCAGCTTCGCTCCAAGGTCCAGGAGGCACATGCGTTCATCACGAGGCTTGCGGCGGCCGAGCTTCCGACCACCGCAACGGCGGCCGATCTCGACGATCTCAAAGCACAGACGCTCAAGGCATTCGCCTCGGCTGGATGGTCCTGGAGCCCCGCAGCCGGCGAGCTGCGTGCTCAGCTGGCGAGGATCAGCCGGAGCGACACCGGCGCGGAGATGCGCGAAGCAACCTCGGGAACGTTCGCGGATGACCTGAAGGCTGTCAAGAAGCGGATCAACAAGAAGACGCACATCGAGATTCGCGGTTGCAACATCGGCAAGTCCGATGCCTACCTCGACGGGATAAGGGCGTTCTTCGGAACCGCTCCGGACGCGCTGCCGTCGATCTCCGCACCCATGCTGTATCAGTTCTTCGGCACGGCAGGCACGCTTGTTCTGCCGGCAAGCACTGACAAGCTGCCGGTCAGGGTCGCGCTGAAGTTCCTCTTCCAGAGCGCCTTCAAGGACAAGGGAACGGCGAAGCAGGTGACAGCCGCGGCGAACGCCGCCGGCCTCCGGTCGGTCCCAGACCTCGCAAACGTCCTCCAGCACGCGGACATCCGTCTGGAGTTCGAACGTTGGTGGCAGATGAAGAGCATCGACAGCGCCTACAGGCCATTGGGTCCGCCGACGTTGCGTGACTTTCAGGACTTCTTCACCACCGGCACTCCCGACGGGCCCCGGTTCCCCCGGCGCCCACGAGGTCGACCTGGTTTCTGGTCGCCCGGGATCCAGCAACGGCGCCAATTCGCCGAGGCGCGCGCGCGACGCGGTCCACGGACCTTTCCGCTCAACGCGCCCGGCTTCGCGACCAAGGCGCGCTTCTTCTTGATCCTCGTTCGCCCGACGGCGCTTCCGGTCCTGCTCGCCTGGGTCAAGAACCAGGGCTACTCCCTGCCCCATGGCGAAGACCTCTTCAAACGGTTCGAGGGCCCATCGGGAAGGCTGGATCCGGACGCATTCAAGAAGGCCCAGGCGAGTCTTCTCGTGGACTTCCTCGGCGATCCATACCCGGTACCAACGAAGATCTTCTTCCCGGAGGATCCCGAGTACGAGCGGAACATCCGGAGGCTCGGATGACCCCGCTCTCGCCACGCCTGCTCAAGGGCGGCATCGTCCAGGTCGACCCCGGCTCGGGGAAGGTCCTGCGGACGATCGCGCTGCAGTTCAACCCCGATTCGCTGACGCGGTCGCTGCAGGTGCAAGCCGCGGGCGAGGGCAACGACCGGTCGCAGGCGCTGCGGCTCAAGGGCGCGGCGATCGAGACGATCAAGCTCGAGGTCGAGATCGACGCGACGGACGCGCTCGAGTTCCCGAAGGAGAACCCGACCGCGGTGAGCGTCGGGATCCACCCTCAGCTCGCGCTGCTGGAGGGGCTTGCCTCGCCGCGCGCCGACGCGCTACAAGCCAACGACGCTCGGATCGGCGCGGGCGCGCTCGAGATCCTGCCGCCCGAGTCGCCGCTGACGCTGTTCGTCTGGAGCAAGCAGCGCGTCGTGCCGGTGCGGATCACGGATCTCAGCATCACCGAGGAGGCGTTCGACGCCGGGCTCAACCCGATCCGCGCGAAGGTGAGCATCGGGCTGCGGGTCCTCAGCGTCGACGACGTGCCGTTCTCGCACCGCGCCGCCGCCGGCTTCATGGGCTACCTGCGCACCAAAGAGGGACTCGCCGGGCGCGTCCAGCCGGAGACCGGGTCGAAGATCGGGTTCGGTGGGTAGATGGCCGATCCGCTCCAAGCCCTGCTCGCGTCGGGATCCGTCCCGTCCACGTCGTTCCCCCCGACGAGCCGCTACGCGAACGTCGGCATCGACGCGCACGATCCCGGCGACGGCCAGCCTCCGATCCCGTTCCTGCGCCGGAGGCTGTGCCCGCGGCCCGAGCGCTTCGCGCTGCTGTACGAAGTCACGGTCGTCGAGGGAGACCGCCGCGACCTGCTGGCCGCGCAGCACGCTGGCGATCCGGCGCTGTGGTGGCAGATCGCCGATGCCAACGCCGCGGTCGACCCGCGCGAGCTCACCGCGCGCAACGGCGCGCGGGTCGCGATCACCCTCCCGGCCGACATCGCGGGAGGCGCCGATGCTTGACGGCGTCCGGCTCCAGCTCTACGCCGGCCCGGCGGTCCCCGTCCCGGCGCCACGCGAGGTCATGGAGTCGCTGATCGAGGTGACCGTGGAGTCGGGCTCCGGCTCGGTGCAGAGCGGGTTCGAGCTCACCTTCGAGGTCTCCAACCGCTCGCCACTGCAGACCCTGTTCCTGCTCACCGGTGCCGTGTCGATCCCGATCCTGCGTGTCGTCGTCGCGGTGACCATCGGCGGCACGACGACGGTCCTCAGCGACGGGTTCATGACCCAGCACGAGGTGCAAGCCGCCGGCCCCGGCAGATGCACGCTCACGCTCAAGGGCAAGGACCCGACGGCCGTCATGGACGTCTTCGAGCTCAACGGCGTGCCGTATCCGGCGATGCCGCCGTCCGTTCGCGTGCTCGCGATCCTCGCGAAGTACATGGCGATCGGGGTCGTCCCGGCCGTGATCCCGAGCGTCATCGAGGACATCCCGATCCCCGTCGACCGCATCCCGCGCCATCAGGGGACCGACTACGCATACCTCCGCATGCTCGCCGAGGAATGCGGCTACACGTTCTACGTCGATCCCGGCCCGAAGCCCGGCATGAGCAAGGCGTACTGGGGCCCGGAGATCCGCGTCGGAATGCCGCAGCCGTCGCTCAACGGGGCGCTCGACGAGCCTCACACGAACACGACGGGCATGCGGTTTCGCTTCGACAAGGAGGCCAAGGAGATGCCGGTCGTCTTCATCCAGGAGCCGCTGAGCAAGGTTCCGGTGCCGATCCCGATCCCCGACATCACGCCGCTCAACCCGCCGCTCGGGAAGGTCGGGCCGCTCCCTCCGAAGCTCAAGTTCCTGCCCGACACGGCAAAGCGCGGCCCGCTCGGCGCGGCGCTGCGCGGGCTCGCGTACGCGAGTCAGCACGCCGACGCCGTCTTCGGCTCGGGCTCGCTCGACGTCGTGCGCTACGGCCGCCTGCTGCGCTCGCGCGAGCTCGTCACGGTGCGCGGCGCCGGCGACGCGTACGACGGGCTGCACTACGTGACCTCAGTGACCTCGACGCTCAAGCGCGGCGAGTTCACGCAGTCCTTCCAGCTCGCCCGCAACGGCCTCCTCTCGACCCTGCCGTCGATCCCCGCATGAGCGAGTCGCGCTACTTCGGCAAGTACCGCGGCACGGTCGTCAACAACGTCGGACCCGCTGCAGACGGGCCGGATCCAGGCCATCGTTCCCGACGTCGCGAACCTCGTCCCCACGTCATGGGCGATGCCGTGCCTGCCAGCCGCCGGGATGAACAGCGGCGTCTTCACGGTGCCGCAGGTCGGCTCCGGCGTCTGGATCGAGTTCGAACAGGGCAACCCCGACTTCCCGATCTGGGTCGGCGGCTACTGGGGCTCGGCGGCGGAGGTCCCGGTGCTCGCCCACCTCGTCCCGCCCCTCGTCAGCGGGATCACGCTGCAGACGACGCTGAAGAACGGGATCGTCATCTCCGACACGCCGGGGCCGACGGGCGGCATCCTCCTTCAGACGACGACCGGGGCGACGATCTCCGTCAGCGAGGTCGGCATCGTGATCTCCAACGGCAAGGGCGCCGTCATCAGCATGCTCGGCCCGACGACCGACATCAACGCCGGCGCGCTGACGGTGGTCTGAGCGATGCCCGGTCCCGTCCTGCACACAGGCGCCGTCGTGACGTGCAGCCACGCCGGTCCGGCGACGCCGGTGGCTCCGTTCCCGCGCGTCCTCGTCTCCGGCCAGCCGGTCGTCACGATCGCGTCGCCCTGGGCCGTCACCGGCTGCGCGCTCACCGGCACGGGAGCGCCGCCGTGCGCCACCGGGCAGTTCGTCAGTGGAGCGGCGCGGGTGCTCGCCGGCGGCCAGCCGCTGGCGACGATGGCGGGCGCGTCGACGTGCGTCCCGACCGGCACGCCGCTCATGCCGATCAGCGCCCAACCGCGGGTGATCGCGACGTGAACGTCGACTCCCCCTACGCGTTCGACGGGCGGGGCCGCACGGCGTCCGCGGATCACGACGCCCACCTGCGCGACCTCATCGAAGAGGTGCTCTTCACGTCGCCGGGCGAGCGGGTCATGCGCCCGGGCTTCGGCAGCGGGCTGCTCGAGCTCGTCTTCGAGCCGGGCGGCGGCGCGCTCGTCGCCACGACACAGCACCTCGTCCAGGGCGCGCTGCAGCAATGGCTCGGCGACCTCGTCGCGGCGCAGTCCGTCGAGATCGAGCACGAGGACGGGACGTTGACGGTGCGCGTCTCCTATGTCGTGCTTCGCACGCAGCAGGAGAGCACGGCCACGTTCTCGCGGGCCGTCCCATGAGGTACCTCTGCTGCGACGAGCGGCGCCTCGACGCGATCCGCAAGGTGGGCGCGCTCAACGCCATCGCCTACCTCGAGGTGTCGGACTCCGACGCTCCGACGCCGGCGCTGCGCCAGCGCACGCTCTTCGTCCGGCTCCTGCAGTCCGCCCCCGGACTGCAGGTCGCGAACGTCGTCATCGCAGGCGGCGAACGGGTGCCGGCGGTGGGCGTCGAGTGGGTCGCGCCGGCAGACGCCCTGCCCGCGGGCGAAGACGCGGCGCTCGTCGCCGGGCTTGAGGACCCGTCGACCGTGCTGCTCGTCCGCACGGCCGGGCGCGGCGACTTCTCCCGTTACGTCCTGTCGCTCGTGGCGAGTGCCGGCAGCTCGCAGCCGCCGTCCGGCTTCGACCCGATCCTCGCGAGCGTCGAGTTCTCCTTCAAGGTCGACTGCCCGTCGGACTTCGATTGCGCCCCGGCCTGCGACTGCGACGACGCGCCGCCGGGGGCGCCCGCGATCGACTACCTCGCAAAGGACTACGACGCCTTCCGGCGCGCTGATGCTCGACCGGATGAGCCTGCTGGACCCGGACTGGCAGCGAGCGCAACCCGGCGGACGTCGGCATCACACTCGTCGAGCTGCTCGCCTACGTCGCCGACGAGCTGTCCTATCGGCAAGACGCCGTCGCGACCGAGGCGTACCTCGCGACGGCGCGTCGGCGCACGTCGCTGCGCCGCCACGCCCGGCTCGTCGACTACGGCGTGCACGAGGGCTGCAACGCGCGTGCCTGGGTCCGCATGCGGGTGACTGCCGGGCCTGCGGTCGAGCTGGGCCGCTCGACCGCGCTGCTGACCCGTGTCCCGGGGATCGCAGCGGTCGTCGAGCCGGGCGGCGGCGAGCACCGCGCCGCGCTGATCGCCGGCGCCGAGACGTTCGAGACCGTCGAGCCCGCGCTGCTGCACGCCGACCTCGACGAGCGTCGACTTCTGGACGTGGGGCGACACCGGCTGCTGCCTGCCGCGCGGCGCGACATCGGCGACGCTCGCCGGCGACCACCCGGCGTTGCGCGCGGGCGATGTCCTCGTGCTCGCCGAGGTCGTCAGCCCGACGACGCACGTTCCGCAGGACGCCGATCCGGCGAAGCGCGCCGTCGTCCGGCTGACGCACGTCAGGGCGTCCACGGATCCGGCGGGCGGCGCCTTCGCGGACCCCCCGACGGACGAGGCCGTCGCCGTGACGGAGATCGCGTGGGACGAGGAGGACGCGCTCGCGTTCGCACTCTGCGTCTCCGTCCCGGAGCAGCCCGATCTCGTGGTCGGGCGGGCGTGGGGCAACATCGTGCTCGCCGACCACGGCCGCACGACGGCGGGGGAGGACCTCGGCAGCGTCCCGGAGCCCGTGCTCGCATACGCGCCCGCGACGGCATGCGGACCGTGCGACCGCCCGCCGCCGGTGCCCGTCGCGTTCCGCTATCGGCCGACGCTCCAGTCGGCGCCGCTCACGCATGCCCGGCCCGGCCCACCGCGCGTGCTCGCCGAGGCATCCACTACCGCCGCCGTCGACGCGGATCTCGCGGCGCGTTCCTTCGGCGCGGCGCTGCGCGACTGGCTCGAGGCGCGTGGCGTGCGCTTTGAGCACGGCCCCGCCGTCGTTCGCGGAGGCGACGACCGCTGGTCGGTCGGGGACCGCACGAGCTTCGTGCTGCTGCGTCGCAGCGGCAGCGCGTTGCAGCTGATCGCGCGGCCGGCGAGCGCTGCGGCGACGACGCTCGCCGCGCCGCGCAGCGCGCTCCCCGCGGTCGCCGTCACCGGCATGTCGCCGGCGGGCAGCGAGCCGTGGCGCGCACGGGCGGACCTGCTTGCGAGCGGCGGCGATGCCGCAGACCTCGTCGTCGAGCTCGAACACGACGGCTCCGCGACGCTTCGATTTGGCGACGGCGTCCACGGCCGCCGGCCGGATCCGGGCACGGCGTTCGCGGCGACCTACCGGGTCGGCAACGGCCGAGCGGGCAACGTCGGCGCCGGCGCGATCGCGCACGTCGTGACGAAGACGGCGGGATCGTCAGCGTCGACAACCCGCGTCCCGCATCCGGCGGGACGGACGCCGAAGCCGCGGAGGCCGTCCGCCGCGACGCGCCCGAGGCCTTCATGGTCCAGCAGCGGGCCGTCACCGCGGACGACTACGCGCGCATGACCGAGCGCAGCCCGCGTGTCCAGCGCGCGGCCGCGACCTTCCGCTGGACCGGCTCCTGGCACACGGTGTTCGTCACGGCCGACCGCGCCGGCGGCCTGTCGGTCGACGCGCCATTCGAGGCCGGCGTGCGCCGCGAGCTCGAGCCGCTGCGCATGGCCGGCTACGACCTCGAGGTCGACGGTCCGAGCTTCGTGCCGCTCGCGGTCGGCCTGCACGTCTGCGTGGATCGCGACTACTTCCGCTCGCACGTCAAGGCGGCGATCCTGGAGGTGCTGTCCAGCCGCCGGCGCGCAGGTGGCGAGCCGGGGCTCTTCCATCCGGATCGCTTCACGTTCGGCCAGCCCGTCTACCTGTCGGCGATCATCGCAGCGGTGCAGGCGGTGCCGGGGGTGGGCTCGGTGAGCCCGACGCGCTTCGAGCGCCAGCGCGAGAAAGCCACGAGCGCGCTCGACAGCGGCGTGCTCACGCTCGGGCGCCTGGAGATCGGCCGCCTCGACAACGACCCGAACTTCCCCGAGCACGGCGTGCTCGAGCTGACGACGGGCGGTGGCAAGTGAGCTCGGCCGACGGCGCATGCGACTGCTGCGTGGGCGTCGGCGACCTCACGCCGGTCCACCTCGACGTGCGGCCGGGCCTGTCTGCCATCGCCTACCGCGTCGGCACGCATCCGGAGTTCTTGGCATCGATGATCGCCGGGCTGACCGATGCGGACCGGCCGCGGCTCGCCGACCTCGCGGCCCGCGACTCCGATGACTTCACGATCGCGCTGCTCGACGCCTGGGCCGTCGTCGCCGACGTCCTGACGTTCTACAGCGAGCGCGCTCGCACAGGAGTCCTACCTGCGAACGGCACGCGATCGCGTCTCGCTGCAGGAGCTGGGCCGGCTCATCGGCTACCGGATGCGTCCCGGGGTCGGCCGCCGAGACACAGCTCGCGTTCGCGATCCAGGCGCCGCCGGACGTCCCGGTGGCCGCACGTCGCAGGACCCCGGCTCGGCGCCGCCGGTGACGCCGGCGATCGTCACGCTCGAGCGCGGGCTGCGCGTCCAGAGCATCCCCGGCCCGGGCGAGCAGCCGCAGACGTTCGAGACCGTCGAGGAGGTCGACGCTCGGCCGGAGTGGAACGCGATGGCGGCGTCGACGACGATCGACGCACGTCCGGCCAACAGCGCGACGACGGCATGGCTACGTGGTGCTGCGCTGAACCTCAAGCCCGGCGACGACGTGCTCTTCGTCGGGGGTATCCAGGAGCCCACACCCGTCCACTGGGATCGCCGCTTCTTGACGCGCGTCGAACCGGATCCCGCGTTCGACCGCACGAAGATCACGTGGCACGGCCCGGTGTTTGGCTCCAAGCCGGAGATCTCGCCGGCGATCCACGCTCCGCTGCTCTTCGTCATGCGCAAGCGCAGTGATGTGTTCGGTCATGCGGCGCCCGCGTGGAGCTCTATGTCGCATGAGTTTCAGAGCACCCTGGTGCCCGCGAGAACGACAGCCGAGAAGTGGCCCAAGGACTGGCCGGAGTTCACGACCTCCCCGGCAGGTGCGAAGTTCGTCGACCTCGAAGGCTCGCACCCGGAGATCGTCTCGGGGTCCCTCGTCATGCTCAGCATCGGCGGCGGCGGGCAGGTGTTCATCGTAGACAGCAGCTCCGAGCATTCGCGAGCACGAGTTCGCGATCTCGGGCAGGATCACGCGCGTTGCGTTCGACGTCGAGCAGCACGTCACGGTGGCGTCCGCCCCCCGGGACACGAAGGTGCTGCACGGGGCAGAGCCGCTCGAGTACACCGGCGTGCCCAACGATCTACCTGTGGCAGGTGCGACCATCGAGGTCGATGCCGATGTGTCGGGGATGGTGCCAGGCCGCCGGCTCGTCGTGCGCGGGACGACGGTGACGGGCGTCGAGCATGCCGAGACGGTGGTGCTCAAGGAGGTCGTCGCGGCGGGTACGGGCCGCTCGCAGCTCGTGCTCGAGCAAGCGCTGTCGACGGCGTACGTGCGTGACACCGTCGTCGTGCATGGCAACGTCGCGACCGCGACGCACGGCGAGACCGTCCAGCAGCTGCTCGGCGCCGGGCAGGCACGGATGGCGTTCCAGCGCTTCTCGCTCGCGCACGACCCGCTGACCTACCGCCGGTCGACCGACCGACGACAGCGGCGCCGAGCCGAGCTCGAGCTGCGCGTCAACGACGTGCGCTGGGACGAGCGGCCGACGCTCTTCGGAGCGGGGCCGGACGACCGCGCATACGTCGTCCGCACCGACGAGGACGGCGCGACGGTACGTGCAGTTCGGCGACGGCGCGGCGGGCGCGCGGCTGCCGACCGGGCTCGAACAACGTCCGCGCGCGCTACCGCAAGGGCCTCGGCGCGGCCGGCAACGTCGCGCGCCGGCGCAGCTCGCCCAGCTCATCGACCGGCCGCTCGGCGCCAAGGGCGTCAGCAACCCCGCGCCGGCGACGGGCGGCGTCGACCCGGAGCCCGCGGCCGCCGCGCGCGGCGTCGATCCCGCTCGCCGTCCGCACGCTCGGCCGTGCGGTGTCGCTGCTCGACTACGAGGACTTCGCGCGCGCATTCACCGGCGTCGCCGAAGGCGCAGGCGGCCGTGCTGCCGCTGCGCGGCGGGCCGCACGATCGTCGTCACCGTCGCGTTCACGGGCGAGCAGGGCGTCGATGAGAGCGCGCGCCTCGCCGACATCGCGGCATCGCTGCGTGGCCACGGCGACCCGCACGTCCGGGTCGACGTCCGTCGGCTACGCCGACCAGCGCTTCCAGCTCGCGTCGAAGGTCGCCGTCGACCCCGCGTACGAGGTCGCCGCGGTCCTCGCCGCCGTCGAGGCCGCGCTGCGCGACGCCTTCGCGTTCGAGGCGCGCGATCTCGCGCAGCCGTGCATCGGTCCGGCGTCATCGCCGTCGCGCATACCGTGCCGGGCGTCGTCGCGGTCGACGTCGACCTGCTCGCACCCCGGCGGTGTCGCGCCGGCTCTCGCAGGAGCGGATCGCTCGCGCAGTTGCCGGCCGTCGACCCGGGCGGTGACGCCGGTCCCCGCCGGTCTGCTCGTTCTCGATCCCGGCCCGCTCGACCGGTCTGAGGGCTCTGCCATGACGCGCGTCCGGCCTGTACACGGCCGACGAGATCTACCGGCTGCTGCCGGCCGTGCACCGCATCCGCGACGTCGAGCAGCGGCGGCGCCGCTGCGCGAGCTGCGTCGAGGTCATCACCGAGCAGGTCAACGTGCTCGCCGAGAGCCTCGAGCAGCCCTACGACGACCAGTTCATCGAGACGTGCGCGGACTGGGTCGCGCCGTACATCGGCGACCTGATCGGCTACCGCACGCTGCACGGCGTCGTGCCGCGGGTCGCCTCGCCGCGCGCCGAGGTCGCGAACACGATCCGCTACCGCCGCCGCAAGGGCACCGCGTCGATGCTCGAGCAGCTCGCCCGCGACGTCACCGACTGGCCGGCGCGCGCGGTCGAGTTCTTCGAGCTGCTCGTGACGACGCAGTACATGAACCACGTCCGCCCGCACGCGGCCGCGACGGCCGAGCTGCGCCGACGCCGAGCGGCTCGAGCTCGGCGGGCGCTCCCAGAACGGCGCGTTCGACGATCTCGCGCACACGGCCGAGATGCGGCGGATCGCTCCGCGCGTGCGGGCCGCTACAACATCCGCAACGTCGGCATCTTCCTGTGGCGTGTGCAGGCGCTGCGCGTCGCGCGCTCGCCGATCGTCGCCGACGGACGTCTCGGAGCGGCGCTGGCGCTTCGATCCGCTCGGCGTCGACCGCCAGCTCTTCGCGGCGCCGCGCACCGAGGAGGAGATCACGCACATCGCCGAGCCGCTCGACGTGCCGCTGCCGCTCGACCGACGCGCCGGCTCGCCGCGCACCTGCGCCGAGCTCTACGGCGACGGCCGGTCGCTGCTGCTCGAGGTGCGGACCGCCGCCGGGTCGTCCGCGCGCGCGGCCGCAGACGTCCGATGTCTGCATCTCGCCGACGATCCCGCGAACCCGGGGTCGTGGGACCACGAGCCGCCGCCCGGCGCGACGTTCGCCGTCGTCGATCCGGTGCTCGGCCGCGTGGCCTTCGGCGATCCGCCGGCGGCCGGCGAGACGCCGCATCGCGACGTTCCACTACGGCGCGGCGCTGCTGACAGGTGGCGGCGGGTACGACCGTCGCGCCTCGCTGCGAAGCATGACGAAGGTCGTGAGCGTCGAGGACGGCGGGGATCTCGGTGCCCCGCTCGGCGCAGTCGCGTCCGGCGGCGCGGTGCAGATCGACGACTGCGACCGCTACGGCGCGCCGGCGACGATCACCGTGACCGAGCCGCCGGACGGCGCCGCCGACACGGTGACCGCGCTGCGCTCGGCCAACCGCTCCCAGGCCGCACCTGTCGCGCGTCGACCAGCACGAAGCTCGCGCTCGGCCCCGAACACGACGCTTGTCGCTCGACGGGCTGCTGCTCGGCGGGCGCGCCGCTCGTGATCGAGGAGGCGCGCCGACACCGACCCGCGCACGCTCGTGCTTCGCCACTGCACGCTCGTGCCCGGTCTCGCGCGGACGGCCTCCGGCGCGCCGGACGCGCCGGGGAGGCCAAGCCTCATCGTGCTGCACCCGTTCGCGACCGTGACGCTCGAGCACTGCATCACCGGTCCGATCGTCGCCGTCGAGGGCGCCGAGGTCGAGTGCGAGCGACTGCGTCATCGACGCGTGCGACGAGGCCGAGATCGCGTTCTGCGGCCGCGACGCCTTCGGCGACGGCCTGCGCAAGGTGGCGGGCTCGGGCGACCGGCTGACCGGCGACGGCCTGGCGCCGGGCGGCCACCTCACGCTCGACGCCTGCACGGTCGTCGGCAAGGTCCACGCCGAGCGCCTGGACGTCTCGAACTCGATCCTGCTGGCCGAGCGCGCCGGTTCCAGGTCCGGACCCGTGGCCGGCGCCGGTGTGGGCCCAGCGCCGCCAGGTCGGCTGCGTCCGCTTCTCCTACGTGCCGCCGGGATCGCGCACGCCGAGGCGCTTCGCGCTGCGCCGGCGGCGATCCCGCGCACCGGCCGCACCACACGTCGCTGCGCTACGGCGACCCCGGCTACGCGCAGCTGCGCCGCTCGACCCACGGCGCCGATCCGCATCGGGGCGAGCGACGAGAGCGAGATGGGCGCCACGCACGAGCTGTACCAGACCGCAGCGCGAGACCAACCTCCGCCTCCGCCTCGACGAGTACCTCCGCTACGGGCTCGCAGGCCGGGCTTCTTCTACGCCACATGACGGACGAAAGGGGACGCCCATGGGCGCCGACGTCAGCCGGGTGAGGTTCGATCCGCTCGAGGACTTCTCGGGCGTCGTCCTGCAGCAGGGCAGGCTGCTGCTCGACGGCGACTTCAACGAGTACGTCGCGCTGCTCGACCGGCGGTTGCGCGCGGAGACGTGCGACCTCACGTCGTTCGGGCCCGATCCCGACCACCAGGGTGTCGCGTGGGTCCCGCGCCAGACGCCCGACGCGTTCCGCGTGCACGCTCGCCGGCGGCAAGCTGACGATCGGGCGCGGGCGGATGTACGTCGACGGCCTGCTCGCCGAGAACCACGGCGCCGGTGCGCTGCATCTGGATCCCGCTGCTCTCGGCGAGCCGACCGGCGGCAACGACGTCCTGTACACCGAGCAGCCGTACTGGCCGAACCCCGACCCGCGCCGACGGCGGACCCGCACCTCGCCTACCTCGACGTCTGGCAGCGCGAGGTGACGCACCTGCGAGGACCCCGAGCTCGTCGAGATCGCGGTCGGCGTCGACACGACCGCGCGGACCCAGACGGTCTGGCAGGTGCGCCTGCTGCGGAGTGGCGGATGAGACGACCTGCGCCACCCCGGATGCCGCGATCCCCGAGTACCTGAAGCGGATCGCGCCGTCGGCCGGACGGCTGACGCACCGGCACGGTCGACGTCGCCGTCGACGACGACCCCTGCGCAGCTTCCCCCGTCCGGCGGCTACCGCGGCCTCGAGAACCAGACCTACCGCGTCGAGATCCATACGGGCGGCGCGCCGGGCACGGCGACGTTCAAGTGGTCGCGCGACAACGGCTCGGTCGCGCAACCGGTCGTCGAGATGGCTGTCGGCGACAAGCTTGCGCCTGGCGTCGCTGGGACCGGACGACGACCTGCGCTTCTCGACCGGCGACTGGGTCGAGATCCTCGACGACCCCACCGAGCTCGGGCGGGGCCCGGCGCGGTGCGCAGGATCAAGACCGTGGACGACACCCAGCAGACGATCGAGTTCGCCGACGCGCTCCCGGCCGACCTGCAAGCCCGCGGACGCGGCCGAGGCCGCGGCGCGCCACCTGCGCGCCCGCCGCTGGGACCAGTCCAAGCTCGTCCGCGACGGCGACCGGCGCCACGATCGCCGACCTCGACGCCGCCGGCTCGACAGGCTTGATCAAGGTGCCAACGAGCGCGGCGACGCAGGTCGTGCTCGAGCACGGCGTCGTCGTCTCGTTCGGCGTCGCGGCGGGCGGGTCGGGCGTGTTCCGGTCCGGCGACCACTGGGTCTTCGCCGCGCGCACCGCCGACACCTCCGTCGAGCTGCTCGACGCGACACCGCCGCTCGGCATCCACCACCACTACGCGCGGCTCGGCGTCGTGAAGTTCCAACGAGACGAAGGACTGCCGGCGCCTCTGGCCGCCGGAGGGCGGTCGACGACGGCTGCGCCTGCACCGTGTGCGTGACGACCGAGCCCGACAGCATCACGTTGCAGCAGGCGATCGACAAGGTCAGCACGACCGGTGGCACGATCTGCGTCGCGGCCGGCGTGCATGACATCGGACCGGGCGTGACGATCGACCAGGCGCGCTCGGTCACGATCCGCGGGCAGGGGACCGCCACGATCCTCGTCGCCGAGGGTACGGCGATCACGGTGACGAGCTCACTGTCGATCGGCCTCGAGCGCATGGCGATCGTCAGCGGCGCTCAGCAGCCCGCCGCCGTCCGGATCGGCGCGGTCGCCGGCATGACGGTCGAGGACGTCGTGGTGCTCTCATACGAAGGCGACAGAGCCGAGGGCGCCGCCATCGAGCTGCGGGGCGCCGCGCTGAGCGTCGCGCTGCGGCGCAACGTGCTCGTCGGCGAGACCGGGATCGACGGCGGAGACGGCAACCAGAAGCCGGGGATCCTCGCGGCCGGCCTGCGCATCGAGGACAACGTCGTCGTCGGCCGCTCCAGAGGCATCGACCTGGGCTGGACCTCGGCGTACATGTACGACTGCGCCGTCACGGGCAACGACATCGTCGGTGGTCGCGCCGCAGCGATCTTCGCCACGGGATCCGTGCGACCCGGCGGCTCGTTGGCCGTGCGCGCGAACACCATCGTCAACGATGGGCAGGGGATCGTCGTCGGCACCGACGTCGCGGTCGAGCGGAACGTGCTGTCGAGTGACCGGCCGTCCAGCAACGACAGCATCGTGATCGAAGACGGCGCCGCCGGCGCCGCGACCGGACACGTGCGCGTCGTGGACAACCGGGTCCACGGTCGGCGGGGGACGGCGATCGCACTGCGGACGTCCGTCAGCACCTTCGTGGTCACGCAGAACGTCGTCACCGACGCCGCGACGGGCATTGCCGTCCAGTACCGGGGCGCGGCGGCGCACGTGGCGATCGAGCGCAACCAGCTCGTCGGCCTCGGCGACGAGGACGGCGGCGGCGCCCTGCCCGCGTTCGGCATCGTCGTCGCGCGCGCCGACTCGGTCACGGTCGCGGACAACACGATCGCGCGCTTCGGAGTCGATCGCCAGGTGGCGGACGTGCACGCGGCCATCGCGGTGCTCGGATGCACCGACGTGCGCGTGAGCGGCAACGTAGTGAACGGCGTCGGCGTCGTCGTCAGCGAGGCCGGCATGGCCTTCGGGATCGTCGTCGCCGGTCCGTTCCAGAACGCCATCGTGTCCGAGAACTCGGTGCGGGCCGGGGTGGACCTGAACCGCAAGCAGTGGCAGCCGCTGCTCGTCATGTCCACCGTGGCGCCCGCGACAGGGGCGGCGCCGGTTCCGTTCAAGCTCGGTCCGAACCTCGCCATCATCGGGAACCAGGCCGGTGCGTTGCTGCTGAGCGACGAGGTCGCCGCGGCCGTCGCGCTGCGCGACGATCACGCGACGATCGTCGCCAACGTCCTCGAAGGCGGTGGCCTGAAGCCGACCTGCCTCGTTCGCGTCCGCGGCGACATCGTCGCCGACGCCAACCACTGCACGCAGCTCGCCGGCACGTCCAAGGCCTGCGTGCTCGGCGGCGCAACGGTCACCGCGTCGACGAACCGGGTGCGCGGGGGCGGGGCGCAGCTGCTGCTCGAGGTAGGCGCTGCCAAGTTCGCAGCCGTCGGGAACATCACGGCCAACGGCACGCTCCTCGTGACCGGCAGCACCCCGGCGCCCGTCTCCGGACCCTGGAACCAACTCAACCCGATTGTGCCCTAACCGGCGCGGAGCTGGAGGCAGCGACCATGGCAATGCTGGTGGTAGGCGGCGAGAAGAACTTCAAGGCTCTGCGTGGGCGGCTGTTCGACGAGGCCGTGCCGGCCGCCACGGCTCGCCGCGCGAGCGCCGCGATCGCCGAGGCGAATCCCGGCGTCGACCTCAAGAAGCTCGTTCCGGGCACGGTGCTCCGGATCCCGGACGACCCCGACATCCCTGCCCCGTCAGCCGCGTTGTCACTCGACGGCGGGGTGCACGACGATGTCGAGCGGGTCGCGGCCGTCCTCCTCGAGGGCATGGAGGCGATGCACGCGGAAGCCAAGACGAGCATCGCGGAGATGGCCCCGGCGCGCGCACTGGCGCTCCAGGCCCTGGCGTCGCAGCAGGTTGTCGCTGCCGCGAACGCCGACGCCAACTTGAAGGACGATCTCGCCGCGGCGAAGGCCTCGCTCGAGAAGGAGGATCAGGTGTTCAAGAACCGACTCATGGTGCTCGAGTCGTCGATCGCCGTCTGGTCGGCGGACGTCGTGACGCTGCGCGGCCTCGCGGGCCAGGGCGGCCAGGACGCCCGGAGCTGACCGTAGCGCGGCGGCGTGACGAGCCGCGCCACGGACGGCGCGTCAGCGGATCATGCCCGCGCCGACGGTGTCGTTCGTGGCCTCGTCGATGAGGATGAACGAGCCCGTGGCGCGGTTGCGCGCGTACGGATCGAAGGCGAGCGGCTTGGAGGTGCGCAACCGCACGCGGCCGATGTCGTTGAGCCCGAGCTCGCCGGCGGTGCCGTCCGGCTCGAGCGTGTGGACGTCGACTCGGTCGACGACCTCGTCGACGACCGCGCGCGCGGCGTGCGTGGAGTGCTTGATCGCGTACTTCGCTCCGGCGCGCAGCGGCGCGTCGGTCATCCAGCAGACCGTCGCCTCGACCTCGCGAGCGAGCTCCGGCGCACCGTCGACGGCGCAGATGAGATCGCCGCGTGAGACGTCGATCTCGTCGTCGAGCAGCAGCGTCACCGACATCGGTGCGAACGCCTCGTCCACCGGGCCGTCGAAGGTGTCGATGCGCGCGATCCGAGCGACCGCGCCGGACGGCAGCACCTGGATCTCGTCGCCCGGCCGCAGGATGCCGCCGGCCACGACGCCCGCATAGCCGCGGTAGTCGGTCTCGGGGTCGCGGATGACCCACTGCACGGGAAAGCGGACGTCGTCGAGGTTGCGGTCGTCGGCGACGTGCACAGACTCGAGGTGCTCGAGCAGCGGCACGCCGCCGTACCACGGCATCCGCTCGGAGCGGTCGACGACGTTGTCGCCGTGCTTCGCCGAGATCGGCAGGTAGGCGATGTCCTTGATGCTCAGGCCGCGCGCGAACTCCGAGAACTCGCGCACGATCGCGTCGAAGACCTCCTCGGAGAAGTCGACGAGGTCCATCTTGTTGACGGCGACGGCCATGTGCGGGATCCCGAGCAGCGAGGAGATGTAGGCGTGGCGCTTGGACTGCTCCAGGACGCCCTTGCGCGCGTCGACGAGGATGACCGCGAGGTCCGCGGTCGAGGCGCCCGTGACCATGTTGCGCGTGTACTGCACGTGCCCTGGCGTGTCGGCGATGATGAACGTCCGCCGGGCCGTTGCGAAGTAGCGATAGGCGACGTCGATCGTGATCCCCTGCTCGCGCTCGGCGCGCAGGCCGTCGACGAGCAGCGAGAGGTCGACCATGCCCGCGCCGCGGCGGCGCGATGCCTCCTCGACGTGCTCGAGCTGGTCGGTCAGCACCTGCTTGGAATCGAACAGCAGGCGCCCGATGAGCGTCGACTTGCCGTCGTCCACCGAGCCCGCGGTGGCGAGGCGCATGAGGTCTGCGGCTGCGAGGCCCACTAGAAGTACCCCGCGATCTTGCGATCTTCCATCGCCGCTTCGCTCACGCGATCGTCGGCGCGCGTCTCGCCGCGCTCGGTGATCCGCGTCTTCGCGATCTCCGCGACGACCGAGCCGAGATCGGCAGCGGTCGACCGCACTGCGCCGGTGCAGCTCATGTCGCCGACGGTGCGGTAGCGCACCCAGGCGTTGAAGGGCGTCTCCGACGGCAGCAGCTCGACCGCGTCGGACACGGCGTAGAGCATGTTGTCGCGGGCGAACACCTCGCGCTCGTGCGCGAAGTAGATCGACGGCACCTCGAGCTCCTCCTCGGCGATGTACTCCCACACGTCGAGCTCGGTCCAGTTGGAGATCGGGAACACGCGGACCGACTCGCCGCGGCGGATGCGCCCGTTGTAGATCGACCACAGCTCGGGGCGCTGGTTCTTGGGGTCCCAGCCGCCGAAGTCGTCGCGGAAGGAGAAGATCCGCTCCTTCGCGCGAGCGCGCTCCTCGTCGCGGCGGGCGCCGCCGAACGCCGCGTCGAAGCCGTGCTCCTCGATCGCGTCGAGCAGCGTCGTCGTCTGCAGGCGGTTGCGCGACGCCCGCGGCCCGGTCTCCTCGCGCACGCGCCCGCGGTCGATCGACTCCTGCACCGAGGCGACGATCAGGCGCTCGCCGATCTCCCGCACCCGGCGGTCGCGGTACTCGAGGACCTCGGGGAAGTTGTGGCCCGTGTCGACGTGCATGAGCGGGAACGGGAAGCGGCCCGGCCGGAACGCCTTCTCGGCGAGGCGCAGAAGCACGATCGAGTCCTTGCCGCCGCTGAACAGCAGCACGGGGTTCGACAGCTCGGCGGCGACCTCGCGCATGACGTGGATCGCCTCGGACTCGAGCGCCTGCAGATGCGTGAGCCGTGCGGTCATGCGGGCACCACCTCTACGTCGTTGGTCGGGGACACGCGGCGGTGGCGTTCGCGCATGAGCAGCCACGCGCCGACGCCGACCGTGACCGGCAGGCCGATCAGCACCGTGGGCGGGACGTCGAGGCCGGCCTTCTTCAGGACGCCGAGCCCCGAGCCGAGCAGGACGCAGCCGAGCACCGGGCGCAGCCCGTTCGCCGGAACCCGCGTGACGAGGCTCGTCCCGACGAGGACGCCGGGCAGCGAGCCGACGAGGATCGTCGCCATCAGCAGGAAGTCGATGTTGCCGCTGACGAGGTGGGCGAGCGCCGCCGCCCACAGCAGGATCGCGGCGTGGAAGACGTCCGTGCCGACGACCCGGTGGGGCGTGAGCTGGAAGACGAGGATGAGCGCGAGGCCGACGAGCGCGCCGCTGCCGACGGACGTGATGCCGAGGATGAGCCCGAGCACCGCGCCGATCCCGACGGCCGTGACCTTCGTGCGCCGCGTCTGCACGACCGCGTGGCGCTCGCGAGCGACGAGCTTGGGCATGAACAGCGCGCGCCCGAGGACGGTCAGCGCGACGATCAGCAGCACGACCGCGATCGTGATCAGCAGCACCGGCTCGAAGCTCTTGCCGTACGCCCCGTGCAGGCGGTCCAGCAGCCAGACGCCAAGCAGCGCGCCGGGCACGCTGCCGAGCGCGAGCCACTTCGACACGCCGAGGTCAACGGTTCCCTTCTTCAGGTGACGCCAGCCGCCGAGCGTCTTCGTCACCGCGCCGTAGGCGAGGTCGGTGCCGATCGCGACGACGGGTGGCACGCCCGCGAAGAGCACGAGCAGCGGCGTCATGAGCGACCCGCCGCCGATGCCGGTCAGGCCGATGAGGATGCCGACGCCGAAGCCGAAGGCGATGACCATCGGGTCCATCAGGCGGCCTCGTGCGAGTTCCGTATGCCGAAGGCCGAGGCCGAGACGCAGCCGTCCATCAGACGTGCAGCCCGCACTCGGTCTTGTCGGTGCCCGCCCAGCGGCCGTCGCGGCCGGAGCCGGGGTTCGTGCACGGCGCGCAGCCGATCGACTCGTAGCCGGCGTCGTGCAGCGGGTGATACGGCAGGGAGCGCTCGTGGATGCGCTTCCAGAGGTCGCGCTCGGTCCAGTGCGCGAGCGGCGAGTACTTCGCGATCCCGCCTCGCTTCGCGTCGACCTCGACGCATTCGGTGAGCGCCCGCGTCGGACCCTGCTCGCGGCGCAGGCCGGTGATCCACGCGTCGGCCCCGTCGAGCGCCCGGTTCAGCGCGGCGACCTTCTGCGAGCCGCAGCAGTGCTCCGGACCCGTCCACGGCACCCTCCCGAACGCCTCCTCGACCTCGACGCGCACGCCGTAGTGCTCCTCGAAGCGCCGCCAGGTCGCGAGCGTCTCCTCGAACAGCACGCCGGTGTCGATCGTCACGACGCGCACGTGCGGCGCGATCTCAAGCAGCTCGTCGAGGATGACCGACTCCTCCTTCTGAAACGAGCACAGGA
Organism: uncultured Actinomycetes bacterium; assembly: GCA_963806515.1. Classification (GTDB taxonomy): domain Bacteria; phylum Actinomycetota; class Thermoleophilia; order Solirubrobacterales; family Solirubrobacteraceae; genus CADCVQ01. Next base: position 89,042 of record CAWDYO010000015.1, on the reverse strand, counting down.
AGACGAGCCGCTCGTGGGCGGCGGCGGCCTGCAGGGTCTCGGTGAGCGACCCCGCGATATCGGGCGTGGTCAGACCGCGCACTCGCCCTCGCCGCGCTCGACCGCGAACGGCACGTCCTTCTTCCAGTCGATGAAGAGGTTCATCGAGTCGAGGCCGAACTCGGCGGGCAGCGAGAGGTCGCGGACGAGGTCCTCGAAGCCCTTCGCGCCGAGACGGGTCGCGAAGTCGTTGAACGGCTCGCCCTCGGAGCGCTCGGCCTCATACCAGCGCAGCCAGCGCTCGACGGCGTCGGGGATGCGCTTGGCGGGCAGGCGCACCTTCAGGCGCGTCCCGTAGACGATGTCGCCGCCCTCGAAGTTGCCTGCGATGTGCGCGACGTACGCGGGGATCGTGTGCTCGCCGACCTTGATCGCCGCGCCGTAGAAGCCGATGTTCGCGATGTGGTGCTGGCTGCACCCGTTCGGGCAGCCGCTCATCTTGATGTGGATCGCGCGGGTCAGCGGATCGGTGATCTGCATCTCCTCGAGGCGCTGCTGCAGCGCGCCGTTCAGGCCCATCGACGACGTGATCCCGAGCTTGCACGAGTCGGTCCCCGGGCACGAGACGACGTCGGTGATCGTGTCGGGCCCGAGGCCCGAGATGCCGAGCGCGTCGAGCGCCTGCCAGACCTCGTAGACCGTCTCGTCGCGCACCCAGCGCAGGACGAAGTTCTGGTGCACCGTCGTGCGCATGAAGCCGCTGCAGTAGCGGCGCATGATCTCCGCGATGCCGCGCAGCTGCTCCGGGCTCAGGTCGCCGCGCGTGACCTTCACGTGGACGGAGCTGAAGCCGGCCTGGCGCTGCGCCTGGACGTTGTCGTTGGCGAATCGCTCGAACGCCGACAGGTCTCCGTTCGGGGAGGCGTAGTCCGCGGGCGCGGGCGGCGCCAGCGCCTCTTCGTCGACGTCGAAGCGCAGGCCGTCGACGTCGAAGTCGCGCTCGGCCACCCAGTCGCCCTGAAGCTCCTCGTCGACCATCTCGCGGAAGCGGTCCATGCCGACCTTGTCGACGAGGACCTTGATGCGCGCGCGGGCGCGGTTGACGCGCAGGAAGTCCGTGCGGTCGAAGATCCGGAAGCACGCCTCGGCGACCATGAGGTACTCGCCGTCGTCGAGGCCGACGAACTCGTACAGCGTCGGCGCGACGCGCGGCATGATCGACGTGCCGCCGCCGACGCGGACCTCGACGCCGCGGACGCCGTCGCGCTCGCGGGCGAGGAAGGCGATGTCGTGGATGCCGGTCAGCGTGCGGTCGGCCTGCGGCGTGCCGTCGAACGCGGTCTTGATCTTGCGCGGCATCATCTGCGTCGTCGGGTGGCGCACGAAGTAGCGGACGTACGCGCCGGCGTAGGGGGTGAGGTCGAAGAGCTCGTCGGGCGCGACGCCGGCCCACGGGTCGCCGGTGACGTTGCGCACGGTGTTGCCGCAGCCCTCGCGCGAGGACAGGCCGGCGTCGGACAGCTCGCGGATCGCGGCGGCGGCGTCGGGCAGCGGCACGTGGTGCAGCTGGATGTTCTGGCGGGTCGTGATGTGCCCCTTGTTCAGCGGCACGTACTTCTCGATGACGTCGGCGAACGCGTCGAGCTGGTCGGGCGTGATGCCGCCCCACGGGAGCTTGACGCGGATCATCTGGACGGCGGGCTGACGCTGGCCATAGACGCCCTGCTTGAGGCGGAACTTGATGAACTCCGGCTCCTCGATCTCACCGCGCAGGAAGCGACGGGACTCCGTGTCGAAGTCGTCGAACTCGCGCTCGATGATCGGGATGATGTGGCCGGGAACGTCCTCGCGAACCTCGGGGTTCTCGAGTGTTCCCGGGCGTCCGGCAGTGCTGCTGGGCTCCATGGGCGTCAGGACTCCGTGGTGGCGTGCAAGTCGCGGCAACTATACAGGCCAATCCCGGTCCACATTCAGGCTATTAGTCCAGGCATTCAAGATGTTCCAGAGCGAGTTTGTCTGCAACAGCGCCAGGCCGCGGGTCAAGAGCCCTGCGCTGCGCGCGTCTTGAAGCGCCAGACGATCTTGGGCAGCGGCTGCCCGCTGGCCGTGACCTTCCAGCTCGCCGTGGCCCGTACCGAGTACCCGGTTCGAGCACGGCGTCCGGCGTGAACGAGCCGTCCATGAAGCAACCGGCGAGCCGGCGCCCGCCTCGCACGCGGCGCAGGCCCCATCCCGGTCAGCGTGACGGCGTTGGCGCGGCCATCGCCGCGATCAGCGCGATCGTTCGCATCGTCCAGCGATCGGCACAATCGCACTCGGGGAGCAGCCGGCGCTCGGCGGGTGGACGCCTCACAGGGAGATCGCGAGCGCCTGCGGGCCAGGTCCATGCGCAAATCGCCCGGCTGTGGGAGAGTTGCGGCCTATGAGCGCGATTGTCGAAGAGGCCGCTGCGGAGGAGCCCGACGACGCTCGCAGCGCGCCGCTGATCGGGCAGGGCCAGCTGCTGCTCTTCGTCGCCCTGGTCTTGTGCTTCACCGCCTGGGGCATCGCGGCGGACCTCACGACGCCGATGGTCGCGGGCTTCAAGCGCATCTTCGACATGAGCACGTTCCAGGCGTCGCTCGTGCAGCTCGCGTACTTCGGCGCGTACTTCCTGCTCGCGCTGCCCGCCGCCTTCCTCAACCGCCGCTACGGCTACAAGGTCGGCATCCTCACCGGTCTCGGGCTGGCGGCCCTGGGCGCGTTCGCCTTCTATCCGGCGAGCAAGATCATGACCTACGAGGCGTTCCTCGTCGCCCTGTTCGCGATCGCCGCCGGCTGCTCGATCCTCGAGACGTCGGCGAACCCGTACGTCCTCTCGCTCGGCCCGGAGAAGACCGCCACGCGCAGGTTGAACCTTGCCCAGGCGTTCAACCCCGTCGGCACGAACATCGGCGTGCTGATCGCGGCGACGATGATCCTGCCCAAGCTCGCCGACCCGGTCGACGTCGGGTCGCTGTCGGCGGCCGAGCTGCACACGATCCGGGCGGGCGAGCTCGGCGCGGTGATGGGGCCGTACCTCGGCCTCGGCTTCCTGCTGATCCTCATCGCCGTCGCGATCGCGAGCCAGAAGGCGCCGCCGATCGTCGAGGAGTTCCCCGACGACGTGGGCGACGACTCCGACACGCGCGAGATCGGCCGCATCCTGTGGCGCAACAAGCGCTACCGCTACGGCGTCATCGCCCAGTTCTGCAACGTCGCGGCGCAGGTGTGCGTCTGGACGTACCTCATCCAGTACGTCGGCCAGGCGCTCGGCGGCAGCCTCGAGAAGGGCGGCTTCTACCTGCAGATCAGCCTGCTGGTCTTCCTCGCCTCGCGGTTCATCATGACCTGGGTGATCGGCCGCGTCCGCGCGACGAAGGTGCTCGCGCTGCTCGCGTTTCTGGCGGTGGTGCTCTGCCTGTTCGCGATGTCGAGCCCGAACATGGCCGGCGTGCTCGCGCTCGTCGCGGTCTCCTTCTGCCTGTCGCTGATGTTCCCGACGATCTACGGCGTCGCGCTGCAGGGCCTCGGCCCGGCGACGAAGTTCGGTGCGGCGGGCCTCGTCATGGCGATCGTCGGCGGCGCGATCATGCCGCTCGTCCAGGGCGCGCTCGTCGACTCGACGAGCCCGGCGTTCTCGTTCATCGTGCCCGCCTGCCTGTTCGTCGTCGTCGGCCTGTACGCGTTCTACGACCTGAAGGCGGCGCCGAGCGTGAAGGGCGGCGAACCCGTCCCGGTGGCGCCCGTCGGTCCCGCGCGACCCGCGGGCGGTGTGGCGTGAGCGGCCGGATCGTCGCGGCCGTCGCCGTGCTGGGGCTGACGCTCGGCGCCTGCGGCGACGACGGGCCGACGAGCGCGACCAAGGACACCGACCAGCTCGAGGTCGTGTCGTGGTGGACGTCGGGATCCGAGGCGGCGGCGCTCGATGCGCTCTTCGGCGCCTTCCGGAAGTCCAACCCCGGTGTCGACGCCACCAACGCGGCCGTCGCGGGCGGCGCCGGATCGAACGCGCGGGTCGAGCTCGCGGAGCGCCTGCAGGACGACGATCCGCCCGACGTCTGGCAGACGTTCGCCGGCAAGTCGGTGCAGGGCTACGCCGACCGCGGGTCCATCCGCAGCGTCGAGGCGATCTTCGAGGGCGACGACCTCCGAGCCGCGATGCAGCCCACGATCATGCGGTCCCTGTTGCGTGACGGACGGCTGTACGGCGTCCCGACCGGCGCGCACCGCAGCAACGTCCTGTGGTTCAACAAGCGGCTGCTCGAGCGCGCCGGCATCGAGGAACCCGGCAGCGGCTACACGGTCGACGGGTTCGTAGCCGACCTCATCGCACTTGAGGGCGCGGGCGTGACGCCCCTGTGTCTCGGTGGGAAGGACCGCTTCACGACGGCCGAGCTGCTGGAGAACGTGCTCCTGAGCGCGATCGGGACCCGCGGCTGGCAGGACATGGTCGACGACGAGCTCGACTGGCGCAGCGACCGCGTCGAGACGGCGCTGCGGCGGTTCGACACGATGCTGCGCTACAGCGACCCCGAGGCAAGCGGGCTGACCTGGGACGCCGCGACGAAGAAGCTCGCGGCCGGCGGCTGCGCCTTCGAGTCGATGAACGACTCCGCCTTCGGCGAGCTGATCGCCGCGGGAGCGCGCGAGGACGAGGACTTCGGATCGATCGCGTTCCCCGGGACGGGCGGCAGCTTCCTCGCCGTCGTCGACGTCTTCGTCGCCGCGACGAAGGCCGAGAACGCGAAGAACGCGCTCGCGTTCCTCGGCGTCATCAGCGAGCCCGCGACGCAGATCGCGTTCAGCAGGTCGAAGGGGTCGGTCCCGGTGCTGCGCGACGTCGACGTCGCGGAGCTGACGGCCTACCAGCGTGCGTCGTCGAAGGCGCTGTGGTCGTCGCCGGTGCTGCTCTCGGTCGCCCACGGGGAGGCGATGAGCCCGGAGTTCCAGGAGGGCTTCTACGAGGCGATCTCGACGTACGTCCGGACGCGCAACGCGGACGCGTTCGCCGACGACCTCGAGGAAGCCGTCAACAGGGACACGATCCCGCAGCGTTGAGCTGGCGCGCCTGCGGCGGCGCGCGGTCGCGTAGCCTCCGCGCGTGCCCGACCTCACCGTCCTCGACCACGCCGCCGTCCTCGCGGCGGTCTCGCCCGCCGCGGCGATCGACGCGACCCGCAGCGGCTTCCTGCGCCACCACCGCGGCGACTGGACGATGCCGCCGAAGGTCTACGTGCAGAGCCCTCCCTTCGGCGACTTCCGCGCGATGCCGGCGCTCGGCGGTGGCTTTGCGCTGCTGAAGTGGATCACCTCGTTTCCCGGCAACCCGGCGCGGGGGCTGCCGACGGTCAACGGCGTCGTCTGCCTGTCGGACGCCGAGACCGGGCTGCCGCTCGCGCTGCTTGACGCGCCGGCGATCACCGCGCTGCGCACCGGCGCGGTCGCGGCGGTGGCGTCGCGTGCGCTCGCCCGCCCCGACGCGCGCAGCGTCGGGCTCGTCGGGTGCGGCCTGAACGGCGCCTGGGTCGCGCGCTGCATGGCTGCCGCCGGCTACGGGCCGGGGATCTGCTGCGACCCGCGAGGCGAGGTCGGTGCGGCGCTCGCCGCGGAGCTCGGGTGGGAGGTCGGCGATCGCACTGCGGCACTCGCGTGCGACGTCGTCTGCTGCGTCACGCCCGGCGCGGAGATCGTCGTCGACGAGGCGAACCTGCGCATCGGCCAGCACCTCAACATGCTCGGCGCCGACGGCTCGGGCAAGGCCGAGGCGAGCCTCGACGCGATCACCCGCTGCGCCCTGTTCTGCGACGAGTGGGAGCAGGCCTCGCACGGCGGCGAGCTCGCGGGCGCCGTCGCGTCGGGCCTCGTCGTACGCGAGCAGGTGACGGTTCTCGGAGCGGTCCTCGCCGGCGACGCGCCGGGGCGCGGCACGCCGGACGAGGTCACGCTCTTCGACTCCACGGGCCTCGCGATCCAGGATCTCGCGGTCTCGATCGCCGCGCTGCAGGCGGCGCGCGACGGCGCCGTCGAGGCGGGGACGCTGCGGCTGTAGAGCTCGCCGGGCCTCAGCGCCGGACGGTGAACCGTTTCGTGAGCGTGGTCGTCTTGCCGCCCGGATAGTGCAGCTCGGCGCGGACCTCCAGCCGAGCGCGCGTGCGCCGCTGCAGCGGCGCACGCAGCTTCGGCAGGGGGCGCAGGAGGAACGTCTCGCGCACGCCGGGGCGCGCCGTGACGTCCGAGAAGACGAGCGTCGTCCTGCCGAGCCGCAGTCCGATGAGGGCGTAGCACGAGAACGCGGGGCAGGTCACGCGCGCCCGGACGCCGTAGCGGATGACGGAGGCGATCCGCTTCGGCCGGGTCAGCAGGACGAGCCGCGGCGTGGGGATCGTCTTGTTGGCCGGCGGCGTGTAGGGCCGGCCGAGCGACGGCATGTTCGTCGCCGGGGTCGCGAACCGGCCGCCGCCGGGCAAGAGCGGCTTCTCCTTGTCGATGACCCAGACCTGCGAGGTCAGCGGACCGCGACGGCCCTTGCGCGAGTTGACCTTCACGAAGTAGCGGCGATCGCGAGACACTGGATCGGTGGAGCGGAACTTCGTCAGACCCGGCGCGGCGGTGCAGCCCTCCGCGGGCATGGCACAGGCCGAGGCCATGATGTTCCTGGTGCCGAAGTTCTCGCCCGCGAAGGTGCCGGGGGTCAGCGGATTGGGGATCGCGACGGACGCGAACTGCAGCGAGTCGAAGGTCGTGTCCGGCTCCAGGCGCCAGGTGACGACGAAGCGGTCCGTCGCGTCGATGCCCGCCGCGAGGATCTGCGGCTCACCGGCCGCATGGGCCGGCGCCGGAGCGGCGCATGCGAGCGCGAGCGCTGCGACGCCCGCGATGCCCCAGCGACGGTGAGCGCGCCCGGCGCGTGAGAGGTCTCGGACGGGGTTCATCTCGCGAACGTACACCGCGAGCGTGCGGCGTGGGGAAGTCATGACCTAGGAGGCCGCTGAAATAGTGGTGCCGTCCGGTGGGTTTAAGACGATGTGGGCATGCTCGCGACGATGTCGGGTCAGGTCGGGATGTTCGATGCCGCGCAGTTGATCGGGCCGCTGCCGGAGGGATCGTTCTTCGCGTTGTTGGCGGCGCATGGGGAGCGGATCGTGCGTGATGAGGACTTCGCGGCGTGTTATTCGGCGGGGATGGGGCGTCCGTCGATTCCGCCGTCGCAGTTGGCGAGGGTGTTGTTGTTGCAGTACCGCACCGGGGTGTCGGATGACGCTGCGATGGAGTGCATTGCTTGGGATCTGCGCTGGAAGATCGCGCTGGGCTTGGCGGTCGATCACCGTGGCTGGCATCCGACGTCGTTGACGAAGTTCCGGGCCAGGCTGCTGTTGCATGAGCTTGAGCGTGTCGCGCTGGAGCGCACGCTCGTGCTCGCGCACGAGTTCGGGATGCTCGACGGGCCGGTCGAGCAGATCCTTGATTCCACGCCGATGCTCGGCGCGGCGGCGACGCAGGACACCGTTCGCCTGGTGCGTCATGGCGTGCGCAAGCTGCTGGACGCGGTCAGCGCCGTCGATGAGGATGCCGGCGGCCAGCTCGATCGGGCGTTGGAGTTCGACTACGCACGGCCGAGCGAAAAGCCTGACTGCCGGTGGCGTGAGCGCGCCGAGCGCGAGCGGATGCTGACGCGGGTCGCGCAGGACGCCGAGCGCGCGCTGCAGGCTGTCGAGCACGCCGATGGCCTGCTGGGCAGTGAGGGTGTCGCCGACGCGCAGCGGTTGTTGCGTGAGTTGATCGGTCAGGACTTCGATATCGACGACGATGGCGTCCCGCGGCTGCATCGCGGCACGCGTGCTGACCGCATCATCTCGACGGTCGATCCTGAGATGCGTCACGGCCGTAAGAGCCAGCACCAGCGCTTTGGGGAGTGTCCGAGGATCTGTGTAGGCATGAGCGAACTGGAGTCTCATGTCTACGAACACGCACAGCAGGATCGATGAGGATCGCGCGCGCCGCGGCCGGCGGGCCCCCGCTGCCCGGGCTGCCCGGTGGCGGCCTGCTCGATCGCCCCGAGCTCTCCGACGAGCTGCTTGACGAGCTGCTCGGCGGCGCGCGGACCGCGCAGCAGATCGCCGGGCCCGACGGGCTGCTGGGCGAGCTGACGCGGCGGCTGCTTGAGCGCGCGCTGGAGGCCGAAATGACCGAGCATGTCGGCTACGAGCACGGCCACGCACCGCCCGGCGGGACCGGCAACGCCCGCAACGGCCGGCCGGCGAAGACCGTGCTGACCGATCACGGCCCGGTTCGGATCCGCTCGCCGCGCGATCGCAACGCCAGCGTCGAGCCGGCGATCGTCGCCAAGCGCCAGACGCGCTGGGTCGGCTTTGACGAGAAGGTCATCGCGCTGTACGCCAGCGGCCTGTCGATCCGCGAGATCCAGGCGCATCTCGGCGAGTTCTACGGCACCGACGTCAGCCCGGACATGATCTCCAGGATCACCGACGCCGTGCTCGCCGACGTCAAGGCGTGGCAGACGCGGCCGTTGGACTCCGTCTACGCGGTCGTCTACCTCGACGCGCTCGTGGTCAAGGTCCGCGACGGCCAAGCCGTCCGAAACCATGCCTGCTACCTGGCGATCGGCCTGAACCTCGACGGCGAGCGCGACGTCCTCGGGATGTGGTTTCAGCGCACCGAGGGCGCGAAGTTCTGGCTGCAAGTCCTCACCGAGTTCGCCAGCGCGGCGTCCAGGACGTCCTGGTCTGCTGCGTCGACGGCCTGACCGGGTTTCCCGACGCGATCGAGGCCGTCTTCCCGCAGGCCTGGGTCCAGACGTGTCTGGTGCATCTCGTGCGTTCGAGCCTGCGCTTCGTGCCCTACAAGGACCGCAAGCGCGTCGCCGCCGACCTCAGGAAGATCTACACGGCCGCCGATCAGGACGCCGCGGCCGACGAGCTCACCGCCTTCTCGGAGAAGTGGGATGCGCGCTTCCCGACGATCAGCCGCACCTGGCTTGAGCGCTGGGAGCACATCACCCCGTTCCTCGCATTCCCGCCGGACCTGCGACGCATCGTCTACACGACCAACACGATCGAAGCCCTCAACCGCCAGATCCGCAAGACGATCAAGACACGCGGACACTTCCCGACCGAAGACGCCGCCCGCAAGCTCATCTGGCTCGCGATCACCCGAGCGCAGACCAAGTGGCGCCACGCCTACAACTGGAACGCCGCCTTGGCCGCGCTGAAGATCCACTTCGGCGACCGCATCCCCGACAACGCAATCTGACCGTCACACCTTGACCAACCGACCCAACCACCGTTACTGTCACATCAAGCGCCTACACAGTTAGTCTGACACTCTCGCGCTTTGACGGCTTCAAGCTCTCGGCAGCGGTGACGAACACCAGCGAGCCGCTGATCATGGCTGTCATGGTTGCGCCGGCGTGCGAGCAAGACGGGCCGCAGGCCAAGCACCTCATCGACGCCCAGCCGCCCGAACGGCGACCACAGCGGGTACTCGGCGACACCGCGTACGGGATCGGGCCGGTCCGCGCCGAACTCGCCGAGCGCGAGATCGAGGTGCTCGCGCCTGTGCCGCCCGGATCGCGGCGCGAAGACCGTCTCGCCAAGCGCGATTTTCAGATCGACCTGCACGCCGACACCGTGACCTGCCCGGACGGTCAGATCGCGGCGATCAGCACCGAGCCCAAGGGCGCGCGCCGCGCGACGTTCGCCAAGGCGCGCCGCGATCGCTGCGCGTTGCGCGAGCTCTGCGTCGACGCTCGCGGCCGACGACAGATCCAGGTCGAGCCGCACGAGGACCTCATGATCGCCGCCCGACAAGCCCTCCAAGATCCCGCCACCGCCGAGCACCTACGCCGCACCAGGCCGCGCATCGAACGGCTGCTTGGCCTGCTCGCGCACCGTTACAACGCGCGCAAGAGTCGATACTTGGGCACTCGCAAGGCCCAACTACAGGCCGCGTGGACCGCCGCGCTGGTCAACCTCAACCCCATCGGCTATCGCCTGACCGCCCAGACTGCGTGACCGCGAAGGCCACCATGGCCAGCCCGCCGGCCCAACGGTCGCGCGACCGCCCAACCGGCCGCCACGCAAACCTGACTTCTTCAGGACTCTCCTAGAGAACGGTCTCACCGCAGCGGTGGCACGATCGCGAGCGGGAGCTGCTGCACGGCCGTGGCGCCCGTCGCGCCGCGTGCGGTCACGCGCACCGTGTAGCGACCCTGAGGCAGCGCCCTGAGCTTGCGCGCCGAGATCTTGACGAGGTTCGCGCCGGTCCTCCCGGTGGTCGCGACGTGGATCGCGCGCGACCCTCCGCGGCGCAGCACGTCGACCGTCACCGCGGCCGGGTGGCTGAGCGCGAAGCGCACGCGCGGCGCGCGGCGCAGCAGGCGCGCGCTGCGCTCGATCACGAGCTGCATCTGCAGGCCGGCGATCGCGACGTCGCCCGGGCGCGGGGCGACCGTCCACACCATCGGCGCCGTCGTCGCGAACGGGCGACCCGGTGCGAACTGCTGGCGGACCTGCATGCGATGCGTGCCGGGATCGAGGATCGGCAGCCGGAAGCGGCTCGAGCACGCGGCCCAGTCGCCCGCGTCGATCTTGCACTGAAAGCCCTCTTGGAAGTAGGGGCCCTCGCCGGTGATGCTCGCTTCGGCACGGGCGCCCGCGAACGTCGGCAGGACCAGCCCGCTCGCGAACCCCATGCCGACACCCGGAACGACCACGGCCGCCGACGCGGCGTCGCGGTTGCCGGCGGCGTCGATCGCGCGAACCTCGAAGGGACCGCCCGCGGGCACGTCGATCGGTGCCCGGCACGGCTTGAAGTCGGCCTCGGTGGAGACCAGCGGGACGGTGCGGCGACACTCGAAGGTCGTCGTGCCGTCGGAGCCGAACGTCACGATCGCGCGCCCGTCGTCGCGCGGCGCGAGCCGCAGGACCATGAGCGTGCCCGGCACGGTGGCGTCGACATGCAATCGCAGCACGGTCGGCGCGACCTGAACCACGCCGGTGCGGCTCGTCGCGAGGACGCGCAGCTCGTGGACGCCGTCGGAGACCTTGGCGAGCGAGTAGTCGGGCCGGCACGGGGCGGCGGCGGCCCCGTCGAGCGAGCAGCGAAAGCTCGCCCCGGCCTTGCCGGTCACGAGGTGGATGATCCCCGTGGGCGACTGCAACCCGGTGACCGGCGGATCGGCGCGGGCGACGGGCGGCGCGCCGTCATCGCCGGCGCGCGCGTGCGCCTCGATCGTCGCGGCATCGAGGGGGCGGTCGTAGAAGGCGATCTCGTCGATCGCCCCCACCCAGCCGTCGTAGCTGCCGATCGGACCTCCCACCCCGACGCCGTTCGCGCTCGGGCCGAACTCGATCGGTGTCGCGGACGCCTGCGCTCGCAGCACGCCGTCGACGTAGATCGCGATGCGATCGTCCGACCGCGTCAGCGCGACGTGGTGCCAGCTGAACGGGACGAGGTCGAGCGGCGCGGTGCTGACCTCGACGCGGTTCGGGTCGTCGGGGCTCGGCGCGATGATCGCGCGCAGCGTGTCGTTCGCCTCGCGGACGAGCGCGACCCCTGGTACCGAGCCGCCGTAGCGGTCGTTGAGCAGCGCGCGCTTGGACGCGCTGTCATCCGGTCGGTACCAGCCCTCGAACGTGAACTCCCCGTGCAGGAGCGACTCGGGCATGTAGAACGAGAGGTACGGCTGCCCGCTGACCGTCAGCATGCCGGTCTGAAACACCGTCCTGCCCTCGAACGCCGTGTCGCCGTCGTCGGTGACGCCCGGCACGCCCAGCAAGCCGAACGAGCTGCCGGTGGAGCCCGTCAGCCGGTCGACGGGGGTGCCGTAGAAGACGAAGTAGCCGGCAGGCGGCTGGTCGCCGAGGCGCCACCAGTGGACGAGGCCGGGGGTGGCGCCGACCTCCTCGGCGTACGTGGCGCGTGGCCGCGCGGCGACGGCTGCGGCGCGGCGCGGAGCCGACGAGCCGACGATCCGCTCGCAGTCGCGGGCCACACGATCACCGGCGTCGGCGTGAGCCACGTCGCGGCCGCCGCCGCAGCGGATCTGTCCGCGCGCCGTCCCGCGGGCGTAGACGGCGTCGTTGCCCGGCCCGGCGTCGACCTTCACGAGCCCGCCGCCGCGCAGGCGGATCGTGTCGTCGCCCGTCCCGCCCGTGATCGAGCCGTCGCCCACGCCGCCCTCGAGGAAGTCGTCGCCGGCGCCGCCGGCGATCGCCTGCGGGCCGGGTCCCCCGTAGACCGTGTCGTCGCCGCTGCCCGCGTCGAGGACGTCCGGCGCGGCCGACGACACGTTGGGCTGGCGCAGTCCCCAGAGCACGTCGTTGCCCCCGCGTCCGTAGAGCGCGTCGGGGCCCGGCCCGCCGAGCAGCGTGTCGTCGCGCGCGGTCCCCTCGCGCTTGCCGCCGCGGTCGGGGGCGAGGTACGTCGCGCCCTTGTTCGGGTCGGCCAGTGCGTCGGTCAGCCAGATCGTCTCGCAGTCGCGGCCGTAGCGCGTCTGCGGGCCGCGCCCGGCGTAGTCGTTCGTGGCCTCGGCGACGACCGCGATGTAGAGCGTGTCCGCGCCCGTGCCGCACCGCACGGCGGCGGTCCGCTCGCCGTCGACGACGATCGTGTCGTGGCCCGGGCCGGCGTCGATGAGGTCTGCACCCGAGTCCGAGAAGATCCTGTCGTCGCCGGGACCCGCGTCGATCTCGTCGATGCCCGAGCCGCCATGCAGGACGTCGTTGCCGGCGCCGCCGACGAGCTTGTCGTTGTCGTTGTTGCCGTCGAGGGCGTCGTCGCCGGGGCCGCCTTCGATGCGATCTGCGCCGAAGCCGCCGAAGGCGATGTCGTTGCCGGCGCCGCCACTGAGCAGATCGCCGCCGGCGCCCCCGGTCAGCGTGTCGCTGCCGCGGCCGCCGTACACGCGGTCTGGGCCCGTGTCGCCGGTGAGCAGGTCGCCGCCGCCGTTGCCGCGCACGGTGTCGGGGCCTTCGGCGCCGCGCAGGTAGTCGGCGCCCGACCCGCCGCGCAGCTCCCGGGTCCCGAGCCCGTTGGTACGCGGCGGCCCCCATGCCGCTGCGACCGGCGCGCACGCGGCGCACGCCAGGAGCACGGCGGCGACGATCCGCACGGAACGCATCTAGATGGTTGAGTTGGCGGTGCTGGCCGTGGAATCAACCATCTAGAACGACAACAGCGGCGCGGGGTGTTCAGACCGGTACGAGCGGGATGTCGCCGAACCAACCCCACGCGGCGATCGCGGCGCAGAGGACGAGCGCGGTGATCGCCGACAGGACGCGCTCGACCCGCGTCGCTCGCCCGGCCCGCGCCTTGGCCTGCTCGCTCTTGGCCAGCGCCCGGTCGAGCAGCGCCTCGGCCCACGCGAACTCGAGCGACAGCAGCGCGAGGCCCAGGGGGATGAGGACGAACGCCGGCCCGGGGGTGATGAGCATGACGACGCCGGCGAGCAGGATCGCGAAGCCGGCGACGACGTAGAGGGCGCGGATCGGGCGCGGACGGCGGCTGTGACGGTCGCGCTGGGCCTGCAGCCGCTGGACGAACGCGGGCCGCTGCCGCTCGGATTCCGTGCTCATGTGCAGACCAGCGTAGTAGCCGCAGGACGCGGGCTAAGCCGCTAGCGCGGGATCGCCCGCGCCGCCGGCGGCCGCGCCGGCGGCCTCGGGCACGAAGCTCATCGCGCGCTCCGCGAGGGCGGTGATCGTCAGGCTCGGGTTCACGCCGACGTTCGCGGGCACGACCGATCCGTCGCAGACGAGCAGGTTCTCGTAGCCGAAGACGCGATGGCGCGCGTCGACGACGCCCTCCTCGGGCGAGCGCCCGATCACGACCCCGCCGAGGATGTGCGCTGTCGTCGGGATGCTCGCGATCGCCTCCATGAGCGAGCTCTGCGGGACACCGCCGATCTCCTTGGCGAACCACTCCGCGGCCTCGTTGGCGACCGGGATGAACGTCGGCGCGGGGCGCAGCGGGTCCTGCTCGGTCTGCAGGCGCATCGACCCGCGAGGCCCGGGACGCGGCCTGAGCGCGATCGCGTTGTCGAGCGTCTGCATGACGAGCAGGATGATCGTCCGGCGCGACCAGCCGCGCGGGTCGAACAGGCGAGCGAAGTCGATCGGATGGCGCAGCGCGGCGACGACGAACTTCAGCGGCCGCGTGAGCTTCGTGCCGTCGCCGATGAGCAAGGTGTGCAGGAGGCTCATGCCGTCGCCGGCATGGCCGTAGCTGACGGTCTCGATGTGCGTGTTCGCGTCGGGGTAGATCGAGCCCGAGATCGCGACGCGCTTGGTGTAGTCGACGCTGTCGTCCTTCGCGGTGACCGCGAGGACCGCCTCGCTGTTCGTGCGCACGAGCTCGCCGAGGCGCTTGGAGACCTTCGGCAGCGAGCCGTTGTGGACGCAGCGCTGCAGCAGCCGGTTGGTCCCGAGCGGGCCCCCGGCGAGTACGACCGCGCCGGCGGTGTGGACGCGGCGCTCCTTGCGCCACCAAGCGCCGGTGCGCTCGGTGACGACCTCGTAGCCGTCCGCGCCGTCGGCCGCGCCGAGCGGTCGGACGTCGACGACGGTGCGCTCGGGGATGATCTGCGCGCCACCGTGCTCGGCCATCCACAGGTAGTTCTTGGGCAGCGTGTTCTTGGCCCCGGTCGGGCAGCCGACCATGCAGCGTCCGCAGCCGATGCAGCCGGTGCGCGGCGGGCCCGCACCGTCGAAGTACGGGTCGTCGACGGTCACGCCCGGCTCGCCGAAGAACACCCCGACGCGGGTCTTGGCGTAGCTCTCCTGCGCCCCGATGTGCTCGCCGAACTTGCGCAGCGTGTCGTCGGCCGGGTCGTCGGTCGTGACGGTCGTGACGCCGAGCATGCGCTCGGCCTCGTCGAAGTGCTCGGCGAGCGCCTGCTCCCAGTCGTCCTCGAGGCCGGCCCACTGCGGGTCCTCGTAGAAGCGCGGACGGGCGCGGTACAGCGTGTTCGCGTAGCCGAGGCTGCCGCCGCCGACGCCGGCGCCGCTGACGATCGACACGTCCCTGAAGAGCGACAGGCGGAAGATGCCGTGCAAGCCGAGGCGGGGCGCGAAGAAGTAGCGGCGCAGGTCCCAGGTCGTCTTCGGGAACTCGTGGTCGGCGAAGCGCTTGCCGGACTCGAAGACGGCGACGCGGTAGCCCTTCTCCGTCAGCCGGTGGGCGGAGACGCTGCCGCCGAACCCGGATCCGACGACGATCCAGTCGAAGTCGTGCTCGCGGGCCGACCGTGCCATGAACGCCAGCGTACCCTAAACATGACGGGGGCGTCACATTTGCCCGCGTCAGCGGGTGTAGACGACGAGCACGGGCGACCTGCCGTTCAGTCCGGCGGCCACGGTGCTCTGCGCGATCGGCGCGGGCGCATCGGCGCGCAGGCGCAGGACCGTGAAGGTCTCGCCGCGCGCCCCGGCGACGAGCTCGAAGCCGTCGATGAGCGGCGGCGCGGCGGGTCGCGGAGGCTTGGGCCGCTCGCCCGGGCTGCGCTCCGCCATCGCGATGTAGTCGATCTCCTCCATCGCGATCGCGGGCTCCGTGAGCGGCCGGGCGCCGGGCAGGTAGTAGCGCAGCGGCACGAGCCCGGACGGGGGCGTTGCGGCGATGAGGCGCTGCTCGGAGGACGTGCCGAGCGTCGCGACCGCGCCGCGCCAGTCGTCGCGCTGGCTGCGCGGGTCGATCGCGACGCCGACGACCGCCGCCAGGCCGAGGACGCATCCGCTCGCGATCGCGGCGGGCCCGACCGAGGGCCAGCGGCTGGCCGCGTGGACGAGCCCGGCGCCGACGAGCGCCGCTCCGAGCGGCGCGACGGCGAGGAGGTTGCGGGTGATCAGGTGGTCCTCGCCGGCGAGTGCGGCGAGCGCCGGGAGGACGAGCGCCGCGGCCACCAGCGCCGTGAGCCGAACGGCCGCCACGCGCCCCGACGCCGGCACGGCCTCGCCGGGCTCCGCCCTCGGCACGGCCTCACCGGGCTCCGCCCTCGGCACGGCCTCGCCGGGCTCCGCCCTCGGCACGGCCTCGCCGGGCTCGGCCGGCGGCGACGGTGCGCCGCCCGTCGCCTCGCGCGGCCGCGCGACCAGCGCCCACAGCCCGGCGAGCGCGACGACCAGCACGACGCCCGAGAGCACCGCGAGCAGCGTCTCGGCCGGCGAGTCGTAGCCGACGAGCAGCTGCTTGGGCACCTGGAGGATGCGGGTCCCGAGCGCGCTCTCGCGGATGAACGAGGCGCTGTCGTTCGCCCGCTGACCGAGGGCGAGCGGTGCGAGCGCGACGAGCGCGAGGCCGAGCGGTGCCAGCCCCGCGGCGACCCGAGCGCGCGCGTCCCGCGGCCAGGCGAGCCCGAGCCACACCGCCATCGGACCCACGAGGAAGATCGCGTAGTAGTGCGTCGCGACAGCGAGTGCGGCGACGACCCCCCAAGCGGCCGCGCGCCCGGGGCTCGGCCGGTCGAGCGCGCGCAGCCACAGCAGCGCCGCCAGCGCGGCGAGCAGGACGAGCAGCGCGTACGCACGGGCCTCCTGGCTGAACCACACGAGCAGCGGGTTGACGGCGACGATCGCTGCCGCCACGAGCCCGGCGCGATCACCGCCGACCTGGCGCCCGAGCGCCCACACGACCGGAGTCGTCGCGGTCCCGATGAGCGCCGACAGCGACCGCAACCCGACCTCGCCGGTGCCGAAGACGTGCGTCCACAGCCAGCCGAGCAGGTAGTACAGCGGCGGCGAGGACTCGCTGTCGGGGATCGCGTTCAGCAGCCCGGAGAGGTCGAGGGCCATGAGCTGCGCCGTGACGGCCTCGTCGTACCAGAGGCTCTGCACGTCGAGCGTCGCGAAGCGCAGCACCGCGCCCACGACGCACACGAGCACCAAGGCGGGCGGCACTCGCAAACGCTGTCGAATAGTGAGCGCTATCCGCTCAGTATTCGACATCGCCGCAGCGAGGCCACCCTTCGTGGCCCGTCAGCGCGGCTACGAGCGCGGCGCGGGCAGCAGCGGTTCGAGGCGGCGCAGCAGTGGTCGCTTCAGCGTGCGAGCGAAGGCGAGCGTCATGTGCCCGCCCACGTCGAAGTTCAGCAGCACCCCGCCGAGCACCGGATAGCACTGGGTCGACGAGCACATCAGGTCGGTCATGTCGACGACCCGGTAGCGCGGCGAGTACAGAAAGAGCGCGGCGTTGAACGCGGCGTCGGAGACCGACAGCGCCTGGCGCCGGGGCGTGGCGCACTGCGGGCCGGCGGGGGCGAGCGCGGCGCGCGCCACGCGGTCCAGGCAGTCGAACGTCGTCCCGGTGGCGTTCGGCGTGTCGCGCAGGACGATGACGCGACGCACGTTGCGCGGGAAGCGCTTGAACGTCCGCTGAAAGCCGGTGAGCTTGCGCGACTCGATCGTGGACGTGGGTCCGGGGAGGCCCTTGTCGACCTCCGCCGTCGTGATGACGACGTCGATCTCCGGGTGCTTGCGCAGCCAGCGCATCGTCGCGCGGTACGCGCTGACGCAGCGTGGGCCGGCGATCTCGCCCATCTCGTACACGGCTTCGGACATCACGCACCCGTGCCCGGTGAAGCGGGTGCCGCGCCAGCCGCGCTCCTGCCCCAACTCGCCGAGCGCCGCCGCCCACGCTTCGGTGTGGCTGTCGCCGATGAGCGCGAAGTGCAGCCGGGCGCGCGATGCGCGGGCGCCGAACACGCAGGCGCTGGCCGCCCGCGCCTCGCGGATGGGGCGGCACGGCGGCGGATCCTCGTAGCGCGGGCCGGTCACGCTCGGGAACACGGTCGTGAGGCGATCGACGCAGCGCGACGTCAGGTCGAGCGTCGCCGCGCCGATGCACGTCGGCGCCTCGGCGTCCTGCGCCGCCGCGCCGGGGGCGAACGCCAGCAGCGCGAGACAGACGGCGAGCGCTGCCGGCAGACGGCGTTCGCGGAGGACGTGTCGTTGCGAGGGTGCCATCGCGCTTTCGACCTACTTGTCGACAGCGCGGCGGTGCGACTCAAGCGCGAGGCCGCTTCTTACAGCGGGATGTTGCCGTGCTTGCGCTTGGGCGGCGCGCTGCGCTTGGTCTGCAGCGCCTCGAGCGCGGCGATGACCTTGGGGCGCGTCTCGTGCGGGACGATGACGTCGTCGACGTAGCCGCGCTCGGCGGCGGAGTACGGGTTGGCGAACTTCGCGCGGTAGTCGCCTTCGAGCTTCGCGCGGCGCTCGTCGGGCGTGGGGGAGCCCGCGATGTCGCGCTTGTAGATGATGCTCACCGCACCCTCGGGGCCCATGACCGCGACCTCGGCGGTGGGCCACGCGATGTTGAAGTCCGCGCCGAGGTGCTTTGAGGACATGACGTCGTACGCGCCGCCGTAGGCCTTGCGCGTGATGACGGTGATCTTCGGGACCGTCGCCTCGGTGAACGCGTACAACAGCTTCGCGCCGTGGCGGATGATGCCGCCCCACTCCTGCGTGGTCCCCGGCAGGAAGCCCGGGACGTCGACGAACGTCAGCAGCGGGACGTTGAACGCGTCGCACGTGCGGACGAACCGCGCGGCCTTGACGCTCGCGTCGATGTCGAGCACGCCGGCCATGCTCATCGGCTGGTTGCCGACGACGCCGATCGCGCGCCCGTCGAGGCGGCCGAAGCCGCAGACGATGTTGGTCGCGTAGTGCTCGTGGACCTCGTAGAACTCACCGTCGTCGACGATCGGTCGGATGACGTCGCGCATGTCGTAGGGCTTGTTGGGGTGTGCCGGGACGACGTGGTCGAGCGACTCCTCGGTGCGGTCCGGCACGTCGGTCGGCAGTACCCGCGGCGCGGTCTCGAGGTTGTTCGATGGCAAGAAGCTCAGGAGGTAGCGCGTGTCCGCGAGGCACTGCTCCTCGTCCTCGCATGCGAAGTGCGCGACGCCGGAGGTCGAGCTGTGGGTCATCGCGCCGCCGAGCTCCTCGAAGCCGACCTCCTCGCCGGTGACCGTCCGGATGACGTCGGGGCCGGTGATGAACATGTGCGACGAGTCCTTCACCATCGAGATGAAGTCGGTGATCGCGGGCGAGTACACGGCGCCGCCAGCGCACGGCCCCATCACGAGGCTGATCTGCGGGATGACGCCCGAGCAGTTGACGTTGCGCATGAAGACCTCGCCGTAGGCGCCGAGCGAGACGACGCCCTCCTGGATCCGCGCGCCGCCCGAGTCGTTGATGCCGACGATCGGGCAGCCGATCTTCGCCGCGAGGTCCATGACCTTGCAGATCTTCTCGGCCATGACCTCGCCGAGCGACCCGCCGAAGATCGTGAAGTCCTGGCTGAACACACAGACGCGGCGCCCGTCGATCGTGCCGTGCCCGGTGACGACCGCGTCGCCCCACGGCCGGCGCTTCTGCATCTGGAAGTCGTGCGTCCGGTGGCGCGCGAACGTGTCGAGCTCCTGGAAGGTGCCCGGATCCAGCAGCTTCTCGACGCGCTCGCGGGCGGTGAGGCGGCCGCGGCCGTGCTGCTTGCGCTCGGACTCGCCCGTGACGCGCCCGGCGGACTCGCGCAGCTCGGCGAGATGCTTGAGCTTCTGCTCGGCGGTCGCGGGGCCCTGGGAGCGCTTGGACATGCTCGTCGATGGTAGGTGAGGTCTCCGTCCGGCACTCGCCTCGCCTCGGGCTGGGAGCGACCGTCCCGAGACGAGGCTCTGGCCGTGCGATGCGTCGCGTCAGTCGCGCGAGAAGGGGCGGTGGTGCGCGGCACCGAGGTCGTCGAGCACCTCGGTGAGGATCGCCACCGTGCGCTCGGGGTCGAGGACCTCGATCTGCGGCGGCGGCGGAGGCTGCGGCGCGGGCGTCGGCGGGACGGGGTCCGGCGCGGGCGGCGGGATCGGCGCGGGACCGGGCGTCGGCGTGGGCGGGGCCGGGTCCGGCCCCGGCGCGGGCGGCGCGGGGATCGAGCTCGCCGGGGCTGCCGCCTTCGGCTGGCGCTTGCGGAACAACCGCGCGAAGAAGCCTCGCTTCGCCTCGGGTACGGGCGCTGGAGCAGGCCGCTCCGGCGGCGTGCGCAGGACGATCCGGTGCGGCTCGGCCGCGGGCACGGCGGTGGCGGCCGGAGCCTCCGGCGACGGGGCCGGGCGAACCGGCGGCTCCTGCGTCGCGTCCGCGCGGAGCTCCGCGGCTGGGCGGACCTCTGCGGCGACGGGCGCCGCGATCGCCGCCTCCGGGGGCGGGTCGCCGGGCGGCGCCGGCGCGGGCGTCGCGGTCAGCAGGACCTTCGTCCCCCACCCGGTCGGGGTGAGCTCCACCGTGCCGCTTGCGCGATCGCCCTCCCAGGCGACGGTGGACTCAGGCTCGACGCGGGTGATGCGGATCTCGCCGAACTCGGCGAGGTGGCGGCCCAGCGAGTCCTCGCTGCTGAGCTCCGCCCACAGCTCGGGCGGCGACTTCACGAGACGGCGCGTGGCCGTGGACTGCATCATGGCTCGGGGTTCGCGCGCGCTCCGCGGAGTCCTCCCGCCGGATGTCGATCGTCACGCCGGCGGCGGCGAGCCCGGGTCTCGATCATCACGCGGGCGGCGACGAGCGTCTGCGCGCCTCGTATGGCCGGGCACGCTCGTTCCCTCGGCTACCCTGATCCGCAGAGCAACGATGGCAACGATCCGCGTCCTCCACTGCAACACCCACGGCAACGGCTGGACCGCCGACAGCCCCGACCTCAAGGGCTGGAGCGTGACCAGCTCGTCCTACGGCGAGTCCAAGTCGCGCGCCGAGGAAGCCGTCCTGGCGCAGCTCAAGGACGCCGCCGCCCTGGCCGAAGCGCCCGAGATCACGCACCACATCGCCTGCTCGCGCTGAGCCGGCCGCCCGCGCGCCTCACGCCACGCCCTGTCGGGCGTCCAGCTCGTCGTCGGAGCCGGCAGCGCCGAGCCCACACCGTCACGCAGCGGGAGGGCCGGGCGCCAAGCCCGACCCTCCCTTCGATTCAGCGCGTGACGCGGACCGACCGCGTCTTCGTGATCGTCGGGTTGATGCCCCGCCACGTCGCCTGCACCGAGACCGTCACGCGGTTGGCGCGGCGCAGGCGCCGCTTGGCCGCCGACGTCAGCGAGACGCGGAACCGCGTGCGCCCGGCCGCCCTGGTCACGGTGCGCCTGCCGATGCGCCGCGACGGCAGCTTGAACGCCCGCTGGGTGGCACGCGTGACGACGAGGTCGACCCGCGTCGTGCAGCGCGCGTTGCATCCGAGCGTCACGAGCATGCCCCTGCGCAGCACCGTCGCCAGCTTCTGCGGGCTCACGGCCTGCAGGTTCAGCTGCCTCGTGAACGGCGGCGGCGGTGGTGGTGGTGGCGGTCCAGGCGGCGGTGGCGGTGGCGGCGGTGGCGGTGGTGGTGGGGGCGGGGTCTCGGGCTGCGGCGTCGGCGCGGTGAACGTCGGCTTGCTCGGCACGCCGAGGTGCGTCAGCGTCGACTGCATCAACGCGTTGCGATTGGCCGCCCCGGTGATCGCCTCGAACGCGAAGCCCGTGTACACGGTGTCGGTCGTCGCCACGATCGGCGCCTCGACGAACGGGGCCGACTGCACGCGCTCCCAGCCGGTCGCGTCGGACTGGCCACCGGGGCCCGCGGGAGCGGGGGGGCCCGGAAGCGTCCAGCCGTCCATGCCACTCTCGAACGAGGGATCGGCCGAGTTGACCGGAGCGTCAGCCGCGTCGACGACCCGCAGCTCGTCGATCCACGTGCCGAGGCCCAGCGTGCCCGCGTCGGACGCCACGGTCACGGCGATCTCGACGGGCTGGCCGATGTACGGCGCCGGAATCGGCAGCGACCACTCCTGCCAGCCGCCGGAGTTCCCCGTGACCGCGTTCCACTCGCCGGTCGTGCCGGTCGGGAGGCAGTCGTCGGGCTGCACCGTCTGGTAGTGGGCGAGGAACGGGTGGTTGCTCTGCCATGCCGAGCCGACGCCGCCGGCGTCCGTCGGGCAGGACAGGCCGGTGTCGTCGCTCGTATGGCCGTTCTCGTCTTCGAGCGTCGTCCAGTCGCCAGCGCCGCCCGCGACGGTGCGGATCTCGACGAACATGTAGTCGTAGTCCTGCTCGAGGTCGTACGAGGTCCAGAACTTCAGCTTCCCGCCAGCCGGAACCGTGAAGGTCTTCTGGAGGCGCTTGTAAGCCTGGTCGTCGGTGCCGGCCGAGAGGAACCAGCTCCCCGCGTGCGGGTCGAACGGCGAGGCGCCCGGTCGCTGCCAAGCCGCCACGGCCTTCGAGTCGGCGTACAGCGGGAACTGCGCCGGTGGAAGGACGGAGGACGTCGTCAGCAGGGTCGCGGTGTGGTCGTTGTTCTGGGCCGAGTCGGCGCCGTTGAAGGCCAAGCTCAGCGGGGTGAACGGTCCGAACGTGCCCTGGATCGGGAACGCGTCGCCGTTGATGTCGTCGCCGCCGCCCCCGACGTAGCGATACGCGCCGAGGTAGTACTGCAGGAAGTCGTCCTGGACGACGATGCAGCTCGGGTTGCCGCCCTGGCAGTACGTGCCCTCCTCGGCCTGGAACGGGTTGTACGTGTAGCCCTCGGCGAACACGCGGCCCGCGTTCTTGCCCGTGTAGAACAGCTTGCCGCCGTCGTTGAGGAAGTCGCGGACGGCGTTCTGCGTCTCGACGGCCATCTTCGTGATGCCCGAGCCGCCGGGCGCGTCGGGCTCGCGCGGGACGTAGTCGTCGCCGGTGTACCACACGACGTGCGAGTAGTGGGCGAGGATCCCGAGCGGGTCCGGGGCGCGGCGAGCGTGCGCGTCGATGTCGTAGACGTCGTAGGCCACGCCGGCCGCAGCGAGCGCCGACCGGTAGTAGTCGAGGTACTGCGGTCCGGTGAGGGCGCCGGCGGCGTTGGGCTGCACGCCGGACCAGTCCTCGTTGGCGAGGATGAGCACCGGCTTGTTGGACTCGACCGCCGCGGTGTACGTGAAGTGCGCCGAGGCCTTGCCACCGGCGGTGAACCACACCTCGACCGAGTCGCCGGGCGACGTGCCGGAGACGACGCCCCGCACGCGCTTGTAGTAGACGCCCGGGTCCTTGTAGTAGCGCTCGCCACCGGCGTAGTCCGTCGTCGGGACGACCAGCGTCGGGCCGCCGTTGATCTTGAACTTCATCGAGGTGGCGCCGAGCTTGCGCTTGACGACCGCGGCGACGGGCTGCGGGTCGCCGTAGGACTCGGCGAAGGTGTCGACCGTGATGTCCTCGGCCGTGTTGTCGAGGTGCGAGTCGGGCTCGGACGGGTCGTCGGCGGACTTCGCGAGGTCGAGCGCGAACGGCAGGTGGCGACGGAACTCCTGCTGGATCTGCTGCTCGGAGTCCGGGTACTCGAAGCCCGTGACGTTCGGGTCCTCGGCCTGCGTGCCCTCGGGCGTGTACGACAGCGTGCCCTTGATGTTGTAGGCCCAGTCCGTGAAGTCGCCGTTGGTGATGTAGAGCCCGGCCGACAGCTCAGGCAGGAAGCCCTCGATGCCCGGCTTGAACGGGTCGCCCGCGAGCGCGGTGAAGATCTCGTGGTCGGCGCTCGGCGTGTCCTGCTGGAAGCCCTGCGGGTAGAGCAGCAGCTCCGCCGCGGTGTGGTCGTTCTTCTGGAAGACGGGGTGGATCTCGTCGAACAGCGCCTGCATGGCCTGCGTCTCGGGCTCGGACGCCGGCGACGGGCCACGGTAGGTCTCGGACTCGGGACGCGGCGAGGAGCCGTCGTTGTCGCGGCCCCAGTTCGACGAGAAGTTGCGGTTCGGATCGACGCCGTCGTCGCCGTCGATGACGCCGTTGTTGTCGTTGTCGGCGAGGTTCTTGCGGTGCAGGCGGTTGCCGGGCGTGAACGTGTACTCGTTGCCGTCGGGGTTGTTGACGCAGACGAACCACAGCTCGGTCGTGTCGACGAGCGCCGTGACCTCGATGCCCGCGCTCGTGCCCTTGCCGTAGTTGTCGAGGAAGTAGTCCAGCGTGCGCCGGCAGGTCTCGCCGGCGAGCCACTCGCGGGCGTGCTGCATGGCGTTGTAGAGAACGGCGGGACGGCCGGCGATGTCCGCGCCGGTCGCGCCCTTGGTCACCTGCAGCGCGACGATCTCGCGACCGCCGTAGGTCGTGCCGACGACGCGCTTCTTGACGAGCGTCGGGAAGTCCGCGACGACGCGCGCGTACTGCTCGGTGTACTGCTCCTTGCCGTCGGCGGCGACGGCGTCGTACTTCGTCCAGACGTCGTACGCGGCGTCGGTCGCCCCGGCGGTCGCATCGCTCTGCGCGCTGCGCGAGGTGTTGCGCGCCGGCGTCCGCGTGTTGTTCGTCAGCTTGCGGGCGTCGACCTTCGCGGCGCCGATCTGCGCGGCCGTGCCGACGACGTCGATCGTGCCGCGCTTGGCGTCACGCCCCTCCGTGAGGTCGAAACCCTGCGCCGCGAGGGCGCGCAGGTTCTCCGCGGTCGCCTTGACGCGATAGCCGTTCAGCCCGGCGGCGGCCTGCGCCGACCCGGCGAAGGCGGCAAGGGCCATGACCACCGCGAACGTTGCGCGGACACTGCGACCGACGAACTCATCCATGTGGACTCCCCTGGCGACACCGGTGAACGTGAGCGTTCTTTACCCGGCATGGAGTCAGATAAGACCGGTCGTGTCAACCTCGCGGCTTGTAGGCCCCGAAGACGTCCTTCATCGCGGCGCACACCTCGCCCATCGAGCAGCGGTCCTTCAGCGCGGTCCGGATGTGCTCGACGAGGTTGTCGGTCCCGCGCGCGGCGTCGCGCAGCTCGGCCAAGCGCTGCGCCACGAGCTCCTGGTCGCGGTCGGCCTTGAAGGCGGCGAGCCGTTCGAGCTGCTCGCGCTCGGACTCCGGGTCGACACGGAGGATGTCCTCGATCTCGATGGCGTCCTCCTCGTACTTGTTGACGCCGACGACGATGTCCTGCTTGAGCCGGTAGCGCTCCTGGTAGCCCCACGCGGACTCGTCGATCTCGTTCGTGATGAACTCGATCGCGTTGACCGAGCCGCCGAGCTCGTCGACCTTCGCGATGAGCTCGTAGGCGCGCGACTCGATCTCGTTCGTCAGCGCCTCCACGTAGTAGGAGCCCGCGAACGGGTCGACGGTGTCGGTCGCGCCCGACTCGTGCGCGATGACCTGCTGCGTGCGCAGCGCAATCTTCGCCGCGCGCTCGGATGGCAGCGCGAGCGCCTCGTCGTAGCCGTTGGTGTGCAGCGACTGCGTGCCGCCGCAGACCGCCGCGAAGCCCTGCAGCGCGACGCGCACGACGTTGTTCTGCGGCTGCTGGGCGGTCAGCGTCACGCCGCCGGTCTGCGTGTGGAAGCGCAGCTTCAACGAGCGCGGGTCCTTCGCGCCGAAGCGGTCGCGCATGATCGTCGCCCACATCCGCCGGGCCGCGCGGAACTTCGCGACCTCCTGGAAGACGTTGTTGTGGCCGTTGAAGAAGAAGGCGAGGCGGGGCGCGAACTCGTCGACCTCGAGGCCGGCTTGCAGCGCCGCCTCGACGTAGGCGATCGCGTCGCAGAGCGTGAACGCGATCTCCTGGACGGCCGAGCAGCCCTTCTCGCGGAAGTGATAGCCGGAGATCGAGATCGTGTTCCAGCGCGGGACGTTGGACTTGCAGTAGGCGAACAGGTCGGTCGTCAGCCGCATCGACCCCTCGGGCGGGTAGATGAAGTTCCCGCGGGCGATGTACTCCTTGAGGATGTCGTTCTGCGTCGTGCCGCGTAGCTCGGTCGTCGGCACGCCCTGCTCCTCGCCGACGAGCGCGTACATCGACAGCAGCACGGCCGCGGGGGCGTTGATCGTCATCGACGTCGAGACGGAGTCCAGCGGGATGCCGTCGAAGCACAGGCGCATGTCGTCGAGCGTGTCGATCGCGACGCCGGTGCGGCCGACCTCGCCGAGGCAGCGCTGGTCGTCGGAGTCCAGGCCGAGCTGGGTCGGCAGGTCGAAGGCCATCGACAGGCCCGTCGAGCCGTGCGCGAGCAGGTACTTGTAGCGCTCGTTGGTCTCCTTGGCGGACGCGTAGCCCGCGTACTGGCGCATCGTCCACGGGCGCGAGCGGTACATCTCGGGATGCACGCCGCGCGTGTACGGGAAGTCGCCGGGATCGCCGAGCTCGAGCTGCTCGGGCACGTCGTCGGCGGTGTAGGTCCGCTCCACCTCGATGCCGGAGTCCGTGAAGCGGCGGGGATCGTCGGGGCCGACGATGGGGGCGACGGTCAAGCGCTCTTCTGTGGCCATACCGCCAAGCGTACTTGCGCCAAAGGCCCCCGGCGGTGTCGTCTTCTCGCGGATTTCTTACGCACCGGTGAGCCGTCGTTCAGCGTGAGGGGGTGTAGTGGCGGCCATGGCCACCGCTACCCAACCCCGCGAATCGCCTCCGGCGCCCGAGTCCGCCCTCCGCCGCTCCCACTTCCTCGCCGGGCTGCTCGGCGCGCTGGTCGTCGCGCTGCCGATCCTCGGCCTCGCGATCGGCGGGGCGTTTGACACCTCTTCCCCCGACCGCGCCGGTGCCGCCGCGAGCTCCCCCTCCATCGCGGCGGCACCCGCGCCGGCCGCCGCACCCGCGCGTAGCGCGACCGACGTCTCCGCGCTGTATGAGCGCGTCAGCCCCGGCGTCGTCTCGATCGAGGTCACGACCGGCCAGGGCGGCGGCACCGGCTCGGGCTTCGTCCTGGACCGGGAGGGCTACATCCTCACCAACGACCACGTCGTCGACGGCGCGCAGGCCGTCCGCGTGCGCTTCGCCGAGGGCGCGCCTGTCGAAGCGCGGGTCGTCGGCGTCGATCCCTCGACGGATCTCGCGCTGTTGAAGATCGACGCGGAGGGTCGCAAGCTCACGCCGCTTGCGCTCGGCTCCTCGAAGGCGCTCAAGGTCGGCCAGCCGGCGATCGCGATCGGCAGCCCGTTCCGGCTCGAAGGGACGCTCACGACGGGCGTCATCTCCGCGCTCGGGCGCTCGATCACCGCGCCGAACAACTTCTCGATCGACAACGTCGTGCAGACGGACGCCGCGATCAACCCCGGCAACTCGGGCGGCCCGCTGCTCGACGCCAACGGCCGGGTCGTCGGCATCAACGCCCAGATCGCGACCGCGACGCAGTCCAACTCCGGCGTCGGCTTCGCGATCCCGATCGACACGGCCAAGCAGGTCCTCGCCCAGCTGAAGACCGGTCAGCCGATCGAGCGCCCGTACCTCGGCGTCGAGACGACCGACGTCTCGACGGGCACCGGCGCGCTCGTGAACGCCGTCGTGCCGGGCGGCCCGGCGGCCGAGGCCGGCCTGCAAGCCGGCGACCGCGTGCTGTCGATCGCCGGCCGCTCGGTCTCGGAGTCCGGCGACGTCGCAGCCGCCATCTCGGCCCTGAAGCCGGGTCGCGACGTCCGGATCACCGTCCAGCGCGGCGGCAGCGACCGCGCCCTGACGGTCAAGCTCGGGACGCGTCCGGCGCAGGCCGGCGGTCCAGTTCGTCCTTGACCCCGCACGGGGGAACGCCCATAGTCCTCCGAGGCGCCTCGGGGGACCCGGTCGCGCCACCCGGGAGAGGGGTCGTTCGTGGTGATGACGAGGCGGATCCGCAAGCGCGGCCAGCTGACGGCCTTCGCAGCGGCGTGTGTGGCGCTTGCGGGCGTACCTGCGGGCGCACACGCCGGTGTCGCGGCCAGCGTGGTCCCGTCCGTCCCGTCGTCGGTCGGCGTCGGCCAGACGGTCGCGGCGTCGCTCGTCATCACCAACAACTCCTCCAACGGTCCGGGAGAGACCGATTACGACACGGACGCCTTCGAGATCACCGACATCACGCTGGTGCCGAGCTGCGGATCGGCGACGTTCGGCGCGACATGCCCGGCCGGTTTCGACGACGAGGGCGTGCTGGTGCCGGCGGCCGGCGGCGGCACCGGGCGTGCGGGGACGTCGTGCGCGGGCAAGTCGTTCACGATCGTCCAGATTGGCCTGCCGGCCGACGGCGAGTACCGCTTCACGCCGACCACCACGGCGACGCTCGGAGCCTCGTCCGGCCCGCTGAAGTCATGCACGATCGACTATGGCCTGGCGGTCAACCGGGTGCCGGCGATCGACTCCACTGCGTTCCCGGGGTTGCAGACGGAGCAGAAGGCCTTCGCGTCGGTCAAGGACATCGGCACGAACTTCGGTCTGACCGGGGCGGGCATCGGCACGACCTCCACGACGGTGAGCAAGGCGACGCCCGCGATCTCGACGCAGGTCTCGCCCGCGGCGATCGGGCTAGGCCAGTCGTTCACCGACACGGCCACCCTCACGGGCGGCGTGGGGGCGACCGGCGGGGTGACCTTCGACGTCTACGGCCCCGACAACTCGGAGTGCACCGGCCCCGCCGCCCTCACGTCGACGAATCCGCTGGTCGGCGGAACGACCGCGACGTCGAACACGTTCACGCCCGTGGCCGCCGGCACCTACCGGGTGAAGGCCACCTACCTCGGCGATGCGAACCACGCGCAGGCGGCCGGCGTGTGCGGCGAGCCGACCGAGGTCGTCGTCGTGTCCGCACCGCCTGCACCGCCGCCGGGTCCGCCACCGCTGCCGCCTCCGCCGCCACCGCTCGCGACGCCGAGGCTGGCGACGGCCGCGTCGCCGTCCGTCACGCTGGGCGGGCAGATCTTCGACAGCGCCCTCGTCGACGGACGGGTGAACCCCGTCGCCGGGGCGACCGTCCAGTTCAGGCTCTTCTCGCCCGGTGACGTCTCGTGCACCGGCACGCCCGTCCTGACGTCGACCGTGCCGGTCGACGCCACGGGCCGGGCCACGTCCGCATCGTTCACGACCACCGAGGCGGGCACCTACCGCTGGCGCGCGTTCTACAGCGGGGACGCGAACAACGCCGCGGTCAGCGGCGCCTGCAACGTCCCCGGCGAGATCGTGGTCGTGACATCGGAGACCGAGCCGGAGATCCTCAGCGCGACGTTCGCGTCCCCGCCGGTGGTCGGCCGCTCGGCGACCCTCGTGGTGCGCTCGTCGGCACCGGATTCGCAGATCAGCGGTCTGCAGGTCGCGTTCGACGAGTCGCGCGACAAGGTCGCGCTCAGCGCGTGCAGGGTCGCAGTGCTGGGCGTGCTGACGGGCACCCGCGAGATCCGGCTGGCCTACGTGTTCCGCCGGTCGGGCGCGCACGTCGTCTCGATCGTCACGCTCGCCGGCGACTGCACCGGTGCGCTGAAGCGCGCCGAGACGACGATCGGCGTCAACGTCGCGCCGGCCACGACGGCACGCCGCGCCGTGCGCCGTGCGGCAGCGAACGCTTCGTCCGTGGCGCGCGCAGCCGCCGCCACCGCGAGCTGCAAGGGCAGCACCCTGACCCCGACCGCGGCCAACATCCCGCGGATCGCCGCCGCGACGCTGTGCCTCGTCAACGCCGAGCGCCGCAAGCGCGGGCGCAAGCGGCTCCTGGCTTCGCCTCGCCTGCGCCTTGCGGCCCTGGGCCATTCCAAGGACATGGTGCGGCGCCGGTACTTCGAGCACGAGCGGGCGCCTGGCGGCCCGCGGCTCCTGACCCGCCTGCGCCGGGCCTCCTACCGCGGATCGACGTTCGCGGAGAACATCGGTAGCGCCTCGACGAACACGCCCGTCATGCAGGTGCGGGCGTGGATGAACAGCCCCGGCCACCGGTCGAACATCCTGCACCCGCGGCTGCGCTTCGCGGGGGTCGGCGTGGCCATCGGCTACTACGCCCCTCCGCAGCGGCCCGGAGCGACGTACACGATGAACTTCGGCTCGACGCTGCGTTAGTGGCCCACTAGAACCCGCCGGGCTCGAGGAACGGCGCGAGGCCGGGGTCGGTCGTTCCGAGCAGGGTCGCGCGCGTGATCGCCGCGGTCCCGAAGCGCTCGCGAACCTCGTCGAGCGTGGCGTCGAGCGCCGCGCCGTCATGGCCGTAGAGCGGCAAAGAGAGCTGGCCGCTGTCGCGCTCGATGCCCGAGATCGTGATGCCCAGGAGCGTCACGCCGCGGGACTCGACGAGCGGCCGGACGGCCTTCAGCAAGGCGCGCGCGACGAAGAGGATCGAGTCGGTCGCGGCCGTCGCGCGAGCGAGCGTGCGCGAGCGCGACGCGCGGGTGAAGTCGTCGAAGCGCATGCGCAACGCGATCGTGCGGCCTGTCACCCCGGCCCGTCGCATGCGGCGGGTGACGCGGTCGACGAGCCCGGCGACGACGCCGTCGAGCTGCTCGTGCGTCAGCGCGTTGCGCCCGAGCGCGCGCTGCGAGCCGATCGAGCGCCGGCGGCGGCCGCTGCGCACTGGCCGCACGTCGCGGTTGAACGCGGCGTTGTGCAGGTAGCGACCCGACGAGCGCCCGAGGATCGCCATGAGCGCACCCTCGCCGGCCGCGGCGAGGTCACCCACGATCCGGATGCCCCGCTCCTGGAGCTTGCGGTCGGTGACCGCGCCGACGCCCCACAGCCGGCCGACGGGCAGCGGGTGCAGGAACGCGAGCTCCTCGTCGGGGTCGACGAGCAGCAGGCCGTCGGGCTTCGCCACGCCGCTTGCGACCTTCGCGAGGAGCTTCGTCGTCGCGATGCCGACGGTGAGCGGCAGCCCGACCTGCTCGCGCACCGCCGTGCGCAGCCGGCTCGCGATCTGAAGCGGCGTGCCGGCGATCACCTGCAGGCCGCGGACGTCGAGGAACGCCTCGTCGATCGAGACGCACTCGACCGTCGGGGCGGTCTTCTCGAAGATCGCCTTGACCGCCTTGCTCGCCTCGACGTAGGCCGCGAATCGCGGAGGCACGACGATCGCCTCGGGGCACAACCGTCGCGCCTTCGAGCCGCCCATCGCCGACCGCACGCCGAACGCGCGCGCCTCGTAGCTCGCCGCCAGGACGACGCCCCCGCCGACGATCACCGGCCGCGCGCGCAGCGCCGGGTCGTCACGCTGCTCGACGGACGCGAAGAACGCGTCGAGGTCCGCGTGGAGGATCGTCGCCTCGCGAGACACGAACATATGTTCGCACGTATCAGCGAGGAGCGCCATGCCTCGATCGCGAGCCGCCGGTCGCGCCAGAGGAGGTCCGGGATGATCGTCCGTCCGCCGAGCCGCAGCGGCGCGTTGATCTCCGGCCGCGGGATTCGTGCGCCGTCGAGCAGGTCGAGCAGCGTGTCCTCGAGCCGGCTGGCCGTGGGCGCCGGCCCGTCCGTGACCACGGCGCGGAGCGGCCCCGCGCCGTGATGCCCGTTGTGGCGCTCGGTGATCTCGACGAGCTCGGCGATCGTGACGAGCTTCAGCGCTTGCGCTTGGCGAGCCGCACGCCGGAGCGCGCGCTCGGACAGCACGGTGGCGAGGTCCAGCAGCGTCCGTGCCGGGGTCGTGCCCAGATGCCGTTGCGCCACTCCACGTCGCGCCGCCTCAGCGAGCGCGAGCGATGGACGCGGACGCCGTCGATGCGCCGTGCGCCACCACGCGTGACGATGACCTCGATCTGCCGCTCCCTCCACGGGGATGAACTCCCAGTCCGCCGCCGCGGCGAACCACTCGAGCGCGGTGCCCTTGCCGCATGCCAGGACAGCGGCCCTGAAGCGCCCACGCAGCGAGACGCCGACGTGCCCGACCGCGTACACGCCGCGGTGCAGCCGGTGAAGCCACCCGTTGCGAACGCGTACCCCCACCGCCTGGTCGTCGAGCCCGCAGGTGCGCAACTCGCCGATCGAGAGCACGCCCTCGCGGTCGGCGGCGAGCTCGGCGGCCCGGCTACGCCACCAGCTCTCGCTCGACTACCTCGTCGGGCTCGGGAGCGGGCTCGCCGCCGTGGGCCGGCATCGCCGCGTTGCGCAGCAGGCCGGCGCCGACCGCGGCGGCCGCGAACGCGAACAGCGCGCCGACGACGAACGCGAGGTGGTAGCCGCCCGTCAGCGCTGAGAGCGCGTTCTCGCCGTCGGCGAGCAGGGCGCCGGAGCGCGAGTCGGCGATGCTCGCGAGGACCGCGAGGCCGAGCGCGCCGCCCATCATGAACGCCGTGTTCACGACGCCCGAGGCCAGGCCGGCGTCCTGCGGTTCGACGTCGCTCATCGCGGCGAGCAGCACCGGGTTGAACGCGATGCCGGCACCGAAGCCGAGCAGGAGCATCCCCGGCAGGACGTCGACGATGAAGTCGCCGCCGACCGGGGCGCGGGCGAAGAGCAGCAGCCCGACCGCGGCGACCGCGAGCCCGACCCCGAGCGGCGCACGGAAGCCGAAGCGCATGACGAGCCTCGCCGACACGAACACCGACAGGAACATCATCACGAGGTTGCCGGGCAGGAACGCGAGGCCGACCTCGAGCGGGCTGTAGCCGAGCACGAGCTGCAGGTACAGCGCCGAGAGGAAGAACCAGGCGAACATCGCAGCGGCCCAGAGCACCCCGACGACGTTGGCGACGGCGACGTTGCGCTTGCGGAACAGGCCGAGCGGCATGAGGGGCGAGCGCGAGCGCGCCTCGATCGTGATGAAGACCGCGAACAGCACGGCCGCGATGGCGAGCAGGCCGAGCGTCTGCAGCGACGTCCAGCCGTTGTCGTTGCCGTTGACGATCGCGTAGACGGCGATCATGAGCGCCGTCGTGACGGTCACGGCGCCGCCGACGTCGAGTTGCATGTCACTCGCGGGGCCGCGCTCGTCGGGCAGCAGGCGCATGGTCGCCACGACGACCGCGACGCCGATCGGCAGGTTGACGAGGAAGATCCAGTGCCAGTCCAGGGCGTCGGTGAGGACGCCGCCGAGCACGACGCCGACGCTGCCGCCGCCCGACGCGACGAAGCCGATGACCCCCATCGCCTTCGCTCGCTCGGCGGGCTCGGTGAAGAGCATCATCACGAGCGACAGCGCGACGACCGCGACGACCGCGCCGCCGAGCCCCTGGATCGCCCGCGCGGCGATGAGGAACCCCTGCGACTGCGCGACGCCGCACGCGAGCGACGCCACCGTGAAGAGCACGAGGCCGATGAGGAAGAGCTTGCGATGGCCGAAGAGGTCGCCGAGCCGCCCGCCGAGCAGCAGGAAGCCGCCGAACGTCAGCAGGTACGCGTTGACGACCCAGGCGAGGGACGTCTCGCTGAAGCCGAGGTCCTCGCGGATCGACGGCAGGGCCACGTTCACGATCGTCGTGTCGAGGACGATCATGAGATCGCCCAGGCAGAGCACGATCAGCGCGATCCACTTGGTGCGGTTGTCGAGTGTCACGTCGGCGTCATCCTCTCGCGGTGGGGCGGTTCGAGGGTCGGGGGCACGCTAGCTGGCGCGCACGGCCGACCACCATCGGCATTTGGTCCTAAGACCGCGCGGGATTCCGAAACTCATCGCCGGTTCGAATCTCCGGTCGCCAGCGGAGCGAAGGTCGATCAGGGGACCGCCGGTCTCGCGGCTACCGCGCGACGACCGTCACGTGAAACGGGGTGCGGAACTCCTCGACGACCGAGAAGCCGCTGAGCGTGAGCATCGTGCGCAGCGCCGAGGGCGAGATGCCCCAGTACCACGGGCCGAAGCCCTGGCCGGCGGCGGTTGCGGGCTCGGAGTTCGGATGCTCGTCGCGGCCGGGGGCGATGACGCACGTGTTGCGCCGGCCCGGCGTCTCGGCCACGGTCTCGGTCGCGAGCAGCAACGTGTCGCCGGTGAGCGAGCGCAACCGCTCGAGCGTCAGCAGCGGGTGCGGCGCGTGGTAGAGGACGCCCGAGCACCAGACGACGTCGTGGACGCCGATCTCGTCGATCGCCGCAGGGTCGTGGACGTCGCCCTGCACGAAGCGGACCTTCGAGCCGCGGCGCGCGAGCTCGGCCTGAAACTGCGGCGTCGGCGCCATGACGTCCACGCCCGTCACGGAAGCGGCGCCCGCGGCCTCGGCGGCGAAGCACAGCGCGCCGTGGATCGTCCACATGCAGCCGACGTCGACGAACGACCGCCCGGCGACGTGACGGGCGATGAGCTCCTCCCGCGGCGGCTTGGCCTTGCCCGCGCGGGCGCGCATGCCGGCGACCGCGCTGAGGGTCCGTCCGAGCAGCGTCTTAGAGCGCGCCGCCGGCGGCGGGCGGGGCGGTGGGGTCCGCGCCGTCGCTCGCTCCGAAGCCCTCGCGGGCGATGTACTCCTCGGCGAGCAGTGGGTTGTCGCGGGCGCGCTCGACGACCTTGAGCAGGTCGTTCATCGTCGCGACCTCCTCGACCTGCTCCTTGATGAACCACTGCATGAACTGCTCGCTCGTGTAGTCGCCCTCCTCACGGGCGATCGCGGCGAGCCCGTTGATCTGGTCTGAGACGCGACGCTCCTGGTCGAGCGCGAGCGCGACGGGCGCCACGACGTCGTCGAACTCGTTGAGCGGTCCTGCGATGCCAGGGATCGGCGCCTCGACGCCCGCGTCGAGCAGGTACTGGACCATCATCAGCGCGTGGTTGCGCTCCTCGAGCGCCTGGGCGTAGAAGAACGCTGCAAGCCGCGGCAGCGTGTCGTCGTCGTAGTAGACGGCGATTGCGAGGTACTGCTGCGAGGCCGCGAGCTCGTGTCCGATCTGCTCGTTGAGGCGCTCGACGAAGGCTGAGGCTGGCATGCGGCGCAACTTTACCTTGACAAGGCGGCCCAGGGCGTTAGGTTGCCCTAATGGCAACGCGCTTCAAGCCGAAGAGGGGTTGCTGCAAGAGCAACCCCCGCTGCAAGCGCTGCCCGGTCGTCGCCAAGCGACTCGTCGTGCGCGGGCTCGCGAGGCGCAAGAAGAACGGGATGATCGTCATCTCGCCCGACGCGACCAAGAAGCAGCTGAAGGCCGCGCGCGCACGCCATTGACCCGCCCGCGGTAGCCTCCGCAGCGATGGCCACCTGTCTTGTCACCGGTGGCGCGGGCTTCCTCGGGTCGCACCTGTGCGACGAGCTCCTGCGTCGCGGGCACCGCGTCGTCTGTGTCGACAACCTCGAGACCGGCTCGCTGAAGAACATCGAGCACATCCGCTCGGACGACTTCCGCTTCGAGCTGCTCGACATCGTCCAGCCATACTTCGTCGACGAGCACGTCGACGTCGTCTACCACCTCGCCTCGCCGGCGTCGCCAATCGACTACCTGCGCCTGCCGCTGCACACGCTGAAGGTCGGCTCACACGGCACGCACCACACGCTCGGCCTCGCCAAGCGCCACCGCGCGCGCTTCCTGCTCGCCTCGACGAGCGAGGTCTACGGCGACCCGCAGGTACATCCGCAGCAGGAGACCTACTGGGGCCACGTCAACCCGATCGGCCCGCGCGGCGTCTACGACGAGGCCAAGCGCTATGCCGAGGCGCTGACGATGGCCTACCACCGCCAGCAGGGCGTCGACACGGCGATCATCCGGATCTTCAACACGTACGGGCCGAGGATGCGCCCGCACGACGGCCGCGCGATCCCGACGTTCATGCGCCAGGCCCTCCAGAACCGCCCGATCACGGTCTTCGGCGACGGTAGCCAGACGCGCTCCTTCTGCTACGTCGACGACCTCATCCGCGGGATGATCGCGCTGTCGGAGTCCGGCCAGGTCGGGCCGATCAACGTCGGCAACCCGAACGAGTTCACGCTGCTGCAGCTCGCCGAGACGATCATCGAGGTCACGGGCTCGAGCTCGGAGATCGTCTTCGAGGCGCTGCCGGAGGACGATCCGCAGGTGCGCCAGCCGGACATCGGCCTGGCCCGCGACCTCCTGGGCTGGGAGCCCGAGATCGAGCTGCGCGAGGGCCTGCTGCGCACGATCGACCGGTCCGGCACGGACGCGCTCGTCGGCACCGGCGGCAGTTGACCGCCGACACGGCCGGCGACGGTCATCGGCGAGGTTCGTCGATGCCGGAGCAGATGGCCGGAACATCTGGCAAGGTGTCCCGTTAGGAGCAGGGAGATGCCGTCGACGCAGCAGCAGCCACGGGAAGGCAGCACTGGCAAGGCGCGGGAGGGATCGACCGCGCCTGACTTCACGCTGTCGCATCGCGACGTGCGCCGCAAGCGCCCGCCCGCGATGGCGTTCCTGCTCTCGCTGGACACGCTGCGCAAGGTCGTGCGCATCGGCACGCTGGGCACGCTCGACTTCTTCGGCATCTACATGGCGATCCTGACGGCGCTGCTGCTCAAGGCCGGGCTGCAGAGCGGCGACTGGAACCCGCGCAACGTCAACGACGCGATGTTCCCCGAGTTCCAGTTCGCGTTCCTCGTGACCGTCTTGCTGTTCGCGCGGTCGGGCCTGTACTCCTCGCGCGGCGAGCGACCCGGCATGACGCGCATCGTCTCGTCGCTGTTTCAGGTGGCGCTCGTGGCGTTCGTCTTCGTCCTCTCGACTGGTCTGCGCCACCAGTACGACTCCTACTACCTCTTCTACGGCACGCTGTTCTTCGCCGTCATCTACGTCTCGATGCTGCGCCTGGGCTACGAGAAGTTCGCCGGGATGCTGCTGCGCCTCGCGGGCTACCAGCGGCGGGCGGTGCTCGTCGGCAGCGGCGAGCACATCGAAGCGGTCGGCCACGCGCTGCGCGACGCCGCGACGCCGACCGTGAACGTCGTCGGCTTCATCTCGCTGACGCCGCGGCCGAACAACGGCCTCATCTCGCTCGGCACGCTCGACGAGCTGGCGAAGGTCGTCGACGACCACAACATCGACGAGGTCATCATCGCCGACCCCGACTTCCCCCAGCAGAAGGCCGTCGAGCTCGTCGACGTCTGCCACAACCACGGCGTGCGCGTGCGGATCGCGCCGTCGACGATGGAGCTGCTCGTGCACCGCGCGGAGTTCGTGCCCGGCGAGGCGGTGCCGCTCTTCGAGCTCAAGCCGCCGGTCTTCGAGGGCTTCGACTACGCGCTCAAGCGCGCGTTCGACATCGCCGTCTCGTCCTTCTTGCTGTTCATGATGAGCCCGCTGCTCGTGATGGCCGCGATCGCCGTGCGGTTCAGCTCGCGCGGGCCGATCGTCTACAAGTCGATGCGCCCCGGGATCGGCGGCAAGCCGTTCGCGTGCCTGAAGTTCCGCACGATGTACCGCGACGCCGACCAGCGCCAGGCCGACCTCGAGTCGCTCAACGAGGCCACCGGGGCGCTCTTCAAGATGCGCGACGACCCGCGCATGACGCCCGTCGGCAAGCTCCTGCGCAAGTACTCGATCGACGAGCTGCCGCAGCTCTTCAACGTGCTGCGCGGCGAGATGTCGCTCGTCGGCCCGCGCCCGCTGCCCGAGCGCGACTTCGACCGCCTCGAGGAGTGGCACAAGAAGCGCTACCTCGTGACGCCGGGGATCACCGGCCTGTGGCAGGTGTCGGGGCGCTCGGAGCTCGACTTCGACGACCTCGTGCGGCTGGACTTCCTCTACCTGGAGCGGTGGTCGGTGTTCCTCGACCTCTCGATCCTCGTGAAGACCGTACCGGCGGTGTTCTCGCGCAAGGGCGCGTTCTGAAGCCACGGAACATGGTGGTCGCGGCGCTTGTCGCGGTCGTGGGGATCGCCTCGCTGGTTTGGTTCATCCGCGGCGGGGGCGACGCGAAGCCGCTGCCGGGTAAGGCGCTGCGAACGGTCGCGAAGGCGCGCGGGATCGAGCTCGGGACGGCGGTTCGTGGCAAGGAGCTGAAGCGCAACCGCGCGTACCGCCAGCTCGTCGCGGCGCAGTTCTCGACGGTGACGCCCGAGAACGAGATGAAGTGGGACTTCATCGAGCCGGTACGTGGGGAGTTTCGCTTCGACGCGGGCGACGACATCGTCAAGCGTGCGCGGGAGGCCAGGCAGAAGATCCGCGGGCACACGCTGGTGTGGCACTTCCAGCTGCCGGGCTGGGTCCGTGAGCTCGGCCCGAAGGAGCTGCGCCAGGCGACGCGCGAGCACATCCGCACGGTCATGGAGCACTACGACGACGAGGTCGGCGTCTGGGACGTCGTCAACGAGCCGATCTCCGACCGCGGCGGCCTGCGGCCGTCCGCCTTCGCCCGCCGGCTCGGGCCGGGCTTCATCGAGGACGCGTTTCGCACCGCGCGCACAGCCGACCGCGACGCGAAGCTCTACCTCAACGAGATCGGCGCCGAGGGCATCAACCCGAAGTCCAACCGCCTGTACGAGATCGTGCGCGGCCTCAAGGCGCGCGGCGTGCCGATCGACGGCGTCGGCTTTCAGGTGCACGCGAACCTCGACGGCCTGGCCGCCGACTTCGTCGCGAACATGCAGCGCTTCCGCGCGCTCGGACTCGACGTGGCGATCACCGAGGCGGACGTCGCGCTGAGGCTGCCGCCGAGCCCGGCGGACCTCCAGAAACAGGCCGAGATCTACGCGCAGATCGTCCGCGCGTGCCTGACGGTGAAGTGTGCGTCGCTGACCTTCTGGGGCTTCACGGACGGGCGCTCGTGGATCTCCGAGACGCAGGCCGGGCTGGGCGCCGCGACGCTGCTCGACGACGCGCTGCGGCCCAAGCCGGCGTTCGGTGCCGTGCAGCAGGCCCTGTCGGGCCGCTAGCTCGAGCACTCCCGACAGGACGGCCATCGGCCTGCGCCGACGCGGGCCCGTCGCGCGCCGGCAACCGGGCGGGCCTGCAATGGCAACCCCTGCGAAACGGGATGGAAACGCCGCGCGGCATCCCCGGCAACCGTGTCCTGGTGTCGTGCTTACTTGGCGCGTTGCAACGCGCGAAGTGCTTGGGGGCCCCAGGCGGATTCGTCATCGACGGAGGGGACAAGGAGACACTCTGATGAGTGCCAACGCAGTGCGCGGACGCATCGGCGTCCGCGGAATGGCGATAGCCGGAACCTGTGCAGCCATGATCGTGGGGGGCATGGCGTGGCAGGCGACGTCGTCGCCGGCGCAGGACACGGGCGGGCTGCCGCTGCCCAGCGAGATCGAGCTGGGCAGCCTCCCAAGCCTTCCGGGGCTGACGGAGGCGATCCCGAACCTCGGTGGCATCTGGACGTTCAACCTGACCGACCAGCCGGGGAGCTGGTTTGACTCGGGCATCGACGTCCTCGGGACGAGGTCGCTGGGTGTCACGGTCGCCGCTCTCGGCAAGGTGAAGTTCGTCAGCGATCCGGCGAAGACGGACTCCAACCACACGGCGTCGAGCCTCATGTGGCCGACCGGCGCGAAGGGGATGCCGTTCGACCAGGACAAGGCGTGGAAGAAGGGCTCGCGCGAGGTCGAGCTCAAGACGCCGGGCCTCTACGCGTTCGTCTGCAAGATGCACCCGTTCATGCTCGGCGCGGTCATCAAGGACGATCCGACGACCGTCGGGCTGGACTTCGGCAAGAGCGCGACGTACGCCGGCGGCAAGACGATGGCGACGGACTCCGACCTGTACTGGCGGATCATCCGCGCGTTCTTCATCGTCACGAACACGAAGAACTGGCAGGACTTCAGCGCGAAGAACAAGACGCAGACGTGGGACCCGAGCTACGCCCCTGCGCCCGTGCTGGCCTACAACAACAAGGGCAAGGCCAAGCTCGTGCCCAACCTCGACGTCTTCATGCAGAAGCGCTTCCGCGAGCCGATCGCGCAGCCGCCGCTGTTCAAGCCGCAGACGCCGGGCATCGGCGAGGTCTGGCTCGACCTGCAGTACGAGATGACGGCCGGCAAGTCCAAGCCGGGAACCGCGACGGCGGTCGACGTGACCGACTGGACGGTCTCGAAGAAGTTCGGGTTGCCCGCGATCAACATGAACAACCCGCACAACATGTGGACCGACAGGGCGCAGAAGCTCATCTACCAGACGCAGTGGTTCTCGAACAAGCTCACCGTGTTCGATCGGGCAACCGGCGCGCACATCCGGTCGATCGAGGTGGGTGACGCGCCCGCCCACGTCATGACGCGGGTGGACACCGATCAGATCCACGTCGGCCTGAACGGCGCGGACAGCGTCGTGGAGCTCGCTCCGGGGGCGACGAAGATCGACCGGGTGATCCCGGTGCAGGCGCCGGGTGAGAAGCAGACCCAGCCGCACGCGCACGGGATGAGCGCCGACGGGAAGATCATGGTCACCCCGAACTCCAACACGGACGACACGACCCAGATCGACGTCCCGAGCGGCAAGATCACGCAGAAGCCCCACACCGGGCACCTGCCGATCGCCGCCTGGGTGCACCCGGACGGGAAGAGCTACTACGCGAGCAACTTCCTCGAGGGCACGGTCAGCTGCGTGTCGACGGGCGCCAAGGCCGCGTGCGCCGAGGGCCGTAGCGCGAAGGTCAAGCAGACGAAGATCGACCTCATGGCCAACTACAACCAGGACACGGGGGCCATCACCGGGCCGATGGGCGGCCTGAACATCCAGACGCCGGTCAGCCCGAACGGAAAGGTCGTCATGCAGGCGAACACCCTGACGGCGACGATCACGTTCATCGACACGGCGACGAACGAGCTCGTCAAGGCCCTGCCCTGCGAGGCGGGCTGCCACGGCATCAACTTCGGTGCCAAGCAGGGCGGCGGCTACTACGCCTACATCTCGAACAAGTTCTCGAACACGATGGACATCATCGACCCGGACCCCAACGGTGACGGCAGCGCCGCGGACGCGAAGATCGTCGGCCGCACGCTGCTCGAGACGCAGGCCGGGACGCTGACCGACGACACGGTCTCGAAGTACCCGGGACAGGGCGGCCAAGGCGTGCTGCCGCTGCCGAACGTCAACAACGGCTGGGTGCAGAAGCTCCCGGCGAGCGAGAGGGTCGGCCTGACGAAGGCGCAGAAGAACCCGCTCGGGACCAAGAAGAAGAAGGCGAAGAAGAAGGCGACGGCCAAGCGCAGCTAGGCCATATTCGGTCAGACGACCATGGGACGGCACCTCATGCCGTGCGGGGGCGGTGGGCTTCGGCTCGCCGCCCTCGCGGTCGTCCTGGCCGGGCTGCTCGCGGGTCCGGGCGCAGCCGGCGCGCACACGAAGCTCGTGCGCACGGAGGCGAGCGACCACGCGGTCGCGCTGACGTTCTCCAAGCCCGCCTCGCCGCGCCTGACGCGCATCGACGTCCTCGCCGCCACCGGCGGCGACCTCGACCCCGGCGAGCCGCGCAACGCGCCGGGAGATCCGAAGACCGTCACCCTGCCCTTGCGCGGAGAACTTCGCAACGGCCGCTACTTCGTGACGTGGAGCACCGCGAACGACGACGCGCACGTCGTCAGCGGCGTGTTCGACTTCAGCGTCGCCGCGCCGGCCGCGGGAGCGCGCCGCTACCGGACCGCGCCGGTTGCGCGGAGTGCCCCCGAGGCGCTCAGCGGCGCGCTGTCGGTGGCGCGGATCACGCAGGACGCCGCGCTGACTTTGGCGTTCGGTCTCGTGGTCTTCTGGCAGGTCGTGTGGCGTCGCATGACCGCTGCCGGCCCGCGACCCGCGCGCAAGCACGTCGTGCCGGCGGCGCTCGCGAGCGAGCATGTCGTGCCGGCGGCGCTCGCGAGCGAGCATGTCGTGCCGGCGGCGCTCGCGCGCGAGCATGTCGTGCCGGCGGCGCTCACGCGCGAGCATGTCGTGCCGGCGGCGCTCGTGGACGCGGTGGTCACCGCACGGTTGCGCAACCTGCTCGTCGCTGCGGCCGCCGTCGGCGCGGTGAGCGCCGCCGCGGCGCTGGCGCTCGAGGCCGCGGTCCTGGCGCGCGCCGCGCCGTGGGAGGGGGCGGCGCTCGCAGCTCTGTCCGACCTGCTGACGACCCGCGCCGGAGCGGTCTGGGTCGTCGTGGCGCTGCTGTGGGTCGCGGCGATCGCCGCCGCTCGCCGGCGCCCCGGCGGAGCGCTCGTCGCATCCATCGCGGTGCTGCTCGTCCTCTCGCCGCCGCTGCGCGGACACGGCGGCGACGGGCCGCTCGGCCTCGCGGTCGTCCTGCACGTGGCCGCGGCCGGCGCGTGGATCGGCGGCCTAGTCGCGATGCTCGCCGCGGCGCGCGCGGCCCGCGGCCTGCTGAGCGTGCGCGAGCGGCCGCCGCTGCTCGCGACCGTCGTGTCGCGCTTCGCGGCGATCGCGCTGCCGTGCGCGGTCCTGGTGCTCGCGACCGGGGTCCTGCAGGCGGTCGCCGCGCTGGACGGCCCGGAGCAGCTGCTCACCGAGAGCTACGGCCGGCTCGTCGCCGCCAAGCTCCTGCTCTTCGCGACGATCGTCGGCCTCGCCGCGCGCGCTCGCGGCGCGCTCGTCGCACGCTTGTGGAAGGCGGATGGCCCGCGCGCCGCGGTGGCGATGCGCACGACGATCGTCATGGAGCTCGCGCTCGCCATGAGCGCCCTGACGGCGGCCGGCAGCATGGCATCGCTGGGACCGCCGGCATGACGCGCGCCGAGCGCTCGGGCACGAGCGGCCTCGCCGTCGCCTGCGTCGCGGTGCTGCTCGCAGGCCGCGGTGCGAGCCGCTGGGCGAGCCGCTTCGCCTCCGCCTGCGTCGCCGTGCTGCTCG
Source organism: uncultured Actinomycetes bacterium (assembly GCA_963806515.1). Classification (GTDB taxonomy): domain Bacteria; phylum Actinomycetota; class Thermoleophilia; order Solirubrobacterales; family Solirubrobacteraceae; genus CADCVQ01. The sequence goes on along the minus strand of CAWDYO010000015.1, from coordinate 46,722 downwards.
CAGGCTGCAGCGCGAGCGGCCGGGCGAGCCGCTTCGCCGTCGCATGCGTCGCGCTGCCGCTCGCTGGCTGCGGCGCGAGCGCCGATCGCGCGCGGGCTCCGCTCGCGGAGTCCTCGGCCGCCCTGCGCGAGCAGCTGCAGGGCGCGACGCGCTCGCACGCGAGCGACTTCCCCGCGACGCGTGGGCGATCGCTGCGGGCGGTCGCCGACGCCGCGTCGCCGGGCACCGAGGTCGCGCTGGCGGGAACGGTGTTCACGCCCGGTGCGAACCGCGTCGCGTTCGGCGTGGTCCATCCCGAGGCGGGCTTCGTCTACGGCAAGACGGCGGTCTACGTCGCCGACAGCCCGGATGGCAAGGCGCGCGGCCCGTTCCCCGCGCCTGCCGACCTCCTCGTCACGGACCCCGCGTACCGCAGCCGGACGGCGGCCACCGGCGACGACGTCTTCGCAGCGGTCTACGAGGCGTTCGTACCGTTCGAGCGGCCGGGCAACCAGTCGATCCTCGTCCTCACGCAGGTGGAGGGCAAGCTCGCCGGCGCGACGGGACAGCTCACGGTCGCGGCGACCGCTCGCGACCGCATCCCGCGCCCGGGCGAGCGGCCGCCCGCGATCGACACCGACACCGTGGCGTCCGCGGCCGGCGACGTCGCGTCGATCGAGACGCGGGTGCCCCCCGACGACATGCACGACGTCGACTTCGCCGACGTGATCGGGCGCAAGCCGGTAGCCCTGCTGTTCGCGACGCCCGCGCTCTGTGCCTCACGCGTCTGCGGGCCGGTCGTCGACATCGCGCTTCAGCTCAAGACGACCTACGGCGACCGCGTGCAGTTCATCCACCAGGAGGTGTTCGTCGACAACGAGCCCGGCAAGGGGCTGCGGCCGGCGCTGCGGGCGTTCGCGCTCGAGACCGAGCCGTGGCTGTTCGTGTTCGACCGGCGCGGGCGCGTCGTCGCGCGGCTGGAGGGATCGTTCGGCTTCGACGCGTTCGAGCGCGCGCTGCGCAGCGCGCTCTGAGCTCGCGTCGCCGGCCGCGTTTACCAGGCTCGTGGGCAGCCTTGAGAGCGCCTGCGCACACGACGCTCGCGCGTGGGGTTGGCCGCACCGCGACTGTGGAGTCTCCCCTCCTTGGGGGCCGTCGAGCGCCCGGCGACACTGCCTGGGCATCACTTCACCTCACCGCACCCACCAAGGAGTCACCTGAAATGAAGTCCATGAAGATCCGCAAGGCCGGCAGCATTCGTCTCACCGCCGCGTACTGCTACGGCTGCTGCTGCTGCCTCTAGTCCACGCTGCAGATCCCGCGGCGCGCGCTGCATTAGCGCCGCGGGATACCGCGTCTTCTCTCCCGCGCCTCGATACCCCAAACGTGTCCACGCCCCTGACCCTGCATCCGCTCGCGTTCCTCGAGGACGGCGACGAGGTCGTCATCGGGCGTCGCGACATCGACAGCTACGCCTACTTCCCGCCCGACGGCGCCGCGCTCGTGCGCGAGCTCGGCGCCGGCCGCTCGCCCGCGCAGGCCGCCGCCTGGTACCGCGAGACCTACGGCGAGGACCTCGACGTCGACGAGGTCGTCGAGACGCTCCGCGAGCTCGGCTTCGTCCGCGACGACGGCGCCGCCGCGACCCCCGCGCCGCGCCCCGTCCGCTGGCAGCGCCTCGGCCGCGCGCTCTTCTCGCCGCCCGCTTGGCTCCTCTACGCGCTGGCGATCACCGCCGCGCTCGTCGCATGCGTGCGCGACCCGGCGCTCGTCCCGAGCGCCGCCGACGTCGGCTTCACCGGATCGCTGCTCGTCGTGGGCCTCGCGCTGTTCGCCGGCCAGGCCCTGCTGGCGCTCGTCCACGAGAGCTTCCACGTCCTCGCCGGCCGGCGCCTCGGCCTGCGGACGAGCGTGCACATCTCGCGCCGCTTCTACTACGCCGTCTACGAGACGCGGCTGGACGGGCTCGTCAGCGTCCCGCGGCGCGAGCGCTACCTCGTGATCCTCGCGGGGCTCGTCGCCGACGTCCTCGTCGTCGCGACGCTGATCCTCGTCGCGGCCGCCACCGGCGGCACCCCGCGCGGCCTGTGCCTTGCGCTGGCGTTCACGACCGTGCCACGGATCATGTGGCAGTTCCTCTTCTACCTGCGCACGGACGTCTACGTCCTCCTGACGACCGTGCTCGGGCTCGACGACCTCGACGGCGCCGCGCGCCAGCGGCTGCGCCGGCTCCTGCGGCGGGGTGGGCGGGGCCGGTTCGGCGCTTCGCCGTTCGGCGAGCGCGACGAGCGCGCCGCGCGCTGGTACGCGCCGCTGATGGTCGCCGGCTACGCGCTCTCGGTCGCGATGCTCGCGCTCGTCATCGTCCCGCTCGCGGCGCACTTCTTCGGGCCGGCGTTGCGCTGGCTCGCCGGCGAGCCCGCCGAGGCAGACGTCCTCGGCTCGGCCGTCCTGCTCGGCATCTCGGTGTTCGAGCTCTCGCTCGCTCTCGCGGTCGCGCTCCGCGAGCGGCGGGCCATCCGACAGAGCGCGGGGAGCCTCGCATGACCGCCACGCTGCACCCGTCCGCCGCCACGCGTCCGACGATCGCCGACGTCGACGCGCACCGCCGCCTGCGCGGGCCGTACACCGCCGCCGGCTCCATCCTCCGCGCGCTGGTCCCGGCGATGCACGAGCGCCGCCCGGATCTCGTCGCGCGCCACGACTTCGAGATCCTCACCGTCGCGCCCGATCTTGGCGGACTCGTGGAGAACCGCCGGGCGACGCTGACGTCGTCGTCGACTGGCGAGGAGCGCACTCGCTTCTATCCGGACGCCCACACCCGCCGGGTCGCGCACGGCATCGCCGAGCTGCTGATGAGCTGGGCCGAGGAGCTCGGCGGCGCGACCATCCGCGTGCGGCGCATGGAGCAGGCCGACCCCACGGACGCCGAGCTCGTTGCGATCCTCGAGCGCCGGGCCGACCCGCGCAGCCTGCGCATCGTCGTCGCGCCGGCCGTCGCGCCGGGCGAGGAGCACGACCTACGCGGCGAGCTCGAGCTCGCCGAGGCGTTCGTCGCGAGTGACTGCACGAGCGAGCGGCCCGCCGAGGCCGAGGCCTACGCGGCGCTCGACGGCGCCGAGCGCGCGCGGCTGCACGACGCCCGCGCCGACGCCCTCGAGTCGCGCGGCGACCCGTCGCTCGCCATCGGGGCGATCGCCTTTCACCGCGAGCACGGCTCGGACCCGGCGGCCGGCGTGGCGGCGCTGCGCTCGGCGCTCGAGCGCTGCCTGTTGCTTGGCTGCTACGACGCCGTCCTCGAGCTCTGCCCGCGCGCGCTCGCGCTCTCGGACTGGACGCGGACGCCGGGCGAGTGCTGGCTCGTCGTGGCGAAGTGGGTCACGGCGCTGACGGCCATGGGCCGCGCCGACGAGGCTGCGGCGCTCTACGACGACGCCTGCTCGCGCACGGCCGATCCGCTCGTGCACCTCCAGGCTGCGTACGGCCGGGCGATGCTGCACACGCGCTTCTACGACAAGGCCCGCCGCGACCACGCGAAGGCGAAGGCCGAGATCAACATCGCGATCGCGATCGCGAGCCTGCTCGACGACGACCGCCGGCGGGCGTTTGCGCTGACGTTCAACGAGAACGGCCTCGCGCTGATCGAGATGCACCTCGGCGACCTGCGCGAGGCGCTGCGCCTCGTCGACGCCGGCCTCGAGCGGATCGAGCGCGAGTTCGAGCCCGACCGGCACGCGCTGCACCGCTCGGTCCTGCGCTACAACCGCGCCCAGCTCCTGAGCCGCCTGGAGGGGCTGCCCGCGGCGGTCGAGGAGTTCGAGCGCCTCATCGCCGAGGACCCCAACCACTCCGAGTACCACTTCGATCGCGCCGGGCTGCTGCGCCAGCTCGGCCGCTACGACGAGGCGTTGGTCGAGTACGGCGAGGCGATCAGGCTCAGCCCGCCGTACCCCGAGCCGTTCTACAACCGGGCCGACCTCGCGCTCGAGCTGGGCATGGTCGAGCACGCGCTCGCCGACTTCTCGCGCGTGCTCGAGCTCGACCCGGAGTTCCCCAACGCGCGCCTGCAGCGCGCCTCGGCACGGCTTGAGCTCGGTGACCTCGACGGCGCCGAGCGCGACATCGCGGCCGGCCTCGCGCTCGTGCCGGGCGACGCCCACCTGCACGGCCTGCGCGGCGACCTGCTCGGCATGCGCGATCGCCCCGAGGAAGCCGACGCCGCGTACGCCACGGCGCTCGAACGCGACCCCTCGCTCGTCGGCGCCTGGGCGAACCGGGCGGTGCTCGCGTTCGATCGCGGCGACGTCGAGGCCGCCATCGCCTACCTCACCCGCGCGCTTCGCGCCGCAGGCCCCGACCCGACGATCCTCGCCAACCGCGCGTTCGCCTACGAGCACGCCGGCCGCGTCGACGACGCAATCGCCGACCTTGAGTCCGCGGTCGAGCACGAGGCCGACCCGGACGAGCGCACCGAGCTCGACGCCCGGCTCGCCGTCCTGCGGTCCTGAGAAGGCCGGACAGTGGTTCGAAACGCTCACCAGGTGAGCGTTTTTGCACCACGGTCGCGCTCACGGGCGGTCCGGGACCTCGCGGTGAGCCCGCACGGCACGCCCGATGCCTCTGAGCCCGCTCGCGGCGACCTGCCACGATAATCGCCGCGTGGCCTATCGGTACCTGTTCGAGCAGATGGTCCGGCGCGAGCTGCGCCAGAAGTACAAGGGGTCGGCCCTCGGGGTCCTCTGGTACCTCATCAACCCGCTCGTCCTCATGGGCGCCTACTACCTCATGTTCGGCGTGCTCTTCAAGGTCGCGGGACCCGACCAGCCGCAGCACTACCCGCTGTTCTTGCTCGTCGGGCTCGTCGTGTGGATCTTCTTCAGCCAGGCGGTGCTGAGCTCGGCGCCGTCGCTGCTTGACCACGGCGCGCTCGTGCGCAAGGCGCGCTTCCCGCGCGAGACGATCCCGGCCTCGGTCGTGACCGTGCACCTCGTGACGTTCATCGCGCTGATCATCCTGCTGACGCCGATCACGATCGCGATCCGCGGCACCGGCCCCGCGCTGCTCGCGCTGCCGTTCGTGCTCCTGTGCCTGTTCGGCTTCGTGCTCGGCCTCGCGCTCGCCGTGAGCGTGCTGCACGCGTACTTCCGCGACGTCGCGCCGATCCTCTCCGCCGCGCTGCTGCCGTGGTTCTTCCTCTCGCCGATCTTCTTCGACCCGGCGACGCTGCCGAACCTCAGCGACGAAACGACCGTGATCTTCGTGCTCGAGTGGCTCAACCCGGTCGCGCCGTTCATCGTCGCGGTGCGCGACGTCATCTACGGCGGCGTGCTGCCGTCGGCGGGCGTCATCGTCTACGTCACGGCCGCGGCGGCGATCGCGCTGGCGGGCGGGCTGGCGCTGTTTCGGCGCATGCAGGGCGAGCTCGCGGTGGTCGTGTGAGCCGCCGGCGCCGTCCAGCGCTCGACGACGGGGTTCGCCCCGGCGAGATCGTCCTCGAGCACGCCTCGCGCGCCTTCAGCGTCAAGGCCGATCGCGGCCGCACGCTCAAGGAGATGCTCATCGGCAAGCAGCGGGCGGGCGGTCCGGCGCCGGTCGAGGCGCTGAAGGACGTCTCGCTGCGCATCGAGCCCGGCGAGACCGTCGGGATGGTCGGGCGCAACGGCGCCGGCAAGTCCTCGACGCTGCGCGTGCTGTCGGGGATCGTGCCGCTGAACTCCGGGCCGCGTCGCGTGCGGCGGCCAGGTCGTCGCGCAGCTCGAGCTCGGCGCGGGCTTCGGGCGCGACTTCTCCGGGCGCGAGAACATCTTCCTCAACGGCGCGCTGCACGGCCTGGTCAAGGAGCAGATCGAGGAGCGCCTCGACGCGATCATCCAGTTCTCCGAGCTCGGCGACTTCATCGACGCCCCCGTCGCGACGTACTCGTCGGGCATGTTCCTGCGCCTCGGCTTCTCGATCGCCGCGCACCTCGACGCCGACGTGCTGCTCATCGACGAGGTGCTGGCGGTCGGCGACGAGGCCTTCCAGCGCAAGTGCGAGGCGCGCATCGCCGAGCAGATCGAGGCCGGCGCGACGCTCGTGCTCGTCTCGCACGACCCCGCGCTCATCGAGCGGACCTGCCGGCGGGTCATCGTGCTCGACGGCGGTCGCAAGATCTTCGACGGGCCCGTCGGCGAGGGCATGCCGTTCTACCACCGGCTCATGGGCACCGCCGAGGCGGTGCCGTCGCCGTGAGGCCCGAGGAGGCCCTCCCGGCGGCGCGCGCGGCAGCGGCGCCGCGCGCGACGACGAGCTGCCCGCCGGGACGGCGATCGAGCCGACCGAACGCGTGTCGATCGAGCAGCTCATGGAGTGGGCGGCGATCGAGCCCGACATCGAGCTCATGGTCTCCACGCGCAAGCTCGGAGCGCCGATCACGTGGTTCAAGCGCAAGCTCATCCACTTCATGCGCCAGTACTTCCGCGAGCTGCAGTCCCAGCAGACGCGCTTCAACCTCAACGTGCTCATCCGGATGGCGGAGCTCGAGGATCGCGTGGCGCGGCTCGAGGAGGGCGCGCGCCGGAGGCGGCGCGCGGCGGGGCGCGCCGGCGCGCGCGGCCGGAGGCGGGCGGGCGGCGCAGGGGCGGGCGCGCCGCCGGACGCGCGCGGCGCGGAGGCCGAGGCGGGCGGCGCAGGGGCGGGCGCGCCGGCTGCGGACGACGCGTGAACGTCCATCAGATCCTCAGCGGCGCCGGACCGTACGACGCAGTGACGACGCAGGCCTTCGCCTTCCGCGCGCTCTTCGCGGCGTGGGGGTGGGGCGGGCGCGACGTCGCGGCCGAGATCGACCCGCGCGTCGGCTCGAAGATCGCACCGCTGCGCGCGCTCGACGCGAAGCCCGGCGACGTCCTGCTCATCCACTACTCCGCGTACGCGCCGAAGCTGCGCGCCGTCCTCGAGCTGCCCAACCGCACGCTCCTGCTCTCGCACAACATCACGCCGGCGCGCTGGTTCTGGGACCACGACCCGCAGGCCGCCGTCGTCTGCGCGCTCGGGCGCAAGCAGCTGCCGCAGTTCGCCGCCGCCGCCGACGTCGTCGCGGGCGTGTCGCTCTACAACGCGCGCGAGATGGGCTCGGAGATCGTCATCCCGATCCTCTTCGATCCGTCGGGGCTCGGCGACCCGGGCCCCGCCCCCGACGAACCCCCGACGATCCTCTTCGTCGGGCGCCTCGCGCCGCACAAGCGCCAGGACGCGATCATGCGCGCCTTCGAGCTCTACCGCCGCCGCCACGCGCCCGACGCACGGCTCGTGCTCGTCGGCGCCCCGGTCAACTGGGCCTACGACGCGGCGATGCGCGAGCTCGCCGACGAGCTCTCGCCGGGCGCGATCACGATCGAGTCGGGCCTCACGCGGCGAGCAGCTCGCCGACCGCTACCGCTCGGCGCACGCCTTCCTCTGCCTCTCCGAGCACGAGGGCTTCTGCATCCCACTGCTCGAGGCCTTCCACTTCGGCGTACCGGTCATCGCCCGCCCGGTGGGCGGGGTGCCGGAGGTCGCCGGCGATGCCGCGCTCGTGCTCGGCGAGGGCGACGGCGAGAGCGTCATCGCCGAGCTGCTCGCGCTCGCGGTGAGCGACGCCGAGCTGCGCGAGACGCTGCGCACGCGAGCCGCGGCACGCGTCGCCGCCTACGCGCCCGAGCCGACGGCGCGGGCGCTGCGGTCGGCGATCGAGTCGCTCGCGTCCTGACGGGCAGATTGGGGTCCCGACCCCACTTCAGACGCGCCAATTCGCTGCCGATACAGGAGCGCAGATGGATGTCTCCTCCTCCCCGTCCATTGATGCCCCTCCCGCCGCCGGGCGCCACGACCCCGGCGGCTGGGAAGGGCGCATCGCACGCGGATTTCGCCTCGCCCGCGTCGCGCTCGACGTGCTCTCCAGCGATCGCCGGCTCCTCCTCCTGCCGATGGCATCGGCGCTCTGCGCGCTGCTCGCGCTCGTCGCGACGGCGACCCTCGCTCGCCGGCTGCAGAGCGGCTCGGACGCCGTCCAGGTCATCGCGCCCGTGTGGATCGCGGCCTACGCGGTCTCCTTCATCACGATCTTCTTCAACGTCGCGCTGGCGCACGTCGTCGTCCGGCGCTGGCACGGCGAGCCGGTCCGGCTCGCCGCCGGGGTCGGCGCCGCCGGCGCGCGCGTCGTCGCGATCGCCGGCTGGGCGATCCTCACGACGACCGTCGGCCTCGTCCTGCAGCTCGTCGAGCGGGTGACGCTCGGCATCAGCCAGGTCGTGCTGGGCATCTTCGCCGACGTCGCGTGGACGGTCGCGAGCTTCTTCGTCGTGCCGGTGCTCGTCGTCGAGCGGCGCGGTCCCGTCGGGGCGCTGCGCCGATCGAGTCAGGTCGTGCGCGAGCGGTGGGCCGAGGGCCTCGCCGGCGTCACGCCGATCGCGCTCGCGACGCTGATGGTCCTGCTGCCGCTGTTCGGGCTCGTCTTCATCGGCGCCGTGCTCTACGCCACGGGCCTCAGCGCCCCCGGCCTGCTGGCGATGACCGGCGGCATCTTCGCGATCGCCGCGGTGTGGATCGTCAGCGGCGCGGTGACGCAGATCTTCACGCTCGCGGTGTTCCAGCACGCAACCGGCGGCCCGTTCTTCGACGGCTTCCCGGCAGCCGATCTCGAGCGTCCTCGCGACGGCAGTCCCAAGCGCTGGCTGCGGCGGTTGAGAGTCCGATGAGATTTCCGTTCAACCGCGGTCCTAAGGGTGATCCAAAAGAGTGTGACCCTTCGCACGAATCACCACACCCGCATCACGACTCCACCAAGCATGAAGACCCGCAACCGCCCCCACCGGACATGACCACCCCCCGCGTCACCGAGCTGCCGCGCCACCTCGAGCCGATCTGCTCGGACACGTTCCTGGGCGGGCGCGAGGACGACGCGCAGGCCCCGCCCGTGCTGGCCGCGGTGCGCGAGTCGCGTCCGCTTGGCGTCGTCTTGCCGATGCGCCCGCGCGATCCGCAAGCCGTTCGCCCGCAGCCCAGGCGGCGCCGCCGCACCGGGCGCCCGCAGTACCCCGGCGGCATGCCGGGTCCCGGCGGCGACGCCGCCTAGCCGCGCGGCTGCGCGAGCGCGTGGATCGGCCCGGCGTCGATCACCGCGGCCGGGCCGTCGAGGTTGGTCGTGACGTAGCCGAGCTCGTCCATGAGCGCGACGAAGGCCGCGTTCGTGTCGTGCAGCTCGCAGACGATCGCGGGGCGATGGCGGGCGATCGTTTCGCGCGCCCCCTCGATCGCCTGCAGCTCGGCGCCCTCCGTGTCGATCTTGAGCACGTCCGGCGGCGGGATCGCGCCGGCCGCGACGAGGCCGTCGATCGAGACGACCGTCACGTCGATCTCCTCGCGCACGTCGGCGTGGCGGCCCGTCGACTCGAGGTGCGACCAGCTCGCCTCGCCGACGACGAACAGGCGGGCGCTGCCGTCCGCCGCGCCCACGGCCTCGGCGCGGATCTGCGCGTGCTCGAAGCCGTTCAGCTCGATGTTGCGGCCCACGGCGTGCGCGCACCACGGCACCGGCTCGAAGGCGACGACCCGCCCCTCCGAGCCCGACGAGGCGCGCGCCGACGAGCGTGAAGAACCCGACGTTCGCGCCGACGTCGTAGAAGACGTCGCCCGGCGCGAGGAGCCGTCGCAGCGCCTCCTGGACCGGCGGCTCGAGCGTGCCGCGGACGATGAGCCCCGCGTGCGCGTGGTCGAGCGGCAGGTCGGCGGTCGAGACGTACAGGAGGTGCCCGATCCCGCCCGCGATCGGGACCGGGGCGCGGCCGTACCAGCCGGACGCCTGCCGCAGGAGCGCCCGCGACACGCGTCCGGCGCGCACCCGGCGCGCGAGCTGCGCCCGCCGGTCCTCGGGCAGCCCGGTGATCGCGTGCGTCGCGCCGTTGCGCAGCCGGCCGGTCAGCTCCTGGCGCAGCTGGCGTAGTCGGGGCGACATGCGCGCGGGATCATGGCCGATCCGCGTGGTGGGCGCGAGCGTGTCGCCCGCAGGCCCGCCGCTAGCCCTTCTTGTAGGGATCGACGAGGACGTTGTCGATCGTCCACGAGCCCGAGCCGTGCGGCGCGAAGCGGATCTGCACGGTCAGCGCGTTGCCGCGCTCGGCCGCGAGGGCGTTGACGACCATCGGGATGATGTCGGTTGGCGCCCAGGCCCCGCTGCCCGACAGCTCGTCGAGGCGCATGGACCGTGACGTGCCGCGGTCATCGGTGTAGAGGACGTCGACGTTGAGCTCGCTCGACGGTGCGGCACTCGCGAACAAGCGCATCGCCCGATGCTCGACGCCGATGCAGAACGGCGAGCTCGTTGCTGCGGAGCCCGCGGGGAGTCGCAGCGACCGCGCGCCGAACGGCGAGTCGCCCTCGACCACGGCAGCGCGTCCGCGCAGCGCCCAGCCCGCGCCGTTGCGCTCGAAGTCGCCGTCCGGTGCGGGGAAGTAGTCGGCCGGGTCGCCCCACGCCGAGAACGGCTGGCTGACCGCGACGTCCGGGCAGCCGGCGGCGCCTGCGGTGGTCGCGGTGCCAGCGGCCGCAGGCGCGGCGAGCATCGCTGCGGCTGCGAAGCCGGCGAGCAGAAAACGGCAGCAGACAGCGATCGAGATCACGAGAGGTTCCTTCTCATCGAGGCGTGTGCGGATGAGCGGGCTCCCGACCCTGGAAGCGGCGTCGCTCACGCTGCTGATCGGCGGGGCGCCACCGCCGCCGGACGGTTGGGCGTGCAAACTCCGACATGCGTCCACCCGCCGCGGCCGGTTGAGTAGACCGTCCTGGGCCGTATACGCTGGCCCTCATGACGGCCCCGATCCGGCTCACGGAAGAGTCACGGGCGCGTCACCGCTTGCCGATGGAGCCCCGCGAGCTTCGCGCTCACGCGTTCGTCGATGTGCCGTTCATCGTCGTCGCCGTGGCGCTCGCGATGTTCGGTCTCGACGAGCGGGTCGACGCGATCGATGTGCTCGTGTTCGTGCTCGCGGCCGCGGCGATGGACCGCCTGGAGTTCGAGACCGGTGCCGGCTCCCTGTCGCCGCTGCAGCTCGTGTTCGTGCCGATGCTGTTCGTGCTGCCGCCGGCGATCGTGCCACTCGTCGTTGCGGCCGCGCTCTGCCTGGGCCGGCTGCCCGACGTGCTCGCGGGGCGCTGGCATCCGCAGCGCCTGCTGTGGGCGTTCGGCAACTCCTGGTTCGCGGTCGGGCCGAGTCTCATCTTCCTGCTCGCCGTCCCGGACGACCCCTCGTGGGACAGTTGGCCGATCTACGCGCTTGCCCTTGCCGCGCAGTTCGCCTGCGATCTCGCCGGTTCGACGGCGCACGAATCGCTGACGCATCGCGTGTCGCCGAAGCTGCAGCTCGGCGTCCTGAGGGAGGTCTGGCTCGTCGACGCGCTCCTCGCGCCGATCGGCCTGCTGGCCGCCTTCGCCAGTGCCCAGTACCACTTCGCCTTCCTGCTCGTCCTCCCGCTGGCGCTGCTGCTGGCGGTCTTCGCGCGCGAGCGGCGCGGTCGGATCGGGACGGCGATCGAGCTCAGCGCGACCTACCGCGGCACCGCGCTGATGCTCGGCGACGTCATCTCATCCGACGACGAGCTCACCGGGACCCACGGCCACGGCGTCGTCGTGCTGGCGCTCGCGATCGCCGACGAACTGGGCCTCGACGAGGACCAGCGCCGCCTCATCGAGTTCGCGGCGATGCTGCAGGACATCGGCAAGATCGAGACGCCGCGCGAGATCCTCAACAAGCCGGGGCCGCTGAGCCCGGAGGAGTGGGAGCAGATGCGCATCCACCCGGTCGCGGGGCAGCGGATGCTCGATCGCGTCGGTGGGACGCTGCACGACGTCGGGCTCGTCGTGCGCTCGGCGCGCGAGCGCTTCGCGGGCGACGGCTACCCCGACGCGCTGGCGGGGCAGCAGATCCCGATCGCGGCGCGCGTGCTCGCCGTCGCCGCCGCCTACTGCGCGATGACGACGCGCCGTCCGTACCGGCCGCCGCTGTCGCGGGCGGCGGCCGTCGCCGAGCTGCGGGCGGGCGGCGGCACGCAGTTCGACCCCGAGGTCGTCGACGCCGCCTGCGCCGTGCTCGCCCGGGGACTGCCCGAGCTGCCGGACGTCGTCGCCGACGCGTCCTGAGCGCGCACTCTGCGACCGATCGGTATCTCTCTCCACACGTCTCCGAACGCCCCGTAACATTCCGGCCACAGGCGAGCCCGGGCGCACGCCATGGCGCAGGGACGTCACCGAGGACACCGAGGAGCTGCTGGCATGACTGTGAGAGAGGCGCGGCTGGCGGCACTGGCGAAGATGCGTGAGCGCCGGATGGACGGCGGGCCGATGCACGCGTCGATGCCGATCGACCCGTGGCGGCTCGTCTCGCGGCGCTTCTCCGCCGAGGGGTTCGGCGAGTCCGAGACGATGTTCGCCGTCGCCAACGGCTACATGGGGATGCGCGGCACGCACGACGAGGGGCTGCCGTCGCACGACCCGGCCGTCTTCGTCAACGGCTTCCACGAGACCTGGCCGATTCCCTACGGCGAGTCGGCGTTCGGCTTCGCGACGACCGGTCAGACGATCGTCTCGGCGCCCGACGGCTCGGTCATGCGGCTCTACGTCGACGAGGAGCCGCTCGTCCTGTCGGAGTCCAAGCTGCTCTCCTACGAGCGCGTGCTCGACATGCGGGCGGGCGTGCTCGAGCGCTCGGTGACGTTCCGCACGGCACGCGGTGCGGTCGTGGCGCTGAGGTCCCAGCGGCTCGTGTCGCTGCACTGGCGCCATCTCGCCGCGATCTCCTACGAGGTCACGCTCGTCTCGGGCGCCGCGGAGCTCGCGATCGCCTCCGAGCTCGTCACGCACCTGCCGCGCCCGAAGGAGGGCTCGGACGACCCGCGCGTCGGCGTGCGCATGACCGACTCGGCGCTCGAGCCGGTCGCGCAGACGTGCGACGGCATGCGCGTCGTCCTCGAGCTGCGCACGCGCTCGAGCGGCATGGGCCTCGCCTGCGGCATGGAGCACGCGATCGACACCGAGCTGAAGTACAGCATCGAGTCGTCGGTCGAGGAGGACGAGGGCCGCGTCGTCTTCTTCCTCGACGCCGAGCCGGGGATCCCGGCGCGCGTGACCAAGCTGCTCGGCTATCACCACGCCGAGCGCGCCGCCCCCGGCGACCTCTGTCGCCGCGTGAACCGCACGCTCGACCGCGCCGCGTCGGACGGCTTCGAGCGCATCGCGGAGATCCAGCGCGAGCGTCTCGACGCGTTCTGGGAGCACTCGGACATCGCGATCGAGGGGCCCGGCGACATCCAGCAGGCCGTGCGCTTCAACCTCTTCCAGCTGCGCCAGGCGTCGGCGCGCGTCGAGGGCCACGGCATCGCGGCGAAGGGCCTGACGGGCCGCGGCTACGAGGGCCAGTACTTCTGGGACACGGAGATCTACGTCCTGCCGTGCCTGACCTACACGCAGCCGCACGTCGCGCGGCGCCTGCTGCACTTCCGCTACGAGATGCTCGACGCCGCGCGCCGCCGAGCGCGAGCAGCTCGGCCACCGCGGCGCGCTGTTTCCGTGGCGCACGATCTCCGGCGAGGAGGCGTCGGCGTACTACGCCGCCGGCACCGCGCAGTACCACATCAACGCCGCGATCTCCTACGCCGTCCGCCAGTTCGTGCGGGTCACCGGCGACCAGGAGTTCCTCGCCCGCGAGGGTGTCGAGATCCTCGTCGAGACGGCGCGCTTCTGGGCCGACCTCGGCTTCTTCTCGCAGCGCCGCGACGGCAAGTTCTGCATCCAGGGCGTCACGGGTCCCGACGAGTACTCCGCCGTCGTCGACAACAACGCCTACACGAACCTCATGGCGCGCGAGAACCTCGCGGCCGCCGCCGAGTGCCTGCAGCTGCTGCACGACACCGATCCCGACGCCCACGCGCGGCTCGTCGCGCGGCTGAAGATCGAGCCGACCACGAGCCCGCCGAGTGGTGCCGCGCGGCCGAGAACATGTTCGTCCCCTACGACGAGCGCGCCGGCGTGCTGCTGCAGGACGAGCACTTCCTCAACCGCAAGCCGTGGGACTTCGAGGGCACGCCGGTCGAGAAGTACCCGCTGCTGCTGCACTACCACCCGCTGAACATCTACCGCCACCAGGTCATCAAGCAGACCGACGTCGTGCTCGCGACGTTCCTCGCCGGCGACCAGTTCACGCTCGACGAGAAGAAGCGCGTCTTCGAGTACTACGACCCGCTGACGACCGCCGACTCGTCGCTGTCGTCCTGCGTGCAGAGCGTCATGGCGTCGGAGGTCGGCGACTGCGCAGGCGGCCTACGACTACTTCCTCATCTCGGCCGCGATCGACCTCGCCAACCTCGCGGGCAACGTCGGCGACGGCATCCACGTCGCGTCGTGCGGCGGGGTGTGGATGGCGCTCGTCAACGGCTTCGCCGGGCTGCGCGACATCGAGGGCCACGACCTGCGCTTCGCTCCGCGGCTGCCGGTCGACTGGGAGTCGATGAGCTTCCGCGTCATCGCGCGCGGCAGCCGCCTCGAGGTCGAGATGACCGCCGAGGCGACGACCTACCGCCTGCTCGACGGCCAGCCGATGTCGCTGATCTCCGACGACGAGGCGTTCACCGTCACGCTGGACGTCCCGGTCACGCTGCCGGTGAGCGCCGTGACCGGTGCGGGCGGTCGCGCGCCGGACCTGCGGCTCGTCGCCGAGTGAGATTTCGGTTCCGTTCGGTTCACGAGGGTCGCCGCAGTCGAAGTCATCCGAGTCCGCTGAGTCTGCTGTCGAGTCGTTTGCGTCGAGGAGCCCGCCAGGCGCGAGCGGGTGGAGGCCAAGCCCGACCCGAACGACGTGCGGTATCTCAGGCCAAACGCAGCGCCCGAACCCGTGGGAGTTGCTAGCCGGAGGCCGAACTACGCTCTGCACCATGGCTTGGAGCGTTGAGTTCTTCGAGGACGACCACGGGCGCCAGCCCGTACGGGAGTGGCTGCAGCCGCGCGCTTCGCTCTGTCGAGGGACTGCGATCGCCGCGATCGAGGTGTACCTCAGCGAGCGCGGCTTGGATGTCTGCTCGACTGAGCATGGTAAGCATCTCGGCAAAGGCCTATTCGAGTTCCGTATCCGGCACGACGCGAACGTCATCCGCGGGCGCGACCGCCCCGCGGACCCAAGGCAGCGAGCAGACGTGCTCTTGAGGATCTTCTGCCACGCCTATGGGGACCGGATTGTGTTGATGCTCGGCGCCTACGACAAAGGCGCTGCGTCTAGCACCAAGCGCCAGAACAGCGAGATCGAGATCGCGCGTGCACGATTACGCGCGTTTCAGCTCCGGTTGAAGCGACAGCGGACGGGCGACCGCCGCCGGGGTTGACGGGTCGACCGTCTCGACGGGGTTGACCTCCCGATCAATATGGGGTATATCCTATACCGGCAACCCCGAGGAGACCCGATGACCACCAAATTTGACGACTTTGTCCGCGAGATCGAAAGCAAGGGCACCGTCGAGGAGCGCCGCGAGCTTGAGTCTGCGCGGGCTCGGTTCAGGCTCGGCGCGCGTGTCCTGCAAGAGCGGCTCGCCGCAGGTCTCACCCAAGGCCAACTCGCAGCCGTTTCTGGAGTCGCCCAGGGCGATATTAGCCGGATTGAGCGCGGACAGAGCAACCCGACAGCAGAAACCCTGCAGGCCCTCGCTGGCCCTCTCGGTGTCGCCCTCGACCTTGTGCCAGCGCACGATCGCGCGGAACGGGCGGAGGCTTAGCGGGCCGTGCCGCCGACGTCACCGGCGAGCCCGTACCCCATCGGACGCCAGGTCAGCGACCCTCGACTGCTTCAGAGCCGACGCGTCGAGATCTCGACCGTCCTGGAGGCGGTAGCTCCGCTCGAAACCGCTGATGGCCGCCACGCGGCCGTGCTGGGCGAGCCGCGATCCGGGCGCAGCACGGTGCTCCTGGAGGTAGCCCGGCGCGCGGGCGAGGAACGCCGTCGCCTTGTTGTCTGGCTGCGTTGCGCGAACGATGGCGGATGCGAGTGGCAGGACCTTGTGAGAAGGCTCCTCACGGGCGTGGTCGAGGCGCTGGTGGGGGCTTCAAACGCTGGATCTGCTCCTTGGTACCTGGCCTGGCGAGATCGCGTCTACCTTCGCGATCACCGGCCCTCCTCCGCGCCGACCTATTGTCGAGCTCGCTGGTCCTCGCGAGCGATCCGGTGGGCGAGATTGACCGCGCGGTGCTTGAGCGCGACCTTGCGACTTTGCGACTGCTCGCCCGCGAGGCTGGCCTCGCTTGCCCCGGTCCGCGATGCGCGATGCATCGCTCCGCCCTGATCAAGCCATCGCGGCGAAGTGATAGGGCTCCCGCCTAGGCGTCGGGTGGCGAGCTACCAGTGTGACCCTGACTCACACGGTTCGCAGCGCCTCTGTGGGCGAGAGGCGCGCGGCGCGCATCGAGGGGTAGAGGCCGGCGACCGCGCCGATGAGGACGGCGGCGAGCAGGCCGCCGAGCATGGCCTCGGGCGGCACGACGGGCGGCAGTCCCTGGCTCGTCGCGTAGATCCCGGTGACGGCTGCGCCGAGCAGTGCGCCCGCGGTACCGCCCGCGGCGCCGAGCAGCAGCGACTCGGTGAGGAACTGGACGCTGATGTGGCGCTTCGTGGCCCCGAGCGCGCGGCGCAAGCCGATCTCCGAGCGGCGCTCGAGGACGGAGATGACCATGACGTTCGCGATCCCGACGCCGCCGACGAGCAGCGCGACGGCGCCGAGGCCGAGCAGCAGTGACGTGAACGCGCCCTTCGCCGCGGCGCGGGCCTCGAGCGCGTCCGACGGGCGGCTCACCGACACCTCCTCGGGGTGCTCCGGGTTGGCCGCGCCGGCGAGGATCTCGCGCACGGCGGGCAGGCGGTCGGGGTCGGTCCGCGTGTAGATCGTCAGCGGGTTGGGGTCGATGCCGAACAGCTTGCGCGCGGCCGGCAGGCCGACGAGCGCCGCGCGGTCGATCCCGCTGTCGAGCGTGACCGGCTCGAGGATCCCGACGACGGTCCAGTAGCGGTCGCCGATCCAGACCTGCGGTTGCGCGGCGACCGAGCTGAGGCCGAGGCGGCGGGCGGCGATCGCGCCCAGGACCACGGTCGGGAAGCGCTCGGTCGCCGCGGTCAGGAAGTGCCCGGACCTCACGTGCGCGCTGAGCGCTACCGGCAGCTCGAGGTCGGCCGCCTGCACCGTGATGCCGCTCGTGTCGCCGGGATCGACGAGGCTGTTGCGCCGCACCGTCGTGCCGTTCACCGCGTAGACGGAGGCCGTCTGCTGAATGCCGTCGACCTCCGCGATCCGCGCGCGGGCGGTCTTCGGCAGCTTGGATTCGTCCCCGAAGAACGACTCGCCCGCTTGGAGGGTGAGGAGGTTCGTGCCGAGCCGGTCGATCGTCGCGAGCAGCTCGGCCTGGCTGGACGCCGAGATGCCGAGCACGGCGACCATCGACGCGATCCCGATGGCGATCCCGACCGCGGACAGCGCCGCACGCAGCCTGCGGGTGCGCAGGCCGATGGAGCCGACGGCGAGCACGTCGCGGGGGAGCAGGCGGCTGGGATCGAGCTTGCGGGTGCGGTCGTCGGCGGCCGTCGCCGCGTCGGTGAGGCGCCGGCGCGCGCGGCGCTCGGTCACGCGGCCCGCCACGCGTGCGACGATCCGGCGCGGGGCGGCCCGCGCGATCACGCGGCGCGCCAAGCGCGCGACGACCCCGCGGCGCCGGACCCGCGGGGTCATGCGGCCTGCCGCGCGTCGCTGACGATCTCGCCGTCGCGCAGCTCGACGCGGCGTCCGAACGCCCGCGCGACCTGCGGGTCGTGCGTGATGACGACGAGCGTCGTGCCCGCCTCGTTGAGCTCGCGCAGCAGCGCGACGATCGAGGCGCCCGTCGCCGAGTCGAGCGCGCCGGTCGGCTCGTCGGCGAAGACGATCGCGGGCTTGGCGACGAGCGCGCGCGCGATCGCCGTCCGCTGGCGCTCGCCGCCGGAGAGCTGGGCGGGGTGGTGGTCGACGCGATGTCCGAGGCCGACGCGCTCGAGCGCCTCGCGCGCACGCTCGCGTCGCTGCCGGCGGGGGACGCCGGCGTAGAGCAGCCCACCGGCGACGTTGTCGACGGCCGGCAGCCCGTCCAGCAGGTAGAACTGCTGGAAGACGAAGCCCATGCGGCGCGCCCGGAGCGCCGACAGCTCGTCGTCCGTGGCGGTGGCGGCGTCGAAGCCGTCGACGGTCACCTCGCCGGCGGTCGGGCGGTCGAGGGTGCCCATGATCTGCAGGAGCGTCGTCTTGCCCGAGCCCGACGGCCCGAGGATCGCGACGAGCTCGCCGGGCTCGATCCGCAGGTCGATGCCGCGCAGCGCGCGCACGTCGCCGGCGTACTCCTTCGTGACGCCGCGAAGGGTCAGGACGGGCGCGCCGCCGCCGCCGCGCGGGGCATCGCGGTCGGGCCGGTCGCCGGGCGGGGCATGGCGGTCGGGCCGGTCGCCGGCAGGCCGGCCGCCGGGCGGCGCATCGCCGTAGGGCCGGCCGTCCGGCGAGGCATCGCGGTCGGGCTGGTCGCCGGGCGCGGGCATCGTCAGATCGCCGCGTTCGCGATGCGCATGCCTGGGCGCAGGCCGGCGCCCTCGACCTCGACCCAGCCGCTCGTGAAGAGCCCAGTCGTCACCTCGACGGTGCGGCGCCGGCCCGCCTCGACGACCTCGACGGCGAACGACCCGCCGCTGCGCGCCATGAGCGCGGTCACCGGGATGGCGAGCACGTCGCGCCGGCGGCTGCGCTCGAGGCGCACGGTGACGGGCGCCTGGTCGATCGCCTTGACCGGCTCGCTGAGCTTGATCGTGAGCTTGATCGTCGGTGGCCCCGTGCTGCCGTCGCTCGCCTGCTCGCTGGACGCCGTCGTGCCGACGCGGGCGATGCGCCCGCGCGCGACGTCGCCCGACGGCAGCTCGACGCTCACCCGCGCGCCCTTCACCGCGACGGACTCCTTCGTCGTGTCGAGCGCGACGGTGACGATGCGGCGCGTGGAGGTCGTCGTCATCAGGTCGGTCGCCACCGACGAGGCGGAGGCGGCGTCCGGGTCCGAGCCGCCGGCGCCGCCCGAGCCGCGGCCGCCGGTGGGTGCGGAGGCGGCGCTGGCCGGCGTGCTGCGGCCGCCATCGCTCGGATCGCCCCCGCCCCCCGACGCCGAGGGCTTCTTCGGCGTCGGGTCCGCGGGGGTCTGGGGGGAAGGCTTGGGCGTCGTGGTCGTCTGCGGCGTCGTCGTGGTCTGGGGCGTGGTCGTCGTCTGCGGCGTGGTCGTCTGCGGCGTCGTCGTGGTCGGGGTGGTCGCGGTCGGCGTCGTGGTGATCGCGGTCGGCGTCGCCTGCGCGGCGAGCGCCTGGCGATCGTCGCCACCGGTGTGGGCCGACGCGGACGTCGCCTGCGCGGCGAGCGCCTGGCGATCGTCGCCACCGGCTTGGGCCGACGCGGGCGTCGCCTGCGCGGCGACCGCCTGGCGATCGTCGCCACCGGTGTGGGCCGACGCGGGCGTCGCCTGCGCGGCGAGCGCCTGGCGATCGTCGCCACCGGCCTGCGCCGGCGCCGGTCGGTAGGCGGCGAGGCGCATCGTGGTCGCGTCGGCGCCGTCGTACGCCGCGGGCTGGTTCGAGCCGCCGCCACCGCCCGAGCTCGACCCCGCGCTGGCGCCGACCTTCAGCTCGAGCGACGACACCCGGCGATCGCCCGGCGCGAACACGACCCGGCCGAGCTCGATCGTGCCCGTTTCGTCCAACCCCTTGTCGTGCTGCCAGCGCTTGACGGCGGCGGTCGTGCCGGAGTCCCAGGTCCCGTCCACGTCCATCGCGCGGCTCAGGTCCTTGCCGAGCGCGCGCAGGTTGCGCTCGAGTGCCGCAACGTCCTTGCCTGAGATGCCGGGCGCAAGGTCGCGATACGCGGGGCTCGAGCCGTTCAGGAGGTAGACGGCCTTGCCGTCCACGGCGTACAGGCGCCGGTTCGTGTGCACGACCGAGCCCGCGCGCGGCAGCCACGTCACGGTCCCCGACACCCGGTTGACGACGGTGCGGCTGTCGGCGTAGCCGAGCGTGCCGTCCTCGGTCTGGACCTCGACGAGGTCGCGGCGCTCGATCGCCGTCGTCGCGGTCGCACCGGCCGACGAGGAGCCGTCGGACTCGGCGCCCGAGCCGGAGGCGACGATGACCACCGCGCCGGCGACCACCACCGCGCCCGCCCCCGCCGCGAGCGCGAGCGGCCGCGGACCGCGACGCGTGCGCCCGGACGCGAGCGATCCCTCGTCGCGCGACGAGCGCCCGGACGCGAGCGATCCTCGGCCACGAAGCGGGCGCCCCGGCAGGTCCGCAGCGGACGGTGGTTCGAGACGGCGGCCTGGTCGCCGTTTTGCGTCACGGTTCATCCGGCCGGCCTCGGAACGGCCAGGCGGATGCCGCCGCCCGGACCCTTGGGCAGCTTGGCCTCGCACGCCTGCATCGCGGCCCGCGTCTTCGGGCTCTCGCGGTCGATCCGCTTGCCGGCCGTCGCCGGACCGCGGCGGATCCCGGGACCACCGCCCATGACGGGATCAGGCAGGTCGACGCCGTGCTGGCGCATGCAGGCCGCGAACTTCGTCGCGGCGTCCTCGAACTCCTGGCGCTGCTCGGGCGTGATGCTCCCGAACGCCTCCTGCTGGTACTTGCGGCACTTCTGCATCGCGGTGCGGTCCTTCGTCGCGTCGACGCGGACCTCCGTGCGCCTGCCGCCCTCGCTCGTCTTGATGTCGACGCCGTTCTCGCGCAGGCAGCGCTCGAGGCGCAGCCGAGCCGTCTCGGCCTTGGAGGCCGCATCGGCCTCCGCGGTCGCCGGGTCGCCGCCGCCGCCGCCGCACGCGGCGAGCGCGACCGCCAGCCCGGCAACGGACAGCAGCCCCACGGCCTTGCCAACCAGGATGCTCATGGATCTCACGTCGGTCCTCCGATTCACCGCTTGCCGTACGCGCCATCAAGCACGACCAACGGAAGCTGCGCGGAAGGGTCTGCGAAGAACTGCGTAAGTCCGCGGGCCCGGCCGCTCAGGCCTTCGGGTGCAGCCGCACCTCGCGGCCGGCGCCGGTCAGCGCGGGCAGCGTCAAGACGAAGCGCGAGCCGCCCCCCGCGCCCTCGTAGACGGCGATCGACCCGCCGTGCGTGTCGGCCACCTGGCGGACGATCGCCAGGCCGAGCCCCGAGCCCGGTCGCCCGCGGGCCGTTGCCCCGCGGTAGAAGCGGTCGAAGACGTGCGGCCGATCGTCCTCCGGGATGCCGGGGCCGTGGTCGCGCACCGCGAGCTCGCCGGCGTGCAGCGTGACCTCCACGTCGGTGCCCGGCGGCGAGTACTTCGCGGCGTTGTCGAGCAGGTTGTCGATCGCCCGGCCCAGGCGGTCGGGGAGGCCCGAGACGACCGTCGGCTCGAGCTCCGCCTCGAAGCGGACGTTCGGTCGGCGGCGCTGCGCGCGCGCCACGGCCTCCTCGACGAGCGCGTCGAGCTGGACCTCCTCGACCCCCGACAGCGGCTCGTCGCCGCGCGCGAGCTCGATGACGTCGGTGATGAGCGCGCTGAGCTCCTCGGTCTCTGCGCGGACGTCCTCCAGCAGCCGGCGGCGGTCGTCGTCGGGCAGCTCGCCGCCGGCCAGCAGCACCTCGATGTTCGTGCGCAGCGACGTCACGGGCGTGCGCAGCTCGTGCGACGCGTCGGCGACGAGCTGGCGCTGCGCGTGGACGGAGTCGTCGAGCGCGCGCCGCGAGCCCTCGAGCGTGTCGAGCATCGTGTTGAAGCGAGCCGCCATCCGGCCCACCTCGTCGTCGCCGGGCACGTCGATGCGCCGGCCGAGGTCCTCGGTCTGGGTGATGTGCTCCGCGGCGGCGGTCAGGTCGGTGACCGGCTGGATGACCCGGCGGCTGAAGAGCCGCGCGAACAGCGCTGCGAGCAGCGTGCCGGCGAAGCACAGGAGCGCGAGCAGGATCTTCAGGCGCGAGAGCGTCTCGTCGACGTTGCGCAGGCTGCCGACGAACTGCACCGCGAAGCCGCGAGGCGCCGGGACCGTCAGCACGCGCAGGTGGACGTCGCCCGAGCGGATGTCGCGCCGCAGCTCCGGATGACGGCCCACTGCAACGGCGCGGTCCAGGCCGTCGATCGGCACGACGAGGTCGCCCTGGCGGCTGAACACATCGCCGCTCGAGGTGATGATCTGCACGACCCCCACCGGCCCGCCCGAGCTGGCCGACGGCTCCGGATAGCGAATGCCCGGCCGCACGGGCACGCCGATCTCGCGTGCGAGCTCGTATCGCTCGGTGAGCTGGTCGTCGACCTGTCCGCGCAGCTCGAAGCGCAGCGCCACGTACGCGACGACCGAGATGAGGATGACCGTGATCCCGACCGTCGTCGCGGTGAGGATCGTCAGCCGGTGGCGCAGCGCCATCATGGGTCGCGCAGGACGTAGCCGATCCCGCGCACCGTGTGCAGCAGGCGCCGCTCGCCGCCGGACTCGGTCTTGCGACGCAGGTAGCCGATGTAGACGCCGAGCGCGTTCGAGGTCGCGCCGAAGTCATAGCCCCAGACGCGCTCAAAGAGGACCGACCGCGTCAGCACCTGGCGGGGGTGCTCGAGGAAGAGCTCGAGCAGCGAGAACTCCGTGCGCGACAGCTCGATCTGGCGATCGCCGCGGCGGACCTCGTGCGCGGAGCGATCGAGGACGAGGTCCCCGAACGCGAGCGTCGGCCCGCCCGGGTCGACCCGCCGCAGCAGGGCGCGCAGCCGCGCGTTGAGCTCGCGCAGCGCGAACGGCTTGACGAGGTAGTCGTCGGCGCCGGCGTCGAGGCCCTCGACGCGGTCGTCGATGGCGTCGCGCGCGGTGAGCATGAGCACCGGCGTCCGGTCGCCCGCGGCCCGCAGCCGCCTGCAGACCTCGATCCCGTCGACGCGCGGCATCATGACGTCGAGCACGATCGCATCGACGACCCCTTCGGCGAGGATGTCGAGCGCGTGCTGGCCGTCCTCGGCGAGCTGCACCTCGTAGCGCTCCAGCGCAAGCGCGCGCTGCAGCGCGGAGCGCACGCTCGGCTCGTCGTCGACCACCAGGACCTTCACGCTCACAGTTCAGCGTACGATCCTAAGAACCGACGAAGTCGTCGTGGCGGACGGCTGACCGACCGCTCGCCGGCGCGCCGGTACCGTCCGGGCGCCGTGGATCGCCAGCGCTCGTGGGTCGGGCCGTGACTGTCGTGTCAACGATCGCGGATCGTGGGCGGCGTCGGTCTGCTCGGCGCCATCCTCGGCGATGACGGGTTCGAGCTCTCCTCGCTCTACTCGTTCGCCGGCACGGCCGCGATCGCCTTCGCGGCGGTGCACGCGGGCCCGACGGTCGTGGCGTGGGCACTGGGCGAGGATCGGCGCCGTGACGTGCCTCGGCCTCGGCATCGCAGTCACGGTCGCCTTCACGATCTTCGCCGCGATGCTCTTCGGCTTCTGATCGCGCGTCACGGGCTCGACGTCCTTGCCGCCCGCGTAGAGCTTCTTGATGGTCAGCACGCTCCTGCGCGAGCAGCGGTCGCCGTGCGCCGGATCGAGGTTGCGCTTCAGGCGAAACAGCACGTAGCGGTCGAGCGTCATGACCGGCGGGCCGACGGCGTCGAACGGCTTGCGCCAGTCGTCGTCGACGAGCACGTAGTCCGCCGCGCGCGAGACCGGGACGTGGGGGTAGCTCGTGTTCACGAGCGGGCGCTGGGAGCACAGCGGCTGGTCGGAGAGCACGTTGCCCATCCACAGCATCCGCCCGTCGGCCGGCACGTCGAGCCGGATCGACGCGTCGTCGGGCAGCCGCGCGCCGACCTGCTTGAGCTCGAGCAGGCTCTTCGGAAGCTGGTCGAACGTCGTGCCGATCTCGTGCGCCGCCCCGTTGCGGGTCATCCCGATCAGGACGAGCAGCGAGATGACGGACAGCCACTGCCAGCGCAGCTTGGACAGCCCCACCGCCGCCGCGGCGACGACCAGCGGTGCGACGAACGCCAGCGCCTTGTAGTGGAAGTACCAGCCGTACTCGCGCGGGCGGAAGAACAGCGCAGCGAACACGCCGAACGCGACGATCGCGCCCAATCCCCAGCGGATGTCGCGCGGCGCGAGGCGCAGGGCGAAGATGAGGCCCACCGCGATGAGCGGCACGCCGACGATCGCGTCCGAGGACTCGTCGAGCCCCAAAAAGAAGCGCTCCGGGAAGAAGTGCGTGAGGTCGCCGCCCCAGTTGACGAGCGAGTAGCCCGGCGCGAGCACGCGCGTCGACGCGGCGGTCTTCTCGAGCACACCCTGCAACGGCAGGATCAGGAGCAAGAACAGCGGCACCTGCCACAGCAGCTGCTTCTTCGAACGCCGTCCCGGACGCCGGATGAGCGGCAGCCCGCGGCGCCGGCGCTCGAAGGCGACGAACACGAGCACCGCGAGCACGGGGATCGGCAGTGCGAGCGGATAGGCGAACACGAGCACGCCGAGGAACGCCGAGAACAGCAGCAGCCCGCCGCGCGTTCTTCGGCGCACGACGTACCACGCGAGCACGATCGCAAACGGCGTCGCCATGTACGCCCACGTCTGGTTGAAGTACGGGTGCATGCCCGTGAAGAGCTCGATCCGGTTCATCCCGACGAGCCCCATCGCCACCGCCGCGCCCCACGGCCCGGCACCGAGCAGCTCGCGCGCCAGCAGCCAGAACCCGAGCGCCGCCATCGCGAGCAGCGCCGCGGCGAGCGTCGCGATGACCGCGTACGGCTCCTTCCCCGCGGCCCGCGCCACGGCGCCGTAGGAGAGGTAGATCGGGGGCTTCGAGCGCCAGACGAGCGGCACCCGGTCGACGGCCTGGTTGTAGTCGACGTCGCTCGGTCCGTTGCGCTGCAGGAACTCCGCGGTGCCGACCGCGAGATGGGCGTCCGAGCCGTTGCCGATCACGGTGACGAAGCCGCCACGGAACATCGGCAGCAGCGCGATCGCCGCGATGAGCGCCGCGAGGAACAGTGGCACGGCGAGCATCCGCCACGTGGCCGAGTCCGGTGGCGCGGACCGCGATCGCAGGCCGGGGTCGCGCCGCCAGGCGTAGATGCAGAGCGCGACGTTGGCAGCCACGATGATGCCCAGCGCGACGTCGAACGGCACGAACGCGTAGGCCAGCAGCGCATGCTCGAGCGCGCTCGCGACGGCCCCGACGGGCAGGATCCAGAGCGCCTCGTGGCCCTTCAACGACGCCGGCAGCCATAGGCGCGTCGGCCCGAAGCCGAGCAGGCCGTACAGCGCGGCGATCGCGACCCCGACGTGCAGCGCGCCCGCGGTGCCTCCGCGCCCGACGACCCCCGCGTACTGCGACAGCCCGAGCGCGAGCGACGCCGCGCCGAACAGCCCGAGCCAGGCGAGGACGCGCTCGCCGCGCAACCACGCGAGCGCGCGCCCGAGCGGCGTCTCGCTCAACGGAGGTGGCGCTGGCGGGCCTGTGCCATCACCCGGCTCAGGAACACCGGGTTCCCCACCAGGTAGCGCCGCCACATCCTCTGGGGCTCGATCGCCAGTCGGAAGATCCATTCCAGGCCATTGTCCGACAACGAGGCCGGTGCCCGCGGAACGCGTCCCGATACGAAGTCGAACAGCGCCCCCACGCTCCACAGCACCGAGCAGTCGAGGCGGTCGACCGTGCGCTGCGCCCAGATCTCTTGCTTGGGCGTCCCCATGCCGACGAGCAGGATGTCGGGCTGGCAGCGGTTGATGTCCTCGATCACGCGCTCGTCGTGTCCCGAGCCGATCTCGAAGTAGCCGTGGTGCGTGCCGACGACGCGTAGCTTCGGGTGCGCGCGGCGCAGGCGCTGGCCGGCCTGGCGGGCGACGCCGGGCTCGCACCCGAGCAGGTAGACGGAGGTGTCGCGCGTCTCGCAGAGCGTCGCGAGGTCCCAGATCCAGTCGGCCCCGGTCATGCGATGCGGGATCTCCGCGCTCAGCGCCTTCGCCGCGAGCCGCACCCCGTAGCCGTCGCAGTAGACGAGGTCGGCCTCTTCGAGCGCGCTGCGCAGGGCCGGGTCCTCGCGCGACTGGTTGAGGACGTGCGCGTTGACGTACATCACGCGCTTCGTGGGGCGGCCCGTCCCGACCCAGCCGATGATCCGCTCGAGCAGCTCGTCGGGATGGCCGAGCTCGATCGGCAGCTCGAAGATCCGCGACTGGCGCGGAGCCGAGGTGGTGTCGTCCATGACCTCTTGCACGGCCTCGCCATCGTACCTGTGGGCGGCCATGTCAGCTCGGCTTGTGCCAGACGAACAGGTGCCCGCGCGCCTCGCCGTCGAGGCCGAGCCGGGCGATCGCCGCGGTGACGCCGGGGTAGGCGTCGTCGGCGTAGTCGTGGAAGGCGACGATGCCGCCCGGCGACAGCGCGGGCTCCCAGGTCTCGAACGTCGCGACGGTCTCCTCGAGCTCGTGCGACGAGTCGATGAAGACCGCGTCCACGGCCGGTGGGTCGGCGGGGCCGAGGCCGCCGGGCCGGTCGTGCAGGCGCACGCGGGCGCGCTCGGCGGGCGACAGCAGGGCGAGGTAGCGGTCGCGCTCGGGATGTGCCTCGACGTCCCAGGAGTCCACCTCCCGATCGGGCCGCGCGAGCGCGATGCAGGACGTCGTCCAGGCAGCGGCGGTCCCGATCTCGGCGACCCGCCGCGCGCCGCTCAGCGCGTCGAGCAGGACGCGCAGCTCCGCGGGGCGGCACGCGACGTCGATCGACCACGTGTCGCGCTCGGCCTGTGCGCGGCGCAGCGCTCGCCACCAGAACCGCGCGACCGGTCGCGGGAGCTTGCAGAGCGACGTCGCCTGCAGCGCAAGCCGTCGCGTCCGCTCGACGGCCGAGCGGCGGTCGTCGGTTCGGAACAGGCCAAGGGCGCCGCGGCTCATCGCGCCAGACGCTATCGGAGGTCGAGCTTTCGCCGAACCCGCGTGACGAATCGCCGCGACGGCCGTGGTATGAGCGACGACCCTCGACGCAGGAGCAACCCACATGCGATCTCACACCATCACCGCCGCCTGCGTCGCACTCGCAGTGGCGCTCGTCCCCACCCCCGGCGCCGCGCGCGCCGCTGACGCGCCGGTCACGCTGGCGATCGACGGAGTCCGCGCACCGCGCCTCGTCACCCCCGCACGTCGCCGCGATGTCGATCGAGAACTCCGCGAACGTCCGGCTGACGACGATCGCGAAGGTCGGCCCCGTGATCGACGCGGTCACCCGCGCCGGCGCCGACGCGATCGACGGGCCGTACTTCTCGTTCTTCGATCCGTCCGCGGGGCGCGGCGAGGCGACCCGGCTCGCGCTCGCCGACGCCCGTCGCCGCGCCGACGATGCCGCGGCCGCCGTCGGCCAGCGCGTCACCGGCATCCGCTCGATCGTCATCGATCCGGCGAGTGGCCCGGCCTCGGCGAGCGGCGACGAGGCGGCCGCCGGAGCGCCGGCCTTCACCGGCCCCAAGGAGGCGACCGTCGTCAACCCCGGCCGCCAGGAGGTGACCTCCGTCGTCGAGGTCGTCTTCACGCTCGCCCCGATCTGATCGCGCTTGCGGCGCGGTCTCGGGGCCGCGCCGCCCGCCGTTCAGCGAGCCGGGCGGGCGGCGTGAGAGGGGATACGTCCGCGCCCCGCCCGGCCGTTCAGCGAGCCGGGCGTGCGGCGTGAGAGGGTTACCCCCGTGCCGATCGTCGCCATCGACGCCCGCGACGCCTTCGCGCCGCAGCTGCGCGGCTGGGGCCGGTACGCGAAGGAGCTCATCGCGGCCCTGCCCGAGCACGACGGCCTCGACTTCCGCTTCCTCTCCGGCGGCGGCCCGGGGCCCGAGGCGTTCTACGAGCAGGTCCGGCTGCCGGTGCGCCTGCGCCGCCTCGGCGCCGACCTCGTCCACACGCCGAACTGCTTCCTGCCGCTCGCGCGGCCGTGCATGGGCGTCGTGACGATCCACGACCTCGCGTTCGAGGTCTTCCCCGAGGACTTCACGGGCCGCACGGGCTGGAAGTACCGCACGTTCACCCCGCGCGCCGCGCGCTCGGCGCAGCGGGTCATCTGCGTCTCCGGCTACACCGCGTCAGACGTGGTGCGCCGCTACGACGTCGACGAGGCGCGCGTGCGGATCATCCCCAACGCGCCCTCGCTGCCGATCGGCGACGCGCCGCCGCCATCGGCCGGCGGCCCGTACCTCCTCGCCGTCGGCGACCTGCGCCCGAAGAAGAACCTCCTGCGCCTCGTCGAGGCGTTCGCGAAGCTGCGCGGCGAGGGCCTGGAGCACCACCTCGTCCTCGCGGGCGTCGACGGCGGCGAGGGCGAGCGCGTCCGCGCGGCGGCGGCCGGGCACCCCGTGACGCTTACGGGCTGGCTTGACGACGCCGAGATGGACGCACTGATGCGCGGCGCCGACGCGCTCGTGCACCCGTCGCTCTACGAGGGCTTCGGGCTCGTGCTCGTCGAGGCGATGGCCCGCGGCGTGCCGGTGCTCGCGGCGCGCGCGACGGCGCTGCCCGAGACCGGCGGCGATGCGTGCGACTACTTCGATCCGCTCGACGTCGGCGACATGGCGGCCGCGATCCGCCGCGTCGTCGACGATCGCGCGCATCACGCCGAGCTCGCCGCGCGCGGGCTCGTGCGCGCCGGCGCGCTGTCGTGGGCGTCGAGCGCCGCGCTGACGGTCGCGGTCTACGAAGAGATGCTGTGAGCCAGCGCACGACGGTCCTCGTGCTGTCGGTGGACGAGGCGCCGCTGCTCGAGCACTGCCTCCCCGCGGCGGTCGCCCAGGACGGTGCCGAGGTCCTCGTCATCGACAACGCTTGCACGGACTCCACACGCTCGGTCGCCGAGCGGTTCGGCGTTCGCGTGCTCGGGCTGCGCGCGCGCGTCTCCTATGCGGCGGCGATCAACGCCGGCATCGTCGCGTCGGAGGGCGACGCGGTCCTGCTGCTCAACGCGGACTGCGTGCTGGCCGACGGGTTCCTCGAAGCGGCACGCGGGCGGCTGGAGATGCGCGGCGTGGGGTCGGTCGCCCCGCGGCTCATCCGCGCCACCGGCATGCTGCCCTCCGAGCGCCTCGACGTCCTCGACGCGGCCGGGATGGTCGTCGACCGCCGCCGCAAGAACACGCTCGTCGGCCACGGCGAGCCGGCGACGGCGTACGCGCACGCCGCCGAGGTCTTCGGCGGCGACGGCGCCTGCGTGCTGTACCGGCGCGAGGTGCTCGCCGCGTGCGCCGTCGGCGGCGAGGTCCTCGACGAGCAGCTCGAGCTGTGGGCGTCGGACGTCGACCTCGCGTGGCGCGCGCGCCTGCTCGGCTGGCGCTGCATGTACGAGCCGCGAGCCGTCGCCTGGCACATGCGCTTCTACTCGCCGACGACGCGCTCCGGCCTGCCCGAGGCGCACCGCCGCCTGCAGTTCCGCAACCGTCTGCTGATGATCGTCAAGAACGACAGCTGGCGCGACGTCCGCGGCGACCTGCACCGGATCGCCTTCTACGAGCTGCTGGCGATCGGTCACGTCCTGCTGCGCGAACGCCACCTCCTGCGGGCCTACCGCGACGCGCTCCGCGCGCTGCCGGGCGCGCGCCGCCGCCGCCGCGTCGTGCAGGCCAAGCGCCCGCCGGGCGTGCGCCCGCCGTTCGGCCTGCGCGCACCGCGCTGAGGAGGACCGTCACCGGACAGTGGTTCGAAACGGTCGCTATGCGTCGGTATCGAACCACTGACCCGTCTCGCGGACGCAAGGGCTACTCGTAGAGGAGCGCGGGGGCGCGGGCCTTGCGCCACGCGGCGACGCCCGCGCGCTGCGAATCGAGGATCGCCTGCACCGAGGCACCGCGGTCGAGGGCGCGGCGCAGGCGGCGGGTGCCGACGAGCGTGTCGATCGAGTCGCCGCCGAGCAGCCAGGCGAAGCCCGGCTGGCCGTGCAGCGCGTGGAGCAGTCGCAGGCCGAGGGCGAACGTGTCGACGTCGTCGTCGGTGACGTCGATCGCGATCCCCGCGCACCGCTGCCCGGAGAACTTCGGCGACGGGACCGTGGCCGTCGGCCGGGGCGTGAAGCGCCGCTGCGTCGCACGTGCGCCGGCGTCCTCGACGGCCTTCACGAGCGGCCCGACGCGCGCCCACGGCGCGCCCACGATCCGAAAGGGCGCCGCGGTCCCGCGCCCCTCCGTCGCCGTCGTGCCCTCGAGCAGCGCGGTCCCCGGGTACAGCAGCGCCGCCTGCGCCGAGCGCAGGCTCGGCGACGGCGCGACCCACCGCCGGCCGGTATCAAGCCACGTCATGCTGCGCCGCCAGCCCTCCATCGGCACGACGACGAGCCGTCCGCGCGGGGTGCTGCGCCGCTGGACGAGCCGCGCCATCTCGCCTGCCGTGAGACCGTGCACGAGCGGCCCCGGCGCAACGCTCACGAAGCTGTCCGGCAGGTCGGCCACCGGACCCGCGACGCGCTCGCCGCCCAGCGGGTTCGGGCGATCGAGCACGACGAACTGCACGCCGGCCTCCGCGGCCGCCTGCTGGGCGTAGATCATCGTGCTGACGTAGGTGAAGAACCGCACGCCGGCGTCCTGCATGTCGTAGACGAGCGCGTCGAGCCCGCGCAGGTCCTCGCGCCGGGGCTTCTTGCGATCGCCGTAGAGGCTGACGACGTCGGCCCCGCCGTCGACGGGCTCGCCTGCGGCGAGGCGCCCCGACAGGCCGTGCTCGGGCGCGAAGAAGCGCACCACGCGCACGCCGTTCGCGCGCAGGACGTCCGCGGACGGCCGGCCTCCCCGCGTCAGCGAGGCGCCGTTGGCGATCAAGCCGACGCGCTTGCCCGACAGCGATCGCGCTTCGGGCGAGTCGAGCCGCTCGAGGCCGATCCGGACCGCCGCCTCGGCCGGGGTGGCCGCGGAGGACCGCGACGCGGCCGCCTCGTCCGAGGAGCGCGCGGAGGGCGGCGCCGCGGCCCGCTCGGCCGGGGCGGGCGCGGAGGGACTCGACGCCGGCGCCGGCTCGGCGGCCGCGCCCGTCTCCCGCGGGGGCACCGCCGCCGCCTCGGAGCCCGTCGCCTGTCGGGGCGAGGCGCCGGAGCCCGTCGCCTCGCCGCCCCCGCAGCTCGCCGCGACGCAGGCGGCGAGCAGGGCGAGGGCTTGGAGGGCCGGGCGGCGCACGCACCGCCGACCCTACGCCAGCGTCATCCGCCGCGCACGGCCTCGCGGGCGGCGGCGAACAGCCGCGCGACATCCTCGTCGAGGTAGTAGTCCGTGCCGCCGTCCTCGCGGCCCGCGGTCGAGATCGGCAGCTCGCGACCGAGCTTGCGGCTGTAGCGCCCCGGCCAGGCGAGGATCCCCGCGACGCCGTGCGCCCCCTTGTCGAGGCGCAGGCGCGCGGCGATCTCGTTGCCCGAGAAGCGCCGGCCCGGCGCGTCGATGAGGAGGTCGAGCAGCTCGCGCGCTGGCGGCGCGAGCTTGCCGTACAGCCACGCCGCTTGATCGGCGTGCTGCGCCGACCAGGGCGTCGCATCGCCATGCTCGCGGGGCGGGCCGAAGCCTCGCCCGCGGCCGCCCCACGGGCCGCCGCGAGGCGGGCCGCCGCCCGGGTCCGCCGCGAGGAACTGCGCGAACCACATGTAGAACTCGGGGACGCGCTCCTCCGGCACGGGGACGGTGACCTGCTTGTCGGCCATCAGACGACCGCGGTCTCCGGGCCGGAGGCCTGCGGCGGCACGGGCGGCACGGCGGACTCGCCGGCGTCGTGCTCCTCGTGGTGCGGGTGGCAGTGGTGCCCGTGCGGGCCGTGGCCACGGTGGCCGCGATGGCCCCCACCGCCTGTGCCTGCGAAGCCGGTGCGCCGCCGGCGTCCGGGGAAGCCGGCGAGGAACTGCCCGTAGAACGCGTAGAACTCGGCCACGCGGTCCTCGGGCACGTCGATGGTGATCTGCTTGTCCTTCGTGGTGGGCTCGACGGTCATGTCGATGCTCCTTTCCTTGCTTACGCCAGGAAGCATGACACAAGTAAATACTTAAGTAAAGACCAACAGCGCCAGCAGGGCGAATCCGGCCGCGATCACGACCCCCGCGGCCGCGCAGCGGGCAAGCCCGGGACGACCGGACGCCGAACCCGCGGCACCGTCGGGCACCCACTTCGGATGATGCTCGGCGGCCCACGCGGCCGGCACGGGGCCGCGCAGGATGCCCGAGATCGCCGGCAGCCCGCGCGGGCTGATCGCCATCCAGACGTGCCCGGTGACGAGCACGCCGGCGACGAACATCGAGACGTCGTGCAGCGCAAGCGACCCCGGCAGCCGCCAGGCCGTGTCGCGCTCGCCGAGCCACAGCAGCAGGCCCGACACCGTCAGCAGCACCGCGAGCGCGGCCTGCGCGATCGCGTGCAGCTTCTGACCGGCGTTGAAGCGCCCTTGCGGCACGCCGCCTCCGCGGCGGCGCAGCCACTCGAGGTCGTCGGCGTCGAGCCGCTCGATCTCGCGCCGCGTGCGGCGCAGCGCGCGGCGGTCGCCGAGGATCGCGACGAGCGCGAGCGCCGTGAGCCACACGACCGCCGCCGTCAGGTGGATCCCCTTCGTCAGCGGCCGGCTGGAGAAGATCTGCGCGAGCGCCGGCACGTAGAGGACGAGCCCGGTGGCGAACATCGCGGCGAACGCGCAGCCGTGGATCGTGTGCAGGCCGCGCTCCGTGGCGCCGAAGCGCAGGACCTGCCCGGCGCGCAACTCAACGGCCATTGGAGCCGCCGATCCAGGCGTCGCGGTCGTAGCCGCGCTCCTGCCAGTAGCCGTCGGTCACGCGATCGGTGACGACGATCCGCCGCACCCACTTCACGCCCTTGTAGCCGTACATCCGCGGCATGACCACCCGCGCGGGCGCGCCGTGCTTGCGCTCGAGCGGCGCACCGTCCATGTGCGTGGCGAGCATCGCGTCGGGCGCCGTCGCGTGCTCGATCGTCAGCGAGTCCTCGTAGGGCTCCTCGTCGGACTCGAAGCGCAGCGCGCGTGCGGCGGGCAGCGGGCGCGCCGCCGCGAGCACGTCGGCGAAGCGCACGCCGCCCCAGCGCACGTCGTCGACGGACCAGCCCGTCACGCAGACGAAGTCCGACGTCTGATCGGCGCGCGGCAGCGCGAGCAGCTGCGCGTACGTCAGGCTCAGCGGTCGCGCGACGAGGCCGTCGATCTGCAGGCGCCACGTCGCGGGATCGAACGTCGGGTGCGGCGGGTTGACGGCGTAGATCCGCCAGCCCTTGCCGAAGGGAATCGCGGCGCGCAGCGGCTCCGGAACCAGGCGGGTGCTCTGCGCGACGACGTCGAGGGCCGCGCCTCCCCAGGCGAGCGAGGTCAGGCCGAGCCCGACGGCGCCGAGGAAGGCGCGCCGGCCGATCGGGGCTCCGGCCGCGTCGTCCACGCTGCGATCGTGGCAGCGCGAGCTGAACGGCTGCTTACGTCAGCGGTGCCCCGGCGCGGTGGCCGGCCGTTAACGACAAAGGCCGGCCACCGCGAGCGCACGCGGTGGCCGGCCTGGCCGAGGTGGTGCACGGACTAAGTCACCAGGTCCCGACTAGTCCGTGACCCTTTCCTCCTTGGGCGACTCCTGGGCGTCCTCCTGGCGGCTCTCGCCACCGGCGCCCTTGCCGCGTGCCGCGTTGCGGACCACGGTCTCGCAGGAGCCGTTCGGTGCTGCCGCGCTCGCGTCGGTGATCACATCGACGTTGTCGAGCAGCGCGCGGTCGTTGCCGGGGCCGCAGGTGATGCGGTCGACCTCGCCGTCGCGGGTGCGGAAGGTGTCGTTGCCGTTGCCACCGTCGAGCGTGTCGCCGACCTGGTCGACGCCGGGGCCGGGAGCGACGTCGGCGCGGGCGAGCGCCCACAGGACGTCGTCGCCGTCGCCGCCGGACGAGACGTCGACGCCGCGGTTGGCGAAGATGACGTCGTTGCCGTTGCCGCCGTCCTGGCGGTCGTCGCCGGTGCCGCCGGCCAGGCGGTCGCGGCCGTTCTCGCCGAAGGACACGTCGTTGCCGGAGCCGCCATGGACGCGGTCGGCCGAGTCGCCGCCACGCAGCGTGTCGTTGCCGGACGCGCCGAAGATGCGGTCGAAGGAGGTGAGGTCGCCGGCGGCGTTCGTGTCACCGGTGATCGTGTCGTCGCCGGCCCCGCCGTTGAGCAGGTCGTTGCCCTGGACGCCGGTGATCGTGTCGTTGCCGCGCATGCCGAACACGCGGTCGTTGCCGGTGCCGCCCGTCAGGCGGTCATCGCCGGCTCGACCGTGAATGCGATCGTTGCCACCGTTGCCGTCGATCTGGTCGGCTGCGTTCGTCCCGCGCAGACGCTCGTTGCCGGGACCCCCGATGATCGTTGCCGCCAGCGCGCTGGCCGGGACGATCAGCCCGATCGAAACCGCTGCACCTATGAACTGCATCCGCTTGAAGCTCATGAGACGTTGCCTCCGGTTTGAGTGACAGGGCCTACTCTGCGCGTTTGAGCCCCGGGGCACACCGCGCTCTCACGCAGTCCTCACCGACGGTGAGAAGTCGATGAGACTGCGCCGCTGCGGCGCAGGACGCGTCCCGCGTACGTCATCGTGTGCGCCATGTCCAAACGGCTTCTCGCAATCGCGCTCGTCCTCGTGCTCGGCGTCGGTTCGAGCGCCGTGGCCAAACCAGCCAAGCCCGTCGGCTGCCCCGTCCACCTCGTTCCCACCGCCGGCCCGGACCGGTTCAAGGGCGGGCCCTGCAACGACGAGATCGAAGGTCTGGCAGGCGACGACACGATCGCCGGCCGCGGCGGCAACGACAAGCTCTTCGGCGGCCTGGGCAACGACAAGCTCAACGGTGGACCGGGCAAGGACGTCCTCTCGGGCGACCCGGGCAACGACTCGCTCGTCGGCGGCCCCGGCGCAGACACGCTGCTCGGCGGTGCCGGCAACGACTCGATCAACGCGCTCGGCGGCCCTGGCGACATCGTCGCGGGCGGCGAGGGCCGCGACGTCATCCGCGCCAACGACGGTGCGCGCGAGGCGCGGATCAGCTGCGGACCCGGACGCGATCGCGTCACCGCGGACCGCAACGACCCGGTTGCGCGCGACTGCGAGGTCGTCAAGCGTGGATGAGGACGGCCGGCCCGGCCCCGATGGGCCGGACGGCGGTCCGCTCGTCCTGCTCGTCGACGACGATGCGGCGATCCGCCGCGCCGTCGGTGCCAGCCTGGAGCTCGAGGGCTTCCGCGTCGTGCGCGCGTCGGGCGGCCGCGCGGCGCTCGCGGCCAACGAGTCCGTTCACCCCGCGGTGATCCTGCTCGACATCGCGATGCCCGACCTCGACGGGATCGAGGTGCTCGGGCGCCTGCGCGGCGCGGGCGACGACGTCCCCGTGTGCGTGCTGTCCGCGCGCGACGAGGTCGACGACCGCGTTCGCGGCCTGCAGGCCGGTGCCGACGACTACGTCGTCAAGCCGTTCGCGATCGAGGAGGTCACCGCCCGCCTGCACGCGCTGCTGCGCCGGCGCCCGGCGCTGCCCGACGCGGCGCTGTCGGTCGGCGACCTCGAGATCGACCCGCGCTCGCACGCGGCGACGCGCGCCGGCCGCGACCTCGGCCTGACGCGCCGCGAGTTCGACCTCCTGCACCTCTTCATGCGCCGGCCCGGCGAGGTCGTCGACCGCAGCCAGCTCCACGAGGAGGTGTGGGGCTACACGTTCGATCCCGGCACGAACGTCGCCGACGTCTTCGTCGGCTACCTGCGTCGCAAGCTCGAGGCCGGGGGCGAGTCGCGCGTCCTGCACACCGTACGCGGCATCGGGTTCATCCTGCGCCCCTGAGAGTGTGATCGCGTGCGCAGCCTTCGCGGTCGCCTGACGCTCGGGGTCACGCTGGTGCTGGCCGTCGTCCTGGCGGGTGCCGGGATCATGATCGCGCGCGAGGCCGAGCGCTCCGATCGCGCCGCGCTCGACGACTACCTCAAGCGCACGGCGGAGCTGTCGCGCGAGTCGTCGGCGACGGCGCTGAAACGGGGCATCCCGCCGCCGGACGCCCGCCTGAACAACGTCCTGGCCGCGAGCGGGACGACGCTGCGGCTCATCGTGGGTCCGACCGCCATCCGCGAGTCCGGGCGCCCGGCGCCGACGAAGGCGCTTCCGACCAGGGACGGCTTTCGCCCGATCACCGTCGGCGACCGGCGCTATCGCGCGTACACCACGAGCGTCCCGGCGGAAGGGCTCGGCGGGCTCGCGCGGTTCGAGGTGACGAGCCCGCTGGCGCCGATCGAGCGCCAGCGCGCGGCGCTCAACCGGCGCATGGCGGCGTTCGGCGTCGTCGCGCTGCTGATCGGCGGCTGCGGAACGTGGTTCGCCGCGACGCTCCTGCTCGCGCCGCTGCGACGGCTGCGCGCCGCGACCTCGCGAATCGCCGGCACCGAGGACCTCGACCAGCGCGTCCCCGGCGCCGACGGACCCGCCGAGCTGCGCTCGCTCGCGGCGAGCTTCAACGACATGCTCGCGCGGCTCGGGCGGTCGGCGGCCGACCGCGAGCGCGCGCTGGCCGCGACGCGGCGCTTCACCGCCGACGCGGGACACGAGCTGCGCACGCCGCTGACGAGCGTCCAGGCGACGCTGTCGGCGCTGAGCCGCCACCCCGACATCCCCACAGAGAAGCGCACCGAGCTCGTGCTCGACGCGCTGTCAGAGCACCGCCGCCTCGTCGACCTGCTCGACGGCCTCCAGGCGATGGCTCGCGGCGACGCGTCGCCGGGCGAGGTCGGGGACGTCGAGCTGTGCGAGGTCGTCGCGGCGTCGCTGGATCAGGCCTCGTCGCGGCATCCCGCCGTGACGTGGTCCTCCTCGCTGCCCGAGGAGCCGATCTGGGTGCGCGG
Source organism: uncultured Actinomycetes bacterium (assembly GCA_963806515.1). Taxonomy (GTDB): domain Bacteria; phylum Actinomycetota; class Thermoleophilia; order Solirubrobacterales; family Solirubrobacteraceae; genus CADCVQ01. The sequence goes on along the minus strand of CAWDYO010000015.1, from coordinate 9,854 downwards.
CTGGGAGCCCGGGCTGCGGCTGATGGTCGACAACCTGCTCGAGAACGCCGCCCGCCACGGGCGGCCCGCAGGGAACGTGTTCGTCAGCGTCGACCCCGGCGCGACCACCGTCCTCGTGGTCGAGGACGACGGGCCGGGGATCGCCGAGGCCGACCGGGAGCGGATCTTCGAGCCGTTCGCGCGCGTGGACGGGACCGACACGCCGGGGTCCGGGCTCGGCCTCGCGCTCGTCAGCCAGCAGGCCCGCGCGCACGCGGCGCGGATCGAGGTCGGCGACTCGCCGGCGGGCGGCGCGCGCTTCGAGGTGCGCTTCGGCTGATCTTGTGGGGGTCGGTCTATAAACGGACCGATCTCGCGGAGGGCGCGAGGGGATGTGCGAGCCTCTTGCGCTCTTGCGCAAGACCGTGGCGTTCACTTGTCTGCTGCTGTGCGTGCTCCCCGCGAGCGCCATGGCCCACGGCGGCGGGCTCAGCGGCACGCTCGTCGAGGAGCACGGGCATCGCGACGACGGCACGCAGGTGGCCAAGTCCTATGCGCTGCGCTCGAGTGGCGGCACGCTGCGGCTGGCCGACCCGCAGCCCGAGCAGCTCATCGGCCAGCGCGTCGAGCTCGAGGACGCGAACACGCGACTGCCGGGGTTGCAGGGCACGGTGCGGGCGGCGGGCGAGCAGCGCCTCGCGGCCGCCGTCGCGGCCGGGCCGCGCTCGCTGCTCGTCATCGTCCTGACGACGCCCGACGCGCCGGCGCCGGTCGCATCCGCCGACGCCGCGCGCGTGGCGGTCTTCACCGGCGGCGCGTCGACGAACGCGTTCTTCAAGCAGCAGTCGGCGGGCGGCACGAGCTTCGTCGGCCGGGTGCGGGCCGACGGCGACGTCGCCGGGCCGCTGGCGATCGGCATCTCGACGCCGGCTGCGAGGTCTACGACATCGCCGCCGCAGCCGACGCGGCGGCGGTGGCGGCCGGCTTCGCGGTCTCGGCCTACGACCACATCCTCTACGCGCTGCCGGACACGGCCGAGTGCGAATTCGGCGGGCTCGGCCAGCTGCCCGGGAGGGGGAGAGGGGAGGGGGGGGAGGAGGGAGGGGCGGCGGGCGTGCAGGTGTCGGGCAACACCGCAGGGGTTGCCGTGCGCTGGGCGGCGGGCTCGGACGACGAGGGCGTCGACCGCTACGACGTCGAGCGCGACGGGCAGCTCGTCGGGTCGACGCCGGGGCTCGCGTTCGACGATGGCGGCGTCGCGTCGCTCGTCACGCCGAGCTACCGCGTGGTGACGGTCGACACGAGCGGCAACCGCGGTCCCTCGATCCCGGTGACCGCGACGCTCGCGGACGTCACGCCCCCGAGCGGCGTGCCGGGACTGACGCTGCGCGCGCGGCGCGGCGACGTCACAGCCAGCTGGTCGCCGGCGCTCGACAACCGCGCGATCGGCGCGTACCGGGTGTTCCGCAACGGCGCCTTCGTGCGCAGCGTCCAGGGCGTCTCCTTCACCGAGCGCCCGCCCCGGGGCCGGCACACGTATGCCGTCGCGGCGGTCGACGCGGCGGGCAACCTCGGCCCGCCGGCCGGGGCGACGATGCCGAGCGCGACGACCGGCTCGTCCGTCACGCGGCCGACGATCGTCCTGCTCAAGCGCAAGCGCAAGGGCCGCCTGGTCACGATGCGCTTCATCGCCAAGGGCGCGACCGCGCTGCGCGTCTACCGCGGCACCAAGCGCCTGGCCCGGACCGATCGCGACCGCATCAGCGTGACCACGACCGTGCCGCGTCGCGGCCGCCGGGCGCGGGTGAAGGTCGTCGCCTCGTCGTGGGCGGGCGACCGGGTCAAGCACTTCACGATCCGCTGATGGGCGGACGTCCCCTACCGGCTGCCGCCCGTCGCCTCGTCGTGGGCGGGCGACCGGGTCAAGCACTTCACGATCCGCTGATCGGCGGACGTCGTCCCGCCGCCTGCCGCCCCCTCGGGCATCACCTGCGGGGAGAGCTGGCTCGAGGTGGCCAGGGTGCTTCGTGGAGCGGGAGCGACGGGACTCGAACCCGCGACCTCCGGCGTGACAGGCCGGCGCTCTAACCGACTGAGCTACGCCCCCATTGGGACGGCAAGTATGACAACACCGCGCGGCCAGGGCCGCGGGGGCGCGATCCGGGCGCATGGCCGTAGATTGCGGCGGGTGAGCTCGCGCCCCGCCGTCGACGTCGTGCTGCCGTTTCGCGGGTCGGATGTGCGCGCTCGAGCGGGTCGCCGAGCGGCTCGGCGCGCTCGACCTACGGCCGGGCGACAGCGTGACGATCGCCGACAACCGGCCGGGCGCCGTGGACGGGTGGCGGGGGCCGGTGCGGATCCTCGCCGCGCCCGGGCTGCGGACCTCGTACTACGCGCGCAACCAGGGGGTCGCCCGCGGGCGCGGCGCCGTGGCTCGTCTTCCTCGACGCCGACGTGCACCCGCCCGCCGATCTGCTGGACCGCTACTTCTCGCGGCCGCCCGGCGAGGAGGTCGGGGTCCTCGCCGGGGCGGTGATCGACGAGGCGCCGCCTGCCGACGGCACGGCGACGGCGGCCGAGCGCTACGCGTGGCTCAAGTCGTCGATGAGCCAGGAGGTCACGCTCGCGCACGGCGAGTACGCGTTCGCGCAGACGGCGAACTGCGCGGTCCGGCGGGTCGCGCTGGAGCGCGCCGGCGGCTTCGAGCCGGGTGTGCGCTCGGGCGGCGACGCGGACATGTGCTTCCGCGTGCGCGCCGCGGGCTGGGCGCTCGAGCGGCGCGAGGAGGCCGCGGTCACGCACCGCAACCGCGCGACGATCCCGCGCATGCTCGCCCAGCGCGCGCGCCACGGCGCCGGCGCCGCGTGGCTCTCGCGTCGCTGGCCGGGCGCGCTGCCGCGCCGCAGCTGGCCGGGCCTCGCGTGGTGGAGCGCGCGCCGCGCCGCCGCGGGGTCGCTCGCCGCGGCGCGCGGCGATCGTGACGGCGCGCTGCTCGGCTTGCTCGACGGCCCCGCCGTCTGGGCGTTCGAGCTCGGCCGGCTTATCCCAACCGGCCGCGTCCGCGGCTGGGTTCGGTCGGTAGGGGCCTCCAGCGCGGCGGCGCGGGCGACCAGCCGGCGAGGCGGCGAGGCGCCAGCGGGGCGGCGCGGCGGCGCGGCCAGCTTCAGCGGCGGTAGGGGTCGCGGCGCGGGAGCAGCGCTCGCACGCCTCCGCGCGTCGCGGATCGCAGCGCGGCCTCGTCGGCGGCGAGCGCGCGCTCGCGGACGCGGGCTCGACGAGGTCGCCGTGGGCGCGGTGCAGCTCGAGCTGGCAGCGGGCGAGCGCCGCGACGTCGGCGGTCAGGCCGCCCGCGTGGCGGCGGTAGCGGACGAGCGCGTCGGGGGCGCAGACGAACGGCTCGCCGCGGGCCGCGAGGCGAAGCCAGAGGTCCCAGTCCTCGGCGAGCCGGACGGGCGACTCGAACCCGCCGGCCCGTTCGAGCGGGCCGCGGCGCATGACGACGCTCGACGTGGGGATCGGGTTCGCGGCGTAGAGCAGCGACTGGAGCGCCGCCCCTTCGTGGCGACCGGCCTCGAGGTCGGTCCAGCGCTCGCCGGTCGGCCTGCCGTCCGCGCCTACCACGAGCGCGCGGCCGAAGCACAGCGCGGCGTCCGGCTGCTCGTCGAGGGCGGCGAGCTGCGCGGCGAGCTTGCCCTCGGTCCAGGCGTCGTCGGCGTCGCACAGCGCGACGAGGTCGATCTCCGGCGCCGAGCGCTTCGAAGCCCGGTCGCGCGTGCGGCCGCGGGACCGCCGCAGCGCTCGCGGCGCAGGAGCGTGCAACGGCGCGCGTGGTCGGGGTGCAGGCGCACCGGCTCGGGCGACGCATCGTCGACGACGACGATCTCCGCGGGCGCGGGCCGCTGGCTCAGAAGGCAGTCCAGCGTCTCCGCGAGGTAGCCGGGGAAGCCGTGCACGGGGACGATGACGCCGACCACGGCCGCAGCGTAGTGGGACGGCCCGCGGCGAGGGGTCGGGGCGGGCGGCCGCTCGCCGGGTGGGCGCGGCGCGGTGGCGCGGCGAGGCCGCGCGCCGAGGCCGGCCGGCGCGGTGGGCGGGCCGCTGCGCGCGGCAGGGCCGCCGGGCGCCGCGTCGAAGCCCCCCGCCTGGTGGAGGGCGTCTCTCGATCGTCTGCGGCCGGCGGTGCTGGCCCGCAAGGTGCTGCTGCCCCCGGTGCTCGCCGGGGCGGCTGTCAGCTGCCTGCTGGGCGCGCTCGCGCTGACGGTCGCCAACGGCTCGCGCGCCGGCGAGCCGAATCCGCTGGCGCGGGCGCCGGTCGGACTGCGAGCCGCTCGCGATCGGGCTCTCGCTGGAGCTGAGGTTCCCGGCGCGGGCGCCTCGGGCGCCCGCGGCGGTCGGCCCGGTCCGACGGGCTCGGCCGCCCGGCGCGTGCGGGCGGCGAGGTCGCGGCGCTTGAGCCCCGCGCCTCAAGGCTCGCGTGATCGCCGCGACCGGCCGCGAGCCGGCGACGCTCGCGACCCCCGTCGTCGGCGTCGTCGGCGGCGCGGCACGTTCGGCTGCCCGCGCCCGGGCCACCTGCACAACGGCGTCGACTTCCTCGCCGCGGCGGGCACGCCGGTCTACGCCGCCGCGAGCGGTCGCGTCGCGCTCGTGCAGTCGCCGGCGCGGTCCGCCGGCTACGGCAACTTCGTCTGCCTGCAGCACCGGCCCGCGCTCGCCACGTGCTACGCGCACCTCTCCGCCGTCGCGGCGCGGGTGGACTCGGCTCGCTCGTGCGCCGCGGCCAGGTCGTCGGGCTCGTCGGCGCGACCGGCTCGGCCTCGACGCCGCACCTGCACTTCGAGGTGCGTCGCGGCCCGGCGGGCTGCCAGGAGTGCGCGGTCGACCCGCTCGCGCTGCTGCCCGGCGGCGCCGGAGGATCGTCGGCGGAGCCCGACCGCGAGAGGCCGCGAGCGCCCGCGCCGGCGCCGCGCCGAGGCCCGCGGCCGTGCCGCCCGCGCCGCGCCCCGCGCGCCCCCGCCGGAGGACGCGGCGCCGCCCGACCGTCACGTCGCTCGTCCAGGCGAAGCCGGCGCGGCCGGAGAGCATCCGCCCGCCGCCGGAGCCGCGCGCCGCCCCGCGCCGGCCCCCGCCCGCGCCGACGGCCGCCAAAGCGGGCGCCTGGCACCGGCGCCCGACGCCGCGCCGCCGGCGCCGCCGGAGGCGAGCGCTCCGAGCCCGGGGCCGAATCCGGCCCCACCGCCTACCCCGCACGAGGTCGTCAGTAAGCCGGGCTGACCGCGCGCGAGGCGAGGATGCGTTGATCTACTCCGGCCGTGGACCGAGTAGATCGACACACCCAAATAAAAAAAAAAAAAAAAAAAAAAAAAAAAAAAAAAAAAAAAAAAAAAACAGCCCGCCCGAAGCCGTACCCGGCTGACCGCGCGCAAGGCCCCGCAAGGGGAGTGTGTCGGCCGCCGCTCAGCGCGACGAGTAGTCGCGCAGCCCGCTCAACCGACCGCCGTGGATCACCGCCCGGTCGATCGCGTCGAAGAACGCGTCGTCGTGCACGAGCGAGTCCAGGGGACCGATGGCGACCGTGGCCAGGTCGACCTGCGGGCCGAGCTCGAGCGTCGGGTCGTCCCACGGCTTGTCGGGGATGAGCCCAGGTGCTCGTCGACGCCGCCCGCGAGCGCGACCGACGCCTCGCGCGCGGCGCCGGCGTCGCGGCGGATGTGCTCCAGCGCTGCCACGACCTCGGCCCAGCCATGTCCGCGTCCTGGATGCGCGAATCGCGCAGCGACACGACCCGCTCAACACCGCCGACGTCGATCGGCTCCGGCGCGACTGCCGCGCAAGCCGACATCAACGCGGCCGTCCCGACCATCGGATAGCCGTTGATCGCGACGAGCCGCACGTCGCGCTCAAGCGCGAGCACGAGGTTGCGATAGACGTCCTCCTCGCGCCGCTCGACGATCACGAAGTCGCCGCAGCACCCGGCCCGCAGCCGGCCCACCCGCGCCTCCCAGCCGAGCGCGTCGGCGGGATTGGACGTCACCATCCGGCACAGGTCGAGGTCGGAGAACAATCCCCCGAGCGCAGACCGGTTCACGAGTCCGCGACCTTCAGCTCGCCGAGCAGCGACTTCGTGCCCGAGGGCGCCCAGTCCGACCCAGGCACAGGCGCAGCCCACGCGCCCGGGCCGCCGCGACGTCCGTCGTCGCGCCGTACAGCCACAGGTTCGAGAACGGCGACCACACGACCGACCCGCCGCGCGGCGTCCAGTCGGCGAACTGCTCGTCACCGAGCGCCGTGCAGTGGATCCCGACGAAGTGCGGCGCGATGCAGCCCCGCGAGCCCATCGCCTCGTACTCCGAGCGCAGCGCCGGGTCGGTCCCCTCGGAGAGGTGGTAGATGAACACGTAGCAGGCCTCGAACTGGCGGCGCACCTTGCGAAACTCCTTCTCCTCGTTGAGCGAGAACACCGCCTGGCGCACGCGCACGACACCCGTCCGGAACGTCTCGTACTCGACGTTTCGCACCATCCAGCCCTCGAACGGCCGCCCGACCTTCGACGAGCCCTGGATCGCCGTCACCCCGCCGACGACGGCCTTTCGTCTCGACGTCTTCAACACCGCCTTGCCGTTCGCCGCGCACAGCGCGTTGACCGGCAGCGTGATCGACGGCAGGTAGTCCGGATCGAGCGGCCACTCACGAGCGCGCGGTCCACGGCTTCGACCGGCCCGGCGCGATCCACAGCGGGAGGCAGTTGTAGGCGATGTGGTTGTGCAGGTCGATGAGCCCCGGGTAGACGACAGCGTCCGCGCCGGCTCGACGCGGTTCAACTCCTCGAAGCCCGGCGGCGGCGGGTCGGCCGCACCCACGACCGCGACGATCGCTCCGTCACGATCGATGTACAGCGCGCCGTCGGCGATCTCCGGCCGCGCGTCGTCGAACGTCACGAGGTGGCCCGTGACGACGAGCGGGGCGGGCAGCAGCGGCGTCGTGGCGAATGGAAGTCGATTACCGTATATAAGGTCACGGAGTTTGACTACCCGTAACACGAAATTGCGCGGGGCCCGCCCGAGGCACGCGCGATTAGTAATGAGCAGCGAATAACGACGCGGAACGAGCGCTGTGCGGCGACGATCTTCGCCCCGTCGGCGTCGAAGCCGACGACGCGCCAGCGGTGGGTGCCGGAGCGCACGAAGCGGCGCGTGACGCCGGCCGCAGAGGCCGAGACGGTCTTCACGAACGCGCCCGTTCAGCGAGACCCGCCACTTCGCGACGTTGGCGGCGCCGGAGGGATTGGTCCAGCGCAGGGCGACCCGCGAGCCGGCCTTCGCCTTGGACTTCACGCGCAGCCGCAGCGTCGGGCGCACGGGGGCGGCCGACGTGTCCCCGGCGGTCCGCCACGGGCGGCCGGCGAGCGCGCGGTGCATCGCGGCGCCGACGTCCAACAGGCCGCCGCCCAGCAGCTTGCTGAGGATGGTCGAGCGCTTGGTCTCGGCGATTATCGCCGCGCAGGGCGCTCATCGAGAGGTCGGGCCGGGCCGCCGACAGCAGCGCCAGCGAGCCGGCGACGAACGGCGCCGCGGCGGAGGTCCCGCTGCGCGACTGGTAGGCGGAGCCGCGCGTCGTCGAGGCGACGCGTGCGCCCGGCGCCGCGAGGTCCACCGACAGCAGGCCGGTGTTCGAGAGCTCCCACAGCAGGCCGTCCTGGTCCTCCGCGCCGACGCTGAACACCGCCGGGTCGGCGAGCGACGCGGGGTACGAGGGCTGAAGGTCGATGTTGCGGCCGTTGTTGCCGGCCGACGCGACGACGATCGCGCCGTGCTCACCGGCGTAGCGCACGGCGGCGTCGACGATGTCGGTCTGCGCGTCGGTGTTCACGGAGACGTTGAGGATCTTCGCGCCGCGGTCGACCGCGTAGCGGATCCCGTAGGCAAGCGTGTCGGTGTCGCCGGACATCCCCGAGTTGAGAACCTTGACCGGCAGGATCTTCGCGTCGGGCGCGATGCCCGAGCCGCCGACGCCGTTGCCCTGGCGCGCCGCGACGATGCCCGCGACGTGCGTGCCGTGGCCGTTGTCGTCGTTGACGTTGGCGCTCATGTCGAACATGTTCGCGCCGTGGACGTCGTCGACGATCCCGCTGCGGTCGTCGTCGATGCCGTTGCCGGCGATCTCGCCGGGGTTCGTCCAGATGTTCGCGGCGAGGTCGGGGTGGTCGAGCTGGACGCCGGTGTCGAGCACGGCGACGAGGACGCCGGCGCCGGTCGACTGCGACCAGGCCTCCTGCGCGCCGATCGCTGCCGGATCGGACAGCGCCCACTGGCTCGCCAGCAGCGGATCGGACGCCGCCGCGGCGCTCGCGATCGGGCCGGCGAAGCTGAGAGCGGGCCGACACAAAGGCCTTTCCAGATGAGGCTGAGCCGTTTGTCCATGCCGAGGCGATCGGCTGGTACAACGGCTCAACCTGAGCGACAGGCCGCAATCCGGTTCATGCGTCCAAGCACGCTCAAGTGAGGCCCGCATCCCGCCGATATGGCGTCCGTCTGCGCGCGATGCGCGCGGCCGGATTCGAACCGGCGACCCCCGCCTTGTAAGGGCGATGCTCTAGCCGCTGAGCTACGCGCGCGGGGGCAGGCTACTCATTCCGCGGCCGCGGGTCGCCGGTGTCGCCGCCCGGTCGCCCGTAGAATGCGCCGCGCGTACGCCCCCATGGTGTAACGGTCAGCACGCGAGCCTTTCAAGCTCGAGGAGTGGGGTTCAACTCCCCCTGGGGGTATTCGGGCCTCGTCTCGGGGCGGACGGCTACTCCGCGACGCGGGCTCGGCAGCGGGCCGTTAGCTCAATTGGCAGAGCGAGAGGCTTTTAACCTCGAGGTTCTGGGTTCGAGTCCCAGACGGCCCATTTGGCGGATTGACTTCCGTCGCCGGTGGTGGTCCGATCGGTGCGTGTTGCGGGGCCTGCGAGCAAGGACACGCCGATGGCCGGCCGGGGCTCGCGATCGTGGCGGCCGGCCTGGGAGTGCTCGCCACGCCGGCGGGGGCCGCGAGCCTGCCGAACCCCTCGGTCACGTTCCTCACGGTCCACGCGCAGCCCGGCGGCGGCGAGCTGCGCCGCGCGACGACGACGCTCATCGACGTTCCGACGCCGCTGCGCGTCGACGCCGGCGCGAGCCTCGACCTCCTCGCCACCGCCGTCGTGCTCAGCACGAGCCGCGTGGGCATCGTCATCGATCGCCTTCCCGGCTCGCGCGCGCCGCTGCCGGCCTCCGTCGAGGCCATCGTCCGCGACCCGACGGGCGGCGACATCGGCCGCCAGCGCATCGCCGTCGGCTACGACGCGCGCGCCGGCCAGGCGCCGCGCCGGTTCCGCGCGACCGCCCTGCTCGGCTTCGGCGGCGACCCCAAGCGCTTCGTCGTGCAGCAGACGACGAGCGGCGCGTCCGAAGGCCTGAAGACGATCGCCGAGCTCTTCGATCCCGGTTCCGGGGGCTCGCGGCTGCGACCCGAGCGCATCGCGATCGGCTTCTCGCCCGTCGCGAGCAGCGTCCGCGTCGACGCGACGCTCGCGAGCCCGCGGATCGCCGTCGGCGTCACGACGTCCGCAGCCGGCGAAGGCCACGATCGACGGCGCGATCGACGACGGCGAGGGCGTCCAGTCGCTGCACGCCATCGTCGACCGCCTGCCCACCGCCGTCAGCGTGGCCTACACCGAGGACGGCGGGCTCCCGCGGCTCTCCTACGACGCGGGCTCGCCGATCGCGTCGATCCGCGCGCGCTACGAGCACCGCGTCGGCGGCGAGCTGCGCGAAGCCGCGGTCGCGGCGGTCGACGACCTGCCGGGCCACCTGAGCTTCGCGCTCACCGCCGCCACCTCCGGCAACTTTCACG